>DATNLC010000074.1:0-226350 GCA_035603075.1 Candidatus Acidiferrales bacterium | reverse complement strand
ATTTTCTTCGCGACGAACGCCATAAGCGGTGAGTTGTAGTGCCTCCACTCGATTGAGTCGGAAAAATCTAACGCATTCGGAAATTAACAAGCGCACGCGGGTAAGTCAATCACTAATTGACCTCGTGCGCAGTAGTAACGCATGACGCTCTCGAAATGTTTCAGCCGGGTTACAATTTTATTGGTTTGCGGGACGCTTACTCTCTTCATCGGCAGCCTTCTCGATAGCCGCGAGGGCTTCCGGCGGTTCGATCTTCCAGTTTCCTTCCGCGGTCACCGGAACGGTCTTCGTACGCGCGAGGTAGTCCACCAGCAGTTCGGAAATTTCGTCTTCTGATCGATAAACGATCGGCAATCCTTGGTACACGGAATATCCTCCGCCGCCGGTGTAGCGGTAGTTGTTTATCGCGACGCGCAGTTTGTGATCTGCTGACAGCGGCGCTCCGTGGAACGTTAGATCTCGAATGCGCTGTCCAACGGGCTGCGTGAGATCGATGACGTAGGACACACCTTGCGCGGAATCCGCGTTGTATCCGGGGAGCCGCACGGCTTGATCTGCGGGCAAGGGCCACCCTGGAAAGAAACTTGCCGCGTGTTCGAGTGCGTCTTTCAGTTGTGCGCCCGTCATTTCCACGGTGTACAGCATATTTTCATACACGTAAATCGACATGGCTTCCCGGACGGTCACCGGACCGGACGGGACCTGCACGCCGGGATAGAACATGGTGGCCATCGAAACATCCGCGTGTCCCGCTTCCAGCTGGACTTTGTGAATTAAATCCAGCAGGGGTTCGTCCTGATATCGCGCGTACTCTCCGCTAAGCGTCTTAGCTGAAGTCGCAATGGGTGTATCCAAATATTTCAGCACTTCGGTTTGATAGGGCTCCATCAATTTCGTAATTTCCGGATCGGCCGCTACGTCGGGCGTCACGGGGATCGTCTGCGAGTGTTTCGATTTTACGTGCCAAGCGCCGGCCTCATCCTTTGACATCCTGACGTCGGCGCGAGCAAGCGAAATGCCCCAATTCTTCGGTTGCGACAGCAGAACACCATTCACAATTTTTTCCGGCAACTCTCGATGCGTGTGGCCGAAGAAAATTACGTCGATTCCAGGTTGCGCCTCCGCAAGTTCCCAGGCCGCGTTTTCGACATCCGGGCGGTTCGGCGCTGTTCCTGTATCGGGATTTCGGTCGATTCCCGAATGCATGATGACCACCAGCAGGTCCACCTGTTTGCGAACCTCCGGAATCACGGTTTTTGCGGCTTCCATGATCGGTTCGAATTCGTAGCCTTCGTAATGTTTGGGAATCTCCCAGCGTGGAATTCCGGGAGTAACGAATCCGACGATGCCAACTCGAACGCCGCCGACGTTCTTGATGACGTATGGACGTATGTATGGGATGCCGCTGGTGTAGGCCTGTTTGACGTTTGCGGCGAGCCAGGGGAAATGTGATTCGCTTTTGGCTTTCCACATTTCGTCGAGCCCGAAATTGAATTCGTGATTGCCCACGGCCATCGCATCGTAATTCATGGCATTGAACGCGACGACTTCCGGATTCGGCTTGGCAGTGTCTTTGCGCGCAAAATAATAGGCAAATGGCGTGCCTTCGGTGGTGTCGCCACAGTCGAGCAATAATGCGTCCGGCGCTTGCGCTCTCGCAGCCTTTATCAATGTTGCGATCTTCGCCAAGCCGAGATTGGCGGGCTGGCCGGTGGAGTAATCCCATGGATCGATGTGCCCGTGGGAATCGGTCGTGTCGAGCAAGGTGATCGTCGTCGATGGCTGAGCTCGATCCTTCAGCGCGGTTTCCTGACCGTCAACGGTCGACGCGGCCGTAGGGACGTGTTCGCTGTTTTTCCCGTACAAGAAAAGTGCGGCAGCCAACGAAAGGACACAGAGAACCGCTGCGGACGCGATCCGGGAAATTTTCATCACGTCACCTTAGGGACAGCCGGATGATTACTTCGCCATGATAGAGAAGAATCGAGATTTTTCAATGCAGGTACTCACATAAAAAAAGGGACTCGGCGAACCGAGTCCCCGTAGATTGCTGATTTGGGAAGCTAGTCTTCTAGGGATTAGCGCCAGCCCCAGCGCCTGCCCCATCCCCAGCCGCCGTAATATCCGACGTACAGCCCAGGATAGACTCCCGCGTAAGGATAAGGATAACCGTAGGGGTACACGTAGGCGTACGGCGGCGCTGGGGGAGGATATCCGCCCATGTACCGTCTTTGCCCTCGCGGTCTGTTATTCGTTCCATAATCATCCGCAGTTACGGGCAGGAACGCGACCTGGCCGTGGATAGTTGAAATGGTTATCGGAGCTTCTACTCTGAACGTGAGCAACGATTCGGGAGGGATGATCGTCGGTCTGCCTCGCGTTAATAGCACGCCGGCGATTCCAGCGACGAATCCTGCTCCTGCGCCGATTGCCGCACCCGGACCACCCGCGGCTGCCGCGCCGACTGCGGCGCCGAATCCCGTTGTCCCTGTAACTGCGAGTGCGTCCCGGCCATTCGAAGTGCCACCGCTGGCCTTTATGAGCGCGGTCTGTACGTTAACAAGCTGGCCATCGACCAACGTCAACTGACTCAGCGTCACAGCCAACTTCGAAACACCCTTAACTCGGCCCGCCTTTTCGGCAGCGACTACACGTCCAGTCACGGTCTGACCACGCCGGGCCACTACCAAGCCATCAACCACCAGAGGTTGATCGAGCGTCAGTACTACATTATCGCCCACCTTATTTCCGTCGCTTGAGAGCCATCCGGTTGTCCGCACTTGCACGAGCGCTCCGGTGGGCAACGTCATCGAATCGGGAACGGTATAGTTGTCCTGGGGCGCATTCTGTTGCCCCTCGGGCGGCGGCGCGCTCTGCTGAGGAACTTGCCCCTGTGGGGCCGGTTGATCCTGCTGTTGTTGTTGCTGATCCTGCTGTTGTTGCTGCTGATCCTGCTGTTGCTGTTGATCTTGTTGCGGCTGGTCCTGTTGGGCGGACGCGGGCATTGCGCCTAAACAAAATCCGAGTGCCAATGCACCAATTCCCAGTCCACGCATTAGATTGCGACTCGCACGATTCGCAAGGTTAATGACCATTTTTATTCTCCCAGTTCATCTGCCATAGCCGCGGGCAGTACGCCAAAAACGTTCGCTTCAAGCCTCGTTTGCTTCTACTAGAGTGATGGCAATGCTGCGCTCTGAGTTGCATACGAAGCATATAACCCAGGTACTGGCAGAAAGTTTCGCTCTCGGAAACACACGTGCGATTCGCTCAGGAGCCGTGAAGCTGAGATTCCTTGGCGCAGAGGGGGATGCAGGGCGCGATCGTATCGGCGATGGTTTTGAGCTCTCGAAGATGTTGGGGAACAAAGTCGGGTCCAGCCTCTGACGGCGAAGCTCCTTTGCGCGACACTTGAATCACGCCAATCACTTTTTTCTCCAACAAGATCGGCGCGCTCATGATCTTTTGTATTGGAACCCCGCGCTGATCTTGGGAGATAGGAACCGCTTCGAATACCGTGGTGTGCGGGATGGCCGAGAAGTGGTTGATCATCTCAGGCCGCTTTTCCCGGGCGGTACGCACGGCCAGCGAATTGGCGCTGGTCAGGGGGATTTGGCCCATCCCCTGGAGGTTTTCGGGCATTACGAATCGCAGGAATCGCTCGTCGGGCATGGCCACAAGAATCGCAACCTCATGCGGCTGCACCGCGTAATGCTTGCTGATCAGGTCTACTGCACGGTGCATTCCAACAAAGTCACCCAAACCGTTGCTGTGAACGAGCTCGTTCGCCCATTTTTTCAGTTCGATAATGGATTCGTTGGCCATTGTGCGGTCTTTGTCTCGTGAGTTTAGCATGAACGTTTCAGTGGGAATCTTAGTGTCGCGGGCGTGTGTTTCCTTCAAGGCACTCCCGTTCTTGCAAACTTCTTCACGCGTGCCTATACTCTACTCGGACGAAATAATTTCGGAGCGTGCATGCCGGCGGCAGTGGCTGAATCGAAAGCCAGTTACATCCTGGACAAACTGCAATCCCTCAGCGGCGTAATTCCCATTGGCGCTTACCTCGTCGATCATCTTTGGTCCAATAGCTACGCGTTAGTCAGCGTCGACAAATACAATCAGGTTTCCGGTGACCTTCAAACTGTCCCGTGGCGTATCGGGGTCGAAGCGGCTGTCCTATGGATTCCACTGCTGTTCCACAGCCTCTATGGGTTTTATATCTGGTCCAGGGGGAAGTCTAACGCCCTGAGCCATCCTTGGATGTCTAACTGGATGTACGTTCTGCAGCGTTGGACGGGCATGATCGCTTTCGTCTTTATCGGCTGGCATCTTTACACGGAGCGATTTGGCGGGCACGGTGTCACTCGTTATGCCGGGGTAGCTCAGGACATGATGAATCCGTGGTACGTCGCTGCGTATATCGTTGGAGTCACAGCCTGCTCCTTCCATCTGGGCAACGGACTCTGGAATTTCGCATGCAAGTGGGGAATCGCCATTACTCCTAAGGCGCAACACGCCGCTGCGTGGTTTGGCGCTGTTGTCGGTGTCGGGTGCACGCTCGCAGGCATCGTGGTTGTTCTCGGATTTCACTACGCGTGGTTTCCTCTCGGCGGTTACGTGCAATGAGGCACCCAAAAGTCATCGTAGTGGGCGGCGGACTGGCCGGGTTGATGGCCACGATTCGTGTGGCGGAATCCGGCGTGCCTGTTGAACTCTTCTCGATTGTCCCGGTCAAGCGTTCGCATTCGGTATGCGCCCAGGGTGGTATTAACGCCGCCAAGAATTTGAAGGGCGAAGGGGATTCCACCTGGAAGCACTTTGACGACACGATTTACGGCGGCGATTTTCTGGCGAACCAGCCGTTGGTGAAGGGAATGTGCGACGCCGCGCCTGCGATTATCGATCTGCTCGACCGCATGGGAGTGATGTTTAACCGTACTCCCGAGGGATTGCTCGATTTCCGACGCTTCGGCGGCACGCTCTTCCACCGCACAGCCTTTGCCGGAGCGACGACGGGCCAGCAATTGCTTTATGCGCTCGATGAACAGGTCCGCCGCTACGAGTCCGAAAATAAAGTTAAAAAATTCGAGGGCTGGACTTTTCTTTCCGTGGTTCTCGATGATGGCGGGGTTTGCCGCGGCATATGCGGTATGGATTTAAAAACGATGGAAATCCGTACCTTTCCGTGCGATGCGGCAATCTTTTGCACCGGCGGCATTGGGGCGGTCTTCGGCCGCTCTACAAATTCCGTGGTTTGTACTGGCTCCGCGCAGTCAGCGCTATTCCAGCAGGGCGTTTATTACGCCAACGGGGAATTCATCCAGGTTCATCCCACGGCGATTCCCGGCGAAGACAAATGCCGCTTGATGAGCGAATCGGCTCGCGGCGAAGGTGGCCGCGTTTGGGTGCCCAAGCAGGCGGGGGATAAGCGCTCCGGAAAGGACATTCCGGAAGGCGAGCGTTTTTACTTCCTAGAAGAGTGGTATCCAAAGTACGGCAATCTGGTGCCGCGCGACGTCGCCACCAGGGCGATTCACAAAATTGTTTTCGAGATGAAGATGGGCTTGGTTGGCGAACCAGCCGTTTATCTCGACGTGACCCATATTCCTCGCGAAACACTCGACCGCAAGCTCGAAGGAATCCTCGAAATTTACGAGAAATTTGTAGGAGTCGATCCGCGCAAAGAGCCCATGAAAGTCTTCCCGGCGATGCATTACACCATGGGCGGACTGTGGGTGGACAACGAGAATCAAGCCACCAATGTTCCGGGAATTTACGCCGCCGGCGAATGTGAATACCAATATCACGGTGCAAACCGGCTGGGCGCGAATTCGCTGGTATCCTGCATTTACGGCGGAATGCTCGCAGGTCCAGCGGCCGTCCGCTATTCGCGTGGACTGGAGACCGGGTGCGAGAACGTTCCAGAGGCGATCTTCGAACGGGAACGCGTCCGCCAGCAGGATATAACCGATGCTTTGCTGAATCAGCATAAGGGAACGGAAAATCCGCTGACCATATGGCGAGAAATGGGCGACATCATGACCGAGAACGTCACAGTCATTCGCTACAACGCCAATTTAGAAAAGACGCTCGCGAAGCTTGATGAACTCAGCGGCCGTTTCACGCGCATCAATATGCAAGACCGCACACAGTGGGCTAATCAGACGCTGAATTTCGTGCGCGAACTGGGCAACATGCTGATTCTCGCGCGCGTGATCACCATGGGCGCCCTCGCGCGAAACGAAACTCGCGGCGCACATTACAAACCTGATTTCCCAGAGCGCGACGACGCCAACTGGCTGAAGACTACAAAGGCCAGCTACAACGGCGGCAATATCCAGCTCGAGTATGAGGCGGTTGACACTTCGCTACTGCCCCTGCGCGAGCGCAAGTACACCGCGAAGTCGTGAGGTATTTGGTTTTGTAGCGCCGGACTTCGTCCCGGCACCTTGAATTTGCAGTTGGTGTCGTTTGTGACGCAGCTTTAAGAGGCACTATGGCAGACAAAACTTTTATCGTTCGCATCAAGCGCCAGCAACGTCCGGACGAATCCGTGCGCTGGGAAGAATTCGAACTGCGTTACCGTCCGCACATGAACGTGATCATCTGTTTGCGCGACATTGCGGAAAAGCCGTTTACTCGAAGTGGCGAGGAATCCACTCCTGTCAGCTATGACGCGAATTGTCTGGAAGAAGTCTGCGGCGCCTGCGCCATGCTGATCAATGGGACCGCGCGGCAAGCCTGCACTGCTCTGGTAGATGAACTCGAAAAGCCGATTAGCCTGGAACCGCTAACAAAATTTCCGCTGGTGCGCGATCTTGTGGTCGACCGTTCGAAAATGTTTGAAGACTTGAAGCGCACTCACTGTTGGATTCCGATAGACGGCACGTATGACATCGGCGAAGGCCCGCGCATGGCGCCCTCGGTGCAGGAAAAGGGCTACCCACTTTCGCGCTGCATCACTTGTGGAAATTGTTTGGAGGTTTGCCCCAAGGTCAATCAGCGGGATCCTTTCGTCGGCGCTGCAATTGTCAGCCAAGTGCGCCTCTTCAACATGCATCCCACGGGCGCGATGCATTCCGCGGAGCGTCTCGACGCGCTTATGCTGCCCGGCGGAATCGCTGATTGCGACAATGCGCAGAATTGCGTGAAGGCTTGTCCGAAAGGCATTCCGCTTACCGAGTCGTTGGCCGCCGTAAACGGCCAGGTGCTGGTGCATGCTGTAAAGTCGTGGCTGCGTGGAGAATAGCGGTGATTATCCCGAGCGAAGCGGAAGGGCATCTCACCGGCTAATTTTTTGTTCGCGTAACGTGCTGTGAATCGACAACGCCGAGTCGAATCTCCGTTCCGTTTCTCAACCGCGTGTCGTAAAATCCGAACCTGAACCGAGGAGGCAAATGGCTCGTTTCGGCTTGTTCTTATTCTGCGTCTCTCTTGGAGGCATTCTGCCATTGCTCGCTGTTACGCCACAATCGCAACCGATTTCGCAAAAGGCGCGCGACCTCCACTTTCACTCGATCGTGGTGGACACACACGACGATACCACTCAGCGTTTGCTCGATCCCAAATTTGATCTCGGCTTGCGCCACACCGACGGCAGCATCGACATTCCCCGAATGCGCGAAGGCGGTCTCGACGCGATCTTTTTCTCCATCTATATTCCCGGAACGGTCACTGGCCCAACAGCAGTTCAGCGCGCGCTGGAACAGATTGAAGCAGTTCGCCGCCAGATCGGTTTGCATCCGAATGACCTCGCGTTAGCGACTACCGCCACGGAAGTTCGCAGCGCTTTTGCCGTGCACAAAATTGCCGTGCTTATGGGCGTCGAGGGCGGGCATATGATCAACGACGACCTGAAAAATGTGGATAAGTTCGCCGCGCTTGGCATTCGTTATATGACGCTCACCCACATGGTCAACACTAGCTGGGCGGATTCTTCCACAGACAAGCCCGCGCACAACGGGCTAACCGACTTCGGCAAGCAAGTTGTCCTGGAAATGAATCGCGTTGGAATGATGGTGGATGTTTCGCATATCGCGGACAAAACTTTCTATGATGTGGTGGCCACCAGCCAGGCTCCAGTGCTTGCATCGCACTCTTCCTGCCGCGCGCTCGATGACATGCCGCGCAACATGACCGACGACATGATCAAGGTTCTCGCGGCGAAGGGCGGCGTGATCCAGATCAATTACCACGTCGGATTCCTCAGTCAGGATTATGCGACTGCGGCAAAGGCCAACCCCGAGATATTCAAGGCTATCGAGGTGGAAACGAAAAAACGCTGTGGCGACGAAGAGGCATGCCAGCTAATCGAAACAGACAGGTTGGTCCGCGAATATGTGGCGCAAGGAAAACTTCCGCGCGTGGATTGGACTAAAATAATCGAACATATCGACCATGCTGTTAAACTTGTGGGCGCGGATCATGTGGGTCTCGGTTCTGATTTCGACGGCGCGGACATGCCCTATGGCATGGAAGACGCTTCGCACCTGCCGCAAATCACAAACGCTTTATTGGAAAAAGGTTATTCCGAAAGCGATATTACGAAAATCCTGGGTGGCAACACGCTTCGCGTGATGCAGGAAGTGGAAGCCACCTCGAAAAAAATGGGAGAAAAGCGGTGAAACATTTTGCTTCGTGGTTCAGCTTTTGCCTTCTCGCTTGCCTGATTTTGTGTTTTGTTCCCGGCCCACTGGCTGCACAGGATCAATCCTCGGCGCCGCCGGCTCAAAAGCCGGCTGTGGCCGCCCATCCCAAGGCATCTGTGCGCACCGCTACTGATCCCGCTCTAATGCATCCGGCAACGCTCAAGGACAAAGCGCCGGACGTTTACGAAGCCACATTCACGACGACCAAAGGTGATTTCGTGGTGCAGGTCACGCGCTCGTGGGCTCCAAATGAAGCGGATCGCTTTTATAATCTGGTGAAGCATGGCTACTTCAACGGCGTTGAGTTTTTTCGCGTTGTTCCTGGATTCGTAGTCCAATTCGGCCTGACTGGAAGTCCTGCTATCAATAAGGCGTGGGAGGACGCCAACATAAAGGACGATCCGACCACGCAGACCAACGCTGAGGGCACGATTACATTTGCTCAAACAGGAAGTCCGAACTCACGCTCCACTCAGGTGTTTATCAACCTGGGCAACAATGCCGGGCTCGATCACAATGGCCAGGGTTTCGCTCCCTTCGGACAGATAACTTCAGGTATGGATGTAGTCAAGAATCTTTATGGCGGCTATGCTGATGCCCCTACGAATCATCAAGACGAAATTACGAATCAGGGCAACGCTTATCTGGAAAAGAATTTTCCGAAGCTCGACAGTATCCAGTCGGCGAAGATTACCTCGCCGGTTTCAGCTCCTACTGCAACTCACAAGGCGGCAACTCCAGCGCCGAAACAATAAGAGCATACCGTGCGATAGTTGCACGGCAGATTCCATCTTTTCGACTCTAGGAAAATACCAATGACGAGTAATCCCGGATTACTGAAGCCCGAATCACTAAAGGAAAAAGCTCCGGAAGTGTATGACGTGACGTTCTCCACGACCAAAGGTGATTTCGTGGTTCGCGTGAATCGTGCGTGGGCGCCGATTGGGGCGGACCGTTTTTATAACTTGGTGAAGGCCGGCTATTATGACGATGCGAGTTTCTTCCGCGTGATACCTGGATTCGTCGTCCAATTCGGGCTGGGCGCGGATCCGACGGTCAACAAAGCCTGGAGAGATGCGAAGATCAATGATGATCCGGTCTCACAAAGCAATCGCCCAGGGTATATAACGTTTGCTACCGCCGGAAAAAACACGCGCACAACTCAGCTCTTTATTAACCTCGGAAATAACGGGCAGCTGGATTCCATGGGTTTCTCTCCATTTGGTCAAGTGACTTCGGGGATGGACGTTGTGCAGAAAATTCACAGCGGATATGGCGAATCCCCGGACCAAGGGCAAATAACCACTCAGGGGAAGGCTTATTTGGATAAGAATTTTCCCAAGCTTGACAGCATTAAGTCCGCGACAATTTCGACCCCCGCTTAGATTTATTGTTAGGGCGGGGTCTGCGCCAAGCGGATGACCTCACTGGAAACTTCTGGTCGCGCAACAGCTCACACAATCGCTGGCGAATCTGCGCGTGATAGCGTCGCTTTGCTGTTCCCCTTCGCCCTTGCCAAGCTTCTGGTGCAACTCGTCGGCATCAATCATTACGGTTTTTTTCGTGACGAACTTTACTACATGGCTTGCGGCGAGCATCTGGCGTGGGGGTACGTTGACCAGCCGCCGTTAATAGCATTGATCGCCTGGTTTGCTCGGCATGTTTTTGGCAACTCGCTGTTTGCCGTCCGGTTTCTTCCCGCGCTGGCTGGAGCTGCGGTAGTCTTCCTCACCGGCTGGATTGCGCGCGAATTCGGCGGCGGCCCCTTTGCGCAATTCCTCGCTGCAATGGCAATGTTATTTGCGCCTGCATATCTCGCATTCGACAGTTTTTTATCGATGAACGCGTTCGAGCCGCTGTTTTGGGTGTTGTGCGCGTGGATAGCGGTCCGCATCGTGAAAGGCGCATGGCCGAAGCTGTGGCTCGCTTTCGGCGCGATTGCCGGGCTGGGCTTGGAAAACAAGCACACCATACTCGTTTTCGGCTTTGCGATCGTGGCCGCACTTTTAATTTCCGGCGAAGGACGGTTGTTCTATTCAAAATGGTTCTGGATTGGCGGAGTCATCGCTTTCGCTATGTTCCTTCCAAATTTAATCTGGGAAGCGCGCAACGGCTGGCCGCAAATTCTCGTGGTGCGCAACGGGCAAGAGTTTAAGAATATCGAGAAAGCTCCGCTGCGATTCTTGGCTGACCAGATACTGTTCCTGCAACCGATTGAACTGCCGGTCTGGCTCGCCGGCCTTGTGTGGTTTTTCGCCGCTCCGGAAGGGAAGCGGTTTCGTTTTCTCGGCTGGGCATATTTCATTGTGATGACTGTTTTTATTGTCCTGCACGGCAAATCTTATTACCCGCTGCCGATATACCCGATCCTGATCGCGTCCGGGGGTGTGGCGCTTGAGAAAGTGTTTTTTGGAGCGCGTCGGCGACGATGGATGGCGTGGGCGTATTGCGCGCTGATTGTAATTGCGCAGTTGATCACGGTGCCGTTCGGGGTTCCGGTATTGCCTGTGGACACTTTTATCCGCTACTCCCAAGTATTGCCTTACGCTCGCGGAATGAGGACGGAGCGCGACCCTGTTGTCGCCTTGCCGCAGCTTTATGCGGACATGTTTGGCTGGGACAACATGGCCTCTACCGTGGCCCACGTTTACGATGGCTTACCGGAGATGGAGCGATCGGGCTGCGCCATCCTGGCGGGGAATTACGGGGAGGCGGGGGCGATTGATTATTACGGACCCAAGCTCGGGTTGCCCAAAGCGATCAGCGGACACAACAATTATTTTCTTTGGGGTCCACGGAATTATTCCGGCGACTGCGTAATTGTTTTTGGGGAAAACGCGGATCGCTATGCACAGCTATTCGGGGAGGCCCAGCTGGTTGCCACCATTACGGACGAGTACGCGATGCCTTCAGAGCGAGATGTGCACGTATACGTCTGCCACAGACCGAGCGCGCCGCTCCCGGTTCTTTGGCCGAATTTCAAAATGATGATCTGAGCTTCCAAGTGGGGCGCGCCAGCGAATTGTTCGAGCAGGGTGTGCGGTGGTTCGTCCACGCGGGAGATGCAACGGCTAGTGTTTTGGCGCGTGTTTTGGATTTCGCGCGGATTGCTCCAAGGCGGAGACATTGAGTCCAGTGGCTACCAGGCGATGACCAATTTCTGAATCAGATTTCCTTGCGATGGCGAGCAGGACGCATTCGCAAGTCAGAATCGGAATCGCACGGCCTTCGACAATATCCCGCGCGGGGGAGAGTTCTTCCGCGTGTTTCAAAATAATCTGGAGTTCCCCTGATCTGGCGAGTGCCACATCGCTAGACGGAGCGGTTCTTGTCTTCGAACCTTTCAGCAGATTCCAAATTTTTCGCGGCTCTTCTTCGCGGCGTTGCTGATCGTAATCCTGAATCCAGTGGTGCCAGCGCTGCGGGCTGATGCTGCAAATCTGCTGAAGGAAGCCCTCAATCTCGTCCTGTTCATCCCAGAACTTGGAGAGGCGCTCCCAGTCATAGATGTACATTCCGGCGAGGAGGTCGGCCACTTCCACCGTACGGGCAGCGCGGCTATGGGCCAGCATGGTTGCGAGGGTTTCGGCGCGTTCGAGATCTTTGGTGATGCGATGAGCAAGAACGGCGGGATTACCGTCTCCGGTGGCCGCAGGACCACCCGCGGCAGACCCTCGGGTGCTATCTCTGTCTTTGCGCTCGAATAGGCTCATCGCATTTCGTGATTCTAGAAACCGAGCACACCTATCAGTTCACGGACCAAGGCAGAAGACTTATCCAGCGCGGATTTTTCGTCCGCCTCCAGCTTAATCTCGATGATCTGCTCGATACCTTTTGCGCCGAGCTTTACCGGGACTCCGACGAAGTGGCCGGTAAGTCCGTATTCGCCTTCGAGATAAGCGGCGCACGGAAGGATTTTCTTCTTGTCTTTCAAAATTGCTTCCACCATTTCGAATACGGCGGCAGAGGGAGCGTAATAAGCCGAGCCGGTCTTGAGCAGGTTGACGATTTCCGCACCGCCCTTTCGTGTTCTAGTCACGATCGCTTCGATTTTTTCTTTGGACAAGAGAGCAGGGAGGGGAATACCAGCGACGGTGGAATAGCGCGGGAGCGGAACCATTTCATCTCCGTGGCCGCCGAGGACGAAGGAATGCACGTTTTCGACGGAGACGCCAAGTTCTGCGGCGACGAAGGTGCTCATGCGCGCGGAATCCAAGACGCCAGCCATGCCTATGACGCGACCTTTGGGAAATTTACTGAGCTTGAGGGCGACGTGGGCCATGACGTCGAGCGGATTCGTGACGATTATTAAAACCGCATTCGGCGAATGCTTGACCACTGCTTCGACCACGCCTTTGATGATGTCGTAATTCGCCTTCAACAGGTCGTCGCGGCTCATTCCGGGCTTGCGCGGAAATCCGGCGGTGATCACGATGATGTCGCTGTTGGCGGTTTCTTTGTAGTCTCCTCCAGCGGTGGAGATACCGGCGGCGTGGACGTCAATGCCGAGGATGGGAGCGGATTCCGCCATGTCTAGCGCTTTGCCGGCGGGGACGCCGTCCAAAATGTCGGTGAGGACAACGTCGGCTAGTCCTGCGTCATGAATCCGCTGCGCGGTGGTGGACCCGACAAAACCTCCGCCGACAACCGTTACCTTCTTCCGCATTCCCAAGTCTCCTTGCGTGTTTTGGTTAAATTCGTCACGGCACTAACGTGCTGCTACTGAAGTCTCCATGTTCTCGATGATTGCCGCGGCGTACTCGGAGGTTTTGAGTTTCCTGGATCCCGGCATTAGGCGCTCCAGGTCATAGGTGACGCGCTTTTGCTGAATGGTACGCGCGATTCCGTCTTCAATGAGGCTGGCGGGCTCATGCCAGCCCATAAAATTGAACATCATAGCGCCGGACAACATCACAGAGCTGGGGTTGATGACGTCTTTGTCGGCATATTTTGGAGCGGTGCCGTGCGTAGCCTCGAATACGCCGCAACCATCGCCGATATTGGCCCCGGGAGCCATTCCTAGGCCGCCCACTTGGGCCGCGCATGCATCGGATAAATAGTCTCCATTCAGATTGGGCGTGGCGAAGACTTGATATTCGTCGGCGCGCGTGAGCACCTGCTGAAAAACGGAGTCGGCGATGCGGTCGTTGATCAATATTTTCTTCTTCCACTGGCCGGCACCGTGCGACGCGTAAATAGTTTCGAGTGTGCGTTCGACCTCTGCCGCAACGCGCTTTCTGAAGTCTTCGTTTGCCTGATCGAGGCCGGGCTCAATCATTTCCGCGATCTGTTCAGCGGTGAGAGCGGCGTCGCGGTCTTTATTTTCGAGAATCCAGCTCTCGCGCTCGGTGACCACGACGGAACGAAATTCCTGAGTGGCGAGTTCGTATCCCCAATCACGAAACGCACCTTCGGTGAACTTCATGATGTTGCCCTTGTGGACTAGCGTCACGATGCGGCGATTTTCTTCCAGCGCATGCTGAATCGCGCGGCGCACCAGGCGCTTCGTGGCGGTGGGTGACATGGGCTTGATGCCGAGGCCGGAATCCGGCTGGATTTGCTTGGTGGTTCCTTTGAGCATGTCGACATTCAGGAAATCGATCAAACGTTTTGCGTCCGGAGTGCCGGAGCGCCATTCGATTCCGGCGTAAACGTCCTCGGTATTTTCGCGAAAGATCACCACGTTCATTCGTTCCGGATTTTTCACCGGGGAGGGCACGCCTTCGAAATAACGGACGGGCCTAACGCAGGCGTAGAGATCGAGCACCTGGCGAAGCGTCACGTTGAGCGAGCGTATGCCGCCGCCAACTGGCGTTGTGAGCGGGCCTTTGATGGCGACCCGGAAATCGCGGACGGCTTCGACTGTCTCATCGGGTAGCCAGTTGTTAAATTGTTTGAAAGCTTTCTCACCGGCGAAGACTTCCAGCCATTCGATTTTGCGTTTACCGCCGTAGGACTTGGCGACGGCGGCGTCGAAGACCAAGCGGGAGGCTTTCCAGATGTCACGGCCGGTGCCGTCACCTTCGATGAAGGGAATGATGGGGCGATCGGGGACATGGAAATCGCCGTCAGCGGCGTACTCGATTGGTTTTCCGTTGGTTGGAACGGCCACGCCGTTGTAGGCGGATTTCATCTCTTCACAGCTCCGTTAGGGTGATCCAGCGCGCTTGCGAGGTCTGCCCGATCAGCGACACTACGACTATCAACAGTAACACAACCTCGGCTGGTCTTGAAGACTGGGATAGACGGAGAGATTGGCAAAAAACGCGGCGACCACAAAGCGCAAACCGTGGTCCTAGCCCGGGTAGAAATGACGCCGTCGTTTGTTTTGAGTGAGTTACGTCGATCTACTCGTAGGGCAGAACCCGGTAGAAATGCGAGAATGCGGCGGCGAATCTGGGTCGAACTCGGGCGGTACCGACAAGGAACCTGCGAGAAATGATAGCGTCCGGAAGTTGGTTGGGACAAGAAAAGCCAAGGCGGCGCTACTACAAACGGAGCAGGGAAACAGTGCACAGCGTTACTAGGGCGAAGCAGGGGACATGCGAGAGCTTGACTGGGAAAAGAGCGGAGGTTAGGGTCGAAGAACGGCTTTTCAAGGCTGAACTACAACCAAATGCAGACTTCCGTTGCGCCGGGCACGGTCAAAAACACCTACCATGGCGCGGACGATATCCAATCGAGCTTGCGCAAGCTAGAGCGGCGCGACATGTGGGCCTCTGGTAGCACAGCGATCATTATCCTCGGCTTGACGGCGCTAGTCGTGTCTTTGTCTGTTTCGCTTTACCTCAAGGCGCCGAAAGCGATGTTCGGATGGGATTTGAGTCTGGCGGTTTGGGCATTGGTGGGGCTGGTGCTGTTCTTTACCGGACATATGATTTTTCAGCAGTTCAGGCTGAGAACGGTTCAAAGAGAATTGTCGGAGCAGCAGATTCAGGCGGAAGTGTTCAAGAGGTTGGCGCTGTTCGATCCGCTGACGGGACTGTACAACCGGCGGTTCGCGGAAGAACGGTTGAGGGCCGAAATTGGGCGAGCAGAACGAAGAGGGCTCTCCATGGTGGTGGTGCTGTTGGATCTGAACGATTTCAAAAAGATCAATGACAAGCACGGGCACCCTGCCGGCGATGAAGTGCTGAAAGAATTCGCGAAGTGTTTGACCAGTTCGACGCGAGGGTCGGATCTTGCGGTGCGCTGGGGCGGGGACGAATTTATGTTGCTGCTGCTGGACTGTGAAATCGATCAATTATCGGTGGTGTTGTCGCGGCTGGTCGGACTTAGGGTAAACGTGAGCGGAACAGAGTTGGAGGTGTTGTTTTCGGTGGGTTGGAAGGCGTATGAGACGGGAGACCAGTTCGAAGGCTTGATTGAAGCGGCAGATCGAAACTTGTACGTTCACAAGGCGGCCTCCAAGGTTTCGAATGAACGGTTAACGGCGCCGGTCGGCGACTGATCTGCGACCAAAAACTTGCTTACATCCGACACAACCATGCTGCTGACTGGCGATTCGCTCAACGATAGATGTCCGGCCGGAGGATTTCCATCATAGATTCGGGCTTGCTTAGTTCGCGAAAACCGAATTGGCTATAAAGGCCGTGAGCATCGCGAGTTGCCAAAATAAAGCGACGTAATCCCTGCAAAGCAGAATGATTCATTACGCATTCCATCAGCCATTTTCCGAGATCTTTGCCGCGATAATCTTCGAGGATGTAGATGTCGCAGAGATAGGCAAAGGTCGCGGAATCGCTAACTACCCGCGCGAAGCCTACTTGGGATTTTCCTTGAAGAAGAGCGAAACACAAAGAATTGGCGATGGCGCGCTCCATCGTTTCTCGCGGAATACCTTCCGACCAGTAGGCGCGAACCAGGTACGCGTGTATGGCGCTCAAGTCAAAGCTTGCGGGATCGGTGGAGATTACAAATTCATCGCGCTTGAATGATTCAAACATGCGAGTCCGCCTTGTGACGATGTCTGAAGTACAATGCACAATTGTACGGTCTTCTTGCGAATGATGACGGGAATGCGACGAGATTTTAGCCGGGATTGGGTTCAGGTATATTGAGACTGACGGGAGTGCTACTTTGAAAATAATTGACCGACGTCATATTTTTCATGAGCTTTTCGGGTGCGTGGCCGGCGCCTTACTGTGTTTGGTGTTGGGCCTTGCCGTGAGTGCGCAAGAAACACAAAAGAAAGAAGCGGGGCCAGTGTTGAAGCTGAGCAGCAGTTCGTTTGAGGCGGATCAGGATATTCCGGCGAAGTATAGTTGTGACGGCTCGAATGCCTCTCCTGCGCTAGCTTGGACGGACGCGCCAGCGGCGACCCGGAGTTTTGCGCTGATCATGGATGATCCGGATGTGCCGGCGGAGACGGTGGTGCACTGGCTGATTTACGACATTCCCGGCGACACGCGTTCGCTGCCGGAGGGCGTACCTACAAAAAAGAAGCTGGCGGACGGTTCGGAGCAAGGTCGGAACGTTCGAAAGAAGCCCGGTTATACCGGGCCATGCCCCGAGAAAGGCGGGCCGGCGCATCATTATTTTTTCAAGTTGTATGCGCTCGATGCGAAGACAGGCCTGAAGCCCAACGCGAAGAGGGAAGAGCTTGAGGCGGCAATGAAGGGGCACATTTTGGCGCAGGCGCAAGTAATTGGGAGATTCAAGCATTAAGCCTGACAAAACAAAGATGCCGGGCTGAAGCCCGCCTGTCGGCGAGGCAGGCCCGGCGCTATGACTGCAACGGCAAGAGTCCCCGCGCGATGGAGCCAAGATTTTCTTATTGGTCCGATAAAAAGATTTGTTAGAGAAGAATGATTTTAGATTTGACGGTTGGAATTCCACCGCGATACCCTAGCGCCTGGATGTTTCATTCCAAAACAATCCATCGATGCAGGAGAGGTGTTTTTCACCTCAAGGAGATTCATGCCTAACGAGCTGAGAAACTTTCTGGCGATTCCCTACGACGAGCTGGAAGACATGAATTTGGACGCGAAAGAAGCGCGGCGCAATCGCGCGCCAGCCCACAAGATACAAGAGCAGCGGCTGAAATATCTCACGGATGAGAAGCGCATCAAGGCGGTGACGGTTCTGTTCAGCGACCTGGAAGGCCGCCTACACATGCTGGACTATGACAAAAAGTTTCTCATCAAAAATTGGGACAATCTGACGTTCGACGGTTCGTCGATTCGAGGATTCACGGCGCAGCGCGAAAGCGATTTGCGCCTGACGATGGACTGGAGCGCGTTTTACTGGGCGCCCGCGGATGTTTTCGGCTCGGGCAAGGTGCTGGTGTTTGGGCAGGTGATCGACAAAGACGGCACGCCGTACAGTGCGGATATTCGCGGAGTATTGAAAGGTTTTGCCGACGGGCTGAACAAAAGTGAAGGGTACACGCTGAACGCGGCGAACGAAATCGAAGGCTTCCTATTCAGCGGAGCAGACGCGGAGCGGGCATACTACGAGACGCGGAAATTCGATTACGTGAACACGGGCGGCTACTACCACTCGCTTCCGGGCGACCCACTGCGGACGTTTATCGATACAACGGCGGAAGTACAGCGCGCGATGGGTTTTCAGAATGAGAAAGACCATCCGGAAGTGGCGCCTTCGCAATTTGAAATCAACTACGGATACGGGGAAGTGGTTGCTGCAGCAGATCAAATTCAACTCTACAAACTGATTTGCAGGCAGGTCGCGACCAAGATGGGTTTTACAGCCAGCTTTCTGCCGAAGCCGGTGGTGGGAGTGAACGGCAGCGGAATGCATACCAACGTTTCCGTCAGCAAGGGCGGAAAGAATCTCTTCTGGGATCCAAAGGGTCAAGAAAAGCTGAGCAAGTTCGGGTGGGCGTTTGTGGACCGGATACTCACGCATGCGAACGAGATTTGTTTGCTGCTGAATGCGAGCGTCAATGCCTATCGGCGGCTCGATCCGCATTTTGAAGCTCCGAACCAGATCAAGGCGTCCGCAGTGGATCGCGGTTCCATGATCCGCATACCGATCGGCAACGAAAAAAGCATGCGAGTGGAAGTGCGCTCGGTGTCGCCGGATGCGAATCCTTACATGGTGCTACTGTCGGTGTTTAAAACAGGGCTGGAAGGGGAGACGTCAAAGATCAAGAATTTGCGGCAAGCCGAACGCTATTTGCCGGACAATATTTACACGGCGATCGACGATTTCCGGAAGTCGGCGTGGACTACGAAACTTTTGGGCGAGGATGTGAAGCATCGTTACGCGGATTTGAAGCAGGCGTCTGCAGACCGGTGTCCGAGGCAGCTGGGAACTTTTGTGAAGGCGCCGGAAGTGCAATTCCATCACGAGGTGTACAACCAGTTTCTTTGGAATTTGTTTTAGACGACAGTCCGTGGCTCAGAGGTGCGCGGTTTCCACGATTCGAAAGTTGTGCCGGCTTCCGGATCAGGTTTCTTCGTTCGTGAAGCTTGACGCGACGGGCTCGTCTGTAACATGCTGCGCGGCACTAGATTTTGATGGCTGTCCAGACCACGCTGTCCGAACCCGGCAAGGAGAACCGAGACAGCTTCGCGCGCCGGAACAATTTCAGGAAGGTTTGGCTCCTCTTAGTTCTCGCCTGCGTCGTTTTGTCCTTGGGAGCGGGGCGTCTGCGATACGATCTCCGCGCCTACACTCTTCTGACGCATTTTGTAAGCCCACAAGCCTCGGGCCCTCTTCTGCGCTTCGCGTCGAACGCAATCACTATCGAAGATGTGAGCATGGATACAACAGACGGGTCTGTGCGCGGGAGGCTGTATCTGCCCGTTGGGATCGCCCATCCCACGGGCATGGTTCTATTTCATGGAATTCATCACCTCGGAATTGACGAACCGCGGCTGGTGAGCTTCGCGCGCGCTACTGCGGAAGCCGGAGTAGCCGTGTTCACGCCCTTGCTCAGCGCCCTCGCTGATTACCATGTGGAGGCGTCCTCCATTACGACCATTTGTAAAGCGCCGGGATGGTTTCAACAGCGTATCGGCAGCGGACCGGTGATTGTGACAACGCTCAGCTTTAGCGGCGGACTCGCTTTGCTCGCGGCGCGCAGTCCGGCTTGCGCGAGTCACATAAGGGCACTCGCGCTCTTTGGCGCCTATGACGATCTGGCGAGAGTCTCGCGGTTTTTGGCGACTGGTCGCGTTGAGTATCCGGATGGACGCGTGCTACTCCTCGCCGCTCATCCCTACGGTCCGCAGGTCTTTGTGTACGCTCACCTGGCAGAATTTTTCCCACACGATGATCTGCCTGCGGCCCACGAAGCGTTACGCTATTGGCTTTGGGAGGAACCTCAGAAGGCGCAGCCGTGGCTCGCGAAGCTGAGTCCCGCAGCGCGTTCCAGCATGGAGGACCTATTTGCCAATCGAACCGATGCAGTGCGCGCGAAAATGCTGGAGGTTATCCGGTTGCAAGAGCCTGACCTCGCTGCGCTTTCGCCGCGCGGACAGATCGCAGGACTGCGTGTGCCGGTTTTCGTTTTGCACGGTTCGACTGACAACATTATTCCATCCGCTGAGAGCCTATGGCTTGCGAGAGAGCTGCCATCGCAGAAATTACGCTCGGTGCTCATTACGCCCGCTCTTTCGCATGTGGACCTGCAACACCGCATGACCCGGCTGGATGAACTTCGATTAGTCCATTTCGTCGGCGGCATTTTCCGAAGCGAAAGTGTTCAGTAGCGCCAGCTCTTTAGGTCTGCGCCCGGTGGGGCGGTCTTTGCGATGCGGTCCAGAATTTTGGGCAGATACATCGTGTTGTAGTGCAGGCGCGAAAGATAATTGGGCAGGGAGGGATCTCCGTTCCAGCAGTGCTCCGCGCGGTCTCCGTATTTCACTTCGCCGTCGTAGGGAGGATTCGTGGTGGTCTTGAGAAAGTCTTCCATCAAATAGACGGCGTCATTCAGGAAATAAGTGTCGGCGCTGCCGCAGTAGATGTGCAGCTTGCCCTGAAGCTTGGGGCCGAGCGTTGCCCAATTTTTTTCGAGGATGTAGCGAAGATCATAGTGTTCCTTCCAGTAGGCGGCAACTTCGGGGTAAATCTCACCGGTTTCTTTGTCGAATATGGGCTCGGGATAGCCGTCTTTGCCTACGGGTGAATACACCGCCTGCCAAATATCGAATTGTTCGCCGGAACGAGTCTTGGTGCCGAGCGCGAGCTCGTAGTGGTTTATATCCTGTGTGGTGGCCATTGTGTGGCCAAGATAGTCGCGCGTGGCAGGTTGAAGGACCCTTTTGTGCGGACCTTCGATGTAGAAAGCGTTTTTGTCTTTGTACAGATCCATGGTGGTGAAGGCGCGGAAGTCGATGGGGTCGGGGCAAGCGATGAAAGCGCCATTGTAGTGGTCGGGATAGAACATTTGCACGGCGAGAGATTCCCATCCACCGGTTGAGCCGCCGTATAGGAAACGTGCCCAGCCCTGGCCGATTCCGCGAAACTTTTTTTCGATGTAGGGAATCAGTTCGGTTTCGATTGCGTCGCCGTAGGGGCCCAGGTTGGCGGAATTCACGGCGTAGGAATCGTCGTAAAAAGGATTGGCATGCTGGAGCTCCACGATCAGAATCCTCGGGAAATCCGGAGCGATCCACTGTTTGTAGAATTTGTATGCTTCTTCTTGTTCAATGCGGTTGTATCCGGCGATGTGAAAACGCTCGCTGTAATCGGGCTTCAGGTTCGGGTCAGGCGGCTCGGTACGGAATCCATCGAAGTCGGCGGGGAAGTGGCCCTGGTTGACGGCCATCGGGTAGCGAGCTTCGGTGTGCTGGTCAAAACCTTCCGGCACCAAAATATTCGCGCCCAGATACATGGGACGACCCCAGAATTTGGTGAGCAAGTCGCTCTGAATTTTCACGTGGCGGATGTACTTGGTGTCGGCGGGCGGCGGGATTGGCGGAATTTCCTGATCGAGCACGATTGAGAGGGAGGTATCCGGGCCGAGCGTGATTTTTTGTGGTTTGCTGTACAAATTTCCTGGCGCGATATTCCAGTGCTGTCCCTCGCCGCGATCCATGGGGAGCTTGAGCGTGTGGCCGTCGCTGCGATGGAAGGTCTCGTAGCGGTGCAGCACGGCTTGAACATAGTATTCGCCAGGTTTCACATCGCGAAGGCTCCGGATCGGATAGCCAAACGCGTTTTCATCTACGACCGCGACCTTGTCTGTCGCGAGGCCATCCACGTCGATTCCGAAGACCATTTGCGTGTTCGGCGAAATATTGATTTGCATGCGCGGCTCTTCGGACGGATCAGCGGAAAGCAAAAGTAGCAAGCGGCCATCGAGGGGTTGCGCGCTACGGTCGCGCGGGAAGCTAATCTCGAATTTGGGCCCGTTGCCGTTGGCAGGGGAAGAACTGGCGGGTTGAGCGATCATCATTAGGAGCACCAAGAAAAAAAACGTGTTCAGGCTGTTGCGGGATGCAATGTGCAATTTAATCTCCCTTGATCGAGCAAGGCAAATTCAGGATGCCCTTCGGCTAGGGTCAGGACAAGCCGGGCTGAAGCCCGGCGCTACAAAAGCCAAGGCCTGAAATCCTCGGCGCGACGAATTCAATCTCGTAGGGCGAACCTGCCAAGAACTTGCGGCGGGCGCAGTATACTGCGGCCCTACGAAAACCAACAGATGCCCGATTAGTCGTAGTATTCGGCGCCTAGGTGTGTGATCAGGTCTTCGCCCATCATCCAGCGCAGGGTGTTTTTCAGCTTCATGGACTGGATGAAGAGATCGTGCTCCGGGTACAGCTCTTTGGCGCACATTGGCGACTTAAAATAAAAGCTCAGCCATTCCTGAATCCCGTGCATGCCTGCACGTTTGGCGAGGTCGAAGAAAAGGGCCAAGTCGAGAACGATGGGTGCTGCAAGGATTGAATCGCGGCAGAGGAAATCGACTTTGATCTGCATGGGGTAGCCGAGCCAGCCGAAGATGTCGATGTTGTCCCAGCCTTCTTTATTGTCGCCGCGCGGCGGATAGTAGTTGATGCGGACTTTGTGATGAATGGTGCCGTAAAGCTCGGGGTAGAGCTTGGGCTGCAAAATATATTCGAGCGCGCCGAGTTTCGATTCTTCTTTCGTTTTGAACGAGCCGGGATCGTCCAAGACTTCGCCATCGCGGTTGCCGAGGATGTTGGTTGAAAACCAACCGTTCATGCCCAACATTCTGGCCTTGAATCCGGGGGCGAGGATTGTTTTCATCAAGGTCTGACCGGTCTTGAAATCCTTGCCGCCGATGGGCACGCCTTTCGTTTTTGCGAAATCCTCCAGAGCGGGAATGTCGACTGTGAGGTTCGGGGCACCGTTGGCGAAAGGAACGCCTTCGCTGATGGCGGCGTACGCGTACAACATGGACGGGGCGATGGCGGGATCGTTCGAGCGCATACCCTTTTCGAAGGATTTCAGATCCTTGTGGACGTCCTGGGGCTTCAGAAATGTTTCCGTGGAAGCGCACCAAACCATCACGAGCCGTTCGCACTTGTTCTTTTTCTTGAAGTTGCGGATGTCTTCGCGGAGTTGCTCGGCGAGATCGAACTTATTTTTTGCTTTCTTGACGTTGGGTCCGCTCAAATTCTTCACGTAATGCTGGTCGAACGCGGCTTTCATGGGCTTGATGGTCTTCAGAAACTTCTGGACCTTGGAGAGATCCTTAGCTTCGAGCACTCCGGCGTTTGAGGCAGCCTGGTAGGCGTCGTCTTTGAAAACGTCCCAGCCGCCGAAGACGAGATCGTCGAGTTTCGCGAGCGGCACAAAATCTTTAATCCTTGGCGTCCGGGCTTCGGTGCGTTTGCCGAGGCGGATGGTGCCCAATTGAGTGAGTGAGCCTACCGGAACAGATTCCCCGCGACGCACGAGTTCGACACCGGCCATAAACGTTGTGCTGACGGCGCCCATTCCCGGCATCAGGATTCCCAATTTTCCTTTTGGCGGAGCAACACTTACTGGCCTGCGCATTCGTTTTCCCCCATGTGAATGAAAAGCGTAACTTGCCCGAGTTCACCAAGGCGATTTGCTGAAGCGAAATTGTTTTGCGATGGATGCGAACTTAACGGGATGAATGTGCGAAACAAAACAACTTATGATGCGGCAACGCCGAGAGTTTTGCAAATCGAATCAGTCTTTGCGAGGGAAAGTTGTTGACGCTGCTTGATGGGTTACTTGCGATGTTTCGCCAAAGAAAAAGACCGCGCATGGGGATGAGTGTATCGCAGCGCCGTAGCACTATCAACTTCAGACGGCGAATTCGGCGGCGCCTTGCGGCGAGCGAGGGAGGGGATGGCGTGTGAAATACAGAGAAAAGCCAGGACTGAGAGAATACCGATCATTGTGTATGCGAGCACGGCGCCTCACTTTCGGCACGACGCTGAAAGACAAATAGGTAAGGCACGGCGGGGGCCAAATTGTTTCCGGACGGGATTGTGCTGATTCTAAGGAATTAAACGTAGATATATGGAACTCTGGCGTGTCCGGCGCGACCCGTTTCGCTGGATTTTCCACACATCGGCAACTTTTTGCCGCTGATCGAGTCGTTCGTTAGAGCTTTTCGAGGTGGATCGATCCGTCTCCGGAACTGATCGAAAGTGTTCCGCCGCCGGCGTTCAACTTGCCGTGTACGGAAGAATGGCTTAAAGAGCCGGCCACGGTGATGGGAATATCGAGAGTGATCGAACCGTCGCCGGTGTGGGCGTCCACGTTTGCATTCAGATCAGCGGGAACGCGCATAGTAATATGGCCGTCACCGGAGCGAACGGTCCAAGTGTTTGCCACCTTTGAACCGCCGCCGACTTGGGCTTCGATGTTGCCATCGCCGGTTTTTAGTGAAAGGGAGTCAAATCGGCCGCTAATTTGGAGATTGCCGTCACCCGTGTCTGCGTCAAGCGTGCCATCTAAGTTGCTTCCTGAGATACGGCCGTCGCCGGTATGCAGGCGAATGTCCCCGTGAACGGCAGTTGCGGTGACGTTGCCGTCGCCAGTATTGAAATGTATGCGGCCAGAGACATTTTGAGCAACGACGTTGCCGTCGCTGGTTTGGACATCGAGGTCGAGTTCGCGGGGAACGTGCAGTTCAACCTTGATGGATTTGTGCCTGCCGCCAAAGAAGGAAAAATTGAAATGCGGGACTTTCACGCTGATCACGACGTGATCGCCGTTTTGGCTTTCTTCGATGCGCACTTCGCTGGAACTGATTTTGTACCCTTCGGTGACGACGTGGGCGTCAATTTGTTTTTGATCGGCGCCTACGATGGTGACGTCGCCATCGTCAGTGGAGACTCGCAGGTCGGCGCGGGCGCTGATTTGATAAGTCTTGGACCAGTCGTCTGCGCGCACGGGCGCTGCGGCGGCTGCTATGGTCAAGGCAGCAAGGAAAGTGCCTGCTAGAAGCGTTCGGTTCATGGGTGTCTCCGTTTGAGTTGTGCCTCACCATCAGATACGGTGTTCTTACTCTAAATGTTCCGTAACATCCAGTCTGCCAGGGTCAAAAGTCAAGAGAGCCAGCGGAGGCCGGCGCTACGAAAATTAGTCAGCGTTGAATCTGAGCGTTTCTCGACACATCACTCTGCCACGGTACAAGAACTAGGCGGATTTGCGCTTGGCTGCCTTGGGCTTTACGACGGCGGCGGTGGGCTTGGGCCTGAGCGCGGCCAGAAATTGGTCGAGAGGAAGCGTGTTGATCACGTCTTTCTTTTCCAGCCATCCGCGGCGCGCAGTGATCACGCCGTACTTCATGAAGCGAAAGTGAGTGGCGTTGTGAGCGTCAGTGGAGATGACGACTCTCACGCCCCGTTGTTTGGCCATGCGGAGGTGAATGTCTTTGAGATCGAGGCGGTCTGGATAGGCGTTGCACTCCACGGCGACACCGTTTTTCTTGGCGGCATCGAGAATTCTTTCCATGTCATAGTCGAAGGCATCGCGGCGCAGGACGAGTCTCCCGGTGGGATGCGCGATAATTTGAGTGTAGGGATTTTCGATTGCGGCGAGGATGCGATCGGTCATGGCTGCGCGTTCAAGATTCATGAAAGAGTGTATCGAGGCGACGACTACGTCGAGTTGAGCCAGCACGTCATTGCTGAGATCCAGCGAGCCATTTTTTAGGATATCGACTTCTATTCCGGCGAGGAGGCGCATGCCGGGGACGCGTTCTTGAGCGGCGCGGATTTTTTTAATTTGCGCGAGGGTGCGCTTCTCGTCCATTCCATTGGCAACGGTTACGGCTTTCGAATGGTCAGTGAGGGCAATGTACTCGTAGCCAAGTGCTTTTGCCGCTTCGCCCATTTCTTCGATGGAGTTGCGGCCGTCGGAGGCGGTGGTGTGCATTTGGAGGTCGCCGCGAATGTCCTGAAGCCTTACGAGCTTCGGCATTTGTTTGTTTTCGGCGGCTTCGATCTCGCCGGTCATTTCGCGTAGTTCAGGCTCGATGTAGTCGAGGCCGAGCTTGGTGTAAATTTCCTCTTCCGACTTTCCCGCGACGACCTTGCCGCCTTTCAACGTGGTCATGGCGTATTCATTCAGCGTCCAGCCCATATCGAGGGCGCGGCCGCGGAGGGCGACGTTGTGAGATTTGGAGCCAGTGAAATAGAGAAGAGCGGCGCCGAAATTTCCCTTCGAGAGCATGCGGACGTCAACCTGGAATCCACTTCCGAGCAGGACGCTGACTTTATTTTCTCCGTGCGCGAGGGTTTGATCGATGCCGGGATATTTCAGGATGTGTTCGGCGACGGCGTCCACGTCTTTCTGCTTGTCGTGTCCCGGGCGCATAGTGACCAGGAGGTCGATGTCGCCAATGGTTTCGCGACCGCGGCGCAAAGATCCGGCAGGCGTGACGGATTCCACAGCGGCCGCGGATTTCGACAGTTCGGCATTCGTGATGTAGGCAGAAAACTTCTCGGCTTCGTCTTCCGCGGCATTGAGTTTGAAGCGACCAGACGAGCGTTTGGCGGACTCCGTGGCCTTCAAAATGTTTTGTTCGCTCTTTTCGCCAAAACCGGGCAAGTCTTGGAGCTTGCCTTCGCGTGCCAACTTCTCGACGCCTTCAATTGTCGAAACTTGGAAGGTCTCCCACAGGAACAAAACTTTCTTGGGACCCAGCGACTGCAAGCGCAGAAGTTCCAGAAGGCTGGCAGGATACTTTTTCAAGAGCTTTTGGCGAAGTTTGTAATCGCCGGTCGCGAGGATTTCGCAGATGTGCTCGGCCATGTTCTCGCCGACGCCGGGCAGCTCGCGAAGCTTCTTGGGGTCCTTGCAGATGTCCTCGATGCGTTCGTGGAGGCTGTAGAGGAGTTCGGCGACTTTTTCGTAGCTGCGGTAGCGGCCTATGATGGCGCCGTCGATTTCGAGCAGTTGCGCGGTCTCGCGCAGGATTCTGGCGACTTCTTTATTTTCCATTTCTATCCCTATCGGTCCAGGTGCACGCGAAACTTTTAATCAGAGCAGTTAAGACCCGATCGTTACCACGTTTTTTGCGTGTTCGATGTCCTTTAACACCTGTTCGCGCAAAGCTTCCGGACTCGAAAACTTTTGTTCGTCGCGAAGCCGCTTGAGGAATATTACTTCCATTTTGCCGGACGTCAATTGCTCGGTGAAATCGAACAGATGCGATTCAATCGCAAGAGTCTGTCCGTTGAACGTAGGGCGGACACCGACGTTCGTTACCGACCAGTAGATCCTCGGGCCGATTACCGTGGCAGTGGCATAGACACCGGCTTTGGGCAATGTTTCCTGATCGGTCGCTAAGTTCAACGTTGGGACCACGAGCTTGCGTCCCTGACCGGTACCGGGCCGGATCTCGCCCTTGAGAGAGAAAGGCCTGCCGAGAAGAGGCTCGGCGTCTTCAACACGGCCATCGCGCAAAGCGTCACGAACCGCTGTGCTGGATACGACTACTCCGTTTTCGACGACCGGCGGCACGATGACCACGTCAAAACCTGAGCGTTTACCGATTTCCTGGAGAAGCTTGACGTCGCCACCCTGACGGTTTCCGAAGCGGAAGTTTTCGCCGACTAAGACTGCCTTTGCGCGCAAGGTGTCCACCAGGAATATCGTAGCGAAATCCTCAGCGCTGATCTTGGCGAGTTCGGCGTCGAATTGGAGGACTACGGCAGCATCGATGCACATGGCGTCAAATGCCGCGAGTCGCTGCTCGAGCGTCATAAGCAGAGTGGGCGCGGCGTCCGGTCTGAGCACGCGAGCTGGGTGAGGATAAAATGAGAGGACAGCACTCTGCAAATCGTTGGCGCGCGCTCTTTCGACAACGCCGCCAAGAATCTTTTGGTGGCCCAGGTGCACGCCGTCGAAATTACCGATGGTTACGACGGTGCGCTTGCGCGAATCGCCGAAACGTTCGATCCAGCCTTCAGCGGAGTACGCGAGGTCCAGGCGCAGAGTGGGCGCGAGGCGCATTCGGTGTTTCATTTCCTCGGGAAGCATCAGGCTTGAACCTCAAACTTCAGGCCGTCGTAGGACAAGCGGACTTCTTTCGGCAATTTCGCGTTTGCTTGTTCATGTCCTAGATCGTGACAGATATGCGTGAACCATGCGCGTTTGGGCTTTAGCTCAGCGACTAGAGCGACGGATTGTTCCACGTTTGAGTGCATGGGATGAGGAGTGTAGCGCAAAGCGTCCAGGATAAAGTCATCGAGTCCGCGAAGAAGGTCTCTCGACTTTTCGGGTACGGAACTGAAATCAGTGAGATAGGCGGCATTACCAAATCGGAATCCCAGGACGGAAGTGGGGCCATGGTTTGCCGGGATAGGGATTATTTTCAGGCCGAAAAGATTGAAAGGGCCGTTGATTGTGTGCATTTCCACGCGGGGCAGAGAGCTGACGGTAGGAGAGTCGTCAAAAATATAAGCGAATTGGCGGCGCAGCGTAGCCTGGGTTTCTGTCGACGCATAGATCGGAACGACTCCCCGCTGCTTTAAATTATAGGGGCGAATATCATCGAGCCCAAGAACGTGGTCTGCGTGGCCGTGGGTGTAGAGAACGGCATCCAGCGTGTCCAACTTTTCGCGCATGGCCTGAAAGCGGAAATCGGGAGTGGTATCGATGACAACATTATGGCCATCGTATGCAAGAAGAACGGAGGGACGGGTGCGCTTGTCTCGCGGGTCGAGTGATTCGCACACGGTGCAGTGACACGCGAGCGTGGGGACGCCCATGGAGGTGCCGGATCCTAGTACAGTGAGTTGCAGAGTGGGCATTTCGGAGCGAGCGACAGAAACCGGTTTCGATTCTTCACGCCGACGTTCGATATCTATCGATAACTTATTATTTTGCTTTGGCTTTTTTCGCCATGGCCTCGGCGGCTGCTTTGGAAATTTCCATGAACGTAAGCTTCAAACTCCCCAAGACTTCGATAAGAAGTTGGTCGTCTTCCTTGGACAAGTTCCCGCGCGTTTTCTCGCGAAGGGCATCGAGCATGTCGATGACCTCGCGCGCGCCTTCGAGATCGACGAAAGGGCGTCCGGTTTGCGGGTCGGCCATTCCACCGAGCATAGCGGCGGCGTTGCGGGTGAGGAAGTCGACTAGCATCTGAAAACTGCGCGATGAGTGAGTTTGCTCCGCAGTAGCGCCTTCGCCAGCCTCCGAGACCAGGGATTCTCCGGAAGCGCCTGGAGTTACCAGGCCCGAGCCCGAATGATCTTTCGCGGCGGAACGCTGTTCTGCGCCGCTGATGTCGTACTCTGAGGCCGCGGCAGCCGCGGAAGCGTTCTTAGAGGTCGGATTCGCACCCGACTTGGTCGTTGGATTCGGTGAGTTCGCCGGAGGTTTGGCGGCAGGATTCGCAGCAGTTGCAGCCTTTTTCGCGGCTGCTTCTTTGGCTGCGGCTTCTTCTTCGCGCCGTTCCATCTCGACGACTTCGGGGCGCAAATCGCCCTCTCCGGTGAAGTGCCGACGGTCTATGACTTTAAAGGTCTCTTCTCGTTTGGAGTCTGCCACGCGGTGTCCTTAGGCTTGCTCGAGTGATTGCGCTCCAGTTTAGCACCGGCGGACTCTTGGCGACAAGCGACCCGGCACAACTAACTCCGGATAACTCGAAGAAAATTGGGAACCACGGAGACACTTCAGCATCCAAGC
The DNA here is from genome assembly GCA_035603075.1 of Candidatus Acidiferrales bacterium. Classification (GTDB taxonomy): domain Bacteria; phylum Acidobacteriota; class Terriglobia; order Acidiferrales; family UBA7541; genus Palsa-295. The sequence continues at coordinate 196,645 of DATNLC010000074.1, read as the reverse complement.
AATTTTCGCGTTGAATGGTCTATTATAGGGGCAGCGATAGGGGGCCATCGGCCCCAAGCCCGCCTGAAGAGTCTGCGGAGGTAAAAGTGTCATCGTCAGCGAATCCAATTGGAATTTATTACGAGCATCCGCGGTGGTTTACGCCGGTATTTGCAGAGCTGGATCGCCGCGCGATTCCGTACGTGCGACTGGACGCGGCTAATAGCCACTTCGACCTGCGTCCGAATGGGAACCGCCGCTTTGGGCTGATTTTCAACCGGATGAGTCCTTCGGCGTGGACGCGCGGAAACGCTCACGCCATTTTTTATACGCTTAGTTATCTGGCACATCTCGAACGGCTCGGCACGAGAGTTGTGAACGGCAGCCAGGCATTCCGCAACGAGACTTCCAAGGCGCTTCAGCTTTCCTTGCTGCAATCGCTCGGGCTGCCTTATCCGCGCTCGGTGGTGATCAATCACGCCAGCCAAGCTTCGGAGGCTGGACGCGGCATGCGGTTTCCCGTAATCATCAAACCCAATATTGGCGGAAGCGGCGTGGGAATCGTGCGGTTTGACACGCCGGAACAATTGGAAGCGGCGGCGAAGAACGGAATCGCGCTGGGGCTGGACTCGACGGGGATCGTACAGGAATTCATTCCCGCGCGCGACGGGCACATTACGCGCGTGGAGACTATCGGCTATAAATACCTCTACGGAATTAAGGTCTTCACTTCCGGCGAGACCTTTGATCTTTGCCCGATGGATATTTGCAAGACGAACGATGGAGCGGATATAAAGACGGTCTGTGTGGTGGAAGGCCCGAAGACGGGATTGAAGCTGGAAGCTTACACACCGCCTCCGCAAGTAATATCGGATGTGGAGCGGATTTTTCGAGAGACCACGATCGAAGTAGGCGGGGCCGAGTACATTATCGACGACCGCGATGGGCAACTGTATTACTACGACATCAACGCACTTTCGAATTTTGTTTCTGACGGGCCTCGTGTGGTCGGATTCGATCCCTTCGAGCGGTTGGTTGATTACTTGGTTCAGGAGAGGCGCTGATGCGTTACGGATACTGGCTGCCGGTTTTCGGCGGATGGCTGCGCAACGTGGAAGACGAGCATATGCAGCCGACGTGGGATTATGTCTCACGGCTGGCGCGGCGCAGCGAGAAAATCGGATTCGATATTACGCTGATCGCCGAGCTGAATCTGAACGACATCAAGGGAGTTGACGCTCCTTCGCTTGATGCGTGGTCCACTGCAGCGGCGTTGGCTGCTGTTACTGAAACGCTTGAGCTGATGGTGGCTGTGCGGCCGACGTTTCACACGCCGGCATTGCTCGCCAAGCAGGCGGCGAACATCGATCAAATCAGCAACGGGAGAATTTCGTTGAACGTGGTTTCTTCCTGGTGGTCGGAGGAAGCGAAAAAATATGGAGTCCATTTCGATCAGCACGACGATCGCTACGCGCGCACGTCGGAATGGCTGGACGTGGTAGACAAAGCCTGGAAGGAGGATCACTTCTCGTATTCCGGCAAATATTATTCGGTGCAAGACCTGGTGTTGCAGCCGAAGCCGGTGTCGAAGCCGCGTCCGGTAATTTATGCAGGCGGGGAATCCGAAACTGCGAAAGAGTTGATTGCGCAGAAGTGTGATGCGTATGTGATGCACGGTGATTCGCCAGATCGAGTTGCGGTGAAAATTCGGGATCTTTCGGAGCGGCGCGAGCGCAAAGGTCTGCCGCGCATGATATTTGGCGTGGCAGGGTACTCCGTCGTGCGCGAGACCGAGCGCGAGGCGCAGCAGGAGCTTGCGCGGATTACGGACGTGAAGCAAAGCGCGGCAGGCTACCAGAATTATCAGGATTGGCTCGCAAATACTCAGCTTGAGCAGCGCGTTTCGCTGGAAGACTACTCCGTCTCGAATCGCGGCTTGCGCTCGGGCTTGGTGGGGACTCCACAACAGGTCGCGGATCGCGTTGGGGAGTTTGAGGACGCGGGCGTGGATTTGCTGCTACTTCAGTTCAGTCCGCAGTTGGAAGAGATGGAAAGGTTCGCGGATTCCGTGATCCAGCTGCGAGCGACCGCTTCCGGCTTCTAACGTAATGCTACAGGTCAAGCTTTTGATCTCTCCCAACTCCCGCGCTGTATCGCAGGACCGCAGCACAGCGTCTTGCGGAAAAAGCGTGCGCTAATCGCTTTTTGCAGGTGACTGTTTTACTCCTCCGGCGTCAAATCCCATGGGTGCTCATTTTTTTCTTGACAGGGTGTTCTGCATGCGTTACAAGTTGTAACGCTACAATGAAGAACACACACAGCCCGCGTCCAAAGAACATCGGAGAGGTTGAACAGATGGTGATGGATTACGTGTGGTCGAATGGGCCAGTGTCCGCCGAAGCCTGCCGGGAAGCTCTGGCGGCGAAGCGCCCCATGAAGGAATCTACTATTCGCACCGTTCTGCGCAGGCTGGAGCAGAAGGGCTACGTGGCGCACGAAGTCAGCGGACGGACTTTCATCTATCGCGCCGCGGAGCTGCGGCAGAATGTGGCGGTGCGGGCGGTGAAGAACATCATCGATCGCTTTTGCGGCGGTTCGGCTGAAGAGCTTGTGATTGGCATGGTTGATAACGCGGTGCTCGACCGCAAGCAACTCGAGCGCTTAACCCAGAAAATCAGTCAACGAAGGGGAACGAAGCCATGATCCTTGCGTCGCTTACTGGTACGCCGGCAACCCTATTGACTCATCTGGCTGATGCTGCGCTTCGTTCTCTTGTGCTGGGGTGCGCAGCGGGCGTCGTACTGAATGTCGCGCGCGTAAAGAGTATTTCGGTGCGGCTGAATGTGTGGAGGGCGGTGTTGTGTGTCGCTCTGATCATGCCTTTTTTGGGCTTTTCGCTGCCAGCTGTGACGTTTAGATTGCCAGCGCAGATAGCGCAGACAATCGATGAGTTCCATTTCGCGTCTCGCGCTGGAACCGAGGTCGAGCCTCATGCGGCGAACGAGTCGCCTCGATCCGTGGAGCTCGCGCAGAATTCTCGCGAGCTTCACCTCTCGGATTCTCTTGCGAACCCCGTTGCGGAAGGTCCCAAGCTGACAGGCGGAGCAATTGCTGCATCTTCGACGGGATCCAGATTGTATTTTTCCCGGCGCAAGGAGGCCTTTTCCGTAAGTCGCGCAACCGGCTATATGAAATCCCAGTTTGCAGCCATGCCTTGGGCTGCTATTGCTGCAGCCACTTATCTTCTGGTTATGCTGGGCTTTCTAATTCGCTTTGCGACCGGGCTAATTTTAACTGTCCGACTGGAAGGCGCGGCGATCAGCGTCGAGGATGGACGAGTGCTGGGGCTTGTCTCGTCGCGCGCTGGTGCACTCGGACTGAATCGCTTACCGCGTGTTGCGGAGTCGGAATTGCTTTCTGTTCCGGTGACTTTCGGCGTGCTGCGTCCTGCGATTCTGCTTCCCTCAGGTTGGCGGGACTGGGATGAAGCTGAGATGGATGCTGTGATTTCGCACGAGATTTCGCACGTTGCGCGACGGGACGCACTCATCGATCGGCTCTCGCTTGTGCATCGAGCGATATTTTGGTTCAGCCCGCTGAGCTGGTTTCTGACTGGATGCCTGGCGGAGCTCGCCGAAGAAGCGAGCGATGAGGCCGCGCTGGCAGCAGGAGCGGACCGGACTCGTTACGCGGAGACGCTGCTCGGCTTTTTTGTGGAGCTTGAAGCCGCTCCCGGGCGGGCTTGGTGGCACGGAGTTGCGATGGCCAAAGCCGGGCAGGCCGAAAAGCGCTTAGACAGAATTCTTGAATGGAAAGGGAGTGTGGCCATGCAATTGAAAAAATCTGTGGTTGTGTTGTTGGTGATGTGCGCGGTTCCGGTGGTGTACGTGGCGGCGGCTTTGCGTCCGGGAGCTTATAACTTCAGCTCATCCGAATACGTTTCCACGCAAGAGCAAGCGACGGCTCCCCCTGCTCCGTCGGCAGCCCCTACTCCAGGTACTGCTCCGACTCCAGCACCGGCACCCATGGCTGCTCCTTCGCCAGCGCCGGTGGTGACGGTGGACCCGGTAACGAGAGTGGTCGTTGCCACCACTGTGGCTCCTAAGGTGTCAGTTGCAGCTACGGCGATAGTCGCAGATGCCCCAGTGGCAAAGGTAGACGTTAAAACTGCGGTGGCTCCCAAGGTGTCGGTTTCCGCTCGCACAATTGTGCCCGTGGCGATTGCGGATCCGGTAAAGGTTCGCGCCCTAGCTCCTCTGCCAATGGTGACGCAAAATTCCCACTCGGGTTCGACCGTTGTGGTAATGAGCGACGAAAGAGATGGAGATAGGCATCAATTTGTAATTTCTTCGGGGAACACGTACATAAGCGTTTCGGGCAACAGCGAAAGTTATGGGACGGACCATCCATCGGAGTTCGTCGAATTTCTCCAGGAGAAAAATCCCGGAGACTTCATCTGGTTTCGGCGCGATGGGAAATCCTACATAATCCGCGACGCGGCCACCATCAAGCGGGCGAAAGACTTTTTCGCCGCTGTTCAAGATCTCGACAAAAAGCAGGAGGAACTCGGCAAGCAGCAGGAAGCCCTCGGAGAAAAACAGGAAGCGTTGGGCAAGCAGCAGGAAGAAGTGCGCGTGAAGCTTCCTGATTTGACCGAAGACCTAAAAAAGCTTGAGGGCGAGCTGAAAGCTCTCGGAGCGAGCGGCTCTCAAGAGGATATTGGCCGCATTCAGGGCGAAATTGGCGACCTGCAAAGCAAACTCGGAGACATTCAGTCGGTGGCGGGCGAGGAGCAAGGGAAGCTAGGCGAAGCGCAAGGAAAGCTCGGCGAGGAACAAGGCAAGCTCGGGGAATTGCAGGGCGAGCTGGGCCAACAGCAAGAGAAAATCTTTAGGGAAGCTTCGCGCCAGATGAAATCTCTGATTGACGATGCGGTTGCACATGGGCTTGCCAAGCCGGAATAACGTCGCCCGGAGCGGGGCGAGAGAACAGATACTCACGACTTATGTCGGCCGCTACAAGACGAAGCGGGATATCGAGTAAAGCTGTTGATCTAGGTTGTATGAGGAACCACCAACCCGTGTTTGATAATTGAGTTAGAAAAGAGCGCAATCCGTTCGTCACTCGCTGCTTGTCACCCGCGGGCCTTCCTTGTAGATTATTCCTTCAGCGACGAAGTACGGGATCATCTTGGCTCAGCGTAAGACAATTACTTCCAAGACTCGTGTCAAGGCCGGAGAGCGATCTATCTCGCGGTTGAAATCGAAAGTTCACGCCAAACGTCGAAAAGCTTCCGGAGTGTGCATTCGCAGCAATCAGCGCGATAAGCTGGCCGGCAAGTGGTTCGAGAAACTCGTTGCGCTCCAGGCACGATTGCGAGCGCCCGAAGGTTGTCCCTGGGATCGCGAGCAGACCCACGAATCCCTGCGAAAATTCCTGATTGAAGAGACCTACGAAGTTTTGGACGCTATGGAAAGGGGCGACTCGAAAGAGTTTTCCTCCGAGCTTGGTGATTTACTCCTGCAAGTTATTTTCCACTCGATTCTCGCCGAAGAAACGGGACGCTTCACGATCTCAGACGTGATCGAATCAGTTCATACCAAGATGGTTCGCAGGCATCCGCACGTTTTTGGGAAGGTGAAGGCGAAAAATTCCTCGGATGTGTTAAAGAATTGGGAGCAGATTAAGGCGGAGGAACGCGCAGAATCGCGCAGTACGAAAGGAATATCGAAGGATCCGACCGGAGCGGAAAGTTCGATCTTAGGAGGCATTCCGGGTTCTCTCCCAGCCGTCCTGGAAGCTTACCAACTGACGCGGCGAGCCTCGCGAGTGGGCTTCGACTGGGAAAAGCTGTCCGAAATTTTCGACAAGTTCGAAGAGGAGAAACAGGAGTTACAAGCCCTGTTGCCGAACTTGCCTGGTTTTGACGCAGACGCGGAACAGGCAGCTTCCGCTGGGAGCGTACCAGGGATGGAGGACGAAGTTGGCGACCTGTTATTTGCGGCTGTGAATGTTGCACGGTTTCTTGGAATCGATCCCGAACTTGCGCTCAAGAAGTCGAACCGGAAGTTCAAACGGCGGTTTGGCTACATGGAGGCGGCTGCGTCGGCGGAAGGCCGGAGTTTCGCGGATTTGCCCCGCGAGCGCAAAGAGGAGTTGTGGAATTTGGCGAAACTGGCCGAAGATAACAGGGAATCCAAGGCCCGGAAAATTGCAAAGGTGGCGCACACGCGATGAATGCATCGGCGAAACATCCAGCGACCGTGTTTGACGAGATCGAGGTGCGACATTGCGAGTTGCTGGCGGAATATGATGAGTGCGTAAAGCTGGAACTCTTCACATGGGGTGAGCATATTGCGGTGCCGTCGGCAATTTTTGTCGTGGCGCACCACACCGGCGGGCAGATACTTGGCGCGTTCGACCGCGGGAGGATGATTGGTTTTACATTGGCGCTGGCCGGCACACGCGGCGGCAAACCGTTCCTGCATTCGCACATGACTGCGGTGCTGCCCGAATATCAGAATCGCGGAGTGGGACGACGTCTAAAACTATTTCAACGCCAGGAGGCTTTGAAGAATGGAGTACCGCTGGTTGAATGGACATTCGATCCATTGGAGCTGAAGAACGCGCATTTCAACCTTACCCGGCTTGGGGCGATCATTCGGCGCTATATCCCGAATTGCTACGGTATAACCGGAAGCCCTCTTCATTCTGGGCTTCCTACCGATCGAGTTGTCGCCGAATGGTGGCTCGATTCCGATCGGGTACGCGGAATTCTCACGGGCACTCCTTGCGCGGTTGGCGATACTGTCGAGCGAATTTCGCTTCCCACGCGCATCAGCGAGCTCAAGTCCAAAGACTCCGCAGCCGGAGCACGCAGCCAAAAAGAAGCCCGCGAATCATTTGAAAAGCACTTCCATGCGGGATACGTCGCTACCGGCATCGAGGCCCGCGTCGATGTCACGGACTACATTTTGGAGCCATCGGGTTCGATTGGCGGGCTGCGCCTGCCGGAATATCGCCCGGAAGAATTCGAGGACTAAATACCAACGACAAGAGTCTCAGGTCTGACGGCCTGGACTACATGAAGGCTTCTGGTAAAACGCTAAAATGAGAGTTCAGAAAATCACGCTGAGGGAAATCCATCTAGCTCTGATCGCTCCGTTTGAAACCAGTTTCGGTGAAACCTCGCTTCGGCGGATCCTGCTGGTGGAAACGGATGCGGACGGCGTCGTGGGGTGGGGAGAATCCACGGCGGGGGAGGATCCCTACTATTCGTATGAAACGGTAGAGACGGCGTGGCACATTATTCGTGACTTTCTCTGGCCGTTGTTGAAGGGTCGGGAATTCGCCGGCGCGTCGCAGATTGGGGACCTTCTGGCGCGCGTTCGCGGACACAATATGGCAAAGGGCGGAGTAGAAACAGCGATATGGGATGCCGAAGCCAAACAGAAAAATGTCCCCCTTGCCAAACTTCTGGGCGGATTGCGCGAAGAAATTCCTTGCGGAGTGTCGATCGGCATCCAACCTACGATCGAAGAGCTGATTGACAAAGTTGAAAAGGAACTTGGCGCGGGTTATCAGCGCATCAAGATCAAGATCAAACCCGGGATGGACGTGGAGCCCGCTCGGGCTCTTCGCGAACGATTTCCCCGGATTCGTCTGATGGTTGACGCCAACTCCGCTTATTGTCTGGAAGACGCGCCACTCTTGAAGCAACTCGATGCTTTTTACCTTATCATGATCGAACAGCCGCTTGGGTGGGATGACATTTACTCGCACGCGCAGCTTCAGCGCCGGTTGGACACGCCAATTTGTCTGGATGAGTGCATCCACGATATCGAACACGCTCGTGCGGCGATAGAGATCGGCGCCTGCCGGATTATCAACATCAAGCTTGGGCGCGTGGGCGGGCACACATCTGCCCGGCGCATCCACGATCTTTGCCAGGCGAAGTCGATTCCGGTTTGGTGCGGGGGCATGCTCGAGTCAGGAATCGGGCGCGCGCATAACATTGCGATGTCGACACTGGCGAATTTCACATTGCCGGGCGATGTATCCGCGAGCCGTCGGTATTGGGACGAAGATATCATCGAGCCGGAGGTCGTAGTTACGCGGCAAGGGACGATTCGCGTTCCGGATGCGCCTGGAATCGGCTACAAGCCGCGACTCGATCGCATTGATTCGCTAACTCGCCGCCTGGAAGTTCTCGAGTAGAATTTGACTGCTATCCCCACTGATGCCACGCCTTCCGGTTCCAGCATTGGGTCTGTGCCTGCTCCAAAACGTCCGAGTACTCTAGCACTCGGGTTGGTTCTTGGGCTGATGCTCGCCCTTTGGTCATTCAACTATATCGCGGGAAAAGTCGCGCTGCGCCATATGGATCCAATATCCCTGGCGTGTTTCCGAATCGAGCTTGCCGCGATCATCATGCTGCCGATTTACTTCTCGCGCCGGCGCGCAACGGTTCACATGCGGGATTTCTGGCCATTCGCATACCTTGGATTTTTTGGAGTGGTGGTGAACCAAGGTCTTTTTACGGTAGGGCTGAATTACACCACTTCCGCTCATTCTGCCGTAATTATCGCTATTGGTCCGATCATCGTTCTATTGCTGGCTCGCATTATGAAGCTGGAAGCAGTCACTCCCGCAAAAGTACTGGGGATGGCGGTAGCGTTCGCCGGAGTTTTCCTGCTCGAAGCGGAAAACGGTTCACCGGCGCACTCACCTTTTCTCGCAGGAGATCTGATTACGCTTTGCGGGACCGTGGGATTTGCAATTTATACTGTTTTGGGCAAACGGGTCGCGGCGGAGTATGACGCGATAGCCATGAACACGTTCAATTGCGTCGCAGCAGCGATTATGCTTTTTCCCCTGACTGTTCGGCAGGGAGCACGGCTCGACTGGCATGCGGTAGGCTGGTCGGGATGGCTGGGGATGATTTACATGGCCGCAGCGAGTTCCGTTGCGGCTTACACCATTTTCTACTGGGTTCTTGGCTACTTGAGTGCTTCGCGCGTCGCGGCAGTCAGCTATTTCCAGCCGATTGCGGTGATCTTGCTCTCGGTGGCGTTTCTCAACGAACACCCCTCGCGCAATTTGCTTCTGGGTACCGCTCTTGTGCTGCTGGGAGTATATCTGGCGGAGCGCGGCACGGGGTAGATCGCCGAAACCGGGCTTGGGGTCGGCCAAAATAATGAGCGAAACATCGAAACTTTATGGAAGCGCCGGTGTTGTACAGAGTGTAAAGACCTTTGTGGGGCCAGAAACGCAGCAGTTAAAAGGGTTAAGTAACTGCAACCTGTCACACACTAAGGGAATCAAATGTGATATGAAGGTAGATAAAGACTTGCGGAGTACGGCACTGAGGTCGGCAGGGGGTTCGAAATGAAAAAATCCAATTTCTTGAGATTGATCTTCGCGCTAAGCGTCGCTTTGGCAATCGCTTGCGTGCCCGCACCTGTGTTCGCCCAACATGGCGGAGGCGGGCATGGCGGAGGCGGCGGTGGAGGTTTTCATGGAGGCGGCGGCGGTTTTCACGGCGGCGGAGGCGGTGGACACTTCGGTGGTGGTGGACACCCAAATTTTAGCGGTGGCGGGCGTCCTTCCGGACGTCCGGGTGGAATGGCGCCGCGATCATTTTCAAGGCCTGGCGGCAGCGCCATGAACCGGGGATTTGGCGGTCCTGGCGCGCGACCCCAATCGGGTGCGCGCTTTGGTGCGGCACCTGGCCGCTCCGGTCCTTCCACGTCAGCGCGAAATTTTGGAAATTCGGGGAATATGGGCAACCGTGGCGCTGTAAATAACGGAACCGGCAATCGAGGATCCGCGTCTTCATCGACATTCTCTCGAAACTCGGGTTCATCGGCTTCAAGCAACGGAGCTGGACGAGGCGGGTTTTCGCCGGCGGTCTCGAATTCGTCGATGGCGTCGGGTGGCCGTTCGTCGGGGTCTATGGGGAGTAGGTCGGCTTCTTCGTTTTCGTCAACCCGATTCGGTGTGAACTCGTCTGTGGTATCGGGTACGAGGTTGAGCGGGCTTAACGCCCACGCTGGATCTTCATTCGGTAATCGCGGATCGTCGTCTTTCGGCAACCGCGGAACTTTCGGGTCTTCATTCGGAAGCGGCCGTGGATTCGGGAATGGCTTTAGAGGTGGGTTCGGAAATGGTTTTAGAGGCGGATTCGGAAATGGATTCCGAGGCGGGTTTCGACCTGGATTCGGATTTGGCCGGTTCGGCTTCGGCCGGTTCGGATTCTTCCCTGGATTTGGATTTGGTTTCGGCTTCAATCCGTTCTTTTTCGGCGGATGCTGGGGCTGTGGATTTGGCTGGGGCTTCGGCTGGAATCCGTGGTGGGGAGGGTATCCATACTATCCGTACTGGGGAGGTTATGGCGGGTACGGTTACGGTGGGTACGACGATTCTGGATCGTACAGTTCTGACATGAGCTATAACAACAATGTCGGTGCTTACAGTGCGGACAACAACACCACGGGTGCCGATCAGTTTGCGCAGAGCGACCTACCGTACACGGATCAAGCGACCGATAATCCTAATCCTGTGACCGGCAACGTGGCGGCAACCACGCCAACTGTGTTGATTTACCTGAACGATGGGACGGCATACGCAGCGAGCGACTATTGGCTGGCTGACGGAAGGCTGCACTTCACCGTAAACTACGCCGGACAAAATAGCATCGACATGAATCAAGTCGACTTGCAGCGGACGGTGAACGAAAATGCGAAAAGGGGTGTGCGATTCTCACTGAAGGCCAATCCGGACACATCGAGTGCCACGCCGCGTTCGAATACGAATACGGCTGGGGCCTCGCCGAACACTCAACAGAACCGCACGGCGCCTGCAACGAATCCGCCAGCTCCGCAGCCACCGCCGCGTACACAGTTGACGTCGCAACCATCAACGTCCTAGCTACAAGATTTAAGCTGTGAACGGAAACGAAAAGGGCCTCGACATCGTCAGCGATGCGAGGCCCTTTTGATTTAGTTCGATACGAACACAGCTCGTTGCGGGTCTTGCTCTTATGAATCAGTATTCCCGCCGCGCTTCATGGTGACTAGCGGACCGTAAACATGCCAGAAATCGCCCGTCGTATTCGTAAACTCGACAGCAACCCTTTTTCGAGTCCAGAGATTCGATTGAACATAGACGACGCGGCATTCGCGTTCTTCTTCTGTAATGACATTGACGAGCAGAAGACTCTGTCCTGGCTTGACCTTCGCTTTCAGCGGCAGGAGCCCGCCGTGGACGCTTACGGCATTGGTTTCGACAGCGTCGCGAAAAGGGAGGTTGTCCGCCGTTCGTCCATACACTCGAACCGGTATAGCGAGATCCAGACGTTTGCTGCGTCGATGCTTCCCAAGCTGCTGCGGCACTCAGCCTCCTTCGAAAATGAGGGATTCGACAGTCTTAAATTAAACCTGGGGTTTGAATAGGGCAATAGTACTTTCTTCGCGGGCAGGCAGTGAAACAGAAATGCTTATAGATTTGCGCGGATTGCGTGCGAATATTGCGAGCGGTCAAACCAGAAATGGAAGTTCACTTCGCGATCTCGCTTTTGACTGTTCAGGCCAGCAGAAGGGTCTCCCATTGGATATTTCACCTGGGTGCTCTCGGTTTGATTCCGCTTGGCGTGCTGGACGCCTCGGTGATACCGCTTCCCGGCAGCATGGATGTGCTCACGATCGTACTTGCTGCCAAGCAGCCGGACTGGTGGATTTACTACGCACTGATGGCTACCGCCGGGTCGGTGCTTGGAAACTACTTTACCTACCGACTTGCGCGCAAGGGCGGGAAGGAAACGCTAGAGCGAAAATTATCGCGCAAGAACATGAACATGGTAACTGAGCATTTTGAGCGATGGGGATTTGGAGCGATCGCCGTCCCGGCACTGTTGCCGCCTCCCATGCCGATGGTGCCGTTCGTGTTGGCCGCTGGCGCCACTAAATATCCTCTGAATAAGTTTCTCGCCGCGCTCACCTTGGGACGAATCGTGAGATACAGCATCCTGGCCCTGTTGGCGGCGCGTTACGGCCACCAGATCATCGCATTCATGCGGGATCATGGACATCCCGCCGTGTTGGCAATTGCTGGAGTTATCGCTATCGCGGTCGTTGTGTTCCTCGTGTTGCGTTATGGCAAAAAAACAAAGACGGGTGCTTCCAGGAAGCGGAAGTCATAAGTTCTTGCGAGATCGAGTTTTCAATAGGCATCCTCGTGGGCAATGGTTTACAAGTAGAGAACCTACAGGAATCGCAGTATTTCACTAATAAGGATTGCCGGCGTAGGATTTGTGTGTGTCACGACCGATCATCGTGCTCGCCTTGCGCGAGACCAAACAGGAGGAATTCTTGAAAACGAACACGAGTTGGGACCGTCGAAGTCTGCTTCGAACTCTGGCCGGGCTCGTAACTATGGGCGTGTTACTATTTTTCGCCGCTGCGCCGCGCGCCCACGCTGACGAGAGAGACAAATGCCGCGTGAAAATTGAAAAGGCCGAAGTGAGGCTCAATGACGCGGTTGCCAAGCACGGTGCTAAGAGCCCCGAGGCGCGAGATCGTTGGCACGAGCTGCGATCGGAGCGCGAACATTGCTGGAACGCTTATCATCAGTGGTGGGACGGCAGGGACCATAAGTGGCACACCGAGCCGAACTGGAACCATGATGATCGGTGGCCGGATTAGTAGGGGCTTCCAGCGTCGAGCTTTGCGTTGTATTAGACGAGATTCCTGCGGACTCGGGCCCTGCCAAACGGGGTCCGAGTTTGCCGTTTGTGGCAGCTCCTCAGCCTCCGTTGACATCCCCGAAATCGCGTGTTAGGTTCCGCGACGATATGACTCAAGAAAATCAGCCTTCTGCCGCGAGAAAACGGATCGCTATAATTCCCGGAGACGGCATCGGCAAAGAAGTAATTCCGGCTGCGATTAAAGTTCTAAACTCGGCTGCGGCGGCGGGCGGACGCAGAGTAGAACTGACGGAATTTGACTGGGGCGCCGATCGCTATTTGCGCGATGGCGTGACTCTGCCGACTGATGCGGTGGAAATGTTTCACCGTGAGTTCGACGCTATTCTACTTGGCGCCATGGGCGATCCCCGTGTGCCAACAAATGTCCACGCCGCGGATATTCTCTTGGGATTGCGTTTCAAGCTGGATCTTTACGTCAACGCGCGGCCCTGTGTGCTGTTCGATAAACGATTCACTCCGCTGAAAGACCGCAGTGAAAAAGACATCAACTTCATGGTTTTTCGTGAGAACACGGAAGGTCTCTACGTTGGGATGGGCGGCAATTTCAAGAAGGGAACTGCTGACGAGATCGCGGTGCAGGAAGATCTAAATACTCGAAAAGGTGTCGAACGCATTATCCGGCATGCCTTTGAATATGCGAAGGCCCGGAAGCTTAAACGGGTCTGCATGAGCGACAAATCAAACGCGCTGACGTTCGGTCATGACCTTTGGCAAAGGGTGTTCAAGCAGGTTCGCCTCGAATATGCCGAGATTGAAGCCAGCCATCAGTACATCGACAATTTGTTAATGCAGATGGTGCGCGATCCTTCGCAGTTTGACGTGATTGTGACGTCCAATCTTTTCGGAGATATCGCGAGCGACTTGGGTGCACAGATCGCAGGTGGTCTGGGGTTAGCGCCATCAGGAAACATCCATCCTGGACAAGTCTCGCTCTTCGAGCCGGTTCACGGATCGGCACCGACAATTGCCGGAAAGAATATCGCGAATCCCATGGGTGCGGTCTTAACCGTGGCCATGATGTTCGAGTTCTTGGGATGGAAGCAGGAAGCCACCGCCATTGATGCTGCGGTTCGTCGCGCGCTCCGCGAGGGGAAGACGCCGGCAGAACTTGGCGGGTCGATGGGGACACGTGAAGTGGGAGATTGGCTGGCCAATTCTGTGGCTGCGGCGGGTGTTCAACTCACCTGAGATATTTCAACTGTTACTTCAATTAGCGGCCAGCTCCCCGCATTTCGGCGGAGACGTCGACCTTGCCGTCGGCTTCAGTTCTGCTTGATTGCTGCAGGGGCTTGCGTAATGCTGCCGACAACCAAATCCGTCTTAATCGTAACTTTTTGTTTGGGCAAAAGATTAACGTCCGTGTTGAACTCTTGAAACCCAGCGAGGGCGATTTTTATGTGGTGCGGCCCGGGGCTTACGAGCATCCCTTTTCCCATTCCGCTGAACTGCTGAGCGTAGCCGGCGAAGTTACCATCAACGAACACTGCTGCGCGCTCGGGCGTCACTTTGAGTTTCACTTCCGAAGTAACTGCCGAGAATTGCGCCTTGGGATCCTTGTCTAATTTAACCGTGATGATCAGTTTTTTCCCGGGTTCGACGACGTAGGGCTGAGTCATATCCAAATAGCCTGTCTGGCGCACGGAGATCTCGTGTTGTCCCGGAAGCAGCATTACTTTCTTGTCGTCTTTTAACTCCGAGACATAGCCGACGTACTGGCCATCGATCCATACTCCCGCGGTCTTCTCCGCTTTCGTCGAGCCGACGAATTGGAGTTCGCCTTGGACAGAATTTTGGGCTCCGGCCGTCGCCACAAAAGAGGCCAACAAAAAAACAGCAAGAGAGATGGGGATTAGAAATCTCCGGTAGGAGTTCATGATTGCTCCTGATTGATAGAGGTACACTCCGTTATTCTAATCAATTTCAGTTGGACCGGCGCATGAATCTGCATATCGCAACTAATTTCTAAGATTCCGGAACGGGGACACAAGTCTCAAGGTTCGCTGGAATTGTCGGCTATCCGACCTTCGAAAGCACTTGACGCCAGGTGTTCCGAAATGTAGTTTCGGCGTGTTCCAATTTTCGGATCAGGAGCCAGGGAAAATGCCACGTCGCGCGTTATATCTTCTTCTTACGGTGAGCCTGCTTGCGCTTGCGGTGCCTTCGATTTGGTCACGCGGTCACGCGGATGCTCCGCCGGAGTTCAATGTAAAGGAGCATTATACGAAGTACGAGTTCCGCATTCCGATGCGCGACGGCAAGCTGCTGTTTACTTCCGTTTATGTCCCTAAGGATTCATCGCGGACTTATCCCTTCATGGTGGATCGGACGCCGTATAGCGTGGCGCCGTACGGTGTTGATCAATACAGGAAATCGCTGGGTCCGTCTGACGAATTTCAACGCGCGGGTTACATTTTCGTCTATCAGGATGTTCGGGGCCGGTACATGTCGGAAGGCGAGTTTGTAGAAATGCACCCGCACATCGACAACAAGAAATCGAAAAACGATGTGGACGACAGCAGCGATATGTACGATACGGTGGACTGGCTGTTGAAAAATGTGCCGAACAATAATGGTAAGGTCGGCATATGGGGAATTTCGTATCCCGGCTTTTACACTTCGGCGAGCATAATCGACTCGCATCCCGCGATTAAAGCTGCTTCTCCCGAAGCTCCGATGACAAACCTGTTCATGGGTGACGACGCATATCACGGGGGCGCGTTCATGCTCTCTGCCAACTTTGGTTTTTATACGTTTTTCAGGCCGCAACAAGTTCCGACGTTTCCTCCGAAAAACGGGCAGCGGTTTGACTACGGCACTCAAGACGGCTACGACTTCTACCTGAAGATGGGTTCTATTGGTGACGCGAAGGCGATCTATTTCAAAGATCCGAATTGGCTTTGGGACGATCAGGCAGCCCACGACACCTACGACGATTACTGGAAAGCGCGCAACCTCGCGCCGCACATGAAGAACATTCATTGCGCCGTGCTTACAGTCGGTGGATGGTTTGATGCAGAGGATCTGCAAGGGCCGTTTTCGACTTTTGCCGCAATCAGACACAATAATCCGGATATTTACAACGGAATCGTCGTGGGGCCATGGGTACACGGAGGCTGGGCTCGTTACGACGGGAATCATCTCGGAAGCGTAAGCTTTGCTTCAAATACTGGACAATTTTTTCGCGCCAAGATCCTTTTTCCATTCTTCGAGCAATACTTGAAGGATGGCACCGACGCAAAACTGCCCGTGGCTTACGTTTTTGAAACTGGAACCAACACCTGGCGCGAGTATCCGAGTTGGCCGCCGAAAAACACGCAAGCGAAGACGCTTTACCTTCGCGAAAACGGCGGCCTGGCGTTTGATCCACCAAGTAACGACGCGGGTGCTGCCGACGAATATGTGAGTGACCCCAATAAGCCGGTTCCGTTCGTAGGCTATCCGGCTACATCAGTTCCGCAGGAATATATGGTTGCGGACCAGAGATTTGCTGCCAGCAGATCGGACGTGTTGGTATATCAGACTGAACCGCTGGAGCAAGACGTCACGGTCGTCGGGCCGATATCCCCCAAGCTCTTTGTTTCGACGACCGGAACGGATTCCGATTGGGTGGTCAAGTTAATCGACGTATATCCCTCTGACTATCCCGATGATGGGCCTGCGAGCGCTACTCCTCCGAATGATGTTCCGCCGCCGTCAATAAAAATGGGGGGATTTCAGCAGTTGATTCGCGGCGAACCGATGCGAGGGAAATTTCGCAAGAGCTTTGAACATCCGGAGGCGTTCGCGCCCGGTAAAGTGGAAGAAGTGGACTTCACTATGCCTGATGTGAATCACACGTTCCGGCGCGGGCACCGAATTATGGTGCAAGTACAGAGTTCGTGGTTTCCACTAACTGATCGGAATCCGCAAGTTTTTGAAAACATTCCAGACGCCAAGCCGGAGGATTTCAAGAAGGCCACCGAGAAAGTGTATCGAACCAAGGACCAGCCATCGGGAATCGCAGTTCAAGTTTTACCTTGAAACTAGATTGATCAAAGACTTGTACCTCTTTGTGTTTTACTTCGCATGTCGGCACGTCGACGCGTCAATACGGTTCGCTAGGTCAAGTATTACTTCAATTTTTCGATGTTCGGCTAACGCAGTCAGCCCAGCACACGTGTCGAACGCTGGTTCAAATTCTCAAGTACTGCCATACTTGTCGGCTCGACGACGCATCACCCGTACACTTTTCGCCGCCCTGTTAGGTTCATAACGTAAGCCAGAAGCATTCCCATCAGGAATCCTCCAACGTGTGCCCACCATGCGACGCCTCCCAGATGTGCCGCGCGCGGATCGTTTAGAGATCCGATTCCGCTTACGAATTGCACCGCAAACCACAGCCCGATAAACAGGATTGCCGGGATTTGCCAGGTGAACCAGATAATGAAGAGTGGGATCAGCGTTAGAATCCGGGACGAAGGGAAAAAGACAACATACGCGCCCAAGACAGCGGAAATAGCACCACTCGCGCCGATGGAGGGGAGGTTCGAGCCCCAGGAGAATATAAGCTGGGTTGCACCTGACGCGATGCCGCACACGAGATAAAAAATCAGATAGATAAATGGTCCCATGCGACATTCAACTCTGGCGCCGAAAATCCATAAGAACCACATGTTGCCGATAATGTGCAGCCAGCCACCATGGAGAAACATGCAGGTAAAGAGAGGAATTAGCGCGTCGGCGAGACTGTAATGCCGACCAGCCAGTGCGAGGCTTAATTTTGCCGGCACTAGTCCGTAGAGTCGAACGAACGCCTCGGATTGCGCCGGTGATAAAGATATCTGATGAATGAAAACGACTACGTTGACGGCGATGAGCAACAGCGTCATGACCGGTACAGAACCTCGCGGCGTCATGTCCTTGAGCGGGATCATAGATTTCCATCTGCTCGCCGCCGATCGCTCCCAGTTTTAATCCGTTCGGCTGTTTTCGCAGCTTCAACCAATTGTTTAACGGAGTATGCAGCGCCCGAACGCTGGCCGTTGCGACGCAAATTGTCAATTTCGGCGAGCGTCCCAATTCTGCCGCGCGCTCCCGAGGCGGTGCAGTTTAGAGCTGCAGCAGCGTTGCTGAATTCAAGTATCGCTTCAATAGGCCACTCGTGAACAACTCCGTAGATGAATCCCGCGTGAAAGATGTCTCCGGCGCCGGTTGTATCGAGTGCTCGAACCTTTAAGCCAGGCACGAAAAAAAATTGTGTACCGTTCCACGCAAGAGCACCCTGGCTCCCTAGTGTGGCGGCGATCAAGCGACACTTGAAGTCCGAGTGGATTCTCGGAAGTGACTTCAGCAAATCCTGCTCGCCGGTAAGCCGCTGTGGGAAATCTCGGGAGGTTACCGGAAAGTTGACATACTTAAGTAATTCTTTAACTCCGCGGTATAAGTTGTCCAGGTCAGCAACGACCGGAATCTTTTGCTCGCGAGCCCAACGCGCTGCTCTCGTAGAGGCTGCGGTATCATGGCCGTCAACCAGGAGCGTGCGGCAGCCGTTCAGCCATTGGCGGCGCAAATCGGACGGACGGATTGCAATCCGAGGATCTCGTTTCCACAGGACAGTGCGTTCACCGGAACGATTATCTACGAGAATGTAGGAACTCTGGCTCGGAGAGTTCGCAACTCGAATCCAACGAGCTTCGACGCCTTCGCGGGACATTTCGCGTACTTGGAATTTTCCGGCCGCATCATCCCCGACTTTTCCGACGTAGCGCGTGCGTAGGCCCCACCGTTGACAGGCAACCATGGCGCTGGCTACTTGGCCGCCCGCTTTAATCTCGGAAGAAATCAGTTCTATTTTTGAGTCGGAAGCGGGGAAATGAGGCAGATGAATGATCGTATCGGTGGCATTGATCCCGACGCCGACGACGTCTGCACGCTGAGTCTTGCTTTTTCTGGCCACTGTAAATCACTCTAGCTGAGGTTTTGCGATTTTCAAGCGGGAACTCGCGCGGAGTAGTCGTTTACAATTGCGTGTGGTTCGATGCTGTGATAAAAATTTTTGTTTGGTATGCATGAGATAAACGCGCATGCGGACCTTACGGTCGAATAGTGAAGATGTACCTTTAATTGTCGGCGTGTCGACTCCAATGCCATTGCACGAATCTGAAGCAATTGTTTTGCAGAGCTATCCACTGGGTGAAGCGGACCGCCTGGTGAGCTTTCTTTCGCGCACCATCGGGCGGGTTCGCGGGGTAGCCTCCGGGGCGCGCAGAACGAAGAGCAGATTCGGTTCAACGCTCGAGCGCCTTTCGCACGTGCGCATTTGGTTCTTTGAAAAGGAGTCGCGAGAGCTGGTTCGCATCAATCAGTGTGAGCTGATTGAATCGTTCCTCAATGCGTTCCGCGATTACGCTTCTGGCATAGCGCTTGCGATTTTGAGCGAAGTTACCGAAGCGGTGCTACCGGATCGCGAAGCATCGGATGCAAACTTTCGTCTGCTTCTGCTAACGGCACAAGCGGTGAAGCGTACGGGCAAATCGGAAGTGCCACTTGCATATTTCGCGCTGTGGACAGTAAAGCTAGGCGGCTGGCTTCCGCCATTGGACACTTGCGCAAGATGTGGCAGGCAACTTACTCCTATGGAGCCTGCGTACTTTTCGCGCAGCGCTTCGGCACTCGCCTGTGGAAACTGTCGGAAGCCCGGCTTGCGAATGATTTCGGTGCCCGCGCTGGTGGCGGCGCGGCAGATGCTCGGCGTGCGTCTTGACCGGTTGAGCGAGGCAGACATTTCGCCAATTGCCGCGCGAGAATTAACTGATGTTATGCTCGACGTGATCGAACGTCAAATTGACCGCAAGCTCAAGGCGAGGAAACTCCTGGAGTCGCCAACGTGAAGGCTGAATCTCGAATGATCAAAAACAAAAGGGCCCTGGGAAAAGCTCAAGTCAAACCGAAAGGATTGACGTTCCAGGAACTTCTACTAAAACTTGAAGAATATTGGACCTGTCGAGATTGTATTCTGCAGCAACCGTATGATGTCGAGGTCGGCGCCGGGACAATGCACCCGGAAACTTTTCTGCGGGTTCTGGGACCTGACCCGTATCGGGTGGTCTACGCGCAGCCGAGCCGGCGTCCCGCTGACGGGCGTTATGGCGAGAATCCGAACCGGCTTTATAAACACACCCAACTTCAAGTGATACTCAAGCCCGCGCCGGCCGATTCGCAGAACCTCTATCTAGAGAGCCTCGCGACTATCGGAATAAATCTGAAGGAGCACGACATTCGCTTTGAAGAAGATAACTGGGAAGCTCCGACGCTTGGTGCGTGGGGAATTGGCTGGCAGGTTCTTCTCGATGGTTTGGAAATTACACAGTTCACTTATTTTCAGCAGAGCGGCGGACAAAACCTCGATCCGATTTCGGTGGAACTTACGTACGGCTTGGATCGCATCGCCGCTTACCTGCAAGGTGTGGACAATATTTTCGATGTGCGCTGGTCAAACACAACCAGCTACCGCCAGGTGCGATTGGCTGAAGAGCAACAGCTTTCTGCTTACAGCTTTGATTATGCCGATGCTGGCTCGACTCGGAAGCAGTTTGAACTAAATGAAGCGGAAGCGAAGCGCATTCTCGACGCCTGGCCGAAGTCGAAGACTGAGATGCTTGAACGCTTCCCGCTTTTGGCGGCTTACGAACTCACGCTAAAGTGCTCCCATCTGTTTAACCTGCTGGATGCTCGCGGAGCGATTTCTGTCACTGAGCGAGCCGCGATGATTGGCCGAGTCCGGAAGCTGGCAGTGCGTGTGGCGGACCTTTGGTTGAGGCAACGGCGGGGAACTCACCTAGCACCTGAACTCGCGGGGAGCCAGAAATGAGCGTGGCTCAAGAAAAGAAACCGTCGAAGCAAACAGGCGACCTGTTATTCGAAATTGGTTGCGAAGAAATTCCGGCAGGAATGATTGCTAAGGCAGCCGGAGAACTTAAAGCGATTCTTGCAAAACTTTTGTCGGCGGCGGAATTAGTCGACGGGCCGACAGTTGAAGAAAGGATTGAGACTTTTGGAGCACCGCGCCGTCTCGTTGCGATTGTTCGGCGGGTACGATTGAGCCAAGAAAATACCGCGCGAGAGATCGTAGGACCTCCAAAGTCGGTTGCCTTCGATAATCTTGGCGAGCCGACAAGGGCGGCAATGAGCTTCGCCGAAAAACAGGGAATCGCTGTTTCAAAACTGTCGATCGTGAGTACGCCGAAGGGCGAGTATGTAGCGGCCAAACAAACCATAATCGGAAAATCGGCGACGGAGATTCTCGAGGGAATTTTGCCGCAAGCGATTCAGGAGATTTCGTGGCCGCGGTCGATGCATTGGATGGGAGCACAAGGTTCCAGATTTATTCGGCCGATCCGATGGATTGTCGCTTTGCTCGACGGCAAGGTTGTGCCTTTCTCATATGCAGGATTGCGTGCTGGTAATCGCACGTCCGGTCATCGGTTCCTGGGGAAAGGAAGCATCCCGATAGACGGGCCGGAGGACTACGGAACAAAGTTAAAGCAAAACTTTGTATTGTGCCGACCCGAGGAACGTCAGAAGAGAATTGAAACTGAGGTTCGCCAACTGACTGGACGGAGCAAGTTGAAGGTTCACGACGATCCAGAACTCCTCAATCTCGTAACATATCTAAATGAATTTCCCGGTGTGATCATGGGGAATTTCGAGCCAGCATTCCTTTCGCTTCCAGATGAGATATTGATTACGGTGATGCGCGATCATCAGAAATATTTCGGTCTGGAAACACGCGACGGAGAGCTTGCGCCACATTTTCTCGCCGTGATTAACCTGCCGGGCGATCCGAGGGGGCTCGTTCGAGGCGGGCACGAACGGGTTCTACGCGCTCGCTTCGCGGATGCGCAATTTTTCTGGGAGACAGATCAAAAACGAGGCCTCGGTGATTATCTTCCGAAGCTTGCAACAGTGACATACGAGTCGCGACTCGGAAGCTATGGTGACAAAGTTGAACGGATGCGCTTCCTCTCACGCTGGTTGGCGGAGCAATGGTTCAGCCGCGGGATTTCGCATGCTGACGTGGCAGGCTCGGACCGGGCGGCTGAGCTTGCGAAGTGCGATTTAGTTACGGAAATGGTGCACGAGTTCCCCGAGTTGCAGGGAATCGTTGGCGGACTTTACGCACGCGCGCAGGGAGAACCTGAAGAAATTGCCTGGGCAGTTTACGACCATTACAAGCCAATCGGGCTCGATGAACCTTTGCCGCGCAACCTGACCGGATGTACGGTTTCGCTCGCCGACAAGCTTGATTCACTGGTGGCTTGCTTCGCCGTGGGAGCGATTCCAACCGGTTCTAGCGATCCGTTCGCGCTACGCCGTGCGGCGCTGGGAGTGGTGAAAATAATTCTCGAAAAGAAGGTGCCGGTCTCAATTTCGGCGGCTATCTCGGCTGCAGCCAAGGCTCTGAAGGACTATTCACCTAAGATCGATGTGACGGATACAGTTCAAAAACAGGTCCTCGATTTCTTGCTGGACCGCGCGCGGTTCATGCTGAGCGAGAAACGCGGATTTGCGTATGACGAAATCAACGCGGCATTTGCTGCGGGCGCCGATGACTTGGTGGATGCAGTTGAGCGCGTAGCGGCC
Organism: Candidatus Acidiferrales bacterium; assembly: GCA_035603075.1. Taxonomy (GTDB): domain Bacteria; phylum Acidobacteriota; class Terriglobia; order Acidiferrales; family UBA7541; genus Palsa-295. The sequence goes on along the minus strand of DATNLC010000074.1, from coordinate 174,282 downwards.
GTCAAAGCTATTCGCAACACAAAGAATTTCGGCCCGCTCGCGGCCTCTTTCAAACGCATCCGAAACATTCTGGAGAAGTCTGCAGGTGCACTCGACAAAGGACAGCTTAAAGTGGAGCATGAACTTCTCTGGGAACCTGCCGAACGCCAGCTGCATGCAGCCGCTCAGAAAATTGGAGACGAATCAACACGCAGGAAGAAGGCGGGAAAGTATCGAGAAGCACTTGAAGTAATTTCGGAGCTTCGTCCATCCGTTGACCAATTCTTTGAGAAGGTTCTAGTGATGGTTGAAGACCAGGCAGTGCGCAAAAATAGAGTTGCGCTGCTTGCAAATTTGCTAAAGGAATTCTCGACCATTGCAGATTTCTCCCAATTGGGATCTGAGGATGTCCAAGAGCCTCTTCAACAAGGACGAACTGTCAGATAGATTGCGGGATGGGGCAGTAAAGGAAGACCTGAGTTGTTGGCGCGCCGACGAAAGTCTGCGCAACAAAGTCCAACTAGATCATACGAGAGCTTCGCAACGCGAGAGTAGTGGAGACTCGAGGCAAACATGAAACACGTTTATTTTTTTGGAGCAGAGAAGGCTGAAGGCAATGGCGAGATGAAGGATTTGCTGGGCGGCAAAGGTGCCGGCTTGGCGGAGATGACTCGCATCGGATTACCAGTTCCGCCCGGATTCACGATCACGACGGAAACCTGCGACTATTACTTCAAGCATGATCGCGAGTATCCCAAAGACTTGAAAGCCGAAGTTGAGAAAAATCTTCAGCGCCTTGAGAAGCTCACAGGGAAGAAATTGGGGGATGCGAAGGACCCTTTGCTGGTGAGCGTACGCTCCGGTTCTGCGCGTTCGATGCCCGGAATGATGGAGACAATTCTGAATCTTGGGTTGAACGACGAGTCGGTTTCAGGCCTCGCGCGAGCGACAAAGAACGATCGTTTTGCCTATGACGCTTACAGGCGTTTCGTACAGATGTATTCGAGCGTCGTGATTGGCTTGCCAAAGGACGATTTCGAGGCACGCTTGCGAGCGATGAAGAAGCGCCTCGGTATGAAGGACGATACGGAAGTGACCGCCGCGGGCTGGCGCGATCTGATCGTTGAGTACAAGAAATACTTCCAAGAAAAGACCGGGGGAGCTTTTCCTGAAGACCCACACGAACAGCTCTGGGGAGCCATCGGCGCGGTATTCGAATCATGGATGGGAGAAAAGGCGCTGACCTACCGCCACGTTGAAAAGATCACCGGGCTTCTCGGGACTGCGGTCAACGTGGTTCGGATGGTGTACGGGAACACGGGCGACGATTCTGGCACAGGAGTTTGTTTTACGCGCGACCCCTCGACAGGAGAGAAATCTTTCTTCGGAGACTTCCTGTTAAACGCGCAGGGTGAAGACGTGGTTGCCGGCATTCGCACCCCGATGCATCTGAGCGAACTTTCCAAGCGCATGCCGAAAGTTTACAAACAGCTTGAGCGCGTTCGGCAGACCCTGGAAAAACATTATCGGGATATGCAGGATCTGGAATTTACGGTGGAGAACGGCAAGCTCTATATGTTGCAGACGCGCACAGGCAAGCGCACGCCCTCCGCAGCATTTCGGATAGCGGTAGACATGGTGGACGAGGGATTGATTAAAGTTGAAGAAGCACTTGAAAGAATAAAATCGGATGACGTGGAGCGGCTTTTCTATCCCGTGATTGCACCCGGGATGTCGCGGAGTGAGTTATCTGCTCGCAAGATCGTTACGGGGATTAATGCGGTACCGGGAGCTGCAGTAGGCAAAATTGTTTTTACGGCGGAGGACGCGGAAACCTGGGCAGCGCGAGGCGAGAAAGTGATTTTGGTACGGCACGAGACGAGTCCGGAGGACGTCGGCGGCATGTTTGTGGCCCAGGGAATTCTGACGGCAACGGGGGGCAAGACCAGCCATGCGGCCGTAGTCGCGCGCGGCTGGGGGAAGTGCTGCATCGTCGGGGCGGAGCAACTCGATATCGATCTCGCGAAAAAGTCGATGACTGCGAATGGCCGCTCGGTTCGCGAAGGCGAGTGGATCACGCTCGACGGAGGCGAGGGCATTGTGTACACGGGTGAGATTGCACTTGTGCGTCCCGAGCCACCGAAGGCTTTTGCAACGCTTCTAAAATGGGCGGACAAAATTCGAAAACTTAGGGTGCGGACTAACGCTGATACTCCTCAGGATGCTCGAGTGGCACGTGAGATGGGTGCGGAGGGCATTGGTTTGTGCCGCACAGAGCATATGTTCTTCAAGGACTTCGAACATCCCGAGAAGAGCGGAGAGCGGCAGCAAGCTATTCAGGAAATGATTTTGGCGGAGACACCCGAAGCCCGCCGTACAGCGCTAGACAAGCTTCTGCCATTCCAGCGGCGGGACTTCATCGGGATATTCGAGGCGATGAACGGGCTTCCCGTAACCATCCGCCTGATCGATCCTCCCCTTCACGAATTCGTCCCACACGATCCGGTAAAGCAGGCCGAATTAGCTAGGAAGATCGGTGTTTCAACCGAGGCTGTAGCGAGGCGAGTGGAACAACTGCACGAGGCGAATCCAATGTTGGGCCACCGCGGCTGCAGGCTGTGTATTACGTATCCTGAGATTCTTGAGATGCAAGTTCGAGCGATTATTGAGGCGGCAATCGACTGCCAGAAGCGCCGGATTAAAGTGATACCTGAGATCATGCATCCGCTTACTTTGGACAAGAAAGAACTACAAATTCTCGACCAAGCAACGCGTCGAGTAGCCGATGAGATTATTTCTCGGTCTAAAGTGAAACTTGAATATTTAGTTGGAACCATGATCGAACTACCACGTGCTGCACTGCTGGCAGATCAAATCGCGGAAGTTGCCGAGTTCTTTTCGTTCGGGACAAACGATCTGACCCAGACGGTGATGGGATTGTCGCGCGACGATGCAGGCCGATTCCTGCCCGACTATGTGGACGAGCGCAAGGCAGCCATTTTCGACTCGGACCCATTCCAGACAATTGACGTAGCGGGCGTCGGAATGCTGATTGAGTGGGCTATCGCACGAGGGAGAAAGACCCGGCCGAAACTTAAAATAGGAATTTGTGGCGAACACGGCGGCGATGCGGAGAGTGTGAAGTTCTGTCACCGTGCGGGGATGGACTACGTTAGTGCCTCTCCATTTCGCGTCGCGATTGCGAGGTTGGCGGCGGCGCAGGCCGTTCTGGAAGGGCGGAAGGCAAAGAACTGACCGGCGCATAAGAAAATTTGTCTGGGTTAACGAATCAGATGGTTGCTGAGGATCGCTGTTGGCCTGCGGGGAATTGAGCAAGAGGCAAGGACTCGATGAACCAATCTGGAGCCTGATGCGTATGTTGTTGTAGTAGCGATAGGAGGTGCAATTGTGGGGTTTCTACTGTGGTGCATTCTGCTCGTTCTGTGCTGGCCCCTAGCATTACTGGCGCTAGTTATTTATCCGATCGTATGGCTGATACTGCTGCCGTTCAGGCTGGTGGGAATTGCCGTGGATGGAGCGCTTGAGTTAGTTCGCGCGATCATCATGCTTCCTGTTCGAATTCTGCGCGGACCGCGAACGGCGTGAACTTTCTCAGACGAGATTCCTGCCGGTAGTCCTTCAGTTGTGGGATGGCCGACAATTCCGGCGCTGCTTTAGGGCAGCAACTGAAGCAGCTAGATCACCTAAAGTATAACTTGAAGTGAAAGTTGCTGTGAGAAGTCCAACTTCACATTTCGAATCCTTCTTTCGCGGCCTGTACGAAAAAAACTACGTCGGCATCTTCAAGAAAAAGTAGACAGCCAGGAATCCGAAGATGGCGTCTGGCGCCCATCCGGCCAGCAGCGGCGGCAATTGGCCAACCGATCCCATTGCTTCGAAGAGGGCGGCAGTTGCCCAGTAGACGATGCCAATGCCGACTGCGACTGCAAGTCCTCCAACGGCACCGCGAGTTCCCACCAGAAATGCGAATGGCGCGCCGAGGAAGACAATAATTGCCGCGATGAGCGGGAAAGCGAACTTCTTTTGCCACTGAACTGAGAGGCGCGAGGTGTCGAAACCGGCTTGTCCCAGGCTTGCGATGTATTGTCCCAACTGTCGCCAGTTCATCTGGGCGGACTGGCGCACTTCGCGGCGGAAGTAGTTGGGTGGCTCGGTGAACTCTGGTAGAGAATCGACTTTGAATGGCACATAGTGCGTAATTTTGCTTGCGTCGAAGTCCCGAATCCAGCCTCCTGTTAGAACCCACGCATTTTCGCTCTGCTCCCAGGTGGCGCGGGTGGCGAAAACCCGTCTGCGCATTTGGAAAGTTTTCGGATCAAGCTCGAAGATGCTCAATCCGCCGAAAAGCTGACGATCCCAGTCGAAGAGCTCGTAATTAAAAACCTTGTAATTTTCACCGAAGATCCACTGATGCGCGGGCTGGAAATATGTTTGAGCCGGCCGGCCTTTGATCTCGTTACGAAGCGCGTCTTGACGCTGATTGGCATACGGCAGAAAGGTGTCGTCCAGAAGGAACATGGCTCCGGCTAGGATGCAACCTGCCAAAGTGAGTGGAAGGACCAGACGATAGAGGCTGATGCCGCTAGCCTTGAATGCAATGACTTCGTTGTTTTTGGCCAGAACGGCGAGAGTCACGAGAGTGGCAACTAGTGATGCGAGAGGAGAAAGTTGATACACCATGAGCGGAACAAGATAACGAAAATAATTGAGAACCATCGAGGCTGGTATGTGGTTTTTTGAGATGTCGCCGAGAAGGTCGAAAAGCGTGAAAGCATCGAAGATGAGCACAAAGCCCAAAAGCAGCACGATGAAGTAATAGAAAAACTGCCGCAATAGATACATGTCCATAAGCATGGGAAATCCCACGGAACTACCGGCCCCAATTGTCTGGCGGACGGTGACGGCGGGGGCTGCAGGCTTGGTAGATGTAGATAAGGTGGAAACAGGTCCGTTGGATGCGGGAAAGGGCGCCGCGTCTGATTCAAGACGTTGAGTTTTTTGTTGCCTGGAGAATACAGAATCAAAGGCTGCCGCGATTCGGCTTGGTTTGCGGATATTCTCGATGCGCCGAAGAAAAAAGAATCCCACTATGGCTGCGACTATATTCGCGCCCCAGATACCCAGCCACGGAGAGACAGAGCCTTGTTGCGCCATATGCGCACCGGTGACGAATAGGAAGTAATAGCCGCCGATCAGCACGAGTGTGAGGACGAGGCCGGCAGCGCGTCCGCCACGACGAGGACGAACGCCGACCGGCACGCCCAGGAGCGCGAAGATTAGGCAGGCCGCTGGAAACGCGACGCGGCGGTGGAACTCAACTCGAGCGTCGCGCCAGTTCGCTCCGTTATCTTTTAACAGGCCGGAGACGGATTGCTCGGCGTCGGAAATGACGGTACTTTTGACACCGGTGGTTGAGGCGGAAACATCGATCGGAATGTCGCTCTGTCCGAATGTGGTTACGTTATAACGGTTGGGCTCCCGCGGGTCGTAATCGTGAGTACTGCCGGAGCCAAGGTGGAGTTCGATCTGGTTCTTCTCCGCGCCAGCGACGACCTGAGCGCCCTGTGCCAGCGTTAAACTAGATGTGGCCGAAGACTGCGCGGCGGACGCTAAGAAGACACCGCGCCAACGCGTCGCTGCAGCTTCAACATCTTGCACGTATAATACGAAGTGGGGAAAGCGCTCATCGAAAACGCGCGGCTGAACGGCATAAGGCGCCTGAGAGGAAAGAATGCGCTGCTCTAAACGTCCAAGAGTTCGCCAGGAAGCTGGAATGAGCCAGAAAGTAAGCACCAGCGTGAGCATTCCGCAGCCGAGTGCCACAAAGCCGATGGGTACAAGCAATCGTCGCAGGCTGATTCCGGAGGCGTGGATTGCAACGATCTCGCTGTCGGCTGAAAGTCTGCCAAGTCCGATGAGAACGCCGACGAGAACGGCCATCGGAATCGTGAAGGCGAGGACTGGAGCGAGCGAACAAATGAAAAGCAGCGCAACGGTTCGGATGCCGCCGGAGTGGCGCACGACCAGGTCCATCAAACGAACGAGCTGTGGAACGAAGAAAACGAATGTGAAAACAGCGAGGCCGAGTAACGAGTGCGAGGCCACTTCGCGACCGATGTATTTGTCGAGCAGGCGCATGTTTGCGCGAGGTCATTCTAGCATGCTAACGGAAAGCAACGCAGGCACGGTCAGGTTTAGGAAGAGAAAAGAAATCTATGAAGCGTTCGTGCAATTCCAAGGCCCCCACCGTTGAGCCGCGTTAACCTCGCAATTCTTTGGCACATGCACCAGCCGCAGTACCGTGATCCCTTCAACGGGCGCTACATGTTGCCCTGGACGCGGTTGCATGCCTTGAAAGACTACTGGGGCATGGTGAAAGTCCTCGGGGAATTCCCGAAAGTACACGCGACTTTTAATTTTGTTCCGCTGCTCGCGGCACAAATTGAAGAGTACGCGAGCGGAAAATTTCACGAGCCTTGGTTTGAGCTAGCGTTCGCACCGGCTGACTCGCTCGATTCAGGACAGAAACGCCAAATTCTGGAGCGCGCATTTCAAGTAAACGAAAACTTCGTACGCCGCTGGCCGCGTTTTGCCGAGTTGCAGGCCCAAGTCAAATCGGCTGGGACGGAATCGTGTGTGGCGCGCTTCGAGCTGCGGGACTGGCGCGATTTGCAATTGCTGTCACAACTCGCATGGATGGATGAGGAATACATCGCAAAAGACCCCGTGGTGACGGAACTATCTCGAAAAGGGGCCGATTTTACAGAAGATGACAAAGCAGCGCTGCGCGAGAAGCAGCTCGAACTGCTGGGTGCCGTCCTGCCGGAGTACAGGCTGGCAGCTGAACGCGGGCAAATCGAAATCTCTACCACGCCGTACTACCATCCGATCCTGCCCTTACTCTGCGATACGGATGTAGCGCGGGTGGCAAATCCACACACACCGCTGCCGCATCCAGCCTTTCGCTATCCGGAAGACGCACGGGAACAGCTGGTGCGTGCGCGTCACTATCACGAGCGAATTTTCGGAAAGCCCCCGGCTGGTTTGTGGCCTTCTGAAGGGTCGGTATCGGATCAGGCGCTTGAAATTGCCATGGACCTTGGCTTCAAGTGGTTCGCTACGGATGAAGGCGTCCTGGGACGCACGCGAAATATCGGATTCTGGCGCGACGCTTCAGGATATCCACAAAATGGGCCGGATCTTTATACACCATGGAAACTGCAGCGCGGTGGGCGCGAAATGATGGGTTTCTTCCGGGATCATTACATATCCGATCTCGTGGGATTTGTTTACAGCCGTATGGGAGCGGGCGCCGCTGCCGAAGATTTGCATCGCAGAATCCGAGCGATTGGTGACCGTGAACCTGCGGGGAACACGGCAACCGTGAGTATTATATTGGACGGAGAAAACGCCTGGGAGTTCTACGCCGAGAATGGGCGAGATTTTCTAAGGCAATTTTACCGTCGGGTGCAGGATGATCCGGAAATTCGTACGATGACCATGAGCGAAGCCGCGGAAGCGCGTCCAGACGCTCCGAAGCTCGAGGGAATTTTTCCTGCTTCGTGGATCAACGCGAATTTCGACGTGTGGATCGGGCACTCGGAGGATGTGCGGGCATGGGACTTGTTGCGTGATGCGCGAGAGACTTACGCAAAGGTCTTGCAGCGTGTCGCGTCTGATGTTGCGGCCGCGCCCGCAGAACGCGGATCAAAGCTCTTCTTGGCGCGTGCCTACGAAGCATTGCTCGCAGCCGAAGGCAGCGATTGGTGCTGGTGGTACGGGCCGGAGCACGCCTCATCGAACGACGCGGAATTCGATGAATTGTATCGGCAGCAGCTGACCGAAGTTTACACTGCGTTGGGTGAACATGTTCCCGACGCACTGCTGCATCCGATCAAGCGCGCGCCCGAACGCTCGCGATGCGAAGCACCGGAAGCATATTTGGACGTAAAAGTTGACGGTCGCGAAAGCAGTTACTTTGAGTGGCTGGGAGCGGGATTGTACGCGACAGACCGGCGCGAGGGCAGCATGCACGGCCGGAGCTACGTTCTGGGACATCTCCGTTACGGATTTAGCGCCGAGCATTTTTATTTGCGGGTGGATCCTACGGAGGCGATCGCGGATATTCCGGACTTTCAGCTCCGCTTGACAATGTGGGATTCGCGAGAGACGCGACTCACCGTGCGGGTGACCGACGGAAAAGCTGCGGGATGCATCGTCGAGCAGGGCGGCGCGTGTTTGTTGCATCCGGAAACTCTAGTGGAGGCAGCATACGAGAAAATTATTGAAGTCAGCCTAGCGCGAGAGTTGTTTGACCTGCGCGACCGCCGATCGTTGCTGTTAAGCGTGGCGCTATGGGAGGGCGGCTTGCCGATCGACGTACTGCCAATTGACGGGATGCTGGAAATTGGCTTGGGAGACGAGAATTTCGCTTGGAAGTCTTAATGGCTCTGTATTAATACTGCACCTCGATTCAGTATTTAACATCCTCATTGCCACTCCAAAACTTCACTATTGAATTGACATTCATAACAGTGAAGACGATAGTCCGCGTAACCCTTTCAGCAAACTTGGGACTACACACCAAGAGCACTCGGCTCGGAAGTCTTGAGCCATAAAAGCGGGAACCGATTCGGGTTCCGGCGGAGGAGCTTATGCGCTCAAAGGGGTATTTTCTTGGCGTTTTTTTTGCTACCGCAATTGCAGCATTATTCCTCATAGCAACTCTTCGGCCGCACAAATCACTCGCTCACAACACTTTGCCGGACGTCCATTTATCGAGAAATTCGCGGCCGGCAGGTGTGGCAAACCCTGCGTCGCTTCGAGGAATGGGCTGCAATGCCGATGTGAACTGCACGTCGCCGCTTTCTCTTCCCGTGACGCTTGAAGCCAACGAAGGTCAGGCCGATCCTCGTGTCAGGTTCATTGCCCGAGGGCAAGGCATTACCGGACTGCTAACGTCAGAAGGGATTGAGGTGGTCATTGGGTCGCGGCGGAAGGCAATGGCGAGCCGAGTTGTAAAAATTCGCTTTGCAGCGCACGGTCCTGAAGCGGAGCAAGGCGGCCAGTCAGGCGAGTCCACAACCAAGAAAACAACGCGGTCTCCGCATACTTCGCCCGCAACGCAGAGCAGGACTCACTCGCGGCGAAAGCGGAGAAGCGGGAGCGCGTCGGGCGCACCACGCCATCGGCGAGCCAGGAAGAAGTCTGCACGACCTCGGAGTCGAAGAAAACGCGCGGCAGGAGATTCATCTCCGACGCAGAAGCAAGTCCCGCGTCAAACCGCGCCGGAAATTCCTACCGCTCCTCGTGAAAAGAATCCCCCGAGCGCCGAGGCAGGAGATATGCAATGGCGCGGGGAGGGCAAGTTAACGAGCGAGACGAACTATTTCAAGGGAAACGACCCCGCGAAGTGGCGAACACACGTGGCCCATTTTTCGCGCGCAATTGCGAAGGACGTGGCCCCCGGAGTGGATGTGGTGGCCTACGGAAACGAGCGTGCGCTCGAATATGATTTGCGCGTCGGGCCGGGTGTGGACGCTCGTAGTTTGCGCCTGCAGATTTCGGGCGCGGAGAAGATGAAGGTCGATGCAGATGGGAACCTTGTGATCCTAGTAGCCGGACAGGAAATCCGGATGAAGAAGCCGGCGATGTATGAAGAAATGAACAACGAGCGATCGCGTAAGGGCGATTCTGTAGATGCAAAGCCACAGCGGCGACCGGTTGCGGGAGGCTACGCGCTTGAGAGTGACGGAACGGTAGGTTTCCAAATCGAGGCGCGGAACACAATTGCACAAATGAACGGCACGAATCCTTCGAGCCAGGGAACGAGGAACCTTGACGCTGCGGGCACCTTGGTAATTGATCCTTCGCTGAGCGTGACATATTCGACTTTTCTTGGCGGAGCGGGCGATGACAGTGCGACGAGCATCGTGGCGGACTCGTCCGGAAAGATATATGTAAGCGGCACAACGACGTCAGCTACCACCTTTTCGGAAACTTCCAAAAAGCTTGGTGCGGGCGGAGGAACTTCAGATTTCTTCATCGCGAAAATAGATCCTACGCAGAGCGGACTGAATTCTCTTGTCTATCTGACGTTTATCGGGGGGAGCGGAGACGAAGAGGGAGGATTTCTGGCTGTTGACGCAAATGGAAACGCAGCGATCGGCGGCACGACGACGTCCACTGATTTTCCGGTGACGGACGGAAGCACGCGAACAGCAGGAGCGAATGACGCCACAATTACAGAGATTAATTCAACCGGGGCGCAACTTATTTTCTCTACGCTTTTCGGCGGTAGCGGTGCCGAAGCTACTCAAGGTCCGGGCGGAATTGCGTTGGACAGCTTAGGAAATGTTTTTGTAGTCATGGACACCAACTCCACGGACCTGACGACCACGCCGGGAGCGTTTCAAACCTTGTACGGAGGTGGCACCAGTGACGGGTTTCTGGCGATTTTTCAGCCGGGGACTACTCCCACATTGAAGTACTGCACTTATCTGGGACTAGATGCGCAAGCCAGCGTTACAGGAGTTGCCGTGGACTCCGTCGGCAACGCATATCTTGCGGGATTCACGTCGAACCCTGGAGGGACGTTGATAACTACGAACGGTTTTCAAACCACGTACGGCGGCGACCCGTTCGACGGATTTGTGATGGAAATAACGCCGGCGGGAAATGGCTCCGCCGATATGGCGTACGCGACATTTCTTGGAGGAGCAAGCTCAGACAAGGCGCTGGCCATAGCTGTGGGAACGAACTTGCCTGCTACGGCTTACGTGACGGGATCGACGCAATCGTCAAACTTTCCTACCAGCGGCTCGGTCGCGGGGCTGCAGAGCAGCCTGAAGGGTACAACAAACGCGTTTCTGTCCGTTATTTCCCAGAATCCGACGACAGGCCTAACGTCGCTCGCGTACTCCAGTTATCTGGGCGGATCGGAGACAGACACCGGGCAAAGAGTTTTCTTCGCCGCGGTGAATCAGGTTTATCTAGTGGGAACCACGACGTCCTGGGATTTTCCTTGGCGCGATAATTTTCAGCCGTTCAACGGTGACGCCGCCGCATTCGTGCTCATGCTCGATCCAACTTCACCAGGAACTGCTTCGCTGCTGTATTCCACTCCCCTCGGCGGGACGGCACCGGTCGGCGTGACGGCTGGATCAAGCGGGAACGCGATCGCAGCGGATGTAACCGGCGACGTGTACGTCGTAGGAGCCACATCGACGGGAGATTTTCCTCGCGCTGGGAATCCGATGAACGGGATGCAACCCACATGCGCCAGTTGCCAACTGGCGCCGCCACAGAATGACGCGTTTGCTGTGAAAATAACGCCGAGTAGGGCGATGAATCCGAGCGTTTCGTTCAATGCGGCAAACCTAAACTTCGGGTCGCAGCCGGTCGGCGTCGCAAACACCGCGCAATTGCCGGTCGCAGTGATTAATACGGGTGACGCGCCGCTTTCTGTTTCGAGCGTTGCGATAACGGGTCCAAACAGCAGCGATTTTTCCGCCGTCAATACGGCTCCATGTTTGACGTCGACAATTAGTCCAGGCTCGACTTGCGCCTTCGAGATGCAATTCGCGCCGAGCGTCGTGGGCCTCGAAGGTGCTTTTCTCAGTTTTACTGACACCGCGCCGGGAAGCCCTCACGTTCTCGCATTACTTGGGACTGGAGCCGGTCCGCTGGCAGTGCCCTCACCTTCGCGTATTAATTTTGGCAGCGTGCCGGTCGGAACTACACCATCGCAGACCATCAAGCTGACGAACATGGGCAATCAAACTTTGCAAATCACCAACATCGCGCTGGCGGGGAATAATATTGCCCAGTTTCCGCTGTCAGCGGATACGTGCTCGGCTAGCTTGGCAGCTGGCGTGAGTTGTGGGTTCAGCATAACCTTCACACCGTCTGTCGCTGGAGCATTTAGCGCGGCAGTGAATATAACGGACAGCTCAGGAAATGTGTCCAGCGCGGTGCAAACAATTCCGTTGACCGGTAATGCCACGCCGGCGGCCCCGATCTTGAACGTATCGCCTACAGCATTGGTATTCGCCTCGCAGGCTATAGGCAGCACCAGCGGAAACCAGACAGTAACGCTTTCGAATCAAGGGAGCGCGGCCCTGAATATTTCGTCTATAGCCGTTGCCGGAAGTAGTGCGAGTAGTTTTGCAATCATTCCGGTTGGAAGTAGTCCTTGCCCCTCGAGCGGTACCGTCCCAGCAGCTGCGACTTGCACCGTAACGATCAACTTTACGCCGTTATCGACCGGCACAAAAAATGCAAGTCTGTCTCTTAGCGACAACGCTGCCGCGAGCCCGCAAACGGTGTCGTTAACCGGAACGGCGGTAGGACCGACGATCGGTCTGTCAGCATCGAGTCTGAATTTTGGCTCGCAACCTGCGGGGACGACAAGCTCCGCACAAACTGTCACGGTAACGAACAACGGTGCTACTTCGCTCGGAATTTCCGGGGTCGTTTTGGCCGGAACAAATCCGAGTGATTTCATCGAGACGAACAACTGTCCGCAGAGTCTGGGGGCGAGCGGCTCTTGCTTAATCACGGTGCAGTTTCACCCTGCCGCCACTGGCCCTGAAGACCGGGCGGCGACAATTAGCATTTCCGACAATGCTCCTCAAAGTCCTCAGACAATTGCACTGACCGGGACGGCCACGGTGGCAACGGTAACGGTCTCACCGTCAACTCTTAATTTTGGAAGCCAGTTGGTGGGAGGCACGCCGAGTTCACCCGTGGCTGTCACGGTTACGAATACAGGACAAGGCGCATTGACCGTGAGTGGAGTCAACGTCAGCGATACGGCGGACTTCACACTAACGAATAATTGTGCAAGAGCCGTCCCGGGTGCCGGCACTTGCACGGTACAAGTCGCGTTTAGTCCCGCAGCTCCAGCTTCCGCACAATGTGGTTCCACGAGCGGGACAAAGACCGCAACTCTCACGCTAATGGACAATGCGACAAATAGCCCGCAAACGGTCGCGCTGAACGGGATAGCGACAGACTTCTGTCCGAACCCTCCAACGGTCGGAGGCAACAATTTGACTGTGACTCAGGGAACTACGGCGGTTTTTCACCTGGCAGTTAATTCAACAGACGGGTTTGCGGGGACCGTTGGACTCGCATGCGCGGGCGCGGTTCCCGGCGCCGGTTCTTGCACAACATCGACCTCCACGCTGACTGTTCCGGCAAACGGGCAAGCCCCATTCAGGGTGAGTGTCCCGACGGCGTCAGAATTCGTGAGTCCGAATGCCATGGAATTCAGAACCCCGCCATGGAATTGGTATGCACTTATGATTGCAATATTAGGATTGTCTAGCCTAGGTCGTCGTTCAATGCGGGATTCTGCGCTGGGACGAGGGCATCAGAACTCGGGAACGGTTTCTGATTTCTGGGGAAAAAGCATGATGCGGATTGCTCCAGTTTGCGCGCTTCTGTTTATATTGCTTTTCGCAATGTCGGCTTGCGGCGGTGGCGCGTCTTCCTCAACGCAAGCAAACACATATTCTTTCACTGTAACAGCAACGTCGGGCGGCGCAACCCGCACGATTGCCTTGACGTTAACTGTGCAATAGGACGTCACTCGTTACGGGAAGATCAAGGACACTAGAATACTTTGACGGCGATGTCCCGAGGGCGCACGCCGACCGGAATTAGTGTGATTAATGCAGAGGTTTTCGCGCGAACTACGGCTAAGTCGTTTGATGCGGTGTCAACCACCAGAAGGAGGTCTCCGCCGGGCGTAAGGAGACATGTACGAGGGTCTTGACCCACAGGAATGGGGTGACCCGCTTGCCGGACGTCAGTCGCAATAGGAATCACGTGACCTCCTGCGGAGTCGGCGACGTAGAGTTTCTGGTCAGGCGCAGAAAAAGCCCCGGCGGTGGGCGACATGCCAAGCAGCAGGAAATCGCTGACTTCGTTTGTCAGTGTGTTCACGATGAGAAGGCCGTGCGCGTCTCCGGACGGTATGTAGAGCTCGCCGCCGTCAGCCTTCAGGATTAAGTCTCCAGGCGTGCCGCCGATCGAAAGATTAGCGAGCAAGACAGTCTTCTTTAAATCCACCACAGAAATTTCATTGGTTGTGCCGGACGTGACGAAAACTTTAGAGCTATCCGGCAATATAGCCAACTGCTCGGGATGTTCCACCACCGGAATCACAGATAGTCGTGCGAGCGTTGTGGCGTCAAGGATTGATATTGACGAATCGTCTCGATTCGAAACCACAACGATTTTTCCTGATGGCGCGACGCGGGCAATCCACGGACGGCGCCCTCCGTTTCCCCGACCAACGATCTGGCGAGTGGCGCAGTCGATTGCCACGATTGAGTTCGAACCGGAAGCGGCGACATAGGCGCGGCGGCCGTCGGGTGAAAAATCCAGCGCATATGGTTCAGCTCCGACCGGAATTCGCGCAACGATGCGATTCAGCGCGGCGTCGAGAACCCATGCGTAACCTCCAACGGAGCTGAGCCCCCAGATTTCATTTCGCGTGGGATGAGCGCGCAGCCCAGTAGGTCCCGAGCCTACTGGAATTGTCGTTACTGCCGACAACTTCACAAGATCGATAGCTGTCAGCGTTCCTTCAGCGGTGTTGCCTACGTATGCAAAAAGATGAAGCCCGGGACGTAGAAATGAGGGCCGGAGTTCGAGTGTAACTTCGCGGAAAGCAAGAATGGCGAGAGCAACGAGAACGAAGACTAACCGGACGTTAATCCGACTTTTCATTTTAAGGACGGCAGTATATGCGCAGAGCGGCGGAACAGGCGCTCAATTGATTGTGCGACCCAAGACGCCGGCGATCTGCCGTACTTCGTGGATAAGCTGATCGAGTTCTGCCGGTAGGATGGACTGGGGGCCATCGGAAAGTGCGCGATCGGGATCGTGGTGAACCTCGACGAGGATGCCGTTAGCTCCAGCTGCTACGGCGGCGCGCGAAAGAGGTAAAACCTTGTTGCGGCGGCCGGTCCCATGCGAAGGGTCGACAACGATCGGCAAATGGCTTCGTCGCTGCACTGCTGGGACGATGCTGAGGTCAAGCGTGTTTCGCGTGTAATCGGAGAACGTGCGGACTCCGCGTTCGCACAGAATGACGTTGTAGTTTCCCTCAGACATGAGGTATTCGGCGGCCATCAGGAATTCGTCGAGCGTGGCGGACATTCCGCGCTTGAGCAGCACCGGCTTCTGCGAACGGCCTGCACGCTTTAGCAGAGAAAAATTCTGCATATTACGCGCGCCAATCTGAATCACGTCCGCGTATTTTTCGACCAAGTCGAGCGATTCGTTATCGATAGCTTCAGTGACGATTCCGAGGCCGAATTCTTCGCGCACAGCCGCGAGAATCTGGAGACCGGGCTCGCCGAGACCTTGGAAGCTATAGGGAGAAGTGCGTGGTTTGTAGGCGCCGCCTCGGAACAATCGGACGCCCGCAGCTTTTACGTGCCGGGCGATTTGAAAGGCCTGTTCGTGGCTCTCGACCGCGCATGGACCAGCAACCATGGCGACCTCCGTTCCGCCGAATATTACGTCGCCCAACGGGGTGCCTATCGCCACAACTGTGTTCTCGTCTTTGACGTCACGGCTGACCAGCTTGTAAGGTTTGCTGACGGGGATGCATTCGGTAACTCCCGGCATTGATTCCACCGTGGCTATATCCACGGTTCCGGTATTTCCCGTGATGCCAATCGCCGTGCGCCCGGAACCGGGTATCGGGTGCGCCTTATATCCCAGCGACTCGATGCGATCGCAAACGGCGCGGATCTGCTCTTCAGTCGCCTGGGACTGCATCACCACCAACATGGAAGCCCCCTGTGCTAAATCGAACCCAGCAGTTTACTGTATTGAGGAAGCAAGCTGCAAACGCCAACGGGACTTGCGAGCCGAGTACACTCGACGCGGTCGATTAGCCTCTGGAGAGGGCACATGCCAGAATTTGCTAACCGCAGTCCCTGCTGCGGTACAATCGTCGAACGAAAATGAAGTTCGGCGTCTACATTCAGGTGCCTTTCTGCCAGACGAAGTGCACTTATTGTAATTTTCACACCGGCGTGGTGTCGCGCGATCGCTATGAACCATATGCGTCGGCTGTGTGTCGCGATATAGCTCAGACGGCTGTCTCGCTGGCGTCCGAAAACTGTGCGGTGGCCGTAGACACCGTTTATTTCGGCGGTGGCACGCCGAGCTTGTTAGAACCCATGGCGCTAGGAAGAATTCTCGCTAGCCTGAGAGATCACCTCGGCCTGGAAGCCCCCAAACGCAAGGAATCAGCGCCGGCGAGCGCCGCCGAGGTTACGTTGGAAGCCGATCCGGAAACGGTCACGCGCGAGAAAGCGGAAGCATGGATTGAACTTGGATTCAATCGCATGAGCCTAGGGGCGCAATCATTCAGCGATGTGGAACTGCAAGCTGCGGGGCGAATGCACCGCAGCGCCGATGTTTTTTCCGCTAATACGACTCTTCACGAAGCAGGTTTCCACAACATCAGCTTGGACCTGATTGCTGGGCTACCCCATCAAACCCGCGAATCGTGGGATGAATCAGTCGCGCAGGCTTTGATCATTCGCCCGGAACATTTGTCGATATACATGCTGGAGATCGATGAGGGAAGCAGGCTAGGCAAGGAATCTCTTGCCGGCGGCGAACGGTACAGCGCTGCCGAAATTCCGCCCGACGATTCGATCGCTGAATTTTACGACTCTGTGTGCGCGCGACTAGCTGCCGCTGACTACGAACATTACGAAATTTCCAATTGGGCGCTCCCAGGTATGCGGTCGCGGCACAATTTGAAGTATTGGCAACGGCACCCCTATCTTGGGTTCGGCGCGGGAGCGCATTCGTTTGATGGTGTGAAGCGCTGGTCGAATGTTCACGACTCGGCTCAATACTTGGCTTGCATCGAGCAGGGAACGTCGCCTCGCGAACACCTCGAAACGGTGACGGCCGGGCAAGCGCTCGAAGAGGAGTTGTTTTTGGGTCTCCGCCAGCTTGAAGGAATTGACCTGGAGCGGATCGAGCGCGAATATCACGTGAACTTGGCGAGCCGGATTGCGCCACTTGCGCAGCAGGGTTTTCTGGAACTAAATGGCACGCGATTGCGTCTCGCCGCGGATCGGTTGACGGTTTCAAATGAAGTGTTTGTCGAATTGCTGGGATAAGGAGCAAACGTGTATACGTCCTCAGCAGAAAACAAAGCAATAGATATAGTCGATCTGCGCAGTGACACGGTAACGCGGCCGTCAGCGGCGATGCGTCGTGCCATGGCAGAAGCGGAAGTCGGCGACGACGTTTACGGCGAAGATCCTACGGTCAACCGGTTGCAGGAACGCGCCGCCGAAATATTCGGCCGAGAGGCGGCGCTTTTTGTTCCCAGCGGATCGATGGGAAACCTGATCGCGATTAAAGTATGGACGCAACCTAGCAATGAGGTGATATGCGAACAACGCGGCCACATCAATCAATACGAACTGGCCTCGATGTCCGCCGTCGCCGGGTGCATGCCGCGAACGACGCCTGCCCCAGACGGGATACTTACCTGGGATTTAATCGAGCCGCTTATTCGTCCCAAAACTTATTACTACTCGCAGACGGTGTTGGTTTCCTTGGAAAATACCCACAACATGCATGGAGGAACTGTTTACCCGATGACGGTGACGGAAGATGTTTGTCAGCGCGCGCACGCGGCGGGGCTGCGCGTGCATCTCGACGGTGCGCGGATTTTCAATGCAGCGGTAGCGCTAAAGAAAACGGTGGCGGAGATCACGAAGAATTGCGATTCCATTATGTTCTGTTTGTCGAAGGGGCTTGGTGCGCCGGTGGGATCGATGCTGGTTGGCACAAGCGAGTTTATTCAAAAAGCGCATATCACGCGCAAGATGCTGGGCGGAGGGATGCGTCAAGTGGGCGTACTTGCGGCGGCCGGGCTGATTGCCTTGGAAGAGTCGCCGAAAAATTTGCACCGCGACCACGAAAACGCAAAGTTTCTGGCCGATGGCCTCGCCAAGATCAGGGGAATTTCGCTCGATACTGCAAAGGTCGTGACGAACATCGTGATTTTCGACGTTCGCGGCTCGGGCCGCACGGCGGCGGAGATCTGCTCGGAACTTGGCAAGAGGAGAATCCTTAGCGGACCGACCGATAAATATTCGATTCGCATGGTCACGCATTGCGATGTGAACCGTAGCGGGATCGAGAGCGCTTTGACGGCGATAGCCGAGGTCCTCGGCGCACGCACACCCGCAGCCGCGCATTCCTAATCGGAGAGAGAGATGACCTTCGCAAGTAATCGCCGGAGAGTTTTGGCAACAGGGGGACTCTTCGCAATATTCGTGGTGTCAGGAATTTTTGTCGCACGAGGGGAGAGTAGGGCGATGAAGAGCGAGCCTCTAAATCCGCCAAAGGCTGAAACAACTACATCGGCACAAACGCAAGCGGGGGCGCTGACTGCTGAAGCCGCGCGCCATTTCGCGGAAGCGGCGGAAAGACGGCTGCTGCCGTTGTGGGTCGCGCAATCGCGGGCCTCATGGGTGCAGGAAACATTTATTACTCCAGACACCGAAGAAATGGCTGCCGAAGCTGACCAAGCTGTGAAAGCGGCCACTGCCGACCTCGCTGCACAAGCCCAACGCTACGAAGGGTTGAAACTTCCTGACGATGTAGCTCGGAAGCTCAAACTTATAAAGCTTTCCGTGGACATTCCGGCGCCACGAGACACCGCGGAGAGCACAGAGCTGTCGCAGATCAATGCTTCGCTGCAGAGCGACTACGGGAAAGGGAAGTGGTGCCCGGACGGTCCGCAGGGGAAATGCCTTTCGTTGAATGATCTCGAACACATCATGGCCACCAGCCGCGATCCCAAAGAGTTGCAGCGCGCGTGGGAAAGCTGGCACGCCATTGCGCCGCCGATGCGCAAACGCTACGCGCGAATGGTTGTGCTCGCTAATAAGGGTGCGCGTGAGACCGGGTTCGCAGATGTAGGCGCGATGTGGCGTTCGAATTACGATATGGCGCCGGACGCATTCAGTGCGGAGTTGGACCGCCTCTGGCAACAGGTTCGGCCACTGTACGTTTCGCTGCATGCGTACGTCCGTTGGAAGCTTGAAGAAAAGTATGGTGCTGGCGTGGTTGGCGAGGACCGGCCAATTCCGGCACATTTGCTCGGCAACATGTGGTCACAGGATTGGACTAATATTTATCCGCTGATAGCGCCCGCGAATGCTGATCCAGGGTATGACTTGACGGAAATCTTGAAAGCCAAAAAGATCGAACCGGTCGAAATGGTGCATTACGGCGAGCGTTTTTTCATGTCTCTCGGCTTCGCCGCTCTTCCCCAAACATTCTGGGAACGCTCGATGTTTACCAAGCCGCAAGACCGCGACGTGGTTTGCCACGCCAGCGCATGGGATATCGATTATGTCGAAGATCTGCGGATAAAAATGTGCATCGAGCAAAAGTCCGAAGACTTCACTACCATTCATCACGAGCTGGGACACAATTTTTATCAGAGAGCTTACGACACGCAGCCTGCATTGTTTCGTAACAGCGCGAACGACGGATTTCACGAGGCCATCGGCGACACCATAGCCCTTTCCGTCACGCCCGAATATCTGAAGCAGATTGGTTTGCTGGAGAATGTTCCGCCCGCATCGTCGGACATCGGATTGCTGATGAAGCGTGCTCTCGACAAAGTTGCGTTTCTTCCGTTCGGACTTTTGATCGACAAATGGCGCTGGGAGGTTTTCTCTGGGCAAGTGACGCCGGAAAATTACAACAAGGCGTGGTGGGAACTGCGCGAGAAATATCAAGGCATTGCACCGCCGTCTGCGCGGAGCGAAGAGGACTTCGACCCCGGAGCGAAATATCACGTCGCCGCGAACGTTCCCTATGCACGTTATTTTCTTGCCGCGATTTTACAATATCAATTTCATCGCGCTCTTTGCCGCGAGTCCGGCTACAAAGGGCCATTGCACCGCTGTTCTATTTACAACAACAAGGAAGCGGGCGCGCGCCTGAACAAAATGCTCGCGATGGGAGAGAGCCGTCCGTGGCCAGAAGCACTGGAAGCACTAACGGGCGAAAAGCAAATGGACGCGACCGCCATCCTCGAGTACTACGCGCCGCTAAAGCAGTGGCTCGATGAGCAGAACAAGGGCCATAAGGTAGATTGGTAAGCGTCGCAACTGATGCTCCTTTAGGGGCGTCATAGTCTCCCGCTTTCGGAGTTACCAGTCCCGCGATTCTCGGCGCGCCAACTCATATGATATAAAAGGGATGCAGCTTGTCGTGAAATTGCACCGCTTTGTGAGGTGATGTGGAATTTTCGCTGACCGACGAACAGCAGCAGCTTCGGCGAACCGTTCGAGCGTTCGCCGAAGGTGAAATACTTCCTCACGTAATGGAGTGGGACGAAGCCTCTCATTTTCCTTCCGAGATAATTCCCAAGCTGGCGGAGATGGGCTTTCTCGGCGTGATTTTTCCCGAGAAGTATGGCGGCGCGGGGATGGGCTACATCGAATACGCCATCATTATTGAGGAGCTGTCGCGCGTGGACGGCTCAATCGGCATCATCGTCGCTGCGCACAATTCGCTGTGCACCAATCACATCTACAAATTTGGAACCGAGGAACAGAAAGAGAAATATGTGGTGCCGCTGGCACAGGGGAAAAAGCTCGGCTGTTGGTCCCTTACGGAACCCGAAGCCGGCTCGGACGCAGGCGGAACGCGGACATCCGCGGTAAAAAAGGATGGCGGCTGGTCGCTCAACGGCTCGAAGACATTTACGACGAACGGGCACTATGCAGATGTGTGCGTGGGCATGGCGGTGACGGATCCAACGAAGAAGAGTCACGGGATTTCGGCTTTCATTATTGAGAAGGGTACTCCTGGTTTTAAACCCGGGAAAAAAGAAAACAAGCTGGGCCTGCGTGCCAGCGACACCAGCGAAGTTGTCTTCAGCGATTGCAAGGTTCCCGCTGTAAACCTCCTCGGCAAGGAAGGCGAGGGCTTCGTAAACAGCCTTCAGATCCTTGACGGCGGACGCATATCCATCGCTTCACTCGGCTTGGGAATGGCGCAGGGAGCATATGAAGCGTCGCTGCGCTACGCTAAGCAGCGCAAACAATTCGGGAAAGCTATCGCCGAATTTCAAGCAATTCAATTCAAGCTCGCGGACATGGCCATGGAGATCGAAGCGGCGCGCCTGCTGACGTATCAAGCCGCGTGGCTGGCGGACGAAGCAATTACTGCTGGAAACTATGATGCGCGGTTCACTCGCCAATCGAGCATGGCCAAACTGTACGCTGGGGAAGTAGCCGTCCGCGTGGCCAACGAAGCGGTTCAGATTCACGGCGGCTACGGTTTCATCAAGGACTACCCGGCGGAAAAATTTTATCGCGATGTGAAGTTGTGCACCATCGGCGAAGGCACCAGCGAGATTCAACGGCTGGTAATCGCACGGGAAATTCTGGGTAAAGGGTGAATTCTCCGATCCTGCAGCGCTTAATGATGAAACCTTGAATTGATTGCTTCCTTCTAATGATCACGTCTGTCGACAACTGGGCCGAGCAAGTTCGTGCGGGAGACGAGCGCGCAATTTCGCGAGCTGTCTCTGCGATTGAAAATCGCTCGCGCGAGGCCGAAGAAATCCTGCGGCAACTTTTTCCGTATACAGGCCATGCCTATCGCGTGGGAATTACCGGTGCTCCCGGGACGGGGAAGAGCACACTGGTTGATCGTCTGGCGAGCCATTATCGCGCCGACAAAAAGACCGTAGGAATTATCGCGGTCGATCCATCCAGTCCGTTTACGGGCGGTGCAATCCTGGGAGATCGCGTGCGCATGCAGGGGCACGCAACAGATTCGGGAATTTTTATCCGTTCGATGGCTACCCGCGGATTTCTCGGCGGACTTGCTCAGGCGACCAGAGACACTGCGTTGCTGATGGATGCTGCCGGCAAGCAGATGATTCTTATCGAGACGGTCGGAGTTGGCCAAGGCGAAATCGAAATCGTGCGGCTTGCCGATTGCACGATCGTCGTGCTGATGCCCGGCATGGGCGACGACGTACAGAGCCTGAAGGCCGGACTTATGGAGATCGGCGATATTTTCATCTTGAACAAATCTGATCGCGAAGGGGCGGATCGTTACGAGCAACAACTTCGCGGTATCCTGCAACTTGTGCCCGAACGCGAAGGATGGAAACCGCCCGTTGTGCGGACCGTGGCAACCGAAAACAAGGGTGTGCGGGAATTGGCGCAACAAATCGAGCTGTTTCGCGCACATTTCGATCAAGCGCACGATCGAAAAGCACGCGAAATCTCGCACTGGAAAGAATGGATTCTTCAGCTTCTGGAGGCGCGGCTGCTGGAGCGGGTGGTGGGTGATCAGCTTGGGGAACGCGAGCTGGATAGAATTGCGTCGCAGGTGGCCGAGCGAAAAATGGATCCGTATGGAGCTGTGAATCAGATCCTCACGCGCGCAGGCCTCGGAGAGAAACTTTGAAACTTGGGCAACTGGAATTTCATGTTTTGGTCGACGGCCACCTGGGGCTTGACGGCGGCGCGATGTTCGGCGTGATCCCGAAGCCTATGTGGGAGAAGAAGATTCCGGCTGACGCGAGCAATAGGATCATGTTGGCGATGAATTGTTTGCTTATTCGCGCCGGCGGTAAAACAATCCTGGTTGAAACCGGCGCCGGAGACAAATGGGACGCAAAACGACGCGGTATTTTCGCTCTGGATGGCCCGCACCTAACGCAGCGCCTACTCGATCACGGAGTGCATCCGCATGAGGTCGACATCGTAATCAATACGCATCTGCACTTCGACCACTGTGGCGGAAACACACGTATTGAGAAAGACAAAGTGGTTTCCGCCTTTCCTCATGCACGCTACGTTGTCCAACGCGGAGAATTCGAACACGCGAAGAATCCTTCGGAGAGAGACCGCGCCAGCTATATGGTGGAAAATTACGCGCCGCTCGAGCCCGCAGGGAAATGGTCACTGCTTGTGGACGACCGCACGATTGCTCCGGGTGTTGAATTGATCCGCGTTCCCGGGCATACCGCGAATATGCAGTGCGTGAAACTCACCGGCGGGGACCAAACGGCATTTTTCTTCGCAGACTTGGTACCAACCACTGCTCACTTGGCTCTGCCATGGATCATGGGATACGACCTTTATCCGATGACCACCTTGGAAAACAAAAAGAAATGGATTCCGGAAGCGGTCCGGGACGGTTGGATCGCGCTCTTTGCGCACGATCCGAAGGTGGCGGCCGCGTATCTTCGCGAACGCGACGGCAAATGGGAAGCGGAGCCGGTTAACGTCGATTGAAGGCACTTGATTCCAAGGGTAGATGGAATGGCGAGAACGACGAAAAGAAAAAACAGCAGAGCTAAGCAAGAGCCTGTTCGCATCGGAATAATCGGCGGAAGCGGACTGTATGAAATGCCGGGTCTGGCCGACGTCCGCGAACTCCAGGTGAAGACTCCTTTCGGAAATCCGTCTGATGCGATCGTCGTGGGCACACTTGAAGGCCGCAGAGTTGCTTTTCTGGCCCGTCACGGACGCGGCCACCGTTTTACTCCGAGCGAGATCAACTATCGAGCAAACATTTGCGCACTGAAGATGATTGGCGTCGAACGAATCCTTTCGGTCAGTGCCGTGGGATCGCTTCGCGACGATTTGCCGCCGCTCGATTTTCTCATTCCGGATCAGTTCTTCGACCGCACGCGGCTGCGCGTGGCAACTTTTTTTGGGGGTGGCGTAGTGGCGCACGTGGGATTTGACAAGCCTACTTGCACGCTTCTCTCGGCGCACATTGCCGAAGCATGTGACCGAGTAGGCGTAAAAGCTCACCGCGCGGGAACGTACGTTTGCATGGAAGGGCCGCAGTTTTCCACGTTGGCGGAATCTCACACGTACCGGCAGCTTCGATTTGACGTAATCGGCATGACCAATCTAACGGAAGCGAAGCTCGCGCGCGAAGCCGAACTCTGCTATGCAACGATTGCAATGATCACGGATTATGATTGCTGGCATCCTAAACACGATTCAGTGACATTGGATGAGATTATAGAAAACCTGAACCGTAATACGGGGAACGTGCAGCGCGTTTTACACGAAGTAGTTCGCGAGTTGCCGGACGCGCGCGGCTGCAAGTGCGGATCGGCGCTGTCTCACGCGATTCTCACGGACCGCGCAGCGATTACTCGCGCCACCAAGAAGCGGCTCGCGCCAATTATCGGCAAATATATTTCCTGATTAGGAGACTGAATGTCACTGCTCGTTGTCGGATCTGTCGCTTTCGATGCTCTCGAAACGCCCCACGGCAAAGTGGAACGAACGCTGGGAGGCGCGGCGAGTTATTTTGCGCTGGCCGCCAGCCATTTCGCGCCGGTCCGAGTGGTTGCCATTGTCGGAGATGATTTCAGCGCAAAAGACAAAGCTGTTTTTCACGGCCGTCATATCGATCTGACCGGCCTGGAGCATGCGGCCGGGAAAACATTTTTCTGGTCGGGCAAGTACAGCAAGAATATGAACGAACGCACGACGCTGGCGACCGAGTTGAACGTGTTCGCAAATTTTCGTCCCACGTTGCCGGACACATACTGCGATTCGTCGTTCGTTTTTCTCGGCAATATCGACCCGACGTTGCAGCGCTCGGTGCTGAAACAAATGAAGTGCAAACCGAAAGTAGTCGGACTCGACACCATGAATTATTGGATCGAGGGCACGCCAGCCGAATTGCGCGAGACGCTGAAGCACACGCAGATCCTGATGATCAATGATGACGAGACTCGCCAGTTGACGGGAGAACACAACCTGATGCGTGCGGCCAAGCAAGTCTTCAAAATGGGGCCGCGAACTTTGGTAATCAAGCGCGGCGAGCACGGAGCTTTAATGGTCCACAACAATTTCCTGTTCTCCGTGCCGGCGTTTCCGCTTGAAGAGGTGCACGATCCTACGGGAGCGGGTGATAGCTTTGCAGGCGGTTTCATGGGGTATCTCGCCCGGGAGGGGAGAGTCAACGACCAGACTCTGCGCCGCGCGATGGTGTACGGATCGGTGCTCGGAAGTTTCGCGGTCGAGCGGTTTGGCGTCGAACGCCTGACCAATCTGACCCTTCGAGAAATAAATGCTCGAGCGCGGCGGTTCTTGCAGCTCACCACGTTCAAGTTGTAAGCGGATGCAATCGAGACGAACCCGAGTGCTCAGGTTCGATCGATTCTAACCGCCAAATTTGAAAAACGACACGCCGGCCAACCAAAGCCTGCCGCCGGGAATCCGAGTTGACGGTCGGGGAGTGGGTGTCAATTTTGATTTGTGATGCGCAGTTGAAATTGTTCAGGGTTCCCCGCTCCGCTTGCAAGCCGCTCTATTATGGCGAGCGGCGCCGGGCTCTCGGAAGAGTCACAGGAGGATGGAATTGATTCGTTTGCGGTGGACTGCTCTCGCAGCGCTCCTTGCGATTACGACCATGCTCGGGAGTTGCGGCTCTTCTACCACCACGCCCCCGCCGACTCCTGTAATAACTGGTCTTTTCCCGTCAAGCATTACGGCTGGCAGCCAAATGTTTACGCTATTCATTTCCGGAACTGGTTTCGTGACTAGCCCGCCATCACAGGTTTTTTGGAACGGTTCGCTTCGCACCAGCAAGCTGAATACGGTTACCACGCAACTTGCTGTTAGTATTCTTGCGACTGACGTAGCGACTCCGGGTATTGCCGCCATTACGGTGACAAACCCGGAACCAGGAGGACCGTCGCTTGCAGCCACCTTCACAATTAACGCGGTGCAGAATGGTGGCCCCTCGATTACCAGTCTTTCTCCGGCCAGCGCAACTCCAGGCAGCGGTGCTTTCACGCTCACGGTTAACGGCTCGAACTTCGTAGCTCCGATAATTGTAAACAACACGGTACAGACACCGGGTTCGACGATCGCCTGGAATTCCGGGCCTCTTGCAACCACTTTTGTCAGCAGCACTAGCTTGACAGCGAACGTTCCAGCAAGCGACATCGCGACGGCGGGTTTCGCTAGCGTAAGCGTGTTCAATACCACGCCGGGCGGCAGTCAAGTAATTTCGCCTTCGGTGACTTTTAGCTTTATGTCGAGTAACGCCGCCGCCTTCCCCATGGTTGCATCAGTGAATGGCTCTGGAGGGCCGGCGGATGGGCCCAGTGCGGCGCCGGCGATGAGCGCCGACGGCAGATTTGTCGCATTCTTCTCGGAAGCGAAAAATTTGGTGACGCAAGGCTCGCACGGAAACATTTTTGTGCGTGACACTTGTTTGGGCGCCGGTTCGTGCACGGCGAAAACATCGGCCGTGGACCTGGCGAGCGACGGTAGCGCCCCCAACGCGGTGGGAGGCAGCCAGGTAGCAATGAGCGCCGATGGCAGGTTTATAGTCTTTCAGTCTGCGGCGACGAATCTTGTTTTCGGACAGCAGGGCACGTCGGCCTCCACTGCGAAGAACCTGTTTGTGCGCGATCTTTGCGTTGGTGGGAATGCGCCTTTAGGTTGCGAGCCTCACACGGAATCTGTGTCTGTGAACAACGAGGGCGAATTTGCGGCTGGTGGTGATAGCGGATCTGCTTCAATCAGCGCCGATGGACGGTTCATCGCGTTCGCTTCTTCGGCTGCAAACTTGGCTGCGGGACAAACCGGATCAGGATCTCGAGTCTTTGTACGAGACACTTGCGCGGGTCCGACGGCTGGAAAATCCTGTATCGCGAAGAGCTTGGAGATTCCGATCGACTCCCACTACCAGGCCGACGGATTGGAACCTCAGAGTCCAGCAATTTCTGCGGACGGGCGATATGTCGCATTTGTGGCTGGGGAACCCGGGCCTGGGGCAAATGCAAGCCGCCGTCCTTCTCAGATTCTCCTTCGCGATACTTGTTTAGGGTCGAACGCCCCCGCAGCGTGCGTTCCTTCAACTGTTGAAGTCTCGGTTTCTGGTGCTGGGCAGCCTGGCAACGGGCAAAGCGGAGCTCCTGCGGTAAGCGGTGACGGACGTTTCGTTGTATTTCAGTCAGGTGCCTCCAACCTTGCGGCTGAGGCGTCGCACTCGCAGACGAATATCTTTTTGCGCGATACCTGTCTGGGCGCAACAGCTCCCGATGGATGCATTCAGACCACGACGCCACTTGGTGCTCAAGCCGCAGGTATTACGACGAACACAGACGCGTTTGCCCCGTGGATCAGCGCATCCGGCCGGTACGTCAGTTTTATCTCCGGCATTTCGAATAGCGCAAAGCGGCAACATTTTGTGGAGACGTTTTTATTCGTGCGCGACACGTGTTTCGGTGCGCCAAGCGGGTGTACGGCTCGCACGGTCGCGGTGGCTGCTCCAGTGAATTTGTCGCAAGCGCCGGCGTTAAGTGTCGATCAATTTTCGCCGGTGCCCATCATTTCAAACGGCCGAGTGGCGGCTTTCTCTTCCGCATCTCCAGTAAAGACCGCGCCGGTGAGCGGATATGGGGACGTACTGCTTACGCTGACTTCTTTTTAATGCCCGAGGTCGGCGCTGCTGGGATGTAAACCGTAAGCGCATGTTGGCTGGACTACCCGGTAGAAACTCCTTATTCTCGGTTGCGGCCCATGCCCCAACCTTTCAAACCACAGGCTCTCAGGCCGGAAGACGTGATTCGGACAGTTTCTCTTTCCAGCCCGGTCGAACGAGATCGAGTCGAAAAGGGCAGCAGAGAACTCGCGCGACTCGGGTACAGAACCCGAATGAGTGATGCTGGCGTCTTCGCGCGCGGTGGATTTTTTGCCGGAAGCGCTTCGGAGCGGGTCACTGCGCTAAAGGAGGCATTTAGCGAGGCCGACGCGCGGGCGATTTTTTGCACGCGTGGCGGATACGGGTCGAACTATTTGTTGGATGGTCTTAGCGTCGCCCTGTCCGCTCCTAAGATTTTGTTGGGATATAGCGACGTTACGTCACTTCAAATATTTCTATGGCAAAAATTCCGATGGGTTACGTTCTATGGTCCGATGGTCGCGTCCGGATTCGATAAAGGTGAAGGACTCGCCGAGGGTTACGACGGCAAAAGTTTTTCGAGCGCGATCGGAGAGACTCGACATGGTTGGACTATCGGCCTGGACAGCGCTGAATCGTTGACTCCCGGGAAAGTGGACGGCACGCTTCTCGGCGGTTGCATGACGCTGGTCGAAACGACGCTGGGCACCGCATGGGAGCTGGACACCCATGGCGCAATTCTGGTTCTCGAAGACAGGGGAATGAAGCCGTGGCAGGTTGACCGTGCCCTGATGCACCTTAAGCAGGCAGGGAAATTCCGTGGCGTTTCCGGCGTTATTCTTGGCGATTTCCCTGATTGCGAAGGGCCGGCCGGGACTGAAACGGTGAAGGACGTCGCTCGACGAATACTGAAGCCGTTGGGATTTCCCATCGTATGGGGAGCGGCGATTGGGCACACTTCGCGGCCCATGTTGACGCTGCCCTTGGGAGTTCGGGCGCGACTTTCTGCGAACGAGTCCAGTGCCTCGGCGTTGGAAATTTTGGAGCCAGCATGCACAGCGTAGAATTCGAAACACCGGTGAGGCTTGAATGGTAGGACGAAAACCGGAACACATGCACTTGCTCGGCATCGCCGGCGCGGCTATGGCGCCTGTAGCCGGAATGTTGAAGGAGCGCGGATTTCAGGTTAGCGGCTCTGACGTGGGCGTATATCCGCCGGCTTCGACGCTGCTGGATTCACTCGAGATACGCTGGAACGAAGGATTTCGAGAGGAGAATCTGCGTCCGGCACCGGACCTTGCGGTGGTGGGGAACATCGTCGCTCGCGGAAATGCTGAGATCGAATACATCCTCGACGAAAAAATTCCGTACTGCTCGATGCCACAGCTGCTTGAGCAATATTTCATTCCAGGACACAGCTCGATCGTGGTGGCTGGGACGCATGGCAAAACCACCACGACCGCAATGCTCGCCTGGATATTTCATACGGCTGGGCGGCGGCCGGATTTTCTGGTAGGCGGGGTCATCCCAAATTTCAATGATAGAAGCTACGGTCTTGGCGGTGGGGAAGAGTTCATCATCGAGGGCGACGAGTACGAGACCGCATTCTTCGACCGTGGGCCGAAATTCCTGCACTATCATCCGGACGAATTGATTCTTACTTCGCTGGAGTACGATCACGCGGACATTTACCCCGATCTCGCGGCAATCGCTCTGCAATTTCGGCGGCTTGTTAACCTGGTACCGCGGCGCGGACGCATATTGATTTGGGGCGAAAGTGCCGACCTTCGAGAAGCGGTCGCCAGGGCGTTTTGCACCGTTGAGACTTTTGGGCTCACGCCCGAATGCGACTGGTATGCGGGCGACATCATATGGCAAGACTCAGCTACGGAATTTCGCGTGGCCTTTCGCGGCAGTGAAGTGACCCGCGTTCGCATGCCGGCTGCAGGAAAACACAACGTTCTCGATGCCCTCGCGGCCATCGCGCTCGCGTACGGGCGCGGAGTCGAATGCGAGGCTATTGAGGGCGCACTTGCGACGTTTCAGGGCGTGCGCAAACGAATGGAGATCAAAGGTGAAGAGAACGGCGTCCTGGTAGTAGAAGATTTCGCTCACCACCCAACTGCTATTCGCCTGACGTTAGAGGCTGCGCGAACGCGTTGGGCCGGACGAAAGATCTGGGCAGCGATCGAGCCCCGCTCAAATACGATGCGTCGAAAAATATTTCAGCATGTCCTCCCCGACGCCCTGGCGATTGCCGATGCCGTACTTATTGGGCCTGTGAATCGAGCGCAGTTGCTCGGAGAAGAAGAGCGCCTCTCGCCCGAACAAATTGCGGATTCATTACTCGATCGGGGACGTCCAGCCAAGGCATTTGAGTCCTCGGACGAAATTGCTGAGTATCTGGTGGAGAATGCAAAGCCGGGAGAGATGGTGATAGTGATGTCGAACGGAAGCTTCGACGGGCTATCCAACAAGCTGCTAGAGAAACTTAAATCACTCGCGGCGGCGCGCACATGAGCAATAAGGCTCTTCGTCGATTGGTTTGTCTCGGTACCTTTGTTTTTCTCTTTACCGTGCGCCCTGCCGAAGCGACGATCCATTACAAAATCTCGCTGAAGAATCCGGAGCGGCACTCTTTTCAAGTGACGATGACCGTCCCGCACCCGGCCGACGGTATTTCTGTCGCGATTCCTGCGTGGAACGCGCTTTATCAAGTGCGCGATTTCGCATACCGAGTCCGCGATGTGGAGGCGAGCTCGTTCGCTGAATCCGGAACGATGGGCGAGAAACTGTCCGTTCGGGAGGTGGACAAACAAACCTGGGAGGTTCGTCCGGCAGCAACCGCAAACTCTGCCGGGTTTTCCAACTGGACGATACGATATTCAATCTTGTGGGATGAGCCAGGTCCCTTCAATTCGCAATTGAATGCCAAGCACGCATTCGTCAATTTTGCTGAAGTCCTCATGTACATCCCAGACCGGCGTAGTGAAGACACGACGGTAGAGTTTGACGACGTCCCGACGGGTTGGCGCGCTGCGGCAGAATTACCGGTGGGCGAAACGCTGAATTCATTTTCGGCTTCGAGCTATGACACGCTGGTGGACGCGCCTGTTGAAATTGGAAAATTTGAAGAATTCGGATTTGACCAAGGCAGCGCGCACTTCCGCGTCCTAGTGGACGCCAAGACATGGCGGCGGGACCGGCTGGAAGAATCCCTGCGGCGCATAACTGCCTACGAATTGCAGTTGATGGGCGGCGCTCCATTTCACCAATACACCTTCTTTTTTCACATTGGCCCGTATACGGAATCTGGTGGCGGGGGGATGGAGCATTCTAACTGCACGGCGATCGGAGCCGGTTCGGTGGAAAGCGCAAGCGCGATAGCGGCCCACGAATTTTTTCACGCTTGGAACGTGAAGCGAATACGCCCACAGACGCTGGAGCCGGTGGACTTCACAAAGGAGCAGTACACGCGAGCGTTGTGGTTTGCGGAAGGCGTAACAAGCACATATGCCGCCTACACGCTCGAGCGCAGCGACCTTTGGCCGAAAGAGAAATTCTATGGGGACTTGGCGGCACAAATTAGCGACCTCGATTCGCGCCCGGCGCGTTTGTGGCAGAGTGTGGAGGAGTCCAGCCTGGATGCCTGGCTCGAAAAATATGACGATTATCGTCAGCCCGACCGCAGCATTTCGTACTACAACAAGGGCCAGATCGTCGGAGAGATGCTTGACCTCGCGATTCGCGATGCCACGGACAACCATAAATCGCTCGACGACGTCATGAGGCGCATGAATGACGAGTACGCAAAACAGCGGAAGTTTTACGATGACAGCGCTGGTGTCCGCGCAGCGGCCGAGGGAGTATCCGGAACAAGCCTTGCCGATTTCTTTCGGCAATATATCGCCGGTACGGAAGAAATACCTTACGACAAATTCTTGGCTGCAGCAGGCCTGGAAATAAAAGTGGAGACGCACAAGACAGCAGAGTTGGGATTCTGGATTGGGCGCGCCCCGGGCTCAGCGGCAGCGGTGTCTCAAGTAGCGCCAGGAAGCGCAGCGGAGACTGCAGGACTTCTTGCTGGTGACGTTTTATTGCAATTGAATGGAGAAAACATGCCGGCATATCTACCGGCCTGGGTGCGCCAGCATTCGCCTGGCGAAACAATCAAGCTGCGGGTGCAACGCGACGGTAACGAGCGGGACATCTCATTCGCGCTTGGTTCGAACGAACTAAAGGTTTATTCAATCTCCGAAGCAGCGCATGCCACTGACAAGCAGAAGAGAATCAGAGAAGGCTGGCTGCGCGGCACCGTTAATTAAATGCGTTTGCCATGATTCGCACCATTCTTGCTGTCGTTTATCTCGCCTTTGGAATATTTCTGGTAATGCCGTGGCTGATACTGTGGAGCTTCGCAACAGGTAGCGTGGATTTCATGTATCAGGTCGCGATGAAGTTTGTGCGCGCGGCTGTGCGAATTGCGGGAGTTCGTGTGCGCGTGGAAGGCGCTGGCGATATCCCCCCTGGCGTGTGTGTTTTCGCGGCGAACCATGTGTCGAACATGGACCCGCTCGCTTTTGTTCCGGCAATACCGCGCCGAGTGGCGATACTGGTTAAAAAACAAGTGTTCAGGATCCCGGTGCTCGGGATGGCAATGCGCATGGCAAACTTCGTGCCCGTGGATCGCGACAACAGGGAAGCGGCCGCTGGAAGCGTCGAGACGGCGGTGAAATATCTAAAAGAAGGATTATCGTTCGCGGTTTATCCTGAGGGAACTCGGAGTCGGGATGGGCGCTTGCTGCCATTCAAGAAGGGAACATTTGTGATGGCGATTCGAGCAGGCCTTCCGGTTGTGCCGGTATCAATCGTGGGCGCCCAGGATTTGTTGCGCAAAGGAGAATGGAGTGTGCATCCGGGAGAGGTCACTATACGATTTGGACCAGCCGTGGATGTTTCGTCTTACACGGTCGAGAAGCGTGGGGATTTGTTGGCGCGAGTTGAAGAATTGGTGGCTGCTGGACTGCCTGATGAACAAAAGCCGGTCAAGCCCGCCGATGTTGGAAATTGATGCGTGCCCGCGTTAGCAGATAGAGGCCGAAGCGTTATGCCGTTTCCTGCCTTGACGCCAGTCTCGAAACTGTCTTTTGAAGTTCGCGCAATTCCTTCTGAAGTTCAGGCAGACGGCCGAACAAAGCTACAGACTTTCGCCACGCCAAACTATCCATCGCTGGGTAACCGGAATAAACGACTCCGGCCGGCACATCGTTGGGCACACCAGTCTGCGCCGTCAGCGTTGTGCCATCGCCGATGGTGAGATGGCCGGCGACTCCGACTTGGCCCGCCAAAATGCAATGATTTCCCACTCGCGTGGTGCCGGCCAGACCGACCTGGCCGCAAAGCATAGTGTCTTCGCCGACTTTGGACGCGTGTCCGACCTGCACCAAGTTGTCGATCTTTGTGCCGCGGCCGATTCGAGTTTCTCCGATGGTGGCGCGGTCAACGGCACTGTGCGCCTGGATCTCTACGTCATCTTCGATCACAGTTGTGCCCGATTGGCGGATTTTGTACCACTTTCCGTCGGACTGGCGCGCAAATCCGTACCCGTCGCTTCCGATGACTACGCCGTTTTGCAATAGCACGCGATTGCCGATGCGCGAGCCTTCGCGCACGCAAACGTGAGAGTGAGCGAAAAAATCATCGCCGATCTTGCTACCGCGATAAATGGTGACAAAACTATGCAGTACCGCTCTCGATCCTATTTCCGCCCCTGCATCCACGAAACAATAGGGACCGATATGCACGTCAGCGCCAATTCTCGCGGACTTTTCCACGATCGCCGTAGGGTGAACGCCGGGAGCGTATTTGGGTGCTTCATGAAATAACTCAATAGCTCGCGCGAAGTCGAGATGAGGGTTGGCCGAACGCAGCGCGTCGATACGTATGGCGCCAGCGTCTTTCGCTACGATAATAGCTGAAGCTCGCGTCGACGATAGTAGCGGGCGATACCTTCGGTTGGCGAGAAATGTCAATTCTCCGGGCTTCGCTTCTTCGATTCCCGCAACCCCGTTTATTTCGACATTGGGATCGCCATCAAGTTGGCAGCCCAGGGCTTTCGAGATTGCTTCAAGTTTCATCGACGATTCTCCTCTTTTGATCGCGCGCAACACTATCAATGTATATCAAGACCATGACGGGCGATAAAGGATGATGCGCGGCGCGGGATTCGCTACTCGGTGAACAATTTGGATTGTGACGCTGGCGTCGCGGCTCGGGAATCGGCGGGGCTTCTGCGCGCGACACCAACCACGCCTAGAACTTTAACTTCGGCCAAGGCTGAACGTGGAATAAACAGGCGCATGGTATTGCCGTGGAGGTCCGGCGGGGTCAGATGGACGCCCTTGTCCAGCAGGTCGAGAAGGTCATTCGCGACGATGCCCTCCATAACGTCGTCGTCGCGAAAACGGAGACGTACCCACAGTCCGTCGAGCTTAGGGCGGCTTAGGAAGACCTTGCGTTCCGGCGAGAATGTGTCAACGAACTCGCGAACGAAGTGGATCGACTTGATCTCAGATAATTCAATAGAGCGGTGTTCGCCATCCGGAGTGAGCAAATCGATGGTTTCCGCTCGTCCGAGGTCGGTTGCATTCAGATATCCCTTCACGGGTGTTTGGTCAAGCAGTAGCACGACCACTTTCTTGTGAGTGGAGGCTACGGCCAGACTCTTTACTCGTGCCATGGTTTGATCGTCCCTAGGTGCATGGTCCAGAAGGTCAAGAGTGAGAAGGGATTATGGACGTACTTCGGAGAATTGGCTCCAGATTTCAGGATCTTGGGGCATTTTATTGCTATCTCCTCACTGGTTATGTTATCCTTACGTGATTTTTTGTCAAGTTATTGGTGCTTAAAGGGTTAGCATCGGAGCAACCGCCGATTGACCGTCAAAGGACAGATTCTAAAGTCTGCCTCCGTAATAGCCCTGGTCACCGTTATCAGCCGTATTTGCGGATACTTACGGGATCAGCGGGTGGCGCTGCTCCTTGGCACCTCACCAGCTGCTGATGCATTCATCCTGGCTTTCCGCATTCCCAATATGATTCGCCGGATGACCGGGGAGGGAGCCCTGGGGGCGTCGTTCATCCCGGTCTTTACGGGATATCTGCGCGGAAAATCGCGGGACCAAGCTTGGGATTTCGCGCAGAAAGTATTCTGGGACATGGCAGCGATTCTGGCTGTTATCGCCATTTTGGGATGCATATTCTCGAAACAAGTGATCGGCGTTTTCACTTTTTTCGGAATCAGCACGGTGCACTGGGATTTGGCGATTTTTCTGAACCGAATCATTTTCCCATGTGTGTTTTTCCTAGGACTTGCAGCACTAGCGGCGGCGATACTTAACAGCTTCCATGTATTTGCGCTGCCGGCCTCGACCTCGATTCTATTTAATTTGGTGTTTATAGTATTTTCGCTTGGGATTGTGTACAAGCCGATCCTCCGGATCACGCCGCTGGTTTACCGCACTCCAGCGCTAGCGCTAGCCATCGGAATATTGATTGGCTCAGCGCTGCAACTGGCGATGCAGATTCCGGCGTTATGGAAACGGGGCATGCGCTTTCGCGCGGATGTGTCATTCCGGGATCCCGGAGTGCGCAAGGTCGGTAAGCTCATGGGTCCGGTTTTCTTCGGAATGGGCGTGTTTCAGATCAATTTTTTTGTGGATACGATTTTTGCGACGTCGCCGCGAATGCCGACGGGAAGCATTACGTCACTTTACATAGCGGATCGTGTGATGGAACTGGTATTAGGAGGATACGCGATTGCGTTGTCGACGGCGATTCTGCCGACTATGTCGCATCAAGCGGCGGATGGAAAGTATGACGAGATGAAGCGCACATTCGAGTTTGCGGTGCGGGTCGTTTCATTCATAACCATCCCGGCAGCGGTAGGATTGATCTTGCTGCGCGTGCCGATTACGAAGGTATTGTTTCAGCACGGCCAGTTCATGTCCGAATCGACAGCGCTTACGTCGCATGCGCTTCTTTATTATTCGCTCGGTTTGCCGGCATTTGCGGCCATCAAGTTGATTACGCCCATGTATTATTCAACGCACGACACCATGACGCCCACTCGCGTCGGAATTTATTCTCTGGGCTTGCATATTGCCCTGAACGTCCTTCTGTTATTCGCTTTCTCGCGATACTTGTGGAACGCAAGCCCCGCGCTGGCTAGTTCGCTGGCGGCCTATTTCAATTTCGCTCTGCTTTTTTATATTTTTCGCGGGCGATACGGCGCTCTGGGTGCGCGCGGGATTGTCAGTTCGATCGCCAAGATGACGATTTGCGCTGCAGCCATGGCCGCGGCGTGTTTCGCCGCGCTTCGCTATTCGGATTTCGCGAATATCGGCCATGTTGTTTCTCAGGCTGGATTACTGGCAGCCATGATTCTGGGTTCGGTCGGAATTTATTTCGGGCTCGCATGGGTTCTACGGTGCGAAGAATTGCCTGAACTTTTTCTGATGTTGCGCCGGGCGCAGCCGGAAACGGCTTCGACCGCTGGAATGGAAGCCTGAATATACTCTGATCGAGATGCGATAGAGAAACCGGGGGGAAGTAGTGGAAGCGGCGATCCATTCATTTTTGAGTTACCTGCGCGTTGAAAAGGCACTCTCTCAAAACACGATCGATGCCTACCGTCGAGACCTGGAAAAATTCTGCGAGTTTGCGACGAAGAGAGGGCTGGAGAAGGCGACGCAGGTAAAACGCGGAGACGTCGTCGACTTTCTAACAACGTTATATGCGCGGAAGCTCGACGCGCGCTCGGTGGCCCGCCATCTAGTTTCGCTGAGGCAACTTTTCCGATTTCTCGCGAGTGAAGAATTAATCTCGGAAGATCCGGTGGTGACGGTGGAATCGCCGAAATTCCGGCAAAGCCTGCCGCAGTTCCTTAGCGTCGAGGAAGTGGATCGGCTCCTCGCGCAGCCGGATACGTCTTCCGCCCTCGGATTGCGCGATAAAGCCATGATTGAGTTGCTTTATTCGTCCGGCCTGCGCGTTTCGGAGCTGTGCAGCTTGGCCGTAGATGATTTGCACGCGGACTCAGGCTCATTGCGATGCCTAGGCAAGGGGAACAAGGAACGGCTGGTACCGGTCGGAAAGAACGCTCTAGCCGTGCTCCAACTCTACATTCAAAAGGCCCGTCCCGAAATTCTTGGCGAGCATTCCTCGAAATATCTTTTCATCAATCGCAAAGGATCGAAGCTGGACCGGATCGGTTTTTGGAGGACTCTGGGACTGTACGGGCGCAAAGCCGGATTGCGCAAAGCACTCAAGCCGCACATGCTGCGGCACAGTTTTGCCACCCATTTGCTCGACCGCGGCGCTGATCTTCGCTCAGTACAAATGATGCTAGGCCACTCCGACATATCCACTACGCAGATTTACACGCACGTGGTGGAAGAACGATTGAAGCAAGTTTATAAGGCGCATCATCCGCGCGCCTGAAAAGTGCGCGGTAAATCGAGGAGGAACAGAAGCACATGCCCGATTATATGTATTTGTTGGAAAGCCGGCTGTCGCCCGAGCAGCGGGCGGTGCTGGAGCGCGTCCAGGAACTGTCGCGCTCGCAGGAAGTTAATGTGTATCTCACTGGCGGCGCGGTTCGCGATCTGATTTCGGGGATGCCCATTCGTGATCTTGATTTCACGTTGGAGGGAAATCCTGTCCGGATGGTTAAGGAATTGGAGAAAGGTGGAGCGCGGGTTGTGTGGGAGAGCGAGAAACTGCGGCACCACGAAATGATTTTTGCCGGAGACGTGGACGGTTCAATTTCAGGAGCGCGCGAGGACGTGTATGAACGGCCTGGCGTGAAGCCGGAATATCGCTTTTCCAGCGTGATGGAAGATCTTCGCAGGCGTGATTTTGGAGTGAATGCGATCGCTATTTCGCTGAATACGCAGTCGCGGGGTCTGCTGCTTGATCCTATGAACGGTCTTGCCGATCTTGAAAAACAGGAAATCCGCTCCTTATCGATTCATGCGTTTACGAATCAGCCTATCCGGCTGATGCGGATTCTCCGTTACTGCGCACGAATGGGCTTCAAAATGGAGCCCCGCACGCAGGAATGGTTCGACCTGGCGATGGAACGCGGCATGAATCAGAATATCGAACCGGTCGATGTGGGACATGAAATGCAAGCGCTCGCGCGTGAAGATAATCCTGTAGCGACCTTGAAGCAATGGGAAGCGCACGGAATGCTCGCCTTAATCCATCCGAATTTGCAAAAGCGCAAGCCGGATTATGACAGCCTGAACAAAATGGGGAAAATACGCTCGAACCTTTACTCCGGAGGGCTGCGGCCGCGATTGCAGCATGCTGTGACGTTTTACACGCTGGGGCGACTGAAACCGCGCGAGGAAGCGGCGGCGTTGCGAACCATGCAATTCCGATCGGCTGACATAGAGGCGGTAGCCGATCTGGTTCCCGAAGCGCAGAAAGTAGTGAAGATACTGAAGGGACGAAAAACGAACACACCGAAAGACGCCTATTTCTACATCGCGTCGCTCCCGGCTGAAATGCTCGTATTCATCGAAGTCGAGATGCCAAATCCGCGGGTGATCTCGAAATTCCGCAATTACATCCAGAAATGGCGTCCGCTGCGGCAATCTTTGCCTCAGGCGGAGCTCGCGGCCCTGGGAGTTGCACGCGGGCCGAAATTCGATAAGGTTATCGAGCAACTGTTTGAAATGCAGTTGCGCGGGAAAGGAAAACTACCTGAAGACCGAACGAAAATTCTCCGCAATCTGGCGGGCATCAAGGACGAGCCCAAGAAAATCGAAAAGCCAGAGAAGAAGCGCAAGGGGGAGAAGGGCGAAGTAAAAGGCGTGGAAGCAGACGCTAAGGGAACGGGAAAGCCAAAGCAAACTGCGGCTCAGGCCCCGACCGTCGCAAAATCCGCAGTTAGCGCTGCGAAAGGTCAGCAAGGTACTGCAAAACAGCCGCAGTCGGCAGCCGCAGCAATCGGCGCCAGAGCGCAGGCAAAGCACGCCGAGGCAGCGCACAAATCCAAGGCTTCAACAGCAGGTAAGAAGCATGCCCCGAGCCGTCAAGCGAAGTCGAAAGCACATGGCACGAGAAAATCAGGGCGTTGATTTTTCGGTGTGAGTGCATCTCGCCAGAATCTCTTGCTAAGGATGGCGCCGGCAATCGTGCAAAAAACAGCATTCAACATGTCAGATTTGAAATTACGATTGAAGGTACGCGAACTGGCGAAGTGGTTTAGAATAAGCTACGCATGAATTCTTCGAACTTCGTTCATCTTCATTTGCATACGGATTACTCTCTTCTCGACGGCGCTTGCGAAATTGGTGAATTGACAGCCGAAGCCGCCCGGCGCGGAATGCCGGCAGTAGCGGTAACGGACCACGGCAATCTTTTCGCGGCGGCTAACTTTTATCATCAAGCAACAACTCATGGCGTGAAGCCGATCATCGGTTGCGAAATGTACGTGGCACCCGACAATCATAAGGCTCGAGGCACGGGAGCAGAGCGTTCCAACCATCTCGTGCTACTTTGCGAAACGGACGAAGGCTATCGGAACCTGATGCAGTTGGTCTCCACCGGCTATCTGGACGGTTTTTATTACAAGCCGCGCGTCGATCACGAACTCCTGGCGAAGCACAGCAAAGGGCTGATCGCTCTCTCCGCATGTCTTCGCGGAGAAGTTGCCGATGCATTGTTGGCCGACAAGTACGAACAAGCGAAGACCAGTGCCTATCGACTGCGCGACATCTTTGGGAAAGGAAATTTTTTTCTCGAGGTCCAAGACCAGGGTTTGGAAATGGATATACGGGTCAATCGTGACCTTGTGAAGCTTTCCAAAGAGAGCGGGATCCCGCTGGTTGCCACGAACGATTGCCATTACCTTACTCAGTCAGATTCTCATGCGCAAGAAGTGCTGATGTGCATCCAGACCGGTAAGACCATGAGCGACGGCCAGCGCATGAAATTCGCCACCGACCAGTTTTATTTCAAGACCGCCGAAGAAATGGCGCAAGTGTTCCGTGAACTGCCGGATGCCGTTTCTCGCACGGTGGCGATCGCGGATCGCTGCAACGTTAAGATTCAGCGCGTGAACAATCCGTTCCCCGACTTCAAGGTGCCGGACGGCCACACCGCCGATTCGTATTTCGAGAAAACTGTTCGCGAAGGTTTTCAATCGCGTGGGCCGCAGATCGAGCGGCTCGTTAAGGAAAACCGGCTGCGCCATTCGCTTGAGGAATACGAGCGGCGGCTTACCGACGAGATCGAGATGATCAAGAAGATGCGGTTCGCGGGCTACTTTTTGATCGTTTGGGACTTCATTCACTATGCGAAAGCGCAGGGGGTCCCCGTTGGCCCGGGAAGAGGATCGGCGGCCGGGAGCCTGGTGAGTTATTCGCTACACATCACCGATGTGGATCCGCTGCAGTACGATCTTCTGTTCGAACGCTTTTTGAATCCCGAGCGAATTTCGATGCCCGACATTGACATTGATTTTTGCATGCGTCGGCGTGGTGAAGTGATCGAATACGTCCGCCAAAAATACGGCGAAAAGAATGTGGCGCAAATTATTACCTTCGGAACTATGGCCGCCAAAGCGGTGTTGAAAGACGCGGGACGCGCGCTGGATATGCCGTACGGCGATGTGGATAAACTCGCAAAGCTCGTTCCGTTAACCATCAATATTTCGTTGGAAGAAGCGCTGAGGCAATCGCCACAACTTGAAGCGGCGCGAAAGGACGAGAAAGTCAAAGAACTTATTGAAGTAGCGCTGCGATTGGAAGGTTTGGCGCGCCATGCTTCCACTCACGCAGCGGGGGTGGTCATCTCCCCGCAGCCGCTCACAGAAATCGTTCCGTTGTACAAGTCCAGCAAAGATGAAATAACGACCCAGTACGACATGAACGCACTGGGACGCATCGGCCTCCTGAAAATGGATTTTCTGGGGTTGACCACGCTGACCGTGCTCGACGACGCTGTTAAAATGATCAAGCATAATCGCGGCGTGGACTTCGACCTGACCGTCCTTCCCCTCGACGATACGGCAACCTACGCTCTCTTTGCGCGGGGTGATACGAGCGGTATCTTTCAGTTTGAGTCGCATGGGATGCGCGACATTCTTAAGCGTTATCAGCCAACCCGGCTCGAAGATCTTACCGCGCTGAACGCTTTGTACCGTCCTGGCCCGATTCAGGGCGGCATGATCGACGAATTCATGTCGCGCAAACAGGGCAAGAAGAAAGTTACCTATGACCTTCCACAACTTGAGGAAATCCTTGCGGAAACCTGGGGAGTGATCGTTTTCCAGGAACAGGTTATGCAGATAGCCAACCGGATCGCGGGGTTTACCCTCGGTGAAGCGGACATCCTACGCAGCGCCATGGGCAAGAAAAAGGTCGAAGTCATGGCGGCGCAGCGTGAAAAATTTCTCACCGGTTGCGCCGCGCGAAAAGTTCCTGCAAAGAAAGCCGAGAAGTTGTTCGACCTGATGGAAGAGTTTGCGCTTTACGGTTTTCCCAAAGCGCATGCGTGCGCCTATGCCTTGCTGGCATACCAGACGGCATATCTCAAGGTTCATTTCCCCGTGGAATTCATGGCTGCGATGCTTAGCTCAGAAGCGGGGAACACTGAGAAGGTAGTCAAGTACATCAATGAGGCGCGCGGTTTGGGCATCCGAGTCTTGCCTCCCTGCGTGCAAGAAAGCGGCCTATACTTTACGCCGGTAGGCGATGACATTCGATTCGGTCTGGCGGCGATCAAGAATGTCGGCGAGAACACAGCCAAAGCTATCTGCGATGCACGGGCGGACGGAGTTAAGTTTCGAGACCTTTTCAGTTTTTGTGAAGCTATTGAACCGAGGTGTTTGAATAAGCGGGTGCTCGAGAGCCTGGTAAAGGCAGGCGCCTTGGATTGCCTCGACGCTTCGAGAGGGCGCCTGTTTGCTGCGATCGATCAAGCGATCATGCGCGGCCAGAAAAAATCGCAGGCGAAAGCAGTCGGCCAAGGAGGCCTTTTTCTTTTGGGATCAAGTTCCAGCCACATACAGGCGGAGACTTGGCATGAGAGTTCGTTACCCGAGGCCGACGATTGGACTGAGGAACAGCTCCTCGGGGGGGAATACGCGACGCTCGGCTTCTACATTTCGGGTCACCCTATGGATAAATATGCCGGGCGCCAGAAGGATTTGAACGCGGTCGATCTTTCAACCATGGAAGCCCGTCGGAACGGCGAAGACATCGTTGTTGCAGGAATTATCGTGCAGTCGCGCCCGATGCGTTCCAGACGGGGGGCGCGCTGGACGATTTTGACGCTTCAAGATCGTACCGGAGTCATTGAGGCGCTGGTCTTTCCCGAGGCTTTTCAGAAGCTGGAGGCGATCCTCAAGGCTAATACGCCCTTACTCGCCAAAGGGCGTGTCGCGGTCGAAGACGTAGGCACGCGTCTGATTGTCTCGGATGCCCGGCTGCTCGACCAGATCACGGATCGCGCACCCAGCTTGCTGCGCGTTCGAGTTGACCTTGGCTCCGTGGATTCGGACGCGCTGGACCGCCTGCAGGAATTATTTACGAAGCGGCCCGGGCGCTGCCGCGTAGCGTTCGAACTGG
The DNA here is from genome assembly GCA_035603075.1 of Candidatus Acidiferrales bacterium. Taxonomy (GTDB): domain Bacteria; phylum Acidobacteriota; class Terriglobia; order Acidiferrales; family UBA7541; genus Palsa-295. The sequence continues at coordinate 132,152 of DATNLC010000074.1, read as the reverse complement.
TGCAATCGGACGGCTCGGAAGCCACGCTGGAAGCTGGAAGTGCGGTAATGGCCGACCGAGAACTGCTGGAGCGTGTGCGAGAGATCTGCGGTACGGATTCGGTTGCTGTAGTGCAATGAGCAAACGCCAGCAAATTCGCGAACGGCTCCGGCGACGGCGTGAACTTGCTAAGTTGCGCAAGAAAGAAGCCGAAGCCGAGAAGTCCGGGATATCAAAGGAACTCGCTACGATCGAGAAGCCTGGCCGCGTGATAGTTCCATACAAGAAAGAAATCGATAGGAAACGCCAGCTCGAGATTGATGCGCTCGAACGTGACGTAGCCGATTTGACAAGGCTCGTAACTCCCACGGGAGAAACAAAGGTGGAAATCGAACGCATACGCCGCGAGGTGGATGAGCTGAAGCGCGACTTTTACACCCATCTCGATGCCTGGCAGCGTTTGCAGCTCGCACGTCATCCACAGCGTCCTTACACAGATGACTTTATCCGATTGCTTTTTGAGAACTTCAGCGAAATTCACGGCGACCGTAATTTCTCCGACGATCCGGCACTCATCACCGGGATGGCGACGTTCCACGGAGCGCCTGTGATGATTATCGGCAACCAGAAGGGGCGGGATACCAAGCAGCGGCTCGCTCGCAACTTTGGCCAAGCAAAACCCGAAGGATATCGGAAAGCCTTGCGCGCGATGAAGCTGGCTGCAAAATTTCGCCGCCCGATTTTAGTTTTTGTGGATACGCAGGGTGCTTATCCAGGCGTGGACGCCGAAGAGCGCGGACAAGCCGAAGCTATCGCATTTAATTTGCGTGAGATGTCGCGTTTGCCCGTTCCAATTGTAGTTACCATCACCGGTGAGGGCGGCTCGGGCGGGGCGCTGGCAATAGCAATCGGCGACCGTGTGTACATGCTCGAGAATTCGGTCTATTCGGTGATATCGCCGGAGGGTTGCGCTTCCATCATGTGGCGAGATCCCAGCAAGGCAGAAGTTGCCGCCGAGGCCTTGAAGATTACCGCGCCTGATTTGCTCGAAATGAAATTAATCGACGAGATCATTCCTGAACCCGATGGCGGCGCGCACAACGATCATCAAGCCACCGCAAAGTTGCTCGAACCCGTGCTGGTGCGTTCTCTTCACGAACTCTCCCGGCTTTCTCCGCAAGCGCTTGTCGAGCAGCGTTACCAGAAATTTCGGCGGATGGGACAGTTTTTCGCATAGGACTTGCCGAAGTGGACGCGGGGCGTACAACTGTCGCGCGTCGTAACCTCGGAGCGAGTTGGTACTCTAAGGATTTGGAGGATCTCACTCCCAAAAAAGGCAGGTGTCATGCAAACCGTGAATGATTCTAGCGGAAGATATGGAACACTGGGCGTCCTCTGGGCGGTCTACGCTATTCTACGATTTGCAGGTGCCGCCTTCATAGTCGTGTACGAACCAATGCTTACCGTGATGTGGGGGGCGATAATCACGCGCGTTGCAAACCCCGATGCGCTGATGTCATTGTTCCATCTTTTCCTTATCTTCGCAGTGGTGTTGAGCATCATCGCGGGGATTGTTTCTCTTCTTGCCGCAATAGCCTTGTTGGGACGCGCCGGCTCAGCACGCACTCTCGCTCTGGTCGCAAGCTTTTTCGGATTGATCAACGGGCCGCTCGGTGTTGCGCTTGGGGCCTACACGCTGGTTGTTTTCGTTCCTCGCGGTGCAACTTCTTCGTAGGTAAAAATCGCCATATTTTCGTCAAAACCGGAATCGCGTCGCGTCCATTCACGGCCAGCGTAGATTTGCCATTAGAGTATTGAACAACTGTCGAACTCTTTCCGTTGCCCTCATTGCCCCGGTGATTTAGCTTCGTAACAGACAATTAGTGCAGCAAGGAGCACTGCGGTGGGGAACTCAGGGATACCTTTAACGTCGGATGTTTTTCGGCCGTACGAAAAACTTGTAGAGATTACGATCATGGGAAAGAACTTTCTCGTGCCTGAAAGAAATTCGCTCCTTCGCGCCTTCCAATTCATTAGTCCCGACACGATTCCGTATGGACGGTTTTGTTGGAACCAGGACTGTCAATATTGCCGGGTAGACTGCCAACTATCCGATGACGATCAAGCGCGACCGATCTTGAGCTGCAAGTTTTTGGTTTCCGAAGGTATGAGCATCTCGAACCTGGCTCCCGAACTCGTCGGCTGCTTGCGAACGAAGTTAGGAAAAGTTGCACCGGGCTCGGAGACCTTGCCTGAGGTTCCTGCAATTCCGGCCGCTCCCCGAGACGAAGAAAGTCACTAGGAGCATGGTTGTAGACCCGCGCTTTTTCTCGCTCCTTGAAAATGTCCTCCATTGGTTGCGAGCCTTGTATCCGGTTACCTGCACTCGTGCACACCTCGATTTGCACAAAATTTCCTCCCGTGCCATTCTTAGAACGGAAGCGGAAGAGGGAGGAATAAATGGCTTTTTGCGACGGCTGTGGTTCGCAGGTTGACGATGCACACATCCGACGCCGCATCGAGCGGTTGGAGCTTGCAACACGATTCCGGCCGATTCACATCCAGGTGCTATTAATCGACGCCGCTCCGCCTGCTAGCGACGAAGATTATTTCTATCGGGCCAGCACTAATCGAGAGCTCCGCTCGGTGGTTTCGCGGATGTACTTTGACGAGATCGTAAAGTCCGCCGGAATTCCCCCAGCTATCGAGATGAACGAAGAAGCAGCTCTCGCCGAATTTCAGCATCGAGGATTTTTTCTAGCTTACGCGGTGGAGTGCCCTGTGGAGTCTCAGGAAGCGTTGAGTGCAGCTCTGAACCGGCAAGGTCCGGTTATGGTGAACAGGGTGAACAAGTCGTATAAACCGAAATATATCGTGCCAATTTCGTCGCCGATGAGTGAATTGGCTCCGCTGTTCGAATTTAGCGGATGGGGCGGCCGTTTGGTGTTGAATGAAGGCAAACCTTTTGTTGACCCCTTCCTTGGAGACCCCCAAGGGCAAGCGGAGTTCGGAACGTCGCTCGGAGATCGGTTGTCCGAGGCGCTTTCGTCGCGGTCTTGATTAGACTCACTCCGCTGGCTGAAAGGCCTACGCCGTCGAACTATTTCTTCCCAAAGACATCCGCCCAAGGCGTGCTGCTATAATTCCGCGCGAGTTAAAATAAGCGAAGGACTGCCTTGCAGGAGGCCTCTTGGAAAAGACTTTTCACATGACCTCGCAGCAATTCCGAGATGCCGGGAAACAACTGATCGACTGGCTTGCAGACTACTACGAGCAAGTGGAGCGGTACCCCGTGCTCGCCCAGGTGTCTCCGGGAGACATCCGCGCGTCGCTGCCAGGTGAGCCTCCGCAATCAGGTACGGATTTCCTTCACATCATCGACAGTCTGAATTCGAAGATCATGCCGGGTATCACACATTGGCAATCGCCTAGTTTTTTCGCTTACTTTCCGGCGAATGCTACTGAGCCGTCCGTTCTGGGCGACCTCCTGTCGTCCGGCTTGGGTGTACAGGGAATGCTGTGGGCGACGAGTCCGGCCTGCACAGAACTTGAAATGTCGGTAATGGACTGGCTAGTCAGAATGCTGGGTCTGCCGGAAACATTCCTGTCGAGCGGAAAAGGCGGGGGCGTGATTCAGGACTCGGCCTCAAGCTCTTCGCTTTGCGCGATCCTGGCCGCGCGAGAACGCGCTACTGGATTTCGCAGCAACGAAGACGGCTGTCGAGAAGAACTTGTCGCATACACGTCCACGCAAGCGCATTCCTCAATAGAGAAGGACGTGAAGGTTGCAGGAATTGGCAGGCGCAACCTGCGCTTGATTGATGTGGATGCAGATTTCGCCATGCGGCCCGAACTCTTCGAGAAGGCAATCGAGGACGACAAGCGCGCCGGCAAGTGGCCTTTTTTCGTTTGCGCCACCGTTGGAACGACTTCTTCGCTGGCCTTCGATCCCCTCGAGGCCATTGGACAGATTTGCAAGAAACACAAGCTATGGTTACACGTGGACGCAGCAATGGCGGGAACTGCGGCGTTGTGTCCAGAATTTCGGCACATTCAGAAAGGGCTAGAGCTTGCGGATAGCTACTGCTTTGACGCGCACAAATGGATGTTCACTAATTTCGATTGCAGCTGTTTCTTTGTGGCGGATCGCGAAACGTTGACGCGAAGCCTCGATGTCTTACCGGAATACCTGCGAAACCAGGCGGCGGGTTCGGATACGGTGTTCGAATACCGAAATTGGCATGTGCCGCTCGGACGCCGATTTCGGGCGCTGAAACTGTGGTTCGTCATACAACACTACGGAGTAAAAGGACTGCAGTTTCACGTTCGCCGCCATGTGGAACTCGCGCAAAGTTTCGTAGGATGGGTGCGGGAAGATTCGCGTTTCGAGTTAGCGGCTCCTGCGCTTCTGAATTTGATCTGCTTTCGGTTGAAGGCATCGGATGAAGTGAACGAAGAACTCCTCCGACGCCTGAACCGCAGTGGCAAGCTGTACCTGTCGCACACGCGTCTGAACGGAAAGTACACGATTCGCTTCTGCGTTGCACAGACGCGCACAGAGCTGCGGCACGTCCAACAGGCGTGGGACGCGTTTCGCAACGAAGCAGAAATCCTCCTGCGGTCCGAAAAAGTCTAAAAGCCGCGTATTCCAGGACGTTAAGACTTTTCGGGTGTGCCGCACCACTGTGCTAGAATTCCGCTGATGATGCCTTCTGATTGCGTGTATTCAGGCAGGAAGAACAAATGAAAGTCCGCTCCAAGTTCCTGGTCGGCTCTGCAATCATTGTGGTGACGCTCATATCATTGGCCTACGTCGGCTTCACGCAGAGTAAGACCTACTATCACACGATTAGCGAGCTTTCGGCGCTTCATGGAGCGTCCCTTCATCAGCGCATGCGAGTCTCCGGCAACGTGCGAAACGGGACCATTGCCCATGTGCCCGGAGCAGTTGAGTTTGTCCTCACCGAGCAAGGCAAGGATCTAAACGTCAGCTATGTTGGGCGGGATCCTCTTCCGGACACGTTTAAAGACGGCGCGCAAGCTCTGGTTGAGGGCAAGATGAGGCCAGATAATCGTTTCGAGGCTGAACAAGTACAGGCCAAGTGTGCTTCTAAGTATGAAGCCGCGCCAGGCCAGACGCCTGGGTCGCCACAGCCGGGGCAGACGTCCACCGGCGCAGGCACACGGTCTGCGGGATCTTAGCGGTGGGCGAAATAGCGTAGTTTTCCTGTGAGGAAATTAATTGGATATTTTGGGATCCTTTTCTCTCTTGCTTGCGTTCCTTGCCGCGGTGTACGCGATCTGCGCAGGTGTAGCAGGGATCGTCACACGCAAGACCCTCCTTGCTAAAAGTGCGCGCAACGCCGGAATGGCTGTGTTTGTACTTGTCACTCTTGTGGTGGCATGCCTCGAGTACTATTTTTTCACCGATAATTTCTCGATGGCGTACGTGGCCGCGCATAGTAACCGCTCGCTCCCTTTTTACTACAAGTTTGCTGCTCTCTGGGCGGGACAAGAAGGCTCGTTGCTTCTGTGGACTTGGTTGCTCTCCACTTATGCGTTTTTTGCAATTTTCATTAACCGTAATAGACATCCGGAGCTGATGCCCTACGTCGGAGTCGTGCTTGCCGGCGTGCAAACGTTTTTTCTCACTCTGAACAATTTTGTCGCCAGTCCTTTTGCTCTGCTGGCTGGCGCGGATCCCTCGGGTGTAATGAGAGTTTCAGCGCTGGCGGACGGCCACGGCCTGAATCCATTGCTGCAATATCCTGAGATGGTGATTCATCCGCCTATGCTTTATCTCGGTTATACCGGGTTTACGGTACCCTTCGCTTTCGCACTCGGCGCGCTGCTCGGCAGGTATCCGGGCGAAAAGTGGATTCACATCACTCGTCGCTGGACCATGATTGCGTGGTGCTTTCAAAGCGTTGGAATTCTGCTTGGTGCGCATTGGGCTTATGCGGTTTTGGGTTGGGGTGGTTACTGGGCATGGGATCCGGTCGAAAATGCTTCGCTGCTGCCGTGGATCACAGGGACCGCCTTCTTGCATTCGGTGATGATGCAGGAAAAACGCGGGATGATGAAGGTATGGAATATATGGCTGGTTTTCACGACATTCATGCTTTGCATTCTCGGAACGCTGCTGACACGCTCGGGAATCGTCAGCTCGGTTCACGCCTTTGCGCAGTCGTCGATAGGGAACTGGTTCGTGGGTTTTCTGGCTTTAATCGTGATCGTTTGTTTTGCTTCCTACTGGAAGAATCGCGACTATTTGCGCAGCGATAATCAGCTCGACTCATTGGTTTCGCGCGAATCCAGTTTCCTGTTTAACAATCTCATTTTGCTCGCAGCATGCTTTGCGGTGCTCTGGGGAACGCTGTTTCCGGTGCTCTCGGAATGGGTAGTTGGAAACAAGATTAGTGTGGGGCCCCCCTTTTTCAACAAAGTGAATATTCCGATCGCTCTGTTTCTTCTGCTGCTAACGGGGGTCGGACCATTACTTGCATGGCGCAAGACCTCATTCGACGCTCTAAAGCGCAATTTCGCTTGGCCTCTGGCGGGAGGTCTCGCAGCTGGAATCGTTGCGCTGGTCTTTGGGTTCCGTGACATTTACTCGCTGATTTGTCTGATTCTTGGTGTGTTCGTGACGCTCACGGTTTTCTCGGAATTTTACCGCGGCGCGCGGGTGATAGCGGCGCGCGACGGTTCGAATCTGGTCTCCGCAGTGGGCGAACTTACCATGCGCAACACTCGCCGCTATGGCGGATACGTGGTCCACTTCGGGATGGTGCTGATTTTCATCGGCATCGCGGGAGTGCCGTTCAACAAAGATATTCAAAAAGAAATGGCGATTGGGCAGACGCTGACCATTGGACCTTACTCTATTCTTTGCCAGAATTTTGACCGTGTTACGAACGGCAATTACGATTCCGAGCGCGCCACTTTGGAGGTTTTCCGCAACGGCAAATCAGAAATGATGCTCTACCCCGAGCGCCGATTTTTTCTGGCGAGCCAGGTGACGGAGACGATGGTCGCGGTTCAGAGCTCTTCGCTGCGAGATCTTTATATCGTGTATGCGGGGCGCAGCCCGGAAAACGGTCAGCCCGTAATACACGCGTATCTGAATCCTCTCGTAAAATGGATTTGGTTTGGAGGCATTGTCGTTGTACTGGGAACCGGACTCGCATTGTTGCCGAATCGACGAGCAGCGCTGGTCCTTCGTCCTGTCACTGAACCGGCTTGGGGAGATAGGCTGCCGGCGAGAGTGTCTCCGGCCGGAGCGATTGCGCGAAGAGGCGAAGGAAATGATTAGGCGCCCCACGTCGCAGGACCGATATCTGCGGGCGCGCGTTCGGTTCTTTTTGCTGGCGTTCGCGACGCTGACCTTCGTTTTGCACAGTGTCGTGATTTCTCCCGCATTGTACGCGCAGCAAACTGAACGGGGTCGAGAGCTCGGAAAGCGCGTGAAATGCATGTGCGGCGGCTGTAATGATTCCGCGACCGCGTGTAATCATACCGGCGGCTCCTTCTCGGGTCCTTGCGAAACCGCAAAGGGCATGCAGAGCGAAATCAACGAGCGTGTGACCCGCAATGAATCTGACGACTTGACGCTGCAAGCGTTCGTACAGGAATACGGGCCAACAGTGCTCATCGTTCCTCCCGCGAAGGGGTTCAACATTGCCGCTTGGGTCGCACCTATCGTCATGCCGCTGCTGGCGATTATTCTCGTTTGGGTGGTTGTGCGGCGGTGGCGGAATAAGGCCGCGCTTGCCACTGCTTCGGGGCCCGCGATTCCCGCCGAGTTTTTGGCGCGTGCGCGGCGCGAAACAGGAAGAGATTACGATGAGTAGCGTTGACATTGCACTCGCGTGCGCATTGCTGGCCGCTGCGACCATCGTTTTCATATTTATGATTCAACCAGATGCTTCCGACTCCGCGCCACATCGCACCAAGCTCGATCAGTTGATGGAACGTCGCGACGCTATTTACGAAAATCTGCGCGATTTGCGCTTTGAATACCGAGCCGGAAAATTTTCGGAAGTAGACTACGAGGAGACGAAACAACTTCTCGAAATGGAAGCGGCCCGTGTGCTCTCCGATATGGACACGCTAACAGGCGGCACTCCTACGCCGGCTACTCGCCAAGCTGCGACGGAAAAGGCACAACGTTCATGAATCTCAGATTTCCCGGCTTTCAAATTGCGCGCGTTACAGCAATGTTTCTTTTGAGCGTCGTCGTATTGTCAGGTTCCGCGCCGCTCGCAGTGGCAGGTACGGTATCGGGCACAGTAACAAACGGAACCACCGGAAAGCCGGCGGCTGGCGCTGAAGTAATCCTAATTCAGCTCCAGGGCGGAATGCAGCCGGTGGCGAACACCAAAACCGACGCTAAGGGTCGATATACGTTCGATAATCCCGGTCTCGGTGCTGGCGCACCTATGCTTATTCGCGTGGCTTACGGCGGAGTGAATTATCACGAGCCCGTTCCGCCGGGAAAAATCACCGCTGACGTGCAAGTTTTCGAGCCCACGGATAAACCAAACGCGTTTGCGGTCACCAATCATGCCTTGATCGTCCAGCCAAACGGGTCTGATCTAATGGTCGGAGAAGAATATTCCATTGAGAATAAGACAAAGCCGCCCGTCGCATTTTATCGCGCGGATGGTTCGTTCGATTTCTCGATCCCGGACGGCGCGGACTTCAGTCAAGCTTCAGCTTGGGGCTCCGCCGGAATGCCCGTAGTCCAAGGAACTATTGATAAAGGCAAGAACAAGATGGCCATCGCGTTTGCCTTTCGTCCCGGCGAAAGTGGAGTACGCATTTCTTACAAACTTCCTTATCCGGGCAACCAAATAACGCTGAAAAATATTTCCTCTTATGCGGCAGAGCGGCTGATTATAGCGGCTCCGCCCACTGTGCATATAACCGGCGACGGGATCACCGCTGCCGGACAAGACCAGGGATTTAACGTCTACACGCGAACCGCGGTTGCCGCCGATACTGCGCTGAACATCAATGTCTCGGGTACGGCGCCCATGCCTCCGATCAATCCAGGCGCCAATGAGAGCGGCGCTCCGCCCTCCGGTGATAGTTCCGCGAATGCCTCAGTGAACTCTCGGTTAGAAGCTTCCGGTGCGGAAGGCACTACAGCGGCAACAACGACCGTGCCGGCTCGTCTCGATAGCGTGAAATGGGTTCTGGTGGGTGGTTTTGCGTCAATTTTCGTGCTGGGCTTTATATATCTCTTTCGGCGTCCGCAAGTGATCATCCCCGCAAACGGCGACGCGTCCTTGGTTGCCGTTGCGGCAACGCAAACGGGGCTTCCTGTCGCGACGAAACCGGCGTCAGCTGCGGCTGAAATCGTGGCTGAGGTCAACCGCGAAGTCAGAGGTAGCCTTGACGATCTGAAGGACAGCCTTTTTCGCCTGGAACTGCGCCGCCAGGCTGGAACCATCACCGAGGATGAGTACGAGCGTGATCGGCGGCAAATTGAGAGAGTGCTGCGCGACCTGGTAAGAGGCTAAACGGAACGCCTTGCACGCAACTTCTGTTACTTCTCATCCTACTTCTGCTCCATTCGGTATTTCCTTCGAGAATATCGAAAAACGATTCGGATCTTTTGTGGCGTTGCGCGGTATATCGCTCGAAATCAGTTCCGGCGAGTTTGTGGCTCTTCTGGGAGCAAACGGTGCAGGGAAGACGACTCTCTTGCGAATCGCCGCGTTGCTTGCCTCACCCACGCGCGGCAAGGTGCGGTTTACCGGCTCAGTTCCGGCCGCCGATTCGGACACAGTTGTGGCGAAGAAGCTGATCGGGATGGTCGGCCACAGTACTCTGCTCTACGACGAACTCACGGCTTCGGAAAATCTCACTCTCTTCGCAGAACTTTATGCGTTGGACGATATTTCTGTCCGGGTCGCCGATACGTTGAAGTCCTGCGGGCTTGAATCTCGCGCCACCAGCCTCCTTCGAACATTCTCGCGAGGTATGCGACAGCGCTTAGCTATTGCAAGAGCACTTTTGCATGGACCTCGGCTTCTCTTGCTTGACGAACCTGCCGCGGGATTGGACCGGCAAGGGCTCATCTGGCTTGGCACAACCTTGGAAAAGCTGCGCAACGACGGGTGCACCGTTTTGATGAGCACACACGCGCGCAACGAATCGCTGGATCTCTCTACGCGGGCTGTCGCGCTGGACCGCGGCCTGCTTAGCCAGGACAGTGGCAGAGGTGGCGACCCGCGTCCGCTGCTTGCCGCGCTGCGAGTGAATTCTTAAATGACCACCACGCGCGCTGCCGCAATCTTATTGGCCAAGGAACTGCGCTTGGAGTTCCGAACGCGCGAGTTACTGAGCGCAACAGTCGTCTTTGCGCTGGTGATTGTAGTGCTTTTCAGTTTTGCTTTTGAGCCTACCGCGGCGGAATCGCGAAGATACGGCCCCGGACTTCTTTGGATAGCGTTCCTTTTCGCCGGGTCGCTGATGTTAACTCCTTCTTTCGCGCGCGAGCAAGGGAATGACACTCTGGACGCCCTGCGGATGGCGCCCATATCGCCCTTCGCGATTCTGTTTTCTAAAATGGTGGCGAATTTTATTTTCATGTCACTCGTGGAAGTCGTGCTGGTGCCGGTTTTCAGTGTGCTTTACAACGTGCCATTTTCCGGCGTGGCGGGCCGTTTGATCTTAGTGCTGGTGCTGGGGACTATTGGACTAACTGTCACTGGAACAGTTTTTTCTGCAATCTCTTCGCACGCGCGAATGCGGGAGTTACTTCTTCCCCTTCTGTTGCTGCCGATCCTAACGCCGCTATTGATCGGCGCAGTCGAAGCCACAGCTTCTTTGCTAGTGGACCAGCCTGCACTCGACCTCACATGGGTCGCGGTGCTCGCCGGATTTGATATCGTATTTCTGACAGCTTCCTGGCTACTGTGCGATTATTTAATCGAGGAATAATGGAATTTAGTCGATGAAGGGAAGGATAGCATCCACGATTTGTATCGCCGCGCTGATTTTCTTCGCGGGCTATGCTGCGCTTTTCATTGCCCCTGACGAAAAAACGATGCACGCAATCCAGCGCATCTTCTACTTCCATTTGCCGAGCTGGATTGCGATGTTCGTTGCTTTTTCGGTCGTCTTTGTAGCCAATATCTCCTATCTGGCTTCGCACAAAACAAAGTGGGATGCGTTGGGCGTGGCTGGCGCGGAAGCCGGCGTCGTTTGTTGCACCATCGGACTGGCAACCGGCCCGCTTTGGGCCCGTCCCGTGTGGGGAATCTGGTGGACCTGGGATGCGCGGTTGACCACCACGTTCATCTTGTGGCTGCTCTATATTTCCTATTTGCTTTTGCGCGGCCTGTTGGATGACCCTCAGAAGAAGGCGACGCTCTCAGCCGTCTTCGGCATTTTCGCTTTCCTGGATGTTCCATTGGTTTATGTTTCGAACCGGCTTTGGCGTACGCAGCACCCACAGCCCGTAATCCTCGGCGGAAATGGTTCCGGCCTGGATCCGACCATGAGCAAGGTTCTCCTTCTTTGCGTAGTTGCAGTAATGGGAGCAATGATTATTGTCCTGGTCGACCGTTACCGGCTCGAACGGCTCCGGCACGAATTCGAGGAGTTGCGTCTAGAAGTTGAGACTCGCAGCGTCGGTCCGGCATCTATTCTTGGAAAGGAGAGTACATGAAGAATTTCGAAAACCTGTTTGCCGCATGGATGGTGGTCTGGGCGGTATTTTTTGTTTATGAGCTGTCTATCGCACAACGTTTGTCCCGTCTTCGCGATGACGTCGAAGGGTTGAAGCGGCAATTGCGTGAAAGATAGTTTGCAAGGAGTACGTCATGGATGGGCCGAAGAGAATTGCGGTCGTACTATTTCAGTTGGGCGGACCTGATAGTCAGGCTGCTGTCGAACCGTTCCTGTACAGATTATTTTGCGATCCCGACATTATAAATTTTCCCGGTGCTTTTCTAGCTCGCAAGCCGCTAGCGAAACTAATTTCCACCACACGCTCGAAAATCGTCCGCGAACACTACGCTGAAATCGGTGGAGGCTCGCCGATCCGTCGCTTAACCGAGCAGCAGGCCAATGCGCTGCAAGTCGAACTGCAACCGTTCATCGCAGCGCGAGCGATTGTGGCGATGCGCTACTGGCATCCCGACACGGAAGCGGCGATTGCCGCGCTCGAGAGCGCATCCTATGACGAACTTGTTCTTCTACCCCTTTATCCGCACTATTCTTTCGCCACCACTGGCAGCAGCTTGAAGGAATGGAACCGCTTATATAAGCCGAAGGTGCCCGTGCATCTCGTAGATCACTTCTACGACCATCCTGATTACATTGCGGCGATTGTGGATCGCGTGAACGGCGTCCTGCAAGAATTATCGAATCCTGACGAGGTGCACCTTCTCTTCAGCGCACACAGCCTTCCGATGACACTTGTCGCAAAGGGCGATCCATATCCGAAACAGATTCAGGAAACAGTGCAGCTCGTGCGGGAGTTGGGAGCTTGGCCGAATCCTCACGCTCTGTGCTTTCAAAGCCGGGTCGGTCCGCAGAGATGGCTTCAACCATCACTACCGGACACTATCGAGAAGCTCGCTCGCAGCGGGATCAAACGCGTCCTGGTGATTCCAGTTTCGTTTCTCACCGAGCACATTGAGACCCTGCACGAAATTAACATCGAGACAAGGGAGGAAGCCGACGCGTTAGGGATCAGAGAATTTCATATGATGCCCGCGCTGAATGATTCGCCGTTACTCATTCGGGCTTTGGCCGACCTCGTCCTTCGTTCCGTAGGCAAACGAAACGGCGTCTCCTCCATCGCGTCCTAATTGAAGCAACCCACACTTATTTTGATTGCTGTTCGGCGATCCATTTGTTCGTACGTGCGTCGAGAAGGTCGAGCGGGAGGGTTCCGCCGTTCAGCATCTCATCGTGGAAGGTGCGGAGGTCGAACTTGGGTCCCAATTCTTTCTTCGCACGTTCACGAAGTTCGCGGAACTTGAGCTGCCCTAACTTGTAACTGAGAGCTTGCGCCGGCCACGAGATGTAACGGTCGGTCTCGGACTGGATAGTAGGTTCGTCCACTGCGCCCGATTTGCGAAAGAATTCCACCACTTGATCCCGCGTCCATCCTTTCGAATGAATCCCAGTGTCGACAACCAACCGAACGGCGCGGAAAAGCTCAGAAGAGAGACGGCCATAGTCCGAGACCGGATCTTGATAGAAGCCGACCTCCTTGCCAAGTTGCTCCGCATACAGAGCCCAGCCTTCGATGTACGCATTGAAGCCAAACCCATGAAGGCGGAACTTCGGCAGGCCAGTAAGTTGTTGCTGGACGGAGAGCTGCATGTGGTGCCCGGGAACGCCTTCGTGGTAAGCGATCGCCTCGTCGTCGATAAGCGAGCGTTCGGCGAAGTTCGATGTGGCGACCACGACGCGGCCGGGTCGTTTGCCGTCCGGTGTTCCGGTAACGTAATGAGTTGCGGCGGCAGACTGGAAAGGCGGGATGGCTTCCACCGTTACCGGTGATTTGGGAAGCAAAGTGAAAAGCTCGGACAGCTTCGGCTCCATTTGAGCGATGTAGTGCCGGAAATCGTCGAGGATCTGTTCCGCTGAAGTCGGAATATATTTCGGATTGGTTTTCAGAGATGCGCGAAAGGAGGAGAGGTCGGCAAAGCCTTGTTTTTTCGCGATGGCAGTCATCTCTCCTTGAATGCGATCGATTTCGCGAAGACCAAGTTGGTGGATCTCGTCCGCCGTCATGTGGGTAGTCGTCCGGGCGTAGATGTTATTTTGGTAGCGCTTCTCGCCGTCCGGCAGAGAAGTGATCGCTAGCGTAGTACGCCCCGCGGGCGCGTATTCGGTGCGGACGAAATCGGCGAAGCCATGGTACGCGGGGACGACGTCAGTGTTGATGGCCTCGGTAATTTGCTGGGTCAATCGCTTTTGCTCTTCCGGCGAGATATCCGCGGGATACTTCTTTGCCGGAAGTAGAAACGGATCGGCGTCGATGATGCCCTGGCACTGCACCGGGATTTTCTCAATGAGGAACCGGACAGGCATCAGCTTGTCCTTCATCCCGGCGCGCAGAACTTCGGTAGTCTGGTTGAGGGCACGTGGGATTTGGTGAAGACGCGCGATGTAGTCCTCGTAGTGCTTGACGGAATCGAGGGGGACGGAAAGTGGCAGGTCGGCCAATCCGGTGTGGATGCCATTCTGCTGGTTGATCGGCATCTCATACTCTTTGAGGTCAAAATCGGCGATGCGCTGTTGGAGGACACGCACGAGAAGGTCGTGTGAGAGTTGGTACTGATCCGAGAAGCCGGTAGTTTGTATGTCCTCAAGCCGAGCTAGAAACATCTGGTCAGTCTTGTGGCGCTGAAAGATTGCCTCTAGCGAGTGATCCTCGAGTTTGTCGTTGTAGCGGTAGTCGCCGAAGGCTGTCGCTCGCTCGGGCATATTGCGGAGATCTGACTCGTACTGTTCGTCGAAAAGAGTGTTCTGGACGGCGACGCGCTCTGCAACGGGTTTGGGACCTTGACCGAATTCGGAGAGGACCAAGACAAGAATTAAAAACAAGCTCTGGTATGGACGCATGGGCGGTCAGCGTAACAGAAGGAATCGTAGTTGGGAAGAAAGTAGCTTACCTACCGCGCCACGACATGTGGCGCCGACGGAAATTTACCTGCGACAATTTGCCGTAACTACTTGACATGGAGATTCCCACGTCATATAAACCAGTGTTCGTGTTTTGCTCTTACTCAGCAATTATATATTCTTAGATTTTGAACACAGCACCACAACGGGCCGATGCCAGATATGTCTGACGGGAAGTCCGGAGAAACAACCAGCGCGCCTTCGAAGGCGCCGGCGGCGAATGCATCTGCTGCGGTGGACTCCAAGGCAGCGGCTAAAACGGTGAATACCACCCGTCGCCGGATTGTTTGGGCCTGTATTTGGGGCTACCTCGGCGTTAACTTCCTCATGTTCCTGAGGTTTTTCTTCCCTCGCGCTTTATACGAACCCAATACGGTTTTTGATATCGGCTTTCCCAGTGACTTCGCGTTGGGAATCGATCAGCGGTTCTTGATGACCAATCGCGTTTGGGTTGTTCGGGAGCCGGACCGCCTGTTCGTTATTTTCGCGCGGTGTACGCACCTGGGATGCACTCCTGAATGGAAGCCTGCTGAAAATAAATTCAAGTGTCCCTGCCATGGAAGCGGATATGACAGCGAGGGTGTGAACTTCGAAGGACCAGCGCCCCGGCCCATGGATCGTTCGTTCGTGCAGCTCGATCCCACTGGAAAAATCACGGTGGATACGAGTCGATTGTTCGTAGATGATCCCCGCGCGGGCGTAAATCATTTCAATGATCCCGGAGCATTTTTGAACGTGTAAAGCCGTGGTTGTCTTTGTTGTCGGATTGCGGTACCGCAGGGGTTGAGTTAGGCAAGGGGTCAGACAGATGCCTGAAGAAAACGGCGACGGCAAGAGCAAAACTGGCGTCCTCGAAAAAGCAAAGGACTCTGCTGCCGCGCTGCGTGAAACGCTGACAGAAAAGGCAAAACAGCAAGCTACCGAGCTCAAGGAGCCTGAGAAATCTCAGCTTTACCGTTCAATTTTTCGCGTCAAGCATGACGAAGAGCCGCGCAACCGCGCGCTCAGCGTTCTATCCAACGTTTTCTTCCACCTGCATCCGGCCAAAGTCAACCGCGACGCGACGAAGTACAACTTCACTTGGGGCATGGGTGGCATCACTTTTTATCTTTTCATCGTGCTGACTTTCACCGGCGTTCTTTTGATGTTCTACTACCATCCCACGAAAGTGCAGGCTTTTCGCGACATTCTATATCTCGAAAATGACGTGCCGTTCGGCAAACTGTTGCGCAACATGCATCGCTGGGCCGCGCACTTGATGATTATCGCAGTGTGGCTGCATATGTTCCGCGTCTTCATGACCGGATCCTATAAGCGCCCGCGCGAATTCAACTGGTGCGTCGGCGTGCTACTGATGGTTCTGACGATGTTGTTGAGTTTTACCGGATATTTGCTGCCGGATGATCAGTTGGGATTCTGGGCCGTGACCGTGGGGACGA
This sequence comes from Candidatus Acidiferrales bacterium, assembly GCA_035603075.1. GTDB lineage: Bacteria > Acidobacteriota > Terriglobia > Acidiferrales > UBA7541 > Palsa-295. Next base: position 116,079 of record DATNLC010000074.1, on the reverse strand, counting down.
ATATGGCGCGAGCCACTCCGCTGTTGGGAAATGAAGGCCCGGGCGGCCCTCAAATGGGCATGACGCCGTATAACGACGTGCGCTTTGCCTTGCTCGGAGGATCTATTGTGGACGCGAACGCATTGCTGCGCGCCTACATATGGCATTGCATCGCCATCCCGTTGATTGTGGCTATATTTCTGGGCGTCCATTTCTGGCGGGTGCGAAAAGACGGAGGAATATCAGGTCCCGCGCCAGTAATGCTCGAATCGGAAATCAAGGAAGAGAGAAGTCCGCGGCCGGTAATTCTGCGGCCAAGCGGCATGGGTTAGGTCGAGAATTTCAAACTTTTGTTGCCATCTTTTTTAAGGACAAGAAGCTAGATGCATTTGGATTTGCGCCAAATTTGGGAGGTTGCTTCCGCACCCGACAATGTGCCGATCGTCGCATTGTTGTTTATCACTCCGTTTTTCATGTGGTACGCGCTGAAACAGGGAATTGCGAATGACAAGCTCATCGCGATTCTGGAATCTGACGCGCAAGCAGCCAAAACCAAATATCGCAAAACCCAGGAGTGGGATCCGAAGTGGGAGAGAGAAGTTCACACCTGGCCGTATTTGATGCGTATGGAATTCCTCGTGGCGATTCTCGTCACCGTACTGCTCATGGTGTGGTCGCTAACGCTTAACGCTCCGCTGGAAGAACCTGCCAACCCGAACGTCACGATGAATCCTGCTAAAGCGCCGTGGTATTTCCTCGGGCTTCAGGAAATGCTCGTTTATTTCGATCCTTGGATCGCAGGCGTGGTGATGCCGACGTTGATTATCGTCGGATTGATGGTCATCCCGTACATCGACTCGAATCCACTCGGCAACGGCTACTACACCTACAAGCAGCGCAGATTTTCGATTTGGACTTTCCTGGTCGGGTTCATCGGTTTGTGGGTGCTAATGATTGTTATAGGCACGTTTATTCGCGGTCCGGGGTGGATGTGGTTTTGGCCGGGGCAAACTTGGGACGCTGAACGCGTCGATTATGCCGTGAACCGGAACCTCGATCAGGTATTCGGTATTGATGGTTCGTGGCTTGCTCCCATTTTCCATACGACCAAGGACCAGGCGGCCATCTGGGCGCGGGCGATTTTTGGAATTTTCCCGCTCGTGATCTTTTTCATCCTTGCCGCGATTCTCGTTCACTGGCTCTGCACGCGGACGGAATTCAGCAAGAAGATCTACAAGCGCATGAGTCTGCTGCAGCTTGTAACCATGTACACGTTTTTGATTCTTATGCTGTCGCTGCCGATCAAGATTTTGCTGCGGCTGGTTTTCACGATCAAATATATATGGGTGACGCCATGGTTCAGCATTTAGCGGCCGCCGGAGCGGAAAGCTCCATCGCAGAAATGCGCACGGAGGACACGGGTGCCTGACCGTTCGCCTGAAATGCAGCCGGACGATCCTATCAAGAGTCGATCGTTTGCATTTCCGCTTTTGATCGCTTCGCTGCTTCTTATTCTCACCGTCGCGTGGTCGTTCTACGTTGAATTCTACGGACTTCAGCCCTGGCGCCGATATCAGTCCCGTTTCGCAAAGGCTTATTCCGAATATCTCGGCAAAGACATTAAACGCCAGAAACAAGACGAGAGTGACGTTTACGGGTCTCCCGAATATAAAACCCTAGCGGCAAATCTCGCCAGCGCGCAGCAAGCGGCAAAAGTCCAGGACGATCAAATAGCCAAGCAGATCGACCTGCTGGATGAGCAGCGCGCTGCGATGGCCGATGCTTTTAAAGACGAACGCGGAAAGATCGGTCACCTCGTCTATCAGTATGAAATTGTCCCGGACAGCGACAAGAGTGCGAAGGCTACTGCACTAAAGGAATTGAACGAAGGCCGAAGTTCCACTTGGAAAGTGGATTGGCCCACCGGAAATGGTCAGGTTGAGAAAAATAAAGTATTCACCGCCGACCAATTGAATGACACTTTCACGAGCATCATGGCTCAGCGCGCCGCCTTGGTAGCAAAGCGCGGCGAAGTTGATAAACCTGCCAAAGACGTCCAGGCCGACCTGACGAAATATGTTTCTGACCACCTGCCTGGGCTGAGTTCCGCTTCCCTCGATGGGTTGCGGCGGTCCATGGAAGACTTCGACGAACGCATAATTCAAATCAACGTGAACCCATCCGGCGCGTCCATCAATAATTTGGGCGGAGCTGGGTTGGTGGACCGCTGCGAATCCTGCCACGTCGGCACGGATCCGAAATACGTTCCGCCTCAAGTGACTTTGACAAAGGCTGATCTAGGGATGGCAAAGAGCAACAACGCGCCCTTTTCGAGTCACCCCGATCTGGATTTAATTCAGTGGCATCCGCTTGAAAAGTTCGGCTGCTCGCCATGCCACGGCGGAAACGGACGCGCGATCGATTCAGTTCAGCGCGGGCATGGTCGCTACCCGCACTGGCTCTGGCCGTTGTATTACCCGGAAAATTACCAAGCGGGATGCCAGCAGTGCCATTCCGGTGACATGGTCACCGAGCACGCACCTGTTCTCAACGACGGGAAGCAACTTTATCGCCAGCGCGGTTGCATCGGATGCCATCGCTTCCAGGGTTTTGACAATCAGGACGAGCAACTCGTCAACGCGCGCCAGCAAATTTTGCAACTCGCGAAAGCAAAGTCAGACGACTTGCTGACGATCCCGCGTTTGCAGAAGCAAGCTGACGCCGCTCCCGACAATGCTACCGCCGACAAACTCAACAGTCAGGCCACCAACCTCACAGTTGAAATCAGCCGCATGGACGCGCGCTCCGAATCGCTGGAGCAACAAACTCATAGCCTCTTGCAGGAAATCAAGAAAGTTGGCCCGGACTTGAAGGAAGCGCGCCAGAAGCTGCGCAAAGAATGGATTCCGTACTGGATCGGCCACACCACGGAATTCCGCTCAACCACCAAGATGCCGCAGTTCCGTCTCTCTCAGGACGAAACTCAGGCACTGGCTGCTTTCGTTTGGCAATCCGGGCTCACTGGTCCTCCCCTCGAGCATCAGGCTCCGGGTAACGCAACCCACGGCAAAGAACTCTTCGAAGAGCGCGGATGCCTCGCCTGCCATTCCATGGGCGAAGGCTCGTCCACAGTCGGTGGAACTTTCGCTGCCAATCTGAGTCGCGTCGGCGAAAAAGAAAACTATGACTATGTCGTCCGCTGGGTCCACGACCCGCGCCAGCGCACGCGACCCTACTGCCCCTATGAAAAACGCGACCTTGGCCCGGAGGACTACGCCAAGCACAACCTCCCGTACGTTTTCGACCTGGATCACTCGCGCTGCCCGAACGACGGCCATGAACTCGTAGTCCAGCAGCCGACGGTCATGCCGAGTCTACGACTTTCGATGGACGACACTCGCGACATTGCCACTTACCTGATGACGCAGAAGCGTCCGGACGCTTCCTATGCAGCCGCAGACTACATGGACGATCCGAAGCTCGCGGCCACGGGCAAAGATCTCGCGCGACACTACGGTTGCGCTGGATGCCACGAGCTCAGCGGTCTCGAAGACGAAGGCCGCATCGGCACTGAACTCACCAACGAAGGCAGCAAGCCAATCGAGCGCCTCGACTTTGCTCTCTGGACCGAAGATGCCAAGCGCGGCGTTTTTCCCGACGGAAAACCTTCGCCGCGCGGCCCTTGGTACGACGCGAAAGGATTCTTCGAACAAAAACTTCAGAACCCCGCCGTCTACGACCAGGGTAAATACCACGCGAATCCCATGGACGCGTTGCGTATGCCCAAGCCGAATCTTTACGGCAGTGGCGATGTCGAAGCTCTCGTTAGCATGCTATTGGGCAGCACCGACCCCACGCTTCCGCCGGAATATATGTACAAACCGGCCGACCGCAGGCGCTACGTTCAAGAAGGCTGGTGGGTGGTCACGAAATACAACTGCATCGGTTGCCACCAGATTGATGTTGGCCAGAAATCAGTGATGCAGACGCTTCCTTTCTATCAAGGGGAGAACAAAGCCAACTTGCCGCCTGTGCTCACTACCGAAGGCGCCCGCGTGAATCCGGAATGGCTCAAGCAATTCCTTGCGAACCCGTCGCTTAGCGCTACCGACACGAATCGCAATGGCGTGCGACAGTATCTGCAAGTGCGCATGCCCACCTTCTATCTCTCGAACGACGAAATTCGCAAGCTCGTGCTTTTCTTCCAAGCCATGTCGTCGCAACCCGATCCGTTTATTCCGCCCAAGGTCAAGCCTCTTGACGACAACGAACGCGCCATGGCTCGCGCCTTGTTCACCAGTCCGGCCGCTCCTTGCCTGAAATGCCATATGACCGGGAACGAAGCGCACGACAAGAACGCCATCGCGCCGAATTTCTTGCTGGCTCACGATCGTTTGCAACCGGCATGGACCCAGCGCTGGATCATCGACCCGGCGAAAATTATTCCAGGCACTGCCATGCCTTCCGGGTTGTTCCGAATGGAAGGCGATCACTGGGTCTTCTCGGGTCCCGTCCCGTCAACCGTGCAGCACTATCAGGGCGATCAAGCGGACTTGTTGGTCCGCTACATGTTCTCGCTTACACCGCAAGAGCAAGCCGCGCTAGTGGGAAAGACGCCATCCTCCACTGGCGCCGCAAAGCCCTCGGGCGGAGCGGGCGGGAAAGGCGCGGGTGGCGGAAAGTAGCGGTTCGTTGTGTTGCCTTCGCTCACAAAGAATTTGCGCCTCATGCACCCGCAGAATTGTTAGAATAGCCCCGCTTTACTAAGGAGGATTTTCTTCAAATGAAGACCAAGTTTTTTTATCTAGCACTGGCAGCCGTGTTGGCGATTGCCATCACCGGTTGCGGCAAAAAAGAAGACACGAACGAGCAGCCCATTGCGAATTCGAACGCCAAGAAAGTAGTGGATACCTCGACCGTAGGCTCCGTCACCGGGAGCGTCACTTTGGACGGCAAGCCCGTGGCGGCCAAGCCCATCAACATGAGCGCCGAGCCGTATTGCCAGAAAGCGCATCCGAGCCCGGTTGTGCCGCCGGAAGTCGTGGTAGATGATAAAGGCGACTTGTCCAACGTTGTGGTTTACGTGAAGGACGGCCTCTCTCCTGACTATTCCTTTGACACGCCGAAACAGCCGGTGACCTTGAACCAACAAGGTTGCATGTACGATCCTCACATCATCGCGCTGATGACCGGCCAAACCTTCGAAGTCAAGAATGACGACCAAACCACTCACAACATTCACCCCATGCCGAAAGACAATCGCGAGTGGAACAAGTCGCAGCCGCCCGGCGCTACTCCTATCGATGAAACTTTCGGTCGCGCCGAAGTGGCCATTCCGGTGAAGTGCAACGTCCATCCGTGGATGAAGAGCTACATCTTCGTGTTCAAGAACCCCTACTACGCGATCACTTCAAAGGACGGAAAGTTTGAATTGAAGGATCTGCCGCCGGGGACTTATACGATTGAAGCTTGGCACGAAAAGTACGGTGTTTCGGATCAGACGGTGACGATTGGCGCCAAGGAATCTAAGCCACTCACTTTCACGTTCAAGACCGCTGCATCCGGAGACTAGTTAGCTATCGGCTCTCTCGGATGCTGATTTATGGCCGCAGGGGTGAGTTCTTGCTCGCTCCTGTGGCCATATTGCCTAGCTTGAGAATTCTTCGCGCGCACGCTCTAGGCGGTTGGTTCTAAGCAACGGGGTATCTCTCTCAATGCCGGAAATTGAAAAACCTCAGGGCCTCCACCGCTTCGCCGTCACTACGGCGTCCGTCACCGTACTGCTTTTGATGGCCGGTGCGCTGGTGACAAGCAATGATGCTGCTGATTCCGTCCCGGACTGGCCTCTCGCTTACGGCCGAATCATTCCTCCACTCGTAGGAGGCATCCGCTACGAGTTTGCTCACCGCGTGTTCGCTGCGGCCGTCACAATTCTTACGGTGGTTTTAGCTATCTGGCTGGCGCGTCGAGGTACCCGAATTGCTCGCAAGCTGGGCTGGACGGCGCTCGCATTAGTCATCGCGCAAGCCCTTCTTGGCGCGCTCCGCGTTCTACGCGGCCATCCGGCGATAACGGCAACGATGCACGCCACGCTCGCACAGATTTTCTTCGTGACCGTGGTAAGCCTCGCGCTCCTTACGAACGCCTGGTGGGAACGTGATCTTTCGCACCTGGATGATCGAGGCTCTCCGCGTCTCCGCCCTCTGGCCGCTGTCACTACCGCCGCCATTTTCGTTCAACTCATCCTGGGCGCCGGTTTTCGGCACGGGGCCTTTGGAATTTTGCCGCATCTGATCGGATTCGTCGTCGTCACGGTTCTTATCGTTTGGACTTGCCGTTCGGTGCGCAAGCGTTTTGGCCAGGTTAGAGTTCTTCGCCGCTGGGGGATTTTGCTTCAAGCGTTCCTGGGCACTCAGATTTTGCTGGGCGTCGCAGCGTACTGGGCGGTCGTGCAGGCCATGCACGCTGTTCAGCCTTCCATGACCTATGTCGTCGTCACGGTCGCGCACGTCCTCGTCGGCGCTTTGACGCTTGCTTCCAGTGTGCTCTTGACGTTATCTTGCTGCCGTTTGATTCGGCCGAAGGCAGCTGTTGCCTTAAGGTCGGCGATGGAAACAACACGCGCCGGTGGTTCACGAGCCGAAAGCTCGAGAGCGTAACGCAAATGAGCAACGAACGCGCAGTCGCGATCAACGCCTTTGAAAAGCCCTGGGCCTACGTCGTGCTCACGAAGCCCGATGTCACCTTCCTTGTGGTCATCACTACAGTCGCGGGTTTCTATCTGGGCTCCGTCGGTCCCATGGATTGGGCTCGCCTGGCGCACACACTTTTCGGCACTCTGCTGGTTGCCGCCGGCACCGCAGCTCTGAATCAGTACGTCGAGCGCGACATGGACGCGCTAATGCGCAGGACCGCAGCGCGCCCGCTGCCAACTGGCACCTTGAAGCCGGTTGAAGTCCTGATTTTCGGCGCCGCTACGATTCTCATCGGGACGGCTTGGATTGCCCTCACCGTGAACGTACTAGCCGCCATAGTCGCGTTTGCCACCAGCGCGTCTTATCTTGGTCTCTACACGCCGCTAAAGACCCGTACCACGCTCGCAACGGCCGTGGGAGCCATTCCTGGCGCGTTGCCTCCGCTAATCGGGTGGGCCGCTGCCCGTGGCTCGCTTTCTGAAGGCGGCTGGATTCTCTTCGCGATTCTGTTTGTGTGGCAGTTTCCGCACTTCATGGCCATCGCCTGGATGTACCGCGAAGATTATGCGCGGGCGGGAATCAAAATGTTGCCCGTTGTAGATCCCAAAGGCGACTCCACGTTTCGTGTCATCGTCAGTTTTTCCGCAATCTTGGTGCCGGTAAGCCTGCTTCCGTCAGTGATGGGCATGGCCGGCATTCGTTATTTCTTTGGAGCCTTGGTCCTGGGAATGATTTTGCTGCAGGTTTCGCTGTGGGCCAACAGGGCGCGAACCAACGTCCGAGCGAAGTGGTTGATGCATGCGACTGTTATTCACATCCCGCTTCTGCTCGCGTGGATGATCTTCGATAAAATGGGCCGATGACCACAACAACCATGGAAACCGAGCGCACCACACCGCGGGCAAATTGGATCGAGCTGAGCATCGTCTGCGCGCTGTTTGCTGTTCTATCGCTTATTGGCATCGTGTGGGAAGTTACCAGTGGCTTGCTCACCAGCGGAATCGACGGCATCATGCTGCTGGCCATCTGCCTGATGATGGGCGGAATATTCAGTCTGATGATTCTGGTGATGGTGTACCAAGCCGGAGTGCTTCCTTTTTTCCGCGCCAAGCCCGCCGCGCAAACAGCGCCGAAAGCCGCCGCGACGCCGCCAGCGCCCACTGCCCCCAAGGCTTCAGTTTCCGTCCCCGCTACTTCTCCGGCCGCCGCTCCGCCGCTGCAGACATCCCATCCGCCGGCTGCTGTTCAGCCGGGCTATCCCGAGCCTCCCCCGGCGCCTAAGCCCGCCGCAAAACCCGCGCCCGCGCCGGCAGCCAAGCCGCAGGACAGCTAACGGCGCCCAAAGCCAAGATCGCACAGACATGACAATTATTCCGCTTTCATCGCTTCCGGCAGTTAACGCGACCCTGAATGCGGTTTGTACTTTCTTTCTGCTCGTGGGATTCGCGTTCATTCACAACGGGAAAATCCGCTGGCACCGGGCGTCCATGCTGTGCGCTTTCGCTTGTTCGATCTTTTTTCTCGGCTTCTACGTTTATTTTCACGTGCACGCCGGTATCATCCGCTTCGGAGGTCAAGGCTGGATTCGGCCTGTGTACTTCACGCTTCTCGTTTCGCACACCATTCTCGCTGTAACCACATTGCCTCTTGTGATCGTCACTCTGGCTTACGCCTTGAGCGAGAGATTCAGCAGCCATCGCCGCATCGCGCATTGGACCTATCCGATCTGGCTCTACGTTTCAGTTACAGGCGTCATAATTTATTGGCTGCTATACATCGCCTACACCCCCATCGGCGCTCCTGCGGTCTCACAGATGAACCTGCCTCTCCTGCACTCGTTGCTGTAAACTGAACGTCGCATGTCGGAAACTGCAAAAACACAATCTTCCTTTGGTGGCCGCTGGGCTCTCGGAATCCTCGCGATCGCGCTGCTTTTTGTGCTCATGCCGTTCTTGTTCTGGAACGCCACTTGGTTTGGACGTCCCATGAACGATCAACAGCTATCAAAAGCGCTCGCAGACCGCTCGCACCCGCGAGACATCCAGCACGCATTGGCTCAGATGGAGACGCGCGTGGAAGGTAACGACCCGTCTGTGCGTAAGTGGTACCCCCAAATCATCCAGCTAGCAAACGATCCAGTTGACGAAATTCGCGTTACCGACGCATGGGTGATGGGCCAGGACACTTCATCTGAAGACTTTCATCACGCGCTTTTGCAGCTCCTCAGTGACCCTAACCCCATGGTCCGGCGCAACGCAGCGCTTTCACTTGTGCGCTTCAAGGATGATTCCGGCCACGCGCAAATTGTCACTATGCTCAGGCCTTTTGAACTTCACACGCCTTTTGCGGGAAAGCTCGATACTCGCTTGAAACCCGGGGACGTCGTCAATCCGGGAACGATGGTGGCCCACGTCGATTCGGCGGCAGGGAAAATGGAAGTGCGCTCGAATGTGCCTGGCACGTTGGATCGGTGGCTTGCGGCGAACGGCTCCAGCGTAAACACAGACCAGCCGATTCTTTCGCTGCTGCCAAGTGAGAGCATGGTTTGGGAAGCTCTGCGAGCGCTTTATCTGATAGGGACCGCGGACGATTTGCCGGATGTGGCGCGCTACGCGCGAGGTATGGATGGGATGTCGCCTCAGATTGCGCAGCAGGCTCAGGCTACGCTGACGGCCATTCGCGGACGGAATCAGTCAAACTGAGTGCGTCGCCCCGGGAGTGTTATTTGTACCTCACTACAGCTTGTCCATCCTGGATCTGAATATCGCTGATGTCCGCCGGCAACTTTAACTTTTCACGATTTTCGGGAGACGCCATCATTTTGTCCACAGCCGCCTGCAGAGTCGATTGCGGCAACGGTAACGACCCGAGTTTCCCCGCTACAGGCTCAAATTTTATGTAACCGTTATCCGAAGTCAGATGCCCGTCGAGCTCGAGCGACAAATCCTTCCCGTGGTAATCGAAAATCACATACGCCTTAACCAGGTCGCCTTCCATATCGACCTTGACGTCCTTCACAGTTGATTGCACTTGCTCCAAAGTTGCTTGATCGTCGCCCGATACCGCTGTTGCCGGATCCGAGTTGGGAGCAACATTTCCGTCCGGGGTTTGGGTACTGCCGCCGGCTGCGGTCGCTGCCGTCGCCGTGCGCGTCGCGGGCTGGCCTTCCAGTTGTAAATTCTGCGTCAAATAAGAGTTGAGTTCGTTGCGATCGAGCTGAACTTGGCTCGGCTGGCCCGCAGCTTTCGCCTGACCTGCCGCTTCGAATTTCTGTTCTGCTCTGGCTGCTGCGTTTGAGTCAAAAGGAATATTCGGAGACGACGATTTGCGCAAAATGAGGATCATCGCGAATATAAGGACAGCGAGACTGGACCATTTCAGAAATTGATAAAGATTCTTATACAGCTCCGGATTTGCCATGTGACCTCGCGCTGCCTCTAAGCTTAGCAGTCGAGAGCAATCCGGCGATTCGACCGACGATTTCCGTACCTAATCGCCACTTGTCCTGAAGACCAGTTATGTGGAGTGCGGCGCCTTCCCGCCGCTTTGCCGGCTTCAGAGTTCAGAGGTCTTCTCTCGTGGGAGCATAGCTACTACCTCAAGCGTCGCTTCCCCCGGAAGCAATACCCGTAATACAGAATCCCCGCTACCGACTTAGCATCACGAATCTTCCCAGCTCGTATCCAATCTTCGATTTGATGCAGACTGAATATCCGCAGCTCGATTTTCTCGTCGGCTTCGGGTTGCGCCTTTCCAAACTTCAATCCCTCGGCGAGAAAGATCACCATGTTCTCGCTAACGAACCCCGGGGTAGGGAACAGGTCCAGCAGTTTCCGCATCCGCCGAGCTGTGTATCCGGTCTCTTCGTTCAGTTCGCGATGCGCGCCCTTCTCGAAACTCTCGCCGGGATCCTTGCTTCCAGCTACGAGCTCCCAGAGATATTGGCGCACAGAGTGGCGATACTGCCGGATCATTAGGATGCGACCATCTGAAAACACGGGAAGGACCACCACCGAGCCCGGGTGGGTCACGATTTCGCGCGTCGCCTCAATCCCTCCGGGCTCGATCACTCTTTCCCGGCGAACACCGAACACGCGCCCCTGGAACACCACTTTGCTGCTTACAACCTTTGCCAATTGTTTTCTCTTAGCCATGCAATCTCCGGCAGCGAAAGCCACTGCACCGCCATTCTATAGCGATACCGGGCTCGCGTCTTGATGAGCGCTACGGAGCACATACGATAATTGTTAGCCAAAAGCCGGCGCGGCGTTTTCTTGCCGCGATCGAGCCGGTTGCATATACTGACGCTGCGAGTCATGCCCATCAATACTGTCATCGTCGACGACGAGCGTCCCGCGCGCGATGAACTTATTTATCTCCTAAAAGGTTTCCCGGAAATTAATGTAATCGCCCAGGGGAAAAACGGTCTCGAAGCCGTTGCTCTCATCAAAGAGCACGATCCCGACCTCGTATTTCTCGATGTTCAAATGCCCGGCCTCGACGGCTTCGGTGTGATCAAGAAGCTTGTCGAGCGCAAATTGCGTATCCCTCAAATTGTTTTCGCGACTGCTTTCGATAATTACGCGATTCAGGCCTTTGAAGTGAATGCCGTCGATTACGTCCTGAAGCCCTTCGACAAGGCCCGCATCGCGAAAGCTGTCCAGCGCGCGAAAAAAATGGTGGAAGCTCATACCTCGCCGGTTGACAGGCTCGAAAACCTCGTTGGCCAGCTGTCTGCGCCGCCGAAAGCTTTACAACCGGTAAAACTGCTCGTAAAGTCGCAAGCGCGCATGTTCCTGGTGGATGCGGAAGACATGATTTACGCCGCGATCCAGGACGGAACGATCACTATTTTCGCTCGCGACTTCGAAGGTGTATCGAACTACCGCACCATTGAAGAGCTAGGCGCTTCTCTCGATTCCGATCGCTTTTGGCGCCCGCACCGCTCTTATCTGGTGAACATCAATCACATTAAGGAAGTTGTGCCATGGTTCAAATCGAGTTACATGCTAAAAATGAACGATAAGCGCGCCAGCGAGATCCCTGTGTCACGCGCTCAAACGAAGCGGCTCCGCGAGCTGTTAAAGCTATAGGAGAATTCTCCCATGAAATTCTTGAGTTTATGTTCGACACTTCAAGCGGTCCGTCGCCCGAGAGCATCCTTGAAACCGCTCTTCCTGTTCGTATGCGTTTTCAGCGTTCTGGCCCCGCTCGTCTCGGCGCAAGAACGCGGCGGTTCCATTGTTGGCGGTGTCTCGGAGTGGCACGGCGGCCCGCTAGCAGGTGCTCGCATTACCGTAACGAATTCCCAGACCCACGCGGCGACCAGCGTCGCAACAGACGTCAGTGGCGCATTTGCCGTAGAAAATCTGCCCGCCGGAGATTATCGCGTCACTGTCGCTGCAGAAGGCCTAGTCCCCGAGAACAAAGATGTAAAGGTCAAGTCCGGCCACAAATCAAAGCTTTCCGTCACCCTGAAACCTCCCGCGCCGCCGGCCCCGAAGTGATCCAGAGCCCTTAGTCTTGTTGCGTTACAGTCCACCACGAATTTCAGGCTCAGCATTTCGATGTGCTACGCGGTTGTGCTAGCATCACCACGGCACTTTTTCCATGGATTTTTCACTCAGCAGCGATCAACTTCTGATCCGCGACACCGTCCGCCAGTTTATGGAAACGGAGATGCGGCCCATCTTGCGCGAGTACGAGCGCGAGGGGAAGTTTCCCGCCGAGCAACTCCGTAGGCTTGGCGAACTCGGCTGCTGCGGCATGCTCGTGCCCGAAGAATGGGGAGGCGCGGGAACGGATACGATCAGCTACGCCCTAATGCTTGAAGAAGTCGCGCGAGTTTGTGCGTCAACGGCAGTTGCGTTGAGCGTTACGAATTCCGTAGTAGGTGTGCCCATCTGGAAAGTTGGCAGCGAATCACAAAAGAAAAAATATCTTACACCTCTTTCCCGTGGCGAAATTCTTGGCGCGTTTTGTCTGACTGAGCCCCAGGCCGGCTCGGATGCCGCCGGAATTCAAACACGCGCGGTACGCGACGGCGATCATTACGTTTTGAATGGCACGAAAGCCTGGGTAACGAACGGAGGCGTCTCCGGCGTATATGTAGTTTTCGCCAAGACCGATCCTGACGCTGGCGCGCGCGGCGTGACCGCATTTTTAGTCGAGCCGTCTTTTCCCGGCTTTGGCATTGGCCGTTACGAAGAAAAAATGGGGTTGCACCTTTCGCGCTCGGCGGAAGTCGTTTTCGACAATTGCCACGTACCAATCCAAAGTCTTCTCGGTGAAGAAGGCCAAGGCCTGAAAATAGCCCTCGAATCGCTTGACGGAGGTCGCGTGGGCATCGCCGCTCAATCCGTCGGACTGGCGCAAGGCGCGATGGAAGCTGCGGCGCGTTATGCCAAGCAGCGCCGCACTTTTGGAAAGCCTATCGCGGAATATCAAGCCATCCAATGGATGCTTGCGGATATGCAAACGGAAATTGAAGCCGCTCGCGCCCTCACGCACTACGCCGCTTTCACGCGCGATAAAGAAACGCGCGAACCGGGCTCTCGCCGGCTGGGTTCGTCTGCATCCCGCGCCAAATTGTATTCCAGCGAGATGGCCAATCGAGTGGCGTACCGCGCAGTTCAGGTGCATGGCAGCCTCGGCTATTCGCGCGAGTCGGACGTCGAGCGATATTATCGCGACGCTCGAGTCCTGACCATTTACGAGGGCACCAGCGAAATGCAGCGCATCGTGATCGCGCGCGATTTATTGCGCAACGCCCCCGCTCGCGCCGGATCTCGCGCCGCAGGAGCCCACCAGGTTGGCTAACCTCAAAAAACGAGTCCTCAGCGGCATGCGCCCCACCGGGCGTCTCCATCTCGGCCATTTCTTCGGCGCCCTCTCGAACTGGTTGAAGCTTCAGGAAGAATACGAATGTTTTTTCTTCGTCGCTGATTGGCACGCCCTCACCACGCATTACGAAGACACGTCGTCCATTGCCGAAAACACTTTGCAGGTCGCAATGGATTGGCTCGCCGTCGGCCTTGATCCCACTAAGTGCACATTGTTCGTCCAATCGCAGGTCCTCGAACACGCCGAGCTGCACGTTTTGTTTTCCATGATCACGCCGCTAAGCTGGCTCGAGCGCGTCCCCACCTACAAAGAGCAAATCGAAAATCTCAAGGACCGCGACCTCGGCACCTACGGCTTCCTCGGCTACCCGCTCCTGCAATCCGCCGACATCGTCATGTACGGTGAGCCAAAGCAAGAACTGCTCGTCCCGGTCGGCGAAGATCAAGCCCCCCACGTCGAACTTACCCGCGAAATAGTCCGCCGATTCAACACCAGTTTCGGGCTGCGGGTATCCCGAGGCTTTTTCGATGACCAGACAGCCCTTCGCCGTGTCATGAACATGGCACCACAACATCTGAGACGGGAATCGTACGAGCCGTATGACAGCGTTTACATCCGGGCCGTACACGTCGTGGCGCAAGAGTCTGGGCTTGCGAACTTTCTTGAAACCATGGGCGAATCCAGCCGCTACTTCAGTTGTGAGGAAGTCCTGAGCGAGCCTGCTTATTTGCCGACCGAAACGCCGCGCCTCCCAGGCCTGGATGGCCGGCGCATGGCGAAAAGCTACGGCAATGCTATCTGGCTGAGCGACCCGCCCGCCGAGATTCGTACCAAAATTCTAAAACACATGATGACCGACCCGCAGCGCGTCCGCCGTACCGACCCGGGCCGGCCGGAAGTCTGTCCCGTGTTCGCCTATCACAAACTATTCTCGCCGCCCGACACAATCGCCTGGGCCGATCAAGGCTGCCGCACCGCTGGCATCGGCTGCGTGGAATGCAAGAACGCCATGGCCGATAATCTCGTCAAATGGATCGAGCCTATTCAGGCACGCCGCAAAGAATTCGAAGCGCATCCGCAGCGAGTTTGGGATATCCTCGATGCCGGCTCGGACCAGGCGCGCAAAGCCGCCAAGCGCACCATGAAGCGCGTGCGCAACGCCATATTTGAATGGGAAGACGCGCGCAAGTCCGCGGCCGAGTAGCTCGCTTTTGCCGTTGTGTAGCTCATCCCGGTTTACCGGGATGAGGCTTTTGAGTTGTGCTATTGGAAAAAAGGAAGCGCAGGTCTCAAGGATAATCGAACGAATGGCGTCACCCTATCGCATTAATTTGCCGGTGTACGAAGGCCCGCTCGATCTTCTGCTCGATTTAATTCGCAAGCAGGAGATGGACATCCACAATATTCCCATCGCAAAAGTCACCGAGCAATATCTTGATTATCTTCACCAGCTCGAAAAGCTCGACGTCAACGTCTCGGCCGATTTCATTTACATGGCTGCTTCCCTGATTCACATCAAGTCGAAAATGCTGCTGCCTCCCGATCCGTTGGCTGGGCCAGAAGAGCAGGATCCTCGCGATGAACTCGTGCATCGCCTTCTCGAACACGAGAAATTCAAGAATGCCGCACAGCTTCTCTACCAAAAACAGCAAGTAGAGGACCACGTTTGGTCGCATCCCGACCGCTCTCTCTACAGCGGCGACGAAGTCCAGGGCGAATTGGTGATTTCGCTCGTGGACTTGGTAAAAACATTCCAGCAAATCCTAGAACGCAAAAAGGACATCAAGAAATTTGAGTTGCACCATGAAACCGTAACCATCGCGCAAATGATGGATCGCCTGCGCCAGCGTTTGGCCGGAAACGACGAGCCCGTTTCGCTGATCGATTTCTTCGAAACCTGCGAAACGCGCAACGCAATGATCGTGGCGTTGCTTGCCGTCCTGGAAATGGTGCGCATGCAAGCCGTCATGCTGGTGCAGTCAGAGCTTTTCTCCGACATTCGTTTGCGCAAACACAAGATGTTTGACGCCGTATTCGCCGGACCCGATGCCATGTCACAAATCGAGGAGCAATATCTGTGACCATGACGCCACAAGAACTCCAAGCCTCGCTCGAAGCCATCATTTATGCGGCAGATGAGCCCGCCACCCTCGACCAGATCGCCAAAGCGTTAGGTGTCGAAAAAACCGAAGCTCGCGTTGCGCTCGATCTTCTGGTCGCCGCATATCAAACTGACGATCGCGGTATCGAAGTGCGCAAAGTCGCCGGCGGTTGGAAGTTTTACACCAAAGCCCAGCATCACGACTCCGTCCGCAAATTCATAAAGAGCTTGCAGCCTCCGCTGCGGCTCACCATGCCCGCTCTCGAAACTCTGGCTGTGATCGCGTACAAACAGCCGGCCACGATTCCTGAAATCAATGAAATCCGTGGCGTGAATGTAGGTGGCGTGATTAAAACGCTCCTCGAAAAACGTTTGATCACCACTGCCGGTCGAAAAGAAGTGATCGGCAGGCCGATTCTTTATCGCACCTCGAAGCAATTCTTGATGCGCTTCGGCCTTTTCGATTTAGACGAGTTACCCAGCCTGAAGGAATTCGAAGCCCTCGCACAAGCTGCCCTTGGCGACGACACGGGCATCGCGCCAACTGAGCCGGAAGATCCCTCTATCGCGCCGAAGGCTTCCGCCGAATTCGCCCCGGCTGCTGCCGCGCCGAGCAGCGACAAAGCTGATGCTTCAGCTGAAGCCGACGCGAGCGTTGACGTTAGTGAGAAATCCTCCAACGAAGTTGCTGGCAACGCTGAAAATTCTGCCGGCGAAACCGATAGCGCGCGCGCAGCGGCGGCATCTGGAGGGGAAGGTTCATCTGAACAGGGAACCTAGCCTCCAAACGCGATCAGCCGTTACCCAATATCCCGCGATGGGCCTCAGTGTGTTCTAAATTGATTGAAGACTGCAGCAGTTCGCTTCGCGACTGAATTTCTTGTTCCGTGCTAATCTGTACAGTCGGTTCACGTCAAATTTTATGCTCGAAAGACTCCAGAAAATTATCGCTCGCGCCGGGATTGCCTCACGGAGGCATGCGGAGGAGCTTATCTCCTCCGGCATGGTTACGGTCAACGGACGCACAGTCACAGAAATGGGGACGAAGGCCGACGAGTCCCGCGATCACATCAAGGTAAACGGAAGGCTCCTGCGTCCGGAAAAAGAGCGAATTTATCTTCTCTTGAATAAACCTCCGGAAATCGTTTCCACCATGAGTGATCCGGAGGGGCG
The DNA here is from genome assembly GCA_035603075.1 of Candidatus Acidiferrales bacterium. GTDB lineage: Bacteria > Acidobacteriota > Terriglobia > Acidiferrales > UBA7541 > Palsa-295. Next base: position 99,288 of record DATNLC010000074.1, on the reverse strand, counting down.
CCGAGCTCTGAGCGATCTTCTTCATGGAGTCACGCAGCGCGTGTTTCCGGTCGGCCGACTCGAATATCACGCCATGGGACTCGTCTTTTTGACTAACGACGGTGATTTGGCAAACCTGATGTTGAAAGCCAATCTGCCCCAGACGTATAGCCTCAAATTGAAAACTCTGCTGACATTTGAAGAGATTGAAAATCTCACGCGCATTACAGGCGCGCACATCATGCGCATCAAGGGCAAAGACGCACCGTGGTATGAGGTAACTCTCTCCGAAACGCGGAGCGACGCCTTACGCAACCGTCTTTTTCAGACGGGCCACGCCGTCGAAAAAACTAAACGCGTTGCAATCGGGAATCTTGCTCTCGAATCGCTGGCTCCCGGACATCATCGCGCCCTTTCCGACGCCGAGGTGGCCACGCTGATACGTTCCGTACAGCCCAAACCGGGCGTCGAGAGGCCGCGCCGAATGCGCGTAAAACGTCGCCCTTTCACACCGAAGCCTAAGCCGTCTCGCAAAGCTAAAAAACAGTTCGTAGCGACGGGGCATGTCGAAGCTGCGCCGCGGCCGTCTGTGCCCGCTGCTCCGCAGGCAGGGAGCCGCGGGTCAAACGAACGTTCAGTGCCGCGCAGCCGCGGTTCGGCGCCACACAGAGCTGGGCGGCCGTCGCGAACCGCCATGAAACGTCAACATCGTCACGAACGTCCGAAGCACGGCTCGCCTTCGCGGCCCGAGAAACGCCGTTGAGGTGCCATCACGTATGAGCAATTTTATTCACGAACTCGTCCCGCCGTACATATGCGAACTTGCGCCCTACGTGCCCGGAAAACCAATCGATGAGGTCGAGCGCGAATTGAACATGCACGTCATTAAGCTCGCATCCAATGAGAATCCTCTCGGTCCGTCCCCGCTCGCAGTCGCAGCTGCGCAAAAAGCCCTAGCGGGGTCCAATCGTTATCCGGATGGCAGTGGATTCCATCTCCGTGAAGCGCTCGTGAAAAAGCACGGCGTTTCGGTGGAGAATATAATTCTTGGGGGCGGTTCCACCGAATTGATCGACCTTTCCGCTCGGATTGCGCTGGTTCCAGGCGATTTCGGAGTCACGTCCTACGGTTCTTTTCCGCTTTATTACATTGCAATTCGCGCGACGGGAGCGAGCTACCTGGATATTCCCATGCGCGATTACCATTTTGACCTGCAGGCAATCGCGCGCGATCTTCCCGAGGAAGCGAAACTTATTTTCCTGGCTAATCCGAATAATCCCACGGGCACGATGTTCAACGCAGACGATCTGGATGCCTTTCTCGCGCGCGTCCCCGACCACATGCTCGTTGTGCTGGACGAAGCCTATTGTGATTACGTAGACGACCCGAACTATTCGCGCTCGGTCGATCTGGTGCGCGGTGGCCGCAATCTTCTCGTGTTGCGCACTTTCTCGAAAGTGTACGGCCTGGCAGGATTGCGCATCGGTTACGGAATCGGACCTGCAGCGCTCCTGGCGGAAATGAACAAGATTCGCGGCCCTTTCAATACTTCGGGCGTGGCTCAGGCAGCAGGTTTAGCCGCTTTAGGCGATTCCGAGCACGTTCATCGCTCGCTCGAATCGAATCGCGCGGGGCTCAAACAGCTGGCGGCCGGGCTAGAGAACCTAGGAATCAAGTTTGTTCCGTCCGTCGCAAATTTTATTCTCGTGATAATTGGAACAGACGCAGAGCCTCTTGTAGAGGAACTGCTTAAGCACGGCGTGATTGTAAGGCCGATGCGCTGGATGGGTTTTCCCATGGCCATCAGAGTGACCGTGGGAACTCACGAAGAGAACGAGAAATTTCTGCATGCGCTCGCGAAGGCACAGGCGTCGCTTCCACGTCGTCCAGCCCACGAGCGCACCATTTTGGAGGGAGACACTCAGGGACTTTGAATGTTTGATTCCGACGAGAAATCCACTGAGCCGTCTAATTCAGATACTACTCCCACGATCTCCGGTATTTCTGAGTTCGACGCGATCACGCAGATTCTCAAGTCCAGCAGAGTTATCGCGGTCGTGGGGCTTTCGAATCGGCCGATGCGTGCAAGTCACGGCGTCGCCCAGTACCTTCAATCGGTCGGCTACCGGATCATTCCTGTAAATCCGAACGAAACCGAAGTGCTCGGTGAAAAAAGTTATACGCGCCTACAGGATATTTCTGTCGCTGTTGATATTGTGGATGTCTTTCGGCGGTCGGAATTCGTTCCGGAAATCGTCAATGCCGCGATTCAGATTAGCGCTCGCTGCATTTGGATGCAGGAAGGTGTCATACACGCCGAAGCTGCTGAACGCGCCAGACGTGCGGGATTGTTCGTGATCATGGATAAGTGCACTTTGAAAGAACACGTCAAGCGAGCTCGCCAATTTCAGCGACCAGCAAAATCCTCCTAATTCAGTCGATAAACCAAGAGGCTCCGTTTCCCGGGTTCCGTCACAGCCACAAACTTGCCATCAGGAGAAACCTCGTAGTCGTGAAATTCCAGATCGTGCAAGAGCGGTTCAAACTGGCCGTCGTACAAGCCAACCCAAGTCAACCTGGCGGATCTTAATGGATCGCCCCGCTTGAGCAAAACGCGCTTCTCGTCGTGGCCCCATTGAAATTGCCCGATAGCTACTTTTACCTGGACCGGCTTTCCACTGGGATTGGCGATATCGCGCACTTCGAGCGTGTCACCGTCGCGGAAGTAGGCGACCTTGTTTGCCGATGGCGATGCGGCAAAGTCTCCCGCATATTCGTCGATCGGCATGATGGGAGTTCGCGTCTCCTTCGTAAGATCCAGCCGCACGAGCATCGGTGGACTCAGTACCTTCACGCTTTCTTCTATCGCAAATGCCTGGTTGTTCTTGGTATCCCACGATAAGGCTCCAAACGTTCGCCCTTGAAAAAGCGGCCTGCTCTTTCCGTCAGCCGGGCGCAAGGAATTTAACTCGGAGAAATCTCCTCCCGTTTTAGTCACGTATACCAAGGTGTTTCCATCCGCGAGCCACGCTGCGTTGTACCCGTCATTGAGTAATCCATCTTTCATTCCCTGGATCGGGATCTGATGGCCTTCGGAGTCCATTAGATAAATGGCGACGACTCCGCGCACCGTTTGTTGTTCGTCGAGTTGCTGATCGACAGTCCCCTTGGGCTGAGTCATTTCCGCCGTTTGCATCATTACGGCGATGCGGCGGCCGTCCGGGGACCAGGCGAATGATTGCACTTGATAATTGAGCAGGGGATCGGCGAATAGTTTTTCTCCGTCGGCAATCTTTTTCTGCTTGCCGTCGGGCGACGAGATCCACAAATCGTCGCGTTCCATCCGGGCTTTCTTAAACTTGCGCATATGCTGGACGGCATAGACAATTCGATTGTCGGGAGCGATGGCAAACGCCTGAACGTCTTCGTCAATCTTCACGAGTGATTTCCCTTGTGCATACGCTAGCAGCGGGAGACACAGCCCTAGCGCCAGCACAACGGGCAGAAGAGCTCCTTTGTCTTCGCGCGTAACCTGATTGCGTCCCTCGCTCATGATTGTTCCTTGCTCTCCGAAGTCTTGCTTTTGATGCGACGAATTTCTTCGAGCCGCTGCCGTATGCGCGCTTCGAACCCTTGATCGGTCGGATGATAGTACACACGATCGGCGAGGCTTTCCGGAAGGCAAGTCATATCTGTAACTTTCTCCTCCGCGTTGTGCGCGTACTGATAGCCTTTGCCGTAGCCGATGTTCTTCATCAGGCCAGTGACAGCGTTGCGCAAGTGCAGCGGCACGGGTTCGGCCATCGTTCTTTGCAGATCGTCCTGAACGTCGCCGTAGGCGGTGTACACCGCATTCGATTTCGGCGCGAGCGCCAAATAAACAGCGGCTTGAGCCAGCGCGAGGTTTCCTTCCGGAGGACCCAGGAACTCGAACGCCTGCATGGCGGCAAGCGCCACTTGAACTGCGTGCGGCTCGGCGAGTCCAATGTCTTCATTGGCCATGCGAACCAGCCTTCGCGCGACGTACAGCGGGTCCTCGCCGGATTCGAGCATGCGCGCCAGCCAGTAAAGAGAAGCATCAGCGTCTGAATTTCGCACGGATTTGTGAAGCGCGGAAATTAAGTTGAAATGCTCCTCTCCGGATTTGTCATAGGGGAGAAGCTTTTTCTGCAAAACATCTTCAAGGCGGGCTTGCGATAGAACGCGACGAGATTCCGCGTTGGGAGTTGTGCCCATCACCAGCGCTTCCAGAGTGTTGTACGCCGAACGCGCGTCACCATTGGCGAGAATTGCTATGCGATCGAGAATATCGTCCGGCGCGGTGACGCTTTCCTTGCCCAAGCCGCGAACGGGATCTGCAAGCGCGCGTCGCAAAAGTCCGACGATCTGGTCTTTTGTGAGTGCATGCAGTATGTAGACTCGCATCCGCGAAAGCAGCGGCGCGATTACCTCAAAAGATGGGTTCTCCGTGGTCGCGCCAATGAGCAATATATTTCCGGCTTCGACGTGCGGAAGAAAAGCGTCCTGCTGCGCGCGGTTGAAGCGGTGCACTTCGTCAACGAAAACAATCGTGCGCATTCCATAGCGGCGAGCGCCTTCAGCTTTAGCCATTACTTCTTTGATTTCCTTGATGCCCGCCAGCACGGCGCTGAAGGGAATAAAGTCCGACCGAGTGCTCTTGGCAATAATTCGCGCGAGTGTGGTTTTTCCGCAGCCTGGAGGGCCCCAAAGCAGCATCGAGCTGAGATCGTCGCGCTCGATTTGAACGCGAAGCGGCTTGCCCGGGCCAAGCAGTTCTTCCTGGCCGATGAATTCGTCTAGAGTTCGCGGACGCATGCGGTCCGCCAGAGGACGCCCCGCCTGCGATTCTGCTTCGGGCTCGAGAGTTTGAAAGAGTCCCATGCGATTTAGGCGCCTCGCCTCTGTCGCGCTGCTTCGAACAAAATTATCGACGCCGCGATTCCTGCGTTTAACGACTCCACATCATCGCTCATAGCGATCGAGACCCAGTCATCGGCGGCGTGTTCCACCTCGCTTGGCAAACCTGCGCCTTCATTGCCGATAAAAACTGCACAGGAGCCACGCAAGTCGGATAGTGCCGCTGGCGCATCCTCGGTGGTCGTCGCAGTGGCTGGTTTAGCCCCTGCGGCCAAAACTGTCACCCCCGCCACGCGCAGTTGCGCGAGAAGAATAGGAATCGCCATGCCTCGCAGGAGCGGCAAGCGAAGCGCAGAGCCTGCCGATGCTCGTAGCGCCTTGGGAGACCAAGGATCGGCTGTGCCGCGGGTGGAGACAACTCCCGAAGCTCCGAAGGCTTCGGCTGAGCGAACAATCGTGCCAACGTTGCCGGGATCTTGCACCGCGGCCATTACGACAATGAGTGTTGAGTCGCTGGAAAAAGCTCCGGCGAGACTGGCTCGGCCGCGCAGTACGTCATCAAAACTCCATTCGCGCTGGTGAAATAGCGCAGCTACTCCCTGCGGGGTTTCCGTACCTGCAACGCTCTCGAATAGCTTATCGGTTGTGCGAAAAATTCGCGATCGCGGTATTCCGGAATCGCTCTCGCTAGCAACAAGAAGTATGCGTTCCAAGTGGCGCTCGCCTGTTTCACTTACTAACAGAGCTTCTGCCTGAAGCCCCGAACGAACGCCTTCTTCTACAAGCTTTGGCCCCTCAGCGGCAATCGGCTCGCCTTCGGGGGGGCCGGTGCCCCGCAGGCCGGCGCGAAATTGCTTTAACCACTTGTTATCGCGACTAGTTATGGAGTCGGCATCGCCAACGTGGGCACTGGATGCGGAATGGCTCCGCCGCGCGCGAACCGGACCGCTTTCCGGCGCAGCTTGCACTCGATCGTCGGAAGGGAACCGTTGCGCCATGCAACAAGCGTAACAAACGCCTGAGCCTGCGTAAACCCGCCGGGAAGCTGCGCGGGAGCCGCCCAAAATGCGTGATCCGGCAAGCTGGGTTGGCGGAAACTCGCCGACACGAAAAGCGGCAGCTTGATTGGCCAGCTATGCCTATGGTAGCTTGCCAAAGAATGATAGCTAAGCCGCGAGTGAACATTGCCCGTCGAAGTTCTTAAAATATCTCCTAAAGCGCCGGAAAGTGACGTCGTGGACTACGCCGCCGGATTTATCAAGCGCGGCGAAGTAGTGGGTATTCCCACAGACACTTTTTACGGGCTTTCGGCCGACCCATTTAATCTTGCGGCGATCGAAGCTGTCTTTCAAGCGAAAGGGCGGCCGGAAACCAAGGCGCTTCCCATTCTGGTAAGCTCGATCGAGCAAGCAGTGACAATGATGCGGGACGTGCCGGATATTTTCCTGCTCCTCGCGCACAAATTCTGGCCAGGCGCACTAACGTTAGTGGTGGAGGCGACGCATCGCCTGCCGCTAAAAGTTACAGGCAACACCGGGCGCGTAGCATTGCGCTGGGCGAACTCGTCCGTCCCAACTGCGATCATTGATGCCGCGGGCGGTCCGATTACCGGCACGAGCGCAAACCTTTCCGGATTTCCTTCCTGCACGAACGCAGGACAAATCGTTAGGCAACTTGGAAATCGGCTGCCGCTGATTCTCGACGCCGGCGACACTGGAGCGGTGATGGCGTCGACGATCGTGCGCATCGATGGAAATAATTGGACGCTGGCACGCGAGGGTGCGCTGCCCGAGGCGGAGATTCACGCCGCGCTCAAGGGCTAATTAGCCTCGTAAATACGTGCGCGCGTTGGGTTCCTACTGCAAGCGTGCGGTATTGAGGAATTCGTAGTCCCCGCCCGGTGGAATTGAAAGATCAGTAAGCCTTGTTCGGTGCACGCAGACATTATCCGGATACCACAAATTGATGTAAGGCTCGTCTTCTGCAACGGTCTTCTGAATCTGCCACAGGATCATCTTGCGCTTCTCCTGATTCATCTCCACGCGAGCGCTATCGAGCAGAGTGTCGAGTGCCGGATTTCGATAACGGCCCCGGTTTGCGCCGTCGGGCGGAATTTTCCTGGAACCGAAAACGTACTCGAAGATGTCCGGGTCATTATTGGCGCCCACCCACCGCAGCGTGTAGAGCTGAAAACTCCCGCGCAAAATGTCTGAGAAAAAAGTGGCGAACTCGAGCGGACGCAAATCCAGCGCAACTCCGACGCGCTTCCACTGGTCGGCAATCGCCGCACTAGTCAATCGCGTGGACTCGTCGGTGGAAGTTTTCAAAGCGAGATGAAATCGAACGCCGTCGGCTCCACGGCGAAACCCTGCGGCATCCAGGAGCTGTTCGGCGCGCGCGGGATCGTAGCCGTATTGCGCCACGTCCGGATCAAACGCCCAATGGTTGGGAGGCAAAAGGCTAGTGGCTAAACGCGCTTGTCCGTGAAGCAGATACTTGACCAGCGATTCGCGGTCCGTGGCGTAAGCCAGAGCTTGGCGCACTTCACGGTGCGCGAGAATGGGATCTTCAAAATTAAATGAGATGTAAGCCAGCGGAGTGCCGGGCTGCTCGTCCGCCGCGAGGCCGGATTGCTTTGCGAGCGAGGCGGTCATGTCGGGCGTAAGAGAATTAATTTCGACGTCCGCCGATCCTTTGCGCAGTTCGAGAGCGCGGACAATCGCGTCAGGAACGATCCGGAAATGCACACGCTCAATTTTTGGTGCGCCGCCAAAATAGTCAGGGTTGCGTTCGAGCACAATTTCCTCGTCGCGGATGGCGCCGACGAAGCGAAATGGTCCACTGCCGATCGGGCGCTGCGACATCGCGGCGTCAGAATTTTGAGGGACAATGCCGACGCTCGGGCGCGTAAGCCCGAAAAGGAACGACGCATAGGGCTCGCGCAAGTGAAACACGAAAGTATGGGCGTCGGGCGCTTCGGTTGAAGTTACCAGCCGGAAAGCGCCGCGCTTGGGAGTTTTCACCGCTCCGTTGATAATGGAATCGAATGTGAATTTCACGTCCGCGGAAGTAAGCTCGCGGCCATCATGAAACTCTACGCCCTGGCGAAGATGGAAAATGTAAGTGAGGGGATCGGGCGTTTCCCAGCGTTCAGCTAAATCGGGGATCACATTCATCTGCGCATCATGGGCCACCAAGCTCGAAAAAATCAGACCGTCGATGTGTGCCGAATAAGCATCCGCGCCGATCCGGGGATCGAGATTGGTAGGAGAGGACTCGATGAGAAAAACTAAGGTGTTCGGCTCGGCTGCGGGACGAAAATGAGAGCACCCGGCCGGTGGGAGGAGAGCAATCAACGCGAGCGCAAAGAAGCCGAGTCGGAAATTAGCGCGCGCGTCCATGCACCAACTTTCCGAGGATCGCGGGATGTCTCGCGCCGGTGGCGGAAGGTAAATTGTTCGAGCGGCCGTGATAACACTCGTAGGCAAGAATCGCGAAGGCCAGGGCTTCCTTGGCCTCAGGCTGTACGCCCATCTCGCTCGAGAAACGAATCGGGAACCCGAGAGTTGCGGCGAGATAAACCATCATCAGTGAATTGCGAGCTCCGCCTCCGGAAGCAATCAATTCGTCAACACGCGCTCGCGGCAGAATAAATTGCTGAATTGCATTCGCGATTGAAAGAGAAGTGAAGACCGTCGCAGTTCGCACTACGTCTTCGGGCTTCGCACGATGTTTTTTGGCCCAGGAGAGTATTTTCTGCATGTAAGGTTGGCCGAACTGTTCCCGGCCGGCGGTCTTGGGCGGCTGTTTTTTGAAATAAGGATCGTCCATCAGCTCGTTCAAAAGTCTCGGGAGCAAGCGCCCGCGCAAGGCCATTTGCGAATCTTTGTCGTAATGCGAGCCGCCATGAGTGAATGTTTCTACCAGCGCGTCCACAATCATGTTCCCCGGGCCCGTGTCGAACGCGAAGACATCTTTCGGTTTCGCATGCGCGGGGATTACGGTGACGTTTGCGATTCCGCCGACGTTCAGGGCTATGCGGCTCCGCTTTGGATGGCGGTACAGCAAATAATCAACGAAGGGAACCAGCGGAGCGCCCTGTCCACCGGCAGCCATATCTGCGGGACGAAAATCCGCGACGGTTCTGATGCCTGTCTCTTCCGCAATGACGCTGGGTTCGCCAATTTGCAGAGTCGAAGACAACCGCAGGTTGCCGAGAAAAACAGAAGCAGCACCCTGGTGATAGATCGTTTGCCCGTGCGATCCAATCAGCGCAACCTTTCGCAGTGGAACACGCCAGGACTTGCAGGCCGAGATCGCCGCACGTGCAAACTCGTGGCCCAGCAGGAAATTCAATTGGCTGATTTCCGCCGTCGTCGTGGGACCCCCGTTGGCCAAACGCAGAATGATTTTTCGCACCAAAGCGGAGAAACAACTGTGGTGATGCCCTTCGAGCTTCACCGACAGTTTCGGCGGCCCGCCGGAAATACGCGCCAGCGCAACGTCAATGCCGTCCGCTGATGTTCCGGACATCATGCCAAGCACCAGCATCGATTTTTTGCGCGTAGTCATGAAAGCTGCTTTTGCAGCGCGGCCAGCAGGATCATAGCCTCGAGCGGTGTAAGCTTGTTCAAGTCCGCGCCCCGAAGAGATTCGAGCACCGATTCATCTATGGCCGTAAAACTAGCTTGATGAGCCATGGCTTTGTCAGCGAGCGCACCGGGCGAGAGCTCTTCCGTTAATTTGTCTTCCTTTTGTTCGTGTCGACGCAAAATCTCGCGGGCCCGAGCTATCACATCGGTCGGCAATCCAGCTAAACGCGCAACTTCAATCCCGTAACTTTTGTTTGCGCTGCCAGGTTCCACGCGCCTGAGAAAAACGATTTCGCTGCCGGCTTCTTGTACCGAGACGTGAACGTTCTGCACGCCGGGGAGCAACTGTTCCAGCTCCGTCAGTTCGTGATAGTGAGTCGCGAAGAGAGTGCGAGGCCGCGCGCCGGAATGCAGCGATTCCACCACGGCCCAGGCGATCGACAAGCCGTCGAATGTTGAGGTGCCGCGGCCCACCTCATCGAGCAGAACCAGACTGGCGGGTGTTGCGGTGCTAAGGATCGCGGCCACCTCGCTCATCTCGACCAGAAAAGTCGAGCGGCCGCGCGCCAAGTTATCCGACGCACCAATCCGCGTAAAAATTCGATCCAGAAGCGGCAGCCTCGCCCGAGCGGCGGGAACGAACGATCCCATCTGCGCAAGGATCGAAATCAGCGCCGCTTGTCGAAGATAGGTGGACTTACCGCCCATATTCGGGCCCGTAATTACCAACAGAAACTGTTTCTGGTCGTCCAGATACAAATCGTTCGGCACAAATCTTTCGCCGCGATCCTGAAGCAAGTTTTCAATTACAGGATGACGTCCGCCGGCGATCATGAGAATCCCTCGTGGAGTCTCCGTAAAAGGTGTCCCAGCCGCGGCGGTTTTGCGCGTGCTGTTACGCGCCAAGCCGGCTTCGGTAAACTCCGGGCGGGTGTAATTGCGAATGGCAGCCAGCCGAGCGAAATTCACGAGCACGTCGACCTGTGCGATGGCCGCAGCAGTCTTGCGCAGGCGCGCCGCCTGTTGGGCGATTCCTTCAAGGATCTCACTATATAGTCGCCGTTCGATCTCCTGCATCCGTTCTTCCGCCGAGAGCACCTTGTGCTCGTGTTCCTTCAACTCTGGGGACGTAAAACGCTCGGCGTTGACTAGAGTTTGCTTTCTGTCGTAGTCTCCCGGGGCCAGATGCAAATTCGCCTTCGAGATTTCGATATAAAAGCCGAATACTTGGTTATAACGGATCTTCAGCGACGCTATTCCTGTGCGCTTGCGCTCGCGCTCTTCCATCGACGCAATAATTTGGCGCCCACGCGTCGTGATGTCGCGCAATTCGTCAAGTTCGCTGTCGTAACCGGGGCGAATGATGCCAGGATCAGCGGCCATAGCCGGCGGCTCGTCGGCGATTCCGCGCGCGATTTTGTCACGAACGTCGGACAACTCGTCCAGTTCCTCGCGAAGCAGGAGTAAACGCCGGCTCGATTCGACAGGCTCGCGCCCGCCGTTCGGTTCCGTCATCCCGGGAGAGTTGAGCAGCGCACGTATGGCCGTTAGTCTTTCGAGCGATTGACGGAGAGCGAGCAAATCGCGCGGCGTCGCGGCACCAAGGGTCACGCGGCTGGTGAGGCGCTCGAGATCGAGGATTCCTTCCAGCTCCTTGTGCAATTCTTCCCGCGCTATGGTCTGCGACTTTAGTTCGCCCACGGCGCCAAGGCGATGGTCGATTTCAGAAAGCGAGATCTCCGGACGCAGGATCCATCTGCGCAGAAGTCGTGCGCCCATCCCTGTGCAAGTCTGATCGATGGCTTTTAGAAGTGTGGCGGAAGGGTCCTCGCCTGCAGCGGGTTCTACCAATTCGAGATTTCGCACCGTGACTGAGTCCAGGATCATGGCGTCTTGTTGCTCGTAATATGCCAGGCGATCTATGTGCTCGAGTCCCGTTCCCGATGGACGCTGCGAAGGAATTGCCGCCTGATCCTCGGCTCTGCGCCCACTGATCGCCGATGTTTCCTTCAAATAGTGGACGATTACCCCTGCTGCTGCGATGGCCTGAGGGTGTCCTTCCAATCCAAACCCGCCGAGCGCGACGACGCGAAAATGCTCTTCAAGCACGCGCTCCGCGTAGTCAGTTTTGAAAACCCATTCGTCCAGCCTGGTTTCAACCGCGCCAAGACCGTCCATCTCCGTGGGAACCGCGGTGGGGAAGAGAGTGACCGGGCGCGGCAACAGAATTTCGCGCGGCCGCAGGATGCCGAGCTCATCCCGCAGCCGAGCTTCGGCTTTCTCGCCCGAAAACTCCGTGGTACGAAACTCGCCGGTTGAAAGATCGAGGAAAGCGAGGCCAATCTGCGGCGCGTTCACGGACCTGCCTTGGGACGCGCGTTGTGGCGAGCCGGACACTGCGGCTCCCAGCGCCAAGTTTCCCGCGCCAACGAATCCGTTGCGTGCTACCGCCGCGAGATAATTATTTTCTTTGGGTTCTAACAATCCTGCGCCACTTGCTGTTCCGGGAGTCAGCACGCGAACCACTTCTCGCCGCACGAGATTCTTGCCCGGGCTTGGCTGCTCCATTTGTTCACAAATCGCTACTTTGTGGCCGTCGCGAATCAAACGCGCGATGTAATTTTCCGCGGCGTGATACGGCACGCCGCACATGGGAATCGCATCGCCCTTTTCTTTGTTGCGCGCGGTGAGAGTAATTTGCAAAATGCGTGAAGCCACCACAGCGTCCTCGAAGAAAAGTTCGTAGAAATCCCCCAGGCGGAAGAGCAGAAGGGCAGCCGGATGCTGTTTTTTGAGCGCGTGGTACTGCCGCATCAATGGAGTCGTCGGTTCAGTCATGAAAGCAGGCCTCACCCCGAGACGGAACGTGGCAGGGCCGAGCAGGCAAGCGATTATCTTGCCGACGCAGCCATTTGGCAACACGTTCCTACCGCGTTAACGGGATTGTTTTACTCCACGACGACCTGACAGGCGAATGGATGTACAATGGCTGCCGTTTTCAGATTCAAACGGAAATTCCCGTCCAAATCTCGTTGAAGGAAGTCTTTATGAAAGTTTTTCAATTCCGGCACTTCTGCCTCCCGTTGCTGATTTTCGGTTCCATGCTCCTTACTTCCGTCCTGGTACTGGCTGCGGGCGATACTTCTTCTCCCCCTGCACCTCCGGTGGCAAAGAAAGAGCCCAGAATCACTGAGATCAATGGCCGCAAGCTCGTCGACGATTACTACTGGCTGCGCGATAAGAAAAATCCAGACGTCAGAGCTTATCTGGAAGCCGAAAACTCCTACACCGATGCGGTGATGAAACCGACCGAGCCGTTACAGAAAAAGCTCTATGGCGAAATGCTGAGCCGGATCAAGGAAACCGACGTGGAGGTACCTTACAAGCAAGGCGGCTACTTTTACTATTCGCGAACGGAAGCGGGAAAGCAGTACCCGATTCGTTGCCGAAAAAAAGGGAACCTCGACGCGCCGGAAGAAATTCTGCTGGACGTCAATGAGCTCGCCAAGGGTCAAGCCTTTATGTCGCTGGGATCTTTCGACGTCAGCGACGACGGGAATCTTCTAGCCTACACCATGGATAACACTGGATTCCGACAATACACATTAGCTCTGAAGGATTTGCGCACGGGAAAAATGTTAGTAGATCACGCCGAACGCGTGGACTCGGTTGCCTGGGCCGACGACAACAAGACCATCTTCTATACCGTTGAAGACGAGGTTTCGAAGCGATCTTATAAGATGTTTCGTCACACCGTCGGCACCAACGGCGCGGACACCCTCGTCTATGAGGAAAAAGACGAGAGGTTTGATATCTACACTGGCAAGACGCGCAGCAAGGCCTACTTGTTTCTCTTCGCCGGCAGCCACACGACCAGCGAGGCGCGTTATATCCCTGCTGACCAGCCCACGGCGGAATGGAAGGTCCTGGAACCTCGTAGACAGGGCGTCGAATACTACCCAGATCACAACGGCGATTTCTTTTATATCCGAGTAAACGACACTGGACGCAACTTTAGGCTGGTCAAGTCGCCGGTCTCGAATCCCGGCAGCAAGAATTGGCAGGAAGTGGTGCCGCAGCGCGACGATGTGATGCTCAGTGGTACGGACTTCTTTAAGAACTACTACGTCTCTTACGAACGTGAAAAGGGACTACCTCAGATTCGCGTCACTGACCTGCGAAGCGGGGTGTCGCGCCGCATCGAGTTTCCAGAGCCTGCTTACGTGAGCTCTCCTTACGCCAATTTCGAATACGACGCGACAAAGTTCCGTTATAGCTACCAGTCGTTTATCACTCCGCAATCGGTTTTTGAATACGACATGGCCGGCGGAACTTCAGCTTTATTGAAGCAACAGGAAATCCCCAGTAGCTATGACCGCACTCGATATCAGGTAGAGCAGATTTTCGCTACGGCGCCCGACGGCGTGAAGGTACCGATTTCGGTTGTGCATCTCAAAGCCGCCAGCATGGACGGTAAAGGAGCCATTTATCTGACTGGCTATGGTTCTTACGGCGTGTCATCCGACGTTAGATTCAACTCCAATATCTTTAGCTTGGTCGACCGTGGCGTGACCGTAGCGGTGGCCCACATTCGCGGTGGCGGAGAAATGGGGAAGGGTTGGCACGACGATGGCCGCATGATGCACAAGAAAAATACTTTTACTGATTTCATTGCCTCCGCCCAATACCTAGTGGCCCAAGGATATGGTTCGAAAGAGCGGCTGGTGATCGAAGGGCGAAGCGCCGGCGGCCTGTTGATGGGCGCGGTTCTAAATATGCGACCGGATTTGTTCCACGCGGCTTTGGTCGGCGTCCCGTTTGTGGACGTGATGAACACCATGCTGGACGAGTCTCTGCCTTTGACCGTCGGCGAGTTCGAGGAGTGGGGCAATCCCAAGGAAAAGCCCGCATTCGATTACATGATGACCTATTCGCCCTACGACAACATCCAGGCAAAGGCCTATCCAAATATGCTCGTGAAGACGTCCTTCAATGACAGCCAAGTGATGTACTGGGAGCCGGCCAAGTACGTTGCAAAAATGCGTGCCCTCCGGACTGATAACAACATCTTGATTCTGAAAACAAATATGAGCCCCGCCGGACATGGCGGCGCATCGGGACGCTACGATCGGTTGCATGAAACGGCTTTTGACTATGCCTACTTCCTCACGCAGATGGGGATAAACGATTAAGAGCGTTTATACTCAGACGTGGCTACACACGTAAGTAGCAAGCGCGAAATCGAAATTAAGCTGCGGGTCGCAGACCTTCAGGCGATTCTGAGCCGTCTAAGCGACATCGGAGCGGTGTCCCGCGGCAGGGTTCTGGAACGGAACACGCTCTTCGATACCCCCGGCTCCAGCTTTTGGCATCGCGGCCGCTTATTGCGGGTCAGAATGCAGACTCCAGCGCCCAAAAACGGTTCACGGGGCGGCCCGCCTACTACCATTTTGACGGCGAAAGCGCCTTCTTCCGCTCGATCAAGCTCCTCGAGGAGAATGCCGTACAAAGAGCGCCTCGAAACTGAGCTAGAAGTGAAAGAGCCAGTCCCGTGGCCGCCGTTGCTCCAAGAACTCGGCTTTCGCCCGGGCTTCAGATACGAAAAGTACCGCACCAGCTTTCGGCTTGGAGACCTCCATCTGGATCTGGATGAGACCCCGATCGGCATCTTTCTAGAGTTGGAAGGAAATCCCGCTGCCATTAGGCGAAGCGCTCGCGCGCTCGGTTTTGCACCCAAAGACTATCTCCGGGCCACATATTGGGACCTCTATGTCGCCGACTGCCGCCGTTTGAAACGCCTCTCTCGAAATATGGTATTCAAATCGAAAAAATCTAGCTAAAACTTCACTCTTCGCTTGACAAAGTTATCGTCTGCATTTAGTAGTCGAAACGAGCAAACGCGCATCGGAATGGAAGGGCTACAGTCCAATTCGGAGCCATGGAGTAGCTGCTTGGCCGGAGTCCCAGAATGGGGCTGGCCGAGTCGCATCTCACTCGAGGTTTTGATCGTGCACAGGACCGTTCGTGCCTCTGCAGCGGGCCCCTTTGAGCGGTCTGCTGCGCGCACGAACAGGAAGGCGAAGCCCGGCCTAAACTAGCTTAGGGGATTTTTTCTGTGCCCGAAGCCGGTTGGAAAGCTGGCTTCGGGCATTTTTTTTTGCTAATTGCCCGAAAGATTTACCCCAATCGCGATAAGACGCAAGCTGCTGAAGGAGTGATTATGCTTCACGCAACAGAACTGCTAGGGGCCGAAGCCTACGACTCGCACGGCAACTTCGTCGGACGAGTGAAAGAAATGTTCGTCGACCCCGGTGATCAGCCGAACCGAGTATCTAAACTGCTTCTCAGCCGCGGCCAATACCGGCCGCTAATAGCGCGTTATGACCAGATCGGTTTGGTCAGCCCGGGACGCATCGCGCTTACCACGGATGAATCACATCTTGACCTGTATCAGCCGAACGAAAGCTATCTGGCCATGGGAAAGGATTTGCTGGACCAGCAAATCATCGATACGAACGGCCGCAAAGTGGTTCGCGTGAACGATATCGATCTAGCCGATAACCGAACGAATGGAAACACCGAACTGCGGATTACGCAAGTGGATGTGGGTTTGGCCGGCGCGGTTCGCCGCTTGTTACAGGGCATTGTTCCGCCCATGGCGATTCGAAGGATCCAGGCCAAACTGCCGCCGCGAAAAATTCAGTGGGAATTCGTGAACATCGTCGAGCCGGATCCGCTGCGCCGCGTGAAATTGCGCCTATCGAGCGAAAAGCTGGCCGCGCTGCATCCGGCAGACCTGGCAGACATTATGGAGCAGTTGTCTCCCGACGAGCGGCAGACGATTATCGCTTCTCTGGATGAAGAAAGTGCCGCCGAGACGATCGCCGAACTTGATAAGCGGCTGCAAACGCAAGTGGTGGAAAAACTCGATCCCGAACGCGCCGCCGACATCATGGAGGAAATGAACCCGGACGAGGCCGCCGACCTGATTGCCAGTCTTGAGCCCCACAAATCAAAAGAGCTCTTGCACGAAATGGAAGACCGCGAAGCGAGCGCTGTCGAGCAACTCATGAAGTTCGGCGAAGACACAGCGGGCGGAATGATGACGACGGAAATGATCGTGGTTGGTGAAGACGCCACCAGAGGTGAAGTGGTGGATTATATTCGCTTCCACGAAATCGGCATCGACCAAGTGGACAACGTAGTGCTAATCAATCGTGATTCCGCGCTCGCCGGTACAGTCCCTGTCGGCAGGCTGCTGTTGGCGGACACCGAACAACGCATGATCGAACTGATTTTTGAGCCCCTGCTTTTTGTCGCCCCGGACACCAAGGATAAGGAAGTCTTCGAGCTCTTCGACAAATACAACTTGCGGAGCCTCACGGTGGTGAATGAACTCAAGGCTCCGATCGGAGCAATCACCGTGGACGACGTGGTGAGCAGGCTACGAGCAAAAGTCTAAAAATAAAGTAGGGGATCGGAACGCTAGAGACGGAACGATGAATACCTGGGCCACATTGACGAACTCGCTGGGCGCTTGGAAGAAGCGCGGCAGAGATTTTAACCGGCGCTCGAATTTCTGGCGCAAGCGCATCGCCCTGTTTCTAGCCGTGGTAGGCCCCGGGCTTATCACTTCCAACGTCGACAATGACGCGGGAGGGATCAGCACCTACTCGCAGGCAGGCGCGCAATTTGGCTACACACTGTTGTGGTCGTTGATTCCTATGACCATCGCCCTGTACGTCAGCGAAGAAATGTGCGCGCGCATGGGCGTGGTTACCGGCAAAGGCCTGTCCGACTTGATTCGCGAGGAATTCGGATTCCGATCTACTTTTTTTGTGATGGTCGCGGCGCTGTTTGTGGATCTGTTCAACACAGTCGCCGAGTTTTCGGGAGTTGCGGAAGCGTCCGAGGTTATGCACGTCAGCCGCTACGTTTCAGTTCCGCTGGCGGCTATTGCCGTCTGGCTGCTTGTAGTTTATGGAAGCTATCGCATCGTGGAAAAGATCTTTCTGGTAGCTTGCTGCTTTTATCTTTCGTACGTGCTATCGGCATTTTTGGCCAAACCAGATTGGCTGTATGCGGCGCACGAGCTCGTCGTGCCGTCCCTTCACATGAACGCCCCTTACCTCCTGATGCTGACTGGGTTGGTGGGGACCACAATTGCGCCGTGGCAATTTTTCTATCTTCAGGCTGGGTTCGTTGAAAAGCGGGTCGGCCCGAGACAGTACAAACACGCACGTATGGACGTTCTGGTGGGCAGCATCTCCTGCATGGTGATCGTATTCTTTATTATCGTTTGCTGTGCCGCGACCCTGAACGTACATGGCCTCACCAACATTTCCAGTGCCAAAGAAGCGGCCCAGGCTCTAGTCCCGCTGGCAGGGAAGTGGGCAGGCGGCCTTTTTGCATTCGGGCTTTTGAACGCTTCCTTATTTGCCGCTTCGATTCTTCCGCTCTCCACCGCGCACGTTATCTGCGAGGGCCTGGGTTTCGAGGCTGGGCTGGATCGTAAGTTCAAGGAAGCTCCGGCATTTTATTCGCTCTACACCACCCTGATCGTGGTCGGTGCCGGGATTGTTCTGATTCCCAAGGCGCCGCTGTGGAAAATCCTGATTTATTCGCAGGTGGGCAACGGCATCTGGCTGCCTGTCGTCTTGATTTTCATTTTGATACTGATCAATCGCCGCGATTTGATGGGAGAGCACACCAACTCGTGGGGTTTCAACGCCGTCGCCTGGACTGCCAGCATCATCATGATCATCCTGACGCTAGTCCTGATTTACACTTCCATCTTCGAGCCCGCAACCACGGGATTGTCCGGCGCGTTGCTTCATCACCACTTCTTCTAGCTTTCTGTTTTACGCTACCTTGCGTGTGTCCCCGGCGTGTGCTAGTTTTTCTGGCTGCTTCCTTCGAGTGAATCCTAGTGAAAGCAAGTGAACTTTTGAAATCCGTGAATGCGGAGGAAGCGGCCCTCCTCGAAACTCTCGATCTAAAGCGGCTTCCGCAGCACCTTGCCGTCATTATGGATGGCAACGGCCGCTGGGCCCAGCGCAGGCACTTGCCGCGAGTGGCTGGGCATCGCGCGGGCGTGAAGGCGGCGCGAGAAATCATCGAAACGTGCGCGCGTCTGAAACTGCCCTGTTTGACCCTGTATGCGTTCTCGCTGGAAAATTGGCGGCGCCCGCAAGCCGAAGTGGATTTTTTGATGCGTCTGCTCCGCGAATATCTGAAACGCGAGCTGCCTGCGATTAACAAAAATAATATTCGCCTGCTTATCATCGGACGTTCCGAGCAGCTTCCCGAAGGCGTGCGTAAAGATATCGAGCATGGAATGCAGATGACTGCGCGGAACACGGGAATGAAGCTGGTCGTCGCGCTCAATTACGGCGGGCGCGCCGAGATGGTCGACGCGTTCAATGCCTTGCTGGCACATGTTCGCTCAAACGGCCTGTCTGCGTTTCAGGCGGACGAACAGACCATCTCCGAGCATCTCTACACCGCCGGACTGCCCGACCCCGACTTGCTGATTCGCACAAGCGGAGAAATGCGCGTAAGCAATTTTCTGTTGTGGCAGATCGCTTATGCGGAAATCTATGTTACTGAAACGCTCTGGCCCGATTTTTCGCGCGCTCGTCTGCTCGAAGCGCTTGTTGATTTTCAAAAACGCGAGCGTCGTTACGGTGGCCTCCGAGCGTCGGAACCCGGCGATTCAGCCAAAGTCGCAAAGCGCTCGGCAGGGCATGGACGAGGCTGACGCCCAATGCTCCTGCGTATTCTTACCGCGCTCGTCTTGATCCCAATAGTTGTCGCCTTGGTTTGGTGGGGACTTCCTTCGCTTATTGCCGGGCTTGCCGGCATCGTCGCTATACTCGCTATCATCGAACTTTTCGACCTCGCAAACCGCGTGGGTCTTCGCGCCTATCAAAAGTGGACAATCGTGTGCGTCGCAGGGTTGTTTTATGCGCAATATTCGCAGGGATTCGTGGAGACGCCTGCGGTTGTCGAGGGGTTCTCGCTCGTTCGAAACGCCGCGGGAGGCGTGTTCTCGATCGAAGCGCTACTTCTAGTTTTCGTTTTTGGCTGTGTCTCGATCGGACTCTTTACGCGCCGCCCGCTCCACGAGGTGCTTCCTTCCGTCTCTGTCAGCGCCGCCGGGCTTCTGTTTATCGCCCTCCCGTTCAGCTACCTGGTTCGCCTAAACAACATCGAACGAACCGGGCGGCAACTCGTTTTGTTTACTTTATGTCTCGTTTGGGCCGGGGACATGCTCGCGTATTTTGTCGGACGTGGGTTTGGGCGGGTTCCAATGGCTCCTGCGTTAAGTCCCAAAAAGACGTGGGAAGGTGCGTTAGGAAATATATTGGGCTCGTTGCTCGTCGCGGTCCTTTTTGCGCGATGGATGCAAATTGATGTGGTCACCTTGATGTTTATCGCGGGCGTGGCCAACATCGCGGGGCAAATGGGCGACTTGATCGAATCCGCGTATAAGCGTGGCGCTTCCGTGAAAGACTCTGGAAAGTTGCTGCCTGGCCACGGTGGCGTGCTTGATCGAGTTGACAGTCTCATGCTGGCGGCACCGGTTGTGTGGGTTATGTATCAATGGATTGTGTCGCCACATTGAGCGACAAGACGCTGTGGGTAAATGTTTGAGCGAGGGCGTTACGATGACTACTTTCTTCTTCTCGCATACGAATTAGACGCGCGCTTCACGGTCTAGGCCCAGCTGCACATGCCGGGCGGAGGTTACATGTCAAAATCGCGCAGGGAATTCATCACCGCGACATCTCTTGGACTGCTGGCAGCAGCAATTCCAGGCCACGCTCAGGACCAAAAGCCTGAACTACCGCCGGGAGCGCCGCCCGCATTTGGCACCGGACAGGCTGTCGGACCCAAGGTTTCGCCCGAGACTTTCGTCGAAGCAGAAAAGCTTGTGCAAGTGGAATTGAACGCGACAGAGTGCGACACGGCAGCAGCCAGTTGGCGCGTCAACATGGCTCCGCTCTACGAACGGCGCACCGGTCCGCACAAAGTGGAATTGGATTCAACCCTCGCGCCCTATTCTCGCTGGGATCCCGTGCTGCCGGGGCAGAAAACACTCCCGGCGCGCGACCGATTTGTCCGCAGTGACAGCGACCCAGCGCCGCTGCCTGCAAACGACGAAGATATTGCCTTCGCTTCGGTAACGCAACTCTCGCGCTGGGTCGAGCAGCGAAAACTAAGTTCTGAGCGACTGACGCACATTTATCTGGATCGACTGGAGAAATTCAACTCCGAGCTGCGCTGCGTCATCACACTCACTCGAGATTTGGCCTTGGCCCAGGCGAAACGAGCCGACCAGGAAATCGCAGCAGGAAAATACCGCGGACCTCTGCACGGCATCCCCTGGGGTGGAAAAGACCTTCTCGACACCGCCGGAATTCCTACGACGTATGGAGCAGAGCCTTTCAGGAACCGCGTCCCAGCAAGAGATGCAGCCGTGGTGAAGCGCCTTCACGAAGCCGGCGCAGTGCTCGTCGCTAAACTCAGCCTGGGGTCGCTGGCACTCAATGACATATGGTTCGGCGGCCAGACGATGAATCCTTGGTTGTTGGAAGAAGGATCCTCCGGCTCAAGCGCCGGCCCCGGAGCCGCTACCGCGGCGGGGCTGGTGGGATTCGCGATCGGCAGCGAAACTGGCGGCAGCATCGTTTCTCCTTCGATGCGTTGCGGCGTCACTGGATTGCGGCCCACTTACGGCCGCGTACCACGAACTGGCGCGATGACACTTTGCTGGTCGCTCGACAAGTTAGGTCCAATGGCGCGAAGCGTGGAAGACACCATGCTGGTGCTGCACGCAATTTCCGGACCTGACGCTGGAGACGTTTCAAGCGTTCCGAGCAAACTCGATTTCGACGCTGCTGCTTCCGTCCAGGGACTTCGTGTTGGCTATTTCCCTGGATGGATGAAAGAGCGTCCCGCCACTGACGTCGACCGCGCAGCTTTGGAAACAGTGAAAAAAGTCGGCATGGTTCCCGTTGAGGTGGCCATTCCCAACTGGCCGTACGACTCGCTTGACTTGATTCTCTTCGCTGAAGGAGCCGCCGCGTTTGAGGAGCTCACTCTAAGCCACGGTCTGGATCAACTCAAGATTCAAACGTACGATGCGTGGCCAAATCTTTTTCGGCAATCCCGTTTTCTTTCAGCCGTCGACTTTGTCCAGGCTGACCGGCTGCGACGCAAAGTAGCCGAAGAGATGGGCCGCGTGTTCTCCGAAGTGGACCTTCTTCTCGTGCCGTCGTTGCGCGACGAGATGCTCACCATCACAAACTTTACCGGACACCCTTCATTGACTTTGCGCGCGGGTTTTGTCGAAGTGTCCCAGGCTCGTAGCGATTGGGCTCCAGACCCAAGTAGGCCATTGCCGAAATTCTCCCCGCCGCGGCGTGTCCCGCACGGTGTCACATTGATTGGACGGCTGTTCGATGAAGGTACGTTGGCAAGTGCAGGCCTCGCGTTGGAACGCGCTTTCGGCGTAGTTAACGAGCGGCCAGCGGGCTTCTGACGACGCTTAAAAATTCGAAGTACAACGAGGTATCGTCGATGAATCTTTTTCCACGAACTGTTTCTATTGTTGCCGCGACGTTGCTTGCGGCAGGAACAGTATTCGCGCAAACGCCCAGCCAGTATCCGACAACGGAAGGCGATTATGTCGCGCACAACTTCAAGTTCAAGTCAGGCGAGGCGCTGCCGGAGCTGCGTATACATTACAGGACTTTGGGAAAGCCGGAGCGCGATGCTCAGGGGCGGATAAAAAACGCCGTCCTCATCCTCCATGGTACCGGCGGAAGCGGTCAACAGTTTCTGTCACCTCAGTTCGCCGGAGAACTGTATGGTCCTGGCCAGCCGCTGGATACAGCCCGCTACTTCGTCATCTTGCCCGACGGGATTGGCCATGGGAAATCCTCCAAGCCCAGTGATGGCATGCACGCCCACTTTCCCTCTTACGACTATGACGACATGGTAGCCGCACAGCACCTGCTGGTTACAGAAGGGTTGGGAGTGCAACACCTGCGACTCATCTTTGGCACTTCGATGGGCTGCATGCACTCTTTTGTATGGGGGGAAACTTACCCGGACTTTATGGATGCTTTGATGCCGATGGCGTGCCTGCCAGTGCAAATCGCCGGACGCAACCGAGTTTGGCGGAAGATGCTGATGGATGCGATCCGTAATGACCCAGCGTGGAATGGCGGCGAATACAAGGAAGAGCCGAAGGAAGCTCTGTTAGAGGGAGAGGATTTGATCGTGATTGCAGGCGGCGCACCGCTGTGGATGCAGAGGACTCTGCCGACTCACGACGCGGCGGACAAGTACGCAGAGGATGTGGAAAAACGCGCCAGCACGCTGGACGCGAATGATCTGCTCTATCAGGTGAACGCTTCGAGTGATTATGATCCCTCTGCTCAGCTGGAGAAAATCACAGCTCCTGTCATGTGGATCAATACAGCCGACGATTTCATCAACCCGCCCGAACTCGGCATCGCCGAGAGGGAAAGCAAGCGGCTCAGAAACGGGACTTTTGTTTTAATTCCCATCAGCGAGCAGACTCACGGCCACGGAACTCACACTTGGGCCGTGGTGTGGCAGTCTTATCTAAAGCAACTCCTGGACAAGTCGGCGAACTGACGCACTGATTCTTGGTTAACCGGCGAAGCCGGGTCACTCCCTATTCGCATATTCTTTCAAACGCCGATAAAATGGAGTCCGATGAAAAAGATCGCGATACTGGGTTCCACGGGATCCATTGGGCGTCAGTGTTTCAAAGTGATTGATGCGCACCCGGGAAGATTTGAAGTCGTGACCTTGGCTGCGGGTTCCAACGTTGCTCTAGTTTCAGAACAAGTGGCCAAGTATCGGCCGCAAGTGGTTTCAGTCGCCACCGAAGCCGGAGCGCGGGAACTCTGTTCTGCTTTGAAGAAGAATCGTGGACGAAAGCAGGCCGCGCAGCCGGGCCTTGAAATACTTTTCGGCGCCGAAGGCATCGAGCGCGTCGCAACGCATCCCGATGCCGAAATGGTTGTTTCAGCTGCTGTCGGTGTTGTCGGGCTACCTGCCACATACAAAGCGATAGAACACGGCAAACAGATCGCGTTGGCCAACAAGGAGGTGCTGGTGGCAGCGGGAGAAGTGGTAATGGCCGCCGTAAAGCGCCAAAGCACCATTCTTCTTCCAGTGGACAGCGAGCACAACGCGATCCACCAGTGTTTGCGAGCCGGCCAACCAAACGAAATTAAGCGCCTGATCCTAACGGCTTCAGGTGGTCCATTTCGCACGGCCTCTCTGGCAAAGATTGCAAAAGCAACCCCGAAGCAAGCCCTGGCGCATCCAAATTGGAAGATGGGTCAGCGCATCACGATTGATTCTGCCACGCTGATGAATAAGGGATTTGAAGTTATCGAGGCGCGCTGGCTCTTCGACGTTGGTCTCAATCAGATTCAGGTGGTCATCCATCCGCAGTCCACGATTCATTCCATGGTGGAATTTGTGGATGGTTCAATCCTGGCACAACTGGGCGCAACCGATATGCGCATGCCCATCCTTTATGCGCTAACCTATCCTGAGCGGGTGCCGTCGAATGATTGCGCTCTGGACTGGTCCGGCTTACGCAAGCTTCAGTTTGACGAGGTGCCAGTCGGTAAATTTCCATGCCTTGCGCTGGCGAAGGAAGCTTTGAGGCAAGGCGGCGCGTCACCGTGCGCGTTGAACGCGGCCGACGAAATCGCGGTAGCCGCGTTTCTTGCGGGCAAACTCTCATTTCCGGGAATTGCAGCGGTCATTGAACGCGTGTTGGAACGCATGCCGCGAACTGGGTTCGCGACGATAGACGATGTGCTCGCCGCCGACGCCGAAGCGCGACGACTCGCTCAACTGGAAGTCGAGCGCAGAAAGAACTAAAATAGGGGCTGTATGGCCAACTTTCATAACGCAGTCATCGCCATTGTTTCGGTGACCATCGTCCTGGGCATCCTGATATTCGTCCATGAGTGGGGACATTTCGTCGCGGCAAAACTTGCAGGCGTTCGCGTGGATGTTTTTTCCTTCGGTTTCGGTCCGCGGATTGTGGGCGTGAAACGCGGCGATACCGATTATCGATTGAGCGTGCTTCCATTCGGCGGCTACGTGCGCATGGCTGGTGACAATCCGGCGGAAGAACGCACCGGCGCGGATTATGAGTTTCTGTCGAAGCCGCGCTGGGTCCGAATGATCATCGCGATAGCCGGGCCTACGATGAACATCCTCCTCGCCTTGGTTATTTTTTGGGGAATATTTTGGCTGGTGGGACTCCCCTCCGATCCTTACCTTCGGCAACCTGCGCAAATCGCAGCGATACCTCAAAATGATGCGGGTGCGTCAGGCGTCCAAGCCGGCGACCAGATTGTCGCAGTGAATGGTGTCAGAACGGATACTTGGGAGAAAGTCCTAAACCAACTAAAAGACGAACTGCCTGGCCAATCCATCACTCTCATTGTTGATCGAGCCGGTCAAGAGCAGACACTCACTGCGAAGATGCCGCCGGCCTCGGGCACTCTTTATCCCGTGATTGGATATCCGCCTGAACCTGCTATCACGGACGAAATCGGAATCGGCACTCCGGCGGAAAAAGCCGGAATGAAGGCCGGCGACAAAATTGTCGCCATGAACGGTCGCCCCGTTCTTACCTGGCAACAGTTGGTGGAAAGCGTGCGCGGCTCCGATGGCCATCCGATTCAATTTTCTGTTCAACGCGACGGTAAGGACTTGACCTTCGACATCACCCCCGTTCAGGGAATGGGTGTCGACGGAAACATGATCTGGCAGGTTGGAGTTTCGCCTAAGATCCAACTCGACTTTGAGAGGCAGCGATTCATTCCGGCGGGAAAAGAAGCCGCCCTGCAGACCACGCTTGGGATGGAACAGATTTTGCAGGTTCTGAAAGGCCTTTTTACAGGACGCGTGAAGTTAGGCCAACTATCGACTGTCGTTGGCATTGCGCGAGAATCGGGCCGGGCTGCCAAGAGAGGTCCGATGGATCTGCTTTGGTTAATGGCGGTTATTAGCCTGAACCTTGGTCTTGTGAATCTGCTCCCAATTCCGATCCTCGATGGCGGCCATCTTCTGATGTTAGCGATTGAGGGCACTCTTCGCCGCGATCTTAGTGTCGCCGTGAAGGAGCGATTCGTTCAAGTCGGTTTGGTCTTTCTTCTGGGGATTTTTGCATTCGTGATGTACAGCGATATTTTCAAGCTGATTCAGTTTCACTAGAGACGCTTTCACTTCTGCGGGAGCCCGCGTGCACGAATCTCTTATAGTGATTGCCCACATTCGCGCGAAGCCGGGCCAGGAATCGCGCGTTCGCAAAATCCTCCAAGGTCTGCTCGCTCCTACTCGAGCGGAAGCGGGCTGTATCAACTACGATTTGCATCAATCGCACCCAGATCCCGCGCTGTTCGTATTTTATGAGAACTGGGCCAGCGAGGCGCAGCTCGAAGCGCATTCGAAGTCGCCGCACATTCAGTCCCTCCGAGAAGTGGCGGGCGAATTCCTCGCGGCTCCGATTGAAATCACGAAATGGCACGTCGTGATTTAGTTTCCGGTTAGTGCCATTCCCACAAATGCGATTTTGGTATAATGTTCGCGGATACCATGTCTGCCACGCCTGCACATCGCGTTTCAAGCGGGGAGCGCATCAATCACGAAGCGCCCGGCCGGCTTGAGCATGAACTGAGCGCGCGAGGAATTCGCCTCACGCGCCAACGAAAAGTACTTCTACAGGTGATGGAAACCGCCCGCCGGCATCTCGACGCTGACGAAATCCTCGAACGCGCTCAGAAAATTGATCCAGCAGTCACCCGCGTCACCGTTTATCGCACCCTCGATCTGCTGAAGCGTCAGGGACTCATAGACGAGTTGGATCTTCTGCACCTCCGGGGGGACCGTCACTTTTACGAGAGCCACGGCCCTCGCGACCATATTCACGTTGCATGCATGGGCTGTGGGAAAGTCCGTGAGTTTGAAAGTGAGCTCTACGAAGAACTGAAGCGGCAAATCTCCCACGATTGCGGCATCGAAATCACGGTTTCGCGTACCGAAGTGGGCGGCCTCTGCGCGGACTGTCGCAAGAAACGCGGTTCTTAACCAGCGCTTCTAAAACTGGTCCTTTTCGGGCTTAAACCTCAGGCAGTAATCACGCAGAAAAATCAAAACGGCATCGATCCGTACTGCGCTTCAAACTCCGCCAGCGGCACCATATCGATGGCATCCCAGGGGCATCCTTCCAGGAACGCGCCATCCGGGCCTTTGCTGGTGCAAAGCTTGCAGCCGATACAAAGCAGGGGATCGACGAGGATCTTACCGAAGGGTTCGTGCTCCGGGTCCGGAACCCAGAACATGCATTCTGCTACGGGACAATACTCAACGCATGCTGGCGAGCCCGAGCATCCGGTGCACATGTCGTTGATGACGGCAACTATGTGTGGCTTGCGCTTTCGGCGAGTGTTCGTTCCTTCCGAAATCGGTTCGTACTTCGCGACCTCGCCCTTCAGAAATGGCGCAACTTCCGGAGTTATATCAGCCACTCAGCCTCCCGTAACTCGCTAATCCTAGCATTTTCGTCGGACAGGGCAGGGAAGTCAATCACCTAAGAAGTCTGGTGTTAATGCAACCAGGCCCTGAGAATAGCGCGGGCCTGAGGGAAGTTCGGCAACTATGGGATGACAACCAGACGAGAGCGTTGCTCTCGCTGCCAGGCATTTGCGATGTCGGCAAGAGGTACCCGCTCGGTGTCGATTCGCAGTTTGCCGTTGGCACCATGCGCCATTACTTGTTTCAGGGCTTCTGTGAGGATGTCAAGGGAGGGTATCCCGGCAGTTCCGGCGATCGTCAGGGGCGTACTGCGGAGCACCGCAGCGGGGAGCGAGATGGCCGCTCCGGCGGATTCGCCGACCTGGACAAGGCGAGTCTCAGACTTCGCTGCGGCAAATTCGCTGCGAGTAAGCGCAGCAAGCAGCGCTTCGGTAGGGTGGCCCCACAGATAGTCGATGACAACCTGGAATCCATGTTCGCCTGCTTCGCGAGCAAACGCTTCCGTGAGATCCTGGCTCCGCTTATCGATCTGGATGGTAGCATCCGCGCCGAGGTCGTGAAGGGTGCTCAATACCTGTTCATTGCGTCCCGCAGCGACAACACGGCCTGCACCAAGGAGCTTAGCTATCTGCACAGCAAGCTTTCCGGTGACACCGGTGGCGCCGAGGATTAGCACGGTTTCACCGGAGGCAAACTTTGCGCGCGACTTCAACGTGAGCCACGCCGACACGCCGGGGTTCGGCAGCGCCGCGGCGATATCGTCAGAGAGGGCATCGGGCACTGGGAAGCACTGCGCACGACGCAGGACGGTGCTCTCCGCCATTGCGCCGTGTGGCCGTCGGGGTCCACCGAAGAACACTCGAGTTCCATCGTCGAGTGTGCCAACTCCGTCGATGCCACAAACGATCGGCAGTTCGCGAGGGCTAGCATAGTGCGAGCCGCTAGCCATCTGCTTATCGACCGGCTTAAGCGCTGCGGCGCGTACATGAATGACTACTTCACCTTCACCGGGAGTTGGCTCCGGGAACTCCTCGAATTGGGGAGGCTTTCCCAGCGCATGCAGCACAGCGGCTTTCATACTAATTCCCCAAAGTTCTGATCAAGTTCTCGGTAAACTCCGTGGTTGTCGCTGTGCCACCGACATCGCGCGTCAGAGATTTACGCTCGCGATAAACCTTGTGCAGCGCGTCTTCCACTCGTTTCGCCGCCTGCAGTTCGTCGATATGCCGCAGCATCATAATCGAACTCATCAGCAAGGCTGTGGGGTTTGCAATGTTCTTGCCGGCGATATCGGGCGCTGTTCCATGCACGGCTTCGAAAACCGCTACGGTCTCGCCTATGTTGCCGCTGGGCACGACGCCCAACCCTCCGACCAGCCCTGCGGCCAGATCGCTCATGATGTCGCCATAAAGATTTGTCAGCAAAAGCATGTCGAACTGGTTGGGGTTCAAAACCATTTGCATGCAGGCATTATCGACAATGATTTCCTTGTATTCGATTCCGGGATATTCCGCAGCCACTTTCCGCACCGAAGTAAGAAACAGGCCGTCGGAAAGTTTCATGATGTTTGCTTTATGAACGGCATGAATCTTCTTTCGGCCGAACTTTGTTGCGTATTCGAAAGCAAATCGCGCCACCCGCGTGGACGCGCGCTCAGTGATAATCTTCAGACTCTCAACTACTCCTGGCACCACCGTATGCTCCAGGCCGGCATACAAGTCTTCGGTGTTCTCGCGAATTAAAACAATGTCTACATTTTGAAAGCGCGACTGCACACCCTCGAGATTCTTGACCGGACGCAGGTTCGCGTAAAGATCTAGCGCCTTCCGCAGTCCAACATTGATACTCGGTGCGCCGGTCCCGACAGCAGTCTCCATGGGTCCTTTCAGTCCCACGCCGTTTTTGCGAATGGATTCAAGGACGCCTGCGTGCATGAAGTCGATGCCACGCCGCTCAATTTCCGCGCGCGAGGCGATTTCTTCCCAGTCTATCTCCACGCCTGTAGCTGCCAGGATTTGTTTAACCGCCCTGGAGACTTCGGGTCCAATCCCGTCTCCGGGAATCAAGGTGATGGTGTGTTTCATGATAGGGTACTCATTTTAGGCGGCGAAGCGCTCCCAGTCCACATCATCGGTTGGATCGGTTCCCAAGGCTGAGCCAAGCGCAAAGGTGAGAGACACCGTGTTAACTCTTTTAGTCTCTTGAACAAACAACAGGGGGAATCCAATCGCCCGCCGCCGGAATCTGATATAATGTCCTTGGAATTGTAACGCATGGTTTTCCGTGCGAAATCTGTGGAGGCTTGGCGAATGGTTCAACTTACACCAGTAGCAGTTACAAAAGTTAAAGAGATTCTTCAGCAGCAGACTCCCGCACCGGCTGGCTTGCGCGTAGCCGTGGTTGGCGGAGGTTGCTCTGGCTTCAGTTACCACATGGCTTTCGAGAATCAGGTCAATGAGAACAGCGACAATGTCTATGAATTTGAAGGCCTGAAAGTTCTCGTCGATCAAATGAGCGAAATGTATCTCGAAGGCGTTCAGATCGATTACATCGAGACCATCGAAGGTTCGGGCTTCAAGTTCAACAACCCGAATGTGAAGAGCACTTGCGGTTGCGGCAGTTCCTTCAGCGTCTAACGGCATTGCGGGCGCCCCACTTTACCGGGGCGTCCGCTTCTCCTCGCGCTTGTAATGACCTCGGGCCTCGGAAATCACAGCCTTCACTGCATGTCATTGAAAAGGTCGCCGTCGCCTCGTATGCTTAGTCTCGAAATATGATTATCGCTCTGGCCCAGTTCAATCCAACCGTCGGCGATTTCGAAGGCAATTCAACTCGCATTCTTGAGTTGGCGCATGAGGCTCAATCTCGCGGCGCTGAAATGGCTGTCTTTTCCGAGCTCTGCCTCTGCGGCTATCCGCCTCAGGACTTGACCGAGCGCCCCGCTTTCGATGAACTCAACCAGAAAGAACTCCTTCGCCTGGCCAAGAAGATCCCGTTGCCGTCGCTCGTCGGCTACGTAGGAGGAGCTCAGGACAACACGGGAAAACCCGTTGCCAATTGCGCCGCTCTTATCGCCAAAGGAAAAATTCTCTTCGAACAACGTAAAATGCTGCTGCCCACATACGATGTGTTCGACGAGTCGCGTTATTTTCAGCCCGCTCATACGCAGCACATCTTTCCCTTCGACACTGAGAAACTTGGAGTAACCATTTGCGAGGATGCTTGGAACGACAAAAGCTTTTGGATTCAGCGGCTCTACGACCGCGATCCGGTCGCCGAAATCGTCGGGAAGGGAAGTACCCTGCTCCTGAATCTCTCCTCCTCGCCCTACACAATCGACAAGCGCTCCCTGCGCCACGACATGCTGCAAGCGATTGCCAAAGAATATCGCGTGCCCCTTGTGTACGTAAATCAGGTAGGCGGCAACGATAGCCTTATTTTCGACGGCTCAAGTGTCGCCTTCATGCCCGACGGCCGGGTCGCGGCACGCGCGAAGTCATTTGAAGAAGATCTCGTTCTCTTTAATAGCGTTACTGGTGAGGGCGACATCCGCCCACCCGTGGAAGATGAACTCGAAGCCGCTTTCCGTGCGCTGGTGATCGGTACACGCGACTATGTTCGGAAATGCGGCTTCAAGCAAGTTGTCGTCGGCCTGAGCGGCGGCGTTGATTCAGCTCTAGTCGCCGCCATTGCCACCGACGCCTTGGGTCATGAAAACGTGCTTGGCGTCGCCATGCCTAGCCCTTATTCGTCGGAAAGCAGTATGCGAGACGCACGCAAACTGGCTGAGAATCTTGGCGTTAGATTTCTCGTCCTTCCGATTAATGAGACGTTTGACAGTTACCGCAAGACCTTGGCAGCGCCCTTCGCCGGCACGCGTGAGGATGTGACCGAAGAAAACATCCAAGCACGCATTCGCGGAAATTTGTTGATGGCCCTTTCAAATAAGTTCGGATCAATGGTGCTAAGCACTGGAAATAAATCGGAAATGGCTGTTGGATATTGCACCCTATACGGCGACATGGCGGGTGGACTCGCGGTTATTTCCGACGTTCCCAAGTCTATGGTCTACGCGCTTTCGAATTTCGTAAACCGCAAAAGGGAACTGATCCCTAAGGAGACTCTCACCAAGCCACCTTCCGCCGAGCTACGAGCCAATCAGAAGGATTCAGACACCCTCCCGGAGTACGATGTTCTCGATCGGATACTCAAGGCCTATGTAGAGGATCTGCGCAGTCCCGAGGAGATCGCGGACCATTTCGGATTCCCCCTTGATCTGGTTCGCTCTGTCGCTCTTCGCGTGGATCAAAACGAATACAAGCGTAAGCAGGCCCCGCCCGGATTGAAGATCACCTTAAAAGCCTTCAGCGTAGGCCGCCGTTTCCCTCTCGCCCAAAAATTCTCTGTCTGAAACTCACTCGCAACCTGCGACAGTCTGTCTTCCTCTGGAATTTTCTTTTTGGGTCTCCGGCTGCGAACAATTACAATCTTTGCTGTCTTGCAGAGGAAGCTCGAAAGCTCCAAGAGAGTTTCTAGTATTTTAAACACGGGGAAATAGATGAACACGTGCCATCGTTCGTTTCAGTATTGTTGCGTTGTGATTCTGCTGGCACTATTGGTCCCGGCGCTGCCGGTTCTCGCACAAACGACATCAGCGTCCTCATCGACGCCCGACCAGGCGCAAATCCTGCGGTCCACCGAAGCCTTCGTGCGTAACCTATATGCGTGGGGTCCTGAGTTCAAATTGCGGCTAGGCCCCATGGTGCCTTCCGCTTCTCCCGACTTCTATCTCGTGCCAATTCATGTCACGATTAATGACCAGACGGATACGGGAGTCGTGTTTATCAGCAAAGACGGAAAAACGTTCCTGCGTGGCGAGATGTATGACATGTCTTCCAATCCCTTCGCAGAGAACCTCTCGCACCTAAACCTTGAAGGAAACCCTTCGGTAGGACCAACGAATGCACAGGTGACGATAGTAGAATTCAGCGATTTCCAGTGTCCTCACTGTCGCGATCTCTTCAGAAACTTGAAAACCATCGAGACGCAATATCCCCAGGTTCGCGTCGTCTACAAGGATTTCCCGCTGACCCAGATCCACCCCTGGACAGAAACAGCCTCCATCGCGGCGCGGTGCGCGTACATCCAGTCGCCGGACGCCTTCTGGAAGGTCCACGACGCAATCTTCGAGAATCAAGACCTCATCTCCACCGAAAATGTCTGGGAAAAACTGGTAGGTTTTGCAGCAAGCGCGGGTCTCGACGCAGCCACATTTAAGGCGTGTATGACGTCACCGGAAGCAAAAAAAGCAGTAGAAGCAAATCGCGCAGACGGCCAAGCCCTAAACGTAAACAGTACCCCTACGGTCTTCGTCAACGGCCGCATGCTACCCTCAGCCGATAAAGCCGCCCTAGAGCAGTCCATAACTTACGAACTAGCCCACCCCCCGGCCACCCCCACCCGATGACAGTATCAAAGCCCCGTCGTGAGCACCCCCATGCCTGCTCTCATCCGCAATGCAACATAATATCCATTCTCGAACGTATTGAGCGTACATTGACTTGTAGATCGGATTGCGCGTGAAGTCAAGACCTTTTTTAACGACAAGCCGCGATCCGCGGGCTCAGATTGGTTGGAAGGGGTTTTGGGAATGCCCATTGCGCTGCGGGCGATGCGGGGCTGCGTCGCGAGCGGGTTTCATCTTTCGCTGCTCACTCCGGCAGTCCCAACCGTACAGTTAGTTTTTCGCGAATCCAAGCGATCTGCGGCTATGAAACTGACTCGGCATCGCAGTCCGGTCGGCAGGGCAGTTACCCGAGGGAAATTTTTACCTTCGTGGTACCAAGGCGGTCTCACCCGCGCGGTTCATTTTTTGCGGATATCATACTCTCGAGGTACCCACAGAGCTCCGCCGGCTAGTTCATTTTTTAGAATCTGCGTGAGTGGAGACCATCCGAAACTGCTCGGCGGCGCGAGTCTAGCCGATACGGCAGTTGGTCTAGGCAGCCTTGTACGCTTTAGATTAGTCTGCGGTTCACAACGCGCGTTTCATTTCGGGGAATCCGGGCGAGATCGGCTACATGAAACTGACTCGGCCCCGAGGGATGCTAGCTCGGCAAATAGCGGGCGAGAGGTCGTAATTCGGTTGTGGGGGAAAGTCGCGAGGCGGAAGGCGGAAGGCGGAAGGCGGGAGGCGTTCGTGCTAGCCGGCTGAAACAGAAGTGGGTGAGACTGGCGAGACGGAGCGAATTACCAGGGACGGCCGAAATGTTGGATGAAAGCGTCGATGAGGATGGTAGGGTCCGCGGCGCATTGGTAGGGGAACCAGAAGAAGCCAGACTGGCCCCAAGCTGTGCCCCAGCTATTTTGGACCTTGAATGCGCCCAATGCAGCGCCCGGGCATTCCACCGAATCGTCGTACCCCACGAAGCAGACTTCGTGGCCTCCCAGAAGAGATTCTGTCTGCTGGTTTGGAACGGGCATCAAGCCGCTCCGGGCTACTGCATCAGACTCGAAGGACTCATACACCTTGAATCCGGCGATAAACGCATAGCCCGAAGCGAGGCACGCCTTCATATCCTGAACGTTCGAGATAGCGTGGTACGCGCCTGAGCGGTACAGCAGCGCCTCTTGCGATTCCCCGCTGCTGGGAGGGTTCGCAAACGCTGTGGAGTTGTAGGGATCATCGGCTTCCAAGCAGACGCCGAATTGGTTGAGGGCTTTTACGCATGTGCGGCCGGTTGAGCCGGTGTCTCCCTTGTTCCGATCGCCGTCCAGAGCGCGTTCCTGATAATACAAATAGATCGGGCTGAAAACGAGCTCCTGATTTTTGTATTTACGCCACAAAAATTCGGTCATCGCGGTACCGGCGAACGCGGTACACGCTCCCAGGTCGCCCTGATCGCGAACGGGGCCGCACCATTCGGTCAGGTCGATCGCGGACGGAATCGCTTTCGGCAGCGAAAGTAAAGCCATGCCGTAGTCTCTCGGGTCGGGCTTGCTTTTGAGTGCGCCGTACCGCCGGCCGTTGGGCGAAAGGGGTAGCTTCATTTCCGGTTCTCCATTTGTTAGGTGAACGCAGGCGCGCAGATATCCTTCGTGCGCTGCTGCGAGTGCGAGCCGAGTTTGCGGGCTTTCGGAGTGCAAGACATCCTTGTCGGTGATGAAATACGCAGCGAGCGAGACGCGGCGCTTCGCAGTTGGAGGCTGATCGGAGCGCGGCGAGGGTGCCTCCGACCTCCGACACGAATTTCCGGCTCAGTCGAGGTTCCGAAGGGATGCGGGACGCGAAATTCCTGTTAGGGCAGCGGCACGCCGAAGATACGAGCGTGTGGGACGGAAACTTTGATCTGCGCGGAAGGATAAGCCTGCTGGACGGCGGAGATTCGCGCGTCGTTGTTGAACGATTTTGCGAAAGCGTGTGGCGTAGGAATGCTAACTTTCACACTTCCCGGCTGAATTCCCGCAGCCTGCAACGAAGCGCTCAACTTGGGGAAAAGCACAGCAGGCGCGGGCGCCGGTAGCACGGCAATCAGCGCGAGGATCACCGTCTGGACGCTTGCAACCGCGGAATTGACCGCTGCAACGACAGTGGGGTTTGCGATGCGAACTGCGCTGAGAATCGCACCTATATTTTGTTGCGCGTCGGCGATAGCAGCGTCGATTTGTCCCAGGACCCCGGCGGGAGCTGATGCGAGATCCGCCTGATACTGTGCGACCAGGCTATTTGCCAAAGTGAGGTCCGCCTGAACTTGCCCGGATGCATTTTTTACAGTGGTGAGTAGAGTCGCGCTCGGAGCTGAGTCCCCTTCTGCAGCTGCGACGATGTTGAGAATACTGCCTGCGATTTGCACAGCCGTCGGAAGCAGCGCAATCACCTTCTGAATGTCCGCTTCCACTTGTGTTGAGTTACAGCCGCCGAGCGTCACGGTGCTTATCGCCAACGTGCCGCAAAGAATCCCAATCAATACTGCGTGTGCTGTTTTACGTAAATTATGCATTTCGATGTTCTCCTAGAGTGAAATACGGTCTTATGCAAACGGATTCAGCTAACGGTCAGGTCGGAGTCCGAGCTTCTCTGAGTTTTCGATTAAGTGTTGGTAGGCAGTGCGCGCTACTGAGTAGAAATTGTGAAACCCTGCGGCAGGCCGGCAGCGATGACTGTGGGTGTCGCGGACGTCACCGCCGAAGTGACTTGAGGCTTCCCTGCTGCGTCGATGTAGTTCACTACGATCGTGAAGACGTCCGACCCGATGGGAAGCTGGCTGTTAGCGGTGTCGGAGCAGGTCTGCGGCTGCGATGCGCCGGAGCACACTGTAACTGGGCTGGTTTTCAATGGGACTTGCTCGCCTTGCGCGTTCAGATAGCCCCAGGTAAATCCGGTGATGCAGCCGGACGTGACGTTCGTTCCGCTTGCAGCGCTTGGGCTGCATTGCATGTAATTTGTGAAGTTGTAACTAAAGCTGGCGGTGATGAGCCAGTCTTTATTGACTGGCGAAGGCGCCGGCGGCGTCACCGGCACGGTCTTAGTGCAGGAGGCCAACCAAAGCGAGGTGGTCAATATTGCGAGTAAACAGATCTTCGGTGTATTTTTCATCTTTCTCCGTGGATGGAACTGAGGGATCCGTAACCAGAACGGCAAATGTAACGGGGTTGGCTGGAGACGGGTTGGTGACAGAAGGAACTGCAATGCCGAAAAGGCTGGAAGTTTGTGGGCTGCCGGAGCCTGCATACGCAACGTTAAGAGTAGCTCTACGCGGGCCGACCGCTGCCGGAGTGAAGGTTGCGTTTATCGAACAATTTGAACCGTTCGCGAGAGAGCTTCCGCACGACGTCGTCTGAGAAAAATCTCCCGCGTTAGCACCTGTAAACGAAATCGAGATGCTCGTGATGGGTGACCCGCTGCTGTTGGCC
This sequence comes from Candidatus Acidiferrales bacterium, assembly GCA_035603075.1. Lineage (GTDB taxonomy): Bacteria > Acidobacteriota > Terriglobia > Acidiferrales > UBA7541 > Palsa-295. Next base: position 63,319 of record DATNLC010000074.1, on the reverse strand, counting down.
AGCGTAAAAATGGATGGACTGTCTGAGCTGGGTTGGCTGACTACTGTCGTTGCGAAAGTGTAGGAAGATGGAGTGAGCGTCACAGCCCCAGTTGCCGACGATTCAAACGCGCCGATATCCCACGGCCCGCTCGTCGGTCGCGCGACTCCTGCAGCGTCAAAACACGCTGCGGGAACCGTCCCACAGACGAGCGAGGTCAGATTCTTTCCGGTGGCCCACGCGCTTGAAGTGCTGTTGGTGAGTTGGTAGGGCGGTGTGCTCGATGCATTCAACTGCGGATTGCAGCCCGACGCCGTTCCGAGGTATTGCGTCAGCAGGCAGCTGTTTGCATCATGCCCAGCTGGCAGAAAGTCCGTGCAAGCAAGCCACGTGGTAGGATTTGCGGTTACACAGGCCCCTGTCTGACTGTGCCCGATGCCGCCCGAATTATAAAAATCGTTGTAATCAAGAGCGAGAGGGGCCGCAACACAACTGAGCGGGCTTCCGTCAAAACCAATTCCTGAACCCATCGTAGAATGGATATTGTTGTAAATCGTGTCATTGCCGACGCAACCCCCGTCCCCGATTAGAATCCCCTGATTCTCTGATACGTTGGATAGACTCCATCCAACGAACGTGTTATTAAAAATAAATCCGCTGGCGGCGATACTGTCCAACATGCTGTCGGCAGGATTGCCGGGATTTGGACCAGCGCCGGAAACAACGAAAACATTATTAAACACATACGTACCGACAATCCCCAAAGCAGTTCCGCTTCCCCCGGTTTCCCCGGCCAAGAAAAGCCATGCGGTTGAATCCCCCGGAATCCCATTAAAATAGTTGTTATAAATCCGCGCCCCATTAATTTGAGCGCCGGAAGAATCGTTGGCTGAAACGTGAACGCAATCGTGGTGAAACTGGTCTGCTGCTTCGTCCCAATTGGCTGTCATGGTGCAGATGTTTCCGGATATGACCATCTGGTCGTTAATACCGTTTACGCCGTTCGCAGAGAACAGCATATGGTCGATGTTGGTTTCGAAATTGTTCGAGAACACGTACCCTGAAACGGTCGAGCCGGAAGCAACTCCCATCTGTGCGCCCCAGCGCACGCCGTTTATGTTGTTGCCGGATAGGGTGATATTAGATACCGCTATGGTTGGGGAAGAGTTGATACCGTTGGTGTTGCCGCCGTATTCATCGTTGCAGCTTGAGCGAACAGTGGTGCAAGAATGCTGATAGATATTCAAGATGTTCAGGTTTTTTACCGTTGAGTTGGAGGAGTTCAAATGAACAATGGCGGTACTATTGGTAACTTGATTTGCGAACGTTCCCGGCGTGCCGTTGGCCGTAGCTTGAATCGTTCCGGCCAGATTATTTCCATCTATGATTATAAAATTCTTTCCATTGGTGTTAATGGCTCCGTTCGCGCCCCAAAACGGCGCAGTCAGAGTTCCCGATGTCGCCGCGTCGAACTTTAGAATGATAGGACTGCCGGAAGTACCATTTCCCTGAAAAGTGAAGGGAGCTGTAAGACTCACCACGCCAGCCGCCCCGGAAGTCTCCGCTGTAGGTCCGTAAGGCTGCGTGCAAGTCACGGAGCCGGAACCATGCGGGCATGCCACTACGAACGATGTGCTGGTCGGAGTTCCCACGATGGGCAGCGGGTTGGTAGGCGCAAAGAATGCCGGCCCGCCGTCATCGTTAAGGAAAAATGCATTGGTCAAATTGTAGATGTCTACAGACTCGCCGGCGGTGAAGCTGTTGTTCGCCGTGATGGTGTAGGTGCCACAGAATCCGGTCGGTGTGCAAGTTCCGCTTCCCACGACTGAGGTAATTTTCGCGGTGGGGGGAGTAATGGTAATCGTTCCGCAAATAATAACGGAGGTTCCTGGGCTGATAGAGCCGGAAGTGAATGTAGCCTGCCAGGTGCTGGAGTTGAAAAAAGTGAACGCCTTCGCATCCGCGCAATCCGCGCCTGTCCCCGCGCCTTGGGCAGTCGCCGCAAGAAAGATGCTTTGCGTCTGCGCGTGCGCTGCCCCTGCAAATAGCAAAAGGACGACGGCCAAGAGAACTTTTCTCATCTATTGAAGCCTCAGATGGATCGACGGCAGGTTGGAGGAAGCGGCCTGCGAGCTTCCTATGTCCGGTAACTTAAATAATTAAAAGGTGTCGGATGTGGCCATCACAGTCCCCACTTCCCGGCCCGCAGCGCAATTCCCGGTTCGCCGCTATCGGTGACTTCTCCTGCAAGCGGTTTCGGTGCACACTGTATGTCCAAGTGTCACAGCGGCAGATGTCGACCTCTCGGACGATTGCATCGCGGAGACTGATCGCAGGAAGTTCAATAACGAGCGGAATCGTCAAAACGCAGAAAACGGAGATGTCACTGCAACGAATTTACTGCCATCCGCGATTTGGCTTTACGCGGAAATTCTTGACTGGGACGATCTATCGAAAGATTTGATCGCCGCGGCTTCGTCAGTCTGCACGTCGAAAACTTTGTGCAGCATGCTCATGCGCAGCATGTCCATAATTTTGGCGCTCGGATTCAACAACTTGAGCTGGCCGCCAGCCTTGCGCAGCGACGTGTGGCTTCGCACCAACTCTCCCAGTCCGGCGCTGTCGATATGTTCCACGTCGTTCAAGTTTAGTAGGACTCTTGTCTTTCCCTGCGCCAGCAAATCCTGTACCGCGTCGCGAAGCACAACATTGCCTGCGCCCAACATGATTTTTCCGCGTATCTCAAGAACGGTGATGCCCTTCCCGACCGCACGGGTGGTAGCCTGCATTTTTTCCGAAGTCGGCGTCACGGATGCCGCTGGCGGCGTCATCGTCGCGATGCCCATACGATCGAAAATGACGCAGGCAACTTGAGCAGTTTCGTGCGATTCGGTTCTAACTACGATCAGCGATCGCTCTTTTTTCAAAATATTCAGGAAAACTTCCGCATCTTCCGCCGACTTCGCATCCCTTAGGACATCAGCATCCGCGTTTCTAGTCAGTTTCGCGCCGGCCGCCGCGCCGGCCCGATGGCCAAGCAGCGCGAGTAATGCTGCCGCTCCCGCGCCAAGAGCGAAAACTTCCCCGGCTCCGGGAATCAGCGCCCAGGAAGCCGCCGCCATGCCCGCACCGAAGCCAACAGCTCCGCCTGCAATGCTTCCGGCAAAGCCGCCGATTCTCTTGCCCAGAGCCACGGCTTCGCTTTCAGAGCGAGTCAAATAAACGATCGCATCTTCCGGCACGCCGTTCTCCAGCAAATACCCCATCGCATTCTCGGCGCGTTCTCGCGAACTGAACACCCCAATGGCAGTTTCCAATTGAGCCCTCCGGAACGAAACTTCCCGCCGCGGGCCTGGCTGGGACCTGCCCGGTGCAAATCCAGGAGACAAAATTGTACACCCGGATGGCTTTTTCGGAATTGTGCTGACAAATCGAAGTTACATCTGGCACCGGCAGCCTGTGCGTCGCCAAACACTACATGCCGAGGTCGATATCGCTGACCATCGTCGGAGCGAGTTTGTAGAAACGCAAGCGGCCGATGGCTAGCGTGAGGACGTTGCTTCCGTCCGCGGCCCACGACGGCGGCGGAATCGAGATGTCGTAATACGAAGTCGCGCCGCTGGTGATGTCTTCATGTTTTCCGCTCACGACCCCTTCGCACACTTCCGCGCAATCCTGAAATGAACGATCGCTCTCCGCAGGCCATTTGTCACAATTGGGGTCGGCGGCGTTGAAACTGGAGAATTGCCACGGCTTCAGAATTACCGAGCGGATGTCGTGTCCCCACCACGAAGGGTCATTCGCGCGGTTCTGTATCACTTGGGCCACGCCGCGCTTGCCCAAAGTTCCTTCGCCGCGCGCTTCGCGCCACACGCACAGCTTCATCAAATCGAGCGCGCTGAGCTCGTTGTATGCGACAGCCTGCATTACGAAGCAGATCCGTCATTTGTCGATGCGCCGGCACTTGCTGGCGGAGCGCCGGACTCGGAGATCGTGGTGACTGCGATACCCGGCGAGGCATTCGGACTGCTTGGACTGTTCGAGCTAGCAATAATGGTGCTAGTTGTTTTGCCGCCTGGGACATGCTCAGTCGTGTCTTTGCTGTCTTTGCCGGTAAGCGTCGCCATCAACGCGCCCGCAAATCCGGAGAACGTCGCGACCACGACCATGCTGACATTCCCCGCGTCACCATGATGCAAAACGTGAATCAGCAGGCCGAGCAATCCTCCAAAGCATACGAACAACACAAAAAGATTCCCGCCCTTGGTAGCCAGCGAGTCGAGAAATTTCTGCCATGCTTGCATTGCGACTCCTTGGAGACAAACGTGCGCCTGTCCGGGGATCCGTAGGGGCACAGCACGCTGTGCCCGGCACAAATGCTTGGCGACGATTAACCCGCGTGATTCCAATTCCGCGCGGGTGGTCTAGGAAGTTTGTCCACGGATACCGTTTCCCATGTAGCCGCGGGCGCAGCATGCTGTGCCCCTACGAAGAGAGCACGGAGGCGATCATCGGTTCGCGGAATTAATCGTGCGGCCGAAGGTTAGCTCGGCCCACTTTGCGGCGACGGCAGTATCCGTATTCGTATCCGCGCCGGAATTATTTCGCGTGATCGCGAGGACGAAGTTGTTTCCCGCCGAGCACCCAGTCGTGTTCAGCGCGGTCAGCAACGTGAGATATTCCGCACCCGAAACCGCCGTGCTGCCAATCGTTGACGAAACCGTCTGCGCCGCGTTCAACACAGGATCGTCAGTGGACGTCCCACTCAGCGAATTGCACCCGGTCTGCACGCTCCACGCGGTGAAATGGCCGGTAGTTGTGTCCGTGGTAGTGAACGCAATCTTCAAATCCACGTTCACGCCAAAATTCCAGTCCACTGGCAGCTCGAACTCGACATAAGCCACGTTGCCGCGAGCGAACTGCAGCACGCCTTTGCGCGTGTGCGTTCCCTGGCAAGCGGGAGTGGGCGCGCCGGTCGTTCCAATCTGCCAGCCATTCCCTGCTGTCACGTTGTTGCAACCCGCGGCCATAAAGAAGAGTTTTGTCGGCGCGCTGAACGCGCTGTTTGGCGATTCGGCGTTCGCAGACAGGCCACCTGGAGTCGTCAGCAAGCCGAGAAAATTTCCCGTACCGTTTACGTTGAGGTTGAATCCGCCGTTGCTCCCCGTGTTTACGGTTGCGTGCGCGCCTTGCACCGTCATGTTGCCGGAGTCGGTGATCGTAGTCGCGCCGGAATCCTGACTGAGAATCGACGCGCTGAACGCTCCGATATTGTTGAACTGAATCGCGCCGCTCGGTGACGCAGGATTTCCCGCGCTGCCTCCGCATCCGGCCGTCGGAGAACTCGGTGCGCACGGCAGAACGATAGTCGAAGTGTAGCCAGCGATCATCGGCCCGGTAATTACTTCCGTGTACGTCCCCGCCACGCCGAAATAACTGTAGTTGCCAAGGCCGTCGGAAACGAGCGGCTGCGCGATCGGTTGCGTCAGCATAGGGTCGGAGAAAATCGCCGCGGTCGGCGTGCATGCGGGTGTGCTGGTATAAGCGGGCTGCACCATGCCGGTGCAAACCCATATGTTTGCTCCGGCGATCGCTTGCCCCGTGTCCCCCTGCACCACGTTGACGCGCTGTGACCCCTGCGCGAGTGCACCAGGCGCACCCAGCGCAAGCATCATGGCGCACGCAGCAGCGGAAAAGATCGTCGCGAGTATGCGAGTAGTTTTCTTCATTTTAATTTGCGCACCTTTGTGATCTGGATCAACTTCCAGGGACCTGACTGCGACCTCGCCACTCTAACTCGGAGGCTGGGGAGAGTTTGAGCTAGGTCGGATATGGTAAAGTCAGCGACGCCAGCGGTGACCTCGGTGGTTACTCGCAGATAAGGGAGGACTGATTGTGAGTCCAAGTCGTATCAGTTTTATTGTCCTCGTCGCGGCTATCGTGTTTTCCCCAACTTCAGAAGGCATTCAGGAAGCCAACAAACAGAATTCAGTCAAGACTGAACAAGCTGCTCCTGGGAAACAGGCGCCTGACGTTGAGGGAAAATGGCAGATCACGTTTGATGGCCCGCCTGGCGAACACTACACCCGAATTTTGATTCTCCATCGCGACAACGGAAATCTGACCGGGACGTTGGATGCACCAGTGTGCCCTTGCGTCATTTCCGGAACCATGAAAGGTGATAAGTTGAGATTAAAGATCACGTCACGCGGAGCGATGAGCAGCACAATTTACAGGGCCACGGTCAACGGCGATAAGATGAGAGGCGAGTCTTTCCTCGAAGCCATTCCCAATCGGAGTGCGAGCTTCACGGGAATTCGTCAGGTTCAGGCAGGCTCGCTTCCGAACCCCTCCAAAAACTAGAGTCGCAACAAGTGCGTCTCTTTAAATCGAAAGCCCGGTCTGCGCGCTTCGTGCTAACGCAACTTCGGAGTAAAGAACGGGCGCGAACACACGCAACCGCCAATCAATGCCGTTGTTCGACGTGGTCGATCCAATTAATTTGCGGGCGGTCGGGCGGATCAATTCCCTGCGCGTCACAGATTTTTTCGAGCAGCGCGTAGGTGTGCGGCAAATGAATTTTGGCCATGTCTTCCACAAACGCGCGCATCATTTCGTCATTGCGGATCCGCCGGTAGATCCAGCGGACGAACATCATCAGTTGCACCAGGGACGAAAGAGCCACCGTCCACCAGTAGGGATCGTCCACAATGCGCATAATTTTGACCAAAGGTTCGAACAAGTAATCTTCCGTCTGGAGAATTCGCGGTGCTTCACGCCGAGGGGCAAACTAAATCAATAAGGGGATGCTTACCTACCTCGCACATGATGTTCTAGATCGCGCACCAAAAGAATGGCTGGCCCCGAAGCGTTGCGGTTTGCAATCGTTCTTGTAACGGTGTCAGGTCGAGGACGTTCGCCTCAGGATTTTTCTGCGGCTGCGCGCTTCTTGACGAGATACACAGCGGTGAAGTAAACGGCAAAGCTCGCGGCGAGCACGATGCCTGCCAGTTTCAAACTCAAAGTAATCGCAAAGCACAGCACTGCGGCGCCCATCAGCCAAATAAACATCTCTCCCGCGAACGCCTGTCCCCATCGCGGCTGGCCTCCGCCGGACGGAACGCGCGGCGTGAGCGCAGGCCAGAACCTCGGCACCACTTTCAAGTAAGCGCGATACGATTCTCCCTGCGTGCGGAGCAAGCCGTCTTCCTCGAGGAAAATTAGGCGGTACATAAAGAACCACATTCCCAGTACCATAAAAACCCAGCCCGCGCGGCTCGCCATCGTCCCAATGCCGGCAGCCAGCGGCAGATTCGCGAGATACAGCGGATTGCGAACGTAGCGGTACGGCCCGTCAGCCACCAAACCTTCGGAGTGCTGGGCCATGTCATGAACAACTTCCGTCCTCAGATAAGCGGTGGCCCAAGTGCGAATCAACGCGGACAGAAAAACCAGCATCGCGCCAGCGCCGAAAATCAGCCGGTCCAAATCATTTGCGCGCGCACTTTCCGGATCGATCGACGGCGCAACCACACGCAGGAGCCAAACCGCGAAATTGACCGGATCGACTCGGTACAGGAAAAACCTATCCAGATGATCGCTCCGATGATCCAGAAGCGCTGTTGAAATTCGAATTTTGTCGCGCGCATTGCCGCACAGTGTGCCACATCCCGCGACGTGCAGTCGATGTTGCAGCAGAAAAACTCCGCCACGTTGCAGCGAGCCGAAAAGGTTGCCAGCTCATGCCGGCGGCGCTAATCGGACCATGCCTAAAAGAGCGCGATATATGCGCAAGTCCTCTTTCAGGTAGCGTCCGGTCGTGTGCAATCCCACGTTGTAGTTAATCGATGGCACCGAAGGATTGAAGTCCGGGTCGGGCTTGCCGGCCTGAGTAACGACGATGATATCGATCCAGCCGTCTGACCGATTTACCCTCGCGGACTTTGTCGTCATTCCGGTGATACGCAAACCGTCGGGAGCCGGACGGCAGGGACCCCCGCCCACGCCAGTGCATTGCTCCTTGAGGAAGTCGCGGAGCTTCTTAGTCTCTTCCACTGCATTGTAGCTTGCGAAAATCAAGACGTACCCTTGATGGTCTATGTCGTCGCAAGCGCTCGGGTCCGAGTTCGCCAAGAGGAAAACGGGACCGTGATCGTGCTGGTATTCAGCGGGAACACAGTAGAGCACACCAGTGGGAATGGCGACCGTAATCCCAAACTCATCGTTCCGGTACACTTGCGTCTTCGACGCCTGAGGGCTCAGTAGGAGTCAAGCAAGTAGGAATGTAAAACCGCGTCGTAATGGCATGTCGGTCTTAGTCACCGCGCTAGCGGGATTGTTCCGCCTTCTTCTGCGACAAATAAGTGGGAATATCTTTCCTCATCGTATTGATACCATCGTTCACCAAGTTTTCCCAACGCGGATTAACTATATTGTATACCTTCCAGCCTCACGCGGACTCCGGATACGTTACGACCTTGAAGACCATTGATGACGATTGTGACCTAATGTGCACCCGAACCTTGCTCTTGTGTATCGCTGGACGACCGACCCATCGTTCGAGAGATTCTGCTTCTGAAGCGGCGGCCTGTCGAATTCGGAAAGCTCCTCCGACCAGATGCCGCTGGCCTTGCGGGCGCGCTCCAAAGCACGACGTAAGCCGGATTTATGTAAAACCTTCCGTTGATAAAAGGCATGAATGTTTCTCCGCGGACCTGCACTGGCGCAATGCCTAAATGCGTGAGTGAGAGGTTTAGCCGAAGAGCGAAGCAACGCTGGAGCCTAAACCGGCAAGCCCGCCAATTCCGGCCGTGGACGATCCGGACGACGCGCGTTGGCGGACGTTGAGCAGCTCCGCGGGCACGCCCATCGCTTTACCGAGCAGATTCGTGTCGATGCCGTACGTTTGGCTAAGCGCGTTGAGCCCGGCCTGCTGTTCTTTGTACGCCTGATTCGCGAACGCGATTTGATTTTGCTGCGCCGTGCTCGCGTCTGTTTGTGCCTGCTCGCGGCCGAGTTGCGCTGTCAAGTCGCCGTAGCCCGCGGTATCATTCGTCGCAGCGGCGTGATTGGCAGCGCTTTGGCGCAAAGCGTCATAAGCAGTATTTGCCGCGCCCAGGCTTTGCTGCGTGATGTCCGACTGTTGCTGCGGCGTGTAGCCCGCGCTGGTCAACAAACTTTGAATCGTGGGCAGCAGCAGCGAGCGGTCCTGGGTTCCCTCTTGGTCTGATTGCGAGATGAGCTGGTTCTGCTGCGACAGTTGCTGGTCCGTCAGCTTACGCGTAGTACTTTCTGCTCCGCGTGACATATTTCCTCCATAGAAAAAGTGGTTAGTGACGATTGCCCGGTAGCCAGAAATTCATGGCTGTGACGGGTGACAGATGATTTTCACCGGATGTGGATTCCGCAAAGCAACAGAAGAGCAAGCTGAGCGTTTAAGCGACCGTAATGCAAAGCGGGAGCAAGCTCACGCACCCCATACAATAGTAGCGAATGCTAGGTTTGGAGTGCGGCGGCTTGCCGCCTCTTTCTATCACGCATCCCAAAGTTGCGCGGATGGAAACGAAATCCACGGCGCCGAGTTGCGAATCCGCTGTGCTGTGATTTAATGCCAATATGTTTCGCGCGAATCCGGAACCGAAAGATCTAATCCCCGAGCTCGACGCACTTGCCGCGTCCGCGACTTCCGCCCGCGAATTGATGACCGGGATCGTTACGTTGCTGCACAAAAATCTTCTGAAGTACAACTGGGTGGGCTTCTACATGATTGAAAAAGAACCCGCCGAAGATATGCTGGTGCTGGGTCCGTTCAAAGGGTCGATGACGCCGCACACGCGCATCCGGCTGAATCAGGGGATTTGCGGAGCCGCAGCCTCCAGCGGCGAGACCGTCATTGTCGATGATGTGAACGCCGACTCACGATATTTAGCATGCTCGCTCGAAACTAAGTCCGAAATCGTCGTGCCCGTTTTCGTCGCGGGAAAAGTCGTCGGCGAGCTGGACATTGACAGCCATTTCCGCGCCGCCTTCGCATCCGAAGATAAAAAACTATGCGAGCACGCCGCAAAACTCCTCGGCACCTGGATCGAATCCCATCCTGGCGGCTAATGTGGCCCACATCTTGGGGTGATGGTTTTCGTCTTAAGGGTGCCGGCTTGGCTCCAGTGCGCGCAATGCTTTGTTAATTCACCTAAGCGTTTCCGCGTTAGCCTGGGCGCCCTTGCTGCGTTCCCTCGAAAGCGCTTCTGTGAGAATTGTTTTCGCTTCGGTTTCGTCACCTGACAATATGGCGATTCGAGCGAGATTGACCAATACGACCCCACTTGAATTTTCTGGAAGGGTGTTTTTGTCTTCGCCTAGACGTTGCCGGTAGTACTCGGAGTGAGCGGCGCTGTCCTCCACAAACCGATCACCGTTCCAGCGATATATGTCTGGGACATCCAGGACGCTCGCATCGGTATGCGCGATGATAAAAGGCAGTCTGCTCTCGTCTAGGGGCACGACATCAAACTTGAACCCATCGATTTGAAGTAGTCTTACAATTCGGCCTGCCGCCTTTCCAATCACATCGAGCTGCGACGATGCGGCTCCAGTTTGTCGTTCGACCAATGCGAGCGGCAGCTCTTGCATCGTTATTTCTTCTATGAACCGGATCTGAGGAGCGCCACAAAAGCTTCGCCGCGCCCTGAGTGTCGGTCTGAAAAACGACTATTTGTGATTGATATCCGGCCCTTTCTTCGGGGACACTCCAGCAGAGGATAGCCGTATCTTCCCGCCCAGGAAAATCACCAGAAATCACGATCTGGCCTTCGGCAGTCTTTCCAAGGCAAACCAGGTAGAAGCCAAGCAGAGCCACAAAGCGAAGCCGACCCTTGGGCCCGCGACGGCTACTCGCGCTTCATGCAGATTCTCAGCACTTCCATTACCATTTTGCGCGGACGGACTCAAGCCACGATCGTGACCCAATGCTCACCCGAACCCTGTTGTTGTCCATCGCTTGGAGTTCCCTCATTCGAGAAATTCTGTCCTCGCAGGGGCGCTCTGGCGAATTTGGGAAGTTCCTCTGACCAGATGCCCCTTGCCCTGCGAGCGCGTTCGATCGCGCGGGCGTAAGCCGGATTCATATAAAACTTGCCGTTGATGAAAGGCATGGATAGTTTCCTAGGAACGCTTCTTCAGAGGTACCCTTACGCAACCTGCGAGAAGCGGCGCCGGTGTTGCTACAAGATCAGGCGGTGACAGTACGGCGTCCACGCGTCGTCGCGAACCCAGCCGAGGGCTGCTAGACGGCGGCCGAATTTTCTGGCGATCGGCGGAGGCAACCAGGCGTGTGCATCGTGGAGTCCACGCGCGAGCAGATCGCGTTCACCGGCGCGGTGCAATGCAAGCAGCCGCGCGTAACGTTCCCGCGGATTCCCTTCCCCCGGCGCAGACAGCAGATACATTTCGCAAGTCAACCGCGCAAGCGAAGCCATCACCGCGCGCCCCGCGTCGTCTTCAACTACCAACTTCGAAACAAACAGCGGATCCGCAAGATCGGGAAACGCGTAATCGAATCCTTGCTGCGCGTGTATGCGTCGCAGCGCGTCGAAATCGGCGTCAGTGTATTCGCGGATGAGCATTCCGGAAGCCTTCGTAGCGCCGGGCTTCAGCCCGGCATCTTTCTTTTGCCGTCGGTTTTGAACTTCGAGAATAGGATGTCGCGTTGAACATCGACCGCTCTGGCAGCGAGGGCTATTTGGTTGGGTGGCTGTGAGGAACCTGAACCTTTTCCGCGGTCGTAAAATCTTTCATCTCGATCCGGATTTCTCGCACTTTTGAAAAATTGCTGGACACAACGATCTTCCCTCCGATTTCGAAAGGGATTTCGGCATTGCCCTCCTTTTCGATTACAGCGAAATCCTTGAAGTAGGAACCATTCAAAGCAGCGGCCGCCACGAGGACAGAAGCGTGGATCTTCGTATTCCAGGATGCATCATTGTCCGCGGATACATTCCAGCCAATCGGAATATCGGTAATTTGGGCAATTCGTCCAGACGTCACATCAAAGTCAAATCCCACGACTCGCTCTCCCGCGGCCATATGCAGGGTTGGCAGCGAGACCAAGACAAAATGCCGATGAGCTTGCGTTCCTCCAGTACGCATTACACCGGCTTTTCCTGGGACGAGCACCAGGAACGCTGTTGCGATAAGCGCGAATAGTAATGCTAGTCTCGTCTGTCTATTCATTCGGCACCGTCACAGTCACAGCAACATGTCCTGGCCTGGTTGGACTGCGCCGACAGGAGTATCACTCTGGAGGGAATCTGCGCTGCTCCTTCGTGGGCATCTCTCGGTAGGAATATCCGACCCTCTGCTTTTGCCGTGTCCCAGCTTCATTGATTCGTTCTGTGGTGGGCGAATCAACGATTTCAAAATGATATTTCTTCCAAGTGTGCTTCCATCGGCAGATGTCATCGTCATCCACATAGATTGTCAGCATGTCGGGGTCCGTGGGCGGGAACCCTCCATCGGGATCCCCTTCCAAGACTACCAAGCCTTCCTTCGAGAAGTGAAAGCCGCGAATGCCGCCCCCAGCAGTATTGACGAACGGCCCGTAATACGCCGTTTCTCTATCGTCCGCTGCCCAAGATGGGGGTTTCAGGCCTGGATAGTCCAAAAGAAAGTGCACGGCTCCGTTTGTGTCGTCAGCTGAGCCGGGGGCTTCTTGCAAAGCATCTTGCGAATCGGCCCATGCGGATTTAGCGTCCGCATCCAAGAGGATGGCTCTAGCGGAGGTCCCCGTCAACGTATCTGATACCGTTTGTGGCGGATGCCGCATACCTTCAGCATTCCTAATCCGCGCGACTCATCGATTAAGACATGGTGGCCGTCGATTGTGACCCAATGCTCACCCGAGCTTTTCTCCTTTGCATCGCTGAGCAATCCGTCACTATAAAAATTCTGTGCTTGCAGGGGCGCTCCGGCGAATTCGGGAAGCTCCTCCGACCAGATCCCGTTCGCGCTGCGAGCGCGTTCGATCGCACGGCCGTAAGCCGGGTTCATGTAAAACTTGCCCTTAATGAAAGGCATAAGATCTCCGCCGGGATTGACAATGCGAAAAGGAATATCAAAAAACGCGATGGCGCAGGAGCGGATGCACGCGCGCAACGGCTTCCGCCGCATCAAACATGGTCGCGTCCGTCGCGACTCCGTACGCAGCGAGAGCCGCTTGCGCCGCTTCCGAGATTGGCTTTTGCGCCAGCGGATGCGGCAGCGCTTCAAACGCAGCGTCGTCCTCGAGCCCGAGATGCGCTCCTTCGTCCCCTTCGATCAGGGCGAGGATCGGCGTCGCGTCATCACCAGCGAGGTCGCTCGCTGTGTCACTCGGTGCGGCTTGGTTCAGCGCGAGCCAATGCGAATTCGTGAATCGCGCAGCGTGTCGATGCCACGCGCCAAGCGTCGTCAAGTAGTAGCGTTTTCCAGTCATTTTGGCTGCCCACGAGAAAAAAGGGGGGCGGCGCTTCCGTTTATGCGGGCATCTTGACTTTTTGTGCCGTTGCGGCCTCCGCTGAAGACGGCCTGAACATGGCCTCGGCGCCGCTTCGTAGGGGCGCAGCATGCTGCGCCCGCTGAAGCGCGGGCAATCAACGATCCCGCGAGAGATCAGTCATGCAAGAAGGACAAAGTGGGAAAGCTACGACGAAAAAGTGTAGTTGTGCGTCAGCACGCTTGCATTGCGCTGCCCTGCAAAGAATTGGTGATAAGGCTCGCAGCTCACCGTCACTTTCTTCCCTTCCTCGGCGATCGTTTCAATTTTCTTCAGCGTGATGCGTCCAAAGCGGCCCACTAAAACGTCGCTTAAGCACAAACGTTCGGCACGCATCGGCGATCCATCCGCCAAGGTAAAAATGTGGTGCGGGGTCACGTCGAGCGATTCGTGGTTCGAAAAATGCAGCCGGATAAATGTGTCGGCGTCGCGAACTTCCAGCCGCGCGATGCGTGTCCACGGTTCTCCGTGCGTATGGCATGGACAACAGAGATGCTCTCCCACTTTGCACGATTCGATCTTGACGATGCCGCGCTCTTTCGTCTGCACCACGGTTCCCGAGCGAAGACAGCTTCCACTTCCGCCCCCTGAACCGCCGCCGGTTCCGCTGCTAGTCGTTGCCGCGATCATGGCGCCTTGTGAAAGCGGAACCCGTCCTTGCAACGCCTGCTGCTGCGCCGCGACATTCGTTTTCGCGCTCTGCGCGTTGGCGGGCGAGCCCACGCTTCCGGCGACTCCTTCGACCCACGCGATCGCGAGCACTACGTCGTCCCAGTAAGGATAAAAATAATACGTGGTCGCGGCGGCGAGTCCCGAAACGGCGAGTGAGCCGTTTGGAACCGCGGTCGATGTGCCGTCCGCGCGCGAAATTGTGAGCCCGCCCCACGACCACGTGATGCCCGCTGTGGTGGACACATATGTGAACGCGCCAGACCACGTCGGTGGCACCGACCCTTTCATCAGCACGCCCGGCTTCGTGGGGTCGATTTGATTTCCCGTCAACGCGCCGGATGTCACTCGCGCAAAATTCGTGCCGTCGGTGATCTGGCTGTCGATGCTCCAGCCCTGGTTCGGCCCGAGCGAAGCCGCCGCCAGCCGCTGCATAGCTTCATAGAGTTGCGGATTCGCGCGCCGCAGCGCCTCAATTTGTGAAATCTTCAGCATGATCGTTGAATTACGGACGCAAGAACGCAGGATCAGGTGCTAGGGACGATTCGATCAGGTAGGAACTCTAGACTTTGGTTTTAGCAATCGGGCCGGAGCCCATTCCAGAAATCCGCGTCAATATTGCTTCGGCCCACGGAGGAGTTTGGAAAACGCCCGATACCCACAACAGGGGCCAGAATGCCGCGGTCAAGACCGCTCCGGCGATCAAACTAAAACCGAGAAGCTGGAAGAACGTTGTCATATGAATTTAGGGACAGAGGAAAATCAAAAACTCCAAGCCCGTGAAGCTCACAACCAAAAACCACGATAAGAATATCATGAGTTGCGGAAGGAGATGCAAGCTCTGTCCCTTCCGAATTGCGCTGTGAATCATCGTCTCCACGACGCGAATAGTCCAAAACCAAGCAATAAATACGATGATCGCCATCACTACAAAAATTCCCACCGCCGCTTCGCGCATCACTAGGTTGCGAATGTACGGTGATACATCGCCGTAGAGCACGGCGGAGGAAAAGTTGAAAGCCATTAAGCTCAGCAAAACATCAGAGCCCGCCGTGTAATACCAATGATTCGTCTTGCGAACGATAAAATTCACAACGACTAGCAAAGCCGGAACGACGAAGGAGCCCAAGAAGAAAATCACAGTGCGCGAATCGAGCGGCATATCGCCGGGAATATATCATAGCTACGTTTAAAAAGAGTACACGCCAGGAACCGCAGCGAGAGAGATACTTAGACCTCACCCGTTTGCGATTATTATCCTCACTCGAATGATCAGTTTGTTCCGCGCACTATAGCGAAAGGATCTGCTTTGGCCCACGGCACTAACTTCGTGATGGAGAACCATGACCCTGCGACGCTGGTCGCGATCTGGTACGACACGCGCTCGGCCAGCACGTTTGTAAACTGCTCCATGTCTCGCGAAGCGGGCGCCGAGAGCGTCCAAGCACCAAGCGACAATGCGCTCACGTCGCCGGGCGAGAACGAAGTGAGCGAGAGCGAGCCGGCGCCCTGCACGTAAGCCGTCAAATAGCCAAACAAGTTTCTTCCGCTCAATCCGGTCGCTGCAAGAAACGCTGTAGAGTAAAAGGAATTGATCGCCACGCCATCGTCTGAAAACTGGCCTTCCGTCAACGCGTATATTTTTCCGCTGGAATTGTTCGCGCCAAGAAACACTTGCGCTACTCCGTTCGCGCGTTCGATCAACCCGCAAGAATTTGCCGAAATCATCCACGGCGCCCATTTTCGGGAACGTTCAGCCGCGGCGGTATAAATCGAAACGAGTGGGTCCTGCATTCCCTCTGTGTAATCGAGCGTCAGAATCTGATTTGGCTGCGTAGCTGCGCCCATCGGCACGCCGACGTAGATGCGTTTGTGCTGGGTGTCTACCTGCACCCAGAGCAACTGGCCGTATTGCCAATTAATAGCGTCCCAAGTGGGTTGAATTTCCTGCGACAATTTGATCGGCTCGCTTCCGTCAAAATAATAAAGTCCGGAGCGGCCCGCAATCACCACCCATTCTTCGCCGTATCCGACGCCATGCGCCGAAGGACTGCCCACTTTGTTCGACACTTCCTCCACGCCCCAAAGCGCCGGCTCGTTCACGCCATCCGTTGCCGTCACATACATCGAGCGTTCTTTCACAAAATATAAATTGCTGCGCAAAGTGAACGCAGCGCGAATTCCCTGCCCGTTGTTTACTGCGATTTCCTGGATTCCGGAAACGCCGTCGTAACTTTCGGGCGCTGAGGTAGCTGAAGCGCGTACCAGCGAAGAATTCTGTGCTGCGAAAGTCGGAAATATCTCAATATCATCAACGAGAAACGACTCGCCGCTCGGCCCCGGCGTGCTGTCTGCGTAAACACGTAGCGTCAGATCGGCTGGCAGTGAAGTCTGCGGCGGAAAAAGCTGTGCGGTGAATTCCTGGTAAGAAGCAGTCGCTTGCGCGGCCGACAAAACGAGTCCCGTGCCGACTAGTCCAGCCGTGGGGCTAAAAGTATTGATGCGCAATGTCCCGGCGGACAGATTTGCGCTTCGCGCCACTCGCACGCGCACTGAATAATCCGTGTTGTTCGCAAGCAATTGATCGCCGAACGCGTCAGTGATTGCATTCTGCGTGATCGTTCCGCGCTGGATCGTGACGCCGTCGGCGGTGATGCGATACGCGTCGCCCCAAACCGAAAAACTCGGCTCCCGGCTTCCTCCCGCGCCGAATATGGGATCGAGTTGCCATCCCAGCGGACGCCCGTCGCCGGAAATATCCCAGCCGCCGTCGAACGAGAGATTGCGCCAGTTGCCCATTTTGGCGCGTTCGCCCCACCAGAAAAGGCGCTCGGCGTAATCCACCACGCCAAGTTGGCACGGCAGTTCGATCTGGCCAAACAGGTTTTCCACGCTCAGGCCGCTCAACAGAATCGTGTCGGTGAAATCCGCCTCGAGCGATGTGGTGACGTTGTCGTTGATCGTCATCGTCGCGGGCACTTGAAAAAAAGTGGCCCCGCCGCTGGCCGTGAACGCGAGCAGCCGTTGCACCACGTTTGAGGGCCCTGTGGGAATATTCGTCACGTTGACTTTCTTATTTCCCGCTGCCGTCCATGTGGTTGGAGGCGACGGCGCCGTCATGTATCCCTGGCGCGTGACAAAAATCACCGAGCACTGATGCACGCCCGGCGAAATG
The DNA here is from genome assembly GCA_035603075.1 of Candidatus Acidiferrales bacterium. Classification (GTDB taxonomy): domain Bacteria; phylum Acidobacteriota; class Terriglobia; order Acidiferrales; family UBA7541; genus Palsa-295. The sequence continues at coordinate 45,968 of DATNLC010000074.1, read as the reverse complement.
TTGCCGGCATCGGTGGCGTCTGCAACCGCCGGTCCCTCCGCCGGCCCAATCTGGCTCACGCGGTCGAAATTCGTGTCGTCATACTGTCGCGGAATGTCCTGGCCGATCAGTCCATCGCCAAATGCCATATATTCGCGGCCGAAATGGGTGTCAGACGCGAGATAAAGACCCGGCTTTCCGCCCGACGCCACCACCGAAAGCACTCCCGGCGAAGTCTCCTTATACAAATTGCCAATCGAATCCAACGCGATCATTCTCTGAACGAGATTCGTCGTGGCGTAAGTTTTCAGCCCGTTGATCTGCGGCGAGCCCGCAACCACCGGAAATTGCGAGACGAGCCCCGGGCGCGTGCGCACTCCTCCCGGAAAAAACTCCACGTCGCCAAGTGAGGGCGACATCCCCACCGGCACGTCGGAAGGATCGAGCAGCGTGATCCAAGTGCTAAAAATATTCAGCGGCAACGGCGTAAATGTTTCGATAGACATTGTGTGACACGCTCGCGATGCGGAAGGTTTGTGATCTGAAGGAATTTCTTACGTTAAGCGCAGTGGGTTACACTTCTACGATCGTTGCCGTCAACCAGGAAAAGCATTGCGCCGGGACGCTAGTTTTCGTTAAGAATCCATAGAAATCCAAAGGATCGCGATGGGTAAGCAACGCCTCGAAGCGTTCACTGACGGAGTGCTCGCCATCATCATCACGATTATGGTGTTGGAGCTGAAAGTTCCGTCCGGCTCCAGCCTTTCGTCGTTGATGTCTAGCCTACCGATCTATCTCACTTACGCTCTGAGTTTCGTGAACGTAGGAATCTTTTGGAATAACCATCACCACATGCTTCACGCTACAGATCGGATTAACGGCGCGGTGCTGTGGTTCAATTTGCTCCTATTATTCTGGATGTCGTTGGTCCCGTTCGTGATTCGCTGGATGGATGAAACTCACTTCGCTGCTACACCAACCGCCGCTTATGGTGTGGTTCTGTGGTTCGCGGGCATCGCCTACCTTCTGCTGCAAAAAGCGCTCATCGCGTGCAACGGCCCTGATTCGAAACTAGCTCTTGCGATCGGCAGGGATCTGAAAGGCAAAGTCTCGATGTTGCTTTATGCGCTGGCGATTGCGCTCGCGTTTGTTCGCCCCTGGGCCGCCATTGCACTGTATGTGGTGATCTCGCTGATGTGGTTTATCCCCGATCGACGAATTGAATCGGTGGTGTAGCGGAATAGAAAAGTATGCAGCTACTGCAATTTTTTGAAGATGCCGTAAAACGTGACCGTGTCTGCGGTGATTGCTGCGGGATACGCTCCGGCGGCAAGCTCCGGGAACGGCCCGGCGGCTGCGCCTTGTTGAAATATTTTCACCTTGTTGGCGTTCATCGCGGCGCCGGGAATGAAAACGTAGTCGTAGCCGGCGAGTCCGTCCATCCAGGCGGTCCCCTGCACCGGCGGCTGGTCGGACGCGATCAGCGGAACCTGCGACAGGTCCAGCGTGTCACCGGACGTCGCATAATTTCCCGACGCCACAACTGTGCCGCTCACGTGAACGCGCTTGCCGTCTTCCCACGTATCTACAACCGAAAATGTGAGTGCCATTGTTCCTCCTAGAGTGACAATTGATCTTGTTTATGCAGCGGCCGCCTTTAGGCGGGCATGATTTTCGAAAATGTGACTCGCGCTACGTGGAAAATCTTCGCGGAAAAAAGCTAACGGTAGCGCTCAGCCGAGCTTGACGAGGCCAACGTGCAGTCAGATAATCCCGAAGCGTGGAGGCAGACTAAAAATGACTCGTCCTATATCCGCCGGAGTTGCCTTAGGGACAGCGCTCTTAGTCGTGTGCTCGATCTCCCCCGCCAGGGTACCGGCTGCCGTCGCCCCGGATGAGTCGAGAAAGGCCGCCCCAGACTTCACCCTCAACGATTCCAAAGGCGCGCCGGTAAAATTATCCGATTACAAAGGCAAAGTCGTGCTGCTGGATTTCTGGGCCACTTGGTGTTACGGATGCGGGCTCGAGATTCCCTGGTTCGTCGAATATCAGAAAAGGTACAAGGACAGCGGGCTCGCCGTCATCGGTGTTTCCATGGATGACGCCGGCTGGCCGGTCGTAAAACCCTTCATTGAAGCGAAAGAGATTAACTACGCCGTAGTGCTTGGCAATCCGGAGCTGGCAAAACTCTACAAGGTCAAGAACATGCCAGTGACGTTGCTGATCGACCGCGGAGGCAAAATCGCCGAATCGTATTTCGGTATGGTCGACCGCGCTTCCTGCGAAGCAAAGATCCAAAGCCTTCTCAAGGACGACGCCAAGCCCGTTTCCCAGTAACCTCTAAGATCGCCGAACATTACTGCCTCGTGACAAGGCGCTGTCTCCGCTGGCTACATGCCGCACGTCACTGTTATCATTTAGCGCTGCGCGCTGCGTCGGCGCACAACCCGAAGGCCTTCAGCTGAATCCTAAGCGTCGAATGTAAGGAGAGCTTGGTGCGACGACTGCGAATCATTTGTGCGGCGACAGTTCTGACATTGCTTGGATTTGCGGCCGCGCTGAAATTATCTACAGCAACCTCAACTGCTGCGCAAAGCAAAGGCTCCGCAATGCCCTCCGCGTCCCAGGCGTCCTCTGCCGGGCCAGATCCAAGCGCGACGCAAGTAAACACCATCGTGCAGTCGTCCGTAGCTCGGGCGCAGACGGGCGCGAATGCCGCTCAAACGCAGGCGAGCGCGAACGTTCCGGTGACCATTGCAGCAAACATCTCGGGGCGCTCTCTCGCGGTTGAGCCGCATCTCCAGAGCGCGACGAATCCAGCCGTTACAGAAATCGCCAGCGCGCCCGCTTCAGCTCTGCTTTTTTTGAGCAACGCGGACAAGGGAAACAGGATTTTCACTTTGGCAACTGGCTCAAGCGCGTCCGGAGCGATGAGCGCCGCTGGAGGCGTTGTCCCTGCATCTCTCTCCACCGGTACCAAAATTGTTCTCTTCGCAGGCCAAGCTGCGCCGGGATCACTAGGTGACGGCGGAACAGCCTTCGGCGCGGAATTCGATCTGAAACTCGACTCCCTGGCGATGCGCAGCGGGGTTGCTGTCGCGCCCGACGGCACAGTTTTTGTCGCAGACACGTTGAACGGCACGATTCGCAGTATCGCAGGTGCCGCCAGCAGCGAACCCGGAATCGTTCGCAGCGTGGTAGGGCGCTTCGGTCCGCGCCAGAATTTCGAATTCGTCGAGCCGCTCGGACTCGCGCTCGATCGCACCGGAAATCTTTATATCGCGGACCGCGGCGCGAATGCCGTTCTCATGCTGCACGGAGCTACTTCCGCCACGCCCGGCGCGTTGGAGATTCTCGCGCATGTGGTATCGCCGGCGAGCGTCGGCGTCACCCTGGACGGCCGTAAAGTCTTCGCGGCTTCGCCCGACACTGGATCGATCGTCGAGATCGACGCCGCCACTCGGTCGATTTCCACTTCACCCATTTCAACTTCGCAATGGTTCGCCGGCAGCCAGAATCCCACCGGCGCCAAAATTATTCCTACCGGCTTGGCAGTGGACGGCGCGGGAAACTTATTTGTATCCTTCTCCGGCCCGGGCGGTGGCTTGGATCAAATATGGCGGCTTGATGCCGCTTCGGCAAAAGTGACGACCGCGGCGCGCGGTTTGACTTCGCCCGGCGAACTCTCTTTCGATCCGAACGGAAATCTCTTCATCACGGACCAGGGCACCCACAGACTTCTCGAACTGCGCGGAGCGGGCGTGCCCGCCACCGGCGTGACGCTGACTCCTCCCGCTGGACCGGTGCCAACCGACTTCGGTCTCGAACCAGTTGACGGCACCACAGCCACACAAGCCTTCACGCTAACGAATAATTCCGGCGCGACGATCTCGCAAGTCAGCTCCAGCTTTCAGAGCGGCACTACAAATTTCAAAGTCTCAAATACTTCCTGCACGCCGACCCTGGTGAACGGCACGAGTTGCGCCATAAATGTTGCATTCACTCCTCAATCCAGCGGCGCGCTTTCCGATAGTCTGGTGGTGACTTACACGGCGGGTGCGAACCCTCCAGCTACTTTGACTGCGCCAGTAACCGGCACCGCCGACGATTATCAAATCACGCCGGCCAGCAATGTCGGCCCCATCTATCAAATCTCGATCAATGCGGGCATGGCGGCCACATTTTTATTGCAAGTCGTTCCCGACGACACTTTCAGCGGTCCAGTGACACTGAATTGTCCAGCCACTTTGCCCACTTCCACCACGTGCGGAATTTCTGCTGGAACAACCGTGACCACGCCGTTGGTGCCTACTATGACGGTAAACGTCGTCGCGGGAGTGGCCCTTCCGTTTAATGTCACATTTCAAACCACAGCGAAGGGCACCCCGGCTCCCTCGAACGTTGGTTTTTCTCCAACGATTGGGGCATCGGGTGGCGAGTCAAATGGGCCAGGCGGTGCTACAGCAAGATTTGCGAGGTTCCCTGCCCTGAATGCTTCTGCTGCACTCGCGATTCTGGCAGCGGCTTTCTCCGCGATATTCGCGCTGGCCATTTTCGAGCGAGGCCGGGACGCGGCGAAGGCGAACTCAGCCCGCATCGGAGTCGCGAAGATTCACGGAGACTCAATTGGTGGCCTAAGCCTGGCGCGATCAATATCGATTTGCGCGCTATTCATAATTTGTGTTGCAGCTTTGGGAGGCTGCGGCAGCAGCGGTGTAAAACTTATTCCCACGCCCGCAGGTACGACGAATCTCACCGTTCAGGGCACTGCTCAAGGCGCCACCCGCGGCTTCACTGTGACCCTCGTAGTGAATTAGAGAAATCACACGCTCGGAAGTTCGCCTTGCATATCGCGTTTGCAACTGCGTCTCACAAATAAATTATCCGGCGGTGATAGCTGTAGGGCTTGCGGCGCCGCCCCTTGGTTTGTTCCGGGCGCACGTAACGATTGATCAGATTTTCCGCGGCGGTTTGTGCCGAACCCAGCAGATCCGCGGCCAGCGCGCGAGCTCCACGCGACCGCGCAGCTAGCGCGGCTGTTGCAAATCCCAACGCGTCCGTGGCGCTTCGAATCTGTACCGGGTCAGTCCCCAGTACGAGCAATGGCAGAATCTTTTCGTAACGTGCGCGCACGGTGATGGATTGCGTTGCGCCGATCAGGTTTATTTTGTCTTCACGCCATTCCCACAGACGCAGATAACTGCTCGGTTGCAAGTTCAGCATCCCGCCGCCGCTCATGAATTTCTCCATGGGGATGAAGGTGTCCGTTGTGTTCGCCGTGGCGCGTTCCCACAACATGTGCGGCATCAGGCAATCGGCGGGAAGTTGCGGGCTCGAAACGTCACTGATTTCGATATTTGTCGCGCCGGTATCCGAGTTAACATCGAGTTCGATGTCCTGCTGTTCGACCAGCACGCTTACGCCATTTTCCGCGAGTTCACGCTGTAATCCGCGGTACGCCGAATTCAGCAGCGGCATCAGCATCGTGTCCGTAAAGACCACGCCGGCCGAGTCATTCACCAGTGCACGCGCCAGGTTCAGCGCATCTTCCGCCTGCGAATATGCCGTTGTCGGGACGACGGGCATTGTTGCCTCCGAGATGCTGTTTCGTGTGAAAAATAATTACTGAAGTAGTTCCGCGGACTGCTGATCTTGAGGAGAATCCGTTGCGTGAAGGAAAACCTTGCTGAGCTCAATGCTCTCCGCTTGGTGTGAATGCAACCGGCCGGGGGGTGTCTGGCTTTTGTAGCGCCGAGCTTCAGCCCGGCATCTTGCCTTGAAACTTTGTTACGCCACCCAAAACAAAATCCCGCACTAGAGAGCGGCGCTGTAAAAGGCCGAACCCTTTTATTCGCCGACGCAATTGAAAATATAAGTTGAGCCGCTGGCCGGCGTGGCGTTGAAAGTCAGAGTCATGCTGCCGGTGCTGGCGGTATTTTCTCCGGTGACGTTGGCGACCACACCGGTACCCCCGACCATTTTGCAAACGAAAATCGGCGTCAGCGGCCAGGTATTCGTGAAATTAACCGCAATCGTCGGGTTCGCTGCGGCCGTCCCGCTTGCGGTGACCGTCGCCGTGAATCGCTGGCTCGTTCCGCTCGCCGTAACTGTTGCTGCGCTTCCCCATCCACTCGAAAGCGCGACATTCGACCCGCTGATCGAACTGCCGCGATTCGCCACCAGGAACGTTCCCTGCACCGTACCGGCAAAAGAAATTGCCGCGCTAATTGTAGCCGACGATCCCGGCGCCATCACTTTCAGCGCGTTTCCGCTCGTAGTTCCTGAAGCCGGCGCGATCGCGAGTCCGTCACTCGAATTGGACATGGAAACAGTAGCAGCGCCGAGCGCGCTCACGGCGTTCAGATCGTTGCGGGCAAGAAAATTTCCGGAATTATCGAAAAACGAGACGGGAGTTGTTGAGCCGCTTGGATCGAGATCGAACATATGTCCGGTTTGGCCCGTGCTCAACTGCGCGATCAGGCTCGGCGCCGTCCCGCTGGCGGCGCCAAGGAATTGTCCTCCTGCGCTGGTCGCGTTCTGGCTGGTGGCGTTCACAGTTCCCTGCACGCTGAGATTGGAGAACACCGTGTCGTTGCCGCCGTTGCCGCTGTCAGCAAGCGGTGCGAACCGCGGTTCGGCCGACATAGGCCCTTTGGCCAGAAATGCGTCATCAAAATAAATAAAATTGCTGGACGAAGCCGAATTCTCCAGCAGAAAAATCCGCATCGAATGTGCCACGGTGGTTGAGACGCTAAATGCATTTGGCACGCGGAAAATTACGGCGTAGTTGCGATTTACGGTCCATGTATTCGCTGTGGAGACCTGCCAATCCGCTCCAGTGACGCTGCAATTGCAGGTAATTCCGTTATTGTACGTCAGCGAAGCGTTCGTGCTTTGCCAGTTGCCGCCGTTCCCGCCGTTGTCCACATAATTCGAGGGCGCGAGCACCCGCGCGTTTGTAGCCACGTTCGTAATTTTGTCTGCCTCGGTACAATTCGAGTCAAAGTAAAAGCGGAAGCCCGGCCGGAAAGTTGCCGACGTCGAACCGGAAGCCACACGCACTCCGAACGTGTATTCCGCGGCAGGATCGACCGGAATGCATTGAGAGTTTACGCCCAGCCCGGCGGTGGCTCCGTCACCCACTTTTACATTGAAGCTGCCCTGCGTGTTACCGTCGACTGGCGCCGCCGAACTCAACTGCCGCGCATAAATTCCGGTGGCGGCTTGATTGATGTTCGTGCCGCTAGCTCCGCCCCACGCCAACAGAGAAGTCCCGCCGCTCCATGCCTCGAAGCCCGCATTTGCAAGCAGGTTTGTACTGGCCAGGTCGTTTTGCCCGAAGTGCATGGAGGGCGTCCAGTTGTGGCCGTTGTTATCAATCGCAACCATCGCGGTGGCGGGTTCGTTGGGCTTGATTTGGGTTGTGTTCGTGATCGAAAGATAAGGATCGAGAAGGTGAATGCCGATTGCCGAGCCGTCGGACGGAAATTGAATACAGTTGAAAACATCTTCGCAGCGGTTGTTCGGTCCAAAAGTCACGCTGGTTGCACCGATGATGTTGTAGCAGATCTGTCCGAACGCGGCGGAGGAGCTTTCGCAATCGTTGCCGTAAATTTCGTCATTGTTCGGATAATTTCCGTTGGTGTCTTTCGCCAGGACATAGCCGGTGGAACTGGCAGGCGGCAGAATGCACGCGTTTTGTTCGAGCACGATCGCGTTATAGATGCCTGCTAAAAAAAAGCAGGTATCGCCGGCAGATTGCGGACTCATGTTGTTGTGCTTGAACAGCGTATTAGTGCCGTCGAACACTCCGACCGAAGTGTTGCCGTAAATGCCGTAGGACGTACCTCCCGTACCGAGAGTGATGTTGTTGTTCTCGATGTCCGAGTGCCCGATGCTGGTCATGTCGATTACTTTTGAGTTCGCGCCCGTAGCAGTGAGCGCCATGCCTTCGATGTGCACGTAATTTATTTTTGACGAGGCTTGATTCGGGTTTTTCACCGTGGTGCATCCCGGGTTCCCGCAGGCGATGAAACCGGAGGCGTCCGGCTTGGCAATCGTACCTGTGCCGCTCTCCTGATAGCCCTTGATCGAAGCGCCATCTCCAGTCAGCTCCACCGCGTCGCTCGTGGTCGTGTCGGTGATGGTGAGCTGCCCTTGCCCCCACAGCAAAACGGTGCCGCCGGGAATCGTGATGTGATGCGCGCCGGTAAGCGTGCCGGTCATGCCCCGCGCGTCGCAAACCGAAGAAGCCGTGGACGCCGAAGCTGCGGCCAAACAGGCGGTGATCTTCGCTGCTGCATCCGCGCCGGGAAACCGCTCGGCTTTTTCCACTCCATTGAGCGCGTTTACTGCCGCGGATCCGTTCACATCAAGATTAAACTGCGGATTGACGTTGTTGATGCCGAGCGCGCTCGGCGTGAAACGATGCGCCGGCAGCAACGTGCTGATCATCGAATCTTGTCCTCCGGAGGATGGCAGCGTGGTCATCGTAAAGCTGGTCGTAGCCGCGCCGGAGATGAATATGAAATTGTTCTGCTGGGGCAGCCACTGTCCGTTATTAAAATTCGGCGCAGTGGAAGTAGCTATGCAGTAGCCTGCCACTGTGCCGAGGCCAGCGATAGGTACCGCCCAGTTCCACGTGATCGCGTTGTTCGCGCCACTTACCGTCACCCCTGTGCTCTGTTGCGAAGGCGCTGATTCTGTCGCATTACAACTTGTCGTGGTCGAGTACATCGTCGCGAAGTAAGTTCCTGCCGCGATCGAGCCTCCGGTCGTAGCCGCGCCTGCGACGCCGGTGGGTGGATACGTTCTCGCAAACTGAATATCGATCGAGCCTGCCGCATTCTGCGCAATGCTTGCGCCATATCCGAAATCAGTTTCATCATTTAGTAATAGGCCGAAGACGGGGTCGATGCTCACTCCAGCGAATCGGCCCCCATTGAAAGTCGCTCTCAAGGCGTTGCCGTCGTAGCCGCCAAACTGCGCAACATCGCTGCGCAGCCTGGGGTCCGGCCCCCCACCGCCGCCCTTCCGCACGAAGTAGTCAAACCCGTTCCAGGTTTGCACCGAGCATCCCGAGATCGGGTTGCCATTGTTGTCCTGCACGAGGATGGACGAGGAGAAATTTCCGCCCGCTCGAATATTGCAACCAAATACCGAAGAGGAGCTTGGGTTGTCGTTTTGAATTGCGGGCGAACCCCCGTTCCCGCCGATCGAATTGTCAATGAGAACGCCGTTCAGGTTCGTTCCCGCGGAGCTGAGTTCAATCAAGGCGGGAAAGCCGGCTGAATCCGCAGTCGTTACATTATTAAAAGTCACGTTGGTAACGATGGGTAGGGCGGCAGATCCAGGATTTCCGGTGCTGTTGGTGATCAAAAGAAATGGCCCATGATTTGCCTCCAATCCTCGGATGTCTCGGAACACCCAATTCCCCGGCCCGCTGCCGCTCGTGTTTACGCGCTGGTCATAACGAAATGTGCCGTTGGCCCCTTGAAGGTTGTCGAACTCCACCAGCCCGACAAGCGGAGCTTCTCCCCCAATGGAAACATCTCCGGTCATAAGCACGCAGTAGACTGCTGTGACCGCTCCCGTGTTAGCGCACTCGCCGCCGTGCCATTCAAACCAAAACAGGTTAGTGAGCTCTAACGCGCTGTTGTCCGCTTGGCCGGTGTTCTGCACCAGCAGGTTCACATTTTCTAATTTCGCATCTGTCGTCTTATAGAACCAGAGAGCTTTGTTGTAGCCATCAACTTCCATGTCTCGGAAGGTGACAGCTTGGCCGCAAGTGGGAAATCGGCAGTCAAACACAGGCGCGTTATTGGGATTGGCGCCTGGAGTACTGACAAGCCTGGTCATCGGTGAGCGCGAAAATGCCAGTCCACTGCTGGTGCCCATTCCCTTAAAAGTCAAAGAGGCGCACGGCAATTCAAATATAGGGGCGGTGGAGGGAAGCTGCGTTTGTTTAACCGTGTAATATCCTGACGGAAAATCTATTTCCGGAGGCACGCTGACGCCGTCGATTACGTTGGCGCAAGCCGCGGTGATGGCAGCCTGAATTGCTGCCGTATCATCCGTCACTACGTCGCCCTTTGCTCCGAACGCCGTCACGTCAATACGCGGGCGCGGGCCCGTCACTGTTTCATTCCCCAGCACGCTCAGCGATGAAGGCGTGAAGTTTCCCGGATCAAAATTGGTCGTAGTCAGCGTGCCGGTAATATTCGCATTTCCAGATACGCTCAAATTTCCGCCGAGCGTCAGGCCGAATGCCGAAATATTATTGCCCACTCCCGTCGAGGAAGGATCCGCGGGAAGAATTACGTCCGGAAAAGTCTGGGTACCATTGATCTGCGGAGCTGTGATTTGAATCATGTACCGGCCCGCAGGAGCGTAAAAGTGATAGTTGCCCAGGCCGTCTGATTGAAGCGGATTTTGCGATGGCACGCTGAGCGTCGCGTCGGTAAAGAGCGTTGCCAGCGGCGAGCACGGCGTTCCGGTAGCGGTGGGTTGGCAGACAGTGACGGTAGCTCCGGCGATTGGATGGCCCTCGGGTCCAAACACGATGTCGTCTTTGCGCGAACCTTGCGCGCCTGCGCCAGGCGCAGTGAGCGCCACAATCGCAGCAAGTGCAAGACATCCCGCCAGCCGTCCGGCTAGACACCGACGAACAACTCGCTTGAATCTTGACGTTGCGCACAACGCCAGCATGCCTACCGGCGCGAGCCATCCCGCCACACTTGAGCCGGGAGTTCGCTCTAAACGCAGTGTCGCGCTCCGCGCTTGTTCGTCAGCTTGCCGAATTTTGCCGATTCCTATCATGTCGTTTGCCTCGTCGCTGCTTAGTACCCTCGCTTTTGTACCGCAATCCCGTCAATTTATACAGAACTGGCGCACAACATTTGTCGCGGCTGCACCGAACGGGGAGCGGCGGTTTCGTAGCTGCCGGGCTTTAGCCCGGCATCTTGGATTCGGGGTTGCAGTTCATAGCGCCGACTTGTCCTGAGCGCAGCCGAAGGGCGTCCCCGCCGGCTCTTTTGACTCGGTTCGGCCGTTGCCTTTCGTAGCGCCGGGCTTTAGCCCGGCATCCGGTTCCCGATATGTCCCGAAACTAAGCCACCAGCACAACTCAATCCTGGGTTTTCTATCGGCAGCGTGTCATGAGTGCTGTCGAAGAGCCTTGCTTGCCCTTAGGTGTGAAGAGCCAGCTCTTTTTGATTCTCTTGAACGTTCGGCAAATCATTGGCGGATCGGCGCTGAGAACCCACGGTCTACTCCACAGGACATTATCGTTCGCGTACGCTCGTCTTTGAGCGCGCACCCGTCGGCACTTGCGCGGCATTATTTTTCGCGCCAATCCCAAGTCCATGCTTCGCAGCTTTTTCTGCATCCAGAATTGCGCTGCAGTGCTTGCATACAGCCACTCCATGCTTCACTTTTTCGCCGCAAGCAGGACAATCGTTCATGCGCATGGGAACGTAGGCCCACTCGCGTTCGACACCCAGACTGATAGCGGCGCGCCTGTGCAGGTCTGAAATTTCGCGGAATGAATGGCCGCGCGCCCACATCGTGTCGCCTTCGCCGATCAGCCGATGGTAATACACATCTCGCCGCTCGCGTGCCGCGGTCAATTCTTCAGCTGCGGGCCGCGCGCCAGCGCAAACGAACACGCCGTGATCCTGAAGGTCCTGCAGCAGGTCGACAGCGATCTCGCGTGCCGAAATCGTAAAAGGAAATCGGCGATTGTCGCCCAGATCGAGCGCGTCGCCGCGCGATGTCAGCAGCAATAGTGCAAACGGCTTGCCTTTCGCGCACGCCGGAATGTGATAAACGCCATGGGTGCGCGACACATACCAATCCTGCTCCGAAACCGAGCAAATCGAAACGGTCGCAGCCGTGTCATCCTTCGCTCGCGTATCCACCAAAATATCGCGATGAATCCCCTGCCCAAGTAGCACGTTCAATGTGTTTTCCTTTAAGTGATAAGTAAATTGTAGTTACAGGTCTAGGCCGCGCCGACGGCGCAATTCACTGCTGATCGTGCGTCGATGGAAAGTCACTAACAAAACCGTAGGGGCACAGCATGCTGAGCCCGGCACAAATACTCGGCAAATAACGGTGGGCGGTTCGCCGCTTCGTTTTGTAAAAGAGCTGTCAAGCGCCTACAACAAACGGTTCTCCGTGAAATGCTGGCACCGCGTCGTCGAGAATATCGTCCATGCCGCGATCCATATGGCGCTCGCGACGCGCTTCCCTCGCCGCGATGGCCCCGCGCATTTCCGTGCGCCGTTGCCGCCGCGACCATTCGATTGCGCGCACGATCCAGTCGCACGCCGCCGGGGTAAGTGGAATAAATTCGCCTCTCGCGCTCTCGATCGTGAAGCAATGCTCGTAATCCCCGCGCGACGGATACGGCCCCAGCGCCGCGATGCGCACTCCATCTTCGACTTCGGTTGTTTGCGCAAGCCATTGCTCCGGCGAGCCGTAAGATTCTGCAGGCATCCATCGCTCGATGTGCCAACGGTCCTCGGGAAGATATTTCGGGACGCGCCGCATCTCCACCGTTTCGCGAATGGTATTTCCGTGCGCGTCGCGATCCGTCCAACGCCCGCCAACCCACGCCAGCCGCGACCCGCCCCACACCACGCGAAAGTTCGCCTCGCCATAACGGTTCACCCCGCCCGCGCGCGCAGCCAGTTCCTGCACGCCAGCCGGCGTTTCATGCGTTTCTCGTGTGACGCGAATCAAGGAATATAGACTTTTGTACTCTTGCGCGATTGCCACCCGCGTGAAACAAACATCCGGCTTGGCCGTGTTTCGGAGAGTGCTGCCAGTGGGGGTACTGGACACGTCTGAGAAGCGTTGGGGGCTGGGGACAGCCTCAGAAGTTCGAGTCTTCCACTCTCCGTTCCGTCCCTCAACGCGGACAGCCTATTGACACCGGTGGAGTTGGGAGTATCCTAAATATGCGCTTCTCAGATGTGTCCATCTGTTTTTAGGCCGGGGTGCTTGTCACGAATCCTCCGGCGCTCGCTTAGTTTTAGGGGCGGCTGCTAATTATTTAGCGGGCCGCCCTTTTTTGTAGTACCGCGATAGCAGATCTCAGAGATTCGATGGCCAGCGAAGAAATCTGTTCTGACTGTGGAATGCGCGCTGCGCCCGGCCAACCGAATTGTGCTGCGCTTCGTGACGCTCTACTGGCGCGCGATTTCGAGCAGCCCTTGCGTTATTGGAAGCATCACCGCTTGGCGGTCGATGCGTACTGCGTCCAACATTCGCCCTACGTAAAATCATTCAAATCGCTGGCTGCCCACCTGTGCGGGCTGTGCATAGCTTTCGAGCATAACAATGACGCTAAGAAATTAGAGCAGCTCCAACTCTGGCTGAGCACGAACCCCAAATTGCTAAAGCCGGAGTTGCCGGTCTTCCGCGGCCATCTGACAATCGCCGATGTTTCGGGAATCGAAGATCCGGTGCTCTACGGACAAGCCGTCGAAGCCTGGGCCCGCGCAGCGTGGGAGGCGTACTCCAAATTGCAACCAGCCGCCCGAGAATGGCTAGCAATGTCTGCCGGTCGCCCGGCAACCCGCAAATGACCGTCAACGGAAAAGCCCCGTCCGAGATCGTGAAGCCAGGGCATATCAACTCTCTCCATTTTTCTCGTTCTCCGATTTCTGCCCGGATGTCATCTTCCACAGAATCTGCCGCATGATGCCGAGCCAGATCACCGCATCGCGCGCAGGCAAATTCAGTCGGCGAACGAGTCGGCGAATTCTTTCCTCTGCGTCGGCCACACGCCGCATTTCCAGAAAACCGCTGGTGTGTAACGCGTCGAGCAGCTTCAGTGTGATTCGCTCGACTTCGCCCGCCGACGCGCGCGGCAACTTTTCCGGCACTCGCTTGGTCTTTGCATCGCGGACGATTTCGTAGAGGCAAACCGCTACAGCCTGCCCCAAATTCATCGAAATATTCTCGTCGCACGTTGGGACGCGTATCAGCCAGTGGCAATGGCTCAGATCCTCGTTCGACAAGCCAAATTTCTCCGAGCCGAACAGCAGCGCCACGCGGCTCGCTCCCATCCTCCTGCGGATCAGTCGAGCGCCGTCTTCCAGCCGCCTCAGCGGGTGATGCAACTGCCGGTGACGCACCGCCGTCGTTCCTACCACCAGATTGCAGTCAGCCACGGCTTCCACGACGGTGTCGTACCGCTCCGCGCTTCCGAGAATGGACGAAGCACCCACGGCCGACCGCGCTTCGCGAAACGCCGGTTCGTACGGATTCACCACTCGCAAATGCCGAAAACCAAAATTGCTCATAGCGCGAGCAGCCGCTCCAATGTTCAGCGGGTTGCGCGTGGACACTAGAACGATACGCACACGATCGAGTTGCGCCGCGGTAGCCAAGGCTGCCTATTCTAAAGCACTCGCTCGCAGGTTGCCTCATGAAAGCTAGCGCTACGTCGCGTCAATGCGGTAAAGGTCCGACACGTGGCGTGGAGGCTTGCGGGCCGGTTCGGATGTAACAGTCCGAGACGAAATAGCTGCGCAATCAAGTCTCTGGGTCTATACTCCCCCGGAAGGTGAACCCATGCGTCCGCGCAGATTGGCAAACTGGTGCATCGCTCTCATTCTCGTTGTCGCAACAAGTGCGAAAGAGCCCCCGGCTCAAGTCGTAGTCTGGCCTGCGTCGGGTCCGCCCGTGTTGCGCTTTAGCTTTGCGAAATTCAAGGAAACTAGCTCGGCTGGCAAGCAGCACAATTACACCTCGGACGTTACCGCTGAGAATCTTTGGAGCAAGAAGATCTCTGACGCGCAATTCACGTTTTACGCGTATGACAAAGCCAAAGCTCGGATCGGAGATGGCTACATCAGCATCAGCGATGTAAGCCCGGGAGCGTTGGTTAAATTCCAGACTTTCATTAGCGCATCCGGGACTATCGCTTCATTGGAACTTGTAGCCAAAGTGCTCCCGATTGAATTGCAATCATTTCTCCCTGCCAAGACGATCTCGATAACCGTCAATTCCGTGCCACAGGGAGCAGAAGTGAAACTGGACGGCGTTCCTGCGGGAACGACGCCCAAGATCATTCAAGTCACGCCCGGGAAGCACGTTTTGACCTTCAGTAAAGAGGGATTCAAAACAGGCACTTTTCCATTGGAGACTACTCCCGACGATGTTTCTGGTGGCAGCCTAAGTTACGAACTTGGAACGGCTGCGCACGACACACTCGAACTCCGCGATGGCTCAGTATTGAGCGGAGATGTGGAATCAATGTCTGCCACCGAAGTGGTGGTTCGCATCGGTGGAACCGATCAGCGCATTAGTCGGAATCAAGTCAAACGGATCGTATTGATCCAGCGTGAATCGCCATCGGAATAGATCTCTAGAACTCGCTAATGGCACGCTGACAACCGAAATTCCGTGTTAAATCCATCCGATGGTGTATAACATCCCCCATTCCGCCACAGGTCGTTTTTCAACGCGAGCCTCGAGCGGTCTCACTACGGAGAAAAAACTCAACATGAAAAGTTTTCCCGCCCAGCCAGTCAGGCTTCACGATTCGCAAGGCCTTCGGCTCAAATTCCCGACAGCAATGTTTCGGATGCTAGCGCCGCCAATCCTCGCGGCGATCTTTATCAGCATTCCCGCCCCTGCTGCGGCGCAGAGTAGCGCCTCCGGCGGAAAATGCCCTCCTCCGTCGCGCAACGACGGAACTGTTGAAACGATTCACGGCGTATCAGTCGCCGACCCCTACCGCTGGCTCGAAGATCAAAACAGCCCGGAAACGCGCGCTTGGATTGAGGCGCAGGACCGTTGCACTAACGCGGTGCTCGATTCCTTTCCAGGCCGCGCGCAAATTACCAAACGCCTCACCGAGCTGATGAAGGTGGATGCTTTTGGCCTCCCCGTTGAACGCAACGGCTACTACTTCTTCGCAAAGCGTAACTCGGACCAGGATTTATTCGTCATCTACCGGCGCAAAGGCCTCCAAGGTCCCGACGATGTGCTCGTGGATCCCCACGCACTAAGCGCGGATCATTCAACGAGCGTAAATCTCGAGGCCGTGTCGCATGACGGTTCGCTTGCGGCCTACGCCGTCCGTGCTGGTGGACAGGATGAAGTGACCGTTCATTTCATCGACACCGAAACGCGCAAAGAATTGCCGGATCAGCTTCCCAAGGCGGACTACTTCGGCGTCTCTATCCAGCCGGACAAGCGCGGCGTGTATTACTCGCGCACGACTCCCGATGGACCGCGCGTGTACCACCATGTGATGGGCTCGGCCGCCAGCTCCGATACCGAACTTTTCGGCAAAGGTTTCGGCCCCGACAAAATCATCGGCGTCGGCCTGTCTGAAGATGGGAGCGATCTGGTGATAGAAGTTGTTTACGGGTCCGGAAGCACGCGCTCTGAACTTTACTTCATGGACGTCGAAAAAGTCGGCCCAGTGAAACCGGTAGTGAACGATCTCGATTTCAATTTCAATGGAGAAATCCAGGGAGGTTCGATGTACGTAGCCACGAACTGGAAAGCTCCGCACTGGCGCATCTTTCGCGTGGACCTGAAAAATCCCGCGCGCGATTCCTGGAAAGAAATCATTCCCGAGACGGACGCCGCGATTGGTACTTTCAGTCTGGTTGGCGGAAAGGTATTCGTGCAATACGTTCGCAACGCCGTTTCACAGGTGAAGATATTTGACGCAGACGGAAAGCCTGGCGCTGAAGTGGCCCTCCCCGCGCTGGGAACCGTCGCCCAAGCTCGCGGAACGTGGGACTCGCAAAACGCTTTCCTGGACTTTGAGTCCTTTAATATTCCCGGCAGCGTTTACCGCTTGGACTTGCATACGGGAAAACTAGAAGTCTGGGCGGCTCCGAAGGTTCCGCTCGACAGCGGTGCATACACCGTCGAGCAGGCTTGGTACGAGTCCAAAGACAAAACGCGCGTCCCGATATTTCTGTTCTACAAAAAAGGCCTCAAGAAAGACGGTTTGCGCCCAACATGGCTGACCGGCTATGGCGGGTTTGACGTCAACAACACGCCTTACTATGACGTGCCTGCCATCGAATGGGCGGATGCCGGCGGAGTTTTCGCTCTAGCTATCCTTCGCGGCGGAGGCGAGTTCGGCGAAGCATGGCACAAAGCCGGAATGATGGAGAAAAAACAGAACGTGTTCGACGATTTCATCGCTGCCGGTGAATGGCTGATCGCCAGCGGCTATACCAACTCAAAAAAACTGGCTATTGAAGGCGGAAGCAACGGCGGACTTCTTGTCGGCGCAACTCTTACTCAGCGGCCCGATCTGGTACAGGCCGTCGTCTGCGAATATCCGCTTCTCGACATGGTGCGTTACCACAAATTTATGGAAGCGCCTTACTGGATTCCAGAATATGGCTCGTCTGAAGACGCCGCGCAGTTCAAATACATCTATGCCTATTCGCCTTATCACAATGTAAAGCGGGGAGTGAAATATCCCGCCGTTCTCTTCATCACCGGTGACGGCGACACTCGCGTAGCCCCGCTGCATGCTCGAAAGATGGCCGCTCAACTTCAAGCCGCCACATCTTCCGACCGTCCGATCTTGTTGCTTTACGACACCAAGTCCGGGCACTCAGGCGGCCGCCCGTTGAGCAAACAAATTGAAGAGCGCACAAACCTGTTGAGTTTTCTCTTCCTGGAACTCGGTATTCCCGCAAACTAATCATCCATGCGCCGGAATCGCGAGTAAAGACGGACGGAGCAGAAGCGCTATCTCCGTAAAGTCACGCGGTGAAGCTTTTGTAGGGGCACAGCATGCTGTGCCCGGCATGAGTGCTTGGCAATAATTCAGCCGTCGTGCAGAACGTTACCGTAGAGTTGTGGTGAAGTCGCCGTGGTATTTTGTTTCGCAGGACTGCGGATGCTGCAATCGAGACGTGCTCGATGATGTTTCGACTCAGGAGGCAGAAACGCGAATAGCGGAAGCCGCCTTACTCTTGTCGGTCGCGTTCTCTGTCGCTTTAGCACGCAGCAGCAGAACCGGGCAATCTCCCTGCTTCAACACTTTTTCCGCCACCGTGCCAAACGCGAACTCGCGCCAGCCAGTCATGCCGTGCGTGGCGATGACGATGATGTCCACGTTTTCGCCCTGGGCGATTCGTATCAGTTCCATGCCGACGTCATTCCCCGTTCCAAGTTCCGTGCGCACCTTGACATTTTTCTCCGAGACCGTAGCGGCGAGCTCTTTCAGCTGCTGCGCGGCTTTAGAGTCGAGACTCTTGTCATATTGCCCTTCTTTGAAGATCGATACGCCCTTAGGCAAGTCTTCGATTGCCGGTTGAATGTGGACGAGCAATAGCTCAGCGCCGAAGCGCGAAGCCATGTCGGCGGCAACGTCCAGCGCCGCGCGCGACGCGTCACTGAAATCAATTGGTGCGAGAATCAGCTTAGGTGGCAGCATGGTCTTATGGTTTCCTGTGGCCGCCATCCTAACAGACGAATTCAGCGCAATGTTACGCTCCTGTTGCAGCCCCGTGAATTATTGGCCCGGCTAAGACCCTCGATCTGGAAACTTTGGGGCGGCCTCTATTTGTTGGCGGACCGCCCCTTCGACTTTTGATTGACTACGTTTACCGCCGACTAGTATCCCGTCGGAATCGCCAGATTATTGATGAACGCGCCGCTGCGGGGCGATTCGTTCCAGACCTGGAATCCGGTGACGAAGTAAAAGATATACGCCGCTGCGATACCGCCGCTTGCGCCGTAAATCGGGAACACGGTTTGTCCGCCGACGTCGTAAAAATCAATGTCCTGCATCACCGCGCGGCCCCAGTGCGAAAGATCCAGGAAGTCCACGCGCGTTTGATTGGCATTGATGGACGATTTGATCGGCACGCCTGCCATCGATTTTTCCCCGGTGAAGAGTAGATCGAGATCGCTCGCGCGCCCTCCTGCTCCTTCCTTGATGATTTGCGAAATCGTGACGCCGAGCTGCTCCCACTGATGTTCCTGCTCGAGCGCGGTATAAGCTATGAGCTTTGAAACTTGATTCGAGCCCAACGCCTTGCGGACTTTGTTGATAGCGAGACGCACCGCGCCGGGAGTAATCGCGGAATTGTTTCCGTTCACCACCGGTGTCGCGAGTTCCACCGGATACGTTGCGCGATTCAAGTTCAGCCACGTCCCCGTTGTCGCGTTCGTCTGATGATACAGAATGCCGAACAGCGAAGTGGGCTGCGCTCCGGTAAGCCCATCGTGAACGATCAGGTCATTGACGCTTGTTCCCGTGGGTAGCGAGTCCACTTGCAGCAGCGAATTGAACGGATCGACAAGCAAAACGTTGGCGGAACCGCGATTCGTTGTCAGCGTGGGATCGTAAACCTGTACCGTCTGGTTGTAATAGAAAAGCTGCGCACCGGGAGGCTTGGCCATTCCGAATTGCGCTGCCACGCCGGCGGGCAGTCCTGTTGTCGTGATCGAGCCGACCGTACCGAGCACGCCGTTGCCGTTCGTCTGCATTACTTTGTCAAGAAACGCGCGAAACTGAAACATCGCGTTCTTCACTTCGCGTTTTGCCGCGTTCTCGATTGCTTTTTCCGGCGCGTTCGATGCGTATTCCACCAACTTCGTAATTTCTACCGCGTGGCGGAAAAATACGGGCGTCACTTGCGCCACGTCATAGACAGTGCCCGAACCGCGCCCCAAATCTCCGCCGTCCATGTTTGCCAAGCCCGCTTTCCCTCCCGGACGGATTTGCAGCGGCAAGCGCATGTTCCGCGAGCTGACGCGTTCCACGTCGCCGCGCTGCTGGATCATCGTCAGCAGGATGTCGTCGCGCTCGTAAAGCAGCGGAAGCTTGTCCCGGACTTTCTCCAGTTGCAGCGCAACCGATTGCGCATTTTGCATTTGTGCCATGTGATTGAATTCTCCCTTGGGATTGACGATCCAAACGGCCTGCAGCGGGCGGATCTTTGGTCCGTCGCGCCGAGGACGACGTCACGCTTCGCGTAATCGTCTTGGTCTTCGCCCTACAAAATAAGTCCGCTCGGAACGTCGAATATGGTTGTTGCTTCAGTGCTGAACTACGGAGGTGTCCTCTTCGGACGAATGCGAGAGAAAGGTTTGCGCGGCGTTTGGCGCGTTAAGACGGCGCAAGAAATGCAAACTAATAAGCTCATTTGGGATCGGCGGAAGACACTGGCCTACCACACTGTCCCCACGCTACACCCGAGAACAGTTGAACGCTTTCAGGCCGCAGGACAAAATGACTTGTTTGGAAGCAAACGAGTGATTGTGTGCTCGCCCCAGCCCTTCCAGAATACCGCGTCAGAAAATCATAGTGAGGTGTCGTTCATCATGGTACCGAGAAAGCTTGATCTCTTCGTGGCCTGTCTGGCGGGCGCGGCCCTCGTAGCACCGTCGGTTTACGCTCAAAGCTGCACTGCCTCGTCTGCCGCCGCCGTAAAGTGCTTTGTTGCCAATGCCGTCACCACGAAAATCACAGCCCCGCGATACGGCATGACGTTGGCCGAATTTGAAACCTACGGCGTGGCTGTTTCGCAAATTGTCCAGACTCACCACACCTATTTGATACTCGCGGGAATCGCCAGCTCAATTTCGGATGCCATGCCTCCCACGAATGCAAACGGCTCGGAGAATCAGTCCGCGCAGGATCTCGCGGTCTCACAAATTGTGACCGCCATATTAGCTGGAGGATTCGCCACGCCGCCGTCCGGCGCAACCGCTCAGCATTTGCAGTGGTTCACGCTCGACCTGGTAACCGCGATGAATGACAACGAAGGCATGCTGCAGATGTTGACTCCGGGCGTCGGACTGCGCGTCATCGATTCCTACATCGTAACCGCCACGACCGGCGGCAAGGTTAACTGGACCGAAGTGGATTCGAGCCTCAGCACCGCGGTGGACAGCTTTATCTCCGCCGGCTTGATGACCGTTCCACCCGGCCACACGTCCGCGCAAGTAAAAACGCTCGTGAATTCGTTGGCTCAGGCCATCAACACCTACAAAGTTTCCACCAAACGCGCCGCTCTGTAGGTCGCTGCGTTACAAATTTAAAATATCCGCGTCGGACATCCGCGCGTAATTTATTTCACGCGGACCCATCGAGTGACGCCCTTCGGCGCCTGCGCCACCCGCTCCGCCAATATCGACGCGCCGTTCGGCAGTGCGTTGGCGTTCGCGGCGTTGCTGATTCGCGGAAACAACCGTGGTGGTCCATTCATTCAATACTCGCTTGGCGACGCCCGGGAGAGCCTGTCGCGCTCGCCCCGTTATCAGCGAGACGACCGCCTTCTGATGGTCGCCATCCAGTGCGCCTGAACGGAACGCATCCCGCATTTGCTGCGTCAGCGTGCGATTTGCCCGCAACGTGGAATCCAGCTCGCTGTAAATTTCGCCCACTACGCGATTACGCGCGCTTTTTGAAATTCCTTCCGGTAGCAGACGGTCCACTTGCGCTTCGATTGCCTCCACCACGCCCTCGACAGCCGATGCGTTCGTCGAATGAAAGAACTGCTCTTGCGCAGGAGTTGCGCCAGCTGATGAGTTGACGATTGCGTGTCGCGGAATGGAACTTGCCGGCCGTTCATCGTGCGCACCGCTTCGAACATCCACCGTCGTGGACTGTTCTCCCGCATGTCCATGCGACGCGGCCGAGCGAGCTGCGATCGCGGGAAATGTCACGCCCGCTGTCTGCGCTATCTGCGTCATCGCGCGAGCGAGCGACGCAAACGCAACCGGGTCCATTTCTGCCACCGCTCGCGCCAGCTGCGCATGATCCTCCGGACGCCGCGAGAAAAACAACGCGTCCATCCGATTCAGGTCTGCGAGCATTCCGGTAGCCGCGCGCGCTTCTTGGGGCGTCGCAAAGGTTTCGCGATACGCCTTAGCTTCATGCCACGCCGTGCGCAATTCCGGGGCGGCATCGAACGCAGCTTTCAGGTGCGCCGGTTCCGCAGCACCAGCGGCAACGGCCGCGTCAGCAGCAGCTCCGAGTGAATTGTTGCCGCTTTTCGCTCTGCCATCCTGCGCGGTCTCCTGCGTCTCGGGATCCGAGGAACTCGATGCTCGATCAGCCGAAACGCCGCGCTCGCCATCTTTGCTCGCAAGCCCCAATTCGAGTTGATCGATGTCCTTCGCCTCCTGCGCCGCGTCCGCCGGAGCTCGGGCGCCGCTCAAATTTCTTCGCCTCACGTTCGTCGTCAACCCAAGAATCTCGTCGTCCGTAGCGCCGGGACCCACTCGCGCGGAGTCGTCTGCGGGTCGCGACTGCGGGTCAACGCGAGGCTCCGCAACCGCGTCTTGAGGTTTTCCCATTGTGGGATGGCTGGCAGCCATATGCTTCTCCCGTGTTATCAATCGGATTCTCGCTCTTGACATCCGCGGGAACCAAAAGTTAGAATTTTTTGCATGGTAAAAATGCAGTGTACGCTATCGTACATACAACAGAATCAGCAACCTACAGACTATTCCGTCGGGAGCGTGGACTTCCCCGCTCCGACACAACCACGATCTATTTATCTTCATGGAGAGGCCTGTGAGTAACAAAATTCTTATCATTCAGCCGTCGCATTACCATTCAAAAAATGATCGAACCGTCTTCAAGACGCGCATGCGCACGCTGGTGCCGCTCACGCTCCCCTACCTGGCGGCGCTCACCCCTAAGGACTGGGATGTGACCCTGGTTGACGAGCAGCTTCAGGACATCGACTTTGACTCCAAGCCGGACCTGGTCGCCATCACGTCCTGGACCGTTCACTCGATTCGAGGGTACGACGTAGCGCGCAAGTTCCGCGAACAAGGCATCCCTGTGATCATGGGCGGCCCGCATGTTTGGTTTCATCCCGACGAAGCCGCCGAGCATTGCGATGCGATTGGAATCGGCGAAGGCGAGCCGATCTGGTCGAAGATGTTGGAAGACGCCGCAGCGGGCCAATTGCAAAAAGTTTACCAGGCGCCCCAGATGAAGAGCATAGCCAAGCTGCCTTTGCCTCGCTGGGATACGTTGGATCTGAAAAGGTACGGGCCGTTCAAGACCTTTTCGCTCATGTCATCCCGCGGATGCCCCATGCAGTGCGAATTCTGCTCCGAGCGTCTGTACCTCGGCGGCGGCTTTCGCGTCCGGCCCGTAGAAGATGTGATCGAAGACATCAAGCACACCGGCTCGAAGAATGTTTTCTTCGGTGACAGTGATTTCGGCGGCAAACGCGCCAGCGCCATGGCTTTGATGGAAGCGATGATTCCGCTCAAGCTGCGTTGGTCCGCTCTGTGGACTTCGTTTCTATGCTACGACGATGAGTACATGGACCTGGCGCAGCGTAGCGGCTTGCTTCACGTCAATATGGGTTTGGAAAGCATCGACCGCGCCACACTCAAAGGCATGAACAAGAATTTCAACAAAGTGGATCGCTACAGCGAAATGCTCGGTAATCTGCGCAGGCGCGGCATCAGCTACTCTCTAAACTTTATCTTCGGCTGGGACACCGAACAGCAGGGCGTTTTCGAGCACACCCTCGAATTCCTGCATAAGGAAAAAGTGCCCGTCGCCTACTTCAACATTCTCTGCCCGGAAAAAGGCACCATGTTCTTCGAGAAAATGAAGGCGGACGACCGCATTCTGCGCCTCGAAGACATCGGCCGCTTCCCCGGCGAGTTCTGCCACATCAAGCCCAAGAATTTCAGCGCCGAAGAAATCGAGAAGAACGTCCAGGATATGTACCTGAAGTTCTATAGCTGGAAGTCCATGCTCAAACGTCTGCCTCCGCCAGTGACGCAATCGAACATCGCGTCATGGGTTGTCAATATTTCCCAGCGGAAACTCGCGCAACGGTCCCAAGGCGAAAACAACAACAACTTCGACGCATACTAATTGCCTTGGTCGTGCTTCTTTCGTAGCGCCGGGCTTCAGCCCGGCAGCCTTTTCTGGATTGCAGCGCGAGGTTAATGTAGCTCGGGTCTTTGGACCCGAGGTTTTTGTATCTGACGTTTCGTTCGCGAGATCCCGCGAATTGCCGTTGTAGAGGCGGCCGGACGCGGGCTGTCGGCCCAACAATTGTTTTTCTTTTGCAAGATCACAAATACTTCCACATGCCAAAGACCGCTGCCGTAGGGGCACAGCATGCTGTGCCCGCTGCAACGTCTGCAGGACTGCCATAATCAGCCATTCCGCAAGATAAAGAATCTTTGTACGCGAAGTTTAGAATGATCCGCCGTCCTTCCTGCGCAAAGCCGCACCACCGTCTTCCGGTTCCAGTTAGTTTTCCACAGTGATTCTTAGAGGTAACCGTACGAGTACAGGTATCGCCGCGTCTAAACTGCTGCAACGCTGTAGCTTACGTGAGCTGCGGACAGGCCCATCTCAAGTTGTCTCGAATTGAAACGAAGGTACTATTCCCTCTCCCGCCGCTCGCTTGTACATCTATATATGCCAGCGCGACCTGACCTTCGTGAGGATTCCGCGCTGATTCAATCGGACGCGCGCCACGTCCGCGAAACTCTGAGGTGGGGGAATGAGCACTACATCAATTACTTCCGCAGACGCCAAAGCCGCAGCCGCCGAAAATGCCGCTCAAGTGGAACGCCGCCGCCGCAAACGCGCAAAAATCTCGGCCCAAGTCCATGTGCGCGCAATTGATTCTCCCGAGCCGTTTGAAGAAGTGTGCAAAAGCATCGACGTCTCGCGCGACGGCTTGCTGTTCACCGCCACTCGCGGCGGCTACTGGAAGGGCCAGATTCTTGACGTCACGTTTCCGTATTCCACTGCCGCTGCCGCGTTGAACACGGCTCAGCGAGCTGAAGTGGTACGCGTCTCCGAACAAGAGGGCGGAAATTATGGAGTAGCTGTTCACTTCGCTGCGTCGAAAGCCGCGCTGAAGAGCGACGACAAGTCTGCTGCAAAAGGTGATCCGTTCGCCGCCGGCGGCCAAAATTCATCAGTCCCCGCAACCCAAAAGAAACTGCCATCGGTCGTGCTCGCTGTCGAGTCCGACCAGCGAACCGCCGACGTCATGCGCAATATCCTCAGTCAGGATGGCTACACCGTCATCGTCGTCCCTACGGCCCAAGAAGCGCTCGAAGTTTTGCGCACCACCGTGCCGGCCTGCTTCCTCGCGGAAGTGGAAGGCAAGGACATGAGCGGCCACGATCTCTGCCTGATCATCAAACGCAACGACCGCTTGCAGCACGTTCCCGTAATTTTGCTTACACGAGCAGCGCAACCCGCCGACTACGCCGCAAGCCACCAACTCGGCGCGGTTGTCTGCATGGCAAAACCCTTCAAACCCGAAAGGCTCCTGCACGTCGTTCGCTTGGTCGCTCCACCACCCCAAAACAAGAGCGCCTACGGCAGCTCCCGCTCCACCACCAACATCGAACGTACCTTGTAATCCACTGCGAGCTACTGGTCGTTCGATCTGCTTTTCGCGCCCGGAATTCGGAGTACGATTCGCAAGAATCTGTTGACGAGGTTATCAGTCCGTTTCGCGCCCACAAACACTCGCAGAAGAACGTACCCAATCACGGTCGAAGCCGCCGCTGCCCGAGCATAAAAATAAAACGTGTCTCTCGATGGCACGTACTTATCTATCTGGGTGTTGAATTTGAGCGAAATGAATATTGCCAAACAAAAGATCATTACAATGGCAATCCCTGTGCCCCAGAGTTTTAGACCATCGCCTGGCGGACCCAGGCCAGCGCGTCTTATCATCACGAGTATGTAATGGTCCTCTCTGCTGAGAACTCGAATGGCACCCCACCAAGCTTCATACTCCTCGCGATTGCCCTTCTGAGCCCGTTTGACCCCATTTCTGACGAGATCCGCAATCTTTTTTTCGTATTCACCCTGATCGTATGTGCGATCAAACTCGTCGGAAACGTCCGTGATCCCCGGCAAGTTCCATGCAGTTTCTGAAAAGTAGAGCATCTTGCGCTCGACTTCTGAAAGCGGAACACCTTCTTGTTGCGCTTCCTGGACAATTCGCGAAACAAGGAACTCTTTGGCTTCGCGAGCGTCGGAGAATCGGTTCATATTGCGCGAATCTTACTACTTATCAGTGATGCCTTAAGAAGATTATCGGCGGCGTCGCGATTGCGCCGTCGGCGGTTGTTGCGGCGATGCGGCGGCTTGCTGTTTGAGCAGGTAATCGCGGTGAAACAGCGCGTGGGCTCGAACGTTCGCGTAGCCCAGCGGCGCTTCGACTTTTGCCACTTGCCCCGCATCGGATGAAAACCACCGCATGCAAGTTTCCAGCTCGACGGCGTGATTGTCCGCAAATTCGTCCGGCATGATGCTCGGCAAAATAATTTCGGCGTCAACTCCGCTTGCAACAGCGTCCTTGAACGCGGGATTCACCGCGCTGGTCACGTCTTGCCGTTTCACTAGCGGAAGCTCCGCCACAAGCTGTGCGATTTCGCGGTACTGCTTCGTGCGAGACTCTTCATCCGGAATCACAAATTCTTCCAAGCCAATCAACCGCTTCACCAGCGCCATATTTTCCGGATGCGCCAGCACCGCCTGTATCTGCGGGTCGGGATTTGCGATCAATTGCATCAGGACTGCCCGCTGCTGCGACCACAGCGTCGGATATTGCTCGTCCGTTTCCGGATAGCTGAACAGGTTTCCCTTCAGGTCAGCGAGCCGAATCCATTGCGACTCGAACGCAGCGCCCGCACCCAGCAGAGTCACCTCAACGTCATTCGGACGGTTGCGTCGAAAACAATCGACGGCCAGCAACATGATGTCCGCGTGAAAAAACTTCATTCGTCGCCAAACCAGCCCGATGCGTCCCATGGCTTGATCGCGAGCCATGGCGTAACCGGAAGCCGTGTCGTTGTTCGACATTGCCCCGCCAAAAAGCGCTGGAAACGCTCCAGTAAGAAACTGCGCGATCGGCCCCATCAAATTGGCAGCGTGTTCGGCGAGATCTCCGGGAACCTCCGCCGGCTCAGGCTGAAAAAAACCCGCTGCGAGCGACTGCCCTGGTTTCGCTCGCGCCGGATAATGCGAACCAGGCTCGGCCGTTTGATTCTGTAGCGAGTCGAAATCCAATACTTCGCTGTCCGCGTAAATCGGCGGGATGCCGTACTCGTAAGTCTCCATCTGCAAGTTCGACAGCGTATTGAACCGTTCCTGCACACTGATCAGCGCATCACCCAGTGCCGGACGCCCGCTCGACCCATCGCCCGGCAGCGCATGGAGCACGCGCCAGTGATCGTCCATGTTTTCGTTTCGCGATTCACAATACGCATCCCCGGCGAACGCGACATACGCGCCGTCCGGAAACATTTGCAGCAGCTCGTCGCGCAGAGATTTATCCTCTAGCGCGAAAAACGCCCAAGGACGCAGCCACGTCCGCTGAAATGTGATCAGATTAATGTTGAAATCGCCGCCTTCGGTGAGCGGTCCGCCTTGCGATTGCGAAAGACGCGCCAGCCGCTCGTACTGCTGCGCACCCGGCGCAACCGGCGACCCAATTTTGTCCGCCGCGTGCGGATACGCCGCTCGCAGCCGCGCCTGATGCACCTCTAGGTTCCACTGTAAGTACGGATACTCATGCATCTCGTTGGCCCACGGCGGAGTTTTCAACTCCAGCCCGCCAACAATCGTGATCACTTCCTGCCCATTCGGCACCCGCAACCGCGTCTGCCCCGACGGCACCGTAACCGTCTCCGCCGCCACAAAATCTTCCTCCGTCAGCAACGCCCCGCAGAACTCGCATTGCACCGCCGCGCCGTTGCCTTTCGTAGCGCCGGGCTTCAGCCCGGCATCCTGGTTTTGATTCGGATTCGACGCTGCACTCGAAGATGCCGCCCTCAAGGGTGGCGCTACGGAACCCGCGTTCTTCGATTCATTGCCGCCACTCGCCACCGTTTCCGCGCTGCACTCCGGGCAAACATAAACATCTTCGCCAATCCGCACTTCCCGCGCACCAATTTCCGTCTCGGGATGAAATCCAAACCTCTGTCCGTCGACCACGAACCTTACATACCCGCCGACTTTTCCGTCCGTCCAAAGCTGAAACGCTTCGTCAACAATCAGATTCCCGACGCGATTGTTGCGCTCAACCAGACCCGCAACTTCGGTCGCCGTTTTCGCTGCCGCCACATCCTCTTCCGCTTGCGCTGACGAGGGGAAAAACCGCACCCTCGGCACGTCTTGTGAAAGCACGGAAACCAACGACAATCCAAACGCCTGGTAAATGTTGGTGACGAATTCGTATCGCGGCAAATCCTCGATCGACGACCCGTCCGTCATTTTCTGCTCGAACGGCAAGTGCCAGTTCTGGTCCTGCTCGCTCCACCACAAATATTGCAGCCCGCGCCAGAATTGATGCGCCTGCTTGATGCGCCGCACTTCCTGCCGCCGCGTCGACTCCGACTCCGTCGAGAACTGAAACACCAGCCGCCGCAGCGCTTCCTGCAACTTTTCCGGCAACTGCTCATTGTTCGCTCCAAACGCATTCGCGCTGGTATTCACACGAGCGTCAGTTTCAGCGTCGGCGCCGCGTCGAGAAGCGCCTGCTCGCTCGTTCATCGCTGGCGCCGAATTCGCCGCGCTCGCAAAACCGCTTCCCGCACGAGCCGCTTGCGTCGGTCCTTCCACCGGCACAATCGCCGGATCCGCCTGTGCAACTTGTTTCTGGCTAGACATGAGAAGTTTTCACCTTATGCATAGACCTGCGCGTCGTGCAGACATTGTCCGCCGCCCTGTCTCCGTAGGGGCACAGCATGCTGTGCCCGCTGTCACACTGGCAAGCCGCAACCATAAATAGAGCGAGCTCCCGCACTTCCCGTCCGCTCATGGCGCTTTCTAACCGAAAATGCCTTTTAGGGGGTCGGAGCTTCAGCTCCGACATTTCGAAACCGGGAGAAGTGTGGGCTTTAGATCCTGAGGAAAACGGTCATGACCGCTCGTCCGATCATCCCCTTCGGAATGCGGGGGCTTGCCGCCGCTTTCGATGTCGCTGCCCCAAAACGGCAGCCACAAGCGGAAGACTCCAACTACCTACTTGCCACAATCTTTCGCAAATTCATCGCGCAGAAAACTGATCAAGTCGCGATGCCCTGCGAACACATGCGTCTGAGGCCGCGGCGCGTGCGCACTCGACGGATACTCGCCCGGCAGCCTCGGCGAGCTCGACACAACGCCGCCGCGCATGCCAGACGCTCCACCAGCTTCGCGATGCACGTGCGCGACAAATCCTCGTTGCGCTCGCCCTGAATGCGACGGCACCAGCTCCGCCGCTTCGATCTCTACACGATGAATCGGCCCCGCACTCGCTTGCGAAGCGTTGCCGCCGAAATCAACGTCGTCTTCCCCGCCCTGATCCGACTGCGAGTCCGCAGAGTCGGCAAGCACGCCCTGCGCGTCCTGTTCCAACTCGGACAGTGCAGCTTCGGCCGCACGCGCCGCTTCTATTGCTTCTCCCGCGATCGGGTTAATGTGATAACGCCCTCGAATGAACGGCATGTCTCCTCCAGTTGTGTAGAAATTAAGAGTTCGAGCGAAGAATCGCAAAAGTAGGAGCGATAGCTGAGCGCTGCGCGATCCGTTGTTCCGTAGGGGCACAGCATGCTGTGCCCGCCGTAGCGCCGGCAAGCTTCGTTGTACTCGGAGTTAGCTCCGCGTCGTCGCCGGCGGAATGGTTGCACCCTGTTGGGCCTTGCCCGCCGAGGCCGGCCCGTCAAAATGGTTTGGTTTCTTCCTCGCCGAATCAATCTCAAGCATGCGATAAATCTGGTGCCACGAACGCCGGCGCATCGGCGTAACGCCGTTTACATCCCTCGCATTTCCATTTGGCGCATTCGTTTTCACGCGGCTCGCTGGTTGTGGAACACCATCAGGCGCA
Organism: Candidatus Acidiferrales bacterium; assembly: GCA_035603075.1. Lineage (GTDB taxonomy): Bacteria > Acidobacteriota > Terriglobia > Acidiferrales > UBA7541 > Palsa-295. The sequence goes on along the minus strand of DATNLC010000074.1, from coordinate 16,152 downwards.
GCATGCCGAGGCTCTGCCGTAGCGGACCGCGCTCCTAAGGGAGGTGAATCCGGCACCACCGTGATCGGCGGAACCCCCGCGATTCCCAGAATCGAGTTCAGCAGCGCACGATTCTCCGCGCGCAGCCGCGCCACTTCCGCCTCCAGCGCCCGCGTGTAATGGGTCGCCGTAATTCCCCGCCATATTTCTCGAACATTCATTGGTTTATGCTCGCTGTTATCTGCGTCCGTGACGATGCAAGAATGAGGCGGGCTGCACCTTGCGCTTCTCATCCATCTGGAATTTGCGGATTTGCATCGCTCGTCCGAACGGATCCGTCGAGGTAACGCGTTCGGCGACGCGCTGTTCGATCGGCGCTCGCGATTCCCACGATCGCCCCGCGCCGTAACGTGACTTCAATCCGTAACGTGCCGCGTCAGCAGGATCGTCGCCGTCCATTTTTGTAATATCTTCCACGCGTGCGGTATCGCGCACCAAGTTCGGAATCGTGCGAATCAGCTCGACGCAATTTTCAGTGAGCAGCCATTCGCCCGCGTCGAGCATTTGGTACATCAACATCCATCCGCCCACGCGATCGTTGTCTGCGGGTACAGGTCGCGGAAAGCCTGCCGCCGCAAACACATCTCCCATTTGATCTGCAATGGACGCTTCATCCGTGCGCCGCGCAAATGCATCCGGCGAAAGATAAATCGCATCAATCTTCTCCCGCGCGTAGTTGCCTTTCGTAGCGCCGGTATCCTGCCGGCTGTTTAGATTCAATGCCACATCTAACTGTCCCGCGCTACCGACCGCGCCACAAACGCTCCGCGCGACGATCTCATATGCCAGATCTCGCGGCGACGTGCGATGCGTCACAAACTCGCGGTAAGTGAAAATCCGACGAGGGTTTTCATTCTGAACCTGGCGCCCTTGGCCAGGTGAAGGTTCTGCCGCAGCGACAGTCGATGCGTTGGCTACAGCGGGCCAAGCGTTCGCCGGTGTTTGCGCGTGCCAGTACACCGCTGCCGGATGCTCGAATCCCCAGTCAATCGAAATCCAGCGAGGCCACCACGGCTTCCAGTCAATCTGCTCCGCGCGTACAACATGCCGCGAACAATCGAATCGGTCAAAATATTGTCCGGCGAAAACGTCCCAGTCGCCGTCGAGAAATGCGCGCTTCAGATCCGTAGGCAGGGCGCGCAACGTCTTCAAATAATTCTCATCGCCCGCGTAAATCGGATTGTCCGAAACGCGCGCGGGAATGAAATCGTAATCCGATGCGTCGAATTCTTCGGGATGTTCCATGCCGGGCGCGGGTTGTTTATCGATCCACAGCGACTTCACCCACGCATGCCCGATGTTTCCGGGGTTGGTAGCACCAGCCATGCAGGAAAACGCGCCCGGCACGGGACACCTATTGCGTGACGTGAGGAACTGCCACTGGCGGAGGGTAAAGAGGGTAAGCTCGTCAATTCCGATAAAAAGAAATTCTGCGCCCTGATACTGATAAACGTCCGCTTCGCTCTGGCAATACCCGAAGCGCAGGGTGGAACCGTTCCACCAGGTGACCACATGTTTCGATTCGTTGTAACTTTTGTAAAGCTCGCGCGGAATGTCGCGCCGAAAATAAAGCAGCAGCGATTGCTCGAGTTCCGAAAATGTTCTGCGCAGGAGAAGCGTGTTTACGCCGTAGTGCGCGTCCGCTTGGAGAACGGCCTCCATTAGCAGCGCTTTCGACTTCCCCGGTCCCGCCGCTCCGCCGAATAGCCGGTATTTCGCGGGCGACTCATGAAATTTCCTCTGCTTGGGAAAAGGCTCGTAGCCGAGTTCAACGCGTTTGCGGCTGTCGTATTCGCCGACGGAATCGTCGCCTGCTAGCTCTTCCACTTCTTCGCGTGCTGCGCGTTCGGCTTCGTCGTTTGCAAAACGCTCAAGTCCGGATGTAACGGTTAGCATTAGGTAAGCGCTTAGCGATTCGCAGGCGAATCATGCGTTACGGCTCGCATTTGTGGGCGCGCAGCATGCTGAGACGCGGACGCCAATTACCCGTCGGCGGAATCCTCGCTATCGTACGGGACGCGGAACGTTATGCTTCAGCACTACAGTGACGTTTTCGTCGGCGCTGCTCCGATCAGGCGGCCCAGGCGGTTCCAGGGTGCGATGATTGTCTTTCAACACGTCGAAGAATAATTTGAGATCGCCCTTGTCGTCGCTTCTGCCGAGCTTGTCGTGCAAAGTAGCAAACCCCTGAGCGAGTTTTCGCACTCCAATCCCCTCTTCACGAAGCGCGTCCGCGAGCTTCAGGTTTTTGTCGTTCGCCAGGTGTTCGCGACGTACACTTTCGCGCGCAGGCTTGGGCTCCGCCGCTGGATTCGGCGTGGCCTCCTTCGAACTAACCTGTTTTTTTACGCCAACGTGCGCTTTCGATGTAGCGGCGCATTTTTTCGTGGATGCAGCCATCGTCGCTCTCTCTGTGCCGCCTAATGGGTAGCGGGACACGCCCTTCGCCAAGCCGGTTCGAGTCCCGCAGGCGTCGTTTTTTCCGCTGGCGCGGACGTGTCCCACATAGGGTGAAGCGTGTTTACAGAATTTAGCGCGCGTTCCGCGAAATGCAGGTCATACGGCAGGCGCCTTTAGCAGGCAATCACCGCCGCCAACGCACGACACTAGGCGAAACGTGATTTACTTTGGCGGTGATGAACTGGAAGTCGGTGGAGTAGTCGCTGCGGGACTATCGGGCAACACTTGTACGAACACCATACACTTCAGTGGATCTGACGGAACGAATGGCGGAGGCGCTTTAGCGGACACTCCGATGCGGTGCGGCCCGGTGAAGAAAGATCGCTTCTTGGGAGACGTAAAGGTAATGCCTTTCACCAATCCCTTCGCGTTTGGCGGCGCAGGAATCGTAAAAAGGAAAACTTCATTGGCAGGATCGGAAACTTCCAGCACATCGAATTGCTGGATGCACTTCGTCGTCACCTTGGGGGAGCAAGCTGGAAAGTTTGAAAAATCGTAATCGAATGTCACAGTCACCGTGCGCTGAACCACTTGCGGTGAGCCTTCAGGAGTTTGCGCCGCGGTCACTGATGGTGGAGGAACCCCGGCACCCGGCTGAGTTGGCGCTGGCGGTGCCAACGGACTGGACGATTGCGCAGCCAGACGAGCGGATATCAGCATCGCCGCCGTTAATGCGACGGTGATCCAAAGAATCTCCGCTATTCTTTTCGCGCGATGCGAACACCCTCGAATCGTAAACACCCGCCAAATGGAGGAAATGTTTTCGGGCATTCAAATATTCTCAAGCCCGCCTCAACCACCACGATAACATCCGGTGCTGGGGCCTTGAAAGAACGTTTCGCGACGGACTGGGAAGTTGAAACGAGCCTTGTCGCGGAAGGATTTACCCCAAAATCTGAACGGTGACACCCGATCCGCCCGTAATCGAAATTATTTTTGCGCGCACAAAATTTGCGCGAACTCCCGTGGCGACCAGGTTGTCACCCGTAGTGAGTGTAGAACCCATATTGGCGGCGCCGGTAGGGACGGCGTACTGCGCGTCCACATCGTTCATCGCGGTCTGCAGCTGAATGCTCACCGCGGTTGGCGCCGTGCCGAAACTGATCTGCCAGCGTATCGTGCGGCCGTTCTCGGGAAATCCAGCATAGCTGGGCACGGCGAATTGCTGGCTAGCCTGACCCGCCGCTGGGGATTCGTTGTTGAAGGCGAGAGCTACATCGCCCGGGAAAATTGAGTAAGGCGGAACTTGCGCATTGTAATTCGGCATGCGTCCTCCGGAGAAAATTTACAGGGGCTGCGAAATGCTCGGGGTGTTGGCTTGAAACTGCGGTGTATTTTGTGCGGATTTCGACAGTAACAAAAAAAGTTCTACGCTAAATCAAAAAAGAACGCAAGTGCTTGTCTGTGTGAGCATAACTCGTCCAAGGCGCAACTGAATGTCTTCTCGTAAGTTAGGCGCAATTTTCGCCCTAAAAATAATCTTCAGGAGATACCCGTGAACGAACATCGCTCGAACGCATGTCCACCTGCCGCGTCGTTGTGCTATAGAAACAATATAGATAGGGCGAATGTGCCGCAATTCATGCGGGAATACCCGGTCTCTACCCACTATTACAAATGCCAATTGAAGTACAATTTGCTCAGACTTATTGCTCGATCCGATAGAGCAGACATTCTGAAAATAAAGGCCGTCAGCGACCATGATGCAACAGGGTGCTGTTCAAACACTCAACGTCCGTTGTTGCATCGTGGGCGGAGGGCCCGCGGGCATGGTGCTGGCATATCTGCTGGCGCGCGCTGGCGTGGAAGTTCTCGTCCTCGAGAAGCACGCTGATTTCCTGCGCGATTTCCGCGGCGACACCATTCATCCTTCCACGCTCGAAATTATGCACGAACTCGGCCTTCTCGATGAATTTCTGAAACTTCCTCACACGGAGCTTCGCGATATCGGAGTGCAAATTGGCGGCGTGCAGCTTACCGTTGGCGATTTCACCCATCTACCCACTCACTGCAAATTCATCGCTCTGATGCCGCAATGGGATTTCCTGAATTTTATGGCCGATCACGCGAAGCGTTACCCTGAATTCAATTTGCGGATGCAGGCCGAGGTTACCGATCTGATTCTCGATGGCGACCGCGTTGGCGGAGTGCGTGCGAACACTCAATTCGGTCCTCTGGAGGTTCGCGCTGAGCTCGTCATTGGCGCGGATGGCCGTCGCTCTGTCGTTCGCGAACATGCCGGACTACAAGTCGAGAATCTGGGTTCACCGATTGACGTGCTGTGGATGCGCATTTCGCGCAAGCCAACAGATCCCGCGCAAACCCTGGGGCACGTGGAAGCCGGCCGGATTCTCGTGCAAATCCAACGCGGAGATTACTGGCAGTGCGCGTTCGTAATTCCAAAAGGCGGATTCGACGCGATCCGCGAGCGTGGACTGCCTGCCTTTCGCCAGGAAATTGGCCAGCTTTCGCCTTACCTGGGCGATCGTGTCGAAGAATTAAAAACTTGGGACGACATTAAATTGCTGACCGTGACCGTCGACCGTTTGAAGCGGTGGTATCGCTCCGGCTTGCTTTGTATCGGAGATGCCGCGCACGCGATGTCTCCGATTGGCGGTGTGGGAATAAATCTCGCAATACAAGATGCAGTGGCCGCTGCGAACATTCTTGCGCCCGCCTTTCAGCGTGGCTCGGTACCCGCGGCAGTTCTCTTGGTGGATTCCCTCGATCCCGCAGCGTCACCAGGAGATGCTGCGCTCCCTGAGGCGACCGCTATGGGACTCACGCTCATGCCAGCCGCCGCGCGGAGTGCGCGTATCGTCGATTCGCCCTTTTTTCGCAGCGGATTCGATAGGGACAGCGTTCCGCCCGAAGGCAGCACGGACCGTGGCGCGGCAGCGGCGGAGGTTACGCCTTCTGCACACGAAAGAACAGTGACAGAGGATGATCTAGCCGCCGTTCAGCGCCGCCGCGAATTCCCCACTCGCATGACGCAACGAATGCAGCTACTGATTCAGAAGCGCGTGCTCGGTCGCGTTTTGGCGAGCCAAAAACAGCTCTCCCTCCCGTGGCTCCTGAAACTACTCATCAAATTCCCCATTTTGCGCAGAATTCCAGCCTACATGGTGGGGGTCGGGTTTCGCCCTGAGCACGTTCACACCGATGACGCCACTGCTGCACCGCCGGAAGCCGATTGAGCGATCTCTTCCCTCGCCGCCATCCTGCTTCTGGTTGCGGTACTTCTTCAGGTGCCACCCAAGAGCATTGGATAATTCAGTATCCGTTGACTCATTCAACACGTTGCCGCCCTTGCGCGCATACGTTCCAAGAACGTGAGGCCGAGCATCCCAAGTATACAAAAGACATAGGAGAGGCTGGATTCACCCGGCGACATTGGCAAGCTATGTGCATATAATCCGGCGTCGGTCCGAAAAGGGGCCAAACAAAAAACGGAGGATGAAGAACATGGCCAAGAAACTCAAGAAATCCAAGAAGCTCGAAGCTACCAAGCCGTTGACGGTTGCAATGCGTGGCCCAGCGCGCGGCTGAGCCTGAAAGATTTCAGCTTTAAAAAAGGGGAGGCTTTTGCGCTCCCCTTTTTCTTTGCGCCAAGACCCTTGCTGTCCTATACCCGCTGGCATGTCAGAACGCGCTGTTGTGCGAGACGAAACCCCCGAATCTGCTGGCAAGCATGGCGCGTGTTGTGACTATAATTGGGCGTCTGGCCAAGCCGGCCACACCAAAAAATACGGAGGCACCCCCAACATGGCGACCAAGAAACTGAAGAAGCCCAAGAAGCTCGAACCAACGAAACCCCTGAAGCGCCAATAATTGATGCTTTTCAGTGGACGAAAATATAACTCAAAGCCCCGCGCGCTCCGTTTAGGCTAAGGCGGATTGGAATTTGTTGAACAAAAAAGGGGACGAGCGAAAGCCCGTTCCCTTTTTTGTTTTCAGTTTCCCGCCACGCCGATCTCTCAGCAGGAAGGAAAACTCGGATCGACATCCGGAAAACCGAAAATCCTACGATTCGAGCACGAAGTACGGCTCGCCGCGCAGCACGATATCCACTGCTCGCAGCAAGTTCTGCGCCGACTCGCCTTTGGTGATGAACCCTCGCAAACCCGCTTCCTTGGCTGCTGTAGTCAAAGCTTCCATCTTGTGCATCGAAAACATTAGGATCGGCATATCCGGGAACTCTTGCAGAATTCTTTTTGAAGCCTCTAGCCCGTCCATTACCGGCATCGAGAAATCCATGATCACGATGTCCGGCTTCAATTCCTTCGTCTGATGTACCGCTTCTTCGCCGTTAGCAGCTTCGGCGCACACTTCGACGTCGTCGCGCGTGGTCAGAATCGCACAGACTCCTTTTCGCACTGACTCATAATCGTCCGCAACTAATATACGAATCTTCGCCATGGACATTGAAGATTAACACGAGGTGTGGGATCGAATCGACATGCCGCGCGAACTGATCACTATGAGCTGGATTCCGGCGAGAGACACTAAGCAACAAAGACTTCAAAGGGCCGCCGTCAAAGGCAGCCCTCTTTCCTGCAGAGTCGAAACTACTGTGGTTTGGGCGCGGGTGTTTGCGTGTCGTTGGACGGCGCTGGCTGCAAACTCTGCGGAACATTCGGAGTTTCCGATGCCGGTGCCGGGCGCAGCGTAAACGTAATTCCGTGAGTCGCGTTTTCGTTTACAGTACGCTGTAAGTCGAGCTGATTGTAGTCCACGGAATTTTCGCCGCCATAAGACGTCACGTAGTGCAACTTGCCGCCGGCGAGCCAGTAATCGCCGACCGCATAGCTCGTTCCGTCGCGCAGAAAAATCACGACGTAGGGCTGTGCATTCGGAGCGGAGGCTTGCGAACTATTGTCCGGCGTATTCTGCCAGTCCCCCGCATTCCCTTCCGCTGAAGGCATATCGGAATTCCCAGCATCGGAATCGTATCCGTTGAGCTGGAAATTCATGTCTGATCCGCCGTTGTATCCGAAGGCCGAGTCGCCGCCGTAATAACCAAAGTTCCCGCCGTATCCGAAGCCGCCTCCGTACCCAAAACCAAATCCGTATCCCGGACCGCATCCCCAGCCCCAGAACGGATCGCATCCAAATCCGTACCCAAACCCGAAACCAAACGGCGATCCAAACCCAAATCCAAATCCGAATGGGTTGAACGGGAAAATAATGATTGGGCGCCGGCGGAAACCTTCTTGCCCAAAACCTGCCGACCCAAACGTTCCGTTGATCGGCCGACGCCTGTCAGCTGAATCCGTGGCGCGACTATTCGAACTTGCGAAAAAATGTGACGGCGCGTTTGTGCGCGCGTTGGCCGGAGGTTCTTGCCAAGTATTATTTCCTGCCGCGAATCGCGTGCTGGCGTTCGCATTAGCAGCGTTAGCTCCCGAACCGGAACCACCCGCTTTCGTCGCTGAGCCGTTATTTGGTCCACCGCCGTGGAACGGGTTCCACCAATGCCCAGCATTGCTGGCCGAATTTCCAGTGGAATTCGCGTTAGAAGTAGGATGTGAGCCGCTACTGCCGCTACCACCGCTTGCGTGCCCGCCGCCACTGCCTCCGCTTGCGTGCGAGCCGCCACCGCCTCCGCCTCCATGCGATCCGCCGCCTCCCCCGCCGCCATGCTGCGCAAAAGCAGGAGCCGGCGCCAATGCCAGCACCGCCGCGAACGATATTCCAAGCAAGCTTCTCAAGAGGATCGATTTGATTGCCGTAGACTGCTGGGCTGACTGCTTCATTTTGGTACCCTCCGCCGCGCTAACAACCCTGACGGACTCTTGCGTTACCATCATTCTAATAGATTAGACGCCTTCGTGCACCAATTGGTTTCAACCCTTGCCACCCGTTACTGTTAGTGAACTGTACGCGGTTTGCCGGGGGGGTAAAATCGCGCACGCAGCTACGGGTAGGCAAGTTCGACATTTCGAACTGCAAAAGGGGGCGACCCGCCGCACTCCAGATGTAACGTCGCTATGCTCCTGTGGAGTGCGGGAGCTTTCTCCGGCTTGCGACACTCGAACGCAATCAAACGCTGATCCATGCACCTCGCGCGTCCGAGAAGTTTCTCCATGACTTGCCCGGAGCTCTGAGGCTACCATAGCGCCCCGGAAACGAATCGTGACGAAGCATATCTTCGAAAAGGCGTGACCGTGACTACCAGACCAGGGAAAATCCACAGCATCCGAAGCCGGGAATCGAGCATTATCGGGCCCAGCATCGAAGACCGCATGAAAGCGGGAAAAGCTTTTCGAGAAAAAGTCTCCCGCTCTTCCCACGCTAAGTGGACCCCTCCCCCCGGCCGCCCTGATCCGATCGAAGTGCTGCGCCAATCCGACCGTGGCCGCCTGCCCGAGCTTTTGCCCATCCGCTACGCCCGGATGCGGCAATCCCCTTTTGCGTTTTTCCGAGGTTCGGCAGCGGTGATGGCCTGGGATCTTTCGAAAACTCCCGCTACAGGAATTCGCGTGCAGGCTTGCGGCGATTGCCACGCGGCAAATTTCGGCGGCTTTGCCAGTCCTGAACGCCAACTGTTGTTCGACATCAACGATTTCGATGAAACGCTTCACGCGCCCTGGGAGTGGGACGTCAAGCGCCTGGCGGCGAGCATTATCCTCGCGTCGCGCGAACTCGGCCTGAGCGGCGCCCGCTGCTCTGACGCCGTGCTCACTATGGCCAAGTCCTATCGCGAACACATGCGCGAGTACGCGCACATGCGCAATCTGGAAGTATGGTACTCGCGCATGGACGCCGAAGTATTCATCGAAGAAGCCAAGACCGCCTCGGCCAAGAAACGCTGGAAGCGAATCGAAAAAGATGCCCGCCTTCAGACCGCCGAACACATTTTCCCGAAAATCGCCGACGTCGTAAACGGTCGCACGCGGATCGTCGACCATCCCCCGCTCGTGTATCACGCCCGCCAGAGCGACATTGTGCAAAAACACGTGACCCAGATGTTCCACGCCTACCGCGAAACTCTTCCCGCGGAGCGCCGCGTGATTCTGGACCGCTATCACATTATCGATGTCGCCCGGAAAGTAGTCGGGGTCGGCAGCGTAGGAACGCGTTGCGCCGTAGCCTTGTTAATGGCCGGAGAGCACGACCCCATGCTGTTGCAATTCAAAGAGGCGCTTCCCTCCGTGCTTGAGCCCTACGCCGGCAAGAGCCGGTATTCTAATCACGGCGAGCGAGTGGTTACCGGACAGCGCATGCTGCAATCTGCTAGCGATGTGTTTCTTGGATGGACGCGCGACGAGGAAGGCCGCAGCTATTATTTCCGCCAGCTCCGCGACATGAAAATGAAGATTGACCTGGACAACATGACCAAGACCGACTGGCTCGAATATGTTGAGATTTGCGGATGGACCCTGGCGCGCGCCCACGCGCGAACCGGTGACGCCGCGATGATCGGCGGCTACCTCGGAAGCAGCGAAAAATTCGATTCAGCCCTCGCGAAGTTTGCCGTCTCCTACGCCAACCAAGCCGACCGCGACCATTCCACCCTGGTAAAAGCAATTCGCGCCGGCCGCCTCAAAGCCCAAGCCACCGCCGCCGCGTAATCGCACCTCACGCGCCGCGGTCTCGTAATTCTTTGGAGTGCGGGAGCTTGCTCCCGCTTTCGTTACTCGCGCGACGCCGTCATCGCGCTCAAATAATCTTTTCCTTCTCCAATTCTTGCACGATCAGTTTGGACACCGCGTCGATAGCCTTAATCGGCGAATGAGGATCGACCGTGTCGCTCGTCCCTGTCCAGATAAGCTCTCCATCAGGCTTGGCTGTCGAATAGAAATTCGTCTCGACTTGCGCCGTCCTCTCCACCCGCAGATAGTCGGGAGAATAAACCACGGGATAGATCGTCCCGTAATACCCATAAAACGAGTTGTAATACGGGTAAGGAGTGTAAGCCTGCCCCGGAATTTCAGTCACCGACTTCTTCACCTTGATCAGCCGCGACGCCACGATCGCATCAATATTCTGCCCTCGCACGACGTCCCTCAATTGACTCATATCGAGCGGCTTCGAGTTCGGCCTCGGAAGCAGCGAGTAGCTCGGAATCGCCACAATGCCGGGCCTGGTTATTCCTGCCGAAAGCTGATCCTCAAATTCGGCGCGGTTCTCAACTTTCCCGTTTATGCCCAGCACCAAAATGTTTTTGAAATGCCCGCCAGAATAGTTCGGGTTCATCCAAGTAAACACGAACTTCGTGGACTTCGCGTCCAAAGAACTCAAAAAGACCAGCGCGGCTAACAGCGCAAGAATCGCACTCGCATGTTTTCTCAAGGTATCACCATCCCTGTCGCAATCTACGAGTCACAAAACGTGAACGCTAACCCACGCGGCGTGGCCCTTCGCATCTGCCCCAAACTTATGTCGGGATGCCCACACGCCGAACCAGCTCCACAAACCTCGGATCGGAGCGTATCGGATCCCAGAGCGGCTCCTTGGCAAAATACGCAAGACGAACGAACCGTTCTTCGACGCTCTTTTCCAGCCACGCGAATGCCTGATCGTTGTCTCCCAGCCCTGCATAAGCCAACGCAATATAAAATCCAGGTACGTAACGCTGTTTTGATACCGCTTTGAGCTGCTCGATTATTTGCTGCGCCTCGCTTCGTTCGCCCAATAACCCGTGTACGTAACCACGAAGGCCCGCCACCCCCGGGATGCTCCGGAACATAGCGGGTACTTTGTCCACTTCAGCCATCGCTTCCCGGTACATGCCTTTCCCCGCGTACGACTGCGCCAGCACCACATACGCCAGAAAAAGGTCCGGAGCCATTTCCAGCGTCCGGTGGCACTCCTGAATCGATCGATCGAAATTTCTCGCCATGAAATAATGCACCGATATCAGGTGGCTGGCGGAAGGCGACGCAGGATCTAGCTCCACCGCGCGATTCGCGAGCGCCAGCGCTTCCTCAAAGCGTCCGAGCGAAGTCAAGTACATCGCAAAATAAATGTGGTATGTGAGGGCCCTGGGATTTAGTGCGTACGCTCGCTCAAAATGTTTCTCCGCCGCAACCCAATCCCAATCGTAACCGAAGCTGGCATACCCCAGCGCCACGTGTGGGTCGGCCAGAGTACCGTCGAGCTCCAACGCCTTGACTGCCGCAGCCTTGGCTTTCGGCATCAGCTCTTTCGGCGGAAACACATTCATAAACGCCAACTGCGTGTAGGCTTCGGCCAAGCCGGTATACGCCATCGCATAGGCCGGATCTTTTTCGATGGCTTGTTGGAAGTATCCGACGCTTTCCGAGAATCCGTCGGGCGTTCGCTTATTCACGTTGAATCGGCCCTTTAGGTAGAGCTGGTAAGCTTCCAGATTCGTCGTGCCCGCTTTCACCAGCGGCTCTTGTCTCTCACCCGTCAACGTGACCTTCAACCGGTTGGCGATCGTTTTCGAAATTTCGTCCTGCACCTCAAAGATATCTTTCAACGCGCGGTCGTAGCGCTCGGACCACAGGTGGTATCCGTCAGCCACATTGATCAGCTGAGCAGTGACGCGCAGCCGGTTGCCCGACTTGCGCACGCTCCCCTCGAGAACCGTGGTCACATTCAAACTCTCGCCAACCGTCCGCAAGTCAACCTGCTTTCCCTTGAACGAAAACGCCGAAGTCCGCGCCACCACGCGAAGCTCCGGGATCTGTGCGAACGCATTGATGATTTCTTCCGTAATGCCGTCTGCGAAAAATTCATTCTCCGGATCGGAACTCATATTGGCGAACGGCAGTACGACGATGGAAGCGTGCTTCGCAGACGTCGAAGCGGACCCAGATGCGACGGGCTGCGCAATTTCTGCCGTCGATTCGGAGGATGCTGTTCCCAGGACAATCCCCCCGTACTTTTTCATCAGGTCCGCGCGTATTTCCGAAGCCTGCTGATAGCGCACGTTGCGGTCCTTCTCCAGCGCCTTCATGATGATTCCCTGCAGATAACCCGGAAGATGCGGATTCATCTCTATTGGATCTACGGGTTTGCGGTTCAATATTGCGTCGAAGATCACTCCCGTGGTCTCGCCGCGGAACGGCAGCGATCCTGTTGCCATTTCGTAGAGCACCACGCCAAAAGAGAAAAGGTCGCTGCGATGATCCAGTTCTTTTCCCCGCACCTGCTCCGGTGACATATACGCGACCGTTCCTAACGCCGTCCCTGGCACCGTAAGGTCCAGCGAACGAGCCGTCAGCGTTTCTTCGGCCCCGCTGTCACGTGCCAGTTTTGCCAGCCCAAAGTCCAATATCTTGGCGTGTCCTCGCCGCGTCACAAAAATATTCGAGGACTTAATATCGCGATGCAGAACGCCTTGTGCATGCGCCGCATCCAGCGCATCCGCAATCTCCATGGCGTGCGACGATAGCTCGCGGTCGTCCAGCGGCCGGCCATTGATCCGTTGCTTCAGTGTCTCGCCCTCCAGACACTCCATGGCGATGAAGCGATTACCTTCGCGCTCGTCAACTTCGTAAATAGTGCAAATATTCGGATGATTCAAAGCGGATGCAGCGCGCGCTTCGCGCCGAAATCGTTCCAGCGCCTGCGGATCATTCGCCATTTCCACGGGCAGAAATTTCAAGGCTACCGAGCGCCCAAGCCTCTCGTCATCCGCCTTGTACACCACACCCATGCCTCCGCTCCCCAGTTTTTCCAGGATGCGATAATGCGAAATCGTGCGCCCAACCATAGAAGAGGAGTCGCTCACTGCGTCGTATCTTACGCCAGCCCACACTTACTGTCATCGCTCGCCGTTCTTGATGCTAGTCGGCGTCAGCACGCTGGAGTCGCTCTACAAAAGGTGTTCAGGCTTTTGCTTCCACAGGGGCACAGCATGCTGTGCCCCCTGCAGCGCCGCCACAAATTGACCAGCAACCTGTCGGATCTCTGTGTCGTGGGTTTGCCCTAACAGAATCAGCGACTGAAGCTTACTCGCGCGTCAGCAGAGTTCGGCGCGCAATTGAATTCCCGTAGGAGCACAGCATGCTGTGCCCGGCAAATGTACTTGGCGATGCTGCACAATTCACGCGCACTCGCGCGCATTGCCTTTGTAGCGGCCGCCTTCAAGTGGGCAGCTTTTCGTTTCCCGGGTTCGCAGTTGTACGATGAGGAGACATCGCCGAACACCGGAGTGTCACGAATTAGGCTTCGGACCATGCGTGGCATTCCGAGTTACTCTACCGTGCGTCGCGTGGCCTAAAGCTGACGACGCATTCGAGAATGGTCTAAACTGATCCATTCATGGAACTCTTCGAATTCCACGACCAACCCTGGTTCCCCGTTCTCTTCCGCGATTACGTTACCGACGGCCTGCAAGCTGTCCTAGGCCTCGGCGGCATCTACCGTGGCATCGCCGCCAGACTAAACAACGCCTTCCAAACCTGCAAAGCTACACGCGTAGTGGACCTGTGTTCCGGAGGCAGCGGCCCGTGGCCGTGGTTGCAGGAATATCTTCGCGACGGCCAAGGCGGCATCGCGGAAATCTGCCTTACCGATTTGTACCCAAACACCGCGGCATTCGAGCGCATAAAAGAAGAAACCCACGGCACGATCACCTACTGGCCCGAATCGGTTGACGCCACAAAAGTCCCCTCTCAACTCACCGGATTTCGCACGATTTTCAGTTCCTTCCATCACTTTCCGAACCCGGTAGCTATCGGCATTTTGCAAAACGCCGTCGACAACCGCCAAGGCATCGGAGTTTTCGAAGCGGCGCGGCGTCATCCAGTCACGATCGCGCAAACGACTCTGATGTTTTTCGGCGGCCTTGTAACCGCGCCGTTCATTCGCCCGTTCCGCTTTTCCCGCCTCTTCTGGACTTACATCCTCCCCGTGATTCCCTTCATCCTGTTTTACGACGGCGTGATCTCCAGCCTCCGCGCCTACTCCACAACTCAGCTCCGAGAAATGATCGCCACCCTCCACGCCGACGGCTACGCCTGGGAAGTAGGCGAAGAACCCCGCGGCTTGGTCACCGTAACCTACCTCCTCGGCTACCCAGTGAAGTAACATGACGCGCGCCGCGCGCTGGCGCTTGCTTTGGTAGCGCCGGGCTTCAGCCCGGCATCCTGCTTTTGCCGTTCATGTAGCTCAGGTCTTCAGATCTGAGGTTTTGACGTGCGCCGCGCTTCATTTAACGCGTCCTTCGCGAAATCTCTGAGTCACAAACGCGCCCAGACCCCGTAGGGGCAACAGCACGCTGTGCCCGCTGAAGCCTGGGCAATCGACGATCACGAGAACGATTATTCGGCAAGGCGGGAGTCGTGTAACTCCGGCTCACCCTGACACGCAGGTTTGCTTCCGTAGGGGCGCAGCATGCTGCGCCCGGTGAAGCCCGGGCAAGATGTATACGCGTACCAAACTTTCCGCGCCCGGCATTTGCCTTTGCTCCCAATCTAGCTCAGGCTACCGCGATGCTGGAATGCATCTTCAAACCCGAGGCTATTGACTTTCCGTACCTCGACTCCCATTCCCCCTCCGTCATATACTCTGCCGGGGCAATTGGAGTTCACGTGACTGAATCCCCAGAACTCAATCGGATTGTCAGCGATCTCAACAGTGATCGCGAAATAACTCTCGCGGAATCCTCCGCCACGCGCCGCCTCGACCGTTGGCTCACTGCCCTCGTCGAACAAGGCGGCAGCGATCTGCTCCTCGTTCCCAACGCTCCCCC
The DNA here is from genome assembly GCA_035603075.1 of Candidatus Acidiferrales bacterium. Lineage (GTDB taxonomy): Bacteria > Acidobacteriota > Terriglobia > Acidiferrales > UBA7541 > Palsa-295. Next base: position 983 of record DATNLC010000074.1, on the reverse strand, counting down.
GTGCCTTCGCTTGGAAGGACATGTGCGCCAACTCGAACCCGGCGCGCTCAGCGGCGCAGAAATCGAAGCCGCAGTTCTCCCCGCACTAACCTCGCACGCCTTGAAGCTCTACCGAAAAACGCAAATCGCCGACTCCTCCTATCGCATTGCCGGCCTCGGACGTTTCCGCATCAATCTCCATCGTGAACGTGGCAATGCCGCCGCAGCCGTCCGCGCTTTGCCGGCGAAAGTTCCGTTCTTGCGCGATCTGCACCTCCCTCCCTCGGTCGAAGCTCTAGCTCATCTGCCGCGAGGCCTCGTATTGATCGGAGGCCCCGCAGGCTCCGGCAAAACCACCACGCTCTCCGCGATCGTCAACGAAATCAATCAACAGGAATCTCGACACATCCTCACCATCGAAGATCCCATCGAGTACGAGCACAAACACATTCACAGCATCGTCGAGCAGATCGAAATCGGCACGGACGCTCCTGACTTCCCCACCGCTCTCCGCGCGGCTTTGCGACAGGCCCCTGACGTTCTAGTAGTCGGCGAAATGCGCGACCCTGAAACCATGCGCATTGCTGTCGCTGCCGCCGAAACCGGCCACTTGGTTCTCTCCACTTTGCATACAACAGACGTTGCATCCACCATCGGCCGCGTCTGTGATTCGTTTCCAGTCGAGCGCCAAAATACGATTCGCCAGGAACTGGCCATGGCGCTCGCCGCCGTTCTCAACCAGATTCTTGTGCCGGTAACCAGCCGCGGCCAAATGCCCGTCGCCGAACTCCTGATGATCGGCTTCGGTGCCCGCCAGCACATTCGTCACAATGCTCTCCAGTACCTCCGACAGGAAATTACACTCACAAAGAAAAAAGGCTCGTTCAGCCTGGAGGACTCGCTAGCCACGCTCATGTCTCACGGCCACTTGAACCGCGAAGACGCCACGCACTTGGCTTTCGATCCCGAAGAACTCGACAGCCTCCTGAAATCTCAAGCGCGCA
>DATNLC010000125.1:0-4037 GCA_035603075.1 Candidatus Acidiferrales bacterium | reverse complement strand
TCCAGAGGACCCGAACGCTCCCGACGTTTCCGCGCGAGTGGTCCTGATCGATGAATTTCATCACCACTTCGCGATCCTCGGCCCTCATCAGTTTAAGAATCTCAGCCCGACGCGTGAGGATTTCCTGCCCGATAACGCCACGCGTCCGATCTGCCTCGGCCGTCAGCCACACGACGGGAGCGGCAAGAAAGGCAATTGACCGGCCAATCTCTGCCGAAATTTCTACGCATGGCCGATACTGCGGGCCTCTGAGGCGATCTTGGTGAGGCGGTTGGCGAGCCGGTCAAGGAGACGACGAGTCGCCCCAGCGGGAAGAGTGCGGCGGTACATTTCGAGCACGTGTTGAGCGACCTGGAGAGAGCCGAGTAGACTGGACAAGTCGGGCGTAGCAGAACTGACCGAGGGAGTTGTGAGCGTCGGTAAGAGGTGGCGGGGTTGCTGGCGTGCCAGTTCAAACTCGTGCTGTACATCGAGCAGGGAAACTTCGAGGTAGCGCATGGTCATGTTGGGCGACTTGTGGCCGAGAAGCTTCATGAGAACCGGCAAACTCACTCCGGCGCGAAGCATCTCCGTTCCAAAGGAGTGCCGAAACTGGTGCGGGACAATGCGAGTTTTAATGCCGACAGCGGCGGCAATTTCATGCAGCGCAATGCGCAGCTCGGAGCCGAGCGCCATACGTCCATGAGGGCGGGAGAGAAGAAAGCCATTCGCGTCGCGGGGATCCTGGCAACGCAGGGAACGGAGACGATCCACTATCCGGCAGACGAAGGAATCCGCCGGAACAAGGCGCTCAGTCCGCAACTTGCCGAGGGGCACATGAATGGCCGATTGATCCTGGCCGATCCGGCGTAAACAATCCGACGGCAGATCGAGGCACTCGCCGATGCGCATGCCGGTGTGCCGGAGGAGCAGCAAAGCGTTGCTGTCCCGATCGTCGCGCCGCAACAGTTCTTGCTGGATCAGCTGGTCGTGTTCGGCAGTCAGTGGCCGCGGCAGACACCGGTCGGGGCTTGGGATATCGTCGGAGCGGACCAAGCGGGTTAAGAGCGGGACCCCTTTGGTCCAGGCCAGTTCTTCGAGGATACGGCGCAGACGAATGACGTAGTGGGCGTAAGTCTGTTTGGCCAGAGGAGGCTGGTGAGAGCGCAACAGGGTGAGCCAGTCCAGGATGTGCGGATCGCGGCGGAGTTGCCTCAGGGAACGCACGCGGGGGTGTTGGGCATCGAGATAGTTCAGAAAGTGGCGCCCGGTGCACTGATAATAGTGCGCTGAATCCACCGTGAGCGAAGTGGTGAGAGATTCAGCGGCTCGTCGAAAGAGGGCCGCCATCGGATTGCGTGGAGGAGGGAACCTTTGTCTCATGACTGGATGGGCGGAACCGGTCGCAGCCGCTGGGCTACCGCGCGGGCATACTGTTCCATGACGTCATGCGGCGAGATCTGAACGTAGATCATCGTGGTGGAAATGCTGGCGTGCCCCATCAGATGCATGAGCGCCGGCAGGCTGATTCCGGCACGAACCATATCGGAGGCAAAGGTGTGCCGGAAGCGGTGTGGGTGGGCGCCCGAGACTGCGCTGGTCCGGCGGTGATAACGAAACAGAGAACGCAATCCCGCAGGCGTGATACGGGCGCCGCGGGCGGGACCTTTCAGCGACACGAACAGCGGCGGGCCACAGGCGGCAGGCCGTTCCAGCCGAAGGTAGTGATCGAGTAAGTGAACGGTCTCGGAAGCGAGTGGCAGCACGCGGATCTTATTGCCTTTACCACGCACGAAGATCTGGGACTCCGCCAGTTGGACATCCTCGAGGTTCAACGCGATGACTTCTTTAGAGCGGAGTCCCTGTAGCAGCATCAGCCCGACAACGGCCAGATCACGCGCGTTACGGAAGCCCGACCAGAACCGGGCGACCTGATCCACCGTCAACGGTACCGGGATGCGTTTGGGTTCTTTCACCCGGAACCGGCTCCGCGCCGGACGGAAACGACCACAGCCCAGCGACGAACGCAGCCAGTAGAAATGGGAGAAGCCTGCCTCTGTTGTGGAGGCGGCATCGGGGAACTCGTTGCGCAAGGCGCACCCGACAACAATGACCCGGCGATTGATGGTCGCGGGCGCAGGCCGGGGTTGCTGACTCGCCTGGAAACGCAAATAGTCGGGCAATACCGACGCGAGTGCGTTCTCGGCGACGGCATTGGTATGATTTACGCTGGCCCACCAGCGAAGGAAATGCAGCAGGTCCATGGCATAACCGCGCAGCGTGGTTTCCGCGAGGCAGCGGACGCATTCACGATCCAGAAAACGATTGACCCACCCCACTTCACGGCCAGTCTGTGTCTCGACAATACGAAAGGGACTTCGTGCACCGTCGGCGCCGCTCTGATGAGTGACCTGGAATGTCATGGGAGAGCGGCCTCCAGGAGCCGCTGAAATTGTTGGGCATCGCCGCCCTGAACAAAGAAACTGTTCGGATCGTGCCCGTCCGGCAGTGAGACCCGACGAGTGGATATGCCTCGTTCCTGAAGACTTCGTGAGAGGCGTTGCGCTGCCTGTTGGCCGCTGCCGTTGTCATCCGCATCAAAGGTCAGATAGACGGTGCGTGGGCTGTCGCAGAGTTGCCGAAACTGACGCGTATTGAGATGGGCTCCCAGCGAGCAGGTGACGTTTTGAAATCCGGCCTGCCACACCGCAGCATAGTCGAACAGCCCTTCGACGAGGATCACTTCCGGATAGGATTGGACTCGCTCCCATAGGTACAAGCCGCCCTTAGCACCGGGCAAAAAACGGTGAGGCGGCGCCGCGGCCGAAAGGCTGCGGCCATAGAGATTGCCTTCCAGCGGGAAGACGATGCGGCGCACATATGCGTCGTAACCCGCCTCAGTTACCAGACCGGTCTGACAAAGAGCCGGCAAGGAGTGACCCAACTGTGTCAGCCAACCCCGCAGGCAACCGCCGGGCGCGTAACCAATCCGCATCTCTTCGATCAGCGTCGCTGACCGGATTCCGCGTTGGTACAGATAAGCAAACGACTCACTGTGGCGGTGTAACTGAGTGCGATAGAAACGTACGGCTTCCTGCAACACAGGCTCCACGCCGCGCCATTGGCGCAGCAACACCACGGCTTGCGGGAACTTCACCTGGTGATAGAGTTCCGCGAAGCGAATCACATCACCGCCGCGGCCACAGCCATAACAGTAGAAGAGGTTTTTGTTGGCATCCACGAGGAAGCTTGGCTTGTGATCTTCATGCAAAGGACACAGCCCCATCCATCGGCCACGGCTGAGTGGCCGCGCCGGGCGCCAATCCTGCGCGTGCAGATAGCCCATCAAGGGAATCTGCTCTTTCAAGTCGTCGAGAGCTTCGCGATTCACGGACTGCTTGCCTCGATGGGCAGAATACGGCAGAGCGCGTCCAAATCCCAGGCAACGATGGTGGGCGGTCGAAAAAAGTAGGCGGCAATCGCGCCGGCCTTGAGCCAGCAGCACACGCTGAGCAGGCGCCGAAGTGCCCATCGGCGCAGAGTGGATGGATCGGGCAAGCACGACGGATCTTTGCAGTGCGGCGCTGCTTGCTCAACGGAATCACCTGCGGCGATGCGTTCACAAGCCTGTTCTCGGCAACGCAAGCTGAACGGAGCCTCCGGCACCAACCAATCGGGCAAGATCGTGAAGGTCTTGTTGCACGGATGACAGATTCCACGCCGCACCCAAATGTGTTCGTGCCGGTCATCGTGGGCTTGGCGCAGCCGCCGTCCATGGCCGATGATCGTGTGGTCGCGGCAAACAGGGCATCGCCGCGGCAGAAGCTCCAATGGGATTACCCCGGGTCGATGTTGTCTTTCGCCTCTGGCAGTGCAATAAAGATAATCACGGCTGGCGTGAAGGCCCGCCGCTGACCGTTCCCTTACCAAGTTCCGATCCGCTGGCCGGGCCTTCACCCTCTGGCAAAGTCAATTTCGAACGAAGAAAGAATACTGCTTTCCGTCGGTGGCCGCCAGCCCCTCATTCAGGAGATTGGCCGGTATAGCGGTAAGTTTTG
>DATNLC010000020.1:0-51926 GCA_035603075.1 Candidatus Acidiferrales bacterium | reverse complement strand
TGGATGATCCTGAATCGCGCGAAACCGGCGATCGTATTCTTTGCGGGCTTTGTCGAGTTCACTGCGCATCCGATGACAAATGTCTTTGTGCTCTCGGCCAAGTTTAACGTCTTTCGGCCGTAATAGTTTGATGTCTTGCATAGAAACTTTGGCTGCACGGTTCGCGCGGCGATGCATATCCTTTAGTTCCGGCGAGAGGCTGGCGACATCGAATGCCGGAACTTCCGGCTCAGCGGCAACCGGTTCGAGCGGAATCTCCCTCGTTATGGATTTGGGCGCAGGCTCATCGAGCGGCACATCTTCGGGCACCATGGTGCCCACTGGCATTTCCGCAGGTTCTTCAGCCCACTCGGATTCGTGCTCCGGCTCAGCAGCAGCCGGCACGGACTCGGTCGTTTCCTCTTCTTCCACTTCTACGGCCGCGGCTGCAAACGCGCGGGCTCGTGCGCTGTGGCCCGAATCTTCGCGCGGATTCAGCGCTACCGCGACGAAATTTGAGAGCACCGAAAGTCCAGCGGCGAGCGCGGCAGCGGACGTCTGCGCGCGAAGTAGAGCAGGCAACGCGTTGCTCGGGCGGCTCGACGAGCAAGCAGCAACGAGATCGGCGTATGCGTGCTGCAGGTCGTCGGCGGTGCGCTGGAGCGGAGCCAGATTGTCGCGCAGAGCGCGCGAAACAGCTTCTTCCAGAGCGTGCTCGAGCGAGTTTTGCCGAGCTTTCAAGGGGTTCTCTGCCTCTTTGCGATTATGGAAACGGTAACGTAGTGTGTCAACTGACATTACGCGCACACGTTCCTGAGCTGTATTGGCGGGTCAGGACGGGACGCTTGTGGTCCGCCGTGTGGGGAATTTGGCGGTCTTGGCGACGGATGGTAGAATAGAAACTTCCAAGGGGGCGACACGGTTTCGACGGAAGTTGTCGCGGCCCGAAGGCATGCCGGGACCCACCTACCCGTAATAGGGTGGAACAACACAACTGGCAACTCACAGTTGGCACTCGCAGCCTAACTTAAATTAGGCTACGCGCTTCCTCAGGCGTCACCTACGCGTTTGAGATGAGGCGTCACACAGTAGGCTGGTTGCCGCGTTTCGGTCCGTAATGCGGCGGCGAGATCATCGGACTAGTTGCACGCGCGTCTTGCCCGCTCTGAGCGCGCGCGACGAAAAAATCGGAACGGGCTAAGCATGTAGTCTTCGCGCAGCAAGGCTTCTCGGACGGGGGTTCGACTCCCCCCGCCTCCAAATTTTTTGCGCAGCGAAAAATTTTTCCTGAACTAGCCCAAGCATTTCGGGCGAGCCGAAGGGCAATTTCGCGCTATGACCGGCCTCGCCACGCATGTGGCCTCGATACCGGGCGGCCTAAAGTCGTCGCCTCGATCGCGAAAGCCCGGCATTTCTGAGACGCACCCGGTACTGGAGCTGCCAACAGTTCCGGTCCATCTTCGAGGTCAAAACCCTCCAGTTCTCTAAAGAATGTATTGCAACACGTGTTTTGGGCTGCTAACTTTGTGATCCTCAGCCAACTTTCCTTTGAAGTAACTCGTTCGCTGGAGACACGTAAATGAAAAAGCTTGTTGGCATCTTGGCGCTAGGAATTCTCGCCCTCGGCGTAGCCCCGCAGAGCGCGCTCGCCGACAGCAGTTCCATCACCGTAAGCAGCTCTTTTGCAGCCGGCTCGCCGACTACTCCCTTCTCTGCTCCCGGCGACGCTTTTTCGTTCTCCTTCAACCTGCCTTCTTCTTCTCCTTGCGCCTGCGGCCCAACCAGCAACGGGTTCGACGTCGATGCGTTCGTGAACTACACTTTGGGTTCAACTAACTTTACCAACCTGCCCGCGGTAATCGCCTTCGCACCGAGCAGTTTGGGCGGCCTGTTTGACGTCGAAGTCACTGTCGATGGCGTGCTCTATGACTGGTTCCTGATCGGCTCGCAGCTTTACACCGTCAACTCGGCCGGCACTGTCGCTACGCTTCTTCCCAACGGCACTTTCGGTATCACGCCCGGAGACACCGCGAGCGGTTCCGGTAGCTTCTTCTTCGACACCAATGGAGATTTCGCCCCGCTTCCCGGCGGCTCCGTCCAATTAACTTCCAGGGCCCCAGAACCGTCAGCTCTGCTCCTCCTGATCTGCGGCTGCATCAGTCTCGCAGCTCTGAAACGCAAATTCCTGCCCGCGTAGTCAACGCATTTGTTCCTGTTGAACTTTCACTTCGATTCCACATCCTGCGCAGCGTGATTTCGTTTTCCGGGTCGAACTTGTGACGAGAAGATGTGATGGCGCATAATACAGTTTGCGGGAAAAGGAGACCGTTGAGATGGAAACGTCTAAAACAATACTGATTCGGACTGTTATGATTTTGGTGGCGCTTGTGGCGTTGCTTGTCGTTGGCTACGGCGTTTTGAATGCGGGCGATAAACCTCCCCAAGCGGGAACCGCCGCGCCTGACTTCACGCTGAATTCGCAAGAAGGCACGCCAGTGAACCTGCATGACTATCGCGGAAAGTGGGTGGTGCTCTATTTTTATCCCAAGGATTTTTCGGGCGGCTGCACAGTGGAAGCGCATAACTTCCAGCGCGACTTGGCGCAATATCAAGCGAAGCACGTAACGATCCTCGGCGTAAGCGTGGACACCGCGGATTCACATCAGAAGTTCTGCACCAAGGAAGGTTTGAATTTCAAGCTTCTGGCTGACACGGATCACAAAGTCTCGGAAGCATACGGCTCGGTAATGAATCTGGGCGTGAAGAAGCTTTCCGCCCGGCACACATTCATCATCAGCCCGGACGGCGTTATCGTGCAGGAATTCATGGATGTGAACCCCAGCAACCACAGCGAGCAGGTATTGGCTGCGTTGACAGAGTTGCAAAAGACGGGCGACTAAGAACAGAAGTTTCGGCGGGACGGGATTTGCCTAACGAACTCGTTCGCAAGTCCCTTCCGAAAAGCTTGTAGGACTCGACTAGTTCACGTCCGCGGGTTTCAGAGAGCGGCGCCTAAAGCCCAGGCCAACGATAAAGAGTCCCGAAACCAGCATCAGTACCACGGACGGTTCGGGTACGCCGGGCGTGTCGGTCGCGGTGAGCGTGTACCATGCTCCCGTATCCATATCCATCAGCTCAAAAACGCCGGTTAGAAATGTGGGATCCGACTCGCTGCCGGTATAGAGCTGAGCCCCCATCAAATCCGGCAGACACGAGAAAACGCTGTTTAAGCCGCCGAGATCCGACAAGTTAAAGAAGACGATTGTGTCGGTCATCGAAGTGCCGTCTACGGTCAGATCAATCGGCTGGATCGTGAACGCGACCCCGCCCTCAGAAAATCCGGGCGTTGAGCTCATCGAAATTGTAAAGGACGCCGTAGTTGGACCGGAGAGCGTGTAAGTAATGGTTTCCGGTGAAGAATCAGCTTTCGCAGGGAGGGCAGAAAGGAAAAAGAGAACCGCCAGCGTTGCTACAATCTTTAGTGTGGCCTTCATGTGGCTCCTCTTGCTCCGCCCCCTCTGTGCAGCGTGACATCGGTTGCCGCAGGCGTTATAAGGGTATGGCAATCGCTGTTCCAAACCGGGGCAATTACAAGTGCTTCAGCGGACGGGATTTACTATGATTCTCAGAACAGTACACGGAAGTGATTTGCTTATAGATGGGCCGATGAGTGCCCAACGTCTTCCTGTGTCGTCTATCTTCGGGGTTCTCGAGCAGGCCGCAGACCCGGGGCCGAGGCGAACCAGAAATCGAGGAAACTATATGAAAAAGTGGCTAGTTTTCGCGGTGATCTTAGGCGCGAATCTCTGTATCGGCATGACGCTGAGTGCAGCGCCGCGACAGGGAGGCTCGAGTTCGAATCCCCACACTTCTGCGAGCGCACCCCCATCTCAAAGCTCGCCGGGCGATAAGGCTGATCCCGACACTCCCGAAGCGGACGATTCTCTGAAGCTCACAGACGACCAAAAGACGCGGATCAAATCCATCCGCGACGACGCTCAGCAACAGCTCAAAGCCATGCAGAAAGACAAGACGCTGAACGACGATCAGAAGCAAAAAAAAGCGAAGCAGATAAAAATGGACACGCGCAAGCAGGTCTGGAGCGTCTTGACGGCTGAACAGCGCACGATATGGGCTGAGGAGGCTCGACAAAGGCGCGAAGCGAAAACGCACTCGAATCCGCAGTAGTCGTTCTCTGCATCCGCAAAACCGAGCGCCGGGAAAAATTCTTTCATTTGATGAAATAGTTCTTGCATCGGCTACAAATATCCGTATTCTGCGTTCTGCGAACTCGTGCCGAGTTTTCTCGTGAGAGCGCGAGGGTCGTTCATCAGGAGGACGCGACAATAAATTGAGCACGATATCCCTCCCAGCCCAATTCCCCACCCGGGCAATTTCCCCAACCAGGCGTACTGCAAAGCTCACTCTCTGGCCACTCGTGGCTGCGACATTTTTCATGGTGTCCGGCGGCACTTATGGGACCGAAGACATCATCCATGGCGCCGGATACGGGCGCGGAATTTTACTGCTGCTGCTGACACCGCTGATCTGGAGCTTGCCTACAACATATATGATCGGCGAGCTTTCCGCGGCGCTGCCAGCTGAAGGCGGTTTCTACGCGTGGGTCCGGCGCGGACTTGGGAATTTCTGGGGATTTCAGGAGGCGTGGCTCTCTTTAGTCGCCAGCATCTTTGATATGGCGATCTATCCGACTTTGTTCGTGGCCTATCTTTCCCGACTCATCCCATGGTTCAGCGTAGGACATCGCGGAGTCATGGTGGGTCTCGCGGTGATAGCGGCCTGCGCGGTAATGAACATCGCCGGCATTCGGGTGGTGGCGACTACTTCTCTGTGGTTGTTCTTTCTTCTTTCGGCCCCGTTCGTGCTGATTGTCTTGATCGCGCCGCTGAAGATGGGCGCGCTCGCGGGTGTCACGACGGCGCCGACAACCTCGACCGTCGGGCTTGTTGGCGGTCTGCTCATTTGCATGTGGAATTATATGGGATGGGACAACGCTTCGACGATTGCCACGGAAGTGAAACGTCCACAGAGGACTTACCCCCGCGCGATGCTGCTCGCGGTTGCGGTTGTCTCATTGAGTTATGTCATCCCTTTCGCTGCTATGTGGCTTACGGGAGTGCCCTCTTCAGCTTTCGAGACGGGATCGTGGGCCGACCTTGCGGGGATGATGGGCGGCTTGGTGGGCGGCCCGTTGGCAGCACGCGCGTTTCGCGTGGCGCTGGTGCTCGGCGGCATGATGAGCGCATTCGGAATGTTCAATGCTCTGGTGATGAGTTATTCCCGCCTGCCGCTCGCCATGGCGCAGGACGGGATGTTGCCGGCGGTATTCGCGAAGTTGCACTCGAAAACGCGGACTCCCTGGGTAGCCATTCTGGTTTGCGCGGCTGGTTGGGCAATGTGCCTGGGATTGGGTTTCGAGAAGTTGGTGACACTCGATATCCTCTTATATGGCATGAGCCTGACTCTCGAGTTCGTAGCGCTGGTCGCGCTGCGTATCAAGGAGCCGAACCTGCGCCGTCCGTTTCGCGTCCCTGGCGGTCTGCCTGGAGCTATGCTGCTGGGAGTATGCCCGGTGTTGCTCTTGGGTTTTGCAATGGTCCACAGCGAGTCCGAGCAAATCTTTGGCATCAGCGCGCTGGTCTTCGGGCTGGTCCTTATTGCTGGCGGATTCTTTGCTTACTGGGCCCAATCCGCAGTCCGGAAAGACGGATGGGTTGCCACCGCGATCAAACAGCGCAAAGCTGCCTAGATTTTCGGCCTGCTGTCGCTTTCCATTGCTGCGTGCTCACCTCGAAGTTGTTGCTGCGAATTCCGTCGTAATCATCTAATCTCGCCACCGCCATGGGACAGCGAACTAAATCTTATGACTACGTCATCGTCGGCGCAGGGTCGGCGGGATGCGTTCTGGCTTCGCGTCTGACGGAAAAACCCGAAGTGCGCGTGTTGCTACTCGAGGCTGGCGGGCCGGATACTCCCCAAAAAGCAAAAATTCCCGTAGCGTTCTCGAAACTATTCAAGACAGCGGTGGACTGGAACTATTCCACCGAACCTGAGCCACATTTGAACGGGCGGCGACTTTATTGGCCGCGGGGAAAAATGTTGGGCGGATCGAGTGCAATCAACGCCATGATTTACGTTCGCGGCAATGCGCACGATTACGATCATTGGGAAAGTCTTGGCAATGTTGGCTGGAGATTTGAAGATGTGCTTCCATATTTCAAGAAGTCCGAGAACCAAGAGCGCGGACCGTCTACATATCACGGCATCGGAGGCCCTCTCAACGTCGCAGACTTGAGATATGTGAATCCTCTCACGCGTGCATTTCTGTCCGCCGCGGTCGAGTTGGGGATCCCAAGTAATTCGGACTTCAACGGCCAAACGCAAGACGGGGCTGGTCTGAATCAAGTGACGCAGAAGGACGGCAAGCGGCATAGTGCGGCTGACGCGTTCTTGCAGCCCTCCCTCCATTGCAAGAATCTCACCGTCTTAACGGGTGCCCATGTTTCACGATTGCTGATTGAAAAGGGATGCGCCCTGGGCGTTGCATACATCCGAGATGGCGTTGAGGAGGAAGCGCGCGCGGATGGCGAAGTGATCCTTTCAGGCGGGACGATTAACTCTCCGCAAATATTGTTGTTGTCCGGAATCGGCCCGCCGGAACAACTCGGAAGGGCTGGAGTACGGACGATTCACGATTTGCCGGGCGTGGGAAAAAATCTCCAGGACCACGTGATGGTGTCGACCGGGTATTTCTGCACGAAGCCTGTAAGCATGGCTAACGCTGAGTCGCTTCCAAATCTGTTACGGTACTTTCTTTTCAAGCGAGGCCCGCTCGTATCGAATGTTGCGGAAGCTGGCATCTTTTTGCGTACTACAATGGGGTTGGCTGGGCCGGACCTGCAGCTTTTGTTTGGACCGGCGTATTACGTGAATCACGGACTCTCCCCGCGATCGGAACATTGTTTTGGTTTCGGGCCAACGCTCATTACGCCGGAAAGCCGCGGCGAGATTTCTCTGTGTTCGGCTAACCCCCTAGAGGCACCGGCAATTCGTGCGAATTATCTTTCGACGCAAGCGGATATGCAGGTCATTGTTCACGGCGTCCGGCTTTCGCGACAGCTAGCACACGCAAAAGCATTCGCAGCTTACTGCGGAGAAGAACTGCATCCCGGAGCGGATGTCGAGAGCGACGCCGAAATTTCTGAATTTATTCGCAACGAAGCTGAAACTCTCTACCATCCAGTCGGCACGTGCAAGATGGGAAGTGATCCGATGGCCGTTGTGGACGCGAGGCTGCGAGTTCGCGGAATCGAAAAGTTGCGGGTGGTGGACGCATCCATAATGCCCCGCATTACCGCCGGGAACACAAATGCGCCCGCGATAATGATCGCTGAGAAAGCTGCGGATATGATCCGCCAGGATGCCTAATCGACAGCGCCGACCTTCTTCAGGACTGCCCGCTCCGTCATTTCTGCTATTCTCTTTTGCGTGCGAAATTCCTTTCGATTAGCGGCTTTTCTTTTCGCGGCGACCGCGGCGGTATTGGCGGCATGGCCGAAGGCCGCTACGCCGGCGTCGAAATCCCCGGCGCAGTCATCGTCACCTCAACAAGTCCCGCAACCGGCGGCCGGGTTACCACAAGCTGTTCCGCCACAAACGAGTCCCCAGCAGGTTGCCCCGCCGACGCCACCGCATGTTGGACCTGTAATCGTACTCGATCCGGCGCATGGCGGAATGGACAACGGAGCGCGCGGCCAAAACGGAGTTGTAGAAAAGGATTTGGTGCTGTTATTTGCACGAACTGCGCGCCAAGCATTGGAGCGTGAAGGATTTCGAGTGGTGATGACGCGAAACGATGATTCGGACCCGTCGTACGACGATCGCGCCGCGCTCGCTAATTCCTACCGCGACGCGATTTTCGTCAGCTTCCACATTTCTTCCACCGGAACGCTGCACACAGCTCGAGCTTATTCTTACAAATTCCCTGACCCCCAGCCGGACGGAGCGAATCCGAATGCCAGCGCGGCTTCGACAGTTCCTCGCCCAGCTAAAACACCCTCTCTGCTGGGTTGGGAAGCGGCGCAGCGGCCTTATGCCGACGCAAGTCAAAGCTTGGCAAATTTGGTGCAGACAGAATTGGCGCAACGATATCCGGGATCGCCCGGCGCATCTTCGGCTGCAGCGGTGCGCGGATTACGTTCAGTGGGGGCGCCGGCAATCGCGGTCGAAGTCTCAAACATCGCCGTTTCTGATCCGAATCAGCTGATCGAGATGGCCGCACCCGTTTCCACTGCGATCGTCCACAGCATCCTTGCGTCGAGACCGGCGGCGGGTCCGATGATTACCCCGGAGTCAAAATAATGCCGCGCAATCTAAAAATTGCACTGGCGATTCTCGGTGTAGCAGTGCTGATTGGTCTGATCAGTTTGCGCGGGTTGGATCGTCGAATTCAACGGCTATCCGAGGGCACGACAACCGAAGAGCAGGCGAGACGCGACCTGCTGTCGCCGGGCATTTCGACGCCGACGGATGTGAAGATCCAAACAAAAATTTACTGGGCCGCGGGTCCCGAAAAGGTTGCCGCGGTACAAGTGGGCATGGATCTCTCGGCTGATCCGTTGCAGCGGGCCAAACAAGTTTTGAATGAGCTCATCGCAAATCCGCCGGCGGCAGATCAACGGACAATTCCCGAGGACACTACCCTGCTCGGCTTCTACATACTTCCGGACGGTACCGCGATAGCGGACTTTTCTGACGCACTTGCTTCGGAAACACCGTCTGGCATTTTGAGCGAGGAAATGGCAATCGATTCCATCAGGCTTACGCTCGCGAACAGCCTCCCAGGCCTAAGCCGGTTGAAAATTTTAATTCACGGGCAGGAAGTGGACACATTGGCCGGCCACATCGATCTGACGGGCTTTTTCGATCTTACTCCTCCGACTGCGCGGACCTCACCGGACGCCCCAGCCACTCCGCCGCCAGCCCCCAGCAAAAAGTGAAACTTGACGCGACCGATCCAGTCGGGCGCTCAGGGTTGAAAATCAGCGGATTCAAGACATAGGCATGTTTCATTCGGCTGTGTGTTGACACCCGCCTTCGCAGTCGTCAAACTTGATGCCGCAGGTTCAGCCATTCCGGCTTTAAATCTCAAAGAGGAGATTTCATCATTGCGAGCAGACGGACGCGCCGCCGACCAATTGCGGCCAGTGAAAATTACACCTGACTTTATTCCGCACGCTGAAGGGAGCGCGTTAATTGAAGCGGGACAGACACGCGTGATCGTGACTGCAACCCTGGAAGACGGTGTGCCGGGTTTCCTAAAAGGCTCGGGAAAAGGCTGGGTGACGGGGGAATATGGAATGCTCCCTCGTTCGACCGAAAACCGGACGCCGCGTGAATCCAGCCGCGGACGCCAGTCGGGGCGCACGCTTGAAATCCAGCGGATGATCGGGCGAACCCTGCGAGCGGTCACAGATCTAAAAGCGCTGGGCGAGCGAACGGTATGGATTGATTGCGACGTAATTCAAGCTGATGGAGGCACACGAACCGCTTCGGTCACCGGGGCGTTTGTCGCGCTGGCTCTGTCTTTGGAACGAATGGTCGCGGGCGGCATGCTTCGACGCATACCACTGATCGATTCTCTGGCGGCCATCAGCGTGGGAATTGTAAAAGATGAGTTACTTCTCGATCTCGCGTATGAAGAAGATTCGCGCGCACAAGTAGACATGAACGTCGTGATGACCGGCAGCGGCGAATTCGTTGAAGTGCAGGCGAGCGCAGAGGGGCGACCATACACCCAACGTGAGCTGGAGCTGCTGCTCGCACTAGCGGCAGGCGGAATCCGGAAACTTACTCAGGCACAGAATGACTTGCTGCATATGAACTTCGCAACTCACGCGCGGTAATAGTGGTGGAAGCGCGCGATGCAAGTTTGATGAAGTTCCTGCTGGCGTCCTCCAATCCCGGAAAGTTGCTGGAGTATCGCGACCTCGCAGCCGAAGCTGGAGTCGAATTGGATTCGGTTCCGAATTTTCCCAGAATCCCGGTGTTTGAAGAATCCGCTCCTACATTTGCTGAAAACGCGGCGGGAAAAGCAATTCACTACAGCCGTTTCAGTACCGGAGTCATTCTCGCAGACGATTCAGGCCTGGTGGTCCCGGCGCTCAACGGCGTGCCCGGTGTGCATTCTGCGCGTTATGCTGGCCCGTATGCGACAGACCAGGATCGAATTCACAAACTGCTTACAGAAATGAAAGGAAAAACCGTCGATCAGCGGCGCGCGAGGTTCGTTTGCGTCACAGCGATTGCGAGAGAAGGGCGGGTTCTGGCGATTGCTTCCGACTTCGCACAGGGCAT
This sequence comes from Candidatus Acidiferrales bacterium, assembly GCA_035603075.1. Taxonomy (GTDB): domain Bacteria; phylum Acidobacteriota; class Terriglobia; order Acidiferrales; family UBA7541; genus Palsa-295. The sequence goes on along the minus strand of DATNLC010000020.1, from coordinate 41,570 downwards.
TTTGACTGAGGAACCTCGCGGCAGCGGCGGATTCGGTTACGACCCCGTTTTTCTGTTTCAGGAAATTGACCGCACCTACGCGGAGATCACGCGCAACGAGAAGAACCTCTACAGCCATCGAGGAAGGGCGTTTAGAAAAGTACTGTCGCTCATGGCTGAGGCCTAGGTTGTGACCTTTCTGCGACTAGAGCATCTAATTCCTTGAGCTCTCCTAAACCCTTGCATTCACACAGGAGAGGGGGTTACAAAGTAAGCTCGTTTTTCTCCTCCGAGGTGATTCCGTGGCAACCTCGCGCGCAGCGATTGCGCTACAGCCGTCTCTTCTATCCAGACTGGAAGAGGCACGCTCGCGCACCGATAGTCTTTTCAGTCTGCTGCCTCCTAATTCCTTTTACGATCGACCCGTGCCCGAGCGCCACCGCCTGATTTTCTATCTCGGACATCTCGAAGCGTTCGATCAAAATCTCTTGAGTGGTCCGCTGGGTTCGGAAACGCAAGATGCTACGCTCGATAAGCTCTTTGCGTTTGGTATCGACCCGGTGGACGGCGGCCTGCCGACAGACGTGCCCGGAGACTGGCCCAATATTGCGAATGTTGAAAAATACAAAAGGAGTATACGAGAGAGATTGGATGCGAGGTTGCGCGACGCACTCAAATCCGGCGACTTGGCTGTTGCCGAGAGAACGCTGATTCATGTCGCGATCGAGCACCGCTTAATGCACGCCGAGACGCTAGCGTACTTATTGCACAATCTGCCGCTGGAAAGAAAAATGCCGCAGCCCTCCCCGTCCGCAGACCAAAGTCCTGCGCCCGACCCGAGGCAAGTGAAGATTCCCTCGGGAACCGCCACACTCGGCCAATCAAGAGGTGTGGCGGAATCGTTCGGCTGGGACAACGAGTTTGGGGCACAGGAGGTTTTTGTCCCCGGTTATTCGATTGATACGTTCCCAGTCACCAACGCACGATATTTGGAATTTGTTAGGGCAGGCGGTTATGAGGATTCTCGTTACTGGGCGCCGGAGGATTGGATCTGGAGAACGCAGCAGCGGCTCGAACATCCTCATTTCTGGTTGTCTCGTTCTGGCTCGTCTGCATCTGATCCGGAAACCCAATGGGAATATCGCGCGATGTTTGGAACTTTGCCGTTGCCCGAATCGTGGCCAGTTTACGTAAGCTATGCAGAAGCGTCCGCGTTCGCACGTTGGTCCGGAAAAACATTGCCCACGGAGGCTCAGTGGCACCGCGCTGCTTACGGTACGCCGGAGGGCGACGAGCGAAAGTTTCCGTGGGGCGATGCTCAACCAGAAAGTCATCACGGTAATTTTCATCATCAGCGGTGGGATCCCTGTGCGGTGGACGCACACTCCGCGGGCGCGAGCGCGTTTGGCGTAGTTGATCTTCTGGGAAACGGCTGGGAATGGACGTCGACGCCTTTCGGGCCACTGAACGGATTCACACCGTTTCCATTTTATCGCGGCTATTCGGCTGATTTCTTCGATGGGAAACATTTCGTAATGAAGGGTGGTTCGGCCCGCACGGATTCTTGCATGGTGCGGCGATCGTTCCGGAATTGGTTTCAGCCACATTATCCGTACGCGTACGCAACATTCCGTTGCGTGGAGGGATAGTCGATGTCCACTGCCCCGCGATTGGCGCCGTCACTTCTTGCAAGCCAGGCACTTGCGGAATTTTCATCAGACGTGATTGTGGGATTGGGGCAACCGGGGCAGAAAGAGTTACCGTCGAAATATCTGTACGATGAAGTGGGTTCGGCGCTCTTCGACGTGATTTGTCTTCTGCCCGAATATGGGCTGAGCCGGGCTGGGATGCGGTCGCTGAAACTCCACGCGCCTGAGATCATTTCCCGCCTCAACGGCCCGTTCGTGGTGGCGGAGCTCGGCAGCGGCAGCGGGCAGAAAACTCGTTTTCTGCTGGAAGCTCTTTCCCGGCGTCAGCGCGTGAACTATTACCCCATCGACATTTCAGGTACTGCACTCCACCGTTGCCAGCAGGAACTAAGCGAGATGGACAGGGTGAGCATAGTCGGCTTCGAGCGAGCTTATCTGGATGGCTTGCAGGAAGTAGCTGCCCGGCGTCGCGAAGGGGAGCACCTGTTGGTCCTTTTTCTCGGGAGCACGATCGGGAATTTCGACCGGCCCGCTGGAGATCAATTTCTCCGGGACGTTCGCAAAGTGCTGCGAGAAGGCGATGCTCTTTTGCTTGCGACGGATCTTGAAAAGCCCGTACCGCAACTGCTTGCGGCTTATGACGACGCGGCAGGAGTTACCGCAGCGTTTAACAAAAATCTTCTCGCGCGGATCAACCGCGAACTGGATGGCGATTTCGATCTCTCGCGCATCGAACACACCGTGCGGTATGACGCAACGGAACGGCGCGTGGAAATGCATCTGCGGTCCACGGTTTGGCAGCGAGTGACACTTCGCAAGGCCCGCTTCAGTTTCTTTTTGCGGGAAGGCGAAACCATTTGGACGGAAAGCTCCCACAAATACAATCCGCAGGAAGTTCCACAAATGGGCGAACGCACGGGATACCGCTGCTCCGGCCAATGGTTTGATACAGAATGGCCGTTCGCGCAAAGCCTTTTCTTCGCCGTCTAATCACCACTGGAATGCGCAGCAGCATTCGGGCCGAGGCTTGGCCTGCCCATGATATAGTTTTTTCCCGATGCCGAAGAAACCGAAAAAACGATCTGCGCACAAAAGTAAGTCAAAAAAAGCGATTGCGGCGAAGGGCGCTCGCGCCGGCAGCAAGACGCGCGGCAGCAATCCGGAGCGCGTTCGCCTGATTCTACAGAAACTGGATCAAGCGTATCCCGAGGCCACCTGCGCTCTCACCCATGAAAATCCTTTTCAACTTCTCATTTCAACGATACTTTCAGCGCAATGCACTGATGTGCGTGTGAACCAAGTGACTCAAACGCTTTACCAGAAGTACCCGAATGCGAAAGCATTTGCCTACGCTAATCCGACAGAGCTGGAACAGGATATTCGCCCCACCGGTTTTTTCCGCAATAAAACGAAATCCATCATGGGCGCGAGCAGGCAAATCCTCGAGGAACTGCACAACGAAGTGCCACAAACAATGGAAGAATTGCTGAAGCTGCCGGGCGTGGCGCGGAAGACGGCCAACGTCGTACTCGGAACGGCTTTTGGGATTGCCTCAGGAGTGGTGGTCGACACCCACGTGTTACGCGTGTCGCATCGCCTCGACCTGACAAAAAACGACGATCCGAAAAAAGTGGAGCAGGATTTGATACGTATCATTCCGCGCGAAAAGTGGATTTTGTTCTCCCACCAGCTAATCTGGCACGGGAGACGCGTGTGTCATGCGCGCAAGCCGAAATGTATCGAGTGTAATCTCGAATCCATTTGCTACTCGAAGGACAAGACAGTCTGACACGCGCACTGTTTTACTCGCTAGGTCCGTGCGCCAGAGCTTTCTCTTCAGCCGAAATTTCAACACGTTCCCGCTTTACATCCAAACGAATTCTGGCGAAAAAGCTCATGTACATATTGGCAACCCAAACAAGGGAAAATCCGGCGATCAGATAACCCCGCCAGTCCGAAAATAGCAACTTGAAGCGCGTAATGAAGAGAAAAAAGATCGTTACCCAGTGGCTAAAACAGTATTCGCATACGAAGAGGTAGAAAAACTTTCGCTGTAAAAGCGTCCGGCATTCCTTGCTATTTTTCTCACACCATTTGCGCGGTTCGTCGAATATCTCTTCATGCGTAATCGTCCAAGCAACGGATGCGATAGGAATCGCAATGATGAGTAGCCAGAACAACTGTGCCGATAATGTCATCACGTCAAGCGGAGACTCGGGTACAAGCAAGAACAAGTTAAGGATGCATCTTCGTCTTTACTGAGATGCTTTGGGCTCTCTTCCGGACGCAATCATCCGTCCTCCAACATGCCGATTCAAGCTCCGATTCATGCTAAGTGGGGAATAGGAGCTCTTTCTGGGCGGCGGGCTCCGGGCAGGCGGAGAGTCTCGGATACACCGGTCTTGAGCAAGTTGCCGAATCTTTCGGGAACGAGTGGCCGACTAAAGTAGTGCCCTTGTGCTTCTTCACAATCGTGAGCCTGAAGGAAAGCCAACTCTTCTTGTGTTTCCACGCCTTCAGCAACCACGCGGAGCTTCAAGCTGCGACCCATGCTGATGACTGCGGTCACGATAGTCGTCTCATCGGGCGCGGTAGTGATCTGACGGACGAACGACTGGTCGATCTTCAGCGCATCAATTGGAAACCGCCTGAGATAGCTCAAACTGGAGTAACCCGTTCCGAAGTCATCTACCGCGACCTGCACTCCAGTCGCTCTCAGTATTTTGAGAATTGATTCCGAGGACTCGGCGCGTTTCATTAGAACGCTTTCAGTCAGCTCCAACTCGAGAGACTTCGGATCCAATCCCGTCTCCTTCAGGATGGCGAAGACTCCATCAAGAAAATGTTCATCCCGAAACTCCATGGCCGAGATATTTACTGCCATCGAAGCCATGGGAAGACCTGCATCAACCCAGGCTTGAGCCTGTCTGCAAGCCTCACGAAGTACCCAGTTGCCGATTGGCAGAATCAAACCGCAGTCTTCCGCTACGGGTATGAATTCAGCCGGAGAAACCGCCCCCCGGACGGGGTGCGTCCAACGCAGTAATGCTTCCGCGCCGGTTATTTCTCCTGTCCTTAAATTGATCTTCGGCTGGTAATGCAGTGCGAATTCCTGACGTTCCAAAGCCCGGCGCAAACTCTCTTCAATGGATTGGCGCTCCACGGCTCGGACGTTCATAGCAGGCTTGAAAAATTGATAGCTCTGCCGTCCATTTTCTTTCGCCTGATACATCGCGGTGTCTGCGTTCTTGATCAGTGTTTCCGCGTCCAATCCATCATCCGGGTATACACCCAGACCAATGCTTGTGGTGACGTGAAGATCGTGCTGATCGATTGGATGAGCTTCTGCTACAGCCTGCAGCATTCGTCGCGCTGTAAGAGCGGCGTCTTCCGAGTGCTCGACTTCTGAAAGCAGCACAACGAATTCGTCGCCTCCCTGCCGGCTTACCGTATCCGAACCGCGCACGCAATCCACCAGACGTTTCGCGATGGACTGAAGAAGTTTGTCCCCGATCGGATGCCCCAGGGAATCGTTGATATGTTTGAAACCGTCCAAATCCAGAAACAATACGGCAACTTTTTTCATGTGACGCGATGCGAAAGCAATGGCCTGCGTAACGCGGTCGTTCAACAGGACTCGATTGGGCAAGCCGGTCAGGAAGTCATGCTGGGCCGAATGTGCCATTTGCCGCGCCATTGCCTGGGTTGCGCTCACATCGCGAAAAACGATGACCGCGCCGGTCGGATTCCCTTCCCGATCGTGAATGGGAGAAACGCAGTCTTCAATCGGAATCTCGACTCCGTCACGCCGGATAAGTATGCAGTCGCAGGGGATGTGCACGGTCTGGTTTTGTGCTACCGCCAGGTCCATCGGATTCTGGATTGTTTCGCGACTGGTTGCGTCCACGATTCGAAAGACTTCGGCCATGGGCCTACCAGACGCCTCTTGTCGCGACCAGCCAGTCATGTTTTCCGCGACGAGGTTTAGGAAAGTGATATTTCCCGATATGTTTGTGCATGCAACAGCATCGCCGATGCTGGCAAGGGTTACCTGAGCACGCTCCTTCTCCACGAATAACACTTCCTCCATAATCTTTCGCTCGATGGCGTAGCGGAGGGCTCGAAGAAGTCCGCGTGTCTCGATTTGGCCTTTGATGAGATAGTCCTGCGCGCCCTCTTGTAAGGCTTGTGCGGCCAGTGACTCGTCGTCCAAACCCGTCAGTACGACTAAGGGGACGCGTGGCGCGGCGGTGCGAGCTCTGCGTACCGCTCCCAATCCTTGTGCGTCGGGCAACCCGAGGTCGAGAAGGATGAGGTCCACTGCGTGCTCGACAAGATGGCCTTCGGCATCACTCATGCACTCCACGTGGGTCAGTTCGATGTCGTGCGAGCCTTGTTCGTTTAACATTTCTCGCAGCAGGCGTGCATCTCCGGCGTTATCTTCGATTAGAAGAAGTATTTTGACTGATTTCTTGCTCATCCGTTTCGCCTCTGCTGCATCTTGACTTGGCTAAAACACAATTTGTGGATGTCCGCCGTGGGGATTCGGAATAGTCTCATTAGCCGTTAGCGGGTCCGGGCGCGACCGAGGCTTTCCTCGCTGTATTTCCGTTCCGCGTCGCTTCTAGTCCCTGTGTATCGGGCAAACCCAGATCAAGCAAGATGATGTCAACTGCGCGCTCCGCAAGATGCTTCTCCGCATCATCCATACATTCCACGTGTGTCAAATCGGTGCCGCGCGAACCTTCTTCATTGAACATCTCCCGAAGCGAGCGAGCGTCTCCGGGGTTATCTTCGATCACGAGAATTTTCTTGAGAGACTTCTTGCTCATCCCCCTGACCTTTGCTGCGGTAATTTGACCTTGGTCAGCCAGAAATCGTTAATGCTCTTCACCAGCGTCTCAAATGCGTCCAACTGCACGGGCTTGCTCAGGTAGCAGTTGGCCTGCAGTTGATAACTTTTCACTATGTCTGCTTCCGCGTCAGACGTCGTCAAGATGACAGTAGGGATCGTTTTGAGTTTGGCATCATCTTTTATGTGAGCCAGAACCTCGCGGCCATCCATTTTGGGAAGGTTCAGGTCCAGCAGGATCAGATCCGGCCGGGGAGCTTGGCTGTGGATGCCCTCTCGTCTTAGAAAAGCCATGGCTTCGATGCCATCAGACGCTACGTGCAAATGGACAGCACTGTTCGCGTCGCGGAAAGCTTCTTGCGTTAGCCGCACATCGCCAGGACTGTCTTCTACTAAGAGAACCTCTATCGGCATACCGTCTCCTCCAATAATCTTCATAATTTCCCGTCATTTCCGGCCAGTGCAAATCTAAAGGTGGAACCCTGGCCGGGCTGTGACTCCACTGAAATTGTTCCGCCGTGCCGTTCAACGATCTTTTTGCAGATAGCTAACCCTATGCCGGTACCCTCAAACTCTTCCCGTTTGTGCAGGCGCTGGAACATGCCGAAAATCCTCTCGAAGTATTGGGGGTCAATTCCCAATCCGTTATCTTTCACCGAAAACATCCATCTCTTGTCACCATTCCTGACGGCAGAAATGTGAACGCGTGGGATTCCTGGACTTTGGTACTTGATGGCATTGCCAACCAGGTTTTGAAATAGTTGCACCAGTTGCATTTCGTCCGCCTGGACATTGGGAAGTGGATCGTGGGTCACCACTGCGCCGCTTAGTTGTATAGAGCCGGCTAAATTTATGAGCGCCCGATGGAAGGCATCTTCACTGGAGGTGGCCTTCAGATCTCTCCCTATCGTCCCGACGCGCGAAAAGGTCAAAAGGTCTTGGATCAACCGTTGCATACGGCTGGCGCCGTCCACGGCGAAGGAAATAAACTCATCGGCGTCGGCATCCAGTTTTCCCTTGTACCTCCTGGATAAGAGCTGCGTGTAGCTGGCTACCATCCGCAGAGGTTCCTGCAAATCGTGAGATGCGATGTAAGCAAATTGTCCTAACTCCTCGTTTGAACGGTTTAATTCCTCGACTTTCTGCAAGAGATCAGCTTCGGCCTTTTTGCGGGTGGCGATGTCCCGGACAGCTGCCGTGACCAGGATTCCCTCCGCGCTTTCCAGCGGGCTCAGCATGATCTCGATTGGAAACTCGCTTCCGTCCTTCCGTCGTGCAGTTAGCTCGATTCCCGTCCCGATCTGTTGTGCCAATGCGTCTTCCACAGAACGAAGAGCATCCGCTACAAGCCGCTCCGCAAATCCTTCTGGAATGATGTTCGTAACTTTTTGCCCGATGAGTTCATCGCGACGGTAACCGAACTGTTTCTCCGCCTGAACGTTCAGCAGCACGATCTCTCCGTCGTGGTTCACCACAACCATTGCGTCAGGCGCCGCCTCCAGCAATCCTCGGTATCTTCCTTCCATCCGCGCAACGTGCCTTTCCGCTTCCTTGCGGACGGTGATGTCGCGAATCGCCGCCGTCACCAGGATCCCTTCGGCGCTTTCCAGCGGGCTCAACATGATCTCGATCGGAAATTCAGTCCCGTCCTTCCGGCGCCCGGAAAGTTCGATACCTGTCCCAATCTGCTGTGCCAGAGCGTCTTCATCGGATCGAAGGGCATCTGCGATCAGTCGTTCCGCAAAACCTTCCGGAATAATGTTCTTCAACTTCTGCCCTACAAGTTCATCACGGCGATAGCCGAATCGTTTCTCAGCTTGCACGTTCAGCAGAACGATTTCGCCGCCCTGGTTCACCACCACCATTGCGTCCGGAGCCGCTTCCAGCAGCCCCCGGTATCGTCCCTCCATCTGCGCGAGGTGCCTCTCCGCGGCCTTACGCACGCTGATGTCGCGAATCGCGGCCGTCACCAAAATTCCTTCGGTGCTCTCCAGAGGACTAAGCATAATCTCTATTGGAAACTCGCTGCGATCCTTGCGGCGCGCAATAAGTTCGATTCCCGTACCAATTTGCTGCGCCAGCGCTTCAGCTGCAGTACGCGTTCCGTCTGCGATCAATCTTTCTGCAAAGCCCTCCGGAATAATGCTCTTCACCTTCTGCCCAAGAAGTTCATCACGGCGGTATCCGAACTGTTTTTCCGCTTGAACGTTCAGAAGAACGATCTCTCCGTCTTGGTTCACTACCACCATCGCATCCGGAGCCGCCTCCAGCAGGCCGCGGTACTTACCTTCCATCTGCGCCAGGTGCTTTTCCGCATCCTTGCGCGCATTGATGTCTCGGATCGCTGTAGTCATCGGGATTGTCTCCGCGGGATCCGAGGCCAGCATGAATGTGTTCTGAAGGACTCGGTGGATGTGTGGCTTCGGGTGGTTACCTTCATGCCGCGACGCGAAATCGGACCGACGACGGGTAAGGCACAGGAGCCTGGCCCGAATGCGAGCGGCGCATTTGATCTGACAGAGACTTTGTCTTCATTTCACACTAGGTTGGGAAAGGGGCTATATCCGGGACACGACACTGAAGGCTGAAGAGGGCAGCCTATAGCCGCATACCGTTTTATTTCTGAAGGGAGTTTGATTCTATAGCAGCCGCAAGTGAGGTCAAGGCAGGTGTCCAGACAGGTGTCGAATAGACCACCGCCCGAAAACTCCGCCGCGTGAATGCGATGTTCGGCTCAAGCTCGATCGGCGCACGCCATGTGTCCGACTCGCGTACGGAGCGCGTCTAGCATTCCACCCAATCAAAAGAGCGCGTCACAGCCTTCTTCCAGAGCTGGTAACTTCGTTCTCTGACGTCCGCATCCATGTGTGGATTCCATGTGTGGCCTTCGGCCCAATTCGCTCGCAGCTCTTCAATTCCCTTGAAGAAGCCAACTGCCAAACCAGCGGCGTACGAGGCACCGAGCGCGGTGATTTCCGTTACGACCGGTCGAAGGACCGGTCGGTTCAGAATGTCGGACTGGAATTGCATCAGGAGTTCATTTTCAACCATGCCTCCGTCCGTGCGAAGAACGTCCAGAGAAATTTTGGAATCTTGTTGCATGGCCTCAACGACCTCCCGGGTTTGGAACGCTGTCGCTTCGAGCACTGCACGAGCCAAGTGGCCCTTGTTCGCATAACGTGTCAGCCCCACGATTACGCCACGGGCTGCCGTCTGCCAGTAAGGAGCGTACAGGCCGGAAAAAGCGGGAACGAAGTAGACGCCTCCATTGTCTTCCACACTGCGCGCCAACGTTTCGATATCAGAACTCTTCTGAATGAGCCCGAGGTTGTCCCGCATCCAATGCACAAGAGCGCCGGAGACCGCTATACTCCCCTCGAGGGCATACTGCGCGGGCTGGTCTGCGAGTTTATAAGCCAATGTGGTGAGCAGGCCGTGTTTGGAGCGAACTGGCTGTCCGCCGGTATTCATGAGCAGGAAGCAGCCCGTGCCGTATGTATTTTTGGCTTCACCGGGGACAAAGCATGTTTGGCCAAAAAGCGCCGCTTGCTGGTCACCGAGGATTCCGGCCATGGGCGCGTCTTTTACCGCAGGAAGCTGTGCTACTCCGTAGACTTCGCTACTCGACCGGATTTCGGGGAGCATTTTCTCGGGAATGCCGAACAAGGATAGAATCTCTTTGTCCCATCGGAGTGTATGAATATCCAGCAACTGCGTCCTGCTGGCATTCGTAACGTCTGTAATGTGGATCCCGCCCTTAGGACCGCCCGTCAAGTTCCAGATTAAGAACGAGTCGACGTTTCCGAAAATCACTTCGCCCGCTTCAGCCTGCTCGCGCACTCCCGAAACATTCCTTAGAACCCAACGGATCTTCAAGCCGCTAAAGTAGGTTGCAAGGGGCAAGCCGGTTTTCAGCCGGAACCGATCCTGACCGCCGTCACGGGAGAATTCTGCGACGGCGTCTTCCACGCGAGTATCTTGCCAGACAAGCGCGTTGTACACGGGCTTGCCCGTCTTGCGATTCCAAACCACTGTCGTTTCTCTTTGGTTTGAGATTCCGATCGCGGCGAGGTCTTTAGGATGGAGTCCCTTTTGTCGCATGGCGCCCGCAATAACTTTCTGAGTGAGCCGCCATATTTCTTCCGGATCGTGTTCCACCCATCCGGCTTTGGGATAAATCTGTTCGTGTTCCTCCTGCGCCGCGGAAACGATATTTCCTGACCTGTCGAAGATGATGAACCGCGTGCTCGTCGTGCCCTGATCAATGGCTCCGATGTAACTAGGCATGCATCCCGCGTGCCACGACTACCGTTTTGTATATCGGCCTCACGACCTGTAAATTGTATCAAAGGGGAAGGAACCGGAAGCTACAGGATCCCGCGAAACGACGATGCCAAGACGTCTGACAAATCCCGTTTCGAGAACGACCGTGCAGTCGTTAGTCGATTTCGTTTCGAAATACGCCGCACGCGGAAGTGAGATCGCCGTGCGTTACCGCCGCGGCTATCGGATGGAAACATGGACCTATGCACAAATCGCTCAGGATGCTAACCGCGTCGCTCGCGAGTTGGAATTCCGGGGCGTAGCCAAAGGCGACGCCGTTCTGCTGTGGGGTGAAAGCTCACCCGAATGGATCATTGCATTTTTCGGATGCCTGCTGCGCGGCGCCGTGACTGTACCCATCGACCACGGCTCTACACCCGAATTCGCGTCTCGTGTCACTCGCGAAGTGAATGCGAAGCTAATTTTCCGCAGCCGCGCTCTTCCGAACACTGAACTCGCCGCAGAATCGATCGTTTTAGAATCCCTTTTGGAGCTTACGGCGCGCTGGGATTCTTCGATTTATGCGGCGCCTCCGCTCTCGCGCTCCGACACCCTGGAAATCATCTTCACTTCCGGCACTACAGCCGAACCGCGCGGCGTTGTGATTTCTCACGGAAACGTTCTTGCTAACATCGAACCGCTTGAGCGCGAAATCCAGAAATACCTTCGTTACGAACACATCTTTCATCCTTTGCGATTCCTGAACCTGCTTCCACTGAGCCACGTCTTCGGACAAATGTTGGGCATATTTATTCCACCCCTATTGACCGGAACCGTGGCCTTTACCGGCTCCCTCAAGCCGTCCGATTTGATCGATGTAATTCGTCGCGAACGTATCTCCGTGTTAGTAGCTGTCCCTCGATTTATTGAATCCCTGCAACGCGAAATCCAACGTCAGATGGAACGCGATAGCCTGATTCAGCAATTCAATGAAGACTTTTCCCGATCGGAGAAAGAACACTTTCTTTGGCGCTGGTGGCGATTCCGTCGCATCCACTCGCGTCTGGGCTGGAAGTTCTGGGCCTTCATTTCCGGCGGGGCCGCTCTGCCCGAACAGGTGGAAGCCTTCTGGAACAGACTGGGCTATGCGGTAATCCAGGGTTACGGCATGACCGAAACCACTTCACTCATCAGTCTGAATCACCCTTTCCGCTCGGCAAAAGGTTCCATTGGCAAAGTCTTCCCGGGGATGGAAGTCCGCGTCGACGAGCAAGGCGAAATCCTCGTGCGCGGCGACAACGTTGCGAGGGCATATCGCCAGCACGATCAGGCTCAAGCTGTTGCCGCATCCGACGGATGGTTCCACACCGGAGACATGGCTGAAACTGGCGAGGACGGCAGCCTGTACTTCAAGGGCCGCCGGAAAAACGTGATCGTCACGCCAGCCGGCATGAACGTTCACCCTGAAGATCTCGAAAGAGCTGTGCGTCTTCAGCCAGGCGTGCGCGATTGCGTGGTGATCGGAATCGAGCGGGACGGTAATGCCGACCCTTGTGCGGTGCTACTGCTCGAACATCCGCAGACGAATCAAGCCACCCTAGTCGACAACGCCAATCGTTCTCTCGCGGAATATCAGAAGATTCGCCAGTGGTTTCTGTGGCCCGAGCCCGATTTTCCGCGCACACCAACTCTCAAACCGCTCCTACCGCGCATTCGCGAAGTCGTCAATGCCGGGCTCAATGCGCCGACTTCATCACACGACGCCGGAAGTTCCCTGTCCGCTCTGATCACCCAAATTACCGGGCGTCCAGTCACTTTCGATTCGCGCAATACTGCTCTGGACGCCGACTTGCACATGACTTCGCTCGATCGTGTCGAGCTGATGAGCGCTCTTGAAGATCGTTACCAGACTGATCTCAGCGAGGTCCGTTTCAGCGAAGCTGCAACTCTCGGCCACCTCGAAAAACTTCTTACCGAATCTTCCGGACCGGTCGCAGGGAATGTCTATCCTCGATGGCCGCAACATTGGCTTGTCACGAGCATTCGCCTTGCCGTCTATTACACGCTCGCTTGGCCTGCCACTTACCTTCTTGCCGCGCCTCAAATCCGCGGCCGTGAGAATCTCCGCGGGCTGCAAGGCCCGGTTTTAGTGATTTCCAACCACGTCACTTATTTGGACATTGCCTGGATTCTTCCGGCGTTACCTGCGCGTTTGCGAAACCGCTTAGCCACCGCCATGGGCGGTGAACGACTCGCCAGAATGCGGCGTCCGCCAAAGAATATGAATTTGTTCGGACGCTTCCTCGAACGCTTCGACTACGTTCTTGCATTGTCACTCTTCAACGTTTTTCCTCTTCCTAGGCAGTCTGGCTTCTTGAAGAGCTTTTCATTTGCCGGCGATCTCGTGGACCGTGGCTGGAACATTCTGGTGTTCCCGGAGGGTCAGACCACGGAAGATGGAGTTATGATTCCCTTCCGCTCGGGTGTCGGACTTCTTGCGAAACAACTGAACCTCCCAGTCGTTCCCATGCGGCTTGCGGGACTCTTTGACTTGAAACAGGAAAATCGCATACTGACGCGTCCGGGACACGTGAAAATCACTATTGGAAAGCCGATTCGCTTTTCTCCCGATCAAGATCCGAGTGAGATCGCGAAGGAACTCGAACGGCGCGTGAATGAACTCTAATTTGTTTCTGATTGCGCTTTCACGGGTGAGTGACAGGCGGCAAATTGCCTGCAAGACCGCAAACACTTTTGGTTTTGGAGTTACGCGCTTTTCTCGACTTAAACCGGACGAATTTCGAGAATATCTGCGCGAATACACCAAATCGAATGACTCCGGCGCGGATGTGATACAGCGCAGCGGAGCGAACTAGAATCAAACTCGCAAGGTAAGCTAGAATCGAAACTCAGTATGTCGGGGCGTAGCGCAGCCTGGTAGCGCGCCTGCCTTGGGCGCAGGAGGTCTGGAGTTCAAATCTCCACGCCCCGACCAATCTTCTCAATGAGTTAGCGACACTGCACATTATTGCACTCGCTCGACTGTAGTGACTTTTGTAGTGACCCTCTGACTTCTGCTCGCCAGTTCAATTGCACTAGCTGTCTTGAACTTCTCGATCTTGCTCGCCGCTTCGCGCTTGTGTTCCTCTGCAGGATGGACGTAGCGCATCGTCATCTGGATGCTAGTGTGTCCGAGTAAAGCCGCAAGCGTCGGAAGGTCCACACCCGCCATGACGGCGCGCGATGCGTATGTGTGTCTGAGATCGTAGAGTCTGAACTCCGGCGTTATCTTGGCCCGACGAACAGCAGCATCGTGGGCTTTTCGAACGCTTCCGATCCGCCTCTCCGGGTTGGCAGGAGATGAGAATACGTACGAACTCCGCGACGAGGCTGTGCGTTTCTTCAGGATCGACCAGACTTCATCCGTCATCGTAAGCCTGCGCCTGGCAGCCTTCGTCTTGCCAAATGGATTGAAAACCGTGCGCTGGACGAAATCCAGATTGGCTGTTTCGATGCGAAATACTTCTTCGGGGCGCATCCCGGTGTCCAACATGACTCTGGCAATATCGCGAAGAGGCTGACTTGTCTTTGCTAGATAAGCCTGTTCTTCTTCTGCAGAAATGATTCGTGTCCTTCCAGTTTCGCGGAAAAACGCAACGTGTTTCACAGGGTTTGAAACCCGATAATCACAGCGCTCAGCGTAGCTGTAGATAAGCCGCAGTGTGCTCAGCGCGCGGTTGACGGTCACGCCCGACACGGCGATCTCTTCACGATCTCCCCAGCGCTTTTCTTGGCTGCGTGCCATCTTGAAATCCTCAACCATCCCTTGGGTAATTTCATCCAGCCACTTACCCCGGAAAAATCTCCTTAGCGTTTTGCAGTTCCCGGAGCGCAGTTCATGTGTTTTCGGTCTGTGCTGCTGCTTTGACCATTCGAGGAATTGTTTGGAAAAATCGTCAAACTTAGGAATCGGCTTCGACCTCGTCAATCCCGCTCGTCGTTCCAGGAGATCGATCTTGCGTTTTGCTTCGGCGCGCAGTGCGGCTGTCTTGTTTCGGAAGCCAGAAGATTCTTGAATCTTGCGGCCCTCGAATTCAAATACGTACCACCAAGTTTTCCCTCGGCGATACACAGACATTGCGAGCTACCTCCGTTGGGACGCTTCGTCGGTGCGGACTATACGCTCCGCAAGCCAACCGTCAAGGTCACTCTGCCAATATCGAACGAAGTTTCGACTGATCTTCACGAACCGAGGGCCTCGCTTCTGGCTCCGCCACTGAGCAAGAGTCTCAACCGAAAGGCCGGTGATCTCTGCGACCTCTTTGGCGGTCAGAAGCTTCGACGCCGAGGTTGATCCGCACAATTCTCCATCTCCTGATCGCCTCGCGAATTGGGCTCGCTTCGTTGTCATCTTGATGTCAGCATCAACTCCACTGCGTGTCTGTAGGTATCAACAAAGTCGAAGCAAAGCCTATCGAACTTCTCAAACGGAATCCGGTCTTGCCAGGCTCGGGAAATCTTATTTGGCAGGTCGCGCGTGAGTTGCCCGTAAGAGAACGGAGAATGCTCGCCGAGCCAGATGATCAATCCCTCGGGTGCGGCTATTTCGCAGATTGCATCAATCGCAACGTGTGCGCGCCATTCATAGCAGTCGCAAGCATGGCCGTCACGGCTCGTTCCCCGGAAGCAAGTCCCTCGCGCACTCCGACTCCCATTCCGGACTCGCAAAAACTCGACGACTTCGTCTCGATGTGTCCGGAGAAAGGCAACTTGGTCGGCCAGCTCCTCTCGCTGGTGAAGTTCCGGGTACCAAATACGAACCCTCTCGCCGTCGAGGCGAAGCGCGATCCCAGCGGCTTCAACTTCACCCAAAACATCGCTCACACTCATAGGTCTTCTTCGACCCCTCTATGCCCAGCCTCCGTAGCGGGGTCTGAAACCGCAACACCGCAACTAGGCTTATTTTCATTGGCTATTTCGCATTTTTTAGCGGGAGAAGCCAACTTGGTGTTGCAGTTTGAAAAATCGACGAAGGCCGCTGCGGTATTGGCTTGTTGCGGTGTTGCGCTTTGAGAGGTTAGGGACAGAGTCAGCGACGTATCTTTGACCCTCAAATAGCGTCGGAAGGCATCTTTGAAGTCTTCGCGCTCATAGCCCTTGGGCGTTTTGTCGGCGATGCGGATTGAATGAGGAACGATGCCATACGGACTAAGCAATCGAGCCAGTCGCGCCGGAGTCAGTGGTTTTCCGTGCGACCATTCGCTCCAGGGAGAGATTTCGATCCCGGCTAATTCAGATGCCAGCCCGGCGGAGGAGAGCCGATCGGCTCCGAGCGCTTCGAAGACTTGCGAAATGTCTGTTAGAAGTAGCTTGCCGATTGATTCATCGCAGGCTTGTGCTTCGCTGCAAAGCTGAATTAGCGCGCGCCGGGCAATTTGCGGCCACTCTTCGCCTGCTGCGTCCGCGATTGCGAGCAGTGGCTCGGCCCCATCCTGTTGCCGATCAGTCAGTGCATCGGGCAAAGTGGGGCGCGCGTCGGACAGCTTTTCGGCATTTAGCCCAGACCAAGTTGCGATGTTTTGTCGCAAACGTGCCGCTTCTGAGTCAATCTCTCGACGCCTGAAACGCTCGACGCCTTCACCAGGGGCGACGCGCTTCAATCGGATCGGAATCGCGCGATCCGCAACCGTGTCTGGCAGTTTCCCAATTCCAGCGATCGCCTTTGGCGAGAATGTCGAAAAATCCCGAAACGAGATGTTTGCGCCCTGGCCCACACAACATGATGATTTCCCGCCTCTCCTATGTCCCGTATTGAGAACGCCGCGCAGTGCCTCGGAGTAATCTTTGTCGCCGGCAAACGCTGCGTCACTTTCATCTAACAGTAACGTGGCCTGCTCAGCGTCAATCTTGCGCGTCAGCACTGCAGCCGTTACCTTGCCGGTAAGCCAAGGATTCGAAACGAGTGTTTCGAGCACCTCCAGCAAACGTGTTTTTCCGCTCTGTTTTTCGGCAGAAGTAATCGCCAGATATGGCGTGGAAAATGCAGAGGACAAGAGGTGTGTGTGGAAAATCCAGAGGGCCACAACCCGTGCTTGTGATTCAGACAGGGAGACGAAGCGTCGAATATACCCAAAAACCTCGTCGAGGATGGTACTGCCATTGACAGCTTGAGGTTTCCATTCCGGAGTGCTCTCTATCAAATCGAGAAGAGTTGCTCGTGACCCTCCATGTTCAACCCATTCGAAGAGATCTTTTGCGCCCGGGAGTTCCAGAAGCTTGAGAGATTCCGCCTTGCCGAGAAGCAAACGGGCCACTCTCTGAGCGTGTTTGCGGCCTGGATCGTCAGCGTCCGCGATGATCGTGACTAGTTTTCCGCACAGCGGATCCGAAAACTCTTTTCTCCATGTTCCTGCTGCACCGGAACTCGTCGCCATAAAGCCAAGCGCCCTCGCTGCGTCGGCATCTTTCTCCCCTTCGACGAGGAGTACTTCTTTAGCGGCAAGTACTTCCGGAAGTCGGTAGAGAACGCGGCGAACGTTTCCGAGTTTCCAGGTCCATCCGCCGCTGCCGTTTGGTCTGCGTTGTCGGAAGTCTTTAGGTTCGAAACGCACGTTCTGATAAAGAGTGGCTCCATGCTCGTCTGTATAGGAGTACTCCGCGACGATCCGTTTTCTGCTTCTGCCATCCAAGAACAAATCCCCAATCTCGAATTCCAAGGCCTTGCAGATATCCTCCGCCGCGCACCCGGCGAAGCACTTGACCAAGATTCTTCGGTTTGTTTCCCGTACGGACAGGGAAGCATTCTGATCTTGGTGTGCAGGACACAATGCTTTGTATCCGATCCCGTTCGACCTCACCGAGCTGAGTCGTCCGAGAAACCGGCCAAGAGCCGCGCTTTGAACTTTATGCGTTCCGGACATCGGAGTCACACTCACTCATTTCTGTGCTACCAGACAAACCTTGGAGGAAGTAAGGGATTGGAGCAAGTAAAAGCGTAATCGATGGCATAAATATGTGGCAAAGAGCGGCAAAATGCGGCAACGCAGAGCGGCAAAGCTAATCTTCCGGGAGATGCTTTTTTGCGTATTCCTTCCAAAAATTGTTATTCACATGCACTCGTCCAGTCCCCGTTCGATCGAGTCTGCGCTCGCGAATGTAGTCACGAATCCTTCGCGGCTTGATACCTAAGGCGATTCCTGCTTCCTTGGCACTGAGGGAATCGCGCCTCGTGATTTCTTCGCGGGTTAATGGCGGCATCTGGATCGCAGAGCCGCTGACTCCTCTTTTTCGATGAGGAGCGAGATGGGCATACAAACGGATTTGTTGCATTGCCATGTGCCGTGCCTTGTCTTTCCATATTGGGCTTAGCATTATTAGTCTAAAACCGATTACGATTGAACGATCCAATGCCTCCGGATCGGCCATGAATAACACCTCATTCAGGTCGTCATGACCTGGCAGCATTAGACAATCTATTCCCAGCCTGCGCGGTACGATCATTTTTCTGATCTCAGTACCTTTCGTTTTCGCAGTCACGCGCGCAAGCCAGATCTTGGCGAAATCTGGACTCGAAAGTTCTTCTGCGAATAGAAAACACACCTGGAGAATGCACCGTGCGTCCACGGCGTCATTCCTAACGGAGTTTGCAATTGTCCATCCCGTAAGGTGCTGTGCCAGTTTAGAGACCGCGAATTGCAGACACTGTTTGTAAGCTGCTGAGAATTCAGAAAGCCACCAACCCGGATACTCTGGGTCGATTGACGAATAGCGATCATGTTGGGACCACTCCGAACGTGCAGTGACTTCGAAGACCTGTAGGAGGAACTCTTCGTAGACACTACGCTCGAAGATGAGCAGTGAGTCCAGTGGAATGCCAATATGTTTCTGCGCGAATATGTAGCGCTGTGCTCCACGATCTACGTTCGTTGGAGGCCGATAACCCGATGACACTTGGCACATCCTCAATTCAGATTCGAATGCCCATTCTAGGTTCTCTAAGACATACAATTTACTCAAGCAATTTAAATATGATACAGTATGTATCGTATGGGAAGCCTCTCAACTCAAGACGTCGCTCGGAAGGTCGGCATCAGCCGCATCACCCTCGAGCGGTGGCTTTCTGGTGGCAAACTGAAAG
The DNA here is from genome assembly GCA_035603075.1 of Candidatus Acidiferrales bacterium. Lineage (GTDB taxonomy): Bacteria > Acidobacteriota > Terriglobia > Acidiferrales > UBA7541 > Palsa-295. The sequence continues at coordinate 22,690 of DATNLC010000020.1, read as the reverse complement.
CGCCAAAAATGATCCAATTTGGCAAAAGTAAATTTCGTGACTGGAAAGCGTCCGATGTTGAGAGGGTTCGAGAATATAAAGAAAAGCACTACCGTAAGGGCAGGGGTCGGAAAGCGGAGCGAAACCGGTAGATGAAAGCGGAGCGCCTTGGCGTTACTAGCGCCGAGACGCCCCTAACCGAGTGACCTACGAAGGAGGCCACATGGCTCGCCAGATTTTACATGAAGAAAAGCTACACTCTCGCCTAGTTCGGACCGCGATCTACGCCCGAGTGTCCACCGCAAATAACGGACAAGATTCGTCGATGCAGACCCGGGAGCTTCGGGAGTATTGCAAGCTTCGGGGCTGGAAGTTTGCCGGTCAGTACGTCGATGAGGGAATCTCTGGCACGAAGGACAGCCGACCCGAACTCAACAAGCTCATGGCCGACGCTCACCGACGTCGCTTCGATGCCGTGGTTGTTTGGAGATTTGACCGTTTTGCCCGCTCTGTGTCTCATCTGCTGCGCGCGCTGGAGACTTTCAAAGCTCTCGGCATCGAATTCGTTTCGCTCTCGGAGCAAGTGGACACAAGCACGCCAACGGGCAAAATGGTTTTCACCGTTCTCGGCGCAGTAGCGGAGCTAGAACGCAGCCTAATTGCCGAGCGCGTAAAAGCTGGCCTTCGGAACGCCCGAGCCAAGGGAAAGCGCCTGGGAAGGCCACGTGTGATCGTGGACGCCGCGAGGATTGCCGCCCTGCGCGCACACGGGCGCTCGTGGCGCGAAATCACCACAGAGATGGCCATTAGCAAGGGGTCTGCGCAACGGGCGTTTTGTGGCTTGCCCAAAAAAGCATGAATGTCCTCACGACGGCCGAAATGTTGCGTCCTGTAGCCGAATGAACAGACTATCCCGGCCCTAACCGCAGGCCTCAGTTCTAACACTACCCGACTCGTTTTGCCCCTAATCGCCTTCCCCACATTAACTTTGTATATATATCCCCGGAGCGAATTATTCTCCGCTGGAGGTATTGCCCTGGTGAAGTGGTAGAATCGCGCACGTAATTTTTCTCTAAACTGAAGAGGCAACATGACAGGAGATCCATTCCGCAGCTATGTCATCTGACCTAACATTTCTCACGAACGAGACCGGGAAAAGTCTGCGTGACCGCTTTGGTGTCTTGCTCGGTGAAGACACTCGCTATTTCGATTGCTTGGTCGGATATTTCTTCATCAGCGGCTTCTACAAGCTTTTTCCCGCTCTGGAAAACGTTGAGAAGATTCGCATCTTAGTCGGCCTGCGAACAGATACCACTGCATTTGAACTCCTCCAGCGAGCAAAAGAACAGGGAGAATTAACCCTCAAATCCCACGCCTCAACCAAAGAGCAAGTCGCCAATGACGTGCAGGATGAACTTGAGAAGTCCGCTGACACCGCTGACATTGAAACTGGAGTTCGCAAATTCGTGGATTGGATACGATCGAGCAAGCTGGAAATCAAGGCTCATGCCAGCGAGAACCTACATGCCAAGGTCTACGTCATGACTTTTGCCGAGGGTGATCGAGACAAGGGCCGCGTCATCACCGGTTCGAGCAACTTAAGTCAGTCCGGTCTCCAGGACAATCTGGAATTCAATGTAGAGCTGAAGAACCGCGCCGACTACGAGTTCGCCCTTGCGAAATTTAACGAACTCTGGGCAGTCGCCGTGGATGTATCGAAGCCGTATGAGGACACAATCATTAACCGGTCGCCTTTCGCTCAATTCACACCCCGCGAGCTCTATCTAAAATTCCTGTACGAGTATTTCCGAGACGAGTTGAATCGCGCGGACGAATTGGAAGACATCTATGTCCCAACAGATTTCAAGCGTTTGAAATATCAGGAAGAGGCTGTCTTGAGCGCAAAGAAAGTCTTGGAAGAATATGGAGGTCTATTCCTGTCCGATGTCGTCGGCCTCGGCAAGACCTACATGGCAGCCCTGCTCGCCCAGCAACTGAGCGGCCGCTCACTAGTAATTGCACCACCGCACTTACTCGATAAAGACAATCGTGGCTCGTGGCCAAATGTTTTCGGTGATTTCCGGGTGCCACACACCGATTTCGAGTCCCTCGGCAAATTGGAGGATCTGCTTGAACGGGATACCTCGAAGTACGCCAACGTCTTTATTGATGAATCCCACCGCTTTCGCACCGAGACTACTCAAACCTACGAGATGCTTGCTCAAATCTGTCGCGGTAAACATGTCATCCTTGTGTCAGCCACGCCGATGAACAACACGCCACGAGATATCCTGAGCCAAGTCAAATTGTTTCAGAACGGCAAGAACAGCACGATCCCCAATGTCCGCAACCTGGAAGGGTTTTTCTCCAACCTGGAAAAGAACCTTAACGGGCTTGACCGCCAGGTTGACCGCGATCAGTACTTCAAGACTGTGCAAACGAATGCTAAAGCAACACGCGAGCAGGTGCTGAAGCACTTAATGATTCGGCGCACGCGAACGGAAATCATGAAGTACTACGGAGATGACCTTCACCTACACGGCCTAAAGTTCCCCAATGTCGCTGATCCGCAGCCCCTGTTTTACAAGTTCAGCAAGACAGAAAATGAAGTTTTTCTTGAGACGATCCGATTGTTGACCAAGGACTTCACCTACGCGCGCTATAAACCCCTCACCTATTACCAAGGTGAGATCGAAGAGCAGCAAAGGCAGAGCCAGCGCAATCTCGCGAAGTTCATGAAGATTCTGTTGATCAAGCGTCTTGAGAGCAGCTTTCATGCTTTTCGCTTAACCCTGGCACGGTTCATCCGCTCCTATGATCGCGTCATCGAAGAGTTTCAGAAAGGTCACGTCTACATAAGCAAGAAGCACATCAACAAAGTTTTCGATTTACTGGAAACCGACGATCAGGAAGGCATCGATAGGCTGCTCGAAGCCGAAAAGGCGCAGTCTTTACGGGCCAATGACTTCAGCGCTGATTTCATTCGTGATTTGAAGGCAGATCGCGAGATTCTCCGGGAAGTCGCCGAGCTCTGGAAGCGAATTAAACGCGATCCCAAATGGGAGGCTTTCCGCCAAATCCTGCAAGGTGAACCGAAGCTGAAGAAAGGTAAGCTTATTGTCTTTACGGAATCGAAGGAAACCGCTGAGTACCTCGCCGAACATATCAGAGACGAGGTCGAGCCTGATGTCTTGCTGTTCACAGGCAGTTCTGAGGAAGCTGTTCGCAAAGATGTCATTGCCAACTTCGACGCGCGCGCTTTTCAACCTAAGAATCAGTATCGAATACTCATTGCCACTGAGGTGCTTTCCGAGGGTGTCAACATTCATCGTTCCAACGTTGTCATCAATTACGATATTCCATGGAACCCTACCCGGCTGATTCAACGCGTGGGGCGCGTCAATCGCGTCGATACGACCTTCGATACGATCCATACCTACAACTTCTTCCCTACGGATGAAACCAACGATCTCATAAAGCTAAAAGAGGCCGCCGAGGCCAAGATTCACGCATTTATTGAGATGCTCGGTGCGGATGCCCGCTTACTGACAGAGGGCGAGGAGATCAAGTCTCATGACCTCTTCGCGAAGTTGACGTCAAAGAAGACGATCACGGGTGAAGACGAAGCGGAGGAAAGTGAACTGGAGTACCTCACGGAGATTCGTGAGGTCCGCGACAAGCACCCCGAGCTGTTTGCTCGTATCAAACGACTGCCCAAAAAAGCGCGCTCCACGAGACTAGTCGCTCCGAAAACGACGGACACTACAAAGGAATTCCCCTCGCTCTTAAGTTATTTCCGTCAAGGAAGGCTAGACAAATTTTTCCTAGCGCAACCTGCCAGTGATAAGTCTCTTGAATTGGATTTTTTCGCCGCTGCCAGGGTTCTCAAGCCGCTCGACCCCACAGAGAAACTGCAGCCCATCCCTCAAGATTTCTACACACTTCTCGACAAGAGCAAGACTGCCTTCGCAGAGGCGACTAGCGCGGACCTCGACGATGCATCTCCAAAGCACAGAGGTGGGGCGAATGACGCGTACATCTCAAAGCGCCTCAAAGCAAAGGAGATTCGTCGCTACCATGGTTTCACTGACGATGATGAACTCTATATCCAGAGGGTGATTCAGCTCTTGGCTGATGGCGCACTGCCGCGCCCAACCACAAAAAAAGTAGCTGAAGCTCTGAAGAAAGAGACCGAGCCTTTAAGGGTGCTGGCGGTTCTCCGACGGGACATCCCGAGTTTGTTCTTCCAGGCCACACGTGCTCAACAGAACCCCCATGCCCTCGGTCCTCGCGAAGTGATCCTTTCCTCCTATCTGTTGGAGATCAAGTGAACAGCGACCAAGCCCGTGCGCTTATCGAACGGACATTCACTCAGCCTTTCGACAGCACACGCTTCCGCAACTTCTCGCAGGATCTGCTCAATCACATTGACGAATCGAAAGCGCAGCGCTGGAATACCACCTACGTCAAAGACGCTTTTAAGAAACACGTCCAACAGTACGAGCGGCTTGGGACGTATACCTCACCGGCGCCCGAGAACGAGAAGCTGGACATACTGGTAGTTCACCTGACCAAGGAATCAAAGCTGGAGCGCACGCGGACTGCCATTCGCAACTTTGTTGCCGATTATCTCGACAAACGCGGACAAAAAGACGCCGCGCTTGTGGCATTCGTGTCGCCGACAGAAAAACAGTGGCGGTTCTCTTTTGTGAAAATGGAATACGCCGCCGTCGAAAAGGATTCCGGCAAAGTGGGAGTAGAAACACGCCTAACCCCCGCCCGTCGCTTTTCCTACATTGTTGGCGAAGGCGAGAGCTGCCATACCGCGCAGTCCCGCTTCCTTGGCCTGTTGCAAAACACCGAGGCCGACCCTCTGTTGGTACAGATCGAAGACGCCTTTAGCGTCGAGGCTGTCACGCAAGAATTCTTCGAGAAGTATGCGGAGTTGTTCGGGGGCATTAATGCTGCGCTGGAAAAGCTGGTTGCGAAGGACAAAGCCATCCGCGAAGAGTTCGAAACCAAGAATGTCAGCACTATAGATTTCGCCAAGAAGCTCATGGGCCAGATCGTGTTCCTTTACTTTCTTCAAAAAAAAGGTTGGCTCGGTGTACCAAAGGACCAGGATTGGGGAACCGGCCCACACGGCTTCTTGCGACAACTGGCAACTGCGGAGAGAGGCAAGTACGACAATTTCTTCAATGATGTCCTCGAACCGCTTTTCTACAACACGCTTGCCACTGACCGAGGCCATGCGGCCTGGTGTGACCTCTTCCAATGCCGAATTCCATTCCTCAACGGCGGTTTATTTGAACCACTCGGTGACTATGACTGGCGGAAAATCGACATCCCTCTGCCAAACTCTTTGTTCACTAACACCAAGTCATTTGACGGCGACATCGTTGGCACTGGAATCCTTGACATTTTCGACCGATACAACTTTACAGTGAATGAGGCCGAACCACTCGAAAAGGAAGTGGCTATCGATCCTGAAATGCTGGGCAAAGTGTTCGAGAATCTTATCGAAGACAATCGGCGCAAAGGCTTGGGTGCGTACTACACGCCACGCGAGATTGTGCACTATATGTGCCAACAGTGCCTGATCAACTATTTAGATGCTGAACTCAGCGGGAGCGAGCACGAAGTTCCGCGGGCGGAAATCGAAACCTTCATTCATCTGGGCGAACAGATTTCACACTACGAAGCTGTGGATGCAAAGTACGCTATTAAGATGCCCAAGAACATCGAGCAGTACGCCCGGCTGCTGGATGAAAGCCTTTCTGGCATCACTATATGCGACCCTGCTGTTGGTTCAGGAGCTTTTCCGGTCGGCATGATGAACGAGATAGTCCGTGCACGGAACGCCCTCACACCATACTTCAACGATCCGCACGAGCGAAGCTCCTACTACTTCAAGCGTCACGCCATCCAGAACTGTCTCTATGGAGTAGACATTGACCCCGGCGCAGTCGAAATAGCAAAGTTGCGTCTATGGCTCTCCCTGGTCGTTGACGAAGAAGAGACTAAGCAGATAAAACCGCTGCCGAACCTCGATTTTAAAATCGTAACAGGAAATTCTCTCGTCGGCTTTCCGTTTAAGTCTCAAGGGCTGGAGGAGATTGAAAAGCTGAAAACGCGCTTCTTCGAGGAAAGCGATCACGACCGGAAGGCTGAGCTTAAGCGACAAATAGATCGAACCCTGGGCGAATGTTTTGCTCGCTCTAAGAGAAGTCTCGGATATGACATTAACTTCGACTTTAACGTAGTATTTTCTGAGGTCTTTCATGCGGTCGGCGGGTTTGACGTTGTAATCGCTAACCCTCCATATATTGATTCTGAGGCGATGACCAAAGCCGATGGCCAGTTGCGAAAGCTGATCCAAGATTCCTATGAGATGACTCGAGGGAATTGGGACATTTACATCGCATTCTATGAAAGGGGATTCAGGCTCTTAGGCGATCACGCGGGGCTTTCTTTCATTACTCCAGACAAATGGATCTCCAAACCCTTCGGCGATGCGATGAGGATCAATACAACACCAAACATTTTCTCGATCCTCAAAGCTGGTCGCGAGGTATTCGAAACCGTAAATGTAGATGCGATTGTCTCGGTATTCACTAAAATGCCACAACCTTTGCTTCGCATCTATGAGTACGTGGCCAACAAAATAACCCCGAAGCGTGTCGTTCGTAAGGACACATTGAAACCGCCCTACGCCTATGACTGGCTCTTTTCCGATTTTGTTGACCTATTGATCAAAATTGAGTCACACGACGAGCAACTGGCCAAGTACGGTAATTGTGAAAATGCCTGTGCAACCTCTGATGCCTACAAGTTGAAACCACTCATTCAGGAGGAGCCGGAGAACGAGGAACGAGATCAGTACCTCAGAATTATCAATACGGGGACAATCGGCAAGTTTGTCTCCAAATGGGGCCAGCGTGAGATGGTTTACTTGGGCAATAGATATACTCGCCCCGTTGTCAACAAAGAACGCTTTCAAACGCACTTCCCGAATTCCTATGGGACGAAGGCGGTGAAACCTAAACTCATTGTGAAAGGTCTCAACCTGCTAGACGCATGCCTGGATGCGAATGGCACGATTGTTCCCGGCAAGACGACGCTGCTGATAACCTCCGACAATCTAGAAGGCCTGAAATTCCTACTCGCAATTGTTAACAGCACTCTAGCGTTTTTCTATCTGAAAGAAAAATACATTGCGTCCAGTTATAACCAAGGAACGACATTCACGAAGGAAATGATCAACAACCTCCCGACACCACCGGTTCGATCGAATCATCGCGTAAAGCTTGTTTCAATTGTGGATTGCATACTTGCTGCAAAGCGGCGGGACTCAGAAGCTGACACAGCGAGTTTCCAGGGTGAAATTGACAGTCTTGTCTATGAGCTATATGGCTTGAGCCAAGAAGATATTGCCACCATAGAGACGAGTGTTGGAAACTGAACCGCACGTGGTTCATGAGAACTGCGGAGCCCGCGCCGAAACTACTAACCGAAGAGTTGGCCAGGGTGCCCAATAACCCCATTTCAACTCCGCCCGTAAGTGCTTGACTTGGCGTACCGAAAATCCCCGATTCCCCGTGCCCATAGACATGTGTTTTTGAAATGCCAGCGCCCATGATGAGACTCTCTCTAATGCAACAGCGATGCTGTAACACATTCTGGGAACTGCAGCTTTCCATCTTGAGGTTTCCACGATGTGGTCACCTACAAACCGCAAAAAATCCGAACGTGCGAAGGGAAGCGCCAGCGCGACCCCACCTACCCATCGGCTAAGAGCGGAATAGGAAAGAACAGCCCGATCTTTCGCTTTCGGAACCGTCAAAATCAGGCGATTCATGTTTGCCTAAGCTTGCGGATTCCACCTCGCTACCTTCTCCCAAGCCCATACTCCGAGTGATCGAGAAAACTTGTGCTCATCAAGCCTAAGCCACCATCTCTATTTCTTCGCAGCCTGACTAACAAGTCTATCGATCGTATCGGGTACGAAACGTTCTGCAAAACCTGCTATAAAACACCACACTAGCAGCATCGCGTAACTCGTTCCCGAATCAGGTCCGGTCGTTGTCAAGAACTGCGAAAATTCGACCGCGGCTGAACAGTCTTTGGATTCACTTTGAATATCCTCAGAAGTTTGGCGTGCAGGCGCGACTTGGTTAAGGTCGCTATTTGCCGTGGCATCTGCTCCACCGCTCTTACCCGGCGGAACCAGCGGCATCTGATGGTTGGCGCCGCCCTTCTCGTTTTTTGCTTCGGCACACCTAATTGGTGTGTAAACTTTCGGAAACAGAGGCCCCGTTAGCAATCCTGCTATGAATATGATGTAAAGCAGAACGGCGAACACAGCACCGCTGATTGGAGCCAAATAGAGACTGAACTGACTGTTGGATAATTCAGCGATGTTTACGATTGGATCTCCTGTCGAGGGAACGCTTTCGATCCGTTGCTGCAAACTCATGTACCCGCCTATCATTCCCAGGGCGATTACGACGGCCAAGACCGGAATCTGCAACGGCTTCTGTCCAAACAGTCCGCTCATTCTCGGGAAATAACCCACGGCGGCGATCATCAAAGCCACGACAACGAGGACCGTGGTGATGAGGAAAACTTGCTTCATCAGGGCGCTGCGAATTTTCTCCCGAAGTGGGGCAAAGGCGTATGCCCAATGAAATTCCCCTAAGATTTGAAGCGTATCGCACCTGAGCTGGTCAATGTCTCCGGTTTTAGGGTCCGGCGGATTTGAAGTTTGATATGCGTCATAAACCTTTTCACCTACCAAGTCTTTGTATTTCGAACGAATTGCCCAGGCGCCACGTCGCAGACACTCCTCGCTCTGCAACTTGACCACTGCTATCTCAAGCCCAAACAGATCTCCCCACGTCCGGAGCTCCGGCGGCTTCGCTGCGATCTGGTCTGCAATATTGCGAATCGCCAGTTCGTCTGAGCCAGGACTCTGAGACGGCACCTGCAGCTGATATTCCGTCAAGATCTGGTTGAAATACGTCTGGCCCTCCTCGCTCAAAGCCTGCGTCTGAACTGTTCGATGTATCTCGCTTGACCCGCTGAGGATTTCTTTGATGTTCATCGATCACGTCCTTAAGAATCGCTTCGAAGCGCTAATTCTGTCCGCAACTGCAGAGTGAAGCTTTCTAAGCACGAACTCTCCGCGATATGGTTTTCCCGGAGATAGCTGCGCGATAGGTGAACGAAGTGGCACGACGATCCTCACTGCGTCCTTCTCGCGAACATACGTAATTCCGCGAAAATGAAGTACAGGAACTGATAGGACCTCGAACTTTTGGGGGCTTTTGTTTGAGAGAAGACGCCTGAGTATCCGATATTGCGCTGCAGCTGCCGCTCCGGTAACAACGCTCGAAATTCGGGAATCTTCCCGTGCTTCAGACACCGCTGGCATCACTCCGTTGACAAGGAAAACTTGTACTCGGCCATTTTTGCGCGCCCTGTTCAAATCGATCCTCGAGGCCGACATATCGAGCAGATAGACCGGAAATGCCCATTTCAACGTCAGACTGTCGATTGTATTTCCCCTGTTTCGAGACTTTTTCGAATGCTTTTCTCTGGACGCGTGATATTTCTTGACGCGTGACAAGTGCAGCGCGCTCGAATGGAGTAAGAGCATTTCCAAGATTCGACGTCGCGCTTCCAACATCGGCCCTTTTATAGCCCGCCTCATGTCCGCCTTCAGCCTCCGCTAGGTCCCGGAATCGTGGTGAATAATCGAACCAGCCTCCAATTCGAATTGCTAGGAGCTCCCGGCATCGGATTCAACAAATTCGAGTAAGAATAGGTAAATAGAGAGTCCGTGTCGGCTGGATCTACGACGCACACCGTGTCATTGCCACTGTATCCGGTAATCGCCATGACATGTGCGATCGCGGCGTTTTCACTATCAACGACCTGAATGACCACTACACTAGACGCATCGATCTGTTGGGTGATCGCCTCAAAGTCGTCCGCTGTCGGTATCCTTCCCGATGGATCGTTGGTCAGATTGTAATCCCCAAGGACACTGCCTACATTTCCGCGGCAGTTGCATACTTGGTTGGCCTGACCAGCGCCACAACGATTTTCTTGCTTACAACACCCAGGACTCGGATCGCCTGGGGAAAATGCTTCCTGGTCGACAATCTCGCACTGCTGCGGTTGTTCCTCGGCGTTTACGAAAACGGCCACCGATGACACCATGGCTGCCCAACACCACTCGGAGCATTCTTGAGGCTGCATTCGAAACGGAAGTGGATTCGCGCTCATGTAAGAATGACGGTCAGGGTTTAGTGAAAGTGATCGCCAATCCAAACCCGGTCGTGTAAGACTTGGTGACGGGAACGGTTGTAATGTCCGAAGGTACGGTTTCGCCAATTTTGAATCCGCCGGCTAGGGAAGTTTTGGTACCAACGTGAAGCCCGGCGGTTACAAATATCGTGCGAAAGAACGAAACACTGCCGCCGGTGATGAATTCTGCGGACGACCCTCCAGAGTTTTGACCTTGTATGTTCCCGGACGCACCTGCGCTGAAATGAAGGGCGTATTTTTGGTTTTGCGATTCCCAAAGACGCACATGAGCGATCGCCACGGGCAGGGGATGAAACGACGATTGCGATGAGAATCCGAATGTGTTGATCGACGTGTTGTTGGTTCCACCCGCGCTCTTCACGATCGCGAACTCCCGGCTCGGGATCGTGCTGAATTCAACTCCTGCGGAGACCGAAAAGGGACTAGCACACGTAACAGTGAAGAAGCCTTTGTCTTGTTGAGCGCTCGGCGCCCCCAGATTTCCTGACAGAGTTGCGGTTTCGTCATACGTTGTTAGGCTTGCGGCCGTGTTACTCGATTGGTTGAAAATATTGCCACACTGTAAGTAAGTCGAGATGGCGAAAAATGATGCTACCTGTACTTGACTGAGATTTGCATCTGATAAACCCGTTGACAGACCTATTTCCTGGAAGCGTTCGTCCCAGAATTTTAGAACAGCTACATTGCCGGGTAAGGACGTCTGCTTGGGTGCCCCACAACGGTAGAGATTGGCGAGCGTCGTCGCGCGATCCACACTGTCTTTGTTGGCTGCATAAAAAGTCGCGTCGGAGCGGTACTGCTGCAGTGTATCGAGTATGCTGCCCGCTACCGGCGTTGCGGGATTTGCTGGGCAACCCCCAGTAACCGAATCCGTCACCAATATGCCGGTTACCAACCTTTCCGAAGCCTGAAGAGACGGTCGCAGATCTTTGTATTTCATGTCGATGACTGCGTCGGGGATGCTCGAATGGGATGCGATCAAATCATCGAGAAATGCCACTAGAGCCTTGACCGAATCGATGCCGGTCGTGACCGCACTCGCGTCTCTATCTTGTCTACTGAGCGCAGCAAGGATGTTTTGTAGATCAGCGGCTCGCTGTGTTTCGTCCACATTTCCGCCGGCCGCCCCGGCACCGGATACCGTGCCGGTAAGCAGGACACTTGAAAGATCCGGCCCCTTTGCCTGAGTGGTATCGAAATTGACCAGAAGTCGGAACCGCAGTCGGTTGTAGTGGATCTGAACGCAGACCGGACCCTCTTTCGTGCGGCCTGACTCGCCGACGCTTCCGTTGGAACCAACATAAAAGTCCCAAGTAGACGCTCCGGCGGGACATCCCGCGTTCGTCGTATTCGGCATCGCTAAGGCGTGACTTGGGACCAACGCATACATCAGCACGAGAAGCAGAAAGGGGCGACCGAAACGAATCGTGCGATAGCTCTTTAGCCGGGTCGTAGAGATCATTTGTTCTCCGAGGAGGCGAGGAAGAGTTGGTCACCGTGACCGATGGTCTTTCGCACTCCGCATGTTCAATAGAACGAAGGAGCGAAGTGAATCCCTTTTTTATCTCCTTGATTTCCGGGCTGAGGTGCCGACCTCAAACTTGGACGGCATCGTTGTGATGTGGAAGAATGCTGAAGCAAGCCTCGACGCTAGTATCAGATGTTGCCATCCACGCTCATCGCAATCGCCTCAGATGTAAGGGAGCGTTGTATGCGCCGGTAAGAGGAAATCCCAGGTAGACGATCCGACGAGGTTCATTCTCGATAGATTTTTGTAGGGCGCTGACGTAAGCCGACTAAGTACTCCTGTCCGGACATCAACCGGACTAGACGCAAGCGGCAGCGCCGTTCGGTCGAAATACTCATTCGAGATTCGGAGTCGGGCTTGCGGACTATTACTGCAGTTGATACGGCCGATCGCGACGGAGAAACTATCATCCAGCTGACTATCGCTCAAGCCTGTGAGCTACAACGCCGTGTGACGCGCGATCGCGTCACACGACGTTTGTCTCTTAAAATTGGCTTATTGGACCGTCGGCGCGATGATGGGTGTCTTGCAATCCTTGTGTGGAAGATTGAATCCTATTCTGAAAGCCTTAAACTCTTCAAGGGCAGTCTTCTGCTCGGGCGTCTGTGGTTCTTTTCCGTTCACCGATAGTAGAAAATCTTCCACGCGTTCGACGGCAAGCATTAGTTCCTTTTGGCCTCCGCTCTCTACGCGCTTGCCTGACACGGCGGCTTCGATCGCTCGAATGTCTTTCGAGATATTCCCACTCCTTTTCCTCGACTCCACGAACTTTCTGACTTTTTCTAACTGGTCCAAAGACTTCAGGTGTGGGCAAATCGTCGTTGAGCTTGGGGCTTGAGGATCGCACTGCTGGCAACCCGGATCGTAAGCCCGATAGTCGATCGCCGCTGAGATGTTCAGCAATTTCGTCAACGCTTGAAAGGTCTCCTTGGATGGCCGATAGCAGGTGCTGAGGTCTTCTGAACTGGGCTCCGACCCAACTCGAATGATTCCGGGATTACCGAGGGTAATTGGCAATGGAAATATCGCGCCGGTTGGATCACCTGCTGGGTTCGGCAGGTTCGTCGGTCTCGGGTTACAGTTCTGGGCGGGGATCGGGTCGGGGCCTCCCGGAGTCGCCACCAACTGAATCGAGGTTAAATCCGAAACCTTATACTGTAGCGTGACTGCGAGTGAAGATTTGAACTCACCGTTGCCCATATTCGCCGTCGCAGCTGCATTCGCGGGGGTTACCGGCCAAGGACGCGCGCCCGTGCCAACTCGGCTGATACCGCCGGTTTCTTCTGTGATCGAGTTTGGTTGAGGAAAATGAATCGCGTAGCGGACGTAGCACGAATTCTCTTCCGCGTTCTTCACATCGGCAAGTCGAACTGTAGGAGCAAAGGCCGTATAGGAATCAGTGCCAGACTCGGCGACGTTTTTAAGATGCAACGTGTACTGACCGGGACCTAAGGTAACTCCGTTACTGGCCTGGACGTACATCGCGCCATGGTCCGGCATGTCGGGGGCGATCGCGAGGTATCCTTTACCATTCGCCGCATCCGGATCTGGATCGGGAACGATCGCCCACGGTCCCTCCAAGATGACATAGACCGGAACTGCGTCCGTAGCGAGTGACTTCTTGGCGGTCGAAGTCGGATTCGGTTTTTCGCAACCCGCAATCCCGCAGATCAGAACGATCCCGACCAACCACGTCGTGGCGATGCTTCGATTGGCGCCTGAATTCACCATCTTTTTAACCCTCCCGCAGCGAAATTTTCATTCGAGACCAAATGCGTCAAATGCGGACCAATAATAAGGATGGCTCGTCGCATCGACGCTGCGCACCGATGCCTCGGTTCTCCAAAGCGCTTGCGACGCACTTGTACTCCCAAGCAGTTCCCGGTAAAAACGCTCCATGAACTGAGTGGTCGTGCCCGAATCGACTGCCCACTGGCTCGCGATTACGTGGCTGGCGCCGATCCGAAGAAATCCGCGCACCAAAGCATCCTTGTCATCCGCGTTGCCTCCCGAGCCAAGCGCCGACGTACATGCGGATAGAACGACTAAACGGAGGTTTTCCCTTCGTCCCTTGGAGAGTGAATCAACGTCAAATACCTGCGTTTCGTTTCCCTTTGCGGCCGCGAGCAACAGTCCAGTCTTTCCCCCAACCGATGCGAAATGACCGGCAAAATGAAAGATTTGAGAACGATCCAGAGCGCTTTTCACTTTTGCGAGAGTTACGTCGCTGTTTTCGATCAATGTCGCCTGAGAAAAATGGCTGGCGACCGCACGCGCTTCGTTAGTAACGTCCGGTAACGGGCTCCGATCAGAACCGACTCCCGAACCGGTGGCGACCACTGTCGCCTCAGAATCGACCGAATACAATGACTCCGGATTCAGCTGCGCCTGAAAGTACAGTCCCAACGACCAAACGACTGGGTAGCGCTCGCCGAGATAACGTCCATCCGGGTCGAGCAAAGCCTTCATGGGAATCTCTCCGAGGTCCGGATCGGTTTCCACGATGATGGTCCGCCCGGGAGCCAAGAGAGATTCGATGGGACGAATGAGGACAGCGTATAAGTTCTGTCCACTCCCGCGGAGGACCGTCCGATCCGAGCCGGGGTCGGAACAGAGTTCCCGAAAATTTCTCGCTGCAGCGCTCAACGCCGAGGGAGAAATCGCCAGCCAGCGTGCGAAAATTCCCCGGTCGTCCGACACCCAGATTGCCAGCCCGTCTCGAAAAACAGCGTATGAAAGGATTGAAGCACGGGTCAACGATCGGAGCCGATTTGAGACCAGATCTGTATGGTGTGTTGCTCGAAGATCAACATTCCGCGAACCGAACGACTGGCTATCGGAGTTCGATGGGAGCGACGATCCCTTGTAGCGCTCCCAAACCTCAAAGGCCTCTCGAACGTTCCCTGTTCGGAATTCCAGTTCAACTAGATCGTGATATGTCGCGGACGTTGCTTGTTTCCAAGCAATTCGTTCGTCGTCACTAACCAAGCCATTCCGCGTGTACTCCGAAGCAACCACGGCTGAGTCGAGCGACCGCCTTGCCGCCAGCCACTCGCTCCGGCGCAACTCGAGCTCCCCTCTGGTCTGGTAAAAATGGACCTCGACGTAACGGTTTGGAGCTCTCCGGATGGACTCTTCGAGAGCGTCAAGCCGATGCTTGGCGGCGTCAAGTGCGCCTCGCTGAGTTTCCAGGCTCGCAATCCATTCCTCATCCTCGACGCGATCCTGCTCACTCGCTTCCGTTTTTGCGGTCTGCGACAAAAGAGTCGACGAAGTGCGATACGCTTCTTCCGCGATATCTGGCATTTCGGCGGCGGCTGCAACTCCAGCCAAACGCCTATAGGCCTCGGCCCGCAATAGAAAATCGGGATCATTTTGTAGAAGAGAAACAGCCTGCTGCAAAATGAAAACTTCGAAACAACGCTGATTCATCGATTCGGCGACGCTGTCTAGTTCGGTATACAGGTTGTAACCTGCCATCGGACGATAGGTTCCCGACCAGAACTGGTTCAGTCCCGCTGACGCCCGCCTCCATGCCGAGACTTCGTCTCCCATTTCTGCCGCCAAGTCCGCGCTAAGTGCCGTCGCGCGCAGATACAGACTGTCGTACCTGCTGCCCTTTGCGGATTCGACGGATTGAGACACCATCCCTACGGCATTTCCCATGTCACCAGAAAGTCCCCTGCAAATCGCTTTCTCGATCTCGAACTGAATCTCGAGCCACCGGTAGGAATGTCTTCTGGCTTCTTGATCGGATTGTCCAGAAACTCGCAAACAGGCGTCGTCTTTTCGAGATAGCTGAAGTGCAAACACCGTCTCAAACCGGGCGCGAAGGTCCCCTGCATCGCTGTGGGACCGGCGAAACACTTTCGAAGCGCGCTTGCTTTCTCTGAGGGCGACGGGGTAGTCCCCTCGATCATTTGCTTGCGAGGCTTTCGAGAGGCTTTGCAGTGCCGACGAGAGGTCGCCCGCGCTCGATGCTTTAAGAAGATCGCCGAGCCATGGATCATTGTGCTCTACTCGTGTGATTTCAGAAATTGACCCCACGCCAGCAAGCATTTCGGTTCTTTCGGCTGTATTACGCCGATGTACGCTAAACAGATCCGGCAGCCACACTTGAACGCACTGTAACAAATACTCTTCCACACGCATGTCAACAGCGTGGCGCCCCCCAGATTTCAGAGCCGCGAGTTGCAATGGCGATAGCAGCGGGGCCAAATAGGAGCGGCTTTGTTTGCGAATGGTTTCTTGTATTTCGCTCAGACGCACGCGCGCATCATCAGCCCACGAGCCAATTGGGTCCAGACGAAGATAATGATTCCAATCGTCGATTGCCTGTTGATATAGACGTAGCTTCCCTAAGATCACCGCACGATCGAAAAGTGCAGTCGCGTTGTCGGGCTCTTGGCCAAGCGCTCGAGTAAGTAAATCGATCGCGCGGCCGTAGTCGGTTGCTGACCCGGAGACTTCCGCGCTTTCGAAGCGAGCAACTGCGAGGTCGATTAACAACGCCGATGAATTCGGTTCAGATTCGAGAGCGCGTTCAAAATTTTGCGCTGCCAGATCGAATTCTCCCTCCAACAGTTCGCTTCTGCCATTCGCCTGGAGCCAGAGCGGATCAGAGGGGCGATCGCGCAACTTGTTTCGCACAATGAGCTCGGCTTCCAGCAGCGAGGCAGGCCGCGTCGCGAGCGAATTACGCGCACCGCGTTCGACGCGAACCGGCCCGAAAGCCGCTCCTGGAAACCGCAATTCGATCGTTCGCTGTTCTGCGTAAGCCTGCTCAAGTAAACCGGATGTGCGCGTGTAACTAGAGCGCCATTCTACCCAGCCCAAAATTCCCACAAGTGTGAAAGCTCCAGCCGCCGCGAACGTCCACCATCGGGACCATCGTACGGTCGGCGTCCGTCCGACAACCTCTCTTTCGTCTTCCGATATCGTGGCTCTTGAAGCTAGAGCCCTGGCAAAGTTTCTCTGCCACGGGCTCTCACTGGATTTCAGTCTGCTGATCTCCGTATTCTCCTCAGCGGTTCGTTCCGGATTCAATTCGCCAATGATTCGGCGTAGAGCGGCACCGCATCTCATACATCCGGCGACATGATCCAAGACTCCATCAGAAGTCTCACCTTCCGAAAGTCCAGCGGCAACTTCATACAATACCCGTTCAGAAGGACACGCCGAGGTCCCATCGTCTACATCTTCCTGCTGCATTGCACGCAACCAACGAAGGGACTCGCGCTCCATATGGACTCGGTTCCGGCACACGACGCAACTGACAAGATGTCGGTTCAGGCTCTCAACCGGGCGTTCGCCTTCGGGAATTCTGCTGCCGGCCAAAGCCGCCTCAAGCAGGCGCCCAATCTCATTCGCACTTAGGTGTTTGTCTTCTTCCGTCACTTGCTACTCCTAACTAGAACGATTAGGTGCGAAACTTCCCTTCTGCGTCTCGTTCCGCCTCGTTCCCTCGGCGGTCTGTCATTCCTAATTGTTCCCGAACCGCACGCGTTAACCGCAGAATCGTGCTTTCAACCCCCTTCGTTGTCAGGGCAATCGAAGGCAGGCCCGCGATGCCGTTGGCTGAAAGCCCCAGGCGGTAATAGAGCCAAAACACGCGCCGGTCCCGAATCGCATTGGGCCCGCTCGAAGCACTCTCTAAACTCTTCGCGATCTGCTGAACGAGTATCTTCCTCTCGATGCGAGCGGCCGGGTCGTCCCTGGTCGCCGCGGCATCGGCCCGACCGGCAGTTTCGATCGAATCAACCCGTGTTGATCCGCCGCGCTTCTTCGCGCGGGAGGCTTTGAATTGGTCGTGGCTATGGTTCGCCGCAAATACCTTCACGAAGCTGTAGATGGAATCTGGATCGGTTGACCTGAAATTCCGCAAGACTTGCAGCCGGTTGTCACAGAGCTTTAGGTAAATTTCCTGAATGATGTCGTCAGCACACTCGCGGGATGCCTCGCCCCACTGTCTACATACACGCAACACAACACTGGCGATCAAAGGGTGGAAGCGCCGCACAAATTCTTCCCACGCCGCGTCGTCCTGGCGATTTAGGCAGGCACTTACAAGTTCTTGTGGTGAAGATGACGAATAGTCCAAGTAAGCCCGACCTTTGACTTTTCGGGTATTGTAGCCTAAGTAGCGATTCGGTTACCAAAGAGTAGGTGTGACCCAAAAACGAACATTGGGTCTGCAGCAGCCTGCGCCCGCTCCTTGCCCGATCTTCACTAGCCTTCGGTAAACTGGTTCCACGACGATTCGTTCTAAGCCTTCCGAGACGGTCAAGGTAGTGCGGGTACTCGAACCGTATTACAGACTCACCGCTCGTTTTATAACTCGACTGGCCAATCGTTTGCCCAAAATCAGCTATTTGTGGGCAATAAGAATCGCGAGATCGCGGCACGTGGAATCAAGAGCTTGCGGGCGACTTGACGATGAGGATTTTGGGCAGGTCACGATTACACGCATGTGCTACAGATGCCTTCAGTATACGCAGTTTAATTCACTGTCAAAGTGGCTCCTGCTGTGTGGTTGAGATTACCGACCGTTGTCGCGCTGACAGTAATAGTGTAACTGCCGGGAGGCGTCCCGGTAGCTCCGCCTCCACCACCACCAGCTGATCCACCCCCACCGCAGTTAATTAAGAATGAAGTGAAGATGATTACGACCAGGACAGAAAAGATCGCTCTCCCGCGATGCCACGGAATGAGGCACGTTACGCAGCAGAGTGCCAGCAAAGTCACGACCGCCTGAAGACCCGTACGTGTCATCTCTCTATCGGGCGTTTCCAAAATCTTTCCTGTTGGCCGTCCGGGCTGATTCAAGGCGCCGCCCGATCGAGCCGTTGTTGTGACCTTTAGAGTTGCACTGGATGCGTTCACTCCGTCAAGGGTTAGCGAAGTGGGCACGACGGAGCAGCTTGAGGCCGGAGGCGCTCCGTTGCATGACAGCGAAATGGTTTGGTTGAAACCACCTTCGGGCGTCAAGGTAAGGGAATACGTCGCGGATTGGCCCGCAGAAATTGATTGAGACCCTGGCGAGCTCGCGAGCTGGAAATCCTCGCCAGTTCCTGCGAGCTGTACAATTTCCGGCTGAAGCGTTGCATTGTTAAAAATATTCACTTGGCCCGTGCGGGCCCCAAAAACCGAGGGCGTGAAGAACGCTTGAATGGTGCAAATGGCGTTCGGCGCGAGCGGTGCAATGCAACCATTCGTTGCCGAAAAGTCGCCAACTGTGGTTACGGACGAGACCGAAAGTGTCGCAGCACCGCCGTTTTTTACAGTGATGGTCTGCGCGGGACTCGGAACGTTCACTACCTCCGAAGGAAACGAAAGATTCCCGGGACTCACAATGGCTTCGGGAGCTGCCGAGTTCAGAAACTCAGTAACGAAAGCATTTTGGTCGCCGCGCAGCTGTGACTGAAGAGGGTTTATGACCGGAAAGTCAGGCGTGGATGTAAGACCCGCCACGTAGATGTCGCCAGATTTGTCCACCACGATGGCATTTCCTTGCTGGTCTCCGAAACCTTCCGCGCCCCCTCCGAGGTAAGTAGAGAAAATCAGCTGCGAACCGGTACTGTTGAACTCAGATACAAAAGCATTGGGCACCCCGCCGTAGTTTGGCTGGACGGGGGACTGCAGCGGGAAATTTACCGAGGCTGTCTGCCCCGTCACATACGCATTGCCGGACGAATCCACGGCGATCGCTTCCCCATCATCTTCGTTGTTGCCACCCAAATACGTGGAATAAACGAGGGAAGAGCCGGTTGTGTCAAATTCGGTAACGAATGCGTCTGTCGATGAGCCGCCACCTTGTGTAGTCTGAAATGCTCCGGGTGTTACCGGGAATCCGCTTTCGCCCGCTGAGCCGGTGACATAAGCGTTTCCCGATGAATTAACAGCAATTCCAAACGCCTGCGCAGCTGTAAGGTAAGTGGAATAAAGTAGATTCTTGCCGGACGGATCAAATTTAGACACAAAGCTGCTGCCGGACGGATTTGCTGCTGATTCAGGTTGAAAGGAACCCGCTGTAGTCGGGAAATTCGACGACCCGGTGATCCCAGTGACGTACGCATTACCGGACGGGTCAAGCGCCAAGCCCTGTACGAAATCATCCTCGTTGCCACCCAGATACGTCGAAAATATCAGGGACTTTCCCTCCGAGCTTAACTTTGTGACAAACCCATCCTCATTCCCGTCGTCGGAAGCGTGAGAGGATTGGAACGGATTCAACACCGGGTAATCGACCGAAAATGTTCGGCCAGCAACCACTGCTTCTCCGCTTCCATCCACCGCGATCGCGTTGATCGAACCTTCTAGGCTACCTCCTAAGAATGTTGAAAAGATCAGCTTTGTCCCATCTGAACTCAGCTTCGACACGAATCCCGTCCCGCTCAGATTCTGAGTTTGGAACGGATTCACCAGCGGAAAGTCGGATGAAGTCGTTTCACCCACAACGTATGCGTTATTCGAAGAGTCCAATGCGATACCGTGCGCGAATTCTGCGTCCGAACCTCCCAGGTATGTGGAATAAATGAGATGTGATCCGTCGGCGCTAAGTTCGGTGATAAAGATGTCGAGATTCCCCTCCAAAGTCGTCTGCAAAGTCCCTGCGGTTGGGAAAATCAGGCGAAGTAGTTTGGCCGATCAGGTAAATGTTGCCTGCAGAATCGAGTGCCATTCCATTTGCGCCATCCACGCCCGAGCCGCCGAGAAACGTCGAAAAGCCGACTATTGGATCGATTACAAGAGTTTGTGAATGATCGTAAGCCGGCACCTCGAACTTCACTTGCACTTCGGCTCCCGAGCTTCGACGCAGAGTAAACTGTCCTCCATCGAGTGATCGGCAATCCGGTTTTCGACCAAAGTCTCTCGTCCCGCCACTCACAGCACAGCCGTTCCCGACAAACATGCGCGGTTTTCGCAATAAGACCTCCCCGTTCGACTCTCCGATGACTAGATCGCCGTTTGCGTTCATGTGCACGCTCGAGCGACTCTCCATATTGTCTATCGAGAAGGCGATTGCAGCGGCGTTCGCATGGGGCGCGACAGTCAAATCGTATTCCAAGGCCCCGTTAGTCCCTTGATAGTCCAAATCGATACCGGGGTAAATATTGCGATACCAGACTTCAGCAAACTGCGGCACGTGCGTGCGCCACTTGTGTGGATCACTCCCAATTAGATAGTTGCTGTAGGACGGTAAGGCTCGCGTGCCTTCCGGCTGGGCATCCGGGCTCGCGTCCACTAAGCGCAATCGAAGGACACTTTTTTGAGCCATGCACTTCGATTGTGCAGACCGCCGAAGCGAAATCGGCGAGAACGATTGCAGTGTTGACAAGACCGTCTTACAAGAATTCCGTGCCGGTCCCCCGACTGATGAAAACTCAAATACGGCTTGAGCGTCCGTTAGAAATAATACATAGCCTGGTCCGCGGGAAATGTACTTCGCTTCGGGGACAGCTTGGCCGGTATTTTGTTCGAACGCGAGAGGTACTTTGAATGCTTGCACTAGGGCTGGCGTGAGTTGACGGCTGCGTCGTCCGTGGAGTGTGAAGGCACCAGCGCCGAGATAACCATATACGATCGACGCGGCGCAAACAAACAAGGCGACGAACGCCAGTCCATAGCTTTTCCAATCCTTGGGCATTTCGGTGCCTCACAGTACCGGCGATTTTCCAAACCTAGCCAGGTGAACGATATTGCATCTTGATGAGAGAATATACCATCTTCGCGAAAACCAGTCGTCCAGCCACGATCTAGAGGAGGAAACCTTGGGAACTAGGGGCCCGAAGTAGGAAAGCGGTTCCTTTCCTATTTTGGGCATGAGGCAGAAGCATCATGGTGGTCGACGGGAAGGTTATCGCTAAGGCGACGACATTGCGCGGGTGAAGCTGCGCAAGAGGTGGAGGGTTGAAATCAACGGCCCTACTCCCATTCCGTGCGTTAAAGGGGTGAAGCTTGAACCTGCACGCACGACAATTTGGGTTCCAAGTCTATGATTGTTGTCTCGTGGAAGAAGGTCGCTCCATCTCCAGTGGACTCTACGTGGCTGAGCGGGCTGCGTTGCTGATTCTGCGCAAGTCACTTCGCACGCAGGAGTTCGGTTAGGAACACTACAATTACAATGATTGCAGCATATCCGGCTACAGCCGTAGCCAGGAATTGACGCGATAGCCAGATCACGGCTTTCCTCTCGCTTTGCGCATCGAGAGCAGGTCGCATCTTGCTGACCACCTGGTAGCCCTTGATGCCAGCAGCGCCCGGAATAGAAGTAACGAGCACTATTCCAAGCAGATAACCCAAGGCTAACGACGAATGGAGCTTCGGTGAACCAACAAAACCGACTATTACCACTGCTTCGGCAATTACCAGCAGCAACAGCGCGCATACCAAAAGGGCCCGAGTGATATACGTGCTACCAAGCCATCTGTCATGCATTCTGGATCTCCCTTAAAAGCCTAGCACGATCTGTTGCTCTACATCCCAAACTGTTTCTCGTCCCATGCGGTTCTAATGACAAAGCCCTGCTGCTTTGCCTAGAAAACCTATTCCCGTTACCGCTCCGCCCAGTGCCATGCCTATCCCGCCGGACGCTTGCGATAGAATGCCGATCGGTGCAGCGACCACCGTGGCGTCGGCAGCAGTTCCAAAGAGAAACACACCTGTCGAGATTACTACCACGGTTGTTCCTCCGTTTTCCATAGCGGTGCACCAGCCGGTCTGCGGTGGCGTATTCCCTTGATTCTGGTTCTGGTTTGGATCGGGCTGGTTCGGGTCGGGCTGGTTTGGATCGGGCTGGTTCGGGTCGGGCTGGTTTGGATCGGGCTGGTTCGGGTCGGGCTGGTTCGGGTC
>DATNLC010000008.1:0-48210 GCA_035603075.1 Candidatus Acidiferrales bacterium | reverse complement strand
CCAGCTTGAAATCGCCGAATTCGAAGACTGTGCCGGCCAAGGGAGGGTACCTCTGCGGGGGAAGTATACCAGCCCATTATATAGACAAGAAGCAATCTCACGTTTCTTCAACAGGTTGCAGCTTCACCTGATCTTTACCTCACTTTATCCCCTCTCCATTGCTCTCAGCACTGCAGGAATGGTTAGCTCCGCCGCAGCCGGTCAAGACGGCACAAGGAGAAATGACATGAAGACATGCTACAAATTTCAGGTACTTCGCAGCGGACGGTTCTTCGCGTTTGTTGCATTGCTAGGATTGGGGCTGTTGTTCACCACTTCCGGCGCCAAGGCTGGTGGGTGCGCGGTTGGTTACAAAGCGGGAGCCACCGCTCCATCAATTCCATTCGTGAGCCCTCAAGGCAACGGCCATCAAGAGGACGAAGATTTCGACGGGCATGCCATCGTCGGTTTATGGCATGTGATTTACACCGCCACTGAGAGCACTTCAGGTCGTCTTCCCGTCCCTGTAATACCACCAGGACCGCCAAGCTCCTTCCAGTTCCTTGAATCCTTTAAGACCTGGCACGCGGATCGAACCGAATTTGAAAACGCGTTTCTGCCTCCCGCCGCCGGAAACATCTGCTTCGGAGTCTGGAAGGACGTCGGTGAAGGCCGCGTCAAACTGCACCACATCGGTCTGATGTTTGCCCCGGACGGCAGCATTTCAAACATCTTCACCGTAGACGAAACGGACGCGGTCGCCTCCAATGACAAAAGCTATAAAGGTAATTTCGATTTCAAACTCTGGCCTCCCTCGTTCGATCTCGTCGGCGTCGGAACTCCCGTGCAGGAGATCAAAGGAACAACGGCCGCTACCCGTATCACCGTCGATTGACCACCCTGAAAAAATGCATGCCGCACGCCGTGGCGAAGGGGATTGCACCTCCATCCCCTTCGCCACCACTCCACTGCTTTGCCCGCTGCGATCCGATGAAACGGCCGATGCGGTGTTCTGCCATCTCGGTCTTCGGTCGGGTGGCCGACTGATCCGCGCGGCGCCGCACTTCGCCCAAAGTACAACCGAAACCCGCGGGGGTGCCGCTCGATGAGAACGAAGGCGTTGTCAAGAGACACCTGTTCGCCGCAATGCTTTGCAGCACCGCTTGGATCTCAGAGTGGTGGAGGACCGAAGCTCTGAAAGTTTCGCGGTGAATCAGTTTTCGGCGGTCGTTCCGCCAACCATCGATTCGGTCTGTACTTCAACCATGATTCTTCTATGCGAACCCCGGTCGACTGCTTCGGTCCTCCAACCCAAAGCATACTCGGCTACCGATCGAGCCTTCGTTCTCATCCAATCAACTCTTCGACTTGTGAAGGGTGCGGGTTTAGATCTGCCGGTGGCCGACCCTTTTTGCCGCACACCGGACTTCACTCACGCCGGTTTCTGCTCGCCGTACAAGATGACTTTTCCGTCCGCCACAACCGCAACGTACCGCCCGTCCTGAATAAACTGCATCACCTTCTTGCCCGACCGAGCCAGCAGCGCCCATCTCGATTTGGTTTTAGGATTTTGCTCGATCCCCATGATCGCGTTCCCGTCAAACACAAATGCCACTTGTCGCAGCCGCTTCGCCTTACTGATGGTCACGGGATACCGTTCCGCGCCCAGACTGACGACTTGAGCCTTCTCGACCAGAACCTGCCGCCACACGTCGACAAGAGCATCTTCGAAGCTCATTGAAGGGAATCCTACCGCACAGAGCCGCTTTTCGGCGCTGTAATCCGGCCGAGACCTCGCATTCAACGCTTAATTGACCCTCCAAGCCTCCAGCATTTCGCTTCAAATACCCGTTCAGAACCCGCTTTCCAGCTCGTCTCCCGTTACGACACCACCTCACCCCGCCTGTCTTGTAAGCGGGTTTATCCCGGGCGTATACTCCAATAAACAGCGCCTATCGAGCCGTATTTCGGCCAGACTCTTGCTCGCTGTCCCGCGCAAAAAAGGAAGTCATGTCGGACAACCGACAACACGCCGAGAAACCTCTCGCCATTGGCGAAAGACGTCTCAGTGCGCGCGCGCCCGTTTCGCCCCAGGCTTTTGTCAAATTCGGAGGAAGTAACTACGGTTTCGTCTTCAACATCAGCGAAACCGGCTTGGTATTCGCACCCACCGGCACTTTGACCTTAGCCGTCGGCGCCGTCGCGAAAATGCGCTTTCTCCTCCCCGAATCTCGAGAATGGATCGAAACCAGCGGGGAAGTGGCCTGGATTGCCGGCTCCCAAAAAGAAGCAGGAGTACGTTTCGTTGATTTATCTGACGAGACACGCGAACGCATACGGAACTGGATTGCGCATGAGCCTTCGCGCTCCCAACCCCCTCACCCGCGATTTGCTGAGCCGTCCAGAAGTCCTAACGATGGCGCGCCCGTCGGCAGCACGGAGGCGAAGCCCGGCACCTTTGTCGACAATGCAGCTTTGAATTCTATTCTCGCGGACCCCGCAAAATTGCTGCGCGAAACCAAGACCACCCGAGAAAAGATTGCTCCGCAATCCGCGAAGATCGCGGCAGTCGCGCCGCGCCCGGCATCGAGCAACGCGCATGTCCCGGAACGCCGCTCCAGCCCGCGTCGTCGCGTTTTGTCGCTCGAGTACATCGATCTGGGTTCATTTAACGGCGGCATCCTTCTGAATCTGAGCGAAGGTGGAATGTACGTGCAGGCCGTTGCAGGCTTGTCCGGCGACGAACTTCCCCAAATCAGTTTTCGCCTGCCTGATTCCGCGTACATCGTTAAGACCAACGCGCGGATTGCCTGGACCGGAGAATCGAAAAAAGACGCGGGAATACAATTTGTCAATTTGTCCGCGGAAGCGCGTTTGAAAATACGCGAGTGGGTTGCTAAGGAGCTGCCACCGGTTGAAACCGCAATCCCGCTGGAACCCCAAGTCGCTCCGGCTTCCAAGAAAAACGAACGCCTGCTCGAAATGCCGGCTCCGCCTAAAAAGACAGCTACCGTTCAAGAGACGCCAGCCCGAGTTCCTAAAAAACAAGAGGGCGATCTCGCGGTACCTCTGAGTGCTAGCGCAGCG
Organism: Candidatus Acidiferrales bacterium; assembly: GCA_035603075.1. GTDB lineage: Bacteria > Acidobacteriota > Terriglobia > Acidiferrales > UBA7541 > Palsa-295. Next base: position 45,144 of record DATNLC010000008.1, on the reverse strand, counting down.
GATGCGCCTGCGCCGAAGGGAATTGACCTGCTGCACTTGTCGGGCCCTTTTTTGCAAACGCGATTCAACGAAACGCCGCAACTAAGCGAAGCTGCCGACTACGCGGCGGACAATCTTGACGTTCCGCGACGCGGTTGGCGTAGCATCGCAGCCATGATTTTTGTGGCCGTGCTCCTGGCCTTTGTTGCTGGATGGATAGTCGCGGGGCCGGACGCTAGAAAACAATTCTTCAGCATTTTCGACAAGCAACAAAGTAATCCGCCCGAAACGGCCCAGAACTCCGGGACGACTCCAGCCCCCGCCGCTGTGGCCCAAAATGCTCCAACCACACCGGGCGCAAACGACGCTTCGCAACAACCTGTCCAGCACACTGAGTCCGCCCCAATTGTTCCTGTCGCGGCGACCGACAAGCCGAAGCTCGCAACGCCAAATGCAAATCCCCAACCTTTGCCGAGCCATGCAAGCAGTTCCGATCTTTCAGCTGCCAATGTTTCAACGCCGCCAACGCAGAAACCAGCCCCGCCCGTCGCCCACTCAGGTGCTCCCCCTGTCACTTCAAGTGACGCGAATCGTTCCGCGGCGCGCCCGTCTCAGCCTTTGACATCCAGCGCCAACTCGAACTCCCCGAGCGCGCCAGCCCAAAACAAAACTCAAGAAATTCAGCCGACGCCAACGCAACCTGCGCGCGCGCAAACTCCCGCTCCTGTCACGTCAGTCCCGTCAGCGAAGCTCACGCCTTCGTCTGCCGCTTCAAACGCTTCGTTGCAGCCCAGCTCAGCCAACATCTCGTCCCCGACGTCGAACGCGACCCCTGGTGCAACTCAACCAACAGTTCACGCCGACGCGCCGCCCGTTGCTGCAAAGCCTTCCGCGCCCGTGGAAGGCGTCAAAGGCACAGTCTCCGTCAGCGCCAGTCCGTTTCCGTCGATACGCGTTCCGCCCGAGATGAAATCCCAAATTTCCAAACAAGGCGCCAGCCTACAGTTAGGCCAGCTAATCTCTCGCGTCGAGCCAGTCTATCCCGAAGACGCCGAGCGCCAACGCATCGAGGGCGCAGTCAAGCTGCACGTAATTATCGACCGCGACGGAAACATCCAAAACATCGATCAAATGTCCGGCCCGCCTCTCCTCGAAGCCGCCGCCGCGAATGCCGTTCGTCAGTGGAAATATAAACCAACCTCTCTCGGCGGCCAGCCCGTCGAAGCCGGAGTCGACGTCACCGTAGTTTTCCGTCTCCAACCCGCCCGCGCAAACTAGCAATCGGCCTAGGCACCCCGATTTCAGCCCTGGCAATGCGGTTTTTAGGTGCCCGAGACGCGCTCCTCGCCGCCAGCGCCTCCTGCAAACGCAGCTCGGTCGCGCCGTCGCAAACGCAAAATCCTCACCCTGTCAGTATGTTGGATTGCAATACGATCGATTTCCATTCCAGCGTGGAGAACAACGCAATCGCAGCCTGATTATTCCGTGGCGTCTGCGGGACTAACCGGCGGAGAACTCGAATGGTGGCCGCCTAACGCCGCCGCAGCGCCCGCCGCGCCCGCGCCGACCACTCCGAGAATGATCCATTTCGTATAACTCTTGCTCTGTTGAACCGTCCCGGGCGTCGCATTAGGCGGCGCAGGCCCCGTTTCTTTGACTGCCGACAATTGCCCCTGCGCGGAAATGCTCACCGTCTGTCCGGCTTGCATCAAAAGACCATTGCTTCCCGTAGTCGGAACTAGAATCACGCTGCCGTCGAGGCAAGTCACCGCGAACGTCCCGTCCCCCGCTTTCTCAACTTTCGACGTCGACTGCTCTCCGTCCGTCACTCCCACCGCCGTAAAGCCTCCGAGTCGCAAGTTCAGCCCTTGCGGCCCGCGCATCGAACTCATCACAACCATGCCGGACTGCAACTCCGCCACGTATTGGTCCCCGCCATTGAACGCAACCTGGCTCTGCGGCGAAATTTGAAACGTCCCTTGCGCGCTGCTGGTAAATGTCGCCGTCCCCGCCAAACCAGTACGCACCGTGTCACCGCTGAAAATCGTCGAATCCGCCGGCGCCGGAGAATTGTTCACGTAAACTTCCCCCACGCTGCTCAACGATCCGAGTGGCTGATGCTCTTGCGAACGTCTGCCAGCCTGACTAGTCACGGGAAATAGAAAAGTGGAAAGCGCAAGCAGCACAAGCAAACGAAGAGAACGCCTTGAACTCCGCGTCCGCATCTTGTCTTCGGGGTTCGCCCACAATGAACTCAACGCATCCCCTCCAACGCTCACAAGAAACCGTCGCTGATTATTTACCACCCCTGCTTTCTTTTGTCCATCAAGAACCGCACCGAGATTGCCGGAATCCTCTTTCGCCACGCACCAGCCTCGCGCGAATTTGCCCCATCTTTCCCGCCTTTCGGGATTAGAATGGTCGCCGCGATGAAGGTTCTGCACATCGTCAAAACCGCCGTCGGCGCAAACTGGGCCTACGAACAGGTCCGTGTCCTCTGCTCCCTCGGCATCGAAGTAGTCGTCGCGCTCCCCTCCGACACCGAAGGCCTCGCCCCCAAATATCGCCAAGCCGGCGCCACCGTCCTCGCCGCCAACTTAGATTTCCCCGCGCGCGAACCTTGGCGCCTCCCCTCAATGCTTCGCGCCTGCCGCCAACTGGTCTCAGACGTCCGCCCCGACCTGATCCACACTCACCACGTCGGCCCAACCTTCATCACCCGCCTCGCCCTCGGCAAAGATTCCCCCATCCCCCGCGTCTTCGGAGTCACAGGAACTCTTCATCTCGAACACAATTTTTTCGCATGGCTCGATATAAATCTTGCAGGCCCGCGAGACTTCTGGATCGCCACCTGCCGGTGGACGCAGTGCAAGTACGAGACCCTAGGTATCCCGACTAATCGAGTGTTCCTCGCCTACCTCGGCACCGATGTCAAAAATTATCCGAGGAATCGAACCGGCGCGCTAAGGGATGAATTGAAAATCCCGGCAAGCGTCCCGTTGGTGGGGATGGTTTCTCTGCTTTATCAGCCCAAGTGGTACCTCGGCAGTCAGCGCGGCCACAAAGGCCACGAGGATTTCATCATAGCCCTAGCTCGACTTCGGCAAGAGCGTCCGAACGTGCGTGGCGTGATAATCGGCGGAACCTGGGGCGGGGAACTCTGGTACGAGGATCGCGTGCGACACCTTGGCAAAAGGCTATGCGACAGTGGCTTGGATTTCAGCGGCACGCGTACAGACGTACCAGCAATTTATCCTGATTTAGACCTAGCGGTCGTTCCGACTTATTCGGATGGACTGGCGTACAGCGTCGTCGAACCACTTCTATGTGGCGTGCCTGTTGTCGCCACAGACGCCGGCGGAATCCCCGACTTGATTCACGATGGTGATACCGGATGGCTCGTCCCGATCGGCAATCCCACTGCTCTTGCGAGCGCGATGCGGGAAGCCCTCGATAACCCTGGGGAAGCCCGCCGCCGCACCGTTGAGGGTTCTAAGTTGGCGCGGGATTTGATCGGTCTAGAAAAGACCGGACGGGAAGTGGCCTCAGCATACGACAAAATTTTAGCGCATTCCATCAATTGACGAATAAACGCGCCTAAGCTAATGAGCCAAAATCAGCGTCGAATATTGCACGTGGTCGGAACGATGGACCCAGGCGGGCTCGAAACTTCGCTTCTTCATCTTCTGGCGCATATTGATAAAGATCGATTTCAATTCCATTTCTGCATTTGCGGGACTGAAGCGGGGCTTTACGCCGGAGAAGTCGAAAAACTCGGCGGTAAGGTCTTAATGTGCTCTAAGGGGCCGGACGTGTGGCTGTTTCGTCGGAACTTCCAAAATCTATTGCGTCAGGGAAGATACGATATCGTGCATAGTCATGTTAGTTTTTTTTCCGGCGCGCTTCTGCGTTGGTCGAACGAAGAGAGCGTTCCTATTCGAATCGCCCACAGCCATAATGCCCACGATGGAAAACCACGCAGCTTCAGTCGGTTCTGCTACCGCAGACTAATGAGATCGTGGATCGATCGATATGCCACGAACGGATTAGCAGTTTCAAAACCCGCTGCGGCAGAATTGTTTGGCAAGAACTGGCAAACCGATAAGCGCTTTCAGATTCTTTATCACGGCCTTGACTTGCGGCCGTTTCAACAGAGTTTTGACCGGGATCGTGTAAGAGCTGAGTTTGGAATTCCGATAGGCGCGCCGGTCGTGGGTCACGTCGGACGCTTCGATCATTCCAAAAATCATCGATTCATTCTTGATACTGCCGAGGCGGTCCTGAAACGTAGACACGATGTCCATTTTCTGTTAATCGGCGATGGACCCCTTCGCGCTGGGATAGAAGCCCGCTCGCAACAGTTGGGACTCTCCGACAAAATACATTGCATCGGAATTCGGACCGATGTGCCGCGTCTGATGATTGCCGCAATGGATTTGTTCTTTTTCCCCTCCTTGCACGAGGGTTTCGGAGTCTGCTTGTTGGAAGCTCAGGCAGCCGGACTTCGATGTGTTGTCTCCGACTCAATTCCACGAGATGTGGTAAAAGTCCCCGAGTGTCTCGATTTTCTGGCCCTCTCAGCCGGAAGGGACTACTGGTCCGCGCGACTGCTTCAAGCTTTGGATGCCCGGCGATTGAAATCACATCCGGCTCTGGACACCGTCGCACGAACCAGTTTCTCGATCCAGCGACCATTGCGGGACCTCATGAGCATATACTCTATGGGTCAAGATCCAGTTCGTCTGGTTGCCGCGGAACAACATGTCTAGCGTGCTCTCCTTGGGGACCATTCACGTTGGCGCTCGAAAGCGTACTCATCTAGAAAGCCGCCAGGACTTGCGTGGCGATTATTTTATCGCCGCCGTTGCTGTGATTGTTTTGACCTCCCTTTTTGTTTTCTGGAATCGCGCGGTAATACACTGGTTCATTGTTCCGGTTATGGTATGTGGAATCGTAACTGGAGTGGATGTCGTGCGGTGGTTGCGCGGTCGGCTTGACCTCTTTGATCCAAAGACGATCGTTGCCTGCTTAGCTTTCTATCTGTTCTTTATCAGCCCACTCCTTCACGTAGCCTGGGATAGCTTCGGAGCTGGCTATGACTTGATCCTGTTTGGAGACTGGCGACATTGGCTTGCGGCAATGGGCCTCCTGAATGCAGTATCGTTGATTGTTTATCGCCTTGTGCAAAACTGGGCGTATGCGAAGACCAAATCCTCGGTCACCCGCTGGGAAATTAACCCCAGGAAGTTCTATCCGGCATTCGCGATTGCCTTAACCTGTTCGGTTGCTGCAGTGATAGCTTTCCTCTGGCAATTAGGGGGAATTGCCGGCTTGCTCGATGCCTATGAGTCTAATCCAGACGCATTTATTGGCAAGGGTTGGCTACTGGTGTTCGCCTGGCCTCTTGCCGTCCTATCGTTCATTGTCCTCGTTTTTATGTGGACTGGCCCCCGAGAGAAGGATCGTCGTCATTTGGCGATCGGAATGATGCTGTTGAGCTTGGCCGGAATAAGCCATTTCCTACTACTCGGCTGGTTCGGAAGCCGAGGTACGACGATCTGGGCAATTTTCTGGATGGCGGGTATCGTTCACTTCCGTTTTCGGAAGCTTTCTCCTCCGCTGACGGCTGCTGGCGCTATCTTTCTGATCGGGTTCATGTACTTCTATGGTTTTTACAAGGAACAGAAGCGCGCGAGTTTGGAAGTTCTTCGTTCGCCTGCGATGTGGTTGCAGCCAACTGGGTACGAAAGAGACATCAAGTACTTGCTGCTCGGCGACCTAGCTCGCTCAGACTCTGATGCCTACATCCTCCACAATCTTGTGAAAGACCCAGAGGATTACAATTATCGTTGGGGGCTCACGTACGCGGGAGGCTTCTCGATTTTGATCCCTAAGAGTCTCTGGCCCGACCGCCCAGACTTCAAAATTGAGGCCGGAACTGAAGCGCAATTTGGCAAGGCGACTTCTTGGCGCTCGCTTCGAACGTATGGCCTAGGCGGAGAGGCCATGCTCAACTTTGGTCCCTGGGGTGTGGTACCTGCTTTCACGCTGTTTGGCGCCGTGGTTGGCTGGTATCGGAGAAAATTAAAAAGTTGGACTCTGCCGGATACTCGAATGTTGCTCGCTCCCTTTTTCTGCATACTCGCCGCGATCGTTCTAGTAGGCGATAGTGACAACCTGATCTATGCCGTCTTGACTCAAGGGGTGCTAATCGCAGCGGCTCTCTTTGCTTCGTCAGACCGCATCCGGAACAGCAATCTTGAAGGCACTAATCACGCTTGAAGACCATCTGCGGCGTGGCCCAGACGGCTGCATTCGCGGCCACGGCCCAACCGGTTATTCCATTTGGTCCGAACTGCTCGATTCCTTTGAACAGGTGGTTTTGCTGGCTCGAGTGGGAAATCGCAATGATTCGTCGACTGATGGGAGCAAGGTCGAAGGCCCCTCCGTTTCGGTTCACGAGCTACCAGATTATTTTGGTCCCTGGCAGTACCTCCGGACTCTTCCGACTCTGCGGTCTCGTGTTCGAGAGGCAGTTGCGCAGTGCGATACATATCTGGTTCGCGTGCCGGGTTTAATTGGTCGCCTTGCGTGGCAAGAAATTCGACGTCTGAGGACACCTTACGCCGCCGAAGTCATGTCTGACCCGTGGGACACGATGGGCCCGGGAAGCATGCCCACTCCCTTCCGCCCTCTCTATCGAGGATTAGCTGTTAGGAACCTAAGAATGATCTGCGAAAACGCAACCGCCACCCTCTATTGGAGTGGCGGAACAATGCGTCAACGCTATCCATCGGCCGATGTCGCGTACACGTGTGTTGCCCCAAGGATATTTCTGAATGGGGGATATGTACCGCCCGAACGTCTGCACGAAAGGTGCCAGCGAATCGACTCGGGAAGTGAGCGAATATGGCGTGTCGGCTTTGTAGGTAGCTTCGCGCAACTCTATAAAGGTAGCGATACGCTCTTGCGGGCATTGGCGTTTTGCCTTGGGCGAGGAGCTACGTTGGAGGCATCATTTGTTGGAGAAGGCCGGTACCGCAAAAACATGGAGTCATTGGCCCGTGATTTATCAGTTGAGCGAGACGTGAATTTCCTGGGTCAACTTGGCTTTGGCGAGCCCGTTCGTGACTTCGTTGATTCCATAGATCTATTTGTTATGCCATCCCGCGCTGAGGGCCTTCCCCGCGCATTAGTCGAAGCGATGGCTCGCGGATGTCCATGCATCGGCTCTAACGTGGGTGGCATCCCTGAACTGCTCGCTGCGGAAGATCTCGTTCCTCCAAACGATCCCGGAGCTTTAGCGAGGAAAATCATGGAAGTGACTGCCGACCGTCAGCGCATGAAGACCATGTCTGAGCGAAACTTGGCGCGGGCCAAGCAATTCGACCCAGAAGTTTTACTCGAGATTCGGCGCGCTTTTTATCAATATGTCAGGGAGCATTCAGCGAACAACACGAAATCGGCGAGGTAAGGGCGAACGACCCTTCAATTCTTGTAAGCCACTGCGATTATATTCAGTCGAAAACCCGACAGAAAATCGTAGCGATTTACCAACCGTTCATAGACCAGCCCCATGCCGTGCAGAAGGGAGTTGAACGCCAGCACGCTGGGAGGTCCCTCGACCATACTGATATCCGCGCGGTCGAATCCCGACTGCAGGAATAGTTTGCGAAGGCGGCGGCGAGTGTTCGCGCGATAGAGTGTCGGGAAAATATCATTTCCATCGAATCCCCGTACTCGGCTGTTGAACCACACATGGAACCAGTGGGGCGTCAAACTCGCAGCCGCTCCGAAGTAATGCAGTAGGTTGGGAGTGAAGATCGCCAGCCTTCCACCTGGTTTGAGTATGCGGTAAAACTCTTTCAACACTATATCCGGAAAATCCACATGCTCGATAACCAGTCGGCAGTTCACCACATCGAATGAGCCATCTGAAAACGGCAAGCGATTCAACTCTGCCCGAACTCCAAAATCGATTTCAGAGTTGGCGCTGAGGCCTTGCCGCAGATCGATTCCCACCAGCTGACAGCCTGCCTGTCTTGCAAAATCCATGCTAAAGAATTTTCCTGTGCCACATCCCGCGTCCAGCACACGGTGCCCGGGTGCAACAATCTCCCTGAGTTTCCTCTCAAAGACATTCTCGGGAGACAGCCCGACCTCCTTCGCTTGGGGCGCAAGCGGTCTGTCTGCGCGTGCAACGGAGGTTGCGGCAGCAATCGGATCGTGTTTTAGCTCAAAGTCCACAGCGTCCGAGTCCTTGATCTTTTTTTCGCTCCGTGCCACGCTCAATGTGCACATGAATAACGACATCAAATCGGCGGCGCCGGACGCCTTGGGCGAAGCGGCTAACAGCTTCGACGGCCTGAATCCGGCTCACCTCTTCAGAGGTGAGGCCTTGGATTTTTTCGGGTCCGCGCGCTCTGAGTCGACTGCTGCGAACACCGTCCAGAATCTCGGAATTAACGCTCTAAACAGGACGCCAAATCGCCCCTTTCTAACCGGTTCTGGCCCACAAACAGAATGCGACGTAACTCACTCAAAACAAAGGACCGCCCCATTTCTAACCGGGGCCAGAACACACATTAGCCGGCTCGCAATAATCACCGAAAAAACGGGCTTCGCTCGGCCAAAATCGAGTTCAAGACAGGTTCGCTTCCGCCCGTTCAAGGATGCCGAATTGTCCCGCTGGGGCGAGCTTTCCGCCTGCCGCCGCAGCCATAGCGCGCATCGCCGTCTGGTTGTTGAACTGGTCGGTCGTGAAGTCGGCAATCAGCCCGGAGCGAATCGCCTTGTAAATTTCCTCGATCCCGGACTCCAGAGTTCGCTCGCATCGAAAGTTCAAAATTCTCTCGATTTTCTCGAACGAGACTCGATAGTTCCGTCGATCCGCATTCTCGATCCTCACGATCTCCGTGTTCGGGACCACTCGCGCGATGGCCGCTCCGAGTTCCTCGATCCGAAGATTCATCGCGGAAGACCCCACGTTAAAAATTTCGCCGGAGACTGCGCTCGTCTCTGCGTCCAGGCACGCAATCACCGCGCGCGCCGCGTCTTGCACATGCAGGAACGGACGCCATTGATCTCCATTGAGCACGGTGATCTTCCCAAATGCCGCCGCGCGCGCCACGAACAAATTCGCCACCAAATCGAACCGCATCCGCGCGGAAAGTCCGAACAAGGTCCCCAATCGCAAGATCGTCGGCGCAAAATCGGCAGCTTTCGACTCCATCAGAATATTTTCGGAATCCGCCTTCGTCTGCGAGTAGATCGAGAGCGGATTCACCGCGGAAGTCTCGTCCAGGCAAAATTCCGACGCTCCGTACACCCCGCAAGATGAAGCAAAAATAAACCGCCGCACCCCGCACCCGTGCGCCACGTCGGCAAGCATTCGCGTCGCCGCCCGGTTCACTTCGATCGCGAGCTGCTTATTTTCTTCGCAAGCCGGATCGCCAACGATCGCAGCGAAGTGCACGACGGCGTCGCATCCCTTCATCGCCTTCACTACCACCCCGATGTCGCGTATGTCACCGGAGATCACTTCGCAGCCATGGTGCCCCTTCACCTCAGCAAGCGCCCCCTCCCCGAACAAAAACGAATCCAGCACGCGGACTTTGAGCCCGCGTTCCAGCAGCTGCCCGACCGCGACCGACCCTAGGAACCCTCCTCCTCCCAGCACGAGAACTTGCCTCACACCCTCCGGATCGCCTTTGAGTTCGACGTGGTAGCGCTCGAGGATTTTATGTTTCGTAAGCCGAGCTCCGCCGACCGTCGCGAGCATCAGAATCCATCCGATCACCGCGACACCGCGTGGGACGAGAGCCCCTCGGTAAAGAAAATAATCAGCGAATACAAACAACACGATGAACAAGCTGACAGCGCGGAATACAGCGAATACTTTGCGAGTGCCGCCCACATCCCGAATGCGCGGATAAAATCCGCTGAGCTGAAATACCAGCAACGCGAGGAAAGACCACAACAGCCAGTAATGCGTTACAAAGTTCTTGAACCGCTCGGCCAGCGCCTGTGGATCCGGCGTGCGCAGAACTACCACATAAAAAAGAAACCAAAGAGCGAATGCGGTAAGCAGGGAAGCGTTCACTAGAAAAACATCAACACTCATGCGCAAAAGACTGTTCTTCCATGGATACCCGCGCGCTTGTTTTCGCAGCGAACTCCAATAACGACGCGAATTCAAGTTTTTCACGCGCGCTGCGCCTTGGCAAAACCGGATTTATTTGCGAATTCGTGACTGCGAAGAACAGCGTCGCAAACCTTATCAACCTGTCCATCGCTCAAAGTGGAGTAGATGGGCAAATTCAAAATGCTGCTAGAAATTCGGTCCGTGACCGGAAGAGGCCGCTTGTCCCAAATGTCGCAGTAAAGCTTTTGGCGGTGGACCGGCGGCCAAAAATACCGCCTCACCTGGATATTTTCTGTTTCGAGAGCGTCGACGAGCCAATCACGCGATTGACCAAACGCGCCTTCATTGACGAGAACAGCGAAATCTTTACAAGCGCTGCTGCCGCAGGGCGAAATGTGCTGAAAACTTATGCCGGGAATTGCTCCGAGGCGTCGTTCGTAATGCAGGCGTATCTCAATTCGTCGCGCGATTCGGGCGTCAAGACCGTGCAGCCCGCGAAGGGCCAGCGCGGCGTGGAATTCACTCATGCGCGCGTTCAGACCTGCCAACTCCGGATCGTAGTTGCCGCTATCGCCGTAATTTCGCGCAGCGCGCAGTTTGCGCGCAAGGTCTGCATCACGCGTAGCGACCATTCCTCCTTCGCCGGCTACCAGCAGTTTGGTAGGCGAAAAACTAAAGACTTCAGCCGCGCCGAACGTGCCGACGCGTCGGCCGTCTATATCGCTTCCAAACGCGTGCGCGGCGTCGCAGATCAGCGGGATACCTAAATCGGAAGCAGTCGTTTGGATCTCTGCAACAGATGCCGGATTCCCGAACAAATGGACAGCCATAATCGCCGCGGTTCTGGAAGAAATCTGGACCTTGACTGCGCGCGGGTCAATGCAAAATGTTTCCAGATCGCAGTCTGCGAACACGGGTTTAAGGCCATTCCAGAGAACGCTGTGAGCGGAGGCGTGAAAAGTAAAGCTGGGAAGTATCACTTCGCCTTGAAGATCTAGCGCACGTAGAGTAAGGGTGAGACCTGCCGTGCAACTGGAGACTGCCACGCAATGCGTGACGCCAAGATATTCCGCCGCGGCTTCCTCGAATTTGCGAACGAAAGTCGCATTGGTGAGCTGCCGGCTCCGCAAAATCTGTTGCACATCGCGAAGGAAGTCATCGTCCGGCAGTCCCTCCGGCGAAACGATGGGTAAGCGTTCTTCGAACATCGGACGCCGTCCCACTGTCGCCAGAAGGTCAGAACTTTTCGAGTCCATTGGTTGACTCCCAACTATTCGGGCCGTTTCGGTTGCTTGCCAATTTCTGTCGCCGGGCTACCTGCTACAACCACGCCCTCCGGCACGTCTTTTAGCACAATCGCGCCTGCGCCGACCTGAGAATATTTGTGAATTATGAGGTTGGGGGCGACGACCGCCCCGGATCCTACATACGCAAACTGACCGACTCGCACTCCTCCGGTTAAGGTCGCATTGGGAAATACGTGGCAACCCCTCTCGAGGTGATTGTCATGATCGACGGAGGCAGAGGTGTTCACACACACATTGTCTTCGATCACCGTGCCGGGGTTAATGACGGCACCTGCAAGGATCGTCACCCCCACTCCCAGTTCCACGAAGCGCGAGAGATGCGCGTTCGGATGAATCACGTTCATCGGCGCCAATCCGCATAGTCCGGATTCTCGGAATTTCTTGTCTCGAACGTAATTATCGCCGATTCCGATTGCTACTCCATCGAAGTCGAGGATGTTTAACAGCGATCGCAGCCCACCAGGAGAATGTAGGACAGCTATTCCGAGAAGCCGTGTACCGGCTTTCGCCGGATCATCGTCCAAAATTCCAACCACGTCACATGACTCAGAGGCAAGTAGAGCGTCCACGATCACTTTTCCGTGTCCTCCCGCTCCCCACACGATCACCCGGAATCTTTTACGGTTCATTTTCAGAGTCAAGCCAAGTCGTGCATCTTAACTGTGCCGTCTGCTCCATAAACTCCCGTACCGCGAAGCAATACCGGAATCGTACGCACGAGAATCTTGAGATCCAGCCAGAGTGAATAGTGATCGATGTAGGCAATGTCCAAAACGACTCTCTGCTGCCAAGGGAGAAGATTCCGTCCTTGCAACTGGGCGAGCCCGGTGAGACCCGGACGCATCAGAAGGCGACGCGCTTGCGCGCATGAGTAACCTGCGGCAATTTCAACGAAAGTCGGGCGGGGTCCAACGAGACTCATCTCGCCTCGGACAACGTTCCAAAGCTGAGGGAGTTCGTCGAGACTCCACCGCCTCAAGAAGCGGCCAACACGCGTGATTCGCGGATCCGTCGAGGAAGTCTCGAAACGATCGGCTATATCCCGAGCATTCTGCACCATAGTTCTAAACTTCCATTGATCGAATGCTTTTCCGCCAAGGCCAGCGGCCCGCAGCCTGAAAAAAACACCTCCCGGTGAATCGAGGTGCACGCAGAGGGCAACTAAGGCAAATAACGGAATTAAGACCAACAGACCGAGTAAAGCAGCTACGACATCGAAGGCGCGCTTCAGCGCTAGCTGAGATTTATTCGGCAACGGCCGAACCCCCAAGACGCGAAGCTCGAAGCCGGGCCGATACGGCGAGTCCCAAAATTACCGAGAATAGGAGCGCGTTCGCGGGGATGTAGAGATTAAAGTCCGCGAAGCTGTGCAGCAGGATGGCCACTATGCTTCCAACGCAACCTAGCGCCACAACCCTTTCGAAATCTCGCTCGCCGAAGAGAAATACGCGCACTGCGCGAGCTAGTATCAGGAATATGGACACGAAGAGAATGAGCGCAGCCGGAATACCCATCTCAGAAGCGAACTCGAGGTAGTCGTTGTGCGCATGGTTTACAAACTGAGTGAGGAACGCGGTTTGGCGGTTCGTGTAGGCGATCGGAAAAGTGCCGAGGCCCGTCCCGAGCCATGGATGATGCTGAATAAGCGGGAGCGCATCACGCCAAATGGAAACGCGACTAGGGCCTCCTAGCGAATATTCGTCGCCAACGCTTTGAAATCTGGAAACGACCGGACCGGGGCCAATCCAGACAGCGAGACCAATGCTCAAAATGATAAACATCGCGGCCAGCAGGGAACTTAGGCGTCCGTGAAATCTTGAAATTGCAATCAAAGCGGAAACGACTAGAACAGAACCGGCCGCTGCCAGAATACCCATTCTGGAGCGTGAGAAAGCGAGGGAGGCGCACACTATCACCGCAACGCACAGCGCGAGGATCAGTTTTTGGAGTCCTGATTTTGCTATCAGCTTTCTGAAGTTGATTCTCGATCCTGGGTTTCCGCGCAGTTTCGCATATTCATAAAATACGAGAGCCAAACTGAATGGTAGAATCATTTCGAGAAAGCCTGCGTAGTGATTTCGATTAATGTAAGTCCCCGTTGCTTCTTCGAGGTCAAACTTTTTGACGTAACTGAAAATCTGTTGCCATCCGGTCAGGTATTGCACCAAGCCATAAAAAGCTTCAAAAGCGCCGAGGGCGACAAGCGAGACGGTAAAGACTCGCTTTCGATGACTATCGTGACTGACGATTTGAGCGAAGAAGAAGCCGGCAAAGCACATAAGCAGAATCAAAAAATGTCCGCGCGTCGCATGAGGTTCGAAACTAAGATATCCAGTGCGCATACCGATCTGCGAAGCTTGGTGACCGTCAAATCGAAACAGCAAGGATTCCGGCAACGGGCAAATTTGCAGCAGGACGATGCCACCTAACATCGCCGGAACTGCAAATAACTTTGCAAATGAGGGAGACGCGGACTGCGGAAGCCTAGCTAAACAGAATGCCGCCGTGCCGAAGAAGAGAACTTGAACGATCGCTAACGAAATGGTTCCGGTGCCGCCGAACGCGAGGACCGCCAGCGCCAATCCAGCTGTGAGAGATATCTGAACGAACATTGCAAGCTGCGGATTGATCGATGATGGCTCGAAGACAACTTCGGCGGCCTGCGCACTATCCCTTGTGGCCATTATTGTCCTGATGATAACCGTAGGAATAATAATCGCTCTTCGCGTCGGCGAAGTTGATCGTGGCGCCGAGGACGTGCGAGCCTGCATCGACAGCCGAAGCATAAGCTCGATGAACGAGCTCGCGCGGAGTGATTCCGCCACCGACGACCAGGATTACGCCGTCAACGAGAGTGGCAAGAACGCGGCTGTCCGCGAGATTCAAGAGCGGAGGCGAATCCAGCACGACGAATTTATATTCTTTGGAGGCTTCGCGGATCAGTACCGGCATGTAATCCGACGAGAGCAAGTCCGCCGGGTTTGGCGGCACTGGCCCGCTAGGCAACACGGAGAGACCGATAGGAGCTGCCTGTGAGAGAAGGCTTCGCCAATTCGGGTTTCCAGTAAGGAAGTTTACGAGGCCAGAGGCATTAGGAACTCCGAAGAACTTGTGGAGGCTTGGCCGTCGCAAGTCGGCGTCAATGAGAAGCACTTTTTCTCCGAGTTGGGCAAGCGACACAGCGAGATTGGCAGCCACTGTGGTTTTACCTTCACCGCCCTTCGCGCTCGTCACCAACAAAGTTCGCGGCGGATGTTTGGCGGTAGAAAGCAAAACGGAGGTCCGCAATTCATGAAAGGCCTCAGCCAGCGGGGTGTTCTGGCCATTGCCCTCGATTCGGTTCCAAGAGGGAACGATCCCATTACTGCGATATTTGTCGGTGGCAAGGTGTCGCGCACGTGCGTACAAGCCGTGTCCGTTGCCGTTGGTCGAAGTTGCAATCGCCGGGACGGACGCGAGCGCGGGCAACTGCAGAAAGCGCTCGATTTCTCCAGCAGTCTTGAACGAATTGTCGAGGTGTTCTTGCAAAAATGCAGCTCCGACTCCCAAACCCAGACCCAAAAGAAGGGCGAGAGACAGATTCAGCGGAATCCTGGGACTGTCGGGTTTCTTAGGCGGGTATGCAGGATCAATTACTCGAATGTTCGTCGCTTTCATGCTGGTGGAAACACCAGTCTCTTTCAGTTTTTCAAGGAGACCTACGTATAGTTGTTTATTCGTGTCCGCTTCGCGCTTCAAAATGTTGTACTGCACGGATTTTTCCGCGATGAGATCAGCTTCACGCTGTTGGTCTTTGAAAGCCTGTTGCAACATATTTTCGCGCTCAACGGCAGCGCGATAGTCATTGGTAATGGCCTTCGCCGCGCGTTCGCGCTCGCTCGACAAGGTAGTTTGCGCTTCGTCAATTTGGTTCTGTATCTCTTTTACTTGTGGATAGTCAGGATTAAAAATCGACGATAGGCGAGAACGTTCCCGTCCGAGATCCGCCAATTTTTCAGTGAGATCCTGCATCAATTTGTTATTGAACACGCCGGGAAGTGATGCGAAGTCTCCCTGCTGCACCAGCAGATAAAGCGATTCTTTTTCGTAACGGTCGGCTTGCGATTTAGTGAGCTCCTCCTGCAACTGGCGGAGCCTTTGGGTAACGATGTTTTCGGACGTCCCCTTGTCCGTTTCGAGGAATAAGAGTCCGTTGTCGCGAGCGTACTGCTGGAGTTCGTCCTCTGATTTTTCGAGCTTTGACTTCATGCCGAGAAGTTGCTGCGAAAGCCACTCAGAAGCCTTTTGAGAAGCCTGCCAGCGAGCCTCCAAATTCTGTTGAATGTAAGTGGCGGCCAGAATGTTTACAACCTGCGCAGCAAGATTCTTATCATTGGATTCGAAACTGACCTCGACGAGACGGCTGCGCTTGAGCGGTTCTACGTCTAGCCGGTCTTGAAATTTCTTTAGCACTTCGTTGTCGATTACGGATTCAGGCGGAATATTTCCGGCCGCACTACCGGCAGCGGGGGATAAAGAAGCCTCGTGCTTCGGCCGTGTCCACCAAGACGCCGGCTGATCAAATTCCGGAAGCTGATAGAGCTTGAGATCGGCAATCACACGACGCGCGAGATTCTCGCTTTTCAATATCCGGTACTGAGTTTCGAGGTATGTGTCGGAGATACTCTCGACCTGAAAGAGTTCTTGAAGTGTCGGGATATCGGGATTTTCTTTTTGGATTTCGACCAGCACGCGAGCCCGATAAACCGGTTTTTCTTTGAGAGTGGCGAAAAGCCCTATAGTAAAAGCCACAAAAGCGATCGTGAGTATCGTGGCGCGGCGCTTTCTTATGACACGGCCGTATTCGACTAAATCCGGAACTTTTTCAGCTTCGTCAGCTTCAAATGAAGGAAGAGCGGGCGCGCGACGCTTCGCGATCGCAGCCGGCGTGCCGTCGAAGAGGCTGATTTTGGTTTCCGGGTCCATTAGCGCCAAATAATCAGGCCACTGGCTGTGGCTACAGCGGCCTCGCTTCCTTTATAAAGTACGGTCTTTCCCGAGCTATTCGGGACGAACACGATGTCAGCTGCCTTCAACGGAGTGTCGGGCGACTTTCCCGCCAGCACTTTTCCCAAATCGATAGGGAACTCTGTGCGTTGACCAGTCTTTTCGTCCGTCCGGATTATTTTTGCGCGGCTCTTGGCTGCGGTTGCATTCAACCCTTCCGCGAGAGCCACTGCCTTCAGCACTGACATATATTGATCGCTTTTGAGCACGAACCCGCCGGGCTTCTTGACGTCGCCAATCACGTAAACGATGCCGCCGCGAGTTACTTTTACAATGTCTCCGGGATAGACGGCCACGTTGTATCGAGGGTCGCCGGATTCGAGCAAGTCCTTCAAATTGATTTTTATGGTGTCATTTTCGTCAGGGCTTGGGAACGCCCCAGGGGCGGGCTGCGTTTGCGATGGTGCCTGCGCGGTGGATGGAGGCGCGGCATCGGGAGTCGCGTTGGTGCGATTCGAATCCGGGCTGAACTGCAGGCCGGCACCTCGCATCACGAGCACTTCGTCGCCGGCATCGTCGGCCAGACCTTCTGACATAGAGAGCATTTCCAGCACGGTTTTGGTGCCGCGAATTTGAAAGACTCCCGGCTTTTTTACCGCTCCCACTACAGAGACGGGATGGCTTTCGACAGTGGTGACGAACACTCCGACATGCGGATCTTTCATGTACTGGCGCAACTTTACTTCCAGCGTTCCTTCGAGTTCGCGCGCCGTCAGACCTGAAGACTGAACGGCGCCGAGCAGAGGCATCGAGATTTCACCCCCGGCTGAAACGCGAAGCGAGCGATTGAGGTCGGGCGCCTCAAACACGTTTATTTCGAGTAGATCGTGCGCGCCGATTCGATACTCACCCGATTCGCTGTCCTTGAGGGGAGTTGTAAGCGATCGGTTGAGTAGCTCGATCCGCCGATTGTAGTCTTCGGTCGTTTCTCCTAGAGCCGGTTTTCCTGTTCCAGGGGGATCGCCTTGGGCTGCTTGTGAGTGCGAAGCTGGCGAGCATAACAAGACAGCTGCGCCGAGGCATGCGGAGAATAGAGTTAGAGGTCTTTCAAAGAGCTTCTGCATAAAGTTTTGCACCAAACCGCTTCCGTTCGATACGAACTGACGTTTATTGCTTGGCTCGGTTGATATCCCAATGCACAGCTATATGTCAAGCACTGCGAGCGATCTTCATTTTTTTGTTTATCTTTATGGAGATCCACTCACGCAGCTGTAGCCCAAACACTTGGATCGCGGCCTAGAGGCTATGGAGCTAGCGGAACCAGATTGGTATCGAACGGAGAAAAATAAGAAGGAGAAGGGAACTGAGTAATTAAGATGGCACCCCGGGCACCCGGCTACGAAGCGAGCTTCGTGCCGGGGCCAGGAATAGCGTTATTCAGAGAATACTAAGCGATTGGTCGGACGTTCCAGCGCTTCTTGGCGAAACCAAGCGCAGGCAGACCCAACGAAAGCAGAAGTAACATCGAGCCGGGTTCAGGAGCCATGAGATTTCCTACCACACCCTGACCATCCGTAAGGCCATCCGTGGGCGAGCCGAAGAATTCAAATCCCAGCGTTTCCTGGCCATCGTGATCCGGAGTCGAAATTAATGTACACGGCGCCGTGGTGAAAATGTCGACCGACGCGCAGCTGTACGGCGTGCCCACCGGGCCCTTCAGGAAATCAACAAACAATTCCTCCAAGGTTCCCTGGCCATCCCAAACGAATTCCGTCGGAGTGTTCAAAGCCGCGACGAAAAGGGGATCCGCAGCGCTGTTGTCCGAAAAACAGGTGTAGGTCGCACCTGGCGCAGGAGGGCAGGTGGGATCACCCGGCTTGCCGATGACGAGCTTTGGATCGGCAGGCGCAGAGTCAGCCTTCACCGCTACCGCTGACATCATACCTATCAGCGCCACCATGCCTAGGATCTTCAAAAATCTCATGAGTAAACCCTCCAAAGAATAAGAGCTGCGTCAGCAGCACCGCAACAAGAGCACCTTTAATACCAAAGTACTGCCTAGGATGTCAAGCGTAACTTCTTCATTTTCTTTGTGAGAACAAGAGCTCCCAGCTAAGGCTGTTGCAAGTATGCAACTTATTGCACAATCCCGGAACCACGGAGTCTAAAAGAGACAACCGCGCGTTGACCCCCAAATGCATCTGGGACTGCAACATCCGAGCAGTCAGCGGCAGCCCGAATTCATGTTAGGCGCTGTCCACAAGCGCTCTTGCCAAAAGCCGCCGAACGATTTTGGTCTAGCAAGAAGGTGCGCTCCAAAAGTCCGGAGCCGGCTCCTGAAAGCCGATTACGACCGCGGTTCGCCCAAGGTATCTCGATCGTTCAGCGACTACTAGGCATTCACGCTCTTTCTGATTTGCCTTATTGATGAGCCAGAGTTGTTGGCCCCGTTGTACCGGGATCGTCAGCGTGATTAGGCCGCCGCCGGCATTCACTCGCAGCGCTTCGGTGCTTTCGTGGAAAGGTTCGCTGTCAATTGCGCGCCCATAAATCAGTACCGGAGCATAGATCCAAAAGCGGGCGCCGCTTCGACGTTCGGGAATCTGACCAGTGCCTTCGGTCTCCGCTCCCGCGCGTGCACCATTCGGGGCGCGCTCCGAAGTTGCTTTGAGAAATTTCCAAATCCCGCTCACCTGCATGCCTTGCGCATCTTTGTATTTCGCCCAATTGTAACTCAATCGGCGGTGAAACGAACCGCAGAGACGCATACTAAACGATCGATACTTCTGCTTGAATCTCACCCTAAAAACCGCTAATAGTTGCAGACAAGACTTCTATGCCGGATAATCGCAGTATTGGAGCGCTCTCCAGCCTTCCCGGCTGCTTCATATGATGAATTGTCCGCATTGCAGCACGGCAAACCCGGACTTCGCGGTATCCTGCAAAGAATGCAGCACCCCTCTCCTCTCTCTTAGCGATTCTGATTCAGAAACGATTCAGATGGTCGATCCGGCGGCGATCACTCTTGGCAGCGATTTTGGAACCCGCTACCGAATTGAATCGCTCCTGGGACAGGGCGGGATGGGAAGAGTTTACAAAGCCTACGACAAGGACCTTGATCGCACTGTCGCCATCAAAGTGGTTCGCGAGGGCGCAATCGGACAGGCCGACGCTCTAAAACGATTCAAACAAGAGTTAGTGCTGGCCAGCAAAATTTCGCATAAAAATATTTTGCGCATCCACGATATGGGGGAAGTGGGCGGAGTGCGGTTCATCTCCATGGCCTACATCGACGGCAAGGACTTGCAACACATAATTCGGGAAAATCCGAAGATGCCGCTCGATCGCGTTTTGAAATTTTCCCAACAGATTGCGGAAGCCCTGGCAGCGGCGCATGCCGAGGGCGTGGTTCACCGGGATCTGAAGCCGCAAAACCTTCTGATCGGCAATGACGATCAAGTTTTCGTTTGCGACTTCGGCCTCGCTAAATCCTTCGAAGAAAGCGCGATTGGCATGACGCGCACTGGCGCGTTCCTTGGCACGCCGCGCTACATGTCGCCCGAGCAGGTAGAAGGCAAGCCGGCTGATCAACGCGCCGATCTTTACGCTTTCGGCTTGATTCTCTACGAAATGGTGACCGGGGACGTTCCGTTTACCGGCGAATCGACGCTGAAGGTGATGTATCAGCGAATACAGGAAAAACCCAAGAATCCAAAGCTGATCAACCCGGCGCTGCCTAATTGGCTGGTTCGCATCATCATGCGGTGCCTGGAAAAAGATCCGGCGGATCGTTACCAGAGCGCTTACGAAATCCTGGCCGACCTGCAAGGCGCAAAGACCGCTTCGAGCAGCGGTGTTTCACGCAGCGGTGCAAGCATACAAATCCAACTCCCTGAGTTCGCCAGCCGGCGCTGGGTTTGGGTCACTAGCGCAGCCGTCACCTTGGTACTTCTCGTTGGCGCGGGTTTTCTTGTCCGTCATTTCATTGCAACGCGTGGCGTCGGAGGAGGAGCCTCGGTCGTCTCCGGCATTCCTCCAATCTCGAAGGGTCGATTCGTCGCAGTCTTGCCCATTCAAGTCTTGGGCGACTCGTCGCAAATTGGCTATGTAGCGCAAGGAGTGGAGGAAGCGCTATCCACCAAGCTATTTCAGCTGAAAGATGTGCGGGTCACTTCCAGCGATGAAGCAGATAAGCAGGACCAAAAACAGCCATTAACAAAGATCGCGCGTAATTTAGGCGTGAATTATCTCGTTCAGGGCACGCTGCAAGGCTCCGGCGACCGCATACGCGTCACGATGCGGCTCCAGGATGCGCTGCACGACAAGCGTATCTGGAGCAAGGAATTCGACGGCGTTTCTTCGGACCTCTTCACCTTGGAAGATCAAATCTACAGTGAGATCGTCACGGCATTGGATGTGAGCCTAACCAGTGAAGAAGTCGCCAGCGCGAAAACTCGTCCCACTGAGAATGGCGCTGCTTACGACTATTACGTTCGAGGCCGCAATTCTTTGCGCGGCCACGACAGTAAGAGTATTCAGGCGGCTCTCGATTATTTCGAGCAGGCTTTGAAGGCCGATCCCAAGTTTGCGCTCGCCTTTACCGGCGTGGCTGATGCCAGCTTGCGCATGTACGATTCCAAGAAAGACAATTTCTGGACGCAGAAAGCGCTTACGGCCGCGCAAGAGGCGGCGCAGTTAAACGATAAGTTGCCCGAAGTTCACTCGGCTCTGGGCAGCGCCTACATCGCCACAGGAAAATACGCGGAAGCTATTACGGAGCTCAAACGCGCTATTTCACTGGCACCAAGCTCAGATGAGGCGTACCGGCGTCTCGGAGCGGCCTATCTTGCAAGTGGTGACTATCCCCACGCGATCGAAGCGTTTCAGAAAGCCGTCGATCTGAACTCCTACTTCTGGGTAAATCAGAATGCGCTCGGAAACGTCTACTTCCAATCGGGAGATTATCCCAAGGCTCTGCAACTTTTCACGCAAGTTACTGTTTTGGCGCCTGATATCGAAACCGGATTCGAGAACGTAGGCAACGTCTACGCTCAACAGGGCAAGTATCAAGAAGCGGTTCCATATTTCCAGCAGGCGCTGCAAATTGAGCCTTATTACACAACCTACTCGAACCTCGGTACCGCTTACTTCTTTCTGAAACAATATTCGCAGGCCGCGGAAATGTTTGAAAAGGCGGTCGAACTCAATCCGAACGATACTTCTATGTTGGTAAATTTGGGCGACGCATATCGAGGGGCCGGACAGAAAGACAAGGCGCGCGCCACCTACCAGCAAGCTGTTTCTCTGGGATACAAGGAACTCCTGACAAATCCGCAGAATTCGGACGTGATGGACCAGATCGCTTTGTCCTACGCGAATTTGGGAGATGCGCAGCAGGCCTCCACGTTCATAAAGAAAGCGCGCGCGATAGACAAGACCAACGTCGGTTACATTTACGACGAATCGAAAATTTATACATTCCTGGGACAAACAAAAGAGGCTTTGAAAGCCTTGCAGGACGCTCTCGAGAAGCATTACCCTGCGGAGTCGGCTGCCGCAGACTCGGATCTTGACAAGTTGCGAAGCGATCCTGCGTTCAACGACCTGATTAAGAAATATTCCGCGAAAAAGCCCTAGGCGGTTTTGCTCTTTCGCCCCTCGCAGACAAATTAGAAGAGTTTTTCGCCTGCACGCCACGCGCAAATAAAAAAGAGGGTCACGATTGCACATCCGGCGCGCACAGTGAGTGTGCTAACCTGATGAACAATAAAAAACGGAGAGGTGTCCGAGCGGTTTAAGGAGCACGCTTGGAAAGCGTGTGTTGGGGAAACTCAACCGTGGGTTCGAATCCCACCCTCTCCGCCATATCTGGATGACCCCAGTAGGCGCCAACGTATGACCTTGCGCACTGGGTGTTCTGCAACCGGATCCGCTCCAACCAAATGGGGCACCAGACAATTCGGAAAGTTCCCGGGCGCCAAAACGATGGAACGCAACGTACGTTTGGCTTGAGGCGTGATCATCAGGCGCTAGAGCGCACGTCAAAATCCGGTGTGAATCCCTGTCTGTAGGTGGCATTTACCACTGGAACAAACTATGAGTGCTCGGGGCGAAGCTAAAATAATAGAAAAATAGCGAACCACCTGGCATTTTTTGCAATCAAGGAAAATGAGGGAGATGACTGAAAGGATGGGTCTATGCGAATTCTAGTGGTAGGCGCGGGCGCAGTTGGTGGTTATTTTGGAGGCCGTCTAGTACAGGCAGGTCGCGACGTAACATTTCTAGTTCTGCCAAAACGAGCCGAGCAAATCCAGGCGCAGGGATTGCAGATTGTGAGCCCGATGCATGGCGATTTCACCGCTCGGCCCAAAACAATAACCGCAGCTCAGATTGCGTCCCGGTACGACGTTATCTTTTTGAGTGTAAAAAGCTACAGCCTTGCCGCCGCGATCGATGATTTCGCGCCCGCAGTGGGGCCACAGACGCTCATCATCCCGGTGCTAAACGGCATGCATCACATGGACGTGCTGGCGCAGAAGTTCGGCGAACACCCTGTATTGGGTGGGGTTTGCTTCGTTGCCACTGAAGTCGATTCGCAAAATCGGATAGTCCAGCTTGCGGATTTCCAAAGTCTCACCTACGGCGAACTGGACGGGAAGAAGACCTCTCGGATAGAAGCGGTGCATAAGGAGTTTAGCGGGGCGGGATTTGAGACGGCCATTTCCGCAGATGTTTTGCGCGACATGTGGCAGAAGTGGGTATTTTTGGCCAGCGTGGGTGCCATCACGTGCTTGCTTCCTGGAAATATCGGCCAAGTCGTAGCGGTTCCCGGTGGCACCGAGTTATGTCTCTCCGTACTCCGTGAATGCGCCGCAATCGCGGGTGCTTGCGGCTATCCGATGTCGGAGAAGTTCCTTGCAGAAAACAGCCCTCAACTCACTGCACCGGGCTCCAAATTGACCTCGTCGATGTATCGCGACCTCACAGATCAAGCACCGGTCGAAGTAGACACTATTCTTGGAGACCTCGTAGAACGCGGGCGGAAACGCGGCGTCTCCGCGCCGATCGTCCAAGCGGCATTCGTTGGTCTGACCATTTATCAGCGGGGGCTGGTCCGCGCGAAGGCTGCCGGTCGTTGACGCGCGGAAACCAGTGGGTTCAGGGATCGCCATCCGGTTGCTAGCTGCCCGGGACCACCGGGACGCTGATAAAGCTGGCGCCTCCGGGGGTGTGCCAAATGTGCTGTATCGCCTTCTGATAATCCGCAGGCTTTGCATAAAAAATATTCGGAACAAAAGTCTGCGGGTTGCGGTCATAGAGAGGGAACAGACTCGATTGCACTTGGACCATGATGCGATGCCCTGGCAAAAAGACGTGGTTCACCGTCGGCAAAGCAAAGCGGTATAGCAACGGCTGGTTAGGCGTGATTGCCTCAGGATGTTCGAAACTGGTCCGGTAGCGGCCTCGGAAGATGTCGAGAGAAATCGCCAGCTGATATCCTCCCATCGCCGGTTGTCCCGGCACTGTGTCGGGGAAGGCGTCGATCAGCTTAACGACCCAATCGCTGTCGCTGCCGCTAGTGGAAGCATACAGATTTACTTCCGGCGCGCCGCTCAGCCGCAACGGGGAAGTAAGCGGCTGCGTCGCATACGTGAGCACGTCGGGCCGACCATCAACGAAGCGCTGATCGTCGACCAGCCAATGTCGCCATGCCTCGCCGTCCGTCGCAACCACCGGCCTCGTCCTGTACGGCACCGGGTTGGATGGATCGGAAGCGTATTCGTCATATTTCTCCGCGGCGGCCCCGGGACTTTCAAACGACAAGCCGCCATTCGCCGTCAGATAGAGCGATTGTGATTGGTTGGCGCAGCCCTGGTCGCAGCTGAGAGGCCATGTCTTTGGCCGATCCCAATGATTCTCGCCCGTGTTGTAAATGAACACTGGCGGCGTGTCTGCCTTCGGGGCGTTATCCAACAGGTATTGGTTGAAAAAAGGAAGCAGCACGTCACGACGGAACTGCAACGTCGTGTTGCCTTCCCACAGCAGCGGACCCAGTGAATAGCCATCGTAGTTCACCTGGCTGTGGCGCCAAGGACCCATCACCAGATAATTTTTGTCGTTCTGTGTATCCTGAGGTTCCACGGCCTCATAGCAGTGGATCGCTCCCCACATGTCTTCCTGATCCCATAATCCTTGCAACCACATCGTCGGAACCTTCAGCGGCACCGAAGCCATGATCTTGTCGAGCGCTTGCCCCTGCCAGAAAGCGTCGTAGGCAGCATGTTCCTCCACTTTGCGCCAGAAGGGCAATTGCTCGAGTCCGGCGTCGCGGGCATAGTCTCCGACAGATCCCTTCCTCAGAAAATTCGTGTAATCGTCGTATCCTTCGCGGGGAATGGCGCCGCCTCTCCCGCGCGCGCTCGTCTGCTCGGTGAAGTAGTCAAAATTGGGCTGGCGAAACGCGCCGTAATGAAACCAATCGTCGCCCATCCAGCCGTCTACCATCGGGCTCTCGGGAGCTGCTACCTTCAGCGCCGGATGCGGATGAATGAGGGCCATCACCACCGTGAATCCTTCATACGATGAGCCCAGCATGCCAACCTTGCCATTGGACTCGTGAACATTTTTAACCAGCCAGTCGATCGTATCGTAAGCATCCGTGGTGTCGTCGATTCCGCTGGCGTTCAACGGGCCGACCGGCGGAGGCGTCATAAGATACGGGCCTTCCGAGCCATATTTCCCGCGTACATCCTGGAACACGCGGATGTAACCAGCTTTGACAAACACGTCGTCGCCCTGGGGAAGCTCGTCGAGCATGTGCGGCGACTCGTTCTGCGTCGTGCGGCCTGCAGCGTTATACGGAGTGCGTGTCAGCAGAATAGGAGCGTGCGCGGCGCCTTTGGGAATCACAATCACCGTATACAATTTCACGCCATCGCGCATCGGGATCATTTCGATGCGCTTAACGTAGTCATAATCCGAGGTCGGCCATTTGAATTCGCCCGGAATGTCGGACGCGGCGGATTTGTCTTGGGCGAGCGACGGCAAACTTGTCAGGCAGAGGGCTAGTGCGGCAATGACAGAACGACGCAGCAAGATCATAGAGCCACCTCATACGGGTTGGAATGTAACGGACAATTATCTTTACTGAATGCGAATTTCAGCTACATCGTCACCGACCCAACGCAATTTGAACCCAGGGCTCTGCTCATCTTCGCTTCCGAACAAATCGCCCCGATCTCGCTCCGATCCGACCGGCCAAAATACTATACCTTGCCTGGGTCGTCGAATCTTTCCGCATCGCGGTTTTCCGGTGGGCGCGACGAGACACTGATTCACGCACACAGTAGATCTGCCCGAGAGAAAGAGAATCATCGATAAGTACCGGCGGAAATCGCAATACAGATAAGGATTTTATTCCCGATGTTCGAACAAGGCCATGCAGGTGTGTGGAATCTCGATCGCGCTAATTCGACTCTCGGAGCTCGTTTACCAGCTTTCGAGCTTCTCTCATTCTTTCTTTATAGAAGGCAGGGCTTAGGGCGAGTTGCTTGTCTCCGACTTGCACATTTTCTTTGACACCTTCCTTTGACAGGAACAACGCGAGCGCTATGTAGGTCTTGATTTCTTTTTCCAGGAATTGAACTGCCTGTCGCTTGGACTCATCCATTTTTCACCTCGGATGGCACTAATCGCAAAGCTCAAAAAAATGAGCGCTGAGATTCCAGTCGAGCCCCGGCTGATTCCGAGCGCTCATCGAGCGCAACTCTTTGGACCGAAGGCTTCATCGATGCATCACGCAAGCACTGCCTAAATGCGGCCGAGAAGCAGCAGAATGATGACGATTACGAGAATCAGGCCCACACCGCCTGTCGGGGCGTATCCCCATTCTCGGCTGTGCGGCCATCTCGGCAAAGCACCAAGTAGCGCCATCACCAAGACCACAATCAATATCGTTCCGAGCATCTGATTTCTCCTCTCTCATTTCAGCTTGTGCGTGAATACAATTCTCCGGTTCTCCAACGCTTCCCGGGCGACTCGACTTGCATGCGTCTCCGCCGCCCGTACAGCTTGATCGGAAGACCGTCTAAAGTACGACGCTGATGCCAACGCGAGCGTCCGGATAATACGGGTTGATCAGGTAATATCCGCCGTCGATGTAGTCAACGTAAACGTTGTCGGTGTAATACCAGCCCGCCGGCCACGGATTCTCGAATCCAAACCAAAAACCGCCGTATTGGAATCGCGAAAATCCACCGACTAGCACAGGTTCGTTGATCACGAATGTATGCTCTCGGCCAAAATTGGAGCGGAAACGGTCGTCAGGTATGCGAGCACTGCTTCTGGCGCTCAGCCGGAGTGCCGGGACCGAGCGTTGTCTCTGCTCTTCGGCGGGAGTCCGCTGTGCATGCTGTCCCGCTGCCGGCTTGCCGTGTTCTTCCTTATTCTCAGACTTAGCCTGCTTCTGTTGCTCCGCTGGCTTAGCCTGTTTTTCTTGCTTTGCCGCCGGTCTGGCCTGCGCTTCATGCTGCGCCGGCTTGGCCTTGGCCTGCTCTTCCTGCTTCGCTGGCTTGGCTGTTTCTTGCTTTGCCGGTTTTGCCTGCGCCTCGTGCTGCGCCGGTTTGGCTGCCTCTTGCTTTACAGGTTTGGCCGCTTCCTGCTTCGCTGGCTTGGCTGCCTCCTGTTTAGCGGGCTTGGCTTGTTCTTCGTGCTGTGCAGGCTTCGCTGCTTCCTCGTGATGTTCCTCCTGCGCGAACGCAGGAACAGCGGCTCCCAAGAGCAGGAACGCGGCTGTGGTACTGATGATTCCGAGTACTTTCATGAGTGGTGCCTCCATTACAGTGAATTCGTGCGCCCAACGTTGGTCGTCTGGCGCGGTTTTTGAGTCGAGAACTCTTGGTGCCCACGAAAAGGGAAGGATCCTACGTCTCCAGCACTGGTCAGGTAGAAGCCTTTAGACCTGATTTGACCTTGTTCTTCCGGCCTCATCCATAGGGCTACATCTTAGAAGCGCCAGCTACCGGTGTCTGTTCACTACAGCACACATTTGCTCCTGCTTGCGGATTTGGGGCCGCGTGCTACGATACCTGCCGGGAAAGGGGTTGCAGTCTTGCCAACTCGATCTTCAAAGCGCCTGAACTCCAATGGTAAAGCCTCGAATGGGGAAGCTTTTAACGCTCAGAATTTTCTCGATTCCGCTGGAGTGGCGCGGAAGGTCACTGAGTTCAGAAAAAAAGAAGCGGTCTTCACGCAAGGCGATCCGGCAAAAAATGTTTTATATATCCAAAAAGGTGGGATAAGACTTTCCGTAGTCAATGAGACTGGCAAAGAGGCCGTCGTCGCGGTTTTGGGGCCAGGCGATTTTTTCGGTGAAGGATGTCTTGCAGGTCAGCCCATTCGAATCGGCTCAGCGACCGCCATCACGGCGACCACTGTTCTCGTGATCGAAAAGAAGGAAATGATTCGCGTCCTCCACGCGGAACATGAGTTTTCCGACCGTTTCATCTCTTACATGCTTTCCAGGAACATTCGGGTTGAAGAGGATCTGGTCGACCAGCTCTTTAATTCCAGCGAGAAGCGGCTGGCTCGCACGCTTTTGCTCCTCGCGCGTTACGGCAAGGAAGACAAACCTCAAAGGGTGCTCGCAAAAATATCGCAAGAAACCCTCGCCGAAATGGTCGGCACAACGCGCTCGCGCGTGAATTTCTTCATGAACAAATTTAGAAAATTGGGGTTCATCAAGTATAACGGCGGCCTGCACATTAACACTTCGCTTTTGAGTGTCGTCCTGCACGATTAATTCGTCGCGAATTTGTCGCGAGCGATTGTCAACGGTCGGGTAGCCGCCGGCAAGCAGGAATCACCAGCGTGCCGAAGGTTCACATCAACGAGGCGAAGGCATTCGGGCGCGTACTACACTCAAACCAAAAAGTGACCGCGCGATTCCAACCCGCAAGTGATCGCTCGCTCTTGGTTTACTTCGGCGAAAAAATCTCACTCGATTCCCACCGCTTCGTAAGACGACTGCTCCGTCTCCTCGAACTGGAACCCATAAATGGCGTCCGGGATCTCCATCCCGCGTATTGCTCGCTACTCGTCAACTTCGACGTGTTGAAATTAAGCCGTGACGAACTAGAAAAAATTCTACGTGGCTACCTTGGACGATTGGAGGACGTCTCAGTCCCCGAGCCGCGGCATATGGAAATTCCCGTCTCGTACGGCGGCGAATTTGGACCTGACTTGGACGAGGTAGCTTCGATCTGCGGACTTACGCCTTCACGGGTGATCGAACTGCATTCTAGTGTCAGCTATATCGTGTACTTCCTCGGGTTCGTACCTGGCTTCGCGTATCTTGGTGAATTACCTGAAGCGCTGGCGACTCCGCGTCTCTCGACGCCGCGCCGGACTGTCCCCGCGGGCAGCCTGGGCATCGCAGGTAACCAGACCGGCGTATACCCGTTCGCCACACCTGGTGGCTGGAGGTTGATTGGACGCGCCGCAATCGCGATGTTTCGCCCTGATAGGAACGACATGAGCTACCTTTCTATCGGAGATCGCGTCCGTTTTGCTCCGGTTTCCAACCTAGAATTCGCGGCGCTCAAAAAGCCATGAGCGTTATTCAAGTTCAATCGCCGGGGTTGCTCACCACCGTGCAAGACCTTGGCCGGGAAGGCTTCGGTCCGCTAGGCGTTTCACCGTCCGGCGCTGCCGATCAGCTCTCGCTTCGCCTCGGGAACCGCCTGGTTGCGAATCCTGAAACAGCCGCTGGGCTGGAGATGACGTTACTAGGCGGAACATTTTTATTTCCGGATGGCGGGATTCTAGCGTTAACGGGCGCCGAGTTCCATTCGACCCTCGACGGCGCAACCCTTGATTTCTGGACAGCAGTTGAAATTCGAGCGGGACAAACGCTTTCCATTGGCCACGCCCGTTCCGGGGCGCGCTGTTATTTATGCGTCCAGGGGGGAATTGCCGTCAAACCTTTTCTAGGGAGCGCATCGACTCACATCTTAAGCGGGCTAGGCGGCTTCGAAGGCCGGCCATTGCGAAAAGGAGATACGTTGCAAGTCGGCTCACCGACCGAGCCCTTCCGCAAACGAACCGTTGCTCTGCGGGCGCGAGCCTATTTGTCATCTCGCGAAATTTTGCGCGTAACAATCGGCCCGCAAGCGGACTGGTTTTCCGAGTCATCTAAGCGCTCTTTCTATGCCGAAACGTACCGCGTCGGCGAGCAATCCAATCGCATGGGCCTGCGTCTAGAAGGCCCACCTGTGACGCAGATCTCCGGCCGCGAGATGATTACCGAGGGCGTTTCGCTCGGCGCCGTTCAAGTGACGCACGGAGGCTTGCCCGTTATACTTTTTGTCGAGCAACAGACGACCGGAGGCTATCCGAAAATTGCGAACGTCATTTCCGCGGATATCCACCACGTCGGACAACTTCGCCCTCGAGATGAGGTTCGATTCGAGCACGTCACCCAGGAAACCGCGCGATCCCTTCTGATGGAGCAAGAGAAAATGCTGGCATCCGAGGAGTTGATTCTGGAATGAAGCGCGTTGACCTGAATTGCGATATGGGCGAAATGCCTGAAGCGATCCTGGACGGCACTCAAGAATCGCTGATGCCCTCGCTCACATCCGTAAGTATCGCCTGCGGTGGGCACGCTGGCGATGCGCAAACCATGAAGACAACGATCGAGCAGGCGCTTCGTCGGAAAGTGGCGATAGGAGCGCACCCCGGCTATCCTGATCGCGTCAATTTTGGGCGTCTGGAATTGAGTCTTCCGCCGGAAGCGATCGCCGATTCTGTGTTCGAACAGGTGAAAGCGCTGGCTGGAATTGCTGCCGGTTGCAAGGCAGACGTCACGCAGGTGAAGCCCCACGGAGCGCTTTACAACCAAGCAGTAGGGAATCGCGCGATCGCCGAAGCTATCGCAATCGGAGTCGCTCGCTGGAACCGCGCCGTTATCCTCATGGGTCTGGCTGGTTCGCTTATGCTCGACGTTTTCAGAGAAGCGGGTTTTCGAGTCGCTGCTGAGGCTTTTGCCGACCGTCGCTACGAAGCCAACGGAACGTTGCGCTCGCGTAAATTCGAAGACGCCCTAATACGCGACCCTGCGGAAGCCGCACGGCAGGCACTGCAAATCGTGGAACGTGGCACTGTCACTGCGCACGACGGCAGCGAGGTTGCCATCGACGCGCAGACCATCTGCATTCATGGTGACACTCCAGGCGCGTCGAAGATCGCTGCTGCCGTATCACAGACTTTGCGGAAAGCCGGAGTCGAACTTAGCGCGTTGCGCTGATTGAAACACGACTTGTACGCCTAGCTCTGCCTATCCTCGTTCTTTTCGCAGCCTTACTTTTTGCGATTTCTGCCAGAACAAGTACACCGGCACTCCCGACAAGATGATCGCCAATCCCGGCCAGGTGTATTGCGGCTTGTAATGCAGCAACTGCACTTCGATAAACAGAGCGAGCAACAGATACAAGCCGGGAAGGAGCGGATACCCGAAAACTCGATACGGTCGTTCCATATCCGGCCTTCGGAATCGCAAAACAAAAAGTCCCAGAATCGTCAGGATGTAAAACATCACTACAGCGAAAACCAGAAATTCGAGCAATTGACCGTAAGTGCCTGACAAGCACAAAACACAAGCCCAGACACATTGAACCCATAACGCCATCCATGGAGTATTGTGCCGGTTCACCGCGGTCACGCTCTTGAAAAACAAACCGTCCTTGGCCATCGCGTAATAAACGCGTGCCCCCGCCAATATGAGACCATTGTTGCAGCCAAAAGTGGAAATCATCACCGCCACGGCTACCAACGCAGCACCGCTGGACCCAATGATCGCTTCTGCCGCCGCCGTTCCCACGCGATCTTCAGCAGCAAACTGAATTCCACGCGCGAAAACCGTTTCCCCGCCGGCCGCTCCAATCAGCGGCAGCACCCGCAAATAAGCAAGATTCGCCATGACGTAGAGCAGCGTCACAATCCCAGTCCCCAGCGCCAAGGCGAGCGGCAGATTTCGCTTCGGATTTTTCACTTCGGCTGCGACGTAGGTCACGTTCGTCCAGGCGCTGGAAGAAAACAGAGCGCCCACCATCGCCAGCCCGACTAACGTAAGAGTATTGACCCACAAAGTATGCTGGCCGCTCTGATAAGCGTGCAGTTCAGAAAAGTTCGCGTTCCGCCAAAAGTCAGTGAAATTGGCATTGCGGCCCGCTTGTGTAGCGAACAAAAATCCCAGCAGCGTCAGTCCTCCGAGAGCGGCAATTTTTGCAGTCGTGAAAATGTTTTGCACCAGTGCTCCGAGCCGCAGGCCTCGAGTGTTGAGCCAGGTAAGAAAAACGATCGAAGAAATTGCCAGGAGATTTTGGGTGTTCAAGCCGACGTTGTAAGGGCCCATAGAACCGAGCCATGTCTCATAAGGCCCGAGCTCTCCAATCTTCCAAATCCAAGCCGAGGAGGAAATACCGGGGAGTAAAACGCCGGTGAAGCTTGCGAACGCAATCGCTACCGCCGCAATCGTCGCAGTTTGGATGACGAGCAGCGTAGCCCAGCCATATAGAAAGCCCCAAAGATGCCCGAGAGATTTGCGCAAGAAAACATATCCGCCGCCTGCAAGCGGCATTGCCGCGGCAAGTTCAGCGTAACAAAGCGCCGCCATGATCGTCATCAGTCCGGTTGCCAGCCAGACAACCAGAAGCAATCCAGGGCTGCCGACTTGCCTGGCAATACCGGCTGAAACGATGAAAATTCCCGAGCCAATCATCGAGCCGGCCACGATCATGCTTGCGTCGAACAGGCCTAGACTCTTTGTCAGACCGGCATTCGCGGTAGGAGCTGCAGTCTGTAACGGCTCGCTTTCTTCAGGCATGGTCGGTGGTCCCTGACATTTCCCTCTTCCGGTACTTCAATGTAACCGAAAATTCGTGTTGCGTTGAAATCTTCAGCAATCTACGAGGGCATTCGTGAATCCTTCTAGGGATCCTGTACCAGATTGCAACGCTGCCTTTCTCACTTCGCGTTACCGTTGCAAGTCAGGCACCTTGTGGAAGTAACTCAGTTGTGCTGCGTTGCCCGGAAAGCTAGAATCGCGACTGTTATTGATAAAAGCCGGTTTGGCTCCCCCCTTCCGTCAAACCTTCATTTCAAAGCCCACAGTGAGAGTAAGGCGCTATGCCCGAGAGTTTGAAAAAGCCCGTCGCGGTTTCCGCTAGTCCTCATAACGAGCGTCGCGTTCACCCGCGCTATTCGCTGAGCGCTGACGCCGAGATAGTCGAATCGCAAAGCCGTATGAAAATGAGCGCGCGTATCAGCGATCTAAGCCGCCTTGGCTGCTACGCTGAAATGATGAGTCCATTTCCGCTGGGTGCCAAAGTGAAAATGCGCATCATGAAGAATAAGATACCTTTTCTTGCGGAAGCGACCGTCGCTTACTCCGCGGGCGGCATGGGAATGGGGCTCAAGTTCTCGCGACTCGATCCCCAACAAGCTCTTATGCTTGAAAAATGGATCAATGAGTTGAGCGGGGCGTCCCCGTACGATGAATCGGCAGCAGATGAGAGTCTAGGCTCCATCGCCAACATCTCCAGCAACGAATCATCTTACGTCTTGAACGAAGTCATTATCGCGCTCATGCGCAAGGGTATCCTTACCGACGGAGAAGGCAAGGCCATGCTGCACAAGCTGATTCATTAGCCCCCCGCTCAATAGGGCCGGCCTTCACGCCAACATTTCCTTTTAACTCCTGCGAGCACTCAGGGTTGAAGGCGCTGTTTGGCCTGTTCCAACGGACAGGTGGTAATTCCCTGGCAGCATCGCGAATCATAGCTATAGACAGCGGCTTGCCTCATTGTTCAAATTGAAGTTGGGTAATACGGGGGATTGTCGTCTGTCGGGGGTAAGAAGCCTATGCGATACGTTGCGTTTTTGTTCGCAATTATATTAACGGCCGCTTCGGGTGCCAGCGCGCAAGTGAATTTCTCGTCGTACGCCCTCACATCCTCACCCTTCAACGCGGCAACGGCGGCGCCCGCGCCTATCGCACAAAATGTCTTTATGCCCGTAATTTTTGCGGACCCGGCACTTCTTCCTCCGGCCCCTGCGGCTGAGCCTCAGGGCATCCAGGGAGTGTTCCAGAACTATAGTTGGCAAGGCTACGTGGGTTACACATTCCTGCGGGCTTACGTAGTGCCAGGGACTGCAGTAAATCAGAATGGCCTGAATGGTTCGGTTGTCTGGTTTTACCGTGAGTGGATTGGATTTGACGGCGAGCTTTTGGGTACTTATGGCACCCTGTCGGGCGATAGTTCGTGGACTTTCTTTGGCGGAGTAGGCCCGCGCCTCCGTTGGGTCGGCCCGCGGAACCTTCAAGTCTTCGCCCACGGTCTGATCGGATACGCGCACCTTACACCGCAAACTCCGTTCGGTGGAGAGAGCGCTTTCGCCTACGAAGTTGGCGGAGGCGTGGACTGGATGCCCCCTCATCACCGCTTCGGCTATCGCCTCGAAGCCGACATGCTCGGTACGCGTTACTTCGGGGTTTACCAGTACAGCCCCAAAATATCTGCCGGTTTGGTCTTCAAGTTCTAAGACCCTTTCGATAAGTTGAGAGCATAGTTCCCGCACTTCGCGCGAATGTCTCGCCCTCCGCAGGCCAAGAACAATTTAAGCTTCCGAAGGTTCTCCGTTTGTGGTTTCATCCTCAATTGGCGCCGATCGGAGGATTTTGTGGCAGAGGACGCATTGAAGACCTGGGCTGGCAAGTGGGCGTTGATTACCGGCGCGAGCGCTGGGATTGGACATGAGTTCGCGAAGCTGTTGGCAGCCGGAGGCGCGAACCTCGTGTTGACGGCGCGCCGCGTCGACCGTTTGCAAAAGCTTGCGTCGGAACTTTCCGCGCAACACAGGATCCAAGTGGAGGTCTTCTCAGCGGACCTGCTGCGACCCCAGGCGCCGGTTGAAATCTTCAATTTTACGGCCGCGAAAAAGATCGAGGTGGAACTGCTGATCAATAACGCGGGTTTTGGCGCGTTCGGGTACGCCTTTGAAATCCCCATCGAAAAAATGCTGGAAATGATTCAAGTGAATTGCTCCGCCGTGGTGCATCTCACGCGGCTCTATCTTCCGGAGATGGTTGCGCGCAAACATGGCGACATTTTGATCCTGGCTTCGCTGGCGTCGTTTCAAGCCGTGCCGTTCAATTCCGTGTACGCGGCGACCAAAGCCTTCGATCTTTTGTTTGCGGAGGGGATCGCGGAAGAAGTTCTCGAATTTGGCGTTCGCGTTTGCGCGTTGTGCCCGGGAAGTACGACCACGGAATTTCAGCAAGTGGCGCAGCAGCCCGATCGAGTTTTCAAATCTTCCGAGACGGCGGAGAAAGTCGCGCGCGTGGGGCTCGAAGCACTCGCGGCGGGGAAAAGCTACGTTATTTCCGGCTTCATGAACCGGTTGATGAAAGAAGGGCAGCGCCTCGCGCCTCGCCGCTACGTTTCCCGAACCGCTGCGAAAATGATGCGGCCTTCGGAGGCTTAGAGCTTCTTCGAGGGAATCGCAAGTGCGGAACTTCAGCAGCTGAAGCCGCTTTTGCCTCGCTGATTTTATGTTGTGGCAGAAACCACGACCCACAAGTCTTCGAGCGACGATCCTGCGGCCACGAGCCACAAGGCTTCGAGTCGGCACCGAGGCGCGAGAGCTGCTCATGGTGTTACCTGGGTGTCGAACACGCCGGTTTCTATGTGGCCTGCGCGCTTAATCTGCACGAATATTCGGTACTCGCCCGGCTTTGGAAATCCATAGGGGAACGAAACTTCGGGCGAAATCGATTCCGTGGGCTTTTGCATAGCCATCATCATCGATGGATTTCCACTGGAGTCCGCGGGCAAGCCGGAGTTTTTTTGCGCCAACTCTAGGGCGGCCATTGCGACCGATCCGTCCGGGTGCACGTGAGCGAAGACGGAGAGGTCGGAGCGGACGATTTCCGCATGGCCAGCCATTCCCATATAGGGTTCGACATCCGTTGGCGGCTTTCCCTGGGGATCTTCAACGCGAAATCGCAGCCAGAGAAAGTGGTTCGCTGAAAGCGGAATCGGGCCTCGTTCCCAAACCATACGGTAGCCATCGGAAAGAGTATAGATGTCGCCTTTTTCTGTCACATCTGTGTTCGAGGATGAAAGGCTCGCATCATTTGGAATCGGGTGTGTTGCGACTTCCGAATTGTCACCCGTAAGCGGAACGCCGGGGATGTCCGGCAGATCGATTTCGGCAACCATGGTGTCGGGAAAGCCGGACTCGCGCACGATATCCGCGAAGACCTGATAATGACCGGCGCGAATCTGGGGCAAGTCGATTGAAAATGCGTTGGTGTTCATTGGCTGGAGCCCGCCGCTTAGTTCCGGATGCAAATGATAGAAGCGATCCATTTGCGGAGTGCGAATTAGAAAAAGGTGCATCAAGTGGCCGTGGTCCGGAATGAGTTTCGTCGCCACGGTGTCCGGGCGGTTAGTGTGCCAGGAAGAATCGTCCATGCGCAAAAGCAATTTTCCGCCGGGCTCGAGCGAGACATTGAGTGACGGCGGTTTGTAGATCATTTGAACCGCCTTTGCCAGCGCCTCTGAGTTCCACCACATGTTCCCTAAAAACAGAATTGCAAGTACGACAACCGTGGTGCCCAGCATCACAAAGCGTCCGCGGCGTTTCTGGTTGGGCTCGGGGGTTTGGCCGGGTTCGAGAGTTCCCTCACGCCGCGCGGCGCCAAGAATGGAAATGATGGCGCAGACCAAAAGAGCCATGAGGGCGAAAAGCAGCACGCCCAAAGATTTCTGCATGGGCAGTGTGTTCCGCGCAGCTGCAGGGACTGGCACGGCAATCTCTCCGGCGCCTTGCGAGCCGGTTACCTGCACGCGGATTTGCCAGGAGCCAGACCCCATCAGCCAGATTTTTCCGGAGAAATATTGCGGATCGTCTTTCGACGGCAGGAGCGGGTCGGGCGGCGGCGGATATTTTGAGCCAGGGCCGACAATGTAGAGCGGGACAACGCTAATGCCGGTGACGCCAGGTTCCGTGCTGCGTATCTCGACGTCCGCGAGACCGGGAATCATGGCCGGAGTGCGGACGGTTACAGTCAGGTGATAGGGGCCGGCGGCGCCCTGAAAGTAAACGTCAGGGCTGCCGACGTGTGCCCAGCAGGGCGCCAGCGCGAAAAATATTGCGGCCAGCGCTGCAACGAAACGGCGCATTTACTCTCCTATTTTGAAATTTAGAGATTCGGTCACCGGCGGAGACGGCGCAGGGCGTCGCCCGCGGCCAATCCCACGCGGGACGAAAGGATTGCGACGACGAGGGCAATTCCCATGCCGCGGCAAAAGAGCGCGAACGTGGCCGGGCGGTCAACAAATTCGAATTGCCAGTGATAATCCGACGGCGGGACTACATAAGCGAAGTAATTTTGGCCGAATATCCAATTGCGCGCGGCCGGAGCAATCAGGAAATTGCCGAGCGGCCAATGGACGAGCAGCATCACGAAGAGATACGCGGCGCCCAACATCGCAGCTAGCAACCATTTATTTTTTTGGGCGTAACGATTCAAAAGAAAGTCGATGACGATCGCGGGAATTATAATCAGTACCGGAAATTGCAGAGGGATCATGTGCGTCACGTTGGTGTACACCGGCCCGAGCTTGGGAGTGGCGGGAAAGAGCGGCATAACCCAGAGTTGCGCCAGATGAATGAGGGTGTAAATTGCGGCAACCCACGTCGCGCCCCAGCGGTATCCGCTGGCGCGCGCCAGCGCCACCAGAATCAGCGGGACACCAAGCGAAACCGCAAGGTAGAAAGTGGTGCCGTGCATCTGATCACCGGCGCTGTATTCCGAGACGAAGAGCAAATGAAGCGCCAGTAGTACGCCGCCGAGATAAAGATACATGCGCAAGAGATTTTTTCTCTCCGCGCCTTCCGCGCGATTCATTCGGCTGGCAAGCAGGAGTAGAGCGCCGATGCCGACTCCCAGAATACCGATTCCAAGGACCATGTGCGGCGGGCTTACGATCTGGACGTCGAGTCCGAAGGAGTTGTGCCACCAATTGTCGAAGGGCGCTGAAGTGACCATCACTACGCCGCCCCAGCAGGCCGTGAATGCGCCGAGCGGGCCGCGGAATCCCCAAACTTTTACGGAAGCAGCTTTGGCTACGGGATCGTTCCCGAAAGTGGTGGAGAAAATCAGGTAGGTGCTGACGAGGCACATCAGGATGCCGCCAAATTGAATGAGCAAGTGCGCGGGAGTCCAGAAAGTGTCGCGACCGATGCTCATGTGCCAGGAGATGTCCCAGTAGAGGCCGAAGACGATGGAAGAGGCGCCGACGAGGCCGCACCAGACGTACCAAGGAGCCGCTTCGGAATCCGCGCGTGAGATGGCGGTGTAGGGAATCGCAGCGCGAGTGGTCATAGGTTGCCTCCCTCAATGGGCTCGATTAAGGGCAATCTTTGGGAACGGAAAACAGGATTCGATTGACGGTTTGAAAGCTGCGCGGCTAACCGGCAATGGGCGGTTGTGGCCCCGGCTATAAATGGCGCGATCGTTTGTTTTGAGTAAGTTACGTCACATTCTACTTTTTGGGCAGAACCGGGTAGAAATGCGGGGAATTCTTGAATGTCACCGGGCTTGCCCAGGTTCACTGGCGCAAGTTTTTGAGTTTTTAGGGTCGAAATCGTGTTGCGCCTAGTCGCTGTTCTGGCCCCGGTTAGAAATTCCCCGGTCTTTTGTTTTGAGCGAGTTACGGGGAATTCTGTTTGTGGTGCAGAACCGGTTAGAAATGGCAGAAAAGCGTCGCGAT
This sequence comes from Candidatus Acidiferrales bacterium, assembly GCA_035603075.1. GTDB lineage: Bacteria > Acidobacteriota > Terriglobia > Acidiferrales > UBA7541 > Palsa-295. The sequence continues at coordinate 6,889 of DATNLC010000008.1, read as the reverse complement.
CGGCACGCCCAGTAAGCCTGGTCAAAGATGAAATTTTCGAGCTGGTCAGTTTGTGCGAGGCTGACGGTAGGGGCGGCGAGACAACGAGTGTGGTAACAGGCAAGGTCGCGGAGGCGCCGTGCGCGGAGGCATGCTGGGGCCTTGGTCGATCGATCCAGCTCGTCCGTCGTCCGTGCTCCATCGTCATAGCTCCAGAATCACGCTAGCACGAAGAAGAGAGGTTTCCAAGGACTTGGATGCTGTGGACACTTGCCTTCCTGGTCAGATCTGAAGACAAACAGTCAGTCCCGTCCCCTCCCATAAGTCAGACTCGAGCCGATGCATTTAGGAAATCGCCCTCATTTCGTATTGTTCCACTTCCCAGCGACCACCCTTTTTTCGGAGTCGATAAATTCCCCATTGGCCGCAGAGACCGCCGCAATACTCACCTCCCCGCGCCTCCACTTTATCTACAGAGATCCAGCTGATAGGGCCCACTGACAAACTTACCGCCCTTTCGTCAGTGGATCGATCACGGAGCCAGCCGGGGAACGGGTTCTCTTTGAAATATGATCCCGACGCTTTCTTTACGGGAGGATCAGACTTCGAAAACCGTGCCATAAACGTATCGCTCGGGTCTTTGCCGTCAATATTCAGAAAAATCGATCTGTTACCTTGCGTGCGTTCGATCCCGTATCGAAAGACTGCTTCACGAATGTCGTCTTCTTGGATCGCACGATCAGAAGGAGCTCGTGAAATCAGGATCCGTTTTGGGATCGAAGCACAAGCACCGTGAACTACACAGACGAACGTGAGGATTGCTGGGACTCGTACCTTACTCCGCCATCCTCTAGTCGTGACCGCTGCCACTGAGTCTCCTAGTCAAATCCGCGCTGAGTGCATTCACACAATTAGACTCTGTCTTGTCAGAAAAGTTCCTTTGAGGTGCTTTCTTGTCGCACGAAGAGCGAAAAATGCGTGCTTGCTAAGGTCAATCTAGCGGGTAGAGACTTGCCCAGACGGCGATCTAGGATGAGGTCGAAGATATGAGGGTTGTTCTTCTTGGGGCAACGGGGATGGTGGGGCAAGGGGTGCTGCGCGAATGCTTGCGCGATCCTGAGGTGGAACGGGTGCTGGTGATTGGGCGCCGTTCGATCGGGAATCAGAATGAAAAGGTGCGGGAAATCGTGCACCGGGATTTTTTGGACTTTTCGAGCATCGAGGGTCAGCTTGGCGGGTATGACGCGAGTTTCTTTTGTCTCGGCGTTTCTTCGGTGGGGATGACGGAGCGGGATTATTACCGTGTGACGTACGGCTACACGATGGCGGCTGCGCAAGTCCTGGCGAAACAGAATCCGGGGATGACGTTCATCTACGTTTCGGGAGCGGGAACAGACAGTTCGGAGAAGGGCAGGCTCATGTGGGCGCGGGTGAAGGGCAAGACGGAGAATGCGCTGTTCAAGCTGCCGTTCAAGGCGTACGCGTTTCGTCCCGGGTACGTACAGCCGCTCGATGGGATTAAGTCGAAGACAAAACTCTACAGCGCGCTTTACTCGGCTGTTGGAGGGCTTTACCCGTTGTTGCGAACGGTTTTTCCGAGGTATGTGACGACGACGGAACTGGTGGGGCGGGCGATGATTTGCGTGGCGAAGCGTGGAGCGCCGAAGCGGTGGCTGGAGAATGACGACATTAATCATTGTTGTGATAATGCGTCCTGATCGCAAGAGGAGTTACGTCGCTGCTTGGCCGCGGTAGAGAGGCGTATCAGCGAGGTGGACTGGCCGGGGAGTCTGCTCTAGCCTAGTAAGGAGTCTTCCCCCAATGAATCAAAAATTGACCACAAGCCTCGTCTGCCTTTCGCTAATCTCTTGTTTTGCGATGAAGGCGTCCCCGCTGCAAAGCCAATCGTCGTCAAGTCAAGGGCGACCCGCCGAACTTCCCACAGTTCAGGATCCAGATGAATATGCGGTTTGGAGCGCGGTGCTGTCGAAGAAATTTGACAGAGGTAGTCTTCAAAGGCTTGTGATCAAAGACCGAACCTCGATTGACGCCAGAGCAAAAGATTTCCGCAAGTTCGAAAGCCTCTCTGAGGCGGCGGTTTCCGACTTTCGAGTCAAAAACGAGGGAAAATACACTCTGGAGAATAAGTTCAGCGTGAAACCGCTGTGTATTCTTATTTCTCCAGAAACGGAAAGCAGGCTGTTTCCTTTTGCGTCGATTACTGTCCTCGACAGTGAGGCCATCGAGAAGATTCGAAGCAGTTGGGATAAGTTCTATCAGGAGTACCCGGGAGCGCAGGGAGTCCTGACGATTTCCCCCGTGTGCTTCAATTCGGATAAGAGTCAAGCGGTTGTCTATATGACGAACAAAGTGTCTCTAATGATTGGTTCTGGCAAGTTGTTTCTGCTGGCGAAAAAGCGAGGCATTTGGGAAATTCAAAAAGAAGAATTGATTTGGTTATCCTGAGATTCATTCAGAGGGATCCCGGTTAGATAGAACGGCGAGGGAGAGCGGGCGATGGCGGTGATCGTTTGTATGCTGCGCGGGGTTAATTTGGGAAAGCGGCGGATGAAGATGGAGGCGCTGAAGGCGCTGTATCAGTCGCTCGGGCTGCGGGACGTGCAGACTCTGTTGCAGAGCGGGAACGTGGTGTTCAGGACTGAGCGGCGGGATTTGGGCGCGTTGACCAAGAAAATTGAGAGCGCGATCGAGCGGAAGTTTGGGTTTCACTCGGATGTGATTCTTCGCACGTCTTCGGAATTGCGGGATGTGATTGCGCGAAATCCTTTTGCGAAGCGGGCGGGAATCGATGCGAGCAGGTTTCTCGTGTCGTTCCTGGTGAGCGATCCTGGGGAGGAAGCTCGCGGCAATGTGCTGCGCATAAAGTGCGAGCCGGAGGAGTTGCGAATCGACGGACGCGAGGTTTATATTTATTTTCCGAACGGATTGGCGCGGCCGAAACTGTCGATGGCGCTGGTGGAGAGGACGCTGAAGACGTCGTGGACGGGAAGGAATTGGAATACGGTGAGGAAGCTGCTGGAAATGGCGGAAGGGTTGGAGAAGTAGTTCGAACGAAGGATTTTATATAAGGAGGGGATGATGGCAAAGAATGGCGGAACGCAAATAAAAGGGCGGGAAAGCGAAACTCTACAAACACCGACCGATCTGGGACGCAAAGGCGTGGAAGAAATTACCGGCGAACTGCGAAAATTGCTGGCGGATACGTTCGCGCTTTATTTGAAGACGAAGAATTTTCATTGGCACATGAGCGGGAAACATTTTCGCGATTACCATTTGCTGTTGGACGAGCATGGGGACCAAATTTTCGGCATGACGGACGATATCGCGGAGCGGGCGCGGAAGATTGGCGGGACGACGATTCACTCGATTAGCGAGATTTCGAAATACCAACGGTTGAAGGATAACAACGAGGAGTTTGTGGCACCGCTGGACATGTTGGCGGAACTTTCCGCCGACAATCAGGCGTTGACGCGGTATTTCCGCGCGGCGCATGAAGTGTGCGAGAAGAACAACGACGTCGCGACGACCAGTTTGATTGAGGTTTGGATCGATCAGACGGAGCGAAGGACGTGGTTCCTGGCGGAGATTGTTAGCGGGATTCAAGCGGAGCAGAAGCCGCTGTCGAAAGCGGCGGGGGCTAGCTAGGGCTGTTTTGCGAGTTGCGCGATTGCTCCAGGCGCCTCAGGGACAAAACCCCTGAAGCGGAGTAAGCGGTATGTCGGAGCTAAAGCTCCGACCCCCTAAAAGTCAAAAGAGCCGGCAGGATACCGGCACTACGAACGGCGACCCGTTCTGCTGGGTGCGGCGAGCGGAGCGAGCGCGAACGAAATTGTGGCGTTACAAGTATGCGGGAGGTTGGGATGCCTGACCAAAGTGCGGGTGGGGCTGCGTCCAAGGCGCAAGCGGGGGTGGAGGCGGCGCGGCCTCCGTTGCCGCCGTTTACTCGGGAGACGGCGATTCTGAAGGTGCGGCTGGCGGAAGATGCGTGGAATTCGCGCGATGCGGAAAAGGTGGCGCTGGCGTATACGGTGGAATCGCGATGGAGAAACCGCGCGGAATTTGTGAACGGGAGGCAGGAAATCATCGCGTTTCTGAAACGCAAATGGACGAAGGAGTTGGACTACCGGTTGATCAAGGAGCTTTGGGCGTTTGAAGGGAATCGCATCGCGGTGCGTTTTGCTTATGAATCGCACGACGATTCGGGGAACTGGTTTCGGTCGTATGGGAATGAGAACTGGGAGTTTGAGGAGAACGGGTTGATGCGGTTGCGTTTTGCGTGCATCAACGATTTGCCGATCAAGGAAGCGGAGCGGAAATATCGTTGGCCGCTGGGGCGAAGGCCGGATGAGCATGTGGGGTTGAGCGAGCTGGGACTTTAGGGACTTGCAGAACTCACGGGAATGCCTCAGGGGTTAAAACCCCTGAGGATGGGCGATTCTTGGCACGGCTGAAGCCGTGCCCTGACGACTTTTCTGTGCGGTGGGCGCCGCCCGGTGGGCAAAGTCAAAAGAGGCGGCGGGGACGCCGGCGCTACGAAAAACGAAATCGCCTGAGGTGCGCTCTTCGGTTGCGCTCAGGACAAGCCGGCGTAACGCCAACATATCGAAACTATTGCTGACCGTTTCTCCGCAGGGCAAAGATCACGCATCTCACGGCTATGACCCACGCACCTAGACAGACTCCCCATACGATTAGATTTCCAATCAATGCATCTCGGAGGCGGATCCCTGGAGTCAAAAAATCGCCGAGAGCGGAAACCCCGTAAATCGCTGTTCCGAACAAAGCAAGCAAGCCCGAGACCATTGCGGCGACCCAGGATCCACGTTTCGAACTTCTTCTGTGTTTCTTTGAAGAAAGAACATAGGACCGAACCGCTAACGCGATCAGCAAGAGTGCAAAGCTGCTGAATACAAAAAACGCAGGTGTGAAGTCTTCGAACCTGGTGCCCACGACAAGCCCCTGAAAAACTTGAAAGGTCTATTCTTCGTCTTCACCTTGAGCAGCCGCTAGGCGATCGATTACGGTGCGGTCTTCGAGGGTGGTGGTGTCGCCGGAGATGCCGCCTTTATGAGCCAGCTCGCGGAGGAGGCGGCGCATGATTTTGCCGCTCCGAGTTTTGGGCAGGCCGTCGGCGAATCGAACGTCAGAAGGGCGCGCGATGGAGCCGATGGTTGTGGCGACGTGGTCCATTAGGGCGGAACGCAAGTCCTTGTTGGGAGTATGTCCGGTGCGCAGCGCGACGAAGCAAATGATGGCTTCGCCTTTGATTTCGTCGGGGCGCGCGACTACGGCAGCTTCAGCGACCGCGGGGTGGCTTACCAGGACGCTTTCAATTTCCATAGAACTAAGGCGGTGGCCGGCGACTTTGATGACGTCGTCAACGCGGCCGAGGACCCAGATGTAGCCGTCCTTGTCACACTGAGCGGCGTCGCCCGCGAAATATACGCCGGGGATTCGTTCCCAATACTCGCGCTTGTAACGTTCGTCATCGCCATAGATTGTGCGGAGCATCGATGGCCACGGCTTCTGGATTGTGAGGTAGCCGGTGTCACCGGGGCCGACGGGCTCGCCCTTCATATTCACAACGCGGGCGGCGATCCCGGGGAGCGGAAGCGTTGCGGAGCCGGGTTTTGTGGGTGTTGCGCCGGGCAGCGGAGAAATCATGATGGAACCGGTTTCGGTTTGCCACCAGGTGTCCACGATCGGGCAGCGATTTTTGCCGATGGCTTCGAAATACCATTTCCACGCAGCGGGATTGATTGGCTCGCCGACGGTGCCGAGAACGCGAAGGCTCGACAGGTCGTAAGGTTTGATCCAATCTATACCCCAAGCCATGAACGCGCGGATAGCGGTAGCGGAGCTGTAAAAAATCGTTACTTTGTAACGGTCGATGATTTCCCAGAAGCGGTCCTTGCGCGGGAAATCGGGAGCGCCTTCGTACATCACGATGGTGGCGCCGTTTGAAAGCGGGCCGTACACAATGTAACTGTGGCCGGTGACCCAGCCGATGTCGGCAGTGCACCAGTAAATGTCTTCATCGCGCAGATCGAAAACCAGCTTCGTGCTCCACATACATTGCAGCAGGTAGCCGGCGGAAGTGTGAAGGACCCCCTTAGGTTTTCCCGTGGTGCCGCTGGTATAGAGGATATACAGCGGGTGTTCGGAATCAAGCTCGATGGCGGGAAAATCCTTCGAGGCTTTTTCTTCGAGGTCGTGCCACCAGAGATCGCGGCCATCTTTCCAGCCTACTTCTTCTTTCGTGCGTTGAACGACGATGGATTTTTCGACGGTGGGACACTTTTCCAAGGCCGCGTCGGCAGTTTCTTTCAACGGAACGATTTTTCCGCGGCGATATCCGCCGTCCGCGGTGATGAGCAGCTTTGATTTGCAGTCCACGATGCGATCGGCGAGAGCGGTGGCGCTGAAACCACCGAAGACCACGGAATGCAGGGCGCCTATGCGCGCGCAACCCAGCATGGCGATGGGGAGTTCCGGGATCATGGGCATGTAAATCGTGACGCAATCGCCTGCTTTCACCCGGAGGGAAGACAGGACATTCGCGAACTTGCAGACACGCTCGTGCATTTCGGCATAGGTGAATTGAACGGTAGAGCCGTCTTCGGCTTCCCACATCAGCGCGGGCTTATTAGCGTTCTTTTCAAGATGGCGATCGAGGCAGTTGTAGGAGACGTTGAGCTTACCGTCCGCAAACCATTTCGCGTGAGGCAGGTTCCACTCGAGAACCTTTGTGGGAGCTTTGAACCAGTCGATCATTTTGGCTTGCTCGCCCCAAAATTCCTCGGGGTTGGCCACGGCCTTCTGATACATTTCCCGATAGTCTTTGAGCGATTTGACGTGAGCTTTCTTGCTGAATTCCTCCGGCGGCGGG
>DATNLC010000006.1:0-57616 GCA_035603075.1 Candidatus Acidiferrales bacterium | reverse complement strand
CGCGCGTGAGACTGTGGCGCCCCTTCTTGCGGCGTTGCGCAAGGACTTTCCTTCCACCTTGACTCTTCATGCGCTTGCGGAAGCCGTGCTTCTTATGACGGCGGCGCACATGCGGTTGAAACGTGCGTTTCGGCAACGATCTTTCTCCTCTGCCTGAGTAATTGTTCTATTTGTGAGCCGGTTGGACGCCGCAGTCTTGCCGCAGTCCCCGCTTTTCCCGCACGCACAATCCCGCGCGAGCGCAGCGCATCGGAAGCAAATCCCTCACCCTGGCGAAACAATTAGTCTATTAGACCAGCGCCGCGCGGTCAAGAATTCGCGCTTGTGGGCGGTCAGTTTCCGGCGCAAAGGCAGCATATTCACGAAAGCGTGTTTCGGGGTATGCTCCTGAGCTTAATGGCGCGTGTTGCGGGAGAATGACTGGCGACACGGAGGCTCAACTTGAAGAACAGCGCTATCCTTTTATTGCGATGCCCGGATCGCAAGGGTCTGGACGCGGCCATCGCGGATTTCATCTACTGGCACAATGGCGACATCCTTCATTTCGAGCAACACCAGCCTGGGGAAGAACGTTTCTACCTTGCTCGCGTCGAATGGGACCTCGCAGGTTTCGAGTTCGATCTAAAGGACTTCCCGAAGTGGTTTGCGCCCATCGCCGAGCAATTTTCGATTCAGTGGCGCATCACGACCTCAAGTTACCGTCCTCGAGTGGCTATTTTTGTTTCAAAGTACGATCACTGTCTCGTAGATCTACTCTATCGCCAGCGCATCGGCGAACTCGCCTGCGAAATCCCCCTGGTAATCAGTAATCACCCCGACGCAAAGAGCCACGCAGACTTTCACGATATTCCGTATAACACGATTACAGTAACAAAGGAAAACAAGCACGAGGCTGAGCGGCGCCAGATCGAGTTGCTTCGCGAAAACAAAATCGAATTGATCGTCCTGGCGCGCTACATGCAAGTGCTTTCCAAGGACTTCATCGAGCGGTATCCGCAGCAAATCATCAATATCCATCATTCATTTTTGCCCGCGTTTGTTGGGGCCAAGCCCCATCAGCAGGCCTTTGACCGTGGCGTGAAAATCATTGGCGCTACAGCGCACTACGTCACCGAAGTACTCGATGACGGGCCAATCATCGAGCAAGGAGTAGAGCGCATATCGCACCGTGACACCGTCGAAGACCTAGTCAAAAAGGGAAGGGACCTCGAAAAGCTCGTGCTTTCCCGCGCAGTGCGCTGGCATATCGAAAACCGCATCTTGCTCTACGGAAAGAAAACGGTCATTTTCGAGTAGCGTTCTGCTTCATCCACAGGATTTCGGATAAGACGCGACAGAGCTCTGGCGTACCGAACTGAACTGCCATTTTTACCACTAGGAGCAAACGGCGACTGGTTCAACATCAACGAACTTTATGAATTGAAAGATTGTGCCAGGTCCCGTGAGTAACACCGGACCTGGCAGAAACAATCGTCTACCAACTTTACCTACCGCTTCGGCGGCTTCTCCTCAGGCTTGGACGTTTCCTTGGGCGCAGGCTTGGAAGCAGGCTTTGACGCCGCCTTTGGCGCAGCTTCATGTTTCGGCTCCGCCTTCGGCGCCGATTCGTGCTCGGGCTTGGCTTGCGGTGCTGCCTTGGGCGCTGCTTCATGCTCTGGCTGTGCCTTCGGTTCGGATTCGTGTTTGGGCTGCGCTTTCGGCGCAACCTCACGCTTCGGCTCCGCTTTTGGAGTGTTCTCCGCTTTGGGCTCTGTCTTGGGTTTTGCTTCCGGCTTTGGCTTTGGCTCTGCCTTAACCTTGGGCGCGGCTTCGTGCTCAGGCTGTGCCTTCGGTTCGGATTCGTGTTTGGGCTGAGCTTTCGGCGCAGCCTCACGCTTCGGCTCCGCTTTTGGAGTGTTCTCCGTTTTGGGCTCTGTCTTGGGTTTTGCTTCCGGCTTTGGTTTTGGCTCTGCCTTAGTCTTTGGCGGAACTTCATGTTCAGCGTGCGCGTTTGATGCAGCCTTCGGCTCCGTGGCAGCAGGAGTCGTGCCTTTGTGTTCTGTTGCCGCACCTTCCTTCTTTGCGACCTCTTTACCCGTTGCGCCCCTGTAAGGAGCCGCAGCCTTGGCAGGTACTACGTGCGCGCCTTTGAACTCGCCCGGCTTCGCTGTCGCGGCTACCGCAGGTTTACCGTGATTCACGGAGGCAAATTGGCTGCGATCCCTAGAGGCCGCCTCCCGATGCTCTACTTGTGTCGCAACCGCCCTGGTATGCTCTTCGTGCGAAAACCTTTCTTCTTCTGCCGTAGGTCTCCGGGTTACTCCGCCCGGACCGTTAAAGCTCGCGCGCCTCGTCGAATTGTAATTATTGATCACGGTCTTGTTGTAAACGTTGTGAATTACAGCCCGATTTATGTTGCTCACCGAGCGGTTGTAGAAAAAATTTCCATCCCGCCAGTACCCGCCCTCGAACCCAACTCCACCGTAACCGAAACCGTAGTTGACGCCTCCATAGAACCCGACATGCGGCCCCCAATAGCCATCGTTCCACGCATACACTCCGTTGTTAAATCCCCAATACCCCGGAGTCCACAGAAAACCCGGAGTCGGCGCCTCTACCCACGTGCCGGGCACAAAATAATAATCGTCGTCGCTGTAAGCCCAGTAGCCCGGCGTCCAAATGTAATTATCAGCGGGACAAATCGGTTGGACGTAAACCGGCAGCGCCGGCGGCGCTACGGTAATCGAGACTCCTACAACCTGTCCGAACGACATATTCGGCAGGAATAAAAAGAGTGTTGACAGCAACAACCAACGAACAGAGCGGATCGAGCGCAGCATGTGCATGAGCATCACCTCGTTGGATTTGCGTTAAATAGCCATTAATAGACTGGCCACGATAGCCGCGGAGCGCAAGTTTAGGAGCGTACTTATACTGGTATTTCGCCAGGGGGCCCATAGGCTAAAGCCTGTAAAACTCGCCAGCATGAACCTTAGGCAGGGGTAGAGTCTCCCACGGCGGGCTCAAAACGGTCTCTAGCCGCTTCGTAAAATGCCGGACGCGACTAGTTTAAGATCCTAAGACGTTTCTCAATTTCTCGGACGAAACTCGACTACCACGTCTTCCTCGGCTCCCAGGGGCTCTCCGTTCAACAGCGTCACCGTGTAGCGCCACTCGCGGACCGCTCGAACGACCGCTGGAATCAGAGGCGTGGGACCGCTGATCGGCTGCACCTCGACCACCTCCCCGTTCTTTCCGACTGTCGCTCGCACTTTCACCGTCCCAGCCAATTCCTTTTGGTTTCCGGCCGTCGGCGGTAGAGGATCGACGTGAAATATCAACACACCCGCCTGCAACCTTTGCGGGCGATGACTCGATGCAGGACCCGGTTGTGTCGGAACCCACACGAAACGTTGCGCGCTGATCGCCAGCGTCCGTGACGCGCTCACAGCCTGCTCCGTCAATTCCAGCCTAAATGGACCGCTCTTTTCTCCTGGCGCAGTCACAAGTATCGGGGCTAGGGTCTCGCTAACGGGCTGCGCAGTTTCAGCCTCTGTCGAGGAAATCGTACTCGTGCCCGGCTTCGCGCGCAGTTCGTTTGCCGCATCACTCGCTGGGCCATCGCTGAAACGCGATTTGCCCGAGGAATTGCCAGAGGCATTACCGGAGGCATCTTTCGAAACATTTGTATCCTTCGCTGCCAAATTCCCACCATCTCCACTCTTCGGGTTCACCACTCCTGTCGGAGCAATCCGCGTCGGCGCATTCGCCTCGGTATCGCCGGAGGCATCAGTACCCGTCCTGTCCGCTGCATTGTTCGGTGAAGCAACCGTAGAATTGCCCGGGGAAAGCTCTGCCGATTTTTGCGAGTTGCCCGCTACCGCACTCCCGCCGGCAAAGTCGTTTTCTCCAGCAGTGGCCGCAGGGAAGTTCGCCGGCTTCGCGTCGCTTCGTTGTTCCACCTCTCGGTCGCGGCCAAGTATCTTGTCGAAAAATCCTTTCCCTACGCCCAGCCCAACAGCAAAGCAAATTATCCCCATCAGGAGTACCAGTGCCGCTAGAGGCCATCCATTTCGGCGTTCAACTGAGACCTCGCGCTCTTGGCCCAATAAGAGATTAGCTGCTCGATTTCTTCTGTGTAATTCAAGTTGTTGGATTAAGTCCTCTTCCCGCGAGAGCACGTGAACAGGCGCTTCCTGCTCCTTTCCTCCCGCGGCTCCCTTTCCAATCTCGGAAGTTTCAACAGCTTCCGTGCCAACAAGCGGATTCTTCTTCGGGAGATAAGCACCCCGAAGCGATTGGCTCTCGACGGAATTGTCGTGCGTCAGCTCCGCATTCGCGCTCTCTAGTTGCGCCAGTTTGACCTCGCCCATTCGCGGCTGTTCATCTTCGAAAGATGGATCGACGCGAGAAGCAAGGAGCGAATTCTTTTCGGGGAAATTCGACGGTCGAGGCGTCTCCTCTTCGACCGAATGACTCTCATTTGACTGCGATGGAGCCATATCCGCCTGCGCGGGTTCGTCCGCGAGACGCTCAATAGTCTCCGAGGCTCCCGAGGGTTCTCCGCGTCTTAAGCTTTGTTCCGAAAACTGCAAAACGTTTCGCAAATTCTGCTCCGTCATCCGCGGCTCAGTATCCCGCGTCACCGCCTCGTTCTCATGTACGTTGCACAAAGATTTTTCTGACGGAAACATGCCCGCGAATTTCGCTTCATCTTCTTCGCTGAGGACTTCCAGCTTCCGCTCTTTTATCGACTGTTTGCTTGAACTTCGAATTCTCAAAAACTCCATGTCACTTTCGCGAGGGTCCTCGCTCGTTCCTCGCATTTGGCCTTGCACCGGGTCGTTATTCGCAATCCAATTGCGTATCTTTTCTCTATCGCTGTCCGCCAAATCAACGAATTGGATCCCGGCTTCTTTCTTCGAGGGGCTAGCCCATGCGACTTCTCCTCTCGCTACCATCCATACATCAGACCTGGGTAGCTGAAATCTCATGCTCGGGAGATAATCAGATGTCAGTATTTCGGCAGTCGTTATAGCCAGCCCGCCTTCACTAATATTCAGGGCGATGCCGCCGTTTTCATCTCCCAATTGGACGTACGCTAATCTATTCGCGTGGCTCCGCCGATGCGCGCGCCGGTCCGGCCTCACCGGAAGCGTCTCGAATAGACTCTCAAAATGGCCCCGCGTAGTCGACATTCCAACCCCTCCTGATCTGAACTGGGATCCCTGCGGGAACGTCCTAAGAATCGCTGGCCTTCTATTGTACTTATCCAGCCGTTCCGTCCACCGCAGCAAGTGCCTTATTTTCGAAAAAAAAACACCTTAGTCTTCGCCGCCGGTTCGGCCTTTATCAGCCTGGTTGGCCCGATCTCCTTCCCAACGGGACAACCCCGTTCCACACAGAATCAACCCCGCACCCGCGGATTTGTCGCGCGCCGCCCCGTCCCACAGGGCTGATTATCACCTCCGCGAACTCCCCGCTTGGGGTATATTTTGCTTCGCAGATGGCGTGCAAAACGGAAGTGCCGGTTGAGTCGCTTTCAGGAGTCTATCGCATGCGTAGGAATCGCAGAGCTTTTTGTGTTGCGCCAATTCTTAGCGTCTTATTGACCGCGTCCGCTTGGGGACAAAGCCAGAGAGTTCCGATCCAGATCACCGCCGATCTTTCAGACGCGCCGCGCAAGCTTTTTCACGCCGAGGTAGATCTGCCGGTGACTGCCGGCCCGATCACTCTAATTACTCCCAAGTGGATTCCGGGCGATCACCGGCCTACTGGTCCCGTGGACGACATCGTGGGAGTCGTCTTCACCGCCAATGGCCAACCGCTCTCGTGGCGGCGTGATGATGTCGATCTATACGAGTTTCACCTGACGATTCCGCCTGGGGTGACCACGCTTCACGCCCATCTCGACTGCATCATTCTCACAAATGTCTCGCAGAAATTGGCGTTCCTCGAATGGGACAAAGTTATGCTCTACCCGGCGAATACGCCGGTCCGCGACATCCCGATACAGCCTTCGGTGATCGTGCCGGCCGGTTGGGGAATCGGCACCGCGCTTACTCCTGTCGGCGGCGGCGCATATCCTGTTCCGGCCACTGGCAGCACTACACATTTTGCGGTCACTAACGTTGAGCAGCTTGAAGACTCTCCGATCCTCGCCGGACAATATTTCCACGAATTTGCTTTGTCCCCCGAAATCTCTCCCAAACATTTCATAGACGTCGCCTCCGACGCTCCCGAAGATTCCAATCTCCGCCCCGCAGCGCTGGCTGAAATTGCCAATCTCGTTCACGAAGCGGATGCCCTGTATCGTTCCCACCATTACAACCAATACCATTTCCTGCTCAGTCTTTCTGACACCGCTGGTGGTCTAGGCCTCGAGCACGGCCAGTCCTCGGAAAACGGCGTCGGCGAAAAAGCCTTCACGGATGAAGACCATCAACTGGCAGACTCGGACCTACTCGCACACGAATTCACCCACTCATGGAACGGCAAGTATCGCCGCCCGGTTGGCCTGTACCAGCGGGATTTCGCCACAGCGCAGCAAGGCGCCCTGCTCTGGGTTTACGAAGGCATGACGCAGTATCTCGGCGACGTCCTCGCCGCGCGCTCCGGACTCAGGTCTCAGTTGCAGTACCGTGACATCCTGGCTGGGTCTGCCGCGAGTCTCGACTACGCACCCGGCCGTGAATGGCGTCCCACTGAAGATACTGCGGTTGCCGCCAGCATTCTCCGGGATGGCAATCCGTCTTGGTCCAACTGGAAGCGTGGGCAGGACTACTACAATGAAGGCGAACTCCTCTGGCTCGATGCCGATACTCTCATCCGCAAGATGACCAACAATCAAAAGTCCCTCGATGACTTCCAGCGGATTTTTCTGGGCAAGGGTGGCAACACCGGACCTCTCATTGTCACTTACACTTTTGACGAGTTGGTCCGCGACTTGAATGAAATCGTAGCGTACGACTGGGCCACCTTTCTCCACGACCGCGTCGATAAAATTAATCCTCATGCTGACCTAGCCGGCATCGAGCGCGGCGGCTACAGATTGATCTATGCGGACAAACCGAGTGCTTCTGAGACGGTGATAACTGCGAATGCCGACCCACCAGCGGCTAACTTTGTCGACGCTTGGTTCTCCATTGGCCTGCTAGTAGGCGCCGACGGCAGTATTAAAGACGTTCGTTGGAATGGTCCTGCTGACAAGGCGAAAATCGTCCCCAGTGCGAAGATCATCGCGGTCAACGGACAAATCTTTTCCGGCGATCTGCTTAAAGCTGCGATTCGCGACGCGAAGGGCAAGTCCGAACCCATCCATCTGATCGTTCAGTCGGATAATTTCGTTTCCGCGGCCGACATTGATTATCACCATGGTGAACGCTATCCCGTCCTCGAGCGCGTCGAAGGAACGCCCGCTTATCTGGACGATATAACTAAGCCCTTAGTGCCGCCTCAACCAGCGCAGCCTAAGCCCACAACCGATAACCACTGACGAAAATCACCACACACTTAAGATCTCACCGTGTGCACAGCATCCAAGTCCTGGATTTCTTGTGCGGCAATGTGCTAGTGTTTTTTGTGATTAAAATTGAGAAAATTCGAACGCACTGCGAAGTCGTAAGCGACTCGCGCTCTGGAAACTACACGGCCGCCTCCTCGCTGGGTTCATCCGCGTCTTTGACCTCTGAGCTTCGCGGTTATGCTCGTCCGGCAGGCCCTATCACTGCCCCACTCTTAGCCAAAAATCTGCCGTTTCTACCCGGTTCTGGCTTACAAGTAGAATATGACGTAACTTACAGAAAACAAAGGGACGCGTATCAGTCTACCCGGGGCCACAACTCACCATTAGCGATCATCGAATTGACGCGTATTTTCGCATCAAATCAAGTCACAAACCGCGCTGTTTGCGTGCCTGAGAGACACCATGTTTGAAACACTCACAGACAAGCTCCAACGCGCGTTCAAGAATCTGCGCGGCCAGGGCAAACTCACCGAAGAGCATCTCGATGCGGCCTTGGTGGAAATTCGCGAAGCTTTGCTGGAAGGCGACGTCAACGTCGGCGTAGCTGACGAATTCATCAAGCACGTTCGCGAAAAAGCGCTGGGCTCGGAAGTTTTGCTCCAACTTTCGCCCGACCAGCAAGTAGTAAAAATAGTTCGCGACGAATTGGGCGAATTGCTCGGCCGTGAAGCAAAACCGCAATACAGTTCGAAGCCTCCTTCCGTCTGGTTGATCGTCGGTCTCCAAGGCTCCGGCAAAACCACGTCCACTGGAAAAATGGGCAAGTGGCTCGGCGAACATGGACATCGCCCGCTGGTTGTCTCTACCGACGTCTATCGTCCCGCTGCGCGCGAACAACTAGCGCAAGTCGCCAAGGCCACCGGAACTCCGCTATGGCCGGGGACTGGGACAGATAAGCCGTTGGAAATTGTGCGCGGCGCGATGCGCGAAGCAAAGCTCTCCGCTTGCGACGTAATCCTTGTGGATACGGCCGGCCGCTTGCATATCGACGACGACTTGATGAACGAGCTTTCCGAGTTAAAGCGCGAACTGAATCCATCCGAATTACTTTTCGTCGCCGATGCGATGATCGGTCAGGACGCCGTGCGTTCCGCGGGCGAATTTCACAAGCGGCTCGGCATCACCGGTGTTGTTCTCACGAAAATGGACGGAGACGCGCGCGGAGGCGCGGCGCTTTCCATCCGCAAAGTGACCGGTGCGCCAGTAAAGTTTGTCGGCGTGGGCGAAAAATACGATGCGCTGGAACCGTTTCTCCCCGACCGCGTGGTGTCCCGCATTCTCGGCATGGGCGACGTTCTCGGCTTGATCGAAAAAGTCGAAAAGAACGTTGACGAGAAAAAAGCGCGCGAGCTCGAACGCAAGCTCCGCGAAGATGACTTCACACTCGAGGATTTCCGCGACCAGTTACGCCAGATTCGAAAAATGGGCTCCATCGAATCGATTCTGGGTATGCTCCCCAAAGTCGGCCCCTTCGCCAATCTCCCGAAAAACACGGAGATCGACGAGAAGCGCCTCGGCTCCGTCGAAGCCATCATTAATTCCATGACCGCCAAAGAGCGCGCAAACTCCAATTTGATCGATGGCAAGCGCCGCAAGCGTATTGCCCTCGGTAGCGGCACTTCCGTACAGGAAGTAAACCAAGTCCTGAAACAATACTCCGACATGCGCAAAATGATGAAGCAGTACGGCACCTACGCAAAGACGAAAATGCGCGGCATCGGAAAATTCGCCGGCCTGAAATAGGAAAGAAATGTGCCGATAGTCGTCAACAACACGCTCAACGAGATTCGCTCCCTCGCGATGACCGGCGGCGATCGTGCCGCTCAAGCCAAGCGCCTTGCCGAACTGGTCCGAAAACTCGGCGACTACCGCTGGGTCGGCGTTTACGACGTGCTTCCGGAACTCGTCTCCATCATTGGCTGGAGTGGTCCCAACGCCCCCGAATATCCCGAGTTTCCCTCGAGCAAAGGCCTCACCGGCTCCGCGGTTCAGCAAAAGAAAGCCGTGATCGTAGGCGATGTCCGAAACGACCCGCGATACCTCACCGCCTTTGGCAACACTGTCTCGGAAATCATCATTCCGGTTCTCGCTCCTGGTGGCGATCGCGTAATCGGAACGGTGGACGTCGAGAGCGTACGCGCCGATGCATTCTCGGAGCGCGACCAGCAAATGATCGAACAGTGCGCTTTGGCTGCTTTGCCCCTCTGGCTCCTGCGATAACCCCCGCCTCGCGCCCGAGATACCGATTGGTGAAAGCAGCCGCCTTCGCTATAATGGTTCGGTTCGGCATAGGAGGATTTTCGCTGTGTTAATGATTCGGCTGGCTCGGATTGGCAAGAAGAAGCGCCCATTTTATCGCGTGATCGTTACGGAAAAGACCCGGCCGCGAAATGGTCGGTTTGTTGAAATCGTAGGCACCTACGACCCGCTCAAGAAGCCTGCGGCAATTACACTAGATCACGAACGCGTCAGCTACTGGCTCGGCAAGGGCGCACAGCCCAGCGACACGGTCCGCAGTTTTCTAAGAAACCGGAAACCTGCCTAAGGCGTCTCAACCCCCAGTAGGTCCAGCACTCGTACAGGCTCCCGCGGATTTCTGTGCTGAGCTCACGCTACTGTGGAGGATGCTCAATGAAAGTTCTTGTTGAGGAAATTGCGAAGGCTCTCGTCGACCACCCTGAAAATGTTGCCGTGAACGCTGTGGAAGGAGAGCAAGTCACCGTGCTGGAGTTGCGAGTCCATCCCGACGATCTAGGGAAGGTGATCGGACGGCAGGGACGCACTGCCAAATCGATCCGCACGTTGCTCGGCGCAGCCGGTATGAAATTAAAGAAGCGCTTCACGCTGGAAATCCTCGAGTAGTGGCTACGCAGCAATCTCCGCGGGCTGACCGCGTCACCGTAGCGCGTGTTCTGCGCCCGCACGGACGCCGCGGCGAAGTGGCGGCCGAAATCCTCACCGATTTCCCCGAGCGTCTCACGCGCTTGAAATCCGTAGAGCTGTGGAACGAAAAAACCGCATCGGCGAAACGGGTAGCCATTCGCAAGTGCTGGCTTTCGCACAGCCGCGGCGGCCAGGCAATTTTCCACTTCGGCAATTCCGACTCGATTTCTGATGCCGAAAAGCTCGTCGGCATGGAAGTCCAGATTCTGCTGGCTGAGCGTTTAACCCTTCCGAACGCAACCTATTACGTGACCGATTTAATTGGCTGCGAAGTCTGCGAGAAAAACGAGGCAACAGTCGGACGGGTTCGCGACGTGCAATTTACAGGCGCAGGAACCGCTGCCCGGAACCCTATCCTGGTTGTGGATACTCCGCGAGGCGAACTTATGATTCCGCTCGCACAGGAAATATGCGCGAGCGTCGACCTGAAAGCGCGCCGCATCGAAGTGGTTCTCCCCGAAGGCCTCCGCGATTTGAACTAAATCACCTAATTGTGTCTCGGGTACAGCCGCAATTTATTCACGAAAAACAGGGTTGATAAGCGACAATCTTTCCAGCGAATACTGTAGGAGAAGCATGAGCAGCGATGCGTTTTGACATCATCACGATTTTTCCCGAGTTTTTCGCTGGGCCGTTGGATTACGGAATCGTAAGGCGGGCGCGCGAGGCGAAACTTATCGACGTTCGCACTCACGATTTGCGCAATTTCACACACGACCGCCATCGCACGGTGGACGATCGCCCGTTCGGCGGTGGTGAAGGGATGGTGATGAAACCCGAGCCCCTGTTCGAAGCGGTAGAGTCAATATTGGGCGCGTCTCAACCACCGGTAAGCTCGGCGATTGTGCTGCTTTCGGCCGCGGGAAAACCTTTCACTCAGGATATTGCGCGAAACTTTGCGAAGCTCGCACGAATCCTGCTGGTCTGCGGGCGGTATGAAGGAGTGGACGAGCGCGTGGCAGAACATCTCGCAACGGACGAAATCTCTATCGGCGATTTCGTTCTTTCCGGCGGCGAACTGCCCGCCGCAATGGTCTTGGATGCGGTCACGCGCCTAATTCCTGGCGCCCTGGGCAACGAAGACTCTACCGTAAATGAATCCTTCAGCGCGACTGACGTTCAGAGCGAAGATGCACCGAACAGCCCGGCGCTGCCCGCGTCCGCTGTTGTACGCGGAGAGGCCAGCATCGGCTATTCGAGCGTCGCCGAAAGCGACAAGCGAATCTCGGGTCGCGGCATTCTCGATTATCCTCACTACACGCGTCCGCCGTCATTTCGAGGCTGGGAAGTTCCCGAAGTTCTGCTCGGTGGAAACCACGAGGAAATTCGTCGCTGGCGTCACGCCCGCGCTCTCGAAAAAACCCAGCGCAACCGTCCCGACTTGCTGGAATCCGCCGTCAAGGTCGACTCGACTCGGAAATGATCTCAAGATCCTCAAAGACCGACGGGGCTGACGGTCTTGGCGAGTTCCAGATAGCGGCAGAACGCGCTTGCAAGCTGGATCTGCCGGGGACTGTGGCACTCGGGTTCAAATAGCCGAGGGTTCCCGACCACGATTACATTTGACATCGCACGCGACGTTGCGACGTTCAACCGATTCAAGCTGTACAGAAATTCCATTCCCCGCGGCGCCTCTTCCGGCGAAGACGTCGTCAGAGAGTAAATCACCACCGGTGCTTCCTGCCCTTGAAACTTGTCGACCGTCCCGATCTTCATCTTTGGCAATCGCGCCGACAAGTCCGCTACCTGTGCGTTATAGGGAGCCACAATCAAGATGTCTTTTTCCTCCAGCGGCCGGATATTGCCCGCGCTCCGGTACCATTGCACTTCCGGCCTTAGCAATCCCTCCACGATCCGCGCCACGATTTCCACTTCCTCCGCAGATGAATTCCGGTTGCCCTCGTGCTCCACTGGAACGAACCACAACCCCGCTCCGTTCAGCCAGGGATGCCCCTCGAAAACTCTGCTCCGCGCAATCGCGTGTGAACTTAACTTGTCCTCATAAAAAACCTCGGACGTAAATTTGCAAACTTCCGGATGCAATCGCCAGGTCTCGGGTAGCAGAAAACCCATATCCTCCGAAATCGTCTTCCGCCCATCCAGCAGGTGTTCAAGCGCTGATTTTTCGGCTCCGGCCGGATGGCTCCCCTTCAGCGGCCGTTCCAGTTGTTGCGGGTCACCAAGCAGAACTAAGCTCTTCGCCGCTTGTGAAACCGCGAGTACATCCGCTAAAGACATCTGGCCCGCTTCGTCAATAAACAATACGTCTACCGACTCAAAGGCCCGCTCGGCCGACCACAGCCAAGACGTCCCCCCGACAACGGTCGCTTTCCCGGAACGCAACGCATCTAACGCTTCTTCGTTGTCCTCTCCGGCCACCGCAACGCCCTCGCTTTCCTCACCATCCGTTTCTCGGTGCATGCATCGCACTCCGGTTGCACCCTTATCCGGCGCTGCCTCAACCACCTTGTCTAAAAGATTGCGAATCACTTTGTGACTCAATGCCGTGACACCAATCTTTTTCCCTCGTTTCACCAGTTCGCAGATCATCCGTGCTCCGGTATGCGTCTTCCCGGATCCGGGAGGTCCTTGGATCGCGAAAACCGAATCCTGTAGAGCTAGCACGACCCGGGTCGCCGTTGTTTCGGGTATTTCTGAGGCAAGCGTGTTTAGAGTCTCTTTAGCAACTAGGCGCGGCGGTCTCCGTAGCAGCAAGTCTCGTCCCGCCCGATACGATCCTGGCGCATCAATTCCATTTTCCGCGACCCATTCGCCGATTCGGTAAAGTGACGCCGCGTGCTCCCTCACATCAAAGGGCCGCTCCCACACGTAAACGGCCGTTGGATGCATTTCGGCCGTCTTTCTAGTTTTCTTGACATCTATTGTGCGTCCCGCTACGTCAACTGCCATAACACATCCGAACTTCTCGCCTTTGGTGTACAGGTCGCTCTCGGAGCGAGCTTCCGTCTCCTGTTTTTCAAACGCGTAACGATCTACCGGAATCTTTCGCTCAACAAGCAACCGCTCCCTGAACTTCAAGCCCGCCAAGCCCGCCCGCTCTTCCAGCAAATCCTCATAGTCCAAGTCCGCCAGGCGATAACCTTCCCAATAGGTTGCTTTAGCCTCTCGGCGGTGCCAGTCCAATAGCTGCGCGAGCAACCATTGCGCCGACTGCCCCTCTGTACGCTCTCCCTCATCTGCCGATATTCCCTCAGTAAGCTTCGTGACCAAGGCCATGACCAGCTTTTGCCTCTCATCAAGCTCCTCAGAGGCTTTTTCATCGCGGTCGACAAATCGGGGAACTTTGGTTCGTTGTTCGATCAACTTCTCCCGTTCCCGCTCCAACCAATCCTGAAGCGCCGCCGTGGAAAAGCAATCCTCGCTGTTGTATCCCTCCATTGCTGCGCGGATTTCGTCCGGTATTTCTTCGAGCTTTCCTTCGAGCTCCAGCCGGTGCTCTATGTATCGCATCGCCCCCCGCGATACGTCCAGCGGTGTCTTTCGTTTGAATGAGTAAAATGCCTCCAACTTCTTTAGCGAATATTCTTCAACGCTTGCCCGCAGTCCTTGCTTGAATGCTTGGTGCAAATCTACCAACACGCCCGCCCGAAGCATGCGATCTACCTCGTCTTCCCGCGTTGCATATGTACCCATCAAACGCTTCAACGTTGCCGGCTCATACGCACCAAAGTGGTACGCGTGCATTTGCGGATTCGCCTCGCGGTGCCGCATGATTTCGTCCACCAGCCACTGGAAGCCTCTCTTTTCTTCTTCACGGTTCAGTGCCCATCGCTTTTCGTAACTCAGGTCTCCGTCCAGATTCCTAAACGCAAATCCGAACAGATATTGCAATCCCGACTCTCCAACGAACGGATCGCCTTCCAGATCCACAAATAGATCGTCCGCAGAAGGTTCTGGCAATCTGCAAAAACCCATTCCGATGGCAACCGGCAAGAGCGCCTCATGCACTAGCTTTTTCTCCGAGCGGCCCATCACCTGCACACGCGCTTGTTCTCGCACATGGCCGATTCCTTCTCTGGAACCATGCTTAGGCCGTTCCTTCAGCGGTATCGGCAAGACAGCCAGTTTGGCCATCGTTTCCGTGTTCCATTCCTCCAACTGGTTCCGTTGCTGCCGCCGAATTCCTGCCACCAGAGAAAGGTGATCGTCGCCGCGTCGTTTTGCGTCACATTCGCGAAACCAGCGGCATACGTCGCAATGAGCGCACGGCTCCGGATAAGTTTCTGCGCCCTGCTTGTCATCGCATACGGTTTCGAGCCGCGCTTTCACGTATCGGTAGTACGCAGAATATTCCGCAAAGCGGTAGGGCTCTGCTTCAAAATTCTTGCCCACAGGAACCACGTACATAAACTCCGGCGGTTGACTCTGAATCTCCGTTAACAGCGCCGAGTAAAGTGCGAGCTGAAGAATGGTTGCTGCCTTAGTTTCGCGCGCCAGTTTGCAGTCGTAGACCTCATACGACCACTCGCCGAACCGACTTGGCTTCGGCACTTTTACGAGCACATCGGGGCGCCCAAACCAACGCCCAACAGCTAAGCTGCCTTGCGCGATAACCGCCACTCCGCGTTCCATGCACACAAGAGTTTTGGCAATCGCTTTCCGCTCATCTTCGATTTCTCGCAAATCGACGAATGACACATTCTTATCTTGGAGCAATTGCAGATAAGCCGCCTCATGACGCAACCCTAACTCCTGAATAACTACCAGGTCGGGAGCGGTCCAGTCTGGAGCAGTGCGCTGTCCACGCGCAACGCCCAGGTCAAGTGAGGCGAGATGGTGACAGGCCAAGTGGTTACTCAGATCAGTGGCAGAAAGTCGAATTTGTCCTGGCGTAGCCCGCATATTACGTAGGTTAAGGAGACTTCTGACGTCCTTTATGAATATCGCTCTGTTACCAGCTTAACTAATTACCGTAAACAGGCGTAATTATAATCGGCTAACCCGCGTGCGAGCCATGTCCACGCGGTGATCCACCCAAAGCCAGACCCGATGGCGTCCTACTTTCGTATAGGCAGGAAGCGGCAGTTTCGTTATAATAGCAAATTGTGCGTAGTGTGCTGGCCCCGCCTGAGTGGGTCTGCCCGGAAAATGAGTCATGAAACCGATAATTTCTAAAGTACAGCAATCCCAACTCCGCAAGGATCATCCCGTCTTTCGCCCGGGTGACACGATCCGGGTGAACGTCCGCCTAAAGGAGGGCGAAGAAGCCAAAGAGCGCATCCAGCCGTTTGAAGGTGTGGTCATGAGCCGTCGTGGCGAGCTTCTGGGCGAATCGTTTACGGTACGCCGCGTGAGCTTCGGCATTGGAGTGGAGCGCATTTTCCCGGTGCACTCACCGATGATCAGCTCGATTGACGTTGTGCGCCAAGGCCGAGTGCGTCGCGCCAAGCTGAATTATCTACGCCAACGCAAAGGCAAGGCTGCCCGCATCAAGCGCGTCGAAACCTTTGAGAAGGTGGCCGCAGCACCAGCGACCGCAGAGTAACCGAACCGTACCGGTTTCGCCCGCTCCGAGAAATCGGGGCGGGCTTTTTTTTTTGCGGCGCCCACAACCGCAGGGATAGCCGTTTGTGGAAAACAGTGGGCTCGCCCTGTGCTAAAATCCGTGGCCGATGGGCAGACTCTGTTGCACGCGTTACGAGCGCGAGGCGCGCCAGCACGGGTGGCTACGCATCGCCGGTCTGGATGAAGCGGGGCGCGGTTCTTTATTTGGTCCCGTAGTGGCCGCAGCCGTGATTTTGAATCCCCGCCGTAGGATTGTCGGCCTCGACGATTCCAAGAAGCTCACTCCCGACCGTCGCCACGAGCTGGCGCCACGCATTCGTGAGCACGCGCTGGCCTGGGCGGTGGCGGAAATAGAAGCCAGCCGCATCGACGCCTGGAATATTTATCAGGCCAGTCGCCAAGCCATGATGGCCGCGGTTTCTCTGCTTTTTCCCCTGCCGGACTACCTCCTTCTGGATGCCATTGAAATTGATTTGCCCATCGAACAGAAAGCCTTGATTCACGGTGACGCGCGTTCCGTATCGATTGCGGCGGCTTCCATTTTGGCAAAGGTGGAACGTGACCAGCAGATGCAGGAATTCGACCAACTCTATCCCCAGTACGGTCTGGCCCGGAACAAAGGCTACGGGACTCCGGACCATTTGGAAGCCCTTCAACGCCATGGCCCTTCTCCACTCCATCGCTTTTCGTATTCTCCCGTGCGAGAAGCAGGGTGTTGGGCTGTCGGCGCAAAACAAGATATCTTGCCTCTTACACCTGGTACGGAAGCCGTCGCAGGACGCTCGGATGTCACGATCATCTTCGAACCCTAGAGGGCTCCGGTCGCTGGGTTTTTCAGGCGGAAAAACACCCAGAATCTTCCGTCGCTTTCAATACATCCGGGTTAGGCGCGTAAAAGACACTGTTGTCGCCTATGGCACCATGCTTCGCCCGGTTCATTGCCCCTTGTTTTTCGCGCATGCTAACCTTCTGACCTGAGCCGCAAGTGTGGCCCAACCACGCCCCCGCCGTAGGTGAAGGCGAGTCAGGCGAAATTACCCATGGCCTTTAACAAAAGCAAAGCGCTGGAAAACGCGCTGAAGTTCCTCAATCAGGGCAAAGTTGCCCAGGCCATTGCCGAATACCAGCAAATTCTGCGTCATGACCCGAAAGACCAAGCCACCTTAATGACCGTGGGCGATCTGTATGCGCGCCAAGCCGACTTGGGACATGCCATCGAATATTTTGAGCGCCTTGCGCAAGTCTATCTGGACGACGGCTTCAACAGCAAAGCCATCGCTATCTACAAGAAAATTGGAAAACTAGCCCCCAACGAGCTCCCTCCGTTGGAGCGCCTCGCCGATCTTTACGTTCAGCAAGGCATCTTGAGTGAAGCTCGGCCTCTGTTCTTACAAATTGCGGAAGCACACCTGAAAGCGAATCGGGCGCCGAAAGCTGTGGAAGTACTGCACCGATTATTGGAAGTTGAGCCGGAAAATTTGCGCGTGCAGATGCGCTTGGCTGAACTTTATAACGTCATGGGCTTGAAGAAAGAAGCGGCTCAGACTTATCTGAACTACGCGCAGAGACTTTTCGACCGCGGCGAGAAGGACGAGGCGGAAAAGCTTATAGAACGCGCGGTGGAAGTCGATCCTACGAACGCTTCCGCGCTTCTTTTGAAGGCGAAAACGCTGGATGCGAATAATAAGGGCGCCCAGGCCATCCCGATATTGGAATCCCATCCGGAAGCTAACGCAGGCGGCGATGTCACGAGCCTGCTTGTGGATTACGAGCTACGCTGCGGCCAGGTCCAAAACGCCGCGGAACGTGGCCGCAAGATTTTGGCTCGGGGCCATGCGCATTTTGGGCTGCTTTACAAAGTAGCCGAGACGCTTATCGAGACTGGCCAAGCAAACGCCGCGCTTCCTCTTTTACGCGAGCTGCGTGGCGCGATGATCGAAGCGGGCGAGCAGGACAAGTTCGTGAAGTCGTTGACTGCGGCGAGCGAGCGCCTGCCGGGCGATCCCGAACCCCTGGAAATGCTCGTCGATTTTTGCCGAACGACGAGTGATCCTTTCCGGCTAAATGCCGCGCTTGGTCAGCTCTCCGACGCTTATGTTGCCGCCGGAAATTTTCCGCGCGCCGAAGCGTTATTGCAGGAACTCGTTGACCGCAATAAGGACGACGAGCGCGTGGTCGCACGCCTGAACGAACTTCGCGAACGAACAGGTGGGTCACCGGTAGCTGCTCCTGAACCACTGCCGCCTGAAACCGAGGAGGAAAAGGACGAGCACCGCGTTCCGCAAGCTGCCGTAGCGACGACTCCGGTTATCGAAGAGACGCTCGATGAAGATACACAGCGGTACATTGCGCAGGCGCTGACTGATGTCGATCTCTTTTCGAGCTATGGTCTGACTCAAAAGGCTACGCATCTTCTCGAAAACGTCTTGCAACGAGCTCCGCGTCATACACCTACATTAGAGAGGCTGTTGGATCTTTACTTGGGTGCCGGAAATGAAAGGCGCACGGCTGAGCTGGCTGGGCAGCTGGAGCAGATTCACCGCGAACGCAACGACCAAGTGAATGCCGACCGTTTTGCGGAACTGCGACAGAGGTTCCAGAAGGCAGCCGGAGTGACAGCGGAAGATTTGCAAGCTGCTCCGCCGATGGCTGTGCCGGTCGAGACTTCGCCGGCAGAACCGGTTACCCCAGAAGCTCAATCGCTAACGACCGCGGAAACCACTCCCGAAGTCACCACACCCACAGACCAAGCTTCCGAATTGAGCGCTGTCGACATAGCCGCTGAATTCGGAATACCGTTAACTGGCGCTCCGCAGGAGTCGGCTGTCGAAGAGTTTGCTGTCGCCCCCACGCCGATTGAGGAGGCGCCGGCATCGGTTGATTTGCCGACTGCACAACCTGTTGCGAATTCATCGCCTGTGGCCGCTGGGGAAGAGTTGGATCTGTCCGACGAATGGGAAGCGATCTCTCAGGAAGTCGTAGACTCCGAGAAAATCGCGCTGGAAGAAGCTCCTCCCGCACATCTGCCGGAAAGCGAGAGCGCAGTCTCTGAGCCTGTGGCGGAGGTTGTGTCAGAACCCCAAGCCGAATCCGAGCCTATCCTCATCATGGAAGAGCCCGAGGCTGAACCGAGCGTTGAACAGATCGCCGCCCAGCTCGAGCCCGTCGAGCTGGAACCAGAAGCACCAATCGCTTTAGAAATTGAGCCGGAGCCAGCAGCGGTATCGGCCTCAACCCAGGATTTTGCGGTGCAGCCGGATTCATTTGAGATTCAGGAGACCGTCCCGGAACCAGACGAGACTCCCACGATCGAAATCATTGAGGAGCCGGCATTAGAGACGCTTCCTGCCGAGCCTGCTCCCGCGAACAGCGAATTTGAACTGGAGCTAACGCCGGAGCCCAGCCCGGTAGAGAGCCATGCAGGCCCTGCAACTACCGAGGATTTTCTTAACGAGTTAGCCGCAGAGGTGGAAGATTTGGAAGCGCCGTCCTTGGAGCGCATGTTCGCGTCGGTGCCCAAAGATACTGACGAACCCGTACCAGTCTCCGCGTTGAGTTCCGTGCCCGTCACCGCAATTTCGGAGAACGGAAGTTCCAAGACTTCTTCAGCCGCTATACCCGAAATAACTACGGAAAGCTTGAACGAGCTCGCGGAAGTCTTTCAGGAATTCCGCAGCGAGTTAGGTGAACTCGGCGAAGAAGACGAAGATTTGGAAACACACTACAACTTGGGCATCGCCTATCGCGAAATGGGACTGCTCGACGAAGCCATCGGAGAATTCCAGAAAGTGGCCAAAGCAGTACAGAAGGGCAAGCCCTTCCGCTACACCATGAATTGTTCGACCATGCTCGGTCTTTGTTTCATGGACAAGGGTGAGCCGAACATTGCCTCGATGTGGTACCAGCGTGCACTCCAAGTTCCCGGGCTCGAACATGAGACCATTCTCGCGTTGCGCTACGACCTTGGATTGGCGTTGGAAGCCGGTGGAGATTCTTCGGCAGCGCTGGATTGCTTCCGTCAAGTCTACGCCGCAAACATCGAATATCGCGACGTCGCCGATCGCATTTCCACGCTGCAGAAACGCTAAACCTCCTACCTTTCAGAATAATCGACGAAACCTAGCGCGCGGTCAGGCTGTGTATTTCGGCGATGTACCCGCCTGGAAATTGGACGATCGCCGTGGTTCGATCATGCGTGGAGTAAGGCGGAGATAATATCTTCACGCCAGCAGCTTTAGCTTTTTGCAGCGTCGCGTAGAGATCCTGCACTTGGTATCCGGTAATCTCGCGGCCGAACGGATACGGCAAATGGCCATCAGTTACCAAGACCTGCATATTTCCGAACGGCGACTCGATTCGTATGCGGCGATAAGTCTCCCCTGGGCGCCGGATTTCGCCGGCGTCGGCGCGCTTATCATCTGCGACTATCTTGCCGTGGCTGAACCGTATGAAGCCATTCACGAAGTCGTCAGCTCTGTCACTAGACACGTAAACCCGATTGTCTGGAATCGTTTCTAGCGGCGCGTATTTGGGTGGCGTGAAGTGCCAATAGAGTTGCATTTTCACGCCACCGGGCCACTGGATGACTGCATCGATTCCGATAGGATCTTTGAATGGTTCCACGATGACTTCGGCTCCAGCCGCTCGAGCGGCCTTGATCGCCTGGTCCATGTCGGTCACCAGATATCCCGTCCGCTCCTGCCCGAACGGATACGGAATTGGAGTTTCGAACGCGAAGACCGATAGCGTGCCCACCGGAGTCCATAAATATTGAAACTCCGTACTGCTCGGCACAGGAAGAACGTTTGTTACGGATCGCTTGGAGGGTTGGCCGCCGAACGCAGCGGCGACGCTGTTGACGAAAGCGTCCAAATCAACCGGGGCGACATATACATGCGTCGAATCGTATTGTGCACCGACCGCAACACCTTCGTCTCCAGGTACGCTGCTACCGATTGCGAGACGCTGAGGCGAAAACAACAAAATTGTGGCCACCACGACCGTCCAGCCGAATGCGATCCCGTAAATTGTTTTTCGGTAGTGCACGCGCTTGAATCACCTTCCCCTGTCGCTCGCTGCCGTTGGCACGAGTCGCGAAGGAACCTTCGTCACGATGGATATTCGGCGCCGACAAGCACACCCGATGCATCGCATTTCATTCCAGTGACAAACGGTTCCGTTAGGCCGACGCTGTGGTCGCTGCGCCTTTAAAAAACGCGAGCAAATCCGCGTTGATCTGGTCCGCGTTGGTCGCGGGCATGCCATGAGGAAAGCCCTTGTACACCTTCAACGTCGCGTTCTTCAGTATCTTCGCCGACTTCAGTCCCGAGGCGGCTATCGGCACAATTTGATCGTCGTCGCCATGCATCACTAGCACGGGAATTTCTATTTTCTTCAGGTCCTCGGTGAAGTCGGTTTCCGAGAAGGCCTTGATGCAGTCGTAGTGTGCCTTCACGCCGCCCAGCATTCCCTGTAACCACCAGTGCTCGCGAATACCCTCCGAGATCTTGGCGCCGGGACGGTTGTAGCCGTAAAACGGCAAAGTGATGTCCTTGTAAAACTGTGGCCGATTGGCTGTGAGTTGTGCACGGAGGTCATCGAAAACTGAGATAGGCGCTCCTTCGGGGTTGTTCGCTGTCTTCAGCATCAGAGGAGGAACCGAGCTGATGAGTACGGCCTTCGAGACGCGCTCGGAGCCGTGCCGGCCCAGGTAACGCGCGACTTCGCCACCCCCGGTCGAGTGCCCAACCATGATCGTGTCCTTAAGATCGAGTTTTTCAAATAACCCAGCAAGGTCATCCGCGTAAGTGTCCATTTCGTTCCCGTCCCAGGTTTGACCGGAGCGGCCATGGCCGCGGCGGTCGTGCGCGATGACGCGGTAGCCGAGCCGGCCGAAGAACAGCATTTGCCCGTCCCAGTCGTCTGCGCTCAAAGGCCAACCGTGGCTGAAAACTATAGTCTGCCCTTTTCCCCAATCCTTGTAATAAATCTGCGTTCCGTCTTTTGCGGCGACTGTCGCCATGAAGCGCTCTCCTTAGTTTCGGTTTACTTGACGCATCGTGCGCGCCTTTACTCCCCGTGAAATCCCTGTTGGCCTCGAGTGGGTGTATTGTACTCTCATGTCGCTCGTTTGCGATGTTATGGAGCCTGCGACAGGAAGTTGCGCGCTTGATCACTAGTAGTAGATGTTGCGACAGCTCGAATAATCTCCCATAATCTTTACCTTGATGATGAACCGGGTCCTCCGAGTTGTTCTTCTGCTGCTTTGGCTCGAATTGGGGTTAGCGCTGATCCTGGTTCCATGGTCCGAAGTGTGGGATATGAACTATTTTCTTTACCAATACCCGACGCTGGCGTTTCTCGTAAAGAATTCCTTTCTGCGCGGTGCAATCTCGGGGTTGGGTCTGATGAATGTGCTGTTTGCGCTCGAAGCTTTTCGCCGGACTACCATTGTTGAGACCCGCAGCTCATAAACCTATCGTTTGCTACGTCACCGACCGGAAGTCTTTGACTGACGCAGGGATCCAAGCCGACTCAACCGCGAGGATATTGCAAGGTGTCCAAGTGGCCCTAGCAGCCGACGTCGATTGGGTACAGATCCGTGAGAAGGATTTACCGGCCTCAAAACTCCTCGAACTTGCGCGCCGTATAGCCCAATTCACGACCGCGCAGTTTGCAGTCTCTGGCCATCCCGTGCGAATACTAATCAACGACCGCTTGGATGTGGCGCTGGCGGCTGGTGCCCACGGCGTACATCTCGGGCGAGAATCTGCGCCAGTGCGCGAGGTGCTGCAGTGGTGCCGGGCGGGAAATGCTCCGGATAATTTTGTGATAGGAGTTTCCTGCCATAGTTTAGAAGAAGTCCGCGAAGCGGAAGACGCCCATGCCGATTACGTCTTTTTCGGCCCGGTCTTTGACACTCCTTTCAAGCGGCCGTTTGGCAAACCCCAAAGCGTGGAAAAGCTTGGCGAGGTTTGTCGTGCCGTTTCAATTCCCGTGATCGCGATAGGGGGTGTGAATCAGGAAAACGCGGCGGCCTGTATTCGCGCTGGAGCAGCCGGAGTTGCGGCGATCAGAATATTTCAGGAAGCAATCAATGCGGAGACTCTCAGAGAGCGGGTCGAGTCCATCCACAACCTAAGCACCGAGGAAAAATAGGTGTAAGACAAACCGCCAAAATTACGCGCTGAGCCAGCGGCCAACCGGCTGCCAGCTTTCCTTATGGTCGCAAATGACCTTAATGACCGCAGTGATAGGAATGGCGAGAATCAGTCCCATACCGCCCCACAACCATCCCCAGAAAAGTAAAGACACCGTTAGGGCCAGCGCGTTGAGCCGGACTTTCCAGCCGACCAGTGCCGGAACCAGAAGATTTGCCGCCACCAAATGAAAGAAAGTGAGCATGGTGAAGATACCGATGAAAGGCGTCACGGTATGAAACTGTTTCAGCCCGATCAGCACCGGTGGAATCCAGGACAGAATTACTCCAAGATAGGGAATGAGATTGCACGTGCCGGAAACGAGCGCTGTGAGGAACGGAAACTCGAGCCCGATGCCCCAGAAAAATAGCCAACTGGCAACCACCAGCACGACTCCGACAAGCGCTGTGCCTACCACATAGCTTCGCAATACTTGCGTGACCTCCGCCAGCGTCTCCTTTACGGATGTGCGCTCCGTCGCCGGGAATAATTGCATGGTCGCATGCCAGACTTGGCGCTTCGCAGCGAGCATGAAAAACAAAAGAAAAGGCACGAATGTTGCGGCTAACACTACGGTATACAGCCCAGTTAAACGGGAAAGGATCGCCGCGCGCACGGGGTGCGACTCGGCAACTTGCACAATGCGCTGGCTGGCGTCGGGCTGCGATGAAATTTCCGAGACGTGTGCCTCCAGAGAATTCATTTTCCCTTCGATGACGTCCGATACCGCCTTCAGAGGCGCGCGATATTTTGGCCAATCGCGGCCGAATTGATCCACGCGTTCGACTAACGTAAACGCCAGAAATAGCAGCATCGCCAGCGTAATCAGCACCACGATCAGAGAACCCAACGCTCGCGGAACGTGCCACTCTTCCATCCATGTGACGACAGGATCGAGAAAGTATGCCAGCAGAACGGCGACTAGCAGCGTGACCAGGATCGAAGAAGCCCAGTAGCAGAAAGCGACCACAATTCCCGCCGCAATGATCTTCGCGGGCGTCGAATTGTCATTCAGGATTTTCGTGTCTTCCAATGGCATTGCTGTACGATAGCATAGCCTGCGCCACCAGAGATGCGGATGTGCCCACGCGTACACCAGTTCCATTCCGTCGACCCGAATGCCCAAATAGGAACCAGACTTCCTCCCGGCCTGACCGGACTCCGCCCTCGCGATGATAGAATTGCCTCCCGTTTGCGCGGGACAAAACTAGGATCATATGGCTAAGGAACTTTTCGGCACCGACGGCATCCGCGGTATCCCGGGCGAATACCCCCTCGACGACGCGACCTTGGATCGCGTCGGCCTCGCGCTTGGAAATTACTTGCGTTCGGAAAGGCCCGAACACGCAGAGAGTCCCAACGTTTTGATGGGACGCGATACTCGCGAGTCCGGCCCGCATATTGCGGAAAGGATCGCCGCCGGCCTGGTTGCGGGTGGCGCGAACCCGGTTTCTGCTGGAGTTCTTACTACTCCCGGCGTGGCTTGGCTCGTAAAGCGCGAGGGGTTCGCCGCCGGCGTCGTGATTTCCGCTTCGCATAATCCGTACCACGACAATGGAGTGAAGTTGATTTCGTCTACCGGAATGAAGTTTCCGGATGCGATAGAGATGGCACTCGAAAAATCGGTTCTTGCGTCGAACGGAACGGTGTCGGCAGCGAAAGCACTGCGTCTTCACGATAACGAAAAAATTGATGACGATTATCTGGGCGGATTGGCCCAAGCCATTCTCCCAGGCGCAAGAATCGCCGGAATGAAAATAGTGCTGGACTGCGCAAACGGGGCAGCCAGCGAACTGGCGCCGCGGCTGTTTCGCTCTCTTGGCGCGGATGTGATCGCTATGAATCACACGCCGGATGGGAAGAACATAAATGCGAACGGCGGCTCCCTGCATCCGGAAGCCATGCAAAAGCGAGTGGTGGAAAGCGGTGCGGCGCTAGGCGTGGCATTTGATGGGGATGCGGACCGCGCGATTTTTTCCAGCGCCTCGGGGAAACTGGTGGATGGCGACGGAGTTTTGTTCGTCGTAGCGCGTTACTTAAAATCAGCGGGAAAACTCAAGGGCAACGTGGTGGTCGGTACTACTATGGCCAACCTTGGACTTGAACGCGCTTTGGACAATTCCGGATTCAAGCTCGTGCGCACCGCCGTGGGCGATCGTTACGTGCTGGAAGAAATGCAGCGTATCGGCGCGAACTTTGGCGGTGAACAATCTGGCCACATTTTATTTCTCGATGACGCCACTACTGGTGACGGAATGCTTACCGCTTTGAAGCTGGCGTCAATCATCTCGCTCGCTGGACCGCTTGACTCGCTTGTCGCAGATCTCAAGATTTATCCCCAGAAAATTGTTAACGTTCGCGTGCGTTCGAAGCCCCCTCTTGATTCCCTACCAGAAGTTGCCCGCATGCTTCACGAAGCCGAGACGGTGTTGGGCAGCTCCGGCCGAGTGGTGTTGCGCTATTCGGGCACCGAGCCGCTTGCCCGCGTTATGGTCGAGGCCGAACGCGACGAGGATGTTCGCCACTGGACTGAACTATTGGCCACGGCCTTGCGCACTACCATCGGAGCACAGGCCTAATAGATTTCAGATCGCGTGAATCTGTATTCCGGCCGAATCGAAGCTCACGCAGAGCTCTTTTGTCTCGAGGGCTAAAATCGAAATTACGACTCTGCAGGTTTTATGTATCGTGTTTGTGGCCGCGCTGATCCGTTCCGCGTTCGGCTTCGGCGAGGCGCTCATCGCCGTTCCACTGTTGGCTTTCTGCATTCCGCTGAAGGTGGCGGCCCCGCTCGCCGTACTTGTGTCCATCACAATCGCCGGAATAGTCGTCGTACAGGACTGGAAAAAGATTCATTTGCGCAGCACGGGGTGGCTCGTGCTCTCGACGCTGATCGGTATCCCATTGGGGCTTCTGCTTCTCACTAGCAGGCATCAAAACGCCGCGAAGGCCGCGTTGGCACTGATTATTATTGCCTTCTCCGCTTACTCCCTGATAGGCCGCGCGCCTGTGGAACTGCGTCGCGACAGTCGAGGATGGCTTTTGGTTTGTGGATTCTGTGCAGGAGTACTCGGTGGAGCTTACGGGATGAACGGACCTCCGCTCGCCATTTACGGTTCCATGCGACGCTGGTCGGCCCAGCACTTTCGGGCGACCCTGCAAGGGTATTTTCTACCCGCGAGCATCATTGGCATGGTTGGATACTGGGTGGCCGGGCTTTGGACTCCCGCCGTCACGCACTACTATCTGCTCTCGCTGCCGGTCACCATACCTGCCGTGCTCCTCGGCAGAATGATCAATCATCGCTTGAAGGGAGACGCTTTCTTAAAATACGTCTATATCGGGTTGACGTGCATCGGAGCGCTTCTGTTGATTCAAGCAATAACGGGCCGTCTTTAAGCGCATATGATTCTTGCACTCCCCCAATCGGCTCGTAAATCCCCAAAACGGCACCGTTTGTTCCGAGCTAGCTGAAAAAAAGCTGCAAGCGCGGGAACTTTTTGCGTTCTCCAAACATTACAGATATGGAAGCAACTGATCTTTGGAGGACGCGACGCCCGGGGATGCGCATGAATCCGGGCCCGTATTTGAGCGATGACCAGCGATGAGCAATTAATCCTGGAACTTCAACAAGGCTCGGACGCCGCCTTCACCGAACTCTTCTTGCGATATCGCGAGCGGGTATACGGATTTTTTCGGCGCCGCATGAACGACGCCGCGCAAGCCGAGGAATTGGCGCAGGAAACCTTCCTTGCCGTGCTGCGCGCTGCCCAGCGATATGAACCTCGCGCGACATTTCGCGCCTATCTATTTGGCATCGCTTTCAACATTCTCGCGGCGTACAGACGCAAATCAGTTCTTTACCCGACGCAGTCAGACGGCGTCCCGCACGAGGTTTCGGATCCGTCAGAAACAAATCCGGAAAATGCTATTTGGGTGAGACAAGCAGTGGGACGGCTCGAAGCCGCCGATCGAGAAGTTTTGTTGCTGCGCGAGTTCGAAGAATTGAGCTACGAGGAAATCGCAGAGATGCTGCGTGCGCCGGTGAACACCGTCCGATCGCGATTGTTCCGCGCGCGAATGGCGTTACGCGAAATCCTGGCAACTACGCCGGGAAATTTGGGAGGGCGGAAATGACTTCATCCACTCATCCTTTTGAGCGAGAAGAGGTGATGGCTTATCTCGACGGAGAACTCTCCGCCAATCGCGCGGTGAGCATAGCAGCGCACTTGCGCGAATGCGCGGAATGCGCGGCGCTGGCGGAACAGATGCGCGACGTGTCGGTTCAGCTCTCAAATTGGAGTGTCGAACCGGCGCCTGCAGGCTTGACGAAGAATCTGGAGGCGGCGAGAGCGGAACATCCGGTTGCGAAAGTGAGAACACCTCAACGATTCACCGACCGGCTAGGTGGAAAGTTTCCATTTTTGAGAAATCGTTGGGTATGGGGGATAGCGAGCGCCGCGGCTCTGGTGATTCTGCTATTGGGTGTCAGACTGCAGACGGTGCAACGAGAACCGCGACATTCCGAAGGATTAGAATTGGCATATACCGAACAATCGAACTCGGCCAGCGCTCCGGAAAGCAAGGCTGTGGAAGCCTTTGGCCAGCCAATGGCCAGACCCGCGCCGCTTGCTCTTCCGGCCGCCCGAGGAGCCTCACCCAAATCCACTTCAACCTCGGCGGATGGCCAGTCAACGCCCGAACCGAGGGCGCCCATGATCGCGCGGACAGCTTCAGTTTCCTTGACTGTGAAGGATTTCGCGACCTTGGAGGCGAGCGTGAAGGCGATTGCGCAACGCCACAATGGCTACATTGCCAGCTTGAGTTCGGCTTCGCCGCAGGATGCCGCGCGAACCTTAACAGCTACGCTGCGAATACCGTCTGCGCAACTCGAAGCGACGATTGCGGAGTTGAAGCAATTGGGGCGCGTGGAACAAGAATCTCAGTCCGGCGAAGAAGTGACTAAGGAGTTCACCGATCGCGCTGCCCGGATGAAAAACGCTCGCGCCACCGAGGAAACATTGCTGGATGTTCTTCGCAATCACACCGGACAAGTGAAGGACATCCTCGCAACCGAGCAAGAAATCGCTCGAGTCCGCGGAGACATTGAGCAAATGGAAGCTGACCAACGGTCGTTACAAACCCGAGTTGATTTCGCCACTGTCGAGCTTTCGGTGCAGGAAGAATATAAGGCCAGCTTGCAGGGTGCGCCTACCGCGACAGCCACCCGGCTGCACAATGCCGCGGTCGATGGATACCGCGCGGCCGTCGATAGCGTGATAGGAGTCGGAGTATGGGCCTTGCAAGCCTTGCCGACTATCCTGCTGTGGGTCGTCGCCCTCTTCGCGCCTGCACGGTGGATCTGGAAACGGCTGCGTCGCACTGCGGTGCCGCACTCCTAAGCGTGCCGGGACATTCGGCACGGGCCAGCTCCGGCGTTGCCACTATTCCATTGCGTGAACGTGAAGCTTCGTGTATTCCTGTGCTTAACGACGGACTTCAAGTACGCAACCCGGGAGTAGCTATGGCTTCTTCAAGAATTGCATTGGTCGTAATGATTCCCCTCCTGATGGCCACGGTCGCCTTCTCGCAAGACGAACAGCAAGCACCGGCATCGACGCAAAGCCCGGCAAGCTATTCTTCTCAACCGGATGCTCCAGCAGCGAAACCTGTCCGTGTGCCCGGCAATGTTGCGTCGGCTATGTTGATTCACCAGGTTACGCCAGAGTACCCGGCTGCGGCCAAGGAACAGCACATTGAAGGAACGATAGTACTTCACGCGCTCATCGGGAAGGACGGCACGCTGCAAGCTTTGAAGTATGTAAGTGGTGCCCCCGCCCTAATGCAATCTGCAATGGACGCGGTTAAGCAGTGGGTGTACAAGCCGACGCTGTTAAATGGCGAGCCCGTTGAAGTGGACACAACGATCAGCGTTCTCTATACGCTTGGCGGAAAGTCTCTGAAGGACGCGATGGACTCGGCGGCTGCGCAACCACCGAGCGACGCTCCTCAGCCGGATTCGTCTGCACCCGACTCGGAGCGCATCCGAGTAGGCGGCAATGTCGCGTCGGCTTCGATTGTCCATCAAGTCACGCCAGTGTACCCGCCCATAGCCAAGGTGGCGCATATCAGCGGAACCGTGTTACTCCATGCGATCATAGCGAAGGATGGAACGATTGAGCAGTTGGACGTTGTGAGCGGTCCTCCGCTCTTGCTTAAGTCGGCGATGGACGCCGTGCGGCAGTGGGTCTATCGGCCGACGCTGGTGAACGGTGAACCTTTTCGAGTGGATACTACAGTTAGCGTTGTTTTCTCGCTGGATGAAAAGAAACGGAGCGATGCCGGAGTCTCTGACTCGCCATCCGCCGCGCCGGGTTCTTCGACAGATTTGCCGCCGACTGCGACGGTTGACCCTCCCCAGTACGTACAGAAAGACACTGCGGCGCCACAAACTCCCGCCGCCACCAATCCCGAAACGAATGCTCCCGCGGACAGGCCAAGACCGAAGAGCATCCGCGTAGGTGGCAACGTCGCCGCAGCCAACCTCATTCACCAAGTTACCCCCGCTTACCCTAAAGATGCCAAGAAACACCACATTCAAGGAACCGTGCTCCTCCACGCCATAATCGCCCAGGACGGCACCATAAAGACTGTGCAATACGTGAGTGGACCTCCCGAACTAACGGATTCCGCGATCGAGGCAGTGAAGGAATGGCGATACAAGCCCACGCTGCTCAGGGGCGAAGCGATCGAAGTGGATACTACGATCTCCGTGGTTTATAGGCTGGGCAACTAGTAGTTCGAAGCCTTCCAAAGAACGTAGATAGCCTGCCTGAGCTTTTCAGAATACGGAGATGTGCGCGCAGTTCAGAGCGGCGAGCTACTATTTTTTTCCGTAAGTCTTGTCGCGCCAAGCGGCGGTTTGTCAGGGAGTCGGCCGAAGCTCTTGGCATTCCACGTGCAACCAGAGTAATCGGCTGTCTCTTATCCCGGGGTGGGCCGGTTTCGCCGCGCCGAAACCGGAACTAGGGGTAGAGCAAAAAGGGGACTCGACGGAGTCCCCTTTTTTTATTTCACCTGCTTTGGTTCCTAATTTTCTTGCTGCCGTTAACTGCAGCCTGAGGTGCTGCCGCAGTTGGAGCACTTGTAGCAGCTGCCGTTCGGCGTCATGAGCATGCCGCACTCGGAGCACGACGGAGCATCATCAATCGCCGCCCGCGAACGCGTGGGAGCTTCCGCCTCGGGCGCTTTCATCACCGTAACAGGAGCTGGGGCCTTTGCTTCGGGTGTAACCACTGCCACCGGACTCGTCGGATCCCCGCCGGCAACCTCGCCGTCGAGATAATCTGGCGAGATAAACTTGCCGCCCAGCCAGCGCCCGATATAATCCACAACCGATTTTGCGTACCGAATCCTCGGATTGCCGGTATAGCCGGAGGGTTCAAAGCGTGAGTTCACGAATTTGTCGACCAGGGCGCGAAGCGGGACTCCGTACTGTAACGCGACGGAAACGGATAGCGCGAACGCATCCATGATGCCCGAGAGCGTCGAACCTTCCTTAGCCATCTTGATAAAAATCTCGCCCGCGGTGCCATCATCGTACTTGCCGACCGTGAGGTAGCCTTCATGCCCGCCGATTGAAAACTTATGGGTGATCGAACTGCGCTCATTAGGCAGTTTGCGACGCTTGGTACGGTCGAAAAGTTCCTGCTGTTCGTGCGATGGAACTTCAACCTTGGCCATGGGCGCTTCAATGGCAGCGGAGGCAGCTGCCGCCGCGGGCTTATCTTCTTTCTTCTTGCCCGAAACTGATAACGGCTGCGAGCCTTTCGAATTGTCGCGATAGATGGCCACAGCCTTGAGTCCGAATTTCCACGACTCGCCATAAGCTTCCATAATGTCTTCCACCGTGGACTCTTCCGGCATGTTGATCGTCTTGCTGATCGCACCGGAAAGGAACGGCTGAGCGGCGGCCATCATCCGTAGGTGACCTCTCCAGGAAATCGAGCGGCCTCCCGGAGTAGCCAATGAGCAATCGAACACGGCCAAGTGCTCGGGCTTCAGCCCCGGCGCACCTTCGATTGCGCCATTTGCATCGATAAAGTCCACGATCTGCGCCACTTGCTCCGGCGGATAGCCAAGATTCATCAGCGACTGTGGAACCGTGTTGTTCACGATTTTAATTACGCCGCCGCCTACCAGCCGCTTCTGCTTCACCAGCGCCAGATCAGGTTCGATCCCGGTGGTATCGCAATCCATCATGAAGCCAATCGTCCCGGTTGGCGCCAGAACGGAAACTTGAGAGTTCTTGTAGCCGAACTTTTCACCCAACTCAAGAGCATCGTCCCAGGATTTCTGCGCCGCATGCAGCAACGACGGCTGCACATGCTCTTCCTTGATTGGCCTCAGAGAATCGCGGTGCATACGGATAACGTCAATCATTGCTTCGCGATTCCGCAAGTAACCGCCAAAGGGTCCCATGCGCTCGGCGATGCGTGCTGACTGAGCATATGCTTCGCCGGTCATCAAAGCTGTAATCGCGCCGCAGAAGTCGCGTCCCCGATCGGAATCGTAAGGCATGGCTAGCGACATCAATAGGGCGCCGAGGTTCGCGTACCCGATGCCCAGCGGACGATAATCGTGTGAGTTGCGCGCGATTTTCTCGCTCGGATAGCTCGCATTGTCCACCAAGATTTCCTGCGCCGTGATTGTAATGTCCACTGCGTGAGTAAATCCTTCTGTATCAAACTGGCCGTTCGAACCCAGAAATTTCAACAGATTCAGCGACGCCAGATTGCAGGCCGTATCGTCCAGGAACATATATTCCGAGCAAGGATTTGAAGCGTGGATGCGGTCCGTAGCCTTGCAAGTGTGCCACCGATTGATCGTCGTATCGTATTGCATTCCTGGATCGCCGCACTTCCAGGCTGATTTGGCCATCTCGTGGAGCAAATCTCGGGCCCGAAATTGTTCCACCGCTTTGCCGTCATTGACGTTACGTGTCCACCAGTCGCGGTCTTCCTCTACCGCCCGCATGAAGTCGTCCGTGACGCGCACGGAATGGTTGGCATTTTGGAAGAAGACAGAAGAATATGCTTCGCCGTCGATCGCAGGGTCGTAGCCCTGTTCGATCAAAACCTGCGCCTTGCGCTCTTCCTTCATCTTGGACTCGATGAATTCCATGATGTCCGGGTGATCTACGTTTAGAATCACCATCTTGGCAGCCCGTCGAGTCTTGCCACCGCTCTTAATCACGCCGGCGAAAGCATCAAAACCCTTCATGAAGCTCACTGGCCCGGATGCGATCCCGCCGCCGGAAAGCGATTCGTGGCTTCCTCGCAAGGACGAGAAGTTGGTTCCAGTACCCGATCCCCACTTGAACAGCATGCCTTCGGTCTTCGCCAGGTTCATGATTGAATCCATGTTGTCCTGGACTGAGTTGATGAAGCATGCAGAACATTGCGGCTTCGCCTGAACTCCGACGTTAAACCACACCGGCGAATTGAACGCCACTTTTTGCTCGACCAGCAAATGGGAGAGCTCATCGCGAAACGTGTTTTTGGATTCCGGCGTGGAGAAGTACCCGCCTTCTTCGCCCCAGCGGACGATCGTCTCAACCACGCGGCTGATTAACTGCCGTACGGAGGTTTCGCGCTCCGGAGTATTCGGCTTTCCGTGGAAATACTTCGAAGCGACAATATTTGTCGCTGTCTGCGACCACGATTTCGGTACTTCCACGTTGTCTTGCCGGAAAATTACCTGGCCTTTATCATTGCCTATGATTGCCGGACGCCGTTCCCACTCAAGTTTGTCATATGGAGATACTTTCCCGTCGGTGAAGCGGCGCTGAAATTCCAGGCCGGAAGCACGTCGTGTAACTTGATCAGTTTCGGATTTTCCTTGCAGGGTCATTCTAATTTCCGCCATCTCTGTCTCCGCGCCGGCAGTAAAGCCGTCTTACGTTGGCTGGGCCGCGGTGCGGGAGAGAATTCCATTCTACTCCCAATCAACCGAGTCCAGGGTGTTGTTATGTCTATCGAGAAATAGACGAAACATGGAGGAAATGTGAGCGCGCGTCCGGCGAAAGAGCTTGCATCACGCCTTTCGAGCCGAAAATTTAGTAAAGCCCAGCTAAGCCGCGCTAAAAACTAGATGCGCGGTGCGAAGTAGGGCTTCTTCCCCTCTAAATTGTCGGTATTACCGAGCCCGCTGCTCTGTTGATCGATGCCAGGAAGTAAGTCGTCACCGAATCAATTTTCCCCCGGTCTGGTTCCGCAGTATCGTGGGTCGAGGAAAACTTGTCAAGAAAAAATCGACAAAGAACCACAAAATCTTCCGCACTAGTTGTCGAAAGTGTCTACCAGTAGTGTTATCTGTGCCGATATCAATCATCTGAGAGTTCGGCATCTCTCTGTTCGCCAGAGTGTTGCTCAAGCCGAAAAACAATTTGCTTTCTCTTATTTTTCTGTTTCCGTTCACAAACACCCACAAACTGAAACGCTTTGAAATGTTCGTACGCTACCGCTCCAAGCGTTCAGCGCGCCTGCTCAGGTTATACTTGCTGGCCGCATCGTTACGAGGAGCGCACCCTTCGAGGATGTCTGGATCGCGCGATTCAAAATTAGACGGACGAATTGCATTCACCTACCCAGGTTTTATTTTCTATGAGTTCGCTCGATTCTTCGTGGTCGCATCACTCGAAATGCAATCCGTTGCAGTCGGATGGCAAGTTTACGAAATCACGCATCGCGCGTTTGATCTAGGCCTTGTCGGACTTTGCCAATTCTTGCCCGGGATTCTTCTGTTCCTCATTTCCGGCCATGTGGCGGATCGCTTTAATCGCCGCAGCTTGCTTGTTACTTGTTACGCGGGTTTCGCAATATGCTCCGCCCTGCTGCTCTTCGTATCACATCGAGCCACACCAGCAGTGGGTCCCATCTATGCGGTTCTTGTTCTGCTGGGAGTTGTCCGTTCATTCAACGGACCAGTGAGCCGGGCTCTCCTGCCACAATTGGTTCCAGAAGAACATTTTCCGAATGCGGTTGCGTGGAACGCCACCATATTCCAGGCTGCCACGATTCTCGGCCCTTCGGTTGGCGGCATCGTATACGCCGCTTTTCGCGGACCCTCAGCCGTTTACGCCACAGCCCTGGCGTCGGCCGTGATCTCGCTCGCCTGTACTACGCTGATCCGGTTGAATGTTAAAGCGCGAGTGCGCGAGCCTATCAACCTGGACACCATTCTTGCGGGCCTTCGGTACATTCGCGATCAAAAAGTCGTGTTGGGCTCGATCTCGCTCGATCTATTCGCTGTCCTGCTGGGTGGAGCGGTAGCGTTGCTCCCGGTTTACGCCCGCGAAATCCTCCACACCGGCCCCTGGGGTCTCGGTTTGCTGCGAACCGCTCCGGGAATAGGGGCGGCCGCAATGGCAATCTTGCTGGCTTATCGTCCGCTAAAAGGCCGCGTGGGCGCCACGATGCTCTGGTGTGTAACCGGCTTTGGCGCATTTACCATAGTCTTCGGAGTGTCGCGGAGCCTCGTCATATCCCTAGTCGCGTTGACGCTCGTCGGTGCCACGGATATGGTGAGCGTTGTGATTCGCGCGACTCTGGTCCAACTGATGACTCCCGACCAAATGCGCGGACGTGTGAACGCTGTAGATATGGTATTCATCGGCGCATCCAACGAGCTAGGAGAATTCGAGTCAGGATTAACGGCCCATTGGTTTGGAACAGTGCCTGCCGTCATATTGGGCGGTGTCGGTACTTTAATTGTCACGGCTATTTGGGCTTGGCGCTTCCCGGAACTTCGCCACGCAGACAAGCTCACACCTTCCGGAAACTAGTTCCTCCCAAATGTTGCCGACCGCTTGTGCTCTCCAAGGCAACACACGAATATTGACACAAACGGCGGACTTGAAAAAAAATTAGAATGACATGGCCATGAATACACCGGCAATCGAGATCGAAGGGCTGACTAAAGACTACGCGGTGGGTTTCTGGCGCAAACACATGCGCCGCTCGCTCGATAATCTGACTCTTCAGGTCCAGGAAGGCGAAGCTTTCGGGTTCCTGGGGCCGAACGGCGCGGGCAAGACTACCACCCTAAAGCTCCTGATGAGCCTGATCTTTCCTACCGCGGGAACGGCGCGGGTTCGCGGGCGCTCGATAGACGACGTGCGAATGCATCGCGAAATCGGGTACTTGCCCGAGCAGCCATATTTCTACGATTACCTCACCGCTCGAGAATTGTTGGACTACTATGCGCGGTTTTTTGGCTACCCGGCTGCCGAGCGGCGCGAACGCGTAACGCGGTTCCTCGAGCGCGTGGGATTGGGGGATTCGGGCAACGTACAACTACGAAAATTCTCCAAGGGCATGCTGCAACGTGTCGGTATCGCCCAAGCAATCATCCATGATCCGCAGGTAATTTTCCTGGATGAGCCGATGTCCGGTCTCGATCCGGTCGGCCGCCGCGAAGTGCGAGAAATTATTCTCGATTTGAAACGCCAAGGACGAACAGTCTTCTTTTCTACTCACATTCTCTCGGATGCAGAAATGTTATGCGACAGAGTAGCCGTACTGCTGGGCGGAAAGTTGCAAGGTGTAGGCGCCCCCGGAGAGATTGTTTCGATGGAAGTATATGGAATGGAGATTTTCTTCGAAATGCGTGACGGACGCTTGTTGCCAAGTGCGCTTGTCGGGCACTCCACGAAAATCGGTGAGCGCTTTCGCGTGGAAGTTCCGGAAGCGCAGCTTTACTCCGCATTGGAACAGCTGCGAAGTTGCGAGGCGCGAATTCTTTCGGTTACTGCGCTCAGACCTACGCTAGAGGATTACTTCCTCAAACTGGTCGCTCGCGGTAAGGCCGCCGAACACCGGGCGGGAGGGGACTCGCCATGAGTACGATACCCGGCGGCGTCGCCATCAATACTTTCCGAGAAGCCGTGCGCGACCGCGTGCTCTACAACCTCATCTTCTTCGCCCTGATGATGATCGGCGCTTCGATCCTGGTCGGAGAGATTTCCATCGGCATCTCGCGGCTCGTGATCATCAACCTGGGCCTCTCAGCGATTTCGATTTTTGGATTGGTCATGGCGATTTTTATTGGCGTCGGACTTGTCCACAAGGAGATCGAGAAGCGCACCCTCTATACCCTGCTTTCAAAACCGGTGAAGCGGTGGGAATTCCTCGTTGGCAAATTTGGCGGGCTGCTGCT
Organism: Candidatus Acidiferrales bacterium; assembly: GCA_035603075.1. Classification (GTDB taxonomy): domain Bacteria; phylum Acidobacteriota; class Terriglobia; order Acidiferrales; family UBA7541; genus Palsa-295. The sequence goes on along the minus strand of DATNLC010000006.1, from coordinate 21,226 downwards.
AACACTAACTGTAAACACCGCGTTAATGACTGTTGGGCTCGGCGCGGCTCTTTACTACGTCAGCCGGAGTTTTCTGCGCACCGACATCTCCATTCTGGTGGCTGTTTATTTCATCCTGCTCGAACTGGGGCTGGTGACCGCGCTGGCGCTTTTCTTTTCCTGTTTTTCGAGTCCCATGCTCTCCACGCTGTTTACGCTGGGACTTTATGTTGCCGGTATTTTCTCCACGGACATTCGTGACATTGGAATGTTAACCCGAAATCCCGCGATGCAGGCGGCGGCTCGGGCCATCTATTATGTGTTGCCAAACTTTCACAATTTCAACGCGATCGCGGCGGCAGCTCACGGCGAGTCCATTCCAGTTTCACTGATTTGGCAGAATACGGCCTATGCGGCTTTGTACGTGGCGCTGGCGCTGGTGGCGGCCTCTGCAGTCTTTTCCGGCCGTAATTTAAAATGACCGGCCCAAGCCACGCTCGATCGCTGCGCTTTGCTCTCGTCGCAATACCCTTACTGTTTCTCGCCATTGTGTTGCTGCAAACACGCATCGATGCTGAAACGCGAACAATCGCCCAGCAAAAAGAGGATCTCTTGCTGCGTTCTGGGCCACTGCTGAAAGCGCTAAGCATGGGGTACGAGCCCTTGCTGGCGGATATCTACTGGACTCGTGCAGTCCAGTATTACGGAAGCAGGCTCGGCAACGAGAGTGAAAAGTTCGAGCTATTATGGCCGCTTCTCGACATCACCACTACACTGGATCCAAAACTCATTATCGCTTATCGCTTCGGCGCCATTTTTCTCTCCGAGCCTGCTCCCATGGGAGCCGAGCGTGCAGATCTCGCCGCCGAACTGGTGAAGCGTGGGGTCGCCGCAAACCCGGACGACTGGCGGCTGGATTCCGATCTGGGCTTTCTCTACTACTGGCACCTGAAAAATTATCCTGAAGCCTCCGCCGCATATTTGGAGGCCAGCAAGAAAAAGGACTCGCCGGTATTGATGAAGATGATGGCCGCGGAAGTCGCGGCGAAGGGCAATTCATTTTCTGCTTCCCGGGAGATCTGGACGGAAATCTTTGAGAGCGCGCAGGATCCGTCCGTCAAAAAAAATGCGTTTCAACATCTTCGATCATTACAGGCACAACAAGACCTTTTGGCACTCGATAAAGTCGCCGAGGACTTCCGGGAACGGAACGGCCACTACCCCGTCACAACGAGAGAGCTGTATGAAAGGGGAGTCCTGTCCGGAATCCCGATCGATCCCGCTGGAATTCCTTACATCTTCGGCCCAGATGGAAAGGCACGCCTGGATCCCAAAAGCCCAGTCACTGTGGATAAGGCGTTGAATCGTTGACTGCGGCAGCCCGCTACTCGTAACGAAGAGCTTCGACAGGATTGAGCCGCGCTGCCTTGGTGGCTGGCCAGACTCCGAAAATCAAGCCGATACTCACGGAGACCGTAAATCCAAGAATCACGGCCCATGCCGGCACCACCGCTTTCAGCGAGCTCACCATCGGAACCAGCAGCACGATACCGCTGCCCACAAGAATCCCGATCAGTCCGCCGGTACCGGTTAACGTCATGGCCTCGAAGAGGAATTGCCAGGTGATATCTCTGCTACGCGCGCCGATGGCCTTGCGCACACCGATTTCGCGCGTTCGCTCGGTAACGGAAACCAGCATGATGTTCATCACACCCATCCCGCCAATCAATAACCCGATAGAACTCAGAACGATCACCGCAAGAACGACGCCGCCAATGATGTCATTAAATTGACGCACCACTTCCACTTGCGTCTGAATCGAAAAATTGTCTGGCGCGGTGTAGGCAACGTTCCGGCGGCGACGCAACACTTCGCGCAATTGGTCTACTGCGGCGTCCAGTTTTCCGGGATAAGCCAGAAATCTGTACCCGAGTTCGAAACTCGATGGATACAACTTCATGAACGTATAGTAGGGAATGACGGTGCGACGATCCTCGTCATTCGTGCCGAAGCCGCCACTCGGCTTTTCAAAAACCCCAACGACGAGATAAGTCGAACCATCTACCAGAATTTCCTTTCCCAGCGCGTCATCTATCGTCGGAAAAAACGCTTTGGCTACGTTTTCGCCGATAACCACGACATTCTCGCGATGCTCATTTTCCGCTGCCGTAAAGAAGCGGCCCGCTTTCATCGTGGCGTTTGAATAAACCTCCAGATAAGCTGGAAACGTTCCGCGAAAGTCAGTCCCTTCGACTTCATTCTTCTGATAACGCGCCGTGTGAGTAAGTTGCCACTGGAAAGCTGACACTGCGATCTGCTTGACCGCCGGGCAGAGCTCGCGGATGGCCACGGCATCTTCCAGCGTCAGCGGCTTCCTAAGTTTCTCCTCTTTCGGCCGATGGCCATTCTGAGGCCCCTGATCAAACCGCGACACAAACGCTGTGTCGATTCCCTCAGCAGTAAGCTCGTCTTGAATCGTCTGCCGAAAACCCTCCACCAATCCCACAACCAGGATAATAAGAGAAACTCCAATCATCACGCCAAGAATGGCAAGAAAGCTGCGCAGCTTGTGTGTGCGAACCGTGTCAAACGCGAGTTGAAGGTTTTCTTTGAAGTCTTGCTGCATCGTTATTTCCTAGTTTTCCGCTCGTAAAGCTTCGATCGGATCCAGTCGCGCCGCTCGCATCGCGGGATAGATTCCGAAAAACAACCCCACTGCTGTCGAAAGCACCAACGAGATGGTGATCGCAAAAATCGGCGTGGCAATCGGAATCGGGGTCGCAGCGCGAACTATGCCCGCGATTGCGAGTGCCAGACCTACTCCGACAAGCCCCCCAGACGCAGCGAGCAGTGATGACTCGACGAGAAACTGTAAAATGATATGGCTGCGCCGCGCACCCAGCGATTTCCTCAACCCAATCTCACGCGTCCGCTCCGTTACGCTCGCCAGCATGATGTTCATAATCACAATCCCACCCACCACCAGAAATACGGAAGTGATCCAAACGGCGATCCCAAAAGCGTTTCCAGTGATTCGGTTCCACAGGCCGGTTATCGAGGATGGTGCGATCACCGCGAAATTGTCTTCGTCCTGATATCGCACATGGCGTCGAGCGCGCAGAATCACGCGTGCTTCGTCCTCCGCTGCATCCATCCATTCCGGACCGCGCGCCGACACAAACATCGAAACCGAGTCCTGCGGTGCCAACCACTCTTTTCTGTACGTCCCCAGCGGGATCATTACGAAATTATCCTCGGACTGGCCCAGTACCGTTCCCTTAGGCGCAGCTACCCCCACAATTTCGTACTGTCCCTGCCCAGCTCGGACAGATTTCCCGACTGGATCCACACCCGCGAAAAGCTTGTTGGCCACATCGGCGCCAATCACGCAAACGCCGGCTCGATGATCCTCGTCTACTTGCGTTAGCAGCCGGCCGTTGGAAACATCCACGTCTCGTATCGGAGCGAAATTAGGAGTCGCTCCTATGATCGATACGTCCTGGCTTAGCACGTTCCCGTAGCGGACATCTGCCGTGGTGTCCTGTTCGCCTGCGACCTGATCGGCCAATTTCATGTTGTCGCGCAAAGCTTCAAAGTCGTCCATTTGCATTGGCGGCCGTTTTCTTGCCTTGTTCCATTCCTGGAAATTCGTAACGATGCCGACGCGGTCTATAACAAACGCATTCGCGCCAAGGTTCGCAACTTTATCCGCCACATAAACATTTAGCCCATTGAGCACGGAAATTACGGCCACAAGCGTTGTAACCGCCAGAATTACTCCGAGCAGGGTCAAGAATGTGCGGAGCTTGTGGGCGCGCAACGTGTCCAGCGCGATCCAAAAGGTCTCACGCACCGCAATGAGTGTCTGCCTGACTTGAGCCAGGGTTGGGATGGCTTTTTTCACTTTATCTGTACTAATAGACGAATAAGCAGCCTGAAAAGTTCACCACATTCTGTTGTCGTCGACATCTCGCCGCAAATAAGAATATTCATTCGTAACGCAAGGCTTCGACAGGGTTTAGGCGCGCAGCTTTCGTAGCAGGCCATACCCCAAAAATCAGCCCAATGCTGACGGACACTCCGAATCCGATAAAAACCGCCCACATTGGGATAACAGCCTTTAGCGAGCTGACGATAGGAATCAGCAGCACGATGCCGCAACCCACAATGATCCCAAGAATGCCGCCAGTTCCAGTAAGCGTCATGGCCTCGAAGAGGAATTGCCAGGTGATGTCCCGGCTGCGCGCGCCGATGGCTTTGCGCACTCCGATTTCGCGCGTTCGCTCGGTTACCGAAACCAACATGATGTTCATCACACCTATTCCACCAATCAGGAGTCCGATGGAGCTGAGCACCACTACAACGAGAGCCACGCCCCCAATAATCTGGTTGAATTGTTGTACCGCTTCTGCGTTCGTCTGCATCGAAAAATCATCCGGTTTTTCGTACGGCACATTTCTCCGGCGCCGCAGCACTTCCCGCGCTTGGTCCACAGCCGTATCGAGCGCTCCCGGATACGATAGAATCCCCAGAAAAACCTCGAAGCTCGCGGGATAGATTTTCGTAAAGGTATAGTAAGGGATCACCACACGGCGGTCCTGATCGTTCGTTCCGATTCCTCCGATTGGCTTTTCAAACACGCCTAGGACAAGGAAGTTTGAGCCGTCCACCAAAACTTCCTTTCCCAGCGCATCATCAATTGTAGGAAATAGCGCTGTAGCTACGTCCTCGCCAATCACAACAACGTTCTCCTTGTGCTGATTCTCCGCTTCGGTAAAAAAACGTCCTGCTTTCATGGCTTCACTTGAATCCACTTCCGGGTAGGACGCAAAGGTTCCGCGAAACTCTCCGCCCTGCACTTCGTTTTTTTGGTACCGCACGTTATGCGGAATTGTCCACTCGTAGATTGCGATCGTCGTCTGTTTTACCGCGGGACAAAGCTGCTGCACAGCCTGCCCATCTTCCAACGTAAGCGGTTTACGTTGGCGCTCCTCTTTCGGACGCCGGCCCACCGTGGGACCTTGATTGAAGCGCCAAGCCCACGCCGTGTTCACGCCATTGGCAGTGATTTCGTCCTGTACCGTAGTTCGAAAACCTTCCACCAGTCCTACTACGAGAATGATCAGCATCACTCCGATTGTCACGCCCAGCACAGCCAGAAAGCTGCGGAATTTGTGTTCGCGAACGGTATCGATCGCGAGCCCCAGATTTTCGCGGAAGTCTTGCCTCATCTCCATCGCTTAAGTCTCCGCCCGCAAAGCTTCAATAGGATCAAGCCGGGACGCGCGAATCGCCGGGTAAATGCCGAAGAAAAGCCCAACCCCGGTGGAAAGCAGGAGGGCGATAATCACGGCGAATGCGGGCGTCGAGATCGGAAGCGGCGTGGTAGCGCGAACCAGTCCTGCAATGCCCAACGCAATTCCGACTCCCACCAGCCCCCCCGACGCCGAAAGCAGGGAGGACTCGACTAGAAACTGCATCACGATATGGCGCCGCCGAGCACCCAGAGATTTCCGCAAACCAATTTCCCGCGTCCGCTCCGTCACGCTCGCCAGCATGATATTCATGATCACGATTCCGCCCACCACCAGAAATACGGACGTCACCCAAACTGCTACGCCAAAAATATTTGCAGTAAGAGAATCCCAGATACCCAACAGCGAAGAAGGCTCTACGAGTCCGAAATTGTCGTCGTCTTGATACCGCACGTGGCGCCGCGATCGCAGAATCACCCGCGCTTCGTCTGCCGCCGACGACATGGACTGCCGGCTTCGCGCTTCCACGAAAATCTGCACGGAATCTTGCGAAACGAGCCATTCCTTTCTGTACGTACTCAACGGCATCATCACAAAATTGTCTCGCGACTGTCCTAGGACTGTTCCCTTTGCCGAAGCCACTCCGACAATTTCGCACTGTCCCTGCCCGGCGCGAATTTCTTTTCCGATCGGATCGACTCCGGCGAACAACTTCGTCGCTACGTCCGCGCCAATCACGCAAACACTGGAACGATGATCCTCGTCAGTGGACGTGAGCAGCCGTCCATTCGCGGCGTCAACGTCGCGAATCTCAGCGTAATCGGGCGTCGCGCCGAGGATACTCACGTCCTCGCTCAGTGCGTTTCCGTAACGAACGTCTGCGGTGGTTTGCTCCGTACCCGCAATGTGATCCGCCAACTTCATGCCATCGCGCAATGCTTGCAGATCGTCCATCTGCAGCGGAGGCCGTTTTCGTGCCTTATTGAATTGATCGAGATTCGTCACCAGGCCGACGCGATCGATCACAAAAGCATTCGAGCCCAGGTTAGCCACCTTGTCCGCCACATAGAGGTTCAGCCCATTCAGCACCGACATCACGGCGACCAGGGTCGTCACCGCCAGCATTACACCCAGAAGAGTCAGAAACGTCCGCAGCTTGTGGGAGCGCAGCGTGTCAAGCGCGATCCAAAACGTCTCCTGCAACGCCACGAGCGTCTGACGAAATTCACTTAGGGGCTTCAAAGGCTTGTCTGTCACTGTCTCTATAATAGACGGATAGGACTACTAAAAATTTCACTATTTCGTTCGAATCAGCATCTTAAAGCAGGGCCGGAGACGGAATTTGTCACTCAGAATCCGATACAATGGAGTTGCACGCGATTTCGCGGCCGTGGAGCCTTAGAAGAACCATAATGTTCCGGCTTTTCTCATTTTCGATCGTGGCCGCCGCGCTAGCCTCAGCCGGGTTAGCATTCTGGCCCGGACCCGTACAGTCTCAGGTTTCCTCCTCTCCGGACATAACACCCTCAACGCCCAAGCCCGTCACGCAGAATCACGCCCTAACCAACCCGGGGTTCCTCCAGGACATCAGTTCTCAAGCTAAACCCCCATCTGACGCCGAGATTCGTGAGCGCGGCCAGAAACTCATTGAGAACCAGCATCGTGACGATACCGCCATCGAACAATACGAGCGCATTGAGCATCAGGTAAACCGCTCTGCAGGCTCAAATCCCCGCGTGCTGGAAGACAGGCTTTACCGCGTGGTTCCCACCGGCACCGGCACGATGAAAATCCTGCTGAAGGACGATAACAAGCCCACCGATCCCGTAATATATCGCCAGCAATTGCAGACCTGGAAAGAACTCCTCGAGCTAGCTTTGAAGCCCGAGGATCCCCGGGCGAAATTGGCTTACTCCAAATGGCAAAAAAAGAAAACTGACCGCACGGAACTGGTCGATGCCACTCGCGAAGCATTCCTGACTAAGTGGCTGGGCCACGAGACTGTGAACGGAAGGCCGTGCGACGTTTTCGAATTGAACCCCAATCCCGCTTTCCATCCGCATTCGATATTTCAGGACGCTATGACACACATTACGGCGAAAATCTGGGTGGACCGCGAACAAAACCAGCTTGCGCGCGCCGAAGCTCATGTGATGCGCGACATTTCATTCGGCGGGGGCATTCTCGGAAAGCTATATCGAGGCGGAGTTTTTTCTTTCGAGCAAACCCAAATTGCGACGGACGTCTGGCTGCCGGCACGTTATCAATACGATTTCATGGGCAGGAAATTTCTGTTCACCTTCGAGGAACACCAGTACATTGAAGCTAGCCAGTATCGCCACGACGGCCTTCCGAAACAAGCTCTCGCGCAGGTCGAAAGCGAGATTGCCAGCGGCAAAGTAGTCAACGGAGATCCGTAACTCTTCACCAAGCCGCGTCTCTGTCGGAGTCACGTCGAGCAAGTGAGGCAAACATGAATCGACGGGCTTTTGGCTTCTTCGCGGCATTCAGCTTCGCATTCATCAGCGTCGTATTTACTGCGCCTGCCGCATTCGCCCAAAGCGATTCCACAGTTCCGGCGCAAAATCCCAGCCCATCAACTCCACCTGCTTCAGCATCTCAGACGCCGCCGAAAAAGATCTGGACAAACGACGACATCCACTCTGCGAAGACACCTTCTTCTGATTCAAATGCCAGACCCGTCAACGCAGCCGCCAAGCCCAAGCCAAATGCCAAGGGTAAGGATGCCGGTTGGTACCGCGGCCAAATTACGAAACTGCAAGCGCAAATTCCGCCTCTCGACGAGAAAATCTCCCAATTGCAGGCTGCCTTGAATGGACAGACCGTCAATTCACCCAGGCAATATGGCGGCACAAAGCCCGACGATTGGCGCGACGAACTCTCGCGATATCAAAAACAGCGCGACGACATTGATACGAAGATCGCCGCTCTTCAAGACCAGGCTCGTCACGACGGAGTCCCGGAAAACGAGCTGCCGTAAAAATTGTGATCGCATTCTCTGCGCAAAAAAACAGCCCCGAAGGTTTAGCTCCGGGGCTGGCTTGCAAATTTACTGAAAGCTTGAGTTATCGCGCGGCAGCCGCTGCTTCCTTTTCGATTGGCGCACCGATCAGGTTGCCCCATTCGGTCCACGAGCCATCGTAATTTTTCACGTGGTCGTAGCCCAGAAGATATTTCAAGACGAACCAGGTATGCGAACTGCGCTCGCCGATCCGGCAATACGCGATCACTTCATTCTTTCCTGTTACGCCTTTGCCTTCATACAGCGCTTTCAGAGCTTCAGGCGATTTGAACGTGCCATCTTCATTCGCCGCCTGAACCCAAGGAACATTCGCTGCTCCTGGGATGTGTCCGCCGCGTTGCGCGGTTTCCGACATTCCGGGCGGCGCAATAATTTTTCCCGTAAACTCGTCGCCGGATCGTACGTCGACTAGATCTCCCGGCTTCTTCTTTTCGACAACGCCGAACACATCTTCCTTGCGCGCGCGAATCGACTCGTCTGGAGCAGCCGCGCGATATTTCGTAGCCGCCACTTTCGCCGCTTCCGTAGTCAACGGACGCTTTTCTTCCACCCATTTCTTGCGCCCGCCATTAATCAAGCGAACATCCTTATGCCCGTAGTATTTCAGTTGCCACAAGGCATAGGCCGCAAACCAATTGTTGTTGTCGCCATACAGCAGAATAGTTGTGTCGTTGGAAATTCCCGACTGGCCAAGCAGCGCCTCGAGCGCTTTCTGGTCGATCAAATCGCGGCGAATATTGTCTTGAAGTTGCGACTGCCAATTCCAACCCACCGCGCCGGGGATATGTCCCTGATCGTAGGCGGTTGTATCTACGTCAACTTCTACCAGACGAACATTCGTATCGTTCAAGTGGTCCGCGGCCCATTGCGTGGATACCAAAGTCTCGGGATGTTTATATTCTGACATTGCTTTCCCCCCCCCCTGATATTTAGACTCAGTCGCACTGAAAACGACCTAAAAATAAAAACCCACCTGCCAGCTTGTTCTGGTGGTGGGTTCGAGCTTTCCAGCTAGAATCTGATTTTTAGATAGCTAGCCGACCCGTGCCAGATGACAGGCGCATACAACAACAATTGAGCCGATCTCTGGTGAGGTGCGACATGCGAAGAGACTACACCGCAACGCCATCCGCTGGCAATAAGTCTTCCCCAGGGTTCCCTTGAACGATGTGGAAACATCACAGCGCAACAAGAGCCATGTCAGGGCCTTGTCCTTTAACATTCACGTATGAGGAGATGGCACAAAGTCGCCATTTACATTCTTGGACTCATTTTGCTGGGTAATCCAGCAGCTTCCACCTCTGCTCAGGAAAACCAAAAGCCTGCTCCTCCAGATACCACCATTCGCGTCAGCACTAACCGCGTCTCTGTAGGTGTAACCGTGGAGGACACTCACCGCCATTTCATCAAGGATCTTCCCCGCGAGGATTTTCGCATCTACGACAACGGTGTCGAGCAAGAACTAACTAACTTCCTTCCTGTTGAAGAACCAGCCCAAGTTGTTCTTTTGGTGGAATCGGGCCCTGCCGCTCTCTTCCTAAGGCCGAGCCTGCTGCAGGCTGCCGAAACGTTCTTGGTTGGAATTTCTTCGGCAGACCGTGTGGCCATTGTCTCCTATTCAAGATCCCCGATGCTGGAACTGGATTTCACCACCGACAAAGTGGAAGCAGGCCGGGCCCTCATGGCCTTGAATTTCATGATTGGCTTCGCCCAGCAAAACTTGCTTTCTAGCATTGCATCCACGCTGGACTGGCTTGCCTCGCTGCCCGGAAAGAAAACTATCGTGATTCTCTCGACCGGCGTTGACGATTCAACTTCTAGTGACTGGCAGCTCATTCAACCCAAATTGAATGCTTCCGACGTCCACATCCTGGCTGTCTCCACTGCGGGCGCGCTACGCAAACCCGTCAGACACAAAAAATTGTCGCCAGACGAGCGCGCTCAGCGGAAGCGTGTTAAAGAAGGCTTCGCTCGGGCTGACCAACTACTGCGGGAGATTACCGTTGCGGCAGGCGGACATGCCTACTTCCCGAAGAACGCAAGAGAATTCACCGACGCCTATGCTGAAATTGCCCAATTTGTCCGTAACGAGTATCTGCTCGAATTCAATCCGCCCTCGGAGGACGGTCAATTGCACTCTCTTACAGTCAGAGTGAGGCCCTCCGGGTACCACCTCAATTACAGGCAAGCCTATGTTGCACCTGCTACGCCGTCGACAAATCCGCCAAAGTAAACGCTCAGGCGGGAGAAAGAAACGGGGTTTGCACTGGTAACCCTAGGAGACAGGGAGCAGCGCGCCGTCCGTCGACTCCAATTCGATACGCAAAAGCCAGTCGAAGTGAAATTTTTCCGATGTCAGCCACTTTTCAAGCTCTTCGCGGCTTTGCGCCTCGAACTCAACCAGCATCTTTCCTTCTTGCATATTCACCAGGACGCGTCGCGTCCTCACCGTCTGCGCGCCTTGAAGCCGCCGCGTAAGCTCTTCGGCGCCCTGCCGCGTAAGGCACGCCAGCGTGTGTTGTGAGATGTATACGGCCATTCAGACTCCCGTTTCGCTAGAATAGTTAACGCAGATAATTCCCATACTTCGGCGGCGGTGAAAATCGATGTCCCCAGAGATGCGCAAGTCCCACCCTTATTACGTATACGATGCGATTCAGGCCCAGCCCGAACTGATCAAAAAGGTTTTGCAGAAACACGACCCAATCGAACGTGTTGCTGGCGCCATATCCGAAAGAGAGCGCATCACCTTCGTCGGCATCGGAACTTCACTGCATGCTGCGCGGGTGGCTGAAAGCTGGATGCGTGAGCTTTCCGCGGGGCGCCTCCTGGCGCACTCCGAACAGTCCTTCGAACTCGTGCACCATCCTATCGCATTCACTCGCCGCGATGCCGTTATCGTAATCTCTCACACCGGCACCACTACTGCGTCCATAAAGGCAATACGCATGGCTCGCGCGGCGGGATCGCTCACCGTAGCGATTACGGGTGAAATGAGCGGCGAAGGGATCCGCGAAGCCGATTTTCAAATTGAGACCTGCGAACAGGAACTCGCCTTCGCTTATACAAAAAGCTATTCGACAGCTCTCGCGGCATTGGCAGTTCTGATCATGCGGATTGCCGAATGCAAAAAACTGCTAGCCTCCGGATATTCGCGTGAGGATATCGCCGGCGTTCCCGCGCTAGTCCGCGGAGCGCTCAAACTCGAGCCCCAAGCGCACGAGTTGGCGAAACGAATATCTCCTCGCGAACGCATAGAACTTTTCGGCTCAGGAGTGAACTGGGCCACGGCCAGCGAGGCAGCGCTGAAAATCAAGGAGGCTTGTTACATCGCCGCGGAAGGTTTTGAAACAGAAGAGATACTCCATGGACCGTTTTCAGAGACCGATTCTCGCGCGGCTTTGATTGGATTGTTTACTGGACGCGAAACGGACGACCGTGCGCGGCAAATACTGTGCGCCGCTGGCGAATTAAAAATGTTTCGAGCCGCGATCGCGAATTCTTCCTCAAACCACGATATTCCCGCGGAAAAAATACTTGTAGTACCCGAAGCCGCCGAGTGGCTTAGTGCGTTTGTGCATCTTGTTCCACTGCAACTTCTCACTTATTTTCTCGCGCTCGAGCGGGGCCTCAATCCCGATACTGGCCGCCAGGATCAGCCTGCGCATGCGGCAGCCAGTCGCCACTACAAATACTAGGCGAAGCCTGTCCTTGCGAACAGTCTCCTATCAGGAACAATTGTCCTTCCACGCTCGGGCAACATCTGCGCGGGGCTATAAAATCGTTCCTAGATAGTCCCGGGGTGCAAAATGAGACGAAGCGCTTTGATCTTCAGCGTCATTGCATTGCTGACTTTTGTCGCGGCAGCGAACGCTCAGTTTTCCAGAGGCCTGGGAACTCTTTCAGGCAGTGTGCTGGACGAGCAGGGCAAGCCCGTTGCGAATGCAAGCGTAACCATCCAAACCTCCGACGGCCGCAGCCCGCACGCTATTCACACCGACGTGAACGGCCACTTCGAATTCACCCGTTTTGACGCCGGGCAATACGACGTGCGCGCTTATTCTCACAGCGTCTTTTCCGATTGGTCCAAGCGCGTCGTCGTTCGTCCCAAGAAAACGACCGAAATTACCCTGCAGTTGTCTCCCACCGCAAAGTGACAGCCTTCTTCTTGGATTTCAGGGGAATCTTTAGGCGGCGGTGTCTGATATCTGGATCGAAGCTCCCGAAATTAGGGCAGTACTAAAACCCGCGTACCGCAATAAATGAGCCGTCCGGACCATTGGTGAAACTGCGCAGCATCTCTCAGTATGGTGTTGCGGGTTGGCAGCTGCGACACGCGGGGACGACGGTTCCACAAAAAAAGGAGCCGGGGCTTTCCAACCCGTCCAATTCCTTCCAGCCAGTTGTTCTGATCTGACTCCTGGCGACCGTCGGGCTCTTCCTCGGCGCCATTGAAGAGATTACGTCACCAGCGTTCAGCGTGAATCGCTCGCATTCCCGCTCGTCACCGCGGCGAACCGGGAACTCCAACGCGCCGCGTCGCAGCTTGCGGAACAAACTCTACGGTAGAAGCTTCGAAAGAGGTTGAACCTAGAAAAATATCTTCGAGCGCGTTATTGTCCCGCGGCACCAGATTGCTGGCAAACGAAAGAAAGCTCACCGTGGTGCCGTCGCCGCTTATAGATGGCACCAGACTGTTGCCGTTTGACGCCGTCGATGGCGTGCCCGCCCCTTCCGTCACCAGAACTGTGCTTACCGAACACTCCACCGGAGCAACCGTCGACGTCGTCACGCAGGTATTATTCACAAAAATGTTTTCGACACCGTTCGTGGTGCTTGCGAAATTGGACGAGGTCGACGCAAACGCGATGAACTCACCCGTGCTGCTAATGCTTGGAAATTCGCTCTTGCCGTTTCCGGGGATACCGTTGTTCGTACTGGAAATGAGCGTTGTCGAAGACGTGCAGGTCGTGGTGATGTCCAAGCAAGTATCGCGCATGTAGATTTGCTGCGTTGGCCCCACTCCAGCCGACAGATTCGTCGCAGTGGAGGCAAAAGCGATGAATTGCCCCGTATTGGAAATTGACGACTCAGAGCTGGAACCGTCGGCCGGCGTCACGCCATCAGGCGTGGATATAAGAGTCGTGTTTGCCGTGCAGTTGTTTTCGACGCACGTGCTGCGCTGAAAGATTTCCTCTGCTCCATTAGGATTCGGGGCCGTCGCACCCAGGTTCGACGCTGTTGACGTAAACGAAACGAACAACCCGTTTTCTGATACCGAAGGATTTGAACTCGGCCCATTGCCTGGAGTCGTCCCGTCCGGCGTGGACACTAGAAAAGTCGTGGGCGTGCACGTATCAGACGCCACTCCGCCGCACGTTTCGCGCAGAAACACTTGCGGCGTGACGCCGTCTAACGTCACATTCGAAACAAGATTCGTTGCCGACGAAACGAATGCGACCCACTCGCCATCGGAGCTAATCGCTGGATTGAAGCTGTCGCCATTTCCGGCGGAGAGACCGTCGGCGGAGACGGAAATCATCTGCGCCACGAACGTTGTCGGCGTCACCACGCAATTCGCTGTGAGACACGTTGGCCGCCAATAGACCTGCTTCGTGCCGGTAGGTGCCGCTACCGAGGTAACTATGTTCGTAGCCAGCGAAGTGAATGCCGCATCGCTCGCACCAGCATTAATGGCAGGCTCTGAGCTTCCTCCATTCGCCGGATTGCCATTGGGATCTGTGCTGATCGCAGCAGTAACCGGCAGGCATGCCGCAACGCCTAGGCAGGTATTTCGAACAAATACAATGCCACCATTGTTTGTTTGGTTGCTAACCAGGTTACTGGAAACTGACGCAAAGGCGACAAATTGCCCGGTGGTGCTGGTCGAAGGACCTGAGGTCGTAAGTGTCAGTCCCTGCGTCCCATTCTGGCAACTCGACAACCCGTCGCAGATTCCGAGATTCGCCTGGGAACCATCCGGCGCCAGATCCACCAGCACCGGCAGTCCGAGCAGATGAGTCGGCGTCACCGGGAAGGTGAGTATGTTGGACGTGCCGCCGCCGGGTGTCGTTGTGACCACTTGTATTTGATCCACGCCCGCCACAAGGAGATCCGAGCCGGTAAGCGGCGTTGTCAGTGAAGTAGCGCTCACAAACGTTGTCGGACGCTGCACGCCGTTCACGGTAATCGTTGAAGATTGATTGATGAAGCCCGTCCCCGTGACCGTTAAAGTACCCGGTGCGGTACCCGCCTGTGCGCTGGTAGGCGACACCGCGGTAATCGTCGGTAACGGATTCAGAATGTTGAGCGGGAACGAATTGGAAGATCCGCCACTCGGTGACGGACTTAGGGGGTTTACAACTGTAATCTGCAACACCCCGGCAGTGGCGATATCAGCCGAGCTCAAGAGCGTCTCAACCAATGTGGAATTTACAAAAGTCGTTGACCGTCTGCTTCCGTTAACTGCCACAGCCGACAGCGACACAAAATTTGAGCCCATCACTTTCAGCTCGACTCCTGCTCCCCCCGTCAGCACTCCCGACGGCGATAGCGAAGTGATAGTCGGCACTGGACTCGTCGTGGGGCCGACCGTGAACATAATCCCCTGCGTCGTCCCGCCGCCCGGCTGAGGCGTCACAACCGTGATGGTGACTGTAGCTGGAGCCTGGAAAAGTGATGGCGGGACACTCGCAGTCATTTGCCTTGTGTTCACAAACGTCGTAAGCAGACCGATACCGTTCCACTCAACCTGGGATTGCTGCACGAAGTTACTTCCGATCACCGTTAGGGTAAACGGGTTCACTTGAGCTGTGGTAATGCTAGTGGGGTTCACCGAGGTTAGAGTTGGCGGGGGAAAGTTTACATTCTGGCCGCCGCACGAGGCCGTGACTAATGTCGCGAACATCAAAAACCAGAAAGACGGCCGAAGTTGTCCCCGCAAATTACTCACCCCTGAGTCGATAAGTTGAAACTACCGGCGTTAAGCGCAATGGTAGAGACTACTAAAGATGGCCCCGCCCGGCAATTAGGATGCCTGACCTTGCCTGATTATAACCTTCAGGCGGACGCTCCGGCCCTTTAATCATCTTTTAATCTGGCTTTGGAACGAAGCATGATTTACTCTGCCGGGCGTGGAAATGACCTCACACGGAGCGCCTGTTCCACTTGACCATGCGCCGCTTGCTTGTCCAATTCGGCTGCCTACTCTTTTGTCTGCTGTTTGTGTCTCTGTTCGCTCCGCAAATCATCCGGGCACAGGATTCAAAGCCCGATAATTCGAATCCGCCGGCCACTCAGGATCCCGGCTCGGTTACAGCTCAAGAGAATTCTGATTCTGGCGACACACTGACGCTGTTTCCGCACTCCGAAACCGCCCCATTCTGGATTTCAGGCCAAGCCAACATCATCATGCAATGGCACGCCTCGTTTCCAGCGAAATACAGCGGGCCAAACAGTTTCCGCTCCGTGGCGGAGAGCGCCACGTCTAAAGTCTATACGCTGTACCTGGGTTACGAGCTGACGCATACCACAGAAGTCTTCATGGACGTCGAAAGCGCTGGCGGCCGTGGTCTCAGCTCCGCCCTCGGCTTGGCTGGGTTCACCAACCTCGACGTTGTGCGCAATCCTGAATTAGGTCCAGTTCCTTATCTTGCCCGCGCGATGGTGCGCCAAATCATTCCTCTCGGCGACGAACGCGTTTCCGCCGAGCGCGGACCCTTTGGCCTAGCAACATCGCTTCCGGCCCGCCGCATCGAGCTCCGCATCGGCAAGTTCGGTCTCGTGGATTTCTTCGACGCAAATTCCTGGGGCACCGACAGCCACCTCCAATTCCTCAACTGGACCGTGGACAATAACGGTGCGTATGACTACGCCGCAAACACCCGCGGATACACCGACGGCGCCATACTCGAGTACGACGATCATTGGTTCACGGCGCGCTTCGGTGTAGCGCTCATGCCCAAAGTTGCTAATGGCCTTTTTCTCGACGCGGACCTCGCTCGAGCGCGCGGCGAAAATCTTGAATTGGTCGCTACTGGAAACGGCTTCCTGCATCGCGCCGGCACCGTTCGCCTCTTGGGTTATTTGAATCAGGCCAACATGGGCAATTACGAGCAAGCCATTCGGAATTTCAAGAACGGTGAAACGTCCGTTCCCGACATCATCTCCACGCGGCAACAGGGCCGCCACAAATACGGTTTCGGGCTGAACTTCGAGCAGGAACTCACTGCGCAGCTCGGCGTCTTCGGCCGCCTGGGCTGGAGTGATGGCCGCAACGAATCATTTGCTTACACCGAGGTGGATCGCACCCTCGAACTCGGTATTTTCGCCAAGACCGAAAAATGGAAGCGGCGTAACGACCGCGCAGGCGCGGTATTCGTGATGAACGGCATCGTGGCTGCCCACCAGGAATATCTCGCTCTCGGCGGCCGCGGATTCCTTCTCGGCGATGGCGCGCTCACGTACGGCCACGAAAAAATCTTCGAAGGATTTTACACCGCGCATCTCTGGCGCGGGTTTTTTGCTTCCTTCGACATCCAGCACATCAACAATCCCGGCTACAACAAGGACCGCGGTCCCGTCTTCGTCCCCGGCCTTCGCTTCCACGTCGATTTCTAGCAATCTACTTCACGTCCGCCGCACTCGGTTTGCTGGGTTGCGGAGAATGTTGTGGAATTGGGTGGCCGCGCCGGTTTAAGCTGCGCGCCTGCGGCTTGGGGCACGAAAGCGGTAAGTCGCCGGAGGATCTCATGTCAGGTTCGAAGACAGCTTCTCTTCTGCTTTTCGTTCTCGGTTTTGCGGTTGCATCACCGCAGGCACAGACTCAACCGTCATCGCAGCCTCCACCAGCACAAGCGGCGCAAGTTCCCGGAACTCCTCCGGCCGCCAAACCAGCCGACGTCTCTTCGCCGGACGCAATCCTCGCCGCGACTTACGACGTGATTTCCGGCCCGCCCGGAAAGCGCGATTGGGATCGCTTTCGCTCACTGTTCATTCCCGGCGCGCGGCTGATTGCCGTTCAAAAGGGAAAAGACGGCAATCTTGGGACTCGCGTGCTCACTCCTGAGGACTACATCGCCCGCGGCGGCCCATATTTCGAAAAAAATGGCTTCTTCGAGCGCGAGGCGTCCCGCCACGCCGACCGCTACGGCCACATCATGCAAATCTTCAGCACTTACGAATCCCGACACGATGCGAAAGACGCGACGCCATTCGCGCGCGGGATCAACAGCTTCCAATTGTTTTTCGACGGCACGCGCTGGTGGGTTGTGACAATCTATTGGGAGGAAGAAACCCCCGACACGCCGCTGCCCAAGGAATTCTTGCCCGCGGCTCACTAGCCGCTACTTTGGAAGCAACAGCGCGCAGTGTTTTGGAGGCCCCTATGTTTCAAAAAGATTTGCTGAAAGGCCGGACGATTTTCATTACCGGAGCCGGTACGGGATTGGGCCGCTCGATGGCGCTGCGATTCGCGGAGCTGGGTGCGAATCTCTTCATCGTCGGCCGCCGTGAAGAACCGCTGAAAAAAACGGTGGAAGATATCCGCGCGGCGGGGGCAAAAGCGGCTTACTTCTCGGCGGATGTTCGCGATTTCGACGCAGTGGAAAAGGCCATCGAAGCCGCGGAGAAAGAATTTGGCCACGTGGACACCCTGGTCAACAACGCCGCCGGTAACTTCATCGCGCGCACGGAGAAGCTCTCTCCAAACGCCTTCAACGCCGTGGTTGGCATCGTGCTGCAAGGAACATTCTTCTGCACCTTGGCACTGGGACGAAAATGGATCGCCGAGAAGCAGCCGGGAACTGTCCTGAATATCGCCACCACCTACGCTGCGGTGAATTCCGGATCGGGATTCGTGGTGCCCTCTGCGTGCGCTAAAGCTGGAGTCCTGGCGCTCACGCGTTCGCTCGCGGTGGAATGGGCCCGCCACCACATCCGCCTGAACGCGATTGCGCCCGGACCATTTCCCACCGAAGGCGCATTCTCCCGCTTGATGCCGTCGAAAGAAATCGAAGAGCGCGCGAAGAACAATCATCCGATGAAAAGATTTGGACGGCATGAAGAACTGGCCAACCTCGCGGTCTATCTCTTGAGCGAACAAGCCGACTACGTGAATGGCGAATGCGTCGTAATCGATGGCGGCTTGTGGCTGCGCGGCGCAGGCGAATTCAACGACTTCGTGGACATGCCCGACGCCGCCTGGGACATGCTCGAAAGCGCGCGAAAACCCAAAACCTGACCTCGCACCTCCACTCCCTTTCCTCCGTGGGCCTTTGGCGCTACACTCCTCCGCAACCTAGGCCCCAATCTCCCGCAATCGCAGGAGGCCGTCATGCACGCACGCGTCACCCAATTTGCAGTTCAGCCCGGTAAGCTCGATGATTTCGTCCATGCGCTGGAAGCCGCGAGGCCCCTCATGCACGAACGCAAAGGATTTCAAGCGTTGCTCGTCCTGCGCGTGGAAGGATCGAACCCACCCGACGTGCGAGTGATGACCTTTTGGGACTCCCAGCAGGCCCTCCAGGAAAGCGAAAGCAGCGTCCAGTTCTATGCGGCGCTGGCTCGAGCGATGGCGTTTTCGCAAGGGTTTCCCATAATCCGCGAAGAAGAAGTGATGGTCAGCGATTTTCCGCGCGCTACGGCTGCTGGCGCTTAAATTTCCGCGCAGATTGAATCTCGCTAAAACCGGCTCGCTTGCGTGCCCGGCTCCCCGGCTTGACCGCTCTCGCTTGCGCCAGTAAGCTACTAGTTTCCACCGGAGAATAAACAGCAGCATGGACACCGTTCAAATCACGTTG
Organism: Candidatus Acidiferrales bacterium; assembly: GCA_035603075.1. Classification (GTDB taxonomy): domain Bacteria; phylum Acidobacteriota; class Terriglobia; order Acidiferrales; family UBA7541; genus Palsa-295. Next base: position 2,150 of record DATNLC010000006.1, on the reverse strand, counting down.
CCGGATGGCGCCATCCGTGAAGTGCCGCGCGGCACCACAGCAGCGCAAATTGCGCACCAGATCTCGCCCCGTCTGGCGAAAGAAGCCCTGGTTGCGCGCGCTGACGGCGAACTGGTGGATCTCTCGCGTCCGCTCGAACATGACGCAAAAATCTCCATTCTGACCGCCAAGGATCCCGACGCGGTGCAGGTCTTCCGCCACTCCGCCGCGCATTTGCTCGCCGCGGCAGTGATGGAGCTGTATCCCGACGTAAAACTCGGTATCGGCCCGCCCATCGATAACGGGTTCTTCTACGAATTCGTGCGCGAAGAGCCTTTCACCAGCGAAGACCTGGAAAAAATCGAAGCCAAGATGCACGAGCTTGCCTCAAAGGATGTTCCCAACGAGCGCAAGATGATTCCGAAGCCCGAGGCGCTCGAGCTTTACCGCAAAAGCAATCAGGAATTCAAATGCGAGCTGGTGGAAGAAAAGGCCAGCGAGCCGATGGTGTCTTTTTACACCACTGGGAAATTTCTGGATTTTTGCCGCGGGCCGCACATTCCCTCCACTGGCCGCATCAAGGCGTTCAAGCTGATGAACGTTGCCGGCGCGTACTGGAAAGGACAGGAAGGCAATCCGCAGATGCAGCGGATTTACGGCGCTTGTTTCGTGGAACAAAAGGACCTCGACGAATATCTGAACAAGCTGGAAGAAGCCAAACGCCGCGACCACCGCAAGCTGGGCCAGGAACTCGATCTTTTCAGCATTCAGGAAGAAGCCGGCTCGGGCCTGATTTTCTGGCATCCCAAGGGCGGGATCATTCGCCGCGAGATGGAAGACTGGCTGCGCGACGAACTCACTCGCCGCGGCTACGACCTCGTCTTCACCCCGCACATCATGCTGCTGGAATTGTGGAAGACCAGCGGGCACGCGAATTTTTATCGCGAAAACATGTTCGGTCCCATCGAAGTTGAAAAAGCCGATTACCAGCTCAAGCCCATGAATTGCCCGGGCCACATCCTGATTTACAAATCGCAGTTGCGCAGCTATCGGCAGCTTCCCGTTCGGCTGGCCGAACTCGGCACCGTATATCGTTACGAGCGCTCGGGCGTGCTGCACGGTTTGTTGCGCGTGCGCGGCTTTACTCAGGACGACGCGCACATTTTTTGTATGCCCGAGCAAATCGAGAAGGAAATTCAGGATTGCGTGGAATTCGCCTGGGAAGTGCTGCGCGTTTTCGGCTTCCAAAGTTACGAAGTGGAGCTTTCCGGCGGCGACCCTTCGCGTCCGCAGGATTACGCCGGCACGCCCGAAGACTGGGCAAAGGCCGAAGCCGCCCTCACCAACACGCTGAAGCGCATGAACGTCCCCTACAAATACATTCCCGGCGAAGCCGCATTTTACGGGCCGAAGATCGACGTGAAACTTGTGGACGCCATCGGGCGTCCTTGGCAGCTCACCACCGTGCAATTCGATTTCAATTTGCCGGGGCGCTTCAAGCTCGAATACGTGGGCGAAGACGGTTCGCGGCACCAGCCGTTGATGGTGCATCGCGCGCTGTTCGGCTCGATCGAGCGTTTCTTCGGCGTGCTCATCGAGCACTACGCGGGAGCGTTTCCCGCCTGGCTTGCCCCGGTGCAAGCGACCGTGTTGCCCGTGAGCGGAAAATTCATCGAGTACGCGCAGCAAGTGACGCAAAAACTGAAGGACGCGGGTTTCCGCGCGCATCTGGACGACCGCAACGAAAAGCTGCAAGCGAAAATCCGCGACGCCCAGCTCGAAAAAATTCCCTACATGCTGATCATTGGCGGCAAGGAAGCCGAGGCCGGCACCGTCGCCGTGCGCCACCGCTCGAAAGGCGACCTCGGCCCGCGCCCGCTAGACCAATTCGTCGCCGACCTCCGCGCCGAAATCGACACTCGCCAAATCCTCTAGCGTAACCTAACCCGCGGCCGGTAAACCGCGGGCTCGCGTTTCGACTTCCATACTTTTACGGATTAGATGGCGGCGTAAAGACTTTCAAATTTTCGGCCTTCCACTGCATGGCGTCGTGGATGCGATGGCGGCCGCTTGGATGATCGAAGAAAATCCATTCTTCGACCGGGCCGGGACTCATTTTGCGGTATTCGCCAAGGTGGATGGCGGCTTGAGCGAAGCCGTCGGGCTGGCGG
>DATNLC010000112.1:0-1104 GCA_035603075.1 Candidatus Acidiferrales bacterium | reverse complement strand
TTCGGTCTAGCTTGCGCTGACCAGCGGCACCCGCGAGCTGCTCTCGACACGAACGACTTCTGGATACCCTCGATTCGTGCGTAGCATCCAGTAGAGTCGAATCGCCAACTTCCTGGCCGCTGCCACTTTGGCCACTCCCTTCGCTTTCCTGTGGCAGCGATGCAAATACTCTGAACGCATCTGCGGATCGCAGCGCACCGCTACTTGCGCCGCTTCCACCAACAACATGCGCATGAATCCGTTCCCTTGCTTGCTGATTGATCCAAACCGCTGATGTCCGCCCGAACTGTACCCCCGCGGAATCAGCCCCAGATAACTAGCCACCTGCTTGCCGCGCTGAAAACGCGAAACATCGCCCATGGTCAGCACAAACGCCATCGAAGTGATCGGCCCCACGCCCGGCTGGGTCATCAGCAGCCGCGCTTTTTCGTTTTTCTCCGCCACTTCCACCACCGCTTGATCCAGCAGTTCCACCTGGCCGTTCAGCATCTCTCGTACCTTAAACAGGTCTTCTCGCCGCCGGCTGGCCCAGGGCTTCAGGGGCAACTCGCGCAGCACTTTCTCGCCCGCTTTGCTCCACAACTTCCGCTTCCTCGTCACTCCCTGATTCATCGCCAGGTGTTGCAACTCATTCTTCACCTGCGCGCGAATCCGCACCAGCTTGTGGCGATGAATCAAGAGCTGCCGCAAATCCTTCTCTGCACCTGACGGCGTCCAGATCCGCGGAAACCGTCCTTCCAACAGCAGCTTCAAAATCAGCGCCGCATCGCGCCGATCATTCTTCTGCTGCCGCACTTCGCTGGCCCGAATCTTCGCCGCATCTCCGATCCACACTTCATGTCCCGCCGTCGTGGCCATCTCCACAAACCACTGGCAGTTCCCGGTCGACTCCATTCCAATCACAGCAGGCCCCGGCAGTTGCCGGTAGAAACGCTCCGCTTCTCCCGACGCATGCTCCAGCTTCTTCTCTTCCGTCTCTCCCGTCAGCGTGTCCACCCAACAAATCTGTTGCCAACCGGGATGGTAATCACATCCTATAATCATCATTGAAGGCTCCTTCCTTACCGACTGCTTCGGTCCTCCAACCCAAAGCATACTCGGCTA
>DATNLC010000110.1:0-1000 GCA_035603075.1 Candidatus Acidiferrales bacterium | reverse complement strand
TATGAATCAACGCTCCGGGCGATACCCAGCTTCTTCATTCGGAAATACAGGGTCGAGCGGTTCAATCCCAAGCAGGCTGCGGCGCCGCTGGGTCCGGACAGAACCCACCTGGTCTCTTTCAATGTCTTGAGGATATGGTTGCGCTCGACCTCTTCCAGAGTCTGATGGCGGTCTGTGTTTTGACCGGGCGCGATCCGAGATTTCAAGTCCTGGAGCGAAAGCCGCAGCACAGGACCGGGGCTTAAAATCACTGCGCGTTCGATTACGTTTTCCAACTCCCGGATGTTGCCAGGCCAGCGATACCGAATCAGGCCTTCCATTGTTTCCGACGGGATCGTATCGATGGCCTTGCGCATTCGTTGTGTGGCTTGCTGCACAAAATGCTGCACCAACAGCGGAATATCCTCCGGACGTTCGCGCAAGGGAGGAACCCGGATAGGAAACACATTCAGTCGATAGTAGAGGTCGCTGCGAAACTGCTTCTCCAGGATCATTCCTTCCAGGTCGCGATGGGTCGCGGCCACAATGCGCACATCTACTTTCTGTGTCCGCGTGCTTCCCAGGCGTTCAAATTCCCGCTCCTGCAAGACACGGAGCAGCTTTGGCTGCAGCTCGAGTGGGATATCGCCGATTTCATCCAGGAACAGCGAGCCTTGATGTGCCACCTCAAGCCGGCCGATCTTCTGTGCGATGGCGCCGGTGAACGATCCCCTTTCATGGCCAAACAGTTCACTTTCGAGCAGCCCGGTAGGGATGGCGGCACAGTTGAGCTTAACGAACGGTCGAGTGTCGCGAGGACTGAGACTGTGAATGGCGCGCGCGATAAGTTCTTTGCCCGTGCCAGTCTCCCCTAGCAACAGGACAGTCGAATCTCCCCCCGCCACCGTTTCGACCATCTGCAGCAAACGTCGGAGAACCGAACTCTTTCCAATGATGCCCTGGAAACCGGTTCCCGAGTTCAACGTCTCCTCGGTTAGGTCGATATCAAGCGTTCTCTCCA
>DATNLC010000108.1:0-10402 GCA_035603075.1 Candidatus Acidiferrales bacterium | reverse complement strand
TTTGAGGTCCACGTCGAGCGAGGCGAGCACTTCAGGATTCCACTCGAGGTCGAGTTCACCTATGCGGTTATCGGCTATCGCCAACTCTCTCGCTTTTTTGTCCTTCTTAAGGTCAAGATCGCCGCGTTGGACAGCCACGAGCGACGATCCATCTGTTTCGATGACGGCAATGGATTTCATGCCAGCAGCGACAGCGGCCTCGACCGTCTTGTTCCCAGCGATCACACGATTATGGCGGTCTACGACAACTGAACGCCCAGCACCGTATTTCTCAAGCGAATTTCCCAGCAGTTCGCGGCCGCGCTTCGTTCCTTTGTTCGCATTCTTCTCGTCAAGCACGAGCTGTTTAATTGAAACGACGCGGAGCTTAGGCTTCACGCCGTCGCTCCTTTTCCGTCGCCGAGGATTGTAGTGACTTTTGTAGTGACCCTACGTGCAAATGGAGACATCTGGGCACAGCCAGCCACATGCCCCGGTGATGACGAAGTCTTGATTTTCCTATTGAATGACTGAAAATAAATTGCTTACGGGAAGTAAGGAGCCTGCCTTGGGCGCAGGAGGTCTGGAGTTCAAATCTCCACGCCCCGACCATTCCCTTCTGTGAAATAGCAATCGCTAGCTATCGCCTTCTTCACCACAGCGACTCGCGTAGTGACTCGATCAGGACGCATCCCCACGGACGAACTGAACGTAGTTCGCGAGTCGCTTGATTTGATGCGATGCAAGTGAGCGTCGTGTAAGAGCGAGCTGGCATGTGGCATGCCGCGACAGCTTCTAAGCTTGGGGCTTTCTATCCGCACTTCACTACGGCTAGTTCACTTCAATCGTAGTCACGCTCAACGCCGGTAGCGATATCGTCAGAGACGACCCGCTTACTGTCATCGTTCCAATCGACACCGGCTGGACAGGATTCTGCCCCTGAGTAGAAGCCGCCGTCATCTGAAATAACTTGGCGGTTCCGGAGAGCGATTGCCCGTTAATCGCAGTGACTTGCGAAGTAGCAGAGCGATTGATGGCCACGAATACGAATCTGCCAGGCGCGGTACTGTCCGAACTCGCATAAACAATCACGTTTTGTACATTGCTCGAATTCGCTTGCAGGGACGTATCGCCAAAATTTGCGCCGGCTCCATCGAAATCGCGAAACGCTCGGAAGCCTGCAAGGGCGTAGGGATAGGTCCCATTAGGGGGCCAGAAGCTGGCGGCGAAAAGGCCCTGCGCGCCGAAGATTCCTAGATTGTCAGCTTGGGCGATGGTGCCCGCGATGTGATTCCAACCGCCGTTCTCATATTCAGTGATGGATATCTTCATACCGGGAAACTCGGCGTTGATCTTGGCCTGAAGACGGCCAAGGATGTTGATCGGTGTATTCCCGAGTTCCTCGTAAATCCACGGATTGCTGTTAGTGGAGTCGGTAAACGTGGGGTCCCAGAGTGCCCGCGGACTCTGCACGATTAACTGGACCTGGGCGTCGGTCAGAGTAGTACCGCTCAAGCTGATGGCGCGGTTTCCGTTCGCATCGTACTCTTCGACGTACCAATGGAAGTCGTACACATCCACCAAGGGTTTGCCGTAGGTAGCCGACGCACTGCTCAATGCCGTCAGGTATTTGTCCGGAAACCAATTCGCACCGCCGGGCGTGGCGCTCAATTCTCCTTGCCAATTGTAGATGCCCTGAAATCCGTAATGCACCGGGCCGAAGATCACCATGTTAGGAAACTGGTTTTTCAACGCTTCCGTTAGAGTAACGGTTTTCGAAATGTAGTCAGATGAAGTAACAGGATTCGGCCCCTGCACTTCCAAATGAGTCGAGTTCCACAGTTCGGGCTCATTATCCAAACTGACGAAGGTGGGGTGCGCGGGATTCGTCGCGAAGATCCCCATTCCGGAAAACTTCTGGTCCAGCGCCCAGACGAACTCGTCCATGTACACGTTGGCGTCGGTAGTAGGCGGCGTCAACGTAAACGGCATGCTGGAGGCGGTGCTTTTTTGGTCGACCACTTTTTTGAAACGCGTCAAATCCGGTGGATTGGTTACGCTTACCGGACCGCTTTCGTCGCCCGCTACCAGACCTTGAAGCTGGACCGTGATCAAGCTCGCCAAACCGTTTGATTGATCTCCCGCAATGAAGCCCCGCACTGCTTCCGCTGGGACTGTGCTGCTGCTCAGAAAGTCGTCGTTTTCGTATTCGAAATCGCTTCCCGCATTCGAAGCGTTAGTCTCCCAATTGTAGGCGGTCCAGCGGTTGCCACCATCGCGATCAAAAGTGAGCTGCGCCGGAGCGCCAGTGATTCCAGAATAAAAGTTGATTCCGTAAATCCAAGGCGAAATTGGTTTGGTCTGCGCCGGATCGATCGCAATCGTCACGTCGACAGGGGCTCCAGCGGGTGTTGCGCTGGCCTGAGCGGAATTGGCGCTTTCACCGGCAGTGTCCACCGCGGACACCACGTAGAAGTAGGTTGTTCCGTTCGTAACAGTCGTATCGATGCAGTTCGCTGCGGTGGGAGAAGCAATTGTGGTGCTGAAGGGTCCGCCATTGACTGTCGAGCGTTTGACGTTGTAGCTGGTAGCGCCCGTGCTCGCATTCCAGCTCAGACTCACTTGAGCATTCCCCGCGGTTGCTTGTAGTCCTGAAGGTGTCGCGGGCGGCGCTGCGGGAGCGGCCGGTGTAGCGTTCACTTCCGAGGAGTTGGCGCTCTCGCCAGTAGAGTTCACAGCCGAGACAACGTAAAAATATTTGGTGCCGTTTGTGACTCCAGTATCGCTGAAGCTGTTGGAAGTAGGTCCCGAGATCTGGACTTCTTCACCGCTGCTCGTTGACCGCTTGACGTGGTAGCTCGTCGCACCCGTGCTCGCATTCCAACTCAGACTCACTTGAGCGTTCCCCGCGGTTGCTTGCAATCCTGTCGGAGCTGCAGGAGGCATTGCGGGAGCAGTGGGTGTAGCGTTCACTTCAAATGAGTTGGCACTCTCGCCGCCGGAATTCACGGCTGACACGACGTAAAAATACTCTGTGCCGTTTGCGAGTCCGGTATCCTTAAAACTATTAGAAGTCGGCACCGAGATTTGTACCTCACCACCACTGGCCGTTGACCGCTTCACGTGGTAGCTCGTCGCGCCGGAACTGGCGCTCCATGTCAAACTAACTTGGGCGTTCCCCGCCACTGCCGCTAGACCGGTGGGAGTTGCCGGGGCGGGAAGAGAGGGAGTCGCGCTCACTTCCGCCGAGTTCGCACTCTGTCCTACCGAGTTAAAAGCGGAAACGACATAAAAATATTTCGTCCCGTTTGTAAGACCTGTGTCGGAAAAGCTGGTGGCCGTCGGTGCCGAAACTTGCGAGTATGGGCCGCCTGTGGCGGTGGAACGATTAACGTTATAACCTGTAGCGCTGGAACTGGCACCCCAATTCAGCATGACCTGCGCATTTCCCGCCGTGGCCACTAATCCCGTCGGAACGGCAGGAACGTTTGTCCCTGCCTTCCCTCCGCCTCCTGTGCTGTCACCGATGCCGGCACATCCCGCTTGTAGGAAAAGGACGGCGCACAAGCAACCCAGCACGAGCACCGGGATTACACGATTGGCAAACTTCATGCGTTTCGCCTCCCACCAGCGCGACCTTGAGCAACTTTCAACATGTTCCGGGACTGGGAATAAGTGGTTCCGTAGAAGGTAGGTTAAGAGACCGCAAAGGGACCAACAAGCTGTCCTCAGGGACAGAAAAGGTGCCAGTCCGGGAGGCTGCTATCGTTGTCGTTCACTCTTGCTGCGATCGAGGTTAAGAGTGGGGCAAACGGAAGGAGTTATGCTCGAAACCGCTTCACGCCGCAAAGCCTCGCGCTACGTATGCCGCTTTTCGAGCACTACGGTCCAGACTAGCTTTCCGCAGGAGCGAAAAATACCAGCACGGCCAATTCTTCTTTGATCTCATGAAAGTAGTGCCGCACACCTGCGGCCACGAAAATAACGCTGCCTTCGGTGACTTCATGCTCCTCGGACGCCACGCGCATGCGGGCCCGTCCCCGAACAACGTAGTAGAACTCGTCTTCTTTATGCGGGCTTTGGGAGTCCTTTGCGTCCGCTGGCAAGACATAAACACCGGCACTTAGAGCGGGAACGCGGAGGAATTCGAGATACGGTTTCCCGATCTGCTCGCGGCGTTTCTGCAATTCAGCGATATTGAAGAAACCTGTCAACATTTGCCGCTCGCCCCCTCTGCCGGCGTAACGAAAAAAAATATACAAGCTCTTAATCTTTTGCGTTAAACGGAAGAAACTCGTGCTGCTTTTCGAGGGAAAGTAACGCCTTTTTATTCGAGAGCCCGCCGCCATATCCAACCAAGCTGCCGTTGCTCCCGATAACACGATGGCAAGGAACGATAATGGGAATCGGATTGGAGCCGTTGGCCAAACCTACTGCTCTGGCCGCTTTAGGATTGCCGACGCGACACGCCAATTGACCATAAGAAATTGTTTCTCCGTAGGGAATATCGCGAAGGTTTTGCCACACTCGGAGCTGAAATTCCGTACCTTCGAGGGCGAGCGGTAGATTGAATTTTCTAAGTTCTCCGTCAAAGTAGGCGCGCAATTGGCGAATCGTTTCCACGAAAGGCGCCCGATCCTCCTGCCATCCAGGTTGCGGCCGTTCAGGACGTTTGCCCAATGCAAAACTGATTAGCCGCAGTCCGCGTTCATCCGCGGCAAGCAGCATCATGCCCAGCGGTCCGTCGCTGTGTGTGTACCAGATTTGCTTCATGGCGGGGGAATGTTCCTAATTCTCATGGTATCGAATAACCCGTATCGATTTCCAATCGTTCACTGCGACGATTTTGTAGAAGCAGCGCCTAGAATTTTGCGGCTCTTTTTCTCCTGCACAAAAACCACCACATGCAAGTTTTCCGGCTTCCAACGTGACTCGAATTTCACTCGAGAATCACCTTTGAACGACGCCGACGCGGCGCCTCCGTCGGCAGTCCCGATTTTGTGAAGCGAGCGTAGAGTCGCAATGTGATGCAAAACATGTCCGGCGTTTTCTCCCCGATTCACCGACGACTGTAAGCCATCTTCTGTAACTGCCAACCAGACCTCCGCAACATCCCCGGCAGTGTTTCCAGTCAGCTTCCCGACTGATACCGTGAACCGTTGCGAGCCATGGCTATCCGGTTTTTCGGAGGAATTTATCGCGACTTCCGTTTGTTCCCGGTGAGCCGACTTCTCGATCTGGGCGACAGCTTCACGTCCGTTGCTTCCGACGAACTGGCTCTGCCCATCGACAATCATCTGCGGCGTGTATTCCGTCTGGTTGAAGATCGTCCGATAAACGGTCTGCCTTTCAGTCCACTCAGCTGAAGAATATGGATCGTTCCACCCGTCATGATTCCAATAGTCTACGTGTTCTTCCAACGCTACAACTTCGGCGCCAGCCACGGGTTGTTGCGCTTCCAACTTCTGGAGTAGCTCATCGGCGGGAGGACAAGTGGAACATCCCTCCGAGGTGAATAATTCTACGATCACGGGTTTACTATCTGGCGCAGCAGCGGGTGTTTGCGCTCTCGTCTTTAACATGGTGGCGCTGCACAAAATGAGCAGCAAAAGCGGCAACCTGAACACTATCCTTGCAGACATTTACACCCCTTTCCCCTGACTGCTTGGAAGGTCGAGTTTGACACAGGGTTGCCCGCACCTGCCGCCGCTCGGGGCCCTAAAATGTGAAGAAACTAGTGCGAAGTGGCTGTTAATGACGCGCCGTTGGCATCACGAGTTTTTCCACCACAGGAACTGGTAGTGGGCCCTGATCGAGGACCAGATCGTGAAACTTAAGCATGTCAAAATTCTTACCCGCTTCCGCTTGATACTTTTTCCGAAACGCGAGCCATTCGCGAAGACCTACATAATATGTCGGCAATTGAGTTGAGCTAAGCTTCGCGCGCACGAGCTTGCCTTCGGCTTCCGCTTGGGTCTGGAACGCGTCTTTGGTCATCAGTTCCATGGCCTGTTCGTCGGTCATTCCCATCGTTTGCATCTTGACGTCGAGAATTGCGTTAGCGAGCAATCGCAGGCGGATTTTTCGCATCACCATTCTGAAACGCGGATCGTTATTTAGGAAGCCTTCATCCATCATTACCTGCGCGATATACTCGGCCCAACCCTCTACATATGCGCCATTGGCGAAGAGCGAGCGCAGCAACCTGCGCCTTTCAGGCTGAATATTATTCAAATGTTCGAATTGCACGTAATGACCGGGCAGCGCTTCGTGAATGCTCAGCCACTCCAGCGTGTAATTGTTGTACTCGCGGAGCTTGGATTCCACTTTGTCCGCAGGCATTTTAGGATCGATGGGAGTTACCCAGTATTCCGCTTCAGCCTGAGGTTCGAGCGGCGGCGCGCTGTGGAATCCCGCCACCGAATAAATTCCCCGCTCGAAGAGCGGCGTCGGAATCACTTTCAAATTGTCGCGTGTGCCCAGCGAAACGATCTTTTTCTCGCGAATAAATTGCTTAATGCTTTCGAGGTCGGCTTCGATGGCCTGCTGCAAATGATCGGGTCGCGGATGTTCGTCGGAAATCTTGCGCAGCACTTCCGTAATTATCAGATTCTGACGCTCGTGAACGGCGAGGTCCGAATGATCGGTGTGATCCGGATACATCTTTGCGTGCATGGGCAGCGCTAAATCGAGCATTTCCGCACGTACCGATCGCAGTCCCTCTTCGGCATCCGCGAGTACTTGTTCGGGAGTGACGTCCGTTTCCATCACCAGCTTGAATTTCTGATCGTAAAATTCCTTGCCCATCCGCCAGGTCAGACGCGAAGGCCGCTTGGCCAGATCGCTTTGCAGCCACTTAGAAAAATCCTTCAGCGCAGCGATAGCCGGCGGCGCAACTTTGTCATACTCCGCTTTCAGCGCGGAACCCGCCGGAATCTCCGCGGAAATTGTGTTTTCAATCAGGTCGATGTTGCCGTCGTTTTCCTGAATCGCGGTCGAAATGAAAATGGGATCCGAATCGCCGAGGTATTGTTTAACCTGTGTCAAAAGACGAGGAATCGCCTGCACTCTGGACAGAACATGTCCGACGCGGACATCGCGCGGCGCGTAGTCTTGCGTCAACGGCAGGAAGAGCGCGTTGCCGATCAACTCGACCGCCACCGTTGGATTGTGGCGATAGTTCTGGATCTTGTCAAACTCAAGCAAATTGAGCCCGATCTGATCGTCGATAAGCTGCCAGTCGGCTGCATCCTGCGCGTCCAGCGCTGAAGCCGGTGTCTCGTTGAGGAACTTCTCGCGCCAATGTTGGTAAAACGCGCGCTGCTCCGCCATTGTTTCCAGGCTCATATCATCCAGCAAAGCATCGAGCTCGATTGTCTTACCTGTTTTTGGGTCGATATGTTTGTGATAGCCGGCCTGCGAAGCGCTGGAAGGAGAAAGAGCGAGAGAATCCTTCATGAATCGATCACTTAGCTCCGCAAATTTCTGCGCAGCCGATTGCTCGGAGACTTTCGCGGCCTGACCGGTTCCTTGTGGCTTCGAGATCTTCGCAAACATGAGCAGACACAGAGTAGCGCAAAGCGAAAAAGCGAACACGCGCGTCATGGTTTTCCTTTCAAGTGAGCCACGATATGAACTAACTGGGGCGGCGGAACGGTATGGGTGTGGCATTTTTCCCGCGCGATGAATATCGTCTCAACCGCGCGCGTGCCTGTTCCGCCCAGGTGCCGTTTGGCGCGTGGCGAAGATAGAGCGTCCAGTGATCGCGGGCCGCACGGCGCTCGCCGCGTTTCTCGTAGGCCAGCGCCAGGTTGAAATGCACATCGGCGTGGCCGGGCATGGCACGAGCGGCTCGGCGCAAATGCTCGATCGCCTCATCGTATTCGCCCATCTCCTCGAGAGTACAGCCGAGGTTGTAACGCGAGATGCCACTCAAAGGATCGAGCGCCACCGCAGCAACAAAAGCGTCGCGTGCATCCGAGAGTTGGCCCAACTGGTAATAGGCGACTCCAAGATTGATGTGCGCTTCAATCCAATCCGGAGCGAGTTCCACCACACGCTGATAATTCTCAATCGCTTGCGGAAGCATGTCCTGCTTCGTTTCGCAACTCAGCGCGGTCTCGAAGAATTCCTCCGGCGTCGGCCCGGCCATCGCATGCAATTTTGCCGGGCGCTCTGGAATATCAAATGGAAAAGCCCACTGCTGTAGGAAGGGATTAAATGGGCGGTCGGCGCCGGGAGGGACTACCAAAACATCGCGCCCCAATTCCACCAAACGAAGGTCCTGCAGAGGCAGCGCTGCCCCGCCGAACTGCTGTTCAATCAGCGCGACCGCCCGACGCAACCTCCGCGCTGGAACTCGATTTAGTGTGATTCGCTGGATCGATCGCAAAGCAACAAGATCACCAAAATTGTAGAAGCGCTCGCCCCATCTGGCAGCAGGCCGCACCAGACGCAGCCGTTCCCAATAGCGAATGCGCCCCGTCTCAAGGCCCAGGATGCGCGCAACTTCGCTTCGAGTATATCGGTCTGCCAAGCCGGGATCTCCTGCGTTGCGCCTACGTTCTGGAACGATTATGCACCCATTGTCAATTCGTGTGTGGGCGAGTTTCCTGTAAGTATCAGCCGCTGCGGACAACCCCTCCCAAGCGGCCCCGATTACCATAAGCATACACGGCTCCGTGCCCCACAACCGGATGACGCCGTCCAGTTGTTAAACTTGATTAGATAATCGCCCGCCACGATGCCTCTCGATAGCGCCGAACGACTGTATCTGGAGCGCCAGGTTACCCTGGCTCGGGCCGTCCTTGTGGCTCTTGCGCTCGTTGCCTTACTTGAAATGTCCGGAACAACGCAACGGACGGCTTCGGTTTTGTTTCTCGTTGCTTATCTTCTTGTCGCCCTATCGGTCGTGCTTTATGAACGCGTGGTTAGGGAAGCGCACTTCCAGATTCCGCTTGCCGCCGATGTCGCTGTCCTGGCCGTCTTTCTGGTTCTCACTCCATCGGTTTCCGCTTCCTGGTTCTTGTTTCTATTCGTAGTTTTTGCGCTGGCCACACGCGGAAACACGTGCGCAATGTTGGGCTTGGTGAGCGCCGCTTCGGTGGCCATCATTTTGCGCGTGGCCGCTACCGAGACATTTAGCTGGCGCGGACTTTGGCGCTGGCTCTCGATTGGCCTCGGCACTCTGATTTCGGGCCTAGGAATGGGATTTTTAGGTGCGCGAGAAAGAAAGCACCTCGAGCGCCGCCAATTCTTGGAAAAGATAGCGCAATTACTGCAATTTGATCGAGGTTTGACCGAATCGATTCGCCAGGCGCTCGGCGAGCTGGTTCTGGAGTTCGGATGTGAACAGGCCTGTTTGGCCATACGCGACGATGAGCTCGAACGAATTTTTGTCTGGAAAGTCCGCGCAGCGGAGAGAGAACCGACCGGTCCGGAAACCATATCGCCCGCGCGCTCCGATACTTTCCTTACTGACGCGTTCGAAATATCTTTGTGCTGGGAATATAAAGACGGCAAAAATGGCGGGTTTGGATGGGATCGGCGCACTGGCCATCGGGTTCGATCGCTGCTCGCGCCTCCGCCATCCACACGCGAAGAGTTTGGAGCTCGATCGCTACTGGCGGTGACCATCGACGCCAGTGGGCGTCCTGCCGGACGTGTGCTGCTCATAAATCCTGACAAACGCTTCACTCCGTCGGACCTGCGCTGGCTTGAGCAAATTGTCCGCCACATCGGCCCTCCCATGGAAAATGTTTTTCGTTTGCGCCACTTGCGTGCTCGGGCTGTGGAGTCAGAGCGCAGCCGGATTTCGCGCGACTTGCACGACGGAATTCTTCAGACTTTGCTGAGTTTAAATATCCAGTTCGACGTTCTCCGCCGCAAGTTTCCGTGGACTCCCGAGGAAGCGGGCAAGGAGCTCGAGATCCTCCAGACGACCGTAAAACAAGAAAGCGAAGAACTCCGCAGAATGGTGACCGACCTTCGGCCGATTCGCGTGGAGAGCGCCGATATGCGGGAGTTGATGTTTGGCTTTGCGGAACGCTTTCGCACCGAATCCGGCCTGGCAGTCGACCTTTTCATCGAAGACCGCAATCTCCGCCTTCCCGACCGCGTTTGCCGCGAAGTGTTCCAGATTTACAGGGAAGCACTTAACAACGTAAAAAAGCATGCGTCGGCCAGCCACGTCGTGGTAAAACTAGGGCAAGACGAGGCGAAAGTCTCTCTCGTAGTGGACGACAACGGCCGGGGTTTCAGTTTCTCTGGGCAGTTCACAAGTGAGGAGCTGGACCGGCTGCGTCTCGGGCCAATTTCGATCAAAGAGCGAACACGAAGCGTAGGGGGAACGCTAACGGTGGAGTCGAATCCCGGGCACGGGGCGCGTCTTACGGTAGAAATCCCACTGAATTGAAAATGACGA
>DATNLC010000106.1:0-33815 GCA_035603075.1 Candidatus Acidiferrales bacterium | reverse complement strand
TGCTTGCGGCTCCCCGAGGCTTATCGCAGCTTGCCACGTCCTTCTTCGTCTGTTGGCGCCAAGGCATCCACCGTACGCCCTTAGTAGCTTAACCATAAAACTTACCCAACACGTCTCGACCCCTTGCGAAATCGAAACCCTGAAAACCGTCCAACGAACAGTCTTGCAAGCTATCCGGGGATGTACTTCAGGGGTGACGCGCTTCCCTAAGCTTCTTTCGAAACCTGGAAATTCACGCGTTGAACCAATGCGAGGCAAGTTCGCCTTTCCACATTGCGCTACTCTCGAGCAAAAATTTGCGGTTTATTACGTCATGCGAACTTGAAATCGCATAACGTAATGCCAGCTTCCTTCAATTGTCAAAGATCGTCGTTCCGTTCATCAACTTCCGATCGGAACGTCTCCGCTCCCGGCGGAGCGCGTCTTCAGTTTGGGGCCGAAGGCGCGGGAAATAAAAAACCCGGCGTCGAGCGCCGGGCGAGTCCGTCCACTACCTGGCCACTCGGTGAGCGGCTCTAGGACGGAAGTGCTCGATGCTCGAATTCGTTCTACCCGGTATTAGTAACCAACTTCACCTCTTGGGCAGACCCGGTCCGTCAGGAGAATCCCCAACAAACCAAGGGGCCACCGACATCAGGAGAGTATATCAACAATTTCGATTCCGTCAAGTACATCCCAATTATTTTCTAAAGTATTTTCTGTAGCCTATGTTGTGGATCTCAGTCGGACCTGTGGAAATCAGGGGGCAACGGGAGCGCTAGAGTCGCAAGCATTCTATCGCTCACGATGGTCGGTCGAAACCGCGTGCGCACTCCAGGGTCCGCGGCGCAGAACAGTCAAGGGGACTAGCCTTGGTTGTGCTTGAAGTATTCAACTTGGCGGAGGCGCTTGGCGGCTTCTTCGCGCGTCTTGTAGGGTCCGCCCAGATTCTTGCCTTTTTCTGAAGTAACTTTATATCCGCCCTTCACTTTTCTGATCATGTGACCCTCCTGCCACATGTTTTCACTGACCCATTCTTCAATCAATGCAGCAAGTGCTGTATTCGCCTCGACCGAATCCCAGCATATCTCGCTAGGGCGGAACAATTCCTCGCCGAGCGTGCCAAGTAACCGCGATAGGAAAATCGCGACGTTCTTGGTGCGAGACCAGGAACAAAGGGGAGTGGGATTGAGCTGCGTGTCGGGCCAAGTCGCTAGGCGGCTCGTGTTTACGCGGTTCGCGCTGTCGCGCCATCTTTACAGATTGCCGCTACGATCAACCCGAGGATGATGAGTTGAATTCCTCCGGCAACCATCCACTTCACCACCAGCATATGTGGAACGATGTACACCACGTACTCACTCAAGGAATACGGAACGACCGTCATAAAAGTCATGACAATTCCATAGCGAATACCTTGAGGCATCCAGGCCTTGTTTTCGCGTCCCCGGGCGTAAATGTACGCAAACATCGCCGCGAAAAATAACTGACCCACTGCCATGGCCCAGAATCGGCTCATGATCTGTTCGGCATTGCGATGGCTTAAGGGAATCGCGTCATAATCCGGCATCAGCCAAACGCTATGGATCAAGTAATTGGTAGCCATCAAAACAATGTAAGCTACAACGATCGCAATGACGAGTTTCTTCATGGCTGTCGCTCCTCCAAAGCTCAAATTTCGCCCGCGGAACAATCGGCGAGACACATCTTCGGGGATTCAATACCATTGTCCCGTTTGGCGGAGCCTAGCACTGCTAAGCTCTTGGGGATAGAAAATTGTGGGCCCAACCGCAGGAACAAGAACTCATTTGTAATCATCGACCGCGGTTACAGGCCGTCTCCGTTAGGGATTTGTGACTTGCTCTGAGATGCTGGCCTCACGCAGGATCGTGTACTTCTGCTCCCAGGCTTGATGAACGGGACTCTCGGCGTAGGCGTCGGCAGCTGCGCGGTTCTGAAACTCGATGGCAAAGGCGGCGCTGAAGTCGCGCGGCTGCAAGCGCTCGGCTTTGAGCCACACGTTTTTAACTCCCGGAATTTTTCCCGCCATATCCTTTACGCCTTCCAGTGCGCCCTGCTTGTCGGAATCTGAGACACCTGGATTCCATTTCAGGATCACCATATGAATAATTGTCTTCGGCTGGCCGAACTTGTTTTGTCCCGCAACGTAACCCCCTGCAAACAGCGCGAACGCCGCCAGAGCGCCTCCTACAATTCCCGCCGTCCTCGAAACACGAATTCGCATGAACTCTCCTTTGACGCCCCGAACGCCGTGCACGAGTTTAAGCAATCACGCAGCGCTCGCGCAATCATTTGCATGTTGACCCGCGGCTTTCGGGTTCAGTACGATGCGCAGCAGTCGATTTACACTCCGTTCCCGCGTGCGGCTCTGAGGAGGCACAGTGTACTGTTCGAAGTGTGGTGCAAATGTCCCAGAAGGAGCAGCGTTCTGCAGTGTATGCGGACAGCCGACAGCGGCCTCAGGCGCCCCGCCGATCGCAGCGCCAATCTCGGTTGCGCCGCCAACGTACGCGCCTACTGCCGAGGTGAGTTGGCAAGTTCCTGCCCCGCGGCCAATCGCATATGCCGGGTTCTGGCTTCGCTTCGTAGCTTGGTTTATCGATCGAATTGTTTTGCAATTCGCCGGTTCAATCATTACCTTGCCGTTCGCAGCGTCCATGGGGCTCCGCGAGTTTATGCAGACTCATCCGTCCTCACCGGAGGACTTCATTCCGCTATTCGAAAATATGCGGAAATTCCTCTTAATAATTCTTGTGCTCGAATGGCTTTACTATGCACTTTTGGAGAGCTCAGCATGGCAGGCCACGCTCGGAAAGAAAGCACTCGGGCTTGAAGTCACAGACTTGGCAGGAGTCCGTATTACTTTCGGCCGGGCGACAGGCCGGTACTTTGCTCGCTACATTTCCTTTTTCACGCTAGGAATCGGGTACATTATGGCAGGCTTCACGCAAAAGAAGCAGGCACTGCACGATATGATCGCGGGCACGCTCGTTATCCGCAAGCTATAGAACACTCGCGCACAGCGAACCTGAGGAGCGAAATGTACTGCTCAAAATGTGGAACTGCGATCGAGCAAGGCGCGGCGTTTTGTTCGGCGTGTGGACAACCCGTGAATCCGCCATTCGCTACAGCGCCCAATGTCCCGATTGCTGGACCGTCGACGCCACATCCTTTCCCTCAGCCTTACGCCGCTCGTCCTCTGTTCCCGCAGGCTGCCTATGCCGGATTCTGGCTGCGTCTCGTGGCCCATTTAATTGACGGGCTTCTCGCTGGTATCGCATTCAGTGTTGTATTTCTAGCCGGAATCGCAGCGGTCGGCCTCGGAAGTCTCAGAGATTTGATACACGGAACAAATAGTCCGGAGGACATTTTTACGCCGGGGCTCATCGCCATAATTTTCTTATTCTCCACCAGCGCAATAGTGATGATGTGGATCTATTATGCGTGGATGGAAAGCTCCCAGTACCAGGGGACACTCGGCAAGATGGCGCTCGGTTTGTATGTGACCGATCTTGAGGGCCGGCAAATCACCTTTGCGCGCGCAAGCGGGCGCTATTTCTCCAAGATTATTACCGGCCTGATTCCTCTCGGCATTGGGTACATGATGGCGGGATTCACGGAAAAGAAACAAGCATTGCACGACATAATCGCGGGCTGTCTGGTGCTGAGGAAATCTTAAGAATTGTAGCTGCTCGAGTGCAGGCGGAAGTTTTGCTGTCCATAAAGAAAATGCGATTTATGACTCCGCGTACTTAGCGCGCTGCTAGCGCAACGCACCGGCAGTGACCGGCGCTGCGCTCACATCGCTGAACGAGAACTTCTTGTTCACCGACGTAAACGGTTTGCCGTCCACTTCCACGTAGGGATAAACAAAGAAATTTAGCTGGGGTCCTCCCTGGGGCGGCGCCAGGGTCAGGTCGCGGCCGACGCTGAACTGGACGCGGTTTGCATCGTGCGCGCCGAAGAAATACTCTCTCTTCGAGGGATCTTTCCACGCTTCCGAAGCGTCGATCGGCACCCAGCCGTAGCCGTTCAAATAAAATTCCGCCCAGCAATGATAGCCGCCAATTTCACCGCTCGTCGCGCCAGCCGGCAGTGGAAATCCGATTTCGAATTTTGCGGGAATTCCAGCTGAGCGAGCCAATCCGATGAATAGAGAATGGAAATCGGTGCAATTCCCTCGCTTGGCATCGCAAGCCCAATAAATGTCTCCGTTGCCCCAGCCCGTCCCGGTCTTGTCGTACTTCATGTTCGCGAGAACGTAGTCATAAATTGCGCGGGCCTTTGCGAGGTCGGTCGTCTTGCCGGCCGTTACCTCGGCCGAAAGTTCGCGGATGCGTTGATCTAACGGAACCAAGTGATCCGGTTGCAGCCAGCGCGAGAGATCCCTCGGCGTGTTCCCGCTGGTGCTGGACACTTCCGTGAAGGTGTTGTGCACGTGTTCGGTGCGCTCGATGGTGAATTCCATAGTCACCGGAATATTCGCAGCAGGCGGGTTTTTCACGTAAATGTGCACCATCTGATTTCCGTTTTCGGGCCCAGTCAAAATCCGCGAAGGGTAAGGCGAAGTCACTTGGGCTTTCAGGACTTTTTGGTACTCATCGTTGTGGGGATACGGCAACCAGATTTGTACGTCTTTCGAGCCGGAGGGAATGTCGTGAACCTCGGCCGTGTACGTAAATTCAAAGGTTCGTTCTTGAATCCACGAAGTCGCTGGCACTGAGCTGACCAGCAGGAAGCAAGCTGTCGCGGAAAGCAAGATTCGTAGGATTGAAGTATATCGGGCGATCATAGAGGGAGCATTTTACTCCCTGTTCTGAGGACGATGCTAGTGTTTCGCGGCGAGTTCGTCGAGTGCAGCCGAAATGCGTGAAAGTCCTTCGCGGAGATCGTCTGTCGTCCCGCCGACACCGATGCGGAAGTGTTCTGGGGCGTCGAAGAAACGTCCGGGAGCGACGCTGGTTTCGTATTTTTCATGCAAGAGCTGGCAAAAGGCGTCGGCATGGCCGCTCGCGAGATGGGGGAAGGCAATTGTTCCGGCCTCGGGCCAGATAGTCAGGAGGTCTGGCCGGGAGTCCAAAAACTTTTTCAAGAGTGCGCGATTTGTCCCCAGCAGTTTTTTCGCGCGTGCGGCAATTTGTGGAAGATGATCCAGCGCTATCACGCTAAGCATTTCGGCGGGATGCGCTCCAGTAACGCCGAATAGATCGTTCAGGCGCCACATTCGCTGGGCGAGCGGCTTGGCGGCGTAAATCCAGCCGCAGCGTAATCCCGAAAGTCCGTACGCTTTCGTCAAGCTGCTCGTCGCCACGAAATTTTGTCCCAAAGAAAATGACGTCTGCCAGGGAGAATCGAAGCAAGCTTCCAGGTAAACCTCATCTACCAGCACATGCGCGCCGAGACTGCGCGCGATTTCTCCGACGATTCGAATCGCCGCGTCCGGCGCGCGCACGCCAGTGGGATTGTGCAGGTTTGTAATCACAATCAAACGCGTTCGGGGAGTGATAGAGCGTTCCACTTCGCGTGGGTCCATTTGGAAGCCGGACTCGAACTTCCGGGGGAAACGGCGAATTTTTGCGCCGAGATATTCCGCCGTAGAGACGATAGCTTCGTACGACGGGTCCTCGATCAGCACCTCATCGCCGGGTTCGATTAGAGCGGCCATAGCCAGATGATTCGCCATTGAAGTTCCCTGTGCATGAACGATATTTTCGACCGGAACGTTTGCTTTAGCGGAGAGACGTTCAAGCAGCGGCTGGTAGCCATAACCGCTTGAGCCGGAGATTTCCAGATCTTCGATGCGTACGGGAAGTTCGCTCAGCGGAAAATGGAGAACGTCACTCGTGGCAAGGTTGTAGCGCGCACCGGAACGCAGTTTGGCCCACTCGATATACGCGGACCGAATCTCTCGCCTCTGCGGGCTCATGGATGAAACTCACTCGAACCGTCGGTGCGCTTCGCGCTCCAGCGCAACAGGTAATAGACAGGGACCCCGGCCAGCAGAATACACACGGCGACACCGGCATTGCGAGGATATTTGTAAATGGTGTTTAGAACTATCAACCAAGCCGCCAGAACGAAAAGTCCGGTCGTCCACGGGTGCCCGGGAACTCGGAATCCGGGAACGACTTGCCGCAGACGTTCGTTTTGTGCCTGGCGCCGCCGAAAAACGAAAAGGCAGCTCGCGGTGAGCCCGAAAAACAGCCAGTCCATAACCACAACATAACTTAGAAGCTGTTCGAAGGTCCCGAGCAGTACGGCGGCGCTGGTGATCGCGCCCTGCAGAATGATAGCTACTACCGGAACTCGGCTGCGCGATCCCAATCGAGCAAAGGCACGAGGCAGCACGCCGTCTTCCGCCATGGCGAATGCAACGCGGGGATAAGTGAGCATGGCTTGGCTCAAAAATCCAAGAGTCGATATTGCAATGGTTACGGCTATGAGCGTTGCACCGAAATTTCCGAGCGCGGCGCGCATAACCGCTGAAGCTGGTGTGGTCGTCGCCGCCAATCCTCTCGGAGAGAGAGCTTGGACGTAAACAATGTTCACCGAGACGTATAGCGCGATTACTCCGATGACACCGAGCAAAAGGGCCTTTGGCAGGTTCTTGCGCGGCTCTCGAATTTCGCTCGCGATGTAATTCGAAGTCTGCCAGCCACCGTAAGCGAAAATCACTGGTATGAGGGCAGCGCCGAAAACGGTCAAGAAGTCGAACGAAGCCGGCCGGTCAAGCAATGGATGCCAGGCTGGATGAGGCGCGTCAGGCGACCGAACGAGAAACCACGCGCCGCAAGCAGCAATCATCACAACGGCCAGAATGCGCAATACCATGAAGAAGCTCTGCACGTTGCTCCCGGCGCGCACTCCGACGCAATTGATTACAGTCAGCGCGATCACCACGGAAACCGCCGCGACATTTTCCGGTATTGGGGTGTGCGAAAACTCGCGGAAATACTTGCCGAAGGTAACCGCGACCGCAGCCGTTCCACCTGCATGGATCACCAGGATGCTTACCCAGCCATAGAGAAAACCCAAGAGCGGGTCATAGGCCTCACGGATGTAAGCGTATTGCCCCCCGACTTTCGGCATGCGATTGGCTAGTTCGGCGTAAATAAAGGCGCCAACCAGCGCAAGTAGGCCGCCCGCCAGCCAAGCTCCAAGAATCATGGCGGGCGTATGGACAAGCTTGGCAACGACGTAAGAGTTGATGAATATGCCGGAGCCCACGATGCCACCCATCACAACCATCGTCGCGTCGAAGATTCCCAGACGAGCGGCTAGTCCCGATGTAGGCCCCGTCGTCTTCGGCTGGTCGGAAGCAGCTTCGCGAAGTTGGGTGTTTTCTGGCATGGGGTAGGCGGCCTGCACTTATAGTCCACGACGCGAATGCAGCGCAGGAGGCAGCGCGAATCTATCACCGTGAGAGTTAGCCGCCAAGCTAGCGGAACAAATTAACTGCCGGGTAACGGTCAGTCTATTTGCGAAATACTTTGTCACGACCTTCAACGCGTCCAAATCCAATTATGTGTTGCAGCACCAAACCTGCCGTTCGGCGTTGCAAGATTGCAGAGTTGAAGGCACGATATAATTAGTACCGTTTGGGATTCCGCCGACGCATCCAGACGGAAGTTATCGTAGTCATAGATTCGAAAGGGACCCGAATGAACCTGGGGATTAGTCTTAGAGACGAGAACTCAAACCTGCCGCGGCGCCTTCCCAATTTGCCGGAAAGAATTCGGGGGCTCGAGCGTCTTTCGCTGAATTTGTGGTGGAGTTGGCAACCGCGTGCGCGAGAGATGTTCGCGGCCCTGGATCTGCAAGCCTGGCGGGAAAGTGATCACAACCCCTTGCGCATGCTGGCGCTACTGCCGCAGGACATTCTTCAAAATGCAGCGAGCGACCCTGAATTCCTGAAACGTTATGACGCGGTGATGGAAGAATTTGAGGCAAACATAGCGTCGCAAACCGGCTGGTTCACCGCGGAGTACGGCGAGCCGCAAGCACCCATCGCCTACTTTTCCGCTGAGTATGCGTTCCACCATTCGCTGCGACTCTACGCTGGGGGCCTGGGGGTTCTGGCGGGAGACTACATAAAGGAATGCAGCGATCTGGCGATTCCCGTGGCTGCGGTCGGACTGATTTATTCCCGCGGGTATCTTTCACAGAAACTTCGAGACGACGGCTGGCAGGAAGACGACGAGAAGATATTGGACCGCACTTACGATCCGGTGAGGCAAGTCCTTGATAAATCCGGCAACTCTCTTCGGGTGCAAGTGGCATTGTTCGACCCACCGGTTCACGTACAAGTATGGCGAGCGGACATCGGCCGAGTTCCAGTTTATTTGCTGGATACGGACGTGGAAGGCAATCAACCCTGGGATCGGACAATCACTCAGCGTCTGTATACCAACGATCCTGAGCAGCGACTGCGGCAAGAAATCGTACTGGGCATCGGCGGCATGCAGGTGCTGGAAGCCCTGGGAATTCACCCGGCGGCAGTACACATTAATGAAGGCCATCCTGCGCTTGCTCTGCTGGAACGGCTGCGCATGCTGGTCGCGAGTGGCAAGAGTTTCGACGAGGCTCTTAAGCACGTCCGCGAAACGTCTATCTTCACCACGCACACGCCTCTCTCAGCCGGCACCGACATTTTTCCTTTTCCTCTGATGGAGAAATATTTCGGCCGGTCCTACGATCAGCTGGGAACCAATCGCGACGGGCTGCTGCAGCTCGGTGTTTCTCCCGCGGATCCGAACGCGGGCTTCAACATGACTGTGTTTTCGCTGCGGATGGCGAAGTTTTGCAATGCCGTAAGCAAGAAGCATGGCGAAGTGGCGCGGCGAATGTGGGCTGGGGTGTGGCCGGACAAAAAAGAAGAAGACGTACCCATAACCGCGATCACGAATGGAGTACATCTTCGCACCTGGATGGATCCGCTCTGGTTGCAGCCGATGCTCGACAAGTATAGCGGCCCAGCGTGGGTTCGCGAACAGGATCGATCTAAAACCTGGCAAGCGATTGACACGATTCCGGACAAAGAACTGTGGTGGCTCCGAAGCCGTCTTAAGGGATTGTTGATTGCGGATATTAACGAGCGCGCCCGCGAGGAGTGGAAGAATAAACGCGTTCGCGCAGAGAGTGCGATCGCGTTTGGGGCCTTGCTCGATCCCCGGATTCTGACCATCGGTTTTGCTCGACGATTCACAAGTTACAAGCGGCCGGACTTGATCCTTCACGATCTCGGGCGCCTGAAACGCCTGCTGACGCACCCGTTGCAACCAGTGCAAATTATATTTGCCGGAAAAGCCCATCCCTCAGACGTGGGAGGCGCGCAGTTGATCCAAAGGGTGTTTCAACTAGCGCGGGATCCCGAATTCGCTGCCCGCATTGCTTTCGTGGAAGATTACGATCAGCATCTGGCGCAGCGGATGGTGCGCGGCGTGGATGTGTGGCTGAATAATCCGCTGCCTCCGCTGGAAGCCAGTGGAACGAGTGGAATGAAGGCGGCAGCGAATGGCGTTCCCAGCCTTTCCGTTCTCGATGGCTGGTGGCTCGAAGGATACAACGGGAAGAATGGATGGGCTTTCGGCGGTGATCCTGTCGAGGGTGACAGAACCAATTCCGATGCTGATGCACTTTACCGTTTGCTTGAGGAACAGATAATCCCGCTTTACTACCGGCGTTCCGATGACGAGATTCCTCACGAATTCGTGCAGGTAATGAAGGAAGCCATCAAGAGTGTGGCTCCACGGTTCTGCACCACGCGTATGGCGAAAGAATACGTTCAACGCTTCTATATCGAAGCGCTGGGCCTGAAAGAATCCTTGGTATCCAGCGACAAGTAAAATTCCGCGCAGCCTCTCGAATGCCCTAGTTGGATGTCCGTTTAGAGGAACCCACACAATAACCAAGGGTCGGCGTTTCAGATTCTTGTAGGGCATTCGCTGTAGGCGCTTACCATTTTCTTCGGATGAGATTACAGCAACCTCTGAATAGAAGGGGTTTGCCCTAAGTTCGATACTGGACAGGCAGTGCAGCAAAACTTCCAAGGAGAAAAGCCATGGCCGATAACAAAAAACAGGATTCGAAGAAGAGTTCTCAGTCCGGACGTGAGTCAGGACGCGAGAGCGGCGATAAGGGAAATCAGGGCGGTCATCAGGGCGGTTCGAGCGGTCGATAGACGTTAAGCGACGCCATTCTGAGTGATCCAAGGCCGAGGTTCGCAGCGGTGAAGAAACGCTACGAGCCTCTGCCTTTTAATTGTTGCAGCATTTGCTAACGACGCAGTGTATGGGGGCTTGACCGGTTTGCGAGGGTCTCGTATAGTTACAGCTCGATTGCGGGGTTTGGAGCAATCGAAAGGGAATTGGAGACGCGCGATGCGATTGTTTTATTACAGTCTCGGCTATGCTTACCGCTTCTTTACGAAGCGGCTTGGCGAGACTCGCGCGGATGACCCGAGAAGCTAGCAAGCAAAACCCGCAGAAAGTCTCAAGACGCCAGGCCGCGACTCTCACCGAGAGGACGCGGCTTTTTTGTTTTTGGGACGCTTTTTGTCGCGAAGATTGCCGGCTTGTTCGGCGTTTGTTCCTGGCATTCGTTTTCACGGAATTTATAGGCAGCAGGATTTGAGGAGGCAGGATGAGAGGGATGAAGATCGGTGATTGGCGAGCGAAAATTGATGCGATTGACACGACTTTGCTGCACCTGCTGAATGTGCGCGCGGCTTTTGCGCTGGAGGTAGGAAGGCTGAAGGGAGAAGCGGGCTTGATGCTTCGCGTTCCGGCACGCGAGCGAGAAATTCTTTCGCGCATGAAGAGAGTGAATCCCGGGCCTCTGGACAGCGAGGCGGTGGAAAAAATCTACCAATTAATTCTGAGCGAATCGATTCGCGTCCAAGAAAGTTTCGGCTACGGAGGCCCAGGACGCTCGAAAGGAAACCGGGAGCAGTCTCGTGAAAAACGGCGGAAACGTGACGCGGCATGAAAGTTGCGAGCAACATGCGGGTTGCGTTTCAGGGAGAGCGCGGTGCGTTCAGCGAAGAAGCCGCGGTGAAGCTTCTGGGCGGGGAGGTTCGCCTCGTGCCGCTTCCAACGTTTGAAGCGGCGTTCGGCGCGATCGCGAAAGGCGCAGCGGACTACATTCTGGCGCCGATCGAGAATAGCCTGGCGGGGCCAGTGCACAGATCGTTCGATCTGCTGGTGGAAAGCCCGCTGACGATCGTGGGCGAGGTGATTATCCGTATCGAGCACAATCTGATCGGGCCGCCCGGAGGAACGATTGAAGAGGTGACGGTCGTGGAGTCACATCCGGTGGCTCTCGCGCAGTGCGAGCGCTTTTTCAGCGCGCGGCCGTCTGTGAAAAGAATTGCAACGGACGACACGGCCGGAAGCGTGCGCGAAATCGTTCAAGCCGGAGATCGCAAGCGAGCCGGGATCGCGAGCAAACGCGCGGCTGAAATCTATCGAGGACAAATTCTGCACGAGCACCTGGAGGACGATCCTGAAAATTACACGCGGTTCCTGTTGCTCGCGCCGGCTACGGAAACGGCGCCGGAGGAAGCAGACAAACTATCTTTGGTATTCAGGCTCGCGCACCTTCCGGGCGCGCTGTACTACGCGCTTGAACCGTTCGCGAAAAGGAACATCAATTTGATGAAAATCGAAAGCCGGCCGGTACGCGGACTTCCATGGCAATACCGGTTTTATCTCGATCTGCAAGTGTCGGCACGCGATCCGGAGGTTGACAGGGCGTTGGCCGAGCTTGCGCAATTGGCAGTCGATATGCGGGTACTGGGTTCGTACGTTTCGGCAAAGGCAGAGAATAACGCTTCAATGTAATCAAGAGGAGCAATCATGATCGTCAACATGGCGACGAATGCAACCGAAGAGCAGATCAATCATGTGGTAGAGCGAATCAAGGAGTGCGGCTGCCAGGCGCATTTGAGCCGCGGCGAGGAGAGGGCGGTGATCGGAGTAGTAGGAAAAATCGAGCAGCATCAAAGCGAGCTTGAGACTCTGGTCGCGTCGCCGGGCGTGGAGGAAATCATACGTATTACGCATCCGTTCAAGCTGGCTTCACGGAATTTTCGGCCGGACGGCTCGATCATTGAATTAGGCAAAGGTGTATCAGTTGGGGGCGCGGAGGTGATCGTCGCGGCGGGGCCGTGCGCCGTGGAATCAGCGGAGCAAATTGGCGAAATCGCCAAGCGTGTTGCGGGAGCGGGGGCAAAACTGCTACGTGGCGGCGCGTTCAAACCGCGAAGCTCGCCTTATTCTTTTCAAGGGTTGGGCGAGGCGGGATTAAAGCTGCTGCGGGATGCCGCGGACAAAAACGGACTTCTGGTGGTGAGCGAGGTGATGGACCCATCGCAGATTGAGGTGATGCTGCCGTATGTGGACGTAATGCAGGTCGGCGCGCGCAACATGCAGAATTATTATTTGCTCCGCGCGTTGGGAGAAAACAGCATCCCGGTGCTGTTGAAACGCGGCATGTCGGCAACGATTGAAGAGTTGCTGCTGAGCGCAGAGTACATCATGTCCGGCGGAAACTACAACGTGATGCTTTGCGAGCGCGGTATTCGCACGTTTGACACTTATATGCGCAACACGATGGACATTGCGGCAATTCCAGTGATCAAACAGCTGTCGCACCTGCCGGTGATTGCGGATCCGTCACACGGAACGGGGCGGCGCGATAAGGTGGCGTCGATGGCACGAGCGGCGGTAGCGGCCGGCGCCGACGGCTTGTTGATCGAGGTTCATCAAGATCCGGAGCACGCGCTGTCGGACGGGGCGCAGTCGCTCTATCCGAAGCAGTTCGCGCAGCTGATGGACGAAGTGCGAGTGATTGCACCGGCAGTTGGACGCCGGATTGCAAAGGCGGAGCCGAACAATCCAATGGTTTCTGTGGGAGCATAAGCGAGTGAGATCACTCGATCCGAACTCCACATCTTGAGAGAAAATTCGCTCTTACTCTTGCGGCGAGGTATGCAGAAAGAGCGAGCGCATGGATGCGGCAACCGCCGGACTCACGTGCTTACTGAGCGAAGTAGCAGCCGGAACAGCCTCCGAAAAGATCAGCGGATCAGTGCTAGCCACTTGGTTGATATTGACGAGAGGAATGTTAGTTCCGCGCTGCTGGTTGAGGGTAGTGATGAATTGGTTGGCGATCACTGCGTAGCCCGTGTTTGTGGGATGAACTCCATCGAGTGAAAATGCGCCGCCAAGAAACGCATTGGTCAAGTGGTGGCCGTCGGCTTCGATACCCTGCGAGCGGATTTTGTCGGCAAGAGTATGGATGTCCACAAGCACGGCTCCATGTTCAAAAGCTTCGATGGCGATAATCAGGTTGTAGGCGTCGATGATCGCGCGAGTCTCGAGGACCTGGGGCGCGCGGAGGACGTCGCTTGAAGGTAGAGGTCCTTTTGTGGAACCTGTGAGAATGCCGGGAACGAGAGCCACGCCGTCGGGTAGAACGTAATCGCCAGGCCCTATTCCAAGAATTGGATCGATGACGAACTGAGGAAGGCCAGCTTCCTGCGCGATGGTGGCCGCCGGTGTGAAGAACGGCACAACCGTGACGTCCGGAATGTTCGCCACGACCAGCGTCGCACCCGTCTGGGACAGTTGATTCAGCAATTTATTGTAATTTGAAGCGAAGCTGCTGAGCGAAGTTGCCGCCGAAGGATTGGCTACGGACGCCGCTCCCAGAATGTCGTTACTTCCAATCCACAGAAAAATCGTAGTGGGCTGGAGAGTTTGAGCCCACTCAACTTGAGTTTTCGAGATTCCGTCGAGAAGACCGGGCAATCCGATGACCAGGTCGGTCAAACTATCGATCGGCAACGACGGCGCGGTTGTGAGTACGTCCTGGAGCTCGGCGCCGGGCACGGCTAGGTCAGTGGCTTGAACAAATGGATCGTCGCGTCCTGGAGATGTGCCGGGAGCTGGCTCAATGAGCGGCGGCGGACCGGGACTGAGCAATTCGAGAACGTTGGGGATTCCCGGCGGCGCAATCAGAGGCAGAATCAGCGGCGTGTGCGCCTGCGCGGCGAGAACTGCGGCCCAGCCGTGCGGCTGCGCAGTGTCTAGCAGAGAATCGCTCTGAAAACCGGCGGAGAGAGAATCACCAACGACAACTATCCTTGAAAGGTTGGCTTTGTGAGAGCCGAAGAGAGAGCCCGGTCGCGCTTCTTGGGCGCGAGCGGGTGAGGAGAGCGCGCCAGCGAGGCCTACGAGAATGAGCGCAGCCAGGAACAAGTTGACCCAATCTCTGGGCGGCTGAAGTTGTTGCAAGTTGTTCACCGAAGCAAAGTGCTCGACGTTATTATTGCGGATAGTACTCAATGTATACGCCATGGGACACTCCTAGGCTGGAATTTACGACTTCAACCCCTGCCTTTGCGCACAACGATATGCCACGACCATTCATGTGTCAATCTCGGAACTTCATCGGCGCGGATCAAAGGCAATAGCGGCTGGTCAAGGGTTTCGTCAAGCCTTCGCCTGCCTTTACCAACCCGAGCAGTGGGATCGATTCCGGCGGCACAAGAAACATGAAACAGACGTTCAGAATCAGAGGCAAATTTGTGACACGTTCGGAGCGCCGGGCCGATGGCGCAATCGCGCGGACGCGAAGAAAGCGCAGGATTCCGTCTAAAAAGGTGCGGGGACTCGAGGCCGAGGAGTGCTCAATTTCGTTTCGACAGTCGGCTCCCTGGTAATAAACTAATTAGAATTAAACAGATAGACGCATATGTCGAAGTCACCCCTCGCTCACCCTCCAAGCATTGACTAGTTGCCTGGAATTTGAGATCAACGCAGCAACGCTACCGCGCCGTGGGCTGGGTAGTAGCTCGCGAAAATGCCGGGGCCCATGTTCAAGAAGAATGAAGCATGGAATCCGCGGGCGTGGGCTGACGAGGTCGAATCCGATTTCAGCTCGACAGTGGCGACGAGGAGGCGTAAGTCTGCGAACACTCTCGACTATAGATGCTGCGGGCACCCGGCCTCGCGGTGAACGCGATCAGTTCAGTGATTGAGCCAGACTCCCTAGGATAATTTGCACGCGGATTGAACTTGCGCGTGCTTTCTAATCCTGTTCGCAACGTGGACTTGTTTTTTTCAAGTTGTTGAATGCGCCTGGAACAGGTGAATCAAGGTTCAGGTAAGAGCTCCATTCTCACTTCCATGAAAAGTTTTTGTTCCAATAGCTATTGATAAAGGAGACTGAAAATGCGTAGAGGAATTTTGCTGGCGCTGATTATATTTTGCGTTGGCGGCACGAGCCGGGCGTTGTTAGCACAGACGGTTTTTGTCTCGACGGGCCAAGGAAGCCAAATCCTGAATGTTAACGGGCAGACCGGGACGTTCACGGTGGTGTCCACGGGGAACCCTTTTCCGAACGTGAATCCAAATTTTTTCCCTGAAGGCATGGCAGTTGGGCCTGACGGGAAAATCTATGCTACCGATCCAACTGACGGTCTCATCGTCCGAATGAACTCGGACGGCACACAGCCGGAGGCGGTCTTCCGTTTTGATTGTGACAGCGGCTGCCCGGCTAATCCGCAGGGGCCGAGTTTCAACCCCAACTCGACGGGAGATCTATACTTCAACACAGAGCACGCCAATGTGGGCGATGGCAACGGCGTGTGGGTGATTACCGGCGCCGGGAACGTGCCCTTCGGTGGAGCGTTTAGCACTCCCGTGAATATTATGCCGGATACCTGCACAGTCCCCGCTTGCTTCACCCCTGGTACTGGCGCAGGCACCACATTCGATAGCGCTGCCAACTTGTTGTTTGTTCAGCAAGCGGCTGGAGGATCAAGTAACCCAAATTCGGTCCTAAGTTTGGCCCCGCCGTACACTTCAGGAGCGGCTCCAACTTCTTTGGCGACCGGCCTAAATAATCCAACCGGCGTAGCTCTCAATCCTGTAACTGGATTGGTGTATGTGGCAAATACCACGTCCGGCTCTATCTTGCCTGTGGGCTCGGCGACTCCTTACTTTAATGCCTTTTCTGCAAGCAACCCTAATTGTCAGGAGGGCCAATCTGTACCGGAACTGCCGCTCTACATGCAGTTCGACAGCACGGGACACCTGTTTGTTGTTACGGCGATCAATGCACTCGGAAATTGTGGACAGCTTTGGAGGATTGACCCACCGCCTCCGGGCGCAGTCTTTGGTACTGGGACGATGCTCGTAGACTTTACTGTAGCGTTGAACAGTCAACTAGTTGACTCGGATCAAGCAGTTGGAGTGGCTCTTGCTTCTTCGAACAACACAGTCACCGTGGGGCCGTTCGCGGTCGCTCCGGGCACCACAGTCAACTTCATCGACGGCACCTTCATCAATCAAAAAGTGACCATTCCTCCCGACGCGAACATGAATGGCGTTGCCTTCATGCAGATGAGCTTCATCCAAGTGGCACCCGCAGTGTTTAATGCAACCAGGCTCACAGGTGTCGAGGGCAATACCTTTTCCGGCGGTAACCAAGGGCCGTTCAGTTCGCCGCCTACAACCTGCACGGTCATCACGGGCACGGTGAATAACAGCAATTGCGTGGTGATGGAGGCCAAGTGCTTCGATGTGAATATGACCCCACTTCCCACTTGCAAAATAACGGCTACGACGACTCTCATCACACTGACCACTTCGTATGAGACGCCGTTCCCACAGCCAACGCCGGGATTCCTTATCGCCGACGATGGCCAGAACAATTGGGCCAACATCCTGATCGCGTTTGACGCGAGCGCGTTTAACGTGAACGATCCCATCATGAAGGGAGGAACCAAGAGCTGCCAGGAAGATACCGTGATCGTTAATCTTGGAGGCCCAGTGACCCCGACGCCAGCGAGCGTAAACTTCGGAAACGTTACTCTCTTCGGGTTTCCAGTCGCTGTGGTTACCGTAACGAACACCGGAAGCACAGCTCTGAACATTAAGAGCAAACTCGCGGCCGTACCGGGCGGAGACTCGGACGATTTCGGCGCCTTGAACCTCTGTTTGAAACCATTACAACCAACGAAGAGTTGCTTCATCCTGGTGAGCTTCTTTGCAGATCCGGATGATTTCAACCTGCAAACGGCCACTTTGAACATCACTGACAACGCGCCGGGCGGCCCTCAACTAATAGTGCCGTTGTCCGCCACGGTCGTGCTGCCTAAGAAACACTAGACAGTACAGCTGAGAAAAAAGACGAATGAAGAGGCTGTGATCGGGTCTAGAACTCCTACCCGGTCACGGCCTTTTTACTTTTTCCCGCTTTGAGACCAACGGTTGGATTCGGTGTAAATCACGTTCAGGTCAGAGCGTTTTAGAACTGCATCGCTTCCCGTGTCTTTCTCGATTTCGTCTAGATACCGAAGCGCCTCGCGATAGTGGCTTGAAGCTTCTGGAGCTCTGCCGGTGAGGCGGAGGACAGTAGCCAGCAAGTAGTGGGTTCTGGACAGCATCGTTCGCAGTCCCAGTTTTTCGCTTTCATTCAACGCGCGATCGAGGGCTTCTCGGGCGTGCGAATAATCCTTGGCGTTCACCTGCGCCTCGGCCAAATCAATCGAGCACTCGACCGACAAATACTTCAGCCCCAAGCTGTCCGCCTCCCGAACCAGATCTTTTAAGGAGTTGATGGCCTCTTGCGAATGACCGTCCGTGATGCTTACCCTCGCTAACCGGAGTTTGGATTCGAGTATTTTCTCGCGATCTTTACTTTGGGACGCCGCTTGGAGAGCTTGTCCGTAAAGTGTTCGCGCGGACTTGGAATCACCCTGGTAGAAGGCGAGGTCTCCCTGAAAGTTGAGCGTCTGGGCCACGATCGCTTGGGCTTTAACCTCGCGTGCCAGATTCAATGCTTCGGCGAGAGCTTTCTGAGCTTCGTCCGGGCGTCCTGCATCAGCAAGTGCGCCACCGTAGCCGCTCAAGATTTCCGCCATCGTGTCGCTGCGGTCCTGGAGCTCGCGAAACGTTTTAACAGCCTCTTCCTTGGAATTTACAGCCGCGCCATAGCGCCCCTGGATGCCAAACAGGGAGCCAATGCTGGACGAATCGATGGCTGCGTTTCGCTTGTCCCCAGTATTCCGGAACAGATCGAGGGCGCGATGATACTGATCGAGCGCTTTGTCATATTGTCCGAGCTTCGTTTCAGTCTCGGCAAGGTTGTAAACCGTCTCGGCGATTTCGCCCTGGACCTTCAGTTTCTGCCGCAGTTCGAGGGCTTGTTGGAAATAGGTTAGCGCGTCGTCGTACTGTCCTTTTGTGAAGTACACACCACCGATATCGTTCAGGCAAAGCGCTTGATAACTTTCATCACCCGCGTCGCGCTGGATTTGCAGCGACTCCTTGTACATCTGAAGCGCCTTGTCGTTTTGGTCGAGGCCCGAGTAGAAGTTGCCCAGATCGATCAGAGTGTCGCCGACCTCCTTTTTAGCGCCAATTTCCTTTCGTACTTCCATGGCCTCGTTGAGGCTGGCCAGCGCTAACTGCGGCTTACCCAGGAGCGAATAGACCTGACCCATTTCGTTAAGGCTGGCCGCTACGCCACGCTTGTGCCCGATGCGCCGCTGGATGGCAAGCGACTCTTGATAGTTGCGTAGGGCTTCCTCCGGCTTATTCATCAGCCTGTAGGCAATGCCGATATTTTGGAGAATCAGCGCTTTTTTCTCGTCGTTGCCATTTTTGATGGAAAGCGTAAGGGCGTTATTGAAGTAATCAAAACTTCCCTGCGGATTACCGCTCTTAATCTCCAGGACTCCCATGGACCAGAGCGCCTCAACGGATTGTGGATCGGATTTCAGTACCGCCGCGTAGTGCTCGCGGGCCTTTTGGAACTCGCCGGTGTTTTGGTAAAGCGAGCCAAGAGTGAACTGGACGTCGGTGTCATCGGGAGAAGCCTTCGCCAAATTCTCATAAGCCTCGATTGCTTTTGGGTAGTCCTTCATGATTCGGGCATGGCTGGCGCCGATCTCATATTTCTCCCGAACCGGAAGACTTTCTGCCAGTTCAACGGCCTTTCGGGAGGCCTGCTCCGCTTCGCTGTCCTGACCCAGATTTGCATATGACTCGCCCAATTTTGCATATGCGAGAGCAAAATTGGGATCGGCCTGAGTGGAAGCTTGAAAACGTTGCAGAGCTTCGAGATTATTTCCCTTGCCCGCGAGGTCGACGCCTTCGCTGTAAAGCCGAATCGCGTCCAGCGATTTCGAAGAAGGCTTGAAAGATTGCGCTTTAAGCTCGTCCACAACTCGCGGCGATAGAGCCAGGTTTTCGCGAATCTTCTGTGCGAGATCATCGACAGCGGCAAGTAAATCTTTTTCGCCTGGAGCTTGCGCCTTAAAGCTGACGGTGCGATCCTGCTTCACATTTCGCAAGCTGGCATCGATAAGAATCTGATCTCCAAGTTTTGCATATTGCCCGGAGACTACCGTATCCGCGGCGGTCATCGATGTGATCTGGCGCAGCGTCGCGGCATCTGATGTCGCGTCGGGCGTGATCTGCAGATCGTGCAGCACCTGGCGTAACCGATCAGAAGATACGGGATGCAGGTGAGCAGACTGTCCCACGTCTGTGCTCAGCATGTCCGCTAGACTTGCCCCGAGCCAGTCAAGGGAAGGATCGCCAGAAGCGTTTCGAAACGGGAGAATTGCAAGCGCGATGCTGGGCTGCCCGGCTTGATCCGGTTTCGTCGCAAAGTGGAATCCGGGTTTCTTATTGACCGCCCACGCAAGCAGTGCAATCGCCACGACCAAAACCGGCACAAGCCATTTTCCGACCGGAGCAGCCCTGCGCAGCCAGCGTTGCGTCGGAGTTGCCGCGGAAATCGAGCTTCCTGACTGCCACGCTTCCAGGTCTCGCGCAAAATCCGCGATGCTTTGGTAACGTCGTTCCCGGTCAATTTCCAGGCACTTCACCACCATGTCGCTGACGGCCCGGGGAATTCCAGACTCGAGCTCGATCGGCGGCCGCGCGGCTTCGTGCGTCCGCTTCCAAAGCGTCGCCATGGCGGTATCAGCTTTGAACGGAGAGGATCCCGTCAACAATTCATAGAAAATAATCCCCAGCGAAAATAGATCTGACCGCGCATCCAAGTGCTGGCCCTTGGCTTGTTCCGGCGACATGTACTCAGGAGTGCCTACGAGTGCGCCAGTCTGAGTCATTCCGCCGCCCGCTTCCATACCGCGGGCGATCCCGAAATCCATCACCGAAACTCTTCCTTGCTCGTCGATCATTATGTTTTGGGGCTTAAGGTCGCGGTGAATCACACCTTCCGCATGCGAAGCCTCGAGAGCCTTGCACACCTGCACGACAATTTGGATAGCTTCCTCGGGTGTGAATTTTCCCTTCTCGCGGATCAGGCTTTTCAGATCGCGTCCATCGATGAACTCCATGGTGATGAACTTCAAGCCATCCGCATCGCCGAGATCGAAAATGCGGATCACGTTACGGTGGGTAATCTGACGGGCCAAAACCAACTCCTGCTTGAAACGATGGAGGGCGTCTGCGTTCTGTGCCAATTCGGGACGGATTACTTTCAGCGCTACCAGCCGATCGACCTCCCGGTCGCGGGCTTTGTAAACGGTGCCCATGCCTCCTTCCCCGAGCATTTGCAGAATTTCATAGCGATGGCCGAGCACTCGGCCCAACTCGATGGGGGTCGAAGAGCCCGCGCCTACTTGTGCGGCTGGAGCGGACCATCCGCTCATACCGTCCATCCTGCGCCCGGACAATCCAGACGCACCCGGAGTAGCGCTGGGCGTAATCGTGAGGGTGCGGTCGCTAGCGGGCAGAGGAGTATTGCAGCTAGTGCAGATGATGGTATCGGGCGGATTCGTCAACCCGCATTGGGGACATTCCATTGCAACTGCCTCGCTAGTTTGAATTTACGGTACACCCTGATGGAGGTCTTTACAATAATGTTCGGAGGTTTTGCGGGCTTTGTGTCACCTTGAAACGCGACTTGCGTCGAACTCTGGCCCCGAGTCGGTCTGAAGGCCCACTCATGAATATCTAACGCAGGAAAGGGTCTTCGGGTAAAACCGCCGTTAACCCGGGATATTCGAACGGGTATTGCTGAATAGGCAATTTCAGGCGAAGATCGTGATACTTCGCAATGCGTTCATCGGAAGAGATTTGCTCGACGTGAAAGAGCTCAAACCTGCGATTCTCTGCCCGCAAAGACGGGACCCAGGAAACCGACGATTTAGCAGACGATGGGTCGAACGAGCATGACCGAGCTAACGATACCTCGCAGAATCAACTGGGCCTCGTTAGACATAGCGACTCGTGGCACGACGCTCGTATGCGAGGCCCTCAAGAACCTTTTCGGTTGAGAGCACTTTTTCAGTTGGGAGCGTTAGTTTCGGCCTAATTCGGCGCAGGATGTCCTCAGCCAAGCGGTACCGCACATTTGGTTCGAGGTCGAAACGGCGATTGAGGAACGATTCGATCAGAGCGCATTCGTCGGCAGACAGATGAATGGAACCGAGTGGGGAAAGAATTGGACCCGCGGGAGTCTGTGGGGAGTGCCAGGCGGCCCTTAGATCGCTGAATGATGTTTCGCGAACGACTAGCGACCCAGCTACCAAATCACCGAGGCGCTTATTTTCCTTTGTTAGTAATGCGCTCACGATTCCAATCGCATACAGACCGGGCATCCAGTCTACGATCCTCATCAGATTTCGCCCGATCGATTCCACGGGCGTGAGGGGACGACCTGAATCCTTTATCACGCGGATTTTTGTCCAGCGTTTCCCCGGAGTTTGGCCGTTCCAAATGATTTCAAACAGAGCGAAGTAGCCAAAATAGAGTAGGAAGTAAAACAAAAGAAGAATAGCAGCGACCCACTGGGGTGCCATCGGCCCGAGAAGGGAGAAGCCTCGGATGGCGAACCCTGCGCCGATTCCAACAACCAGACCAACCGCAATCTGAATCAGCGTATCAAGCGCCAGAGCGATGAATCTGCTGCCGATCCCCGCAACAGCGAAATCGAGCGCGGTTTGCTCGGGAGTTTCGATGGTAAGCTTGTCAACAAATGAACCCAGAACATTTTGCGCGTCATGCAAGTCCGAGGACATGATAACCATCCGTTGGCTCGAGAAGCGAAAACCTTATTGGGCGCGTCTTGAGCAGCTCGTGCAGCGATCAAACAACGGTATCGCCGCGCTCAGCCATGACGAGTTGAAGGAACTGGGCTTATTGTACCGTCAAATCGCATCGGATCTTGCGGCTGTGCGCGAAGATGTTAGCAGTAGGCAACTGGCCGTTTACCTGAATCAACTTCTAGGGCGTGCTCACAATTTGATCTACATCGGGCATAAGCCCAAGATAAGCGCGCTGGTTCATTTCTATCGGGACACTTACCCGCAAGTGTTCCGCGAGACACTGCCGCAAACTGTTCTGGCATTGTCTATTGTTTTGGTGACTGCAATAGGCGCGTGGTTCCTGACGATGCGTGATCCGGCATTTGCTTACCGATTGTTGGGCCCGCACATGATCGAAACAATTGAACAGCGGCAAATGTGGACTGATTCCATCGTCACGATCAAGCCCTTAGCATCTTCGGGAATCATGACGAATAACCTCTCTGTTGCCTTCAGCATGTTCGCACTGGGAATTACGGGAGGCTTGGGAACAATCTGGATGCTTGCCGTTAATGGATTGCTGCTCGGAGTCATTGGAGCAGCGACGGCGCGTGCCGGAATGGCGTTGCAACTTTGGAGCTTCGTCGCGCCGCACGGCGTACTGGAGCTGCCGGCTATTTTTATCGCGGGGGGCGCTGGGCTGGAAATTGCGCGTGGACTTCTTTTCCCGGGCCTACTCTCTCGA
Organism: Candidatus Acidiferrales bacterium; assembly: GCA_035603075.1. GTDB lineage: Bacteria > Acidobacteriota > Terriglobia > Acidiferrales > UBA7541 > Palsa-295. Next base: position 10,995 of record DATNLC010000106.1, on the reverse strand, counting down.
CGCGATTCGCTGGAGAAGGCAGGAGGGCGAGCGGCGCGGCTTTTGCTGGGAACTATCCCAATGCTCGTGATTGCCGGGTTGATTGAAGGCTTTTTTTCTCCAAGCGCCGCTCCCGTGGGGATGAAATTCGGCCTCGCGGGAGTTCTCTTTGCAGCTTTGATGACCTACCTGTTTCTGATGGGCCGCCCTACGGAGAAGTTTGTCAGAGCAAATTCCGGTCTTTGATGTCCAGATACTGATTCACCAATGAAGATGCCAGCATACCGGGAACAAGCTCGAAGGCGAAAATTCCACGCTGACGCAGCCCGCGCAAAAGCAGGTCGCGTCGATGGGAGATTTCGAGCGCGGCAGCGTGGCGGTACATGTCCTCGGGCGTTTGCGGGGTGGTTTGCGCCAGGTCCGCAAGATCCGGCTGGCTCATTGCGCTAAATACGACAAGGTGCCGCCGCGTAATCTGCATCGCATATTCAATCACTTCGGGCAGGGTGGGCGTTTCGGCAAAGTCGGTAATCCACACGACGAGACTGCGCCGATGTTGCGCATTGAGCAGCACGCGCGCCGCGCTCGAATGATCCGCCTCCGAAGCTTCGCCTCTCACCTGCGCCAGGCTGTCGACGATCGTGCGAAGGTGTAACGCACCGCGGCCTGCAGCGATGTTTTGCTGAACTGACCGGCCGTAGGCAAGCAGTCCGACCTTGTCACCACACTGTGATGCGACTTGCGCGAGTGAGAGCGCCGCGTTAACGGCGTAGTCGAGCTTGGAGAGTCGCAGGTCGGTGTCTTCTTGCCGAACCTCGGCACGAAGCAGCCGGCCTGCGTCGAGCACGATCCACACGACTTGGCTGCGTTCGATTTCGAAAACGCGCGTGGTGAGATTGTGGCGGCGGGCAGTGGCGGTCCAACAAATATCACGCAAGTCGTCGCCCTGCCGATAGTCGCGCAGGCTCTCGAACTCGCGTCCTTGACCGCGCTGACGCTTGCGGCGCTTTTCCATTTCCACTTGCTTACTTCGGATCAGGTACAAAGCGTGCCGGCGAGCTTGCTCAAGGTCAGGAAGGACGCGAACCGTCTGGGAGATTTCAGCGGCACTCCAGCGCTCGGCAAATCCGAATCGCGATTGATAACGAACGAAAAGCCGGCCCATGCGAACATCGCCACGCTCCCGCGGCAGAATTCGGTAGGAGATTTGCTCGCGAGCTCCGGCGGCGACCGTCATCTCGAGTGCCGGAGGAGGATTGCGGAGCGAGGTTGCTGTTTCGTCAACCAGTCCACACCACAGCGCAACCTTGCCAAAATTCTCGATAGAAATGACAAGCTCGGACGGTGTAGCCAGCGATGGCGGATGTTCCCAAATGCGGCTAACCTCGATTTCTCGCGGCCGAGGAAGGTGTACTAGATCTAGGACGAACCCCGCGATCACCAAAAAATCCCACAAGAAGAGAGCAGCAATTATCCGAGGCGACCACCACGCCGGCACGACCCAAAGCAACCCCAATAACAACGCAACAAAAAACCGCGGCCCGAAACCAAAAGGCAGCCGACCGAGCGAGTGCAATCGCGCGGAGGTCTCAGGCGGGGCAAACGGCCGCTGCTCATTCATTGCGCGACGCTCATTTTGGTACTTCCACGGCGCCGATCACTTGCTTGATGACCTGATCGGATGTAAGGCCTTCCAGATCGGCTTCGGGTTTGAGCAGGATGCGGTGGCGTAGAACGGGAAGCGCCGCATTTTTTACGTCATCGGGCAAGAGATAGTCCCGACCGTCCATTCCCGCCAGCGCGCGAGCCACGAAAAAAAGTCCGATAGCAGCCCGCGGACTCGCTCCCAGAGAGATCGCCGGCCAATCGCGAGTGCGCCGCGCGAGCGAAACCACGTAGGAGCGAAGCGCCGGCTCGACGCGAACGCGTTCCACCTCTTTCCGCGCCGCTGGGAGCAGCGCGGGATCGAGCGGGGCGAGCGCGATTTCGTCGAGTCGCCGGGGGTCGAAACCTGTCTCGTATCGCGAAAGAATTTCGGTTTCGTCTTCCGCGGATGGATAACCCACGTGAATTTTAAGAAGGAACCTGTCGAGCTGCGCTTCCGGCAGCGGGTAGGTCCCCTCGAATTCGATGGGATTCTGCGTAGCGAAAACTGTGAAGTTTTCGGGGAGCGGGTACCGCGTACCGTCAATCGTCACCTGCCGTTCTTCCATGGCCTCGAGCAGGGCCGCTTGCGTGCGCGGGGAAGTGCGATTGATTTCGTCAACAAGCAGAAGGTCGGTGAAAACGGGCCCTCGATGCATCGAAAAGCTGTTCTTGCTCAAATCGAAGACGTTGGTACCGGTCACGTCGGACGGCATCAAATCTGCGGTACACTGCACACGCTGAAAGCCAAGACCACAGATACGGGCAAGTGATTTGACAGCCAACGTCTTTGCAAGTCCCGGAACGCCTTCCATCACAGCATGGCCGCCGCAGACCAGAATGATCACGAGCTGATCAATTACCTCCCGCTGGCCAATTATGACCTTCGATAGCTCACCACGAATATGCCCTGCAAGTGCAGAGAGGTTTTCCACGGTTAGGTTTTCTCCTGGCGGAATCGTGACCGGACTTCGAGTTTTTCTGCATGCCGTTCCAAATCTTGGACCAACTCCAAACCTTTTCGAGGCCGCATTTTCGATACTTGACTCACGGCCCCAGCGCGCGCCAGAACATCTTCGGCCCCGAAGTTCTTCCAGCCGAGACGACCCTCGGCAGCTCGCGCCAGCTCCATGTCGGGTGTATCGCTTGGCAATCCTAACTGTCGCGTCAGTAAATAGCGGAGCCGAAGATGGGAAACGGACACCGCCGCGGACACGGCTCCCGCACGTTCATACAAGCCACCGAGAGTATCTACATATTCCAGAGGTGACAACCGCGAGACGACAGGCTGGCGATACACCGGGCCGCTGCGGCGGCTGAACGTAAAAATCACGGCCACGGCTAGCAAGGCGATTTGCACCAACCCCCAGATGAAAGAAGGCTTGCTCGCGTAGCTCCAGAGGGAACTGCGTTGACCGTGAAAGTATTCATCCCAATAAATCTGATAGCGTTGACGTGCTGACCAGTTCGAAACGGAATTCAGAAAAAACGCGAGATTATCGTCTCGGGTGATTCCCGCATTGGTGAGCGGTGTCGAGCCGGCCCACCACACTAATTCTCCATCACCGAGGAGCCACGTGACAACGGCGCGCGAATCAGCGTCGCCATAGAGTGCAAGTTGCGCTTCGTTGAGTTTTCCCCAATAAGCCTGAGGTTGAATGGTGATGTGTGAAGCGCCTCGGGAGACACCGCTCGGAATGTTTGCAGAGAAGGAGGTCCATATTGGATCGGGTGGGACCGACGAAATGTCCGCGCCTGGAAAAAAACTCCCGATATTCGATCCGGTGAACAGCACGTGACCACCGTTGTGAACGAAATCGGCAATCGCTTCGCGCTCCTTGGTTGTGGGTATTTGAGTCGGCTCGGCAAGAATCAACAGAATATTGCGGTCGTCCGTCGGGAGTTCAGTTGGCGCATCCTCCCATCGCCGCACAGGGTAGTGCAGTCGCGAAAGCAGAATGTAAGCCGCTTCCGCACCGGCTGACTGCGTTGAATACGTAGAAGGAACGGGGGAAGGCGTTTGGTCATTCGGAGGCGACAAAGCGACCGAAGCCCCAATCATAAGGACAAGCAGGACGCTGCCGACCGCCAGGAGTTTGCGGTCAGATCCTGCTATTCCAAGGGGCATCCAAGCGCCCCCAATTGGCGTAGTGAGTCGCTGAAGTCTTCAGAACTTGCGGCTCGATTTGCGTACCAGATTCGCTCCAGTCGCGAAGTTAAAGCGGTGAGCGGCTCTTTATAATTATGTTGCGGACTGGGTGCTCCGAACCGTGACGCATTCACAAGACGGAGATATTCCCGCGGCGTCTTGGTGCGGTCGCGGGGTAACGCTCCGGTTTCTTCCAGGCGCGCAATCCCGGCCCAGTAGGCGGAATGAACTGCGTCGCGAAAATCACCGCGCGCGGCTGCCTGACGGGCTATTCGTAGCCACTCTTGCCACGTGCGTGCCGTCACAATCGAGGATGTCGGCTTGAACGAATTCCCGCCATCTCGACTACTCACGAAGCGGAAAACCCAAAGTGCGACAAATGCAACTCCGCCAATCAGCGCCAGCCAAAAGAGAATTTGGGCTCCCATGGGATGCCGCAAAATATTTCCAAACAGCGCCGCCAGCATTCTCTCAATCCACGCCGCGATTCGTTGGCGAAGGAGTTCCCAAGCCGACGGCGGGCGAACACCTGCAAATTCCCGGCTACCGAGGATCTTGTCAAGTTCCGGTTTGACGCTTGCCGAAGTCACTGCCTTTTCGTGTGACCTTTCGATCTCCACTTGCAAGTGTTCGATCCAGGTTTCCGCCTTTAGTGTCGAAGATGCGCCGAGCAGATCTTGCAACGGTTTCGTGGAAATGGAGTAGGTTTGTTCGGGAGTGGAAACATTCCAGACGGAAGGAAGCGCCTTGCGAAACTCCGCGACCTTAGCTGCGGACGGTTTTCCTTGAAGTGCCACATCTAGCTTGCGCAGCTCGGCGGCAAAGGAAAACACATCGTACACCCCGTCGGCGGAATCCCGCGAATTGGAACCAGCGGCAGCGTAAGAATTACCTGATGCGCCACAGCGGATTCGGCCGAAGAGGAAGACTAAGATGCAAATCAAAAAGGCGCGAAGTTTCATCCGTAACCACTAGAGATTGTTCGGGAGCGTTTCATGAAAGCATCGAGGGAAGTCCAGTTGCGGCGGGCGCGATGCTTTCATTGGGATTCATCATCATTTGCAAGTCGAACGCTTCTTTCCGAACGCGCAAATCGTAATAAAAAACCGCACTGGCAATCGTGAAAAATGGAGTTACAAGTGTCGTCGCGAAAAAACTGCCGAACTGGCTCAGCGCCTGCCAGGTTCTGAACATTCCAGGATTCTTTACGGAGAGCCCCATAGCGAATAGGAATGGCCCCACGAGCAGAAGGAAAAAACCATAAAAAAGCGCAAAATACAGGAAGTAAATTACAAAAGCTCGTCCCGCGTTGTCTTTCGTAAGCGCAAAGCTCCGGCTGAGTGACTCGCTCGGTCCCAATTGCTCTAGCAGCGCAGCTGGCACGGACGTGATCAGGCGGCAGGCTACATAAAAACCAGGAATGACCAGCAGAATGAAACCGGCGAAAAAAGCTAACCCCTGCAGCATTAACACGCCAAAAAGTATCCCCGCTTGACCTTTCATACGGCGCAATGACGCGCCGATCGAAGTAGAGCGACCAAGATAAAGATCGGAAACCGCGAAAACCGTGGCGCCGTGAGCGAAAAGATATGCTCCGATGTAGACGATAAAACCGACAATTGCGCCCACGATTAGAAACACCCCTAAACCAGCCGACACGGCCTTGGGCGTGCTAGTTGTTCTCCAGAGTGGTTGAGACACGTTAAACGCGAGAACCAGGAGTTGCGGAATGGCGGTGATACCAACGAACAGGAGAAAATTTCGGCGGTAAAGGGAAAATGTACGATCAAGAATTTCACCGAGCGACAATGGACGCAAATCCAGATCTGCCATTCAGACCTCCTGCTCAAGAGAGGGCGAGTGAGTTACCCGATTCGGCACTGTATCAAAACATGATAAGAAACGCGAGTTAGTCCTGACGGACGGCGCTAAGTGGTTACAGGTCACCGGGATCGAATTTAAATATGGCGGAATTTATACAAATGCCACAATCACATAATTCTGGGCAACCGGGAACTGACAATTTCTGCCCCGCGGAATCAAGCACTTATGGGTCGGATGGAAGCCAGGTTTGTGGGCAGCCGCCGAAAGTCTTAAAATTCGCCGCTGTGGTGCGTTTCTTTCAGATATGTGACAAGAAGTTGGGTCCATGCATAGGTGCTGGGATCCGTGGTGCGTCGAGACGCTGCCCGACCCCACCATGACACTGGAATTACACAGGAGCTACACGAAGCGGCGATGCCTCAAACAATTGCTGTTTTTCTTAGGAAAATGGTGGACGTGACAGGGTTCGAACCTGCGACCCCCTGCTTGCAAAGCTACTCCAAGAACAGCAAGTAGTTGGTTCGTCTCGCCCTTACCTATGTCGTGGTACCCGGTTTTCGATAGTGTTTGGCAGGCTTTGTTCCTCGATTGTTCCCGATTTTTTCGGGGGCGTAACCCCGTGCGCCCGCGTGGTTTCTAGGCCCGAGCTGCCCGCAAGCGATCAGCATTTGGAATCGTCTGCGTTCCTGACCTGCTCTCCAAAATCCGCGCAGAGGTGTATATGATTGCCATCAAGACGGGTTGGTCAGTGGGGCCCAGGTTGATCTAGTGCCTGTCCCACCGGATTCTTAGGCGTTGACCAAACTCGATACCGCTTAATACTTGAGAATCCTCCGTTGGGACAGCCAGAAGGGCCTTCATGACGAATGCTGAAGACACCGACAATCCCCACGTAGTTCTTGTTTAGCTTTTCCCGTTCTGCGCCCATCTGTTCTGAGAGGTGGAACCAGACTGCATTTTGGTAAAGACCATGGTTAAAGTCTGCTTCCCCCAAAAAAAGTAAATCTTGTTCACGCCCAATGTGGATGAACCCGATTACCGATACCAGTTTACCGTCAAATTTTTCTGGCGTTGCAATGAGATTGATTATACTCACATCAACTGGCGGTTCCGCGGAAGAACCCCATCCTAAAGATATCGGTACAAAAGCAGCGAGAAGAACAAACCTTCGAATTATCCTCATCATGTTACCTTCCTCGGCTTGGTAGCTATCGCTCTAATACGGCGTGCAGGGTGCCAGACTCTGCGAACCCTGAATCACAAAAGTTGCCTGACACTGGTTCGGGTTGCCTGGAACATACAGAGACGGCACGTATAGAAGCACTCGGCCAGAAACTGTTCCCACATATTGAGCATTAATCGTCGGATAGTCCAGGTACAGACTGTTCGCACCGACGATGTCTCCGCCATAGATTATATCGCTTTGATTCATTGCATCTTCGAGGGGATGAGTGTGGGCAGTGCCGACTGCTGTCGCATCATCTGGTACATTTGTCGGGTCAGCCGCGCTCACACATGACGAAAATGGCGTCCCGCTGATGGGATCGCAAGCTGAAAACGATGGGTCCGAATATGAGTATACGCCGTTCGAATCCTGATAAATCGTGGTGTTATATTCTCCCTGGTCAGTTTCTGATAAGGATTCATACGAATTTACGAACCCTATCGCTGCAGCGTCCGCGCTAAAAAAGAGCGCCCCATATCCAGAATATGCGTAGTAGCTCCCGCCACCGTTCACTGTTACAAAGAAAAACATCTGACGGCCGTCGGGGCCTGTTCCTTCGCAGACATTGTCGGGACATTGCACACCCAGACCGCCCTGTAAAAGCGCAGTTGCTGTACTGCAGTCCGTGGCAATACCGTCAATGGAACACGAACCCCCGTTCCCACAGGGGCTGTCGCCCTGACTAGTCAGTGCGCATGGTCTCATGCCTTCTGGGTCAGTCATGCCTGTAGGAAGATTCATAACATAGGCGTATCTATTGAGGGACTGCGGACTAGAAAGCGTTACAGATCCGACGCCCGCCGGATCGGGCGAAGGCCAGCGACCTTGAATGTCATTGTATTCGCGAGCCGGAAAATCGTAGAGGTTCGCGACAGTATCCTGGTTCTCTCCAGTAAAGGAAAGGTCGGTTGTGCCCGTCTCCGCATACGCCTCGCCGAACGGTGCATAGGCGCCATCGAAATACATCGTCCGACTTGGAGTTGAAGCGAAGCGCGCAGAACCGACCCAGTCGGCATGACGATAGTAGGCCAGACCGCTTGGCGTATAGACTGCCTGCGATCCCCCTGGCAGAGGAACGAAGGCCTTCCCTAAGGTTTGGCCATTCATCAGCGCAAATTTGTTGCCCTGAGGCGTGTACACGATTTGTGAAAATGCTCCTCCCTTGTTCTGCTCGGCCATGCGACCCAGAGCGTCGTAGGTGAGGCCAACGCTGTCAATGGTAACCGGCCGGCCCGCCGCGTCCCAAGCGTATGTGTGGACGGTGTCGTTGGTTGCATTTCCATTGAGGTCGTATGAGGGCGTTGAACTTCCTACCATCGTCATGCGATTGGTAAGGTAGGAGTAAGTGGGCTGAAACGAAACCGTGCCGCTCTTGCTGAGATTGCCAAAAGCGCCGGTTGTGTCGGCGCTATAACCAAAGGTTTGAGACCAGGCTGAACCGCAACCCGCGCTAGCGATGCGACTTAGGTCATCATGTGTGTAGTTGCAAGTCTGATTGCCTGCTCCGTAAAAAGGGTCGGTAATCGTCAGTGTCCCAAGCGTGCCAATGGCATTCCAGTTGAGTGCTCCGACTACGGACTGGCCGTTGACTATGAACTTGTACTGATTCATGCGATTCGTGTTGGGATCGTAAGTGAAAGAATCGGTATCGGAAGAACCAAAACTTACCTGCGTGGGCAAGCTCGCCGCACTGTACGTGGTACCGGTCACAGGATTCTGACCCGCGCTCGCCGACACGGTGTTAATTCTGCCCTCCCCGTCAGGGGCATAACTAAACACCGGTAGGGTCGCAATATTATTGCCCAGGGTCTCAAGCCGAGAAATAAAATCTATCTAGTTGGTTCGCTTGGCTTTGTTCTGTGTCGTAGTACTCGGTTTTGTACCTAATTTATCAGCAATTAGACCCAAGTTGGACCCAAGTTTTGGGATGAACCCCGATATTGAGACAAAAAATTGGGCACACCTTGCAGCTTCATTCAGACTCCGTCGCATCTTCTAGCAGGGGAGGGGTCTGGCGACAGGGCGGCGTTTGGGTCCACTTCCCCAGACAGCTTTTTAGAATCCCTCTCGCCGGTCTGTTTGTTCTCAAAGAAGACCATTGCTGCGCTTCGAGATTCGTGCCGAACCTGACGCCTCGATCTATTGCTCGAACTCTCCGGGAGAGGACAATTGCCGAGATTTTGTCAGTCGTGCGGTAAACCGGACACAACGGAAGCCCCACGCGGGATGCGCTGCTATGTGTTACTGCCATCGTCGTTTGGCCTCTCGCTGTTTGCATCTGGAAAGAGGAATACAACGAAGAGCGGCCGCCCAGTAGCTTGGGATATATAGCGCCGCGCAACTTTGCGCGGAACAAGGCAGCAGTCATGAGTTCAGGAGTTCTTGGTGTCGTATGATCCTGTGCGCGAAGCTAGGGGACAGATCAAAAGAGCGAGTAGATGACATTCTCCCCATGTCTCCTTAAGACAAGTATTTCGCTTTACGAAGATCGCGCAATTCTTGGCCGATTTCCACTCGCTGGGCTACACCATGCAGGTCGCGGGCGAAAAGTAGATTTTCACTTTTTGAGAACGACCCATGCGTGTGCCGAATCCGCGAAATATGACATGAGCTGCCATTAAATGCCGCTCGCAATAGAAGAGAAGCTCCCACTCTCGACACCCTTCAATGTTTGAAAACTATGAAGAGAAGATATCCCGAGACGATTATAAAAACCAAAGCCATTGCGACGACAGCCCAACCGCGTTTACCTTTCTTATGAAATTCGCTACGCTTTTGAAATGTGAATAGGCAAAGGAACCCGATTGGGTCAGCCAATATATACACTGACATGGCGAAGAAGCAGATGGCCGCGGTCAAATCAAAATTGTGAGAACGCACCAGGATGGGGGAAGTTGACGGTCTCGGTCCGGATGCCTTTCCAAAAACCATTACCAATGATTGATAAAGCATCCAGAGTCCTGCCAGGAAAATAAAAAATCCTACCGGCCTGGGTGGGACTAGAGTTCGATCCACATGGTTCCAATCTGCGTCCGGTGCTTGCATCCGGGCCAAGCTAGTCCAAATTCGAGACAGTTTTAACGCCTGTTCACGCCAAAAACAGCTTAACAGGCCGTATATTGTTATTGCGCTGAGCGCCAAAAAATAAAGCGCGGTCAGGATGACCCTCATTCGTTATCCCCTTGTTACGGAGGTGAGCAAGAACCGCTCGTCCAATCGTGCGGAGTTCTGTCACGATCCTCCCATCTGCTATCCGATCGGTTCCTTGCCTAAGAATCCGGATCGAATTTTTGCTTACCAACATGCAAGGAACTCGGCTTGCCGCGAATAACGTGGCACGCCTTGCGTCATTGCCATGCGACGTTGCTGGACGCAGTAGGAGCACCGCTTGGCACCGTGCAGGCGCTTTTAGGCCACGCTTCGCCGGAAGTCACACGGCAGATTTATCTGCACGCGATTCCGGAAGAGCAACGCAGAGCGGTGGAAAAAGTCGAGAAACTTCTTATTGGACCCAAATGGACCCAAGTTTCAGAAGTCGCACAAAACCCCAATTAGCAACTGATTGAATTTGCAGGTGATGGTTGGTGGACGTGACAGGGTTCGAACCTGCGACCCCCTGCTTGCAAAACAGCCCGGCTACTTTTCGTAACCCGCGCAGTTTCAATCACTCGATAGAAAACTCTAAACTTAGTTCTCCCGCGAGACAGTGGCTGGATGTGTGCGAATGTGGCAGTTTGCACGTAGGGTCACTACAAAAGTCACTACAGTCCTCAGCGACCGAAAAGGGAGCGACGGCGTGAAACCTAAGCTCCGCGTCGTTTCAATTAAAGAACTCATCCTTGACGAGAAAAATGCGAACAAAGGAACGAAGCGCGGCCGCGGACTGCTCGAAGATTCTCTTGAAAAGTACGGTGCTGGGCGATCAGTTGTCGTGGATCGCCATAATCGTGTGATCGCTGGGAACAAGACGGTCGAGGCAGCTGTTGCTGCTGGCATGAAATCCATCGCCGTCATCGAAACGGATGGCTCGTCACTCGTGGCTGTCCAACGCGGCGATCTTGACCTTAAGAAGGACAAAAAAGCGAGAGAGTTGGCGATAGCCGATAACCGCATAGGTGAACTCGACCTCGAGTGGAATCCTGAAGTGCTCGCCTCGCTCGACGTGGACCTCAAA
>DATNLC010000100.1:0-1159 GCA_035603075.1 Candidatus Acidiferrales bacterium | reverse complement strand
CTGTATCTAGCTTGCCGCGATTTGAACGGCTGGGGACGAGTTTGGCCAGCATTGACGGCGCACAATGGCTTCATGAATCAAGGGCGCGCCGTCTTCTCGCAGTTAATCAGCTTTCTTCCCGATCGAGAGTTTCGCCGTTGTGTTGAGCGCTATCAGGGCGACAGCCGACTGCGCGGGTTTTCCTGCTGGGATCAGTATCTGTCCATGGCTTTCGCACAACTCACCTATCGAGAAAGTCTTCGCGACATCGAGGCGTGTCTGCATTCGGTCGAAGGCAAGCTGTACCATCTGGGATTTCGCGGCAAGGTGGCGCGTTCGACGCTGGCCGACGCGAACGAGTCGCATGATTGGAGGATCTTTGCGGATTTCGCGCAGGTATTGATTCGCATTGCTCGGCCACTGTACGCGCACGACGAAATTGGTGTCGATCTCGAGCAAAGTCTGTACGCTCTGGATTCGACGACCATCGATCTGTGTCTATCGCTATTCCCGTGGGCGAAGTTTCGTCAGCGCAAGGCCGCCGTCAAGATGCATACTCTGCTGGACTTGCACGGCAACATTCCCACGTTCATCCGCGTCACCAGTGGGGATGTGCACGATGTGAACATCCTGGACGAGATCATGCCAGAGGCAGGCGCTCTACGTCATGGACCGAGGCTACATTGATTTCCAGAGGCTCTTTGTTTTTACACTCAGCTCCGCTTTCTTCGTGGTCCGCACCAAGTCGAATGTGCTGATCCAGAGACGCTACTCGCATCCCGTGGACAAGACAACGGGCGTGCGCTCAGATCAGACTGTCATTCTGACATCGTTCGAATCGGCGTCGGCGTATCCGGATGCACTGCGACGTGTCGATAAGGAGACGCACAAACGGCTAAAATTCCTGACTAACAATTTTGCACTTCCCGCATCTACCATCGCGCAAATCTATAAGTGCCGCTGGGAAGTTGAATTGTTTTTTAAGTGGATCAAACAGCATCTACGCATTAAGGCCTTCTACGGGACAAGTGAGAATGCGGTGAAGACCCAGATCTGGATCGCAGTGTCAATTTATGTGCTGGTTGCCATCGTTCGGAAGCGACTGGGCCTTGCGGCCAGCCTTTACCAAACGCTACAGATTCTGAGCGTCACGCTTTTCGAGAAAACACCCATTTTATGC
>DATNLC010000095.1:0-1192 GCA_035603075.1 Candidatus Acidiferrales bacterium | reverse complement strand
GCAGCTCGCCATAAAGCCAGGACGAGGTTGGCCCCACTTCGAGCCCTATGCGCTTGAAGGGCGAACCGAAGCTTTTCAGCAGATGAATAATGGCTGCTGGCTCGGCAGCGATCTTCTTTTCGAGCAGGATGTCACCTGCGGGATTCACGATGCACACGTTGACCGTTTCCAGGGACACGTCGAGGCCGGCGAAGTACTCCATTTTCCTCTCCTTGGGCTGCCATATAGAGTGCCAGGATAGCCGTCTTGGCCCGACCGCCCGCCTACTCCATCTCTGTCGCTTGGGGCTCGACGGCGACGTCCCCGATCATTCGACGTTCTCCAAGAACCGCCACGGTCGTTTTCGCGCGAGCGATCTCCTTCGCAAGCTGTTCGAGACCGTGGTGGGGCGCTGCATGAAGGAAGGGATCGTGGGAGGCGAGGCCTTCGCGGTCGACGCCAGCATCATCGTGGCCGACGCCCATCGCCGGCGCGGCGTCGCCAAGATCGAGGACCTCGATCCGACGTCCAATCGGGCGGTCGCGGAATATCTTTCGGTGCTGGATGACGCGGCCTTCGGTGGCGCGACGTCGGTCGAGCCAAACACGATTTCGCCGACCGATCCGGCCGCCCGCTACACCGCTTCAGCCAATGCCGTTGCCGGTTATGCTTACTCTGACAATTACCTCGTCGATCTGAAGCACCCGGTGATCATGGACGTCGAGGCGACGACGGCCATTCGTCAGGCTGAAGTCAGCGCCGCCAAGACGATGCTGGACCGCACGGCTGAACAGTTCGACCTGACTCCGTCACGCCTGGTCGCGGATGGGGGCTACGGCTCGGCCGAGATGGTCGGCTGGCTGGTGGACGAGCGCGGCATCGAGCCGCACGTGAACCTAATCGACAAATCCGAGCGCACGGACGGAACTTTCTCCCGCAGCGACTTCACATTCGATACCGAACGCGACCTCTATGTCTGTCCCGGAGGTATGGAGTTGCGAAAATATCGCCGCGCGTTCTCCACGCCGCGCGAGGGTGTCGCGAAGGACGGCGCGATCCGCTATCGCGCCGCTCAATACGACTGCGACGCCTGCGCGCTCAAGCCCAAGTGCTGCCCAAACGTTCCGGCACGCAAAATCGCTCGCTCCGTTCATGAAGCCGCTCGTGACAAGGCCCGTGCGATCGCCAAGACCGAGGCCTACGCCGTCTCATG
>DATNLC010000094.1:0-28574 GCA_035603075.1 Candidatus Acidiferrales bacterium | reverse complement strand
CCGCCCAGTCCGTATGCCGGTATGCAGGGACTGATTACTCCCTTCACGCTGGAAGTTGCGGCCCAGTCAATAAGCTCGGGCGCGGAAGTGAAGTTGCAGCGTCAAGTACAGGTGGTAGCGATTCCTGTGTTTCAGTTCGGTATTTACTCGGCTTCGGATTTGAGTTACTTCGCGGGACCACCGTTTGATTTTGGAGGCCGCGTTCATACCAATGGCAACCTCTGGCTCGCGGCTAATACCGGTCCGCTATATCTGGCTGACAAGGTAACCGTAGTCGGCCAGGTCGTACGCACAAACCTTGAGAACGGATTTGGAATCGCCGCAGGCGGGGCATATTCCGGTGTGGTTTCAATCGCGACCACGCCCAATCCCGCAACATTACCGCCTGGCCCGCTCTATCAAAATGCCCAGTGGTCGCCGTTGCAGCTGACGGAAGGGAGCGTGGTAAGCGCCAATCCCATTAACATCACTAATGTCGGCACAGCGCCGGCGAATGGTGCGTGGGCCGGAGTGTGGCCTCGCTATAACGGGCAATTGTCCAATGGAGTTCCTACGCTGAGTTTGACGTCAACGGCCCTTGGCGGAATTACCACGCCGATTTCATTAATCCGACGGCCAGTCCCGGGCGAAACCACGGCGGAGTTCAACGAGCAATATTTCTCAGAAGCGACTCTGCGGATTCTGGTGGACGATTATCCGACAGGCGTGACGCCCAACGTCGCAGGTGCGTGCCATAACGCGGACATGATGGCTGAGCAGTCCGTTACCACCGCAACAGATCCCATAGATTTGGCTACGCTGGCAATGTCGCCCGGAACGTACGCTTGGTATACAGGCGCCAGTAACGTGCCGGCGCTGAGAATTCCGCTGCCGACCTCAGGAGCCGGTGCCGCTTATGCAGCGGCCAACGGGTACTGGATCAAGACGGGCAAGGCTATGATTACGGGCTGCATCAAAATTGAAGCCCAGAATCTGGCTGGTACGTGGACGGACATTACAACAACGATCTTGAATCTAGGATTTACCGGACGAAATATCAATCCCTTGGGAGGGGCGTACGTTGCTCCACCAACCTTGCCGCCGCTAACGGGCAACTCTGCGCAGGGACCGACCACAAATCCTAACGTCGCTGCGAAAATAGCCTGCCTGGATCCGAGCCCGCAAGCGGTAATCCGAATTGAACGATTGCGAGATAATCCGTCCATCGCAAGTCCAGGCGGAAGCTGCGGCAATACAGCTGCGACCGGGAGCGTCATCGGAACGGACTACTGGCCGTTGGCCCTTTTCGACGCTCGAGAAGGGACTTTACGGACAGCGACCACTCCTACGCAAGTCACAGCGCAAGGTGTGATGTATTACATAGAACTGGATGCTGCGAACCTGGCCACATGGTTCAAAAATAACCAGGGGCTTTTTCCTGGCGGTCTCAACAATAACACGGGAGGTTACACGGTTTATTTCTCGGATCGCCGGGGTGAACAGACCGACCCGAATGCCGGAAATACAAAAACGGGAAGCTTCGGATTTAACGACATCGTCAACGCCGCGAATGCACTGAATGGCTGCCCGAATAACACCATCGAGCAAGGTGAAGATCTTGAAGGCGACGGCATCCTAAGAACTTATGGCGGCGCAGAAACGATTCCACTTTACCCGCTCGCCTCCGTCGCGAACAACTGGACGGTGACGCCGCTGTGGACTGGAACTAATATGGCCGCAAGCGGTGCCACAAAGGTTCTCCAGGCAAACTCTGTATGCCCAGCTCCGGTTGTTGCAGCGCCGGTTAGCACCACGAACTGGCCCGGACTGATGTACGTGAATGCGCAGGAGGCGCGAGAAAATCCGCCGGTGTTTTTCCGGCGCGCATTGAAAATCGTAGATGGACAGACGCTGAATCTCGGCAACGCCTGCGGTCCGGTTGCTTGCGGATTGACTATCGTGGCGGAGAATCCGGTGTACATCCAGGGAGACTATAACGCGCCCGCCGACGGCACGTTTGGCGGCAATAGCGTAGCGGCATCAGTTGCCGGAGACGCGATAACATTGCTTTCAGACAATTGGAATGACGCGAGCTCGTTTGCTTTTCCGTACACGATCGGAAGCAACGCAAGTGACCGCGAAGCGGTGCAAACCGCATATCGCACGGCGTTGATTGCGGGCAAGGGAATCCCGTTCGTAAACCCGGCAGGAGAAGCGCAAGACTTCGGAACGGATGGAGGCGTCCATAACTTCCTGAAGTTTCTCGAGACCTGGAGTGGAGTGAACTGTTACTACGAGGGCTCGCTGGTAAGTTTCTACTACAACAGGCAAGGTGTGGGAGTGTATAAAAACAGCGGAACGGTATACAGCCCGCCGAGCAGGCATTACTTCTTCGATCAAAACTTTACGCTCGGACCGCAATTCTTGCCGCCGAGAACGCCGTCGTTGCGCTCTATCAACACGATCGGGTTCTCGCAGGAACTGCTGCCGACGCAGTAAATCGGATCAGAAAAGGAACGCCGAGCGGCTCCCGTTTTTTGGGAGCCGCTTTTGTTTTGCGGCCGAGTTGAAGCCTTGATCTTCCGCTTCCACACAATCCTAGGGTGATGCAGGCAAGCTGCGCACGTTGAAGTTTGTGTTGGCCGCCGGCGCGGTGCAGGCAGGCGTCACATTCTGCGAGCACAAGTCTCCCGGAACATCGAAGTCATCGGGAAGTGCGATGCTGACGAGTGGCTCCACGTACAGATTGTAATTGCGGCCGACTGGGAGGCGTTCCAGATCGTAGGAGCCGTCGAATTGGGTAGGGGGACTCGATGCGTTGCAGCTCCCGGCGGAGAGAACGCCGGCGATGATGGCGCCTGTGTCGGCGTCCAGTGCTACGACCTGCGCGCCGACCATCCCGGTGACCGAGGAAGCGATCGAGGGAGCGGGAAGAGCAGCCAGCGCGAAAGGGTTGGCAGGGAGGATTTGTCCGCGAATGGCGCCGATATTTACAGTGTCGTTTGCATCGGGATAAAGCGCGCGGATGCCGGTGCGGTCGTCGTCGCTTAGCGGGCCGTCGGGAGTTTGCGCCGTGGGTCGAGAGCCTAGGAATTGGCCGGGCGGCGGAGCGAAGGGAAACATCATGGCGCGAATCAGGGCGGAATGATCGAGGCCCATCCAGTGGCCGAGTTCGTGGGTGAGAAGAGATTCCAGATCGAACGCGCCGGCCGCTTGCGAAGTGGCGAGAGCTGCAGGCGTGGCGAAGGTTACTTCGCCGGTGTTGCAGAAGAGAGTGTCGGCGTCGAGGATTTGGCTGGCGAATGCGGCGGGGCCGCTTGTGCCGAAACTGGCTCCTGGAGCGTTCGCGGCGAAGGTGCGGGTGAAGGCCAGCACACCGGGAGTGAACGCGGCGCTCGATTGGTTGAAGCAAATTGTATTTAAGCCATCGACGTTGCTACCCGCGTCATTGGTGCAGGAATTCGGAGCGGTCACGCGCGCCAGAGGAGCTTCCACACCGGGGAAGGTGACTGCGTTGAAGGTGGTACCGGTGATTCCGCTCCAAACAGAGAACGAATCGGAGACGGCCTGCTCGATTTCGTCGAGTTGCGCGGGTGTGCCGGGGGCAGCAACGGTGAGAATCACGGGCGAGATCAATGACGGCAACGATGTGCTCCATTGGCGATTGAGCGGAGAACTGATCGACAGGTTCCAGCGGTTTGGCTGGGGGCATCCGCCGGATTGCGGAACGGTGGATACGTAGGTGTAAGCCTGCACTTCCGGTGTGAAGATCATTGCCAAAGAGAACAGAGCAATTGTGAGCCATGCAATAAGTTGTTTCATTTTCGTGCTCCCGATTCCTGGAGTAGCGCAGCGGCTACTTGCGAGCGAAACTCTTGCAAAGGCAGATTGTGGATGCCGGAGGCGGTGAACTTTCGCGTGGAAGAGTCGAATGTGTCGAAAGATGCGCTGTCTTGCGTAACTGTGTCTGCTCCGGTGCCGGGGTCATGATGAATTCGGAAAGTTCCCTGCACCCAGCTTACGACTGAAAAATCGCCGCGCGTGGTGGGGGCGAGAAAGAGCACGACGTCTTCTCCAACGCGAAAACGCGGGACACCCGAAACGTTCGAAGTGATATTGCCGACTCTCCCGCCTAGAAGTCGCACGCGGACGCGAGATTGTGCTGAGCCCTTCCAAACTTCAGTTGGTTCGTAAGTGGTGAACGTCCAGATTTCGCCCGCATCCCATGCGGGGGAGCTTTCCACGCAGCGCGCGCGGAGAATGAGGGCGGAGACGTGCGTTAATTTGGCGACGGACATGTGAGCGAGCGTAGTGGGCGTTACGCTGGCGCACGCGAGCAGGGAAGCGCAGAGCACGAGAAATATGGGGCGACGCATTCTGATTTTGGATTTCGTTTTCATTGAACCTCCAGCATAGCTGTAGCTGCGGCGCGGTCGTTGTTTAGCGTGGTGACGAAAAGGGTGCGCACGCCGGGAAGAGTAGCGCTGGAAATCTGCAAGTCCAGTTCGATGGTGTTAGGAAACAACCCGCTGACGGCGGAAGCGGCGACAGGTATATCTCCGCCCGGAGGACCAGTGAAAACATAGGTGAAAGTGGGGTCGAGCAAATTTCCGTGGATGCAAAGGCTGACGGTGGAAATGCCGGAGGATGGACGAGTGATGGTGAGGGGCGACCCTTGCACCTCGCAACTGTTTGATGTGAGAAAGCCGATAGAGTCCACGTTGATGGGCGCGGACGCCGCAGCGGTGGTGGGCTCAGTGACGATGATGTCGGTGCCTGTGGATGCAGGCTGACCCGCGCTAAGGGCGATCACGCCGACGGAGATGTCGAATGGAACGATGACGAACGGCACGGGATTCGAGAGTTGCGTCAGCGGTGGCGGATTCTGGATCTGGATTGTAAGCGTGGCGGCTGATTGCACGTCTGTCGGATTGAGCGCTGTAGCACAAGTACTGGTGTTGGGACACGTTGTGGAGCGCGCGACGCCGTTTATCAGGATGGTGGATGCCGCGCTTCCTGAGCCTGCAACAAAATTCAAGCCTTGCACGGCGAAGGGAAAACTTTCTACTGCGCCGGCCATCACGCTGGATGGAAGAATCACTTCGATTGCAGGGCCGCTGGTAATGGTGACGGCAGCGGTGGCTGATTTTGCGGCGTCAGCTACGCTGGTAGCAATGACGGAAATCCCATTTGGCGAAGGAGCGACGGTGGGCGCGGAGTAGAGGCCGCTGCCGTCCACCGAACCGCAAGCGGCGCCGGAGCAGCCCTGGCCGGGCACGGCGCTCTGGACGGTCCAGGTGACACTCGTGTTCGAGATGCCGGTGACGGTGGCGATGAAGCGCTGTTGAGAGAGCGTAGCGGTAGAAGGAGCGACAAACGCGAACGGCGGCGAAACGGAAACGGACGCTGATGCTGTTGGCCCAGTGATGATGATGATCGCCGTGCCGCTGCGTGTGGGATCGGCCGCGCTGGCCGCGGTGACATTGACAGGATTCGACGAGGGAACTGCCGCTGGAGCGAGAAAATCCACGCTGCCGGAAGCCGGGCCCGTTGGCGCGATGCATGGAACGGAGCCGGTCTGACAGATTTGTCCGAGGACGGCGTTTCCGTTAGGGATACCGTCGACTGCCCAGGTAACGGCGGTGTTCGGCGTGTCAATGACGGTGGGAGTCAACGTCGTTCGTTGCGTAATTGCGACTGACACTCCGGAGGGCGCAATCGTGACCGTCACGGCACTGACGATTGTGACTGTGGCGGACACTGTCGCGCCTCCTGCTACTGCGTGAACAGTGACCGGATTGGTTGAAGGCGAATTTGTCGGCGCGGTGTATTGCGCTGTGTCCGCGCTGGTGTTGACGATGGTCCCGATCGTTGCGTTGCCGCCCGGGATACCGTTCACGTCCCAGACGATTGCAGCGGATGGCGCGGGGCAGAATGAAGCAGTAAAAATTTGCGTTGCGCCGAGTGCGACATTCGCGGATGCGGGTGACATTGAGTTCGTGCCGGAGCAGACGATAGTGACGCTGGCGTTTGCGGATTTTGAGGTGTCGGCAACGCTAGTGGCCGTGACGTTTAGCGTCGCGGGAGTGGGCGGCTGTGTGGGTGCGGTGTAAACAGCGCTTGCCGAGCCGTTTGCGACAACCGTGCCGAAGGTGGAGTTGCCTCCCGCGATGCCATTCACACTCCATGTGACGGCAGTAGATGGGCTGCCCGTTCCGGTGATGGTGGCAGTGAACACCTGCGCCGCTCCCGTTGCTAGGGTGGCGGACGCGGGAAGAACGCTGACGTCGATGTTGTCTTGCAGAGTTACGTTGGCTGAAGCGCTGTCTTTGGGATTGGCTTGGCTCACGGCGGTGACGGTGGCGCTCGCGCCAGACGGCAGAATTGCAGGCGCTATAAAAAGGCCAGCTGAGGAAATTGTTCCAGCGGACGCGGTCCCACCCACAACGCCGTTTACTTGCCACGTGACGTTTGTATTCGTGCTGCCGATAACGGTGGCTAGAAATGTCTGCGTCTGACCAAGGAAGAGGCTGGCGCTTGTGGGCTGAATCGTAACGGTGACGGTGGGCGGGGGTGGCCCTGGGGGAGAACCTGCAAAACCGCAGCCCGCGAGCGCGATTAGGGCTATTGACGCAGTGCTCGAAGAAAACTTGCGAGAGCAAAACCGCAGGAATGCGCGGAAGTCATGGAGCTTCAAATTCAGATCGCGCTCACGTTTCGATCGCGGATTTTTTTGTTTCGCTGAAACTATCATCACAAGAATCACTAGGGCAATGGGTGTGCCAAAGCGGAGCACAATTTTTTCTGTTCACCGCCGGAAGCAAGATTTCGGCGTAAGCAGCGATGCGCAAGGGAATTAGATGTTTCCGACTGCGAAGTCCTGAAGGATCCAACTAAAGCTACCTGCGTATGAAACGCACGATTTTCGGTTTTTTCATTCCCGCAATGGCAAGGAACCGATTCCATTCCGGGACAGATCGGCCAAGTAAGGCAAAGATTGACAGCAAAACGTCGCAGCCGAATAATGCCGGGATGGCAAAGCCTGAGACAGTGCGCCGGATCAAGGCGTACTCCGCGGAAAGCGGGTACGTTTACCAATACCAGTTCCAGGACGTGCATCCGGCGAAAAAGGACGGCGCGGCGGGAAATGAGTACGTTTATTACGTGTCGGCCGACCGCAAATCGATGTTCCCGATACGCATTTTCGTGCGCCATGACGCTCTCGATCTGTGGACGAAGCGGACCGGGCGAGCCCTAACGGGAACCGAGGAATATGCGGTAGCCAAGATGCGATTATTTCAAGCGCTCGATGAAGTGGAGGATTTTGCTACGAAGCGCCCGGAGCTGGCGGTTGACGGGTCGAATCTGGGCGCACTACTTGAGCGGCTCGACCTGTAATCAATCCGTTTCTTCTTTCCAAAACAAGTGAACCAAAAACCCTTTACCGGCGTCTGGCTTAGTGGAACCAAGATGGATGGGTTGGCAGCCAGTTTTCCGGATAGCGCGGTGAGCCAGGACGTTTCGCTCGAACGAGAGTTCGAGCAGCGTTTGGCTGACTGTCCTACATTGGCCTATCGCGTCGCGCTGGGCGTGCTGCGCAATACAGCGGAAGCGGAAGACGTGGCGCAAGAAGCCATGTTGCGGGCGTACCGCAATTTCCATCGTCTGCGGGACCGCGAACGCTTTCGAGCCTGGCTGGTTCGGACGGCGTGGCGGCTGGCGCTGGATCGCATTCGGGCGTCGGGACGGCGCGAGCGGCGCGAAAATGCTGCGTACGTGGACAGCCAGCGGGGAGCCGGGACAGGGGATGTTGCCGCAGCGCATGAGTTTGAGCGCCAAGTGGCGAAAGCTTTGGATGCGCTGCCTGAAAAGCTGCGGCTAGTGATGACTCTCGCGGCGATCGAAGGTTACAACACCGGCGAGGTAGCAAATCTCACTGGCCTGCCGGAAGGCACGGTGAAGTCACGATTATTTTTGGCGCGGAAGAAATTAGCGGAGAGCCTGGAATGGATTGTCAAAAAAAATCCGAGCAGATGAGAGAACGGATCCACGACTTTGCTCTCGGTGAGGTTAGCCCGAAGAGCGAGCTCGAGTTGCTGGCGCATGTGGCGGAATGCGAGGCGTGCCGGGAAGCTTACGGTCAGGCCGAGGCGGTACGGTCGTTGACAGATCGCGGCGTGGAGACATTGGTGGCGGGAGAACCTTCGCCGCAATTCATGACCCGCCTACGCGCGCGAATTGCCGCTGAGCCTGCTTCAGAGCGCTGGAGTTGGTACGCGTGGAGGATTTGGGAGCAGGTATCTCGCGAGCCTCGATCCTATGCAGCGGGCGCTGTTGTTCTTGCCACGATTCTGGCGGTTTTGGTTTTGGGCTTGCCGCGTCGACACGTTTCTGCTCCGACCGTGACAGAAATTGCCTCGGCTGTGTCCGTGCCTCCGGGCGTCGCGACAAACTCTCCGAAATCTCTCGCGATTCCAGAGCGGCCACGCGAGAAACTCGCGTCGAGATATGTGCCTTCCCCGAGAATTCAGCGCGAGCCAGAAGTCCTCGTTCCGAAGGGAGAGCTTCTCGCTGTTGTGCGATTCTACGAGGCGGTACACAGCACGCCTGTCGAGAGTGAACAAGTTTACGCCGCACAAGAGGAACCGCAGAAGCCGGTTGAACTAAAGCCGATTGAAATTACTCCGCTGGAACCGCTGGCGAAACCTGTACCGAATTCAGACAACGGGCCTGGCCTCTTCTGAACCAAAGCTCGCATGGCGGCGTCTCTTATACAGCACTTAAAACTTTGATTTTCCGGAGGCAACCGATGAGAGCTTCAGGCTGGGTCGGAGCGTGCACTCTACTTTTGTTACTTGCGGCACCAGCGGCTAAGGCTCAGGACAAACCTGCTGCCGAAACACCCGCTCCCGAAGTGATCGAGCAGCCTGCAAAGCTTCAAATTGTCCTAACTGAGTATGAGGGAACCAAGAAGATCAGCAGCATGCCTTACTCAATTCCTTTTATATTGTCCCGTGCATCCTTGACGTCGTCGTTGCGCATGGGAGTTCGCGTTCCGGTGAACACAACCTCAAAGGCAGGAGAGAGTTCGCTGACATATGTCGACGTGGGAACGAATATCGACGTCAGCGATATCGATTATCGTATAAATCAGAGTCATCTCCTTTCAAACCCCGGTAGATTCAGCGTACAGCTGAGGATCGACCGGTCCTCCCTGTACGTGCCGTCCAGAGATAAAGACGGCCGTGTCGATGGAGGTAAAGATTGGACCGCCGGAGAACCGCCTCCGGGCAATGAGCCGATGATCCGGCAATTCCGTGGCGATGTAACGCTGCTGATGCGCGACGGACAGGAATTAGAAACCACAGTGGCAACAGATCCGCTTACGGGGCACGTACTTAAGGTGGAGGCGACTCTTAACGTGTTGAAGTAAAACGGTCCCATGACGTCGCGATGCTAGCGTCGCCGCTCCCGACCAAGTTGCCAGTCGGCGAAAGACCGAAGGCGGCCAAGAACGGGCCTAGCGCTTTACAAGGATTGCGTGAAGGGCAGGCTCGAGATTCTCGTACCGAAAAGCGTAGGTTGAGGAAGATGGGCGTTCTGAATGAACTCGCTGGCTGGATAAAAGAAGCGCGTCGGCCATTTCGCCTAAAGCGAGGCGCAATGCGAACGCCGGAGCCGGAAAAATTGCCGGCCGATGCAGAACGCTTGCAAGCACGCGCGTGAATTCAGAATTTTGTACTGGGTTTGGAGCTACGACATTTACCGGCCCGCTCACTTTTTCGTTAGACAGTGCGCCGCCCAGGATGCCAACTACATCGTCAAGCGCTATCCAGGACATCCACTGCTTGCCGGTTCCGAGTCGTCCACCCAAGCCCAGTTTGAATGGGGTGAGCATTTGCGTCAGCGCTCCGCCTTTCTCCGACAGGATGACTCCGAAGCGCGGCAGGACGGTGCGGATGCCGCTCGATTGCGCGCGGAGAGCTTCCGCTTCCCAGTCGCGGCACACCTCGGCCAGGAAACCGCTTCCCGACGCGCTCGATTCGTCGAGAACTTCATCAGCGCGGTTGCCGTAGTAACCGATTGCGGAGGCAGAAACGAAAACGCGCGGCTTCTGTTTTAGACGCGCGAGTGACTCCACCAGGAAGCGCGTTGAATCCACTCGGCTGGTACGAAGAATTTTCTTTCGTGCGGGCGTCCAACGGCCGCCGCCAATGCTCGCGCCGTTAAGGTTCACCACCGCGTCGGCGGCTTCCATCGCGTTCACGTTGACGAAACCGCTGGAAGGATCCCAGCGGATGTCGCCCGCTGAAGCCGCGCCTCCGGGGCGAACCAGAAGAGCTACGGTGTGTCCTGCGCTTCGCAGGGATTCCGTTAGGGCTGTTCCGACGAGTCCGGATGCACCCGAAATCAGAACCTTCATGAAATTGCCTCCGCGTCGATCACGAAATCTGAGCGCTCAATGACTCTGAACCGATCACCTCGGAGCGAGGAATTACTCGCTCGTTAGTGCTGAGAGGTTCGCACGAATAGCTATTTTGCAATTAACCCGGAAAAAGAGAATTGGATGCGGCGTCCCGCACCAATTTGTCGATGGGGAATCTTAGCGCAATTTTGGCGCGTCGGCGGGCAAAAGTGAAAGTCCAAGCTGACGGCTCGTTTTACCGCTGGTTCCGGGACTCTTGCTTCGCTTTGAAGCCTTCCGCACGATAGAATGCGTTCGATGCGCGTGCGCGTACTTTTTTTTGGCCAACTCAAGGAAATCGTCGGCGCGGCGGTAGAAGACGCCGAGCTTTCAGAAGGCGCTCGCGTGGAAGACCTTTTCGAGCGTTATGCGCGGCGGTTTCCGAAACTGGTTGAGTTTCGAAGTTCTATTGCGGCTTCCGTGAATCAGGAATATGCGGAATGGCGAGCTCCGCTGGTCGATGGAAATGAAGTGGCTTTCCTGCCGCCGGTCAGCGGCGGACAGCAAAGCGGCAGCGGCGATGTTTTTCAGCTTGTGCACGCGCCGATACAGGCCAGCGAACTTCTTGAAAATTTGAAGGCACCGGAAGATGGCGCGGTGGTGGTTTTCGACGGGTTCGTGCGCAACAATTTCAAGGGAAGGCGCACGCTTTATCTAGAGTACCAGGCTTACGAACCTATGGCTCTGGCTAAAATACGTGAGATTGGCGCACAAATCCGAACTAAATTCCAAATTCATCGAATGGTTATAATTCACCGTCTCGGACGGCTTGAAATTGGCGAAACCAGCGTGTGGATTGGCGTAAGCTCGGCGCACCGAGCAGCTGCCTTTGACGCGTGCCGCCACGCTATCGACACTCTGAAGCGGGGAGTGCCGATCTGGAAGAAAGAATTTTTTGCGGACGGCGCCGTTTGGGCCGAAGGCGAAAAACCTTCGCAGGAAGCCATTTCTTCGCCGGATGAATCTAATTTCCCTGCAAACAAATGAAGAAAACCTACCGCGCTGGATTCAGCGTTGCTTGCATCCTGACTGGGATATTGGTTTGTGCCGGCGTGGCGGTATCTTTGCGCGCGCAACAGCCGAAACAACCCGGCGTGATACGCGTGCAGACGAATCTCGTTAATATTCTTGCGAGCGTGATCGATGCACACGGACAGCCCATTCCCGAGCTGCCGCAAGAAGTGTTCGAACTTTCCGAAGAAGGCGTGCCGCAGAAAATCGAGCGCTTCGAAGCGGAAACCAACCGGCCGCTGGACCTTGCTCTGATGGTTGATTCGAGCATGAGTACGTATAAGGATACGAAGTTCGAAGCGGAAGCCGCGGCGCATTTCGTCCGCCAAGTGGTGCGGCCGGGCGACACACTCAGCGTTTTTGAATTTGACGAAAAGGTGACGCAGCTTTCGGAATATTCCGCCGACGTGCCGAAACTTCAAGAGGCGGTGCGCCGCATCACGCCGGGTGCGGGAACGTCGATCTACGATGCGATTTTGCTGGGATCGAACACGCTCCGGCGGCGTCCGGGAGACAGGCGGCGTGCGATCGTTATGGTGACGGATGCGGGGGAGACGACGAGCGTGTCGAAATTTGACGACGCGCGGCGCGCCGCGATTGCCTCCGAGGCTCTGCTTTATTCCATCGTGCTGCGACCGGCGAACGAAAGCGGAAGAAATACGGCGGGCGAACATGCGCTGATTACAATTACGGACAGCACAGGCGGCGCGATGTTCATGGTGGACGAAATGCAGCAGCTCGACGCGACATTCGAGCGCATCGACCGCGAACTGCGCACGCAGTATTTGTTGGGATACTATCCGACTCCCGTGCCGCCGCCGGGGAGCCATCGTCACGTCACGTTGCAAGTGAAGTCGGGAGATACGGTGCGTTACCGCAAAGAATACTTCACTGCGGCCGCGCCGCGATAAAAGCGCGCCGGCTTGGCGCAAGGTTTGCACTCCAAGATTATGAACAAATACCTTGAGACTGCGATAGAAGCTGCACGCGAGGCGGGGGCTATCATTCTTGCCGGACACGGCAGCCCGAAGAAAATTACATATAAAGGCGAGGTGGACCTGGTCACCGAAACCGACCGGCGCTCGGAAGCGGCGATTGTGGCGCGGCTGCGGCGTGATTTTCCGGAGCATGCGATCGTTGCGGAGGAAGGTTCGGGCAAAGATGGCGCGGCGTCTCCTTTCGTTTGGCATGTGGACCCGCTCGACGGCACCACGAATTTCGCGCACGGCTATCCGTGCTTTGCGGCTTCGATTGGCTTGCTGGAAAACGGCAAACCTGTCGCGGGAGTGGTGTTCAATCCGGTCGCGAACGAAATGTTTTACGCTTCGCGCGGCGAGGGCGCGTACTTAAACCAAAAACGGATCCATGTTTCTTCAGTGGAGCGACTGGGCGAGAGCCTGGTGTCCACCGGTTTTCCCACGCACAAGCGCACCGACAATTTGAACATTCATTACTACTGGGAATTTACGCTGCGTTCGCATGGCGTGAGGCGTGATGGCGCTGCTTCGCTCGATCTCTGTTCTGTGGCGTGCGGCCGGTTCGAGGCGTTCTGGGAATTTGGCCTGAAATCGTGGGACACCGCGGCTGGGATGCTCATCGTGACTGAAGCGGGCGGGAAGGTTAGCGATCTGGCTGGCGAGCCGTACCATCCCGGTGGCGCTTCCGTTCTGGTGTCCAACGGCCTCGTTCACGACGAGGTGCAACGCGTTGCCGCAGAGATCGCTGCTCGTCCTCCCAAGTTCTGATCAGTGCGCCCAGATTTTGGCGGGGTCGGTTTCGTATGGATAAACGTGGACCATCCAATTGAAGATCACTGGAAACCAGCGGCCGCCGGCGGCTTCGCATGCGTCCTCGGTGGCGATGGAGCCGCGCAGGCCGAACTCTTTCCAATTTGCTTGTTTCACTCCGGCAGCGCCTTTCGGCGGCCAACAGAGATTTACGTGCTCGTGCCAGCGGGCGATGCTGAGCGGGACGCGCTCGTTTAATTGCTTCTCATCAAATCTCTTGGGAGCCGTGTACATGGCGCCCTCGAGTTCGTAACCGTCGCCCACTTTTCTGTAGAGCAATGAAGTGGGATGTGCGGGATTGAAGACGAACTGCGCTTCCATCGCGTAGCGATAATTTGTGAAGTGATAATGCTCCTGCGGGACGTCCGGGCCGAAGATTTTGAAGCCGTCGTCCAAGGCCTTGTGGTAGTCCTTATATTGTTCGATCGCGGGCCGAAGTTTTTCGAGGACTTCCTTCGCGCGCTGCTCGTCTCCGGGTGACGGGTTGCGCAGGTCGGTCATGCGCATGTGCGGGCCCATGTCCATGTGCATATCGGACATCTGCGCATTGGCGGTCGCGGCCGCTTGCGGAGCTGCTTTGGTGTCTTTCTGCATTTCGCCCATATCCATTCCGGGCATGTCTGATTTCCGAGGCGGTGGGCTCTGGCTCTGCTGCGCGTCGAGTCGTGTGACAAACGGAAGAGCGATGGCCGCAAGCAGCGGAATCATCCAAAGTTTAGTTTTCATTTCGCGCCTCTCGTAAGCCTTAGTGAGAACAGTATAGGCCGCCCAAGCGGGAGCACGGCGGCGCGCCACCCTCGCGGTCTCTAAACGGATAACTCTGTTTTCACTCAACGGCCTCGTTCACGACGAAGTGCAACGCGTCGCCGCGGAGACTCTGCTCGCCCTGCCAAGTCCTAATCATATTTGGAAGCAAGGCTTCAAAATGCCTAGACACAGGTACCGGAGTTTCGGTTTCTATTTTTGGTTGGTTCTTCGCGCCAGAACTCCGTATGCAATCCCTGAGCATAAACAGAGAGCGGCTAGGACGGTTTCCGCAAAGTCCTGCCATGGGATAAATGGCGGGAAGCGCCGTGAAGTGTAGTTGTAAACCGACGCCAGGACAAATGCGCTCCCTAGGAAGAAGATGCCGCAGAAAGTAGTGCTGGCAAGCGCAAGCAAGCGAAGAAAATAGATTGTCTTAGTTGTCCTCTGGATTTCCGGCACTCGTTCGATAATATTATTTCTCCGCTTCAATTCCAAGATACTGAACTCGCTCGCGCTGGTCGTCTAGCGTTCGCACTCATTGACGTGTGTGACGCGCGATGCTAGGTTGACCGGCTAATCCTTCTACATGCGAGTTGTTGACCTCATCCGCAAAAAGCGCGACGGCGCGGAACTTTCCCGCGAAGAGATTGAGTTTCTCATTGAAGGCGTGACACGCGAGCGGATTCCCGACTACCAGATTGCTGCGTGGCTGATGGCTGTGGTTTGGCGCGGGATGACCAGCGCGGAGCTTGAGGCTCTTACCCAAGCGATGCTTCATTCGGGGTTGGTTCTTGATTGGTCGGATTTGCCTGCGACGAAGGTGGATAAACATTCTACCGGCGGTGTGGGAGATAAAACATCGTTGGTGATTGGGCCGGTGGTGGCGGCAGCGGGACTCTACGTGCCGATGATCAGTGGACGGGGACTGGGGCACACCGGCGGAACGCTCGACAAGCTGGAATCGATTCCGGGCTTCAACGTCCACTTAGAACTCTTAGAATTCCGGCGAGTGCTGGAAAAGTGCCGTTGCGCTCTGATTGGTCAAACGCCGGAAATCGCGCCGGCCGACAAGAAACTTTACGCTTTGCGCGACGTTACCGCGACGGTGGAAAGTCCTTACCTGATTTGCGCGTCGATTATGAGCAAAAAGATGGCGGAGGGAATCGATGCGCTGGTGCTGGATGTGAAGACGGGCGACGGCGCGTTCATGAAAAAGCAGTCGGACGCTGAATATTTGGCGGAATTAATGGTTGAGACCGGAACGCGAATGGGGACGAAGACCGTCGCGCTGATCACGGATATGGAGCAGCCTCTGGGGCGCAAAGTGGGCAACGCGCTCGAAGTTGAGGAATGCATAGAGATGCTGCACGGCGGCGGACCTGAAGACCTGCGTGAGCTTTGCGACGAGCTTTCTGCCTGGATGTTTTTCCTGGGGAAGCGAACGAAAACCGTGGGTGAAGGACGAAAGCTCGCGGGGGAAATGATTACATCGGGACGCGCACGTGATACATTCCGCGAGATCATCCGCTTGCAAGGCGGCGATCCAGGAGTGGTGGACGATCCGGCGAGGCTGCCTCAAGCGAAGCACACTGCGCACGTAACAGCGCAGCGATCGGGGTACGTGACTACGATTCACTGCGAGCAGGTGGGATTCGCCAGCATGCTGTTGGGTGGCGGGCGCGAAAAAAAGGAAGATTCAATCGATCCCGGCGTGGGAATCGTGCTCGAAAGAAAGATTGGCGATAAGGTTGAGGTGGGCGCGAATCTTTGCACCGTCCACTACAACCTGGACTCACGATTGCCGCATGCCGTCGAGTTATTGTCCCGAAGTTTTGAAATTGGCGAGAAGGCGCCGCCGAGTTCTCCGCTGGTGCGGAAAATTATTGGCGCGACGGAAACGCAGTAAGCTGGGGCGGCACAAAAAAGGAGCGTGCGTCGAATGCACCGTCTGGTAGGCATTCTGGGAATGATTACCATGATGAGCCTGGCGTTTCTGTTTTCGACGAATCGTCGCGCTATCCGGTACAAGACGGTCGCCTGGGGCCTTGGGTTGCAAATCGTGTTCGCGTTTCTGGTGATGCGTTGGGAATACGGGCGATTGCTTTTTCAGAAAGCCGGCGCAGCGGTGAACTGGGTGCTCGATTTCGCGTTCTTCGGCTCGCAATTTGTTTTTGGCGACCTTGGCAAAAAGGGCTCGCCGATGGGCTTTTTCTTCGCGTTTCAAGTTCTGCCAACGATTATTTTTATCGCCGCGGTTTTCGCGCTGCTTTATTACTACGGCGTGATGCAATTCATCATCAAGCAGGCTGCGCGCGTAATGACCGGGCTGATGGGCGCGAGCGGCGCGGAATCCCTGGATGTCGCTGCGAGCATTTTTATGGGGCAGACGGAAGCTCCGCTAACGATCCGGCCGTTTCTTCCGGATTTGACGCGTTCAGAATTGATGACGGTGATGACGAGCGGCATGGCTCACGTGTCCGGCGGAATCATGGCTGCTTACATCCTTTATGGAGTGGAAGCAAAACACCTGCTCGCCGCCGTGATCATGACCGCACCGGGAACCATTTTGCTCGCAAAAATGCTCGTGCCGGAGACGGAAATTCCGGTCACGTCCGGCCGGGTGGAAATGGCGCCGCTGGAACGCGACACGAACGCGCTGGGTGCGATCTCGCGAGGCACGATTGACGGTTTGAATCTGGCGGTGAACGTGGGCGCGATGCTGATTACGTTCATTGCGCTGATTTATCTGGTGGACGGAATTTTTGGCGTAGTTCACAACGGGCTAACGCATGTCGGAATTTCTTGGTTCCCGTCGAGCGTGGAACAGATTTTCGGATGGCTTTTTTCGCCGATTGCGTGGCTGATCGGAATTCCCTGGCAGGATTGCCACACCATCGGTAATTTGCTGGGACTGCGTATGGTGACGAACGAGCTCGTCGCGTTCCAGCGGCTTGGGCCGATGAGGGACAGCCTGGACCCGCGGTCGTTTACGATTGCGACGTTTGCGCTGTGCGGCTTTGCGAACTTCAGTTCGATCGGCATACAGATCGGCGGAATCGGGGCACTTGCTCCAAACAAGAAGGCGGAACTTGCCCGGCTAGGTATTCGCGCCATGATGGCGGGGACCATGGCGAATCTGATGTCCGCGTCGATCGTGGGAGTTATGCTGCGATGAGTGCGAGCGGTTCGAAGGCTTCCGCGCGCGATACGGAATTTGCACGAGCGGAACGCGCTGCGAAATTTATCTTATCGAAAACGAAGTTGCGGCCGAAGATCGCGCTCGTGCTCGGCTCAGGACTCGGCGCACTCGCCGATGAGTTGACGGATGCTACGCGCATCCCCTACGAAAAAATCCCCAATTTCCCGCGCTCGACGGCAGTGGGCCACGCGGGCGTCTTGGTCATGGGAAAAGTTGGGGGAATCTCCGTCGCGGCGATGAAGGGCCGCGTTCATTTGTACGAAGGTTATTCGGCGCGCGAAGTAGCGTTTGCGATGCGCGTATTCGGGCGGCTCGGGATTCGCTCTGCCATTCTGACGAACGCGGCGGGCGGGATTAATCAGGAATTCAAGCAGGGCGCGCTAGTGGTGATTCGCGATCACATCAATTTGCAGGGCGTGAATCCGCTAGTCGGGCCGAATGACAAGCGTTTCGGGCCACGCTTTCCGGATATGACGCAGGCATACTGGCGACCGCACCGCGAAATTGCTTTGGCGGAAGCAAAAAAATTGGGTATCGAAGCGCATGAGGGCGTGTATGCCGCGCTCACTGGCCCGAGCTACGAAACGCCTGCGGAGATTCGCTTTCTGCGAACCATTGGAGCTGATCTCGTGGGTATGTCCACGGTGCCGGAAGCGATTGTTGCGAATCACATGGGGATTCGCGTGCTTGGGATTTCCTGCGTGACGAATATGGCGGCGGGAATTCTGGACCGGCCGCTGGACCACTCCGAGGTATTGGAAACCGGCGAGCGCGTAAAGAACCAATTCATCGCGCTGCTTCGAGCTATTTTGCCGCGAATGGCGGCTGAGAAAAATTAAAGCCCGAACGGGGTTGATGGTCGGGCGTCCTAAAGGACATGCATGAGCGAATATGATGCTTTGATTTTGGCGGCGAAGCAGGCGCGGGAAAATGCGCACGCTCCATTTTCGGATTTTCGCGTGGGGTCGGCGGTGCGCGCGAAATCCGGGAGGATCTATACGGGCTGCAACGTCGAGAGCGCGAGCTACGGACTTACATGCTGTGCGGAGCGCACGGCGATTTTCAAGGCAGTCTCCGAAGGTGAACGCGGGTTCGAAGCTATCGCTGTAGTGACGGACACCGATGTGCTGACGCCTCCTTGTGGGGCCTGCCGACAGATCATTTGGGAGTTTTGCGGCGATGTGCCGGTGATCCTCGCAAACCTGAAAGGGAAGGTGGAGATGGAAAGCTCGGGGAAATTGTTGCCACGGCCTTTTGATTCGGGATTTCTGTAGAGGGTTCGAGGAATCGCGGCGTCGCACCAGTTTAGAGAATTCTCTAAGCTCCAGGAACACTCGTCAGAGGAAAAATGCAGAACAGCAAGATGTCTTGGTTGCGAACGGTCTGCCGGAAGGCTGAGATGGTCATCGCGA
Source organism: Candidatus Acidiferrales bacterium (assembly GCA_035603075.1). Lineage (GTDB taxonomy): Bacteria > Acidobacteriota > Terriglobia > Acidiferrales > UBA7541 > Palsa-295. The sequence continues at coordinate 9,974 of DATNLC010000094.1, read as the reverse complement.
TCGTCTCCGTCTTGACTTTTTTATTTACGCCAGCGGCATCCGCCAAGGATAAGGTGGATTTGCTGGTGACGGGCGGGATTGTGATCACGATGGACGCGCAGCGGCGAGTGATTGAAGACGGCGCGGTCGCCATTCGCGGCGATTCAATTGTGGCTGTCGGACCGCGCGCGGAAATCGAGAACAGGTTCGAGGCGGCGCAAACGATCGATGCGCATGGCGCGCTGATCTTGCCGGGTCTGATTAACGGTCACGCGCACGCGGCGATGACCCTGTTCCGTGGACTGGCGGATGACCTTGCGCTCGATGAGTGGCTTCAAAAATATATTTTTCCGGCGGAGGCGCGCAACGTGACGCCGGATTTTGTGGAGTGGGGAACCAAGCTCGGAGTGCTGGAGATGTTGCGCGGCGGCATCACGACGTACGCGGACATGTACTATTTCGAGGATGTTGTGGCGCGCGTAACCAAAGATGCAGGAATGCGCGGCGTGTTAGGCGAGACCATCATCGATTTTCCGGCGCCGGACAACAAGACGCTGGAACAAGCGTTTGCCTATACGCAGAAGTATCTGGATCACTGGAAGGGAGATCCGCTGATTATCGCGGCGGTGGCGCCGCATTCGATTTACACTTGTTCCGAGAAGACGCTGCAAGACGCAGCGGCCTTGGCGCGTCGCAACGGTGCGCCGATTTTGATTCACATCGCCGAAGCGCAATTTGAACTCGAGCAAAGCCGGGAGAAAAATGGCGCAACACCGGTGGCTTATCTGGAACGCGCAGGCGTACTCGGGCCGGATGTGGTCGGCGCGCACTGTGTCTGGGTAGATCAAGCAGACATCGCGGTGCTGGCGCATTTCAACGTCGGCTGCATCAACAATCCTTCGAGCAACATGAAAACGGCCGCGGGCGTGATGCCCGTTCCCGACATGCTGGCGGCAGGCGAGCCAGTGGGGTTGGCGACCGATGGCGCTGCGAGCAACAACAATCAGGACATGTTCGAGGAAATGGATCTCGCGGCAAAACTGCAGAAAGTGGCGCGGATGGATCCACGCGCGTTGCCGGCGAAACAAGCGGTCGAGATGGCTACCATCAACGGAGCGCGCGCGCTGCATTTGGAAAAAATTATCGGGTCGCTCGAAGCGGGCAAGAAAGCAGACCTGATCCTGGTGGATACCGGCGCGCCGCACGCCACGCCGATGTACGAGGTGTATTCGGAACTGGTTTATGCGTTGAAGGCGAGCGACGTGCGGACGGTGGTGATCGCGGGGAAACTTGTGATGAAAGACCGGCAGATGCTCACGTTAGACGAGAAAGAAATCCTGGGAAAGGCGCAGGAATACAAGAAAAAGATCACAACGTCTCTGGCTGTTTCGCCTACGAGTAATGCGCCGAACGCGACTTCGCATTAAGTGGGTGGCCGGACGGAGGCGCGCTGGCGGTGGAGTTTTACCGCTGTAGAGCGCAACGTTTCCGGAATATTTTTGTTCGAGGTCAGAAGCTTAAGGTCGAAAGCGTTTAGCCGTTGAAGCAAGTGCATTGAAACATCCAGAGGAGTTTTGGGATTCCTTACCAGGTTTTTTACCACCGTGTATGCCTTCATATAAACACGGTTCGCTGCGATTGAGCGCAGAACCTCGGTAGAAACATTGGTCATAGCGGCAAAATTCTCAATTTCGAGATCGGTGAGACGCGGCGATTGCAGCACCCCGCGCTGGACAATTTTATTCGGATCGCGGATTAGAAGCATGCGTTCTTCGCGACCACCCTTCAGCGCTAACTGAATTCGCTCCACTACGTTCATGTGAGCGAGCCTCTGGAGCAATGTTACTCTCTTCTTTTTATCCGGCTCGATTTCGGCTGCGGCTTCTTCGATCTCCGGCACGACTAGCCCTTCGGTTTTTTGAATCTCGAGCAGCAACTCCTGCTGTTCGGGCGTCGCGGCTTTGCAATGAGTGAGCGCGACTACCAACCGCGTGTCCGAGCTGAGTCGTTCCAGATTGTCCAGGAGCGCTTGAACTCCATCGGCGCTCAAGCGCGAGGCAACATGCGCGACAACGCCCGTGGGACAAAAAGGATTTTTTGCGAGTGCGTCGGCAATTCCGGCTTTCTGAGACAAATTGTCAGCGCAATACGAGAACAAGCGGGGGTCGGCATCGGGACTTGCGATAGCCACGAGGAAGGGATCAAGCGGCTGGGTTAAAATCACGCTTTGAGCGCGTTCGGCGATAGCGGGATCGGAATCGGCGGTAAGAAGCGTGAGTAACTCCGCTCGATGTTCGGCGGCCAGCGAACCTCCGCCGGAAAAAACCGCGAGTTTTTGCGCGGGCGTGGCGTTGCCGGCACGAATGCTCTCGCGGAGATCAGTGCTAATGGGAGTCTCCAGGAGCTGGCTGCGGCGCGGTGGGAGGTTGCGCCGAATGCTTGTGCCAGCGGGCAGCGAGTTGCGGTCCGAAATGGATTGCGGCGAAGAGTACACCTGCAATCAGCAAGATCGCTAAGCCAATTACCAAAGTCATCTCCAGGTACCGCGAGTTCGGTTCAATCGGAGGATCAGCGACGACGCCCGGCTCGGCGCGACCTTTCGTTTCGAGGGCATACTCCGAGACGAGACTGTCCTCGTCCAGCCCAAGGAACCGCGCAACTGCGCGGATAAACCCGCGATTGAAAACGCCTCCGGGCAGCTGGTCCCATTGCTCATTTTCCAATGCTACAAGAAAGCGCGGAGCGATGCGCGTGGCGGCGGAAACTTCTTCCAGAGAGACGCCTCGCATTTCCCGCTCGCGTTTTAGATGTTCACCGAAAGGTGTAGAAGGCATCCGCAGAAACCGACCGACACACAAAATATAGGCGTGGGTTGCGGGAGTGTCAATCTTCGCCGAATATCTCCGCTATTTTCCCTGTTGGCCATTTGTCGCATGCAACAGTTAAGCCCGTTGCGAAGAGCCGAAATCGTTCTCTATAATGAGAGTGTTGACCACCGATTCTCCAGACCCGAAGGAACGTGTGACTCCGGAACGCACCAGACGAGCCGCGGATGGAAGGCCGTTCGCGGGTATCGAAAGGCGTCGAAGTCCGGGTATCGGTCCGGACATCCCCGAAAGCAGCAATGAGGTAACGGTTTTCCACGAGCTGGGTAAGGCGCTCACGTCTTCTCTGCAACTCGACCAGGTTCTCCGCACGATCATGGAAAAAATCAACGAGGTGTTGCGTCCCGACACCTGGTCTTTACTGCTGATGGACTTAGACAAAGGCGAACTTTTCTTCCAAATCGCCACGGGGAAAGGCGCCGAAGCGCTCAAAGATGTTCGGATCAAGGTTGGGCAGGGGCTGGCCGGCTGGGTAGCTCAAACCGGCGAAGCAGTTGTAGTGCCGGACACCAGCACGGATTCGCGGTTTTTCAAACAAGTAGACTCCAAGACGAAGATGGAGACGCGCTCGATTGTGGCGGTTCCGGTGCGCTTCCGGGATCAGTGCCTGGGAGTAATCGAGCTGATCAATTGCATCGGGCCCGAAGGATTCAGCAAACGCGATCTTGCGCTGCTGGAAGCTCTAGCGGATTACGCCGCTATCGCAATTGAGAATGCGAGGCACGTTCAAAGAATCCACGAACTCACGATCACCGACGACTGCACCAGCCTGTACAACGCCCGGCATTTGAATTTCATGCTGGATACGGAGATTTATCGTTCGCACAGGTACGCGTTTGAGTTTTCGCTGATCTTTATTGACCTGGACCACTTCAAGAACGTCAATGATACCTACGGCCACCTGGTGGGATCAAAGTTGCTCGCTGAAATCGGTCAAGCGGTGAAGGACAAGTGCCGGCTCATCGACCTTGCGTTCCGCTATGGCGGCGACGAATTTGTGGTGCTGCTGCCGCAGACCTCCAAGGAAAACGCGTTTGGCGTAGCGCGCCGTTTGCACAAGTTGATTCGAGAGGCGGTCTGGCTGAAAGACACCAGCATTAATGTGCACATTACCGCAAGCGTAGGCGTGGCATCCTACCCCACTGATTCCCGCACCAAGGCGGAGTTGCTCCATCTGGCCGACGAGGCAATGTATCTGGTAAAGAACACCACCCGCGACAGCGTGGCCGCTTCCGGCCTGGGCATACTGACCCACGGCGAATAACACGGTGACGCAAATTTCATAGCAGTGGAATCTGTCGAATTTACACTGGATGTGCGCGCACGCCGCTTCGCGCCTCGTCGCGGCGGGAGTATCGAAATACGTACTTGTCGCTCACAAAAAAGTTGGCCACAGAACACCCGGAGATGCTCATCAAATTTGCCTGGACTTGCGGGACGTGCAAGTGGCCTACAAGCAATCGCATCAAGATCAGGTTTCCGCCAATTGACACCACGCCTGTCGTTGCATCGAACCACAAGAAGCGGCGCAATGTCTCGGAAATATCTCGCGAACCCTTATCGATCCATGTGAATTTCTCGTGCCATACGAAGTTATGAAGGATCGCTACCTCCACAGCTAGTGCAGTGGCCCAGCTGTATCCGAGTTGCCACGTCGTGGTTAACAAAACCAAGACGCCGAGCTGCACTCCGATTCCAAATGCTCCGACCAGATTGAATTTGAGCCATCTGGCACAAGCAGGAGCAGACTTCACGGCAGCCCCTCTTTCTGATAGAGCTGAACGGTGTGGCGCGTTGCAGCCGCAATCACCATTCCCATCATTACGATCGTTGCTACCAGCCCGCCCGCGTCGAAAAGCAATAGTTCGAGTCCGAAAATACGCACGCGCGGAGAAAACAGAACCGCCAGGCTGCCGGCAATCAGCAAGATGCGAATCTCTGTTGGCCCAAAGAAACCGTGAGACAGCCTGAAATCGGAAAGCGTGTAGGCAGTGAGATATGTCTCGATGGACAGCATTAGAAAGGCCACCAACATTCCGGCGGAGACTTGCCAGTGAATGTAGCCCGATGCGGCCAATCCGGACATCAGAGCGACGGCTCCAAACGAATCGATCATATGATCGAGGTAGAATCCGTAGCGTGGCCGAAGGCGTCCTCGATATCGCGCCAGTGTTCCATCGAGGCTGTCTCCGAGCCAGTTGACACCAATGAATATGGCAGCCAGCACGAGCCCCCATTTGTTCCAGCGTGCCCACGCGTAGGACGCAGCAGCTAGAAGTTGTGCAACAAAGCCAAGCGCGGTCAGATGATCGGGAGATACCCGGTCGGGGGTTCGCCGCGCGAGCCAGAGTAAGATTTTGCGTTCTACGGAAGCGGTGATCGACTGTTGAATGCGAGTCGCGTCACGGAATCCAAGCGAGCCAGCCTGCGGAACATCGATGGCGGTCATTTTCTTCTTCCTCCCAATTTGAGTTTCTCGTTCACCGGAAAAGCGAAATTCGGCTGTTGTTCAATTGCGATCTCGATTTTGCAGGACTGCGTTTCGCGTGGCGGTCAATGTGAAACGCAACGAATCTCTTGGAACACTCTGAATGAAGGGGCTAACGAGCCAGCCGAGGCCGGTGGGTACATCTCGCGTCATGGAAATCGCTTCACATCGCACGAACGTGCCGTTGGCCTCGCGCACGAATCGCCAATACGTGTTCAGTTTCCGCAGGAAACCGTGATCCTCTCCCGGCGCGAGCGGATGTTCCCCCGGTTCTCCCGCATCTGCAATTTCCGTGATGTGCGCACTTCGCGAAACGCTGTACTGGTGATATGCATCGAGTTGGCCGTAATGCACGTCGTATTCCGTGTCGAGCACGATGGTGATGACCTTGTGTTCCCGAAGGCGCAGAGCGATATGAAAGTCGTTGGCGTCACGCGATAACAGTTTCGACGACGCAACTTCAGGTGCGTAGCAGCGGACTAAGCTGTCGTAGTTCTGCAGAACCCCGAGCACTTGGGCAATTGTGGCGTCAGGAATGAACCCAAGACCCACCCAGTGATGGATCAGGCCGCCGGGAATACGAACCGGCGAATCGTCTTGTTTGGTGATCAAGATTTGGCCCTGGCGCAACTGCGCTTCTGTAGCAATGCGTGCGGACATGGGAACCGAGAGGAACGAGTCCGGTGAACTTTCCTCTTCGCGGATTCGTTCTTCCACCTGCGCTACGTAACGTTCGAAGGCGATTTGTCCGGCATTAGGCTGTTGCGCATGCGCTCCCGGACACAGGCCGGTCAAGATTGCGATGATCAAGATTCGAACAATCACAAGGCGCCTCCTTTCTGGACGCGCAGAATGAACGAACATCGATTTCAAAACAATGCACGCTGTCTCACTTCGCACTCAATTCCATCTCGTCTCTTTAGTCACTAAAAATGAGATACTTAGCGGTCAAAATCGAGCGGGAAGAGGTTACGAAGGGTTAGGATCGAAGATCGAAATGGATGAAATTTCACGAAATCGCCGGTTTCGCTTTGGAGTGTTCGAGGCGGATGAGGAGGTGGGAGAGCTGCGCAAGCAGGGGCGGCGCCTTTCCCTACAGGGGCAGCCGTTCCAAGTGTTGGTGATGCTTTTGGTGCGGCCCGGGGAGTTGGTCTCCAGAGCGGAGATCCAGAAGCAGCTTTGGCCCGATGGCACGTTTGTCGACTTCGATCACGGTTTGAATACGGCGATCAACAAAATTCGCGACGCACTCGATGATTCGGCCGGTAGACCCCGCTTTGTGGAGACGCTGGCGCGCCGGGGATACCGGTTCATCGCTCCCGTGGAAGTATCAAACAGCCGTTCGCATGAAAAGATTCGAGAGAATCCTGACCCGAACACGAAGCCCGCGGTGCAGCTGGGCCGGCCGCCGTTGGATACAGAAGCGAACCTGACGGTCGTACATGGCATTCTTACCCGCGCTGAGGAGGTACCTCAGGCTTCGCCCTTTGTGGTTCGCATGCTCTTTTTGCTGCTACAAATAATGTATCTTTCATTTTATGTTATTTCGCTTGCCAGGTTGACCGTTGTCGAGCAAATTGTGGGTGGCGTGCTGAGTCACACGGCCCTCGTGGTGACCCTGATCATCATTACAGCAGCGGTGGGGATTCCGACGCGCCTCTACTTGATTTCTGGGGTAAGTTTTAAAGTACGCGGGCTGCGCGAGAGGTTCCTGCGAATTTTTCCTGCGCTCCTGCCTTTCGACCTTTTGTGGGCGCTAGCGCCATTCCTGCTGGCCCGGCAAATAGGGTTTGGCTTGGCACTGAGCGCTACGGCTGCATTGCTCTATGTGCCATTTGCCCAGCGTTCGCTGATTTTAATGGGCGCTGGCGGGTAAGTGGCTGCCAAAAGGGTCTAAATTACGCAACGGCAGCGAAGCCCCCGCGATTAGTTGTTTGCAACCTTATCATCACTTTTGCGACGCTAGCCCCTCTTGTAGTTGTTCATTGGAAACCCCTCACCTATACTCAGCTTCTAAGTGTCCAGCGGGTGCGGCTTCTTGATAACTCGTACATTTCGCAGAATTCGCTCGGTGTTCGAAGCGCGAGAACGGCGGAGAATCTGGATTGCAGAATAGAGAAGCAGCGAGATATGCGCGTTGGGCGGCAATTACCGCCGGCATAATTTCGCTGGCTGTGATTGGCGTCTACTGGCAGCGCTCGTTACGCGAATCGCGGTCGCAGCAGTCACAGCCTCGCGCCGTCCCTGCGACAGTACAGCAGCAATCGGACCAAACTACATTCTCAAAAGTAGAAGGCGACCGCACGATTTTCACCGTCCGAGCTTCGCACGCGACCGAATACAAAGCTCAGAACAGCTACCTTCTGGAAGATGTTTGGATCACCATTTACGGGCGCGCGGGCAATCGCAACGACAACATACACACGCGCCAGTGCAGTTATCAGCCGACGACAGGAGCGGTGCGGTGCGAGGGCGATGTTCAAATCGACCTGGCCGGCGCAAATCCGCCGCCTGGCAACGCGGATCGAACGATTCACGTAACCACCCGGGATCTGACGTTCAACCGCGAGAGCGGAGAAGCTTCCACGCCGGAACCAGTCGCGTTCCGTTTCCCACAAGGGCAAGGACACGCTGTGGGTGTTATCTACAGCTCTGAAAAGTCGGTTGTTTTGTTGGAGCACGACGTCCAAATGGACCTTGCGCCATCCGACCGCACCGGCGGGCTGCCGGTGAAAGTCACCGGGGGCAGCCTTGAAATCCGACGCGACGAGCACAAGGTCGTGCTTTCCGCCCCGGCGCATGCGAGCCAAGGGAGCCGTGAACTTTCCGCGGACAAGATAACCATCGATCTCGACGAGGATTTCCGTGCGCAACACGCCCTCGCCGAAGGACAGCCCGTAATTCATTCAGCAGGGTCCGGTGGCAAGGTGACGGTCTCTGCCAATCAGTTCGAGGCGTTCCTGAATCCGGCTGGCTGGATAGAGAAGATGCTGGCCGAGGGCAACGTGGAGGGATCGCGCGAGGCACCCACAGGAACCGATCATTTTTCAAGCGCGCGTGTGGAACTTGCGATGGCGCCGCAGAACATCATCCGTACGATGACCACCAGCGGCGGCACGGTTCTCGTTTCGCAGCTGGACAGCCAGTCGCGTACTTTGAAAACGGAATCGTTGAGCGCGATATTTGGCGCTGGAAAACAGGGTGCTCAGCCGCGAGTCCAAAGCGCCGAGACTCTAGCGCCTGCTACGATTGAAATGAAAAGCGGCAGCGAGATAACGGAGCTGCATGCGAAGAAATTCGTCACCGAATTTGACAGCGACGGCCGCATGGCAAAATTGTTCGGCCAATCCGGCACAGAAATAGATCGCACTTTGGGCAATGCTGCGCCGCAAGTCAGCACGGCCAAAGAACTGGTGGCGGCTTTCGGCGCGAACGGTGAATGGGAAACACTGGACGAGACCGGGAATGTGCATTTTCAACAGACCGATCGTCAAGCCACAGCCGAGCGCGCGAGAATAGTCAGCTCAACCGGCGACATGACTTTGGACGGCTCGCCTGTGCTTTTCGATTCGACCAGTCGAACGACTGCACGCAGCATCTTGATCAACCAGAAGTCTGGGGAAATTCGCGCGACGGGTGGAGTAGCGTCGACCTACGTATCGTCTGCGCAGAATCCCGTAGTCGACATGGGTGCAGGCCCGGCACACATCACTTCCGCTTCCCTGACTGCTTCGAATACGACCGGCCGGGCTCTTTACTCCGGACACGCACGGATGTGGCAGGGTGAGTCCGTGTTGGACGCCGAACAGATTGAAATCTGGCGCGAGGAGAAGAAACTGGTCGCTTTCGGTGGAGTGGTCGCGATCTTTCCACAGGCCCCCGGACAATTCGCACAGACTCCAGCCAACAGTACCAAAACTTCGCCGGCAACTGCTGCAAAGCAATCCAGCAAGTCCGCGCTCGGTCTCCAGCCAACACAGACCGGACCGACGATGTGGCATATTCGGGCTCCCGAGCTCACCTATTGGAGCGACTCAGGGAAGGCACATTTGGAACGAGGCGTGACGGCCAGCTCGCAGCAGGGTTCATTGCGATCGCCCACGCTGGACGTCTTCCTGACGCCCGCACAGAGTAGCCAAACCGGGTCGACGCCAGCCAGCAACCGCCCTGCCAGCGCTCCAGGGGGACGTCAGCTTGACCGGGCGTTGGCTCTAGGCGGTGTCGTAGTCATGCAGGGAGACCGTCGGGGGACAGCGGAGCAGGCGGAATATACCGCCTCGGACGGCAAATTCGTCCTTTCCGGTGGAAAACCGACACTTACGGATGCCTCAAGCGACACAACCACGGGCCATTCGTTGACCTTCTTTGTAGCCAATGATACGATTTTGATTGATTCGAAAGAAAGTTCGCGCACTCTTACCAGGCACCGAGTTGAGTAATGAACCGGCATGTTGAAACTCCAGGCCGCCGATCTCAGCAAGTCATATCGAGGGCGGAAAGTTGTAAATGACGTCAGCTTGGAGATTCAGCAAGGCGAAGTGGTTGGGTTGCTCGGGCCGAACGGCGCCGGAAAGACCACGACGTTTTACATCCTGGTCGGTCTAGCGCGTCCGGACTATGGG
>DATNLC010000077.1:0-2546 GCA_035603075.1 Candidatus Acidiferrales bacterium | reverse complement strand
GTGATGGATGCGGTTTGGCGTAAAAACGATTTGAAATGAAAATGACGTTTTGGAGCGTTCTTGGCGGCCTGGTACGAAACATTGACAATGCGGGATGAACACTGGGCGCACCGTCTTCTCTCAGTTGATCGAGTTCCTACCCCACCAACAGTTCCAGAAGTGCGTCGATCGATAAGGCGGTGGTCTCTATCTGAAAAATTTGTCCTGTTGGGATCAGTATCTGGCGATGGCATTCGCTCAGTTGACTTACCGTGAGAGTCTTCGCGACATTGAAGCTTGCCTCGGTTCCATCGGCAGCAAGCTCTACCACATGGGATTCCGCGGCAAGATAGCGCGCTCGACGTTGGCCGATGCCAACGAAGCTCGCGACTGGCGAATCTACGCCGACTTTGCGCAGGTTTTGATCGCCATCGCTCGGCCACTCTATGCGCGCGATGCGATCGGCGTCGATCTGGATCAGAGTCTCTATGCTTTGGACTCCACGACCATCGACTTGTGCCTCGCTCTATTCCCGTGGGCGAAGTTTCGCAAACACAAAGCCGCTGTCAAGATGCACACCTTGTTGGACCTGCGTGGCAATATCCCCACGTTTATCCGCATTACCGAGGGTCACTACTGTCCGGCTAAATTTCGGGCGATCAGCCTAACTTATTGAAGATAAGCCGATAACGTGTGGTTGAAGCAGGAACGATTTGAACTGGAAAGGGCTGGATTGGCCTCTTTCCGCCGGTCGACGGGGTGAAACAATGACGGGTGAACTCTGGACGCACCGTCTTCTCGCAACTCATCCAACATCTCCCCGAAAAGGAATTTCAAAAGTGTGTCGACCGCCACAACGGCGACTCTAACTTCAGAGGATTTTCCTGTTGGGACCAATTACTGGCGATGGCCTTTGCACAACTCACGTACCGCGAGAGCCTGCGCGATATCGAGTCTTGCTTGCGCGCTCTGGGAAGCAAACTGTACCACATGGGGTTCCGCGGTAAAGTGTCGCGCTCGACGCTGGCCGATGCTAACGAATCTCATGATTGGAGAATTTTTGCGGAGTTTGCTCAGGTATTGATCGGCATCGCCCGGCCTCTGCATGCGCATGACCCGATTGGCGTCGATCTGGATCAAAGTTTATATGCTCTGGATTCGAGGACCATCGATCTGTGTCTGTCGCTATTCCCGTGGGCGAAGTTTCGTCAGCGCAAGGCCGCCGTGAAGATGCATACTCTGCTGGACCTGCACGGCAACATTCCTACGTTCATCCGCGTCACCAGCGGGGATGTGCACGACGTGAACATCTTGGACGAGATCATGCCAGAGGCAGGCGCCTTCTACGTTATGGACCGAGGCTACATTGATTTCCAGAGGCTCTTTGTTTTTACACTCAGCTCGGCTTTCTTCGTTGTCCGCACCAAGTCGAATGTACTGATCCAGAGACGCTACTCGCATCCTGTGGACAAGACGACGGGCGTGCGCTCAGATCAGACTGTCATTCTGACATCGTTCGAATCGGCGTCGGCGTATCCGGATGCACTGCGACGCGTCAATTATCTCGATAAGGAGACGCACAAACGGCTGAAATTCCTGACTAACAATTTTGTGCTTCCCGCATTTACCATCGCGCAAATCTACAAGTGCCGCTGGCAAGTTGAACTGTTTTTTAAATGGATCAAGCAGCATCTACGCATTAAGGCCTTTTACGGGACCAGCGAGAATGCGGTGAAGACCCAGATCTGGATCGCGGTATCAATTTATGTGCTGGTTGCGATCGTACGCAAACGGCTGGGCCTGGCGGCGAGCCTTTATCAAACGCTACAGATTCTGAGCATCACGCTATTCGAGAAAACACCCATTTTATACGCTCTTCAGGCTCCCGACGCAGACGCAGAATTCACCGAAAACGTTAACCAACTGATTCTCTTCGAGAAATAGCCGGACAGTAGTGACCGAGGGTAGAGTGCACGACGTAAATATCCTGGACGAGATCATGCCTGAGCCCGGTGCTTTCTACGTTATGGACCGGGCGTACGTGGATTTCGAACGCCTCTTCTTCCTCACCCTCAGTTCCGCGTTCTTCGTAGTGCGCACCAAAGCCAACGTCCTGTTGCAACGCCGCTACTCCCACAAGATCGATAAGAGCACCGGCGTCCGTTCCGATCACACCGTCATCCTGACCTCTTTTGGGTCTGCTTCCGTTTATCCGGATGCGCTCCGCCGCGTCACCTTTCTGGACGTCGAAAAGAAAAAGCGATTCAGGTTCCTTACCAACAACTTCACTCTCCCTGCCCTGGTGATTGCTCAGATATACAAGTCGAGGTGGGCCGTGGAATTATTTTTTAAATGGATCAAACAGCATCTCAGAATTAAGGCGTTCTACGGCACCAGTGAGAACGCGGTGAAGACCCAGATCTGGATCGCTGTGTCGATGTATGTGCTGGTCGCCATTGCGCGAAAGCGGTTGGACCTGGAGGCAAGCCTCTACCAAACTCTACAGATTCTTAGTGTCAACCTTTTCGAGAGAACGCCCATTTCACAGGCACTTGAGCCACTCGACA
>DATNLC010000069.1:0-105583 GCA_035603075.1 Candidatus Acidiferrales bacterium | reverse complement strand
GATGATTGCGGAATCGGCGGCGATGCGTCCGGTAATGGATTTGATCGCGCGCGTGGGCCCGTCAGACGCAAACGTCCTGATTACCGGGGATCACGGGACGGGCAAGGAAGTCGTCGCGCGCACTCTGTACGCTCTTTCTCCGCGATCCGGCAGACCGCTCGTGACCGTGAATGCCGGAGGATTGCCTGAAGGCGTCTTCGAGAGCGAGTTGTTCGGCCATGTGAAGGGCGCGTTCACGGACGCGAAATCGGATCGTGTCGGACGCTTCGAGCTGGCTGACGGCGGCACGCTGTTTCTTGACGAAATTGCGAATGTGCCTATGAATCTTCAGGCCAAACTTTTGCGGGCACTGGAAACCGGAGAGCTTGAACGGGTAGGATCTTCGACCACGCGGCGCGTGGACGTCCGGATTATTTCGGCCACCAATGCGGACGTCCAGACCGAGGTTTCCGCCGGCCGCTTCCGCGAAGATTTGCTCTTTCGTTTGAATACCATTGAAATTCACCTGCCTCCGCTGCACGAACGCAAGGAGGACATTTCAATTCTCGCGCATCACTTTCTGCGCCAGTCGGCGCAGCGCTATCGCAAGCAACTTGAAGGCTTCGAGCCTGTGGCGCTGCAAGTTCTGCTTGACCACCCGTGGCCTGGAAATATTCGCGAGCTGGATCATTCCATTGAGCGCGCTGTTCTGCTGGCCGAAGGCCCGCAGGTTCGCGCAGGAGATTTGGGACTTCGTCCCGCGCGCGAAGCATCTTTGCGCCTGGATGAAATGAGTATTGAAGATGTCGAGCGCGTGCTGATCCAAAAAGCTCTCGCACGCTTTGGCGGCAACGTGAGCCATGCCAGCAAGGCCCTTGGACTAAGCCGTAGCGCGCTTTACCGGCGTCTGCAAAAATACAGCCTGTGAAGCCCCTTCTGCACGAACGCCGCATTTTGCTTCTAGCGCTGGCTGCCGGTCTAGGAAGCACAGTCGTCGCGCTCATTCTGCTTTGGGTTGGACCTTACACTTCCAAGCTCCAGTGGACTCTCACTGTAATAATGGTAATCGCCTGGTTGAGTTTTGCATTCTCCGCTCAAAGCCGCGTGATCTTTCCCTTGCGAACGCTTTCGAATCTTCTCGCTGCGCTACGCGAAGGTGATTTCTCCATAAGAGCGCGGGGGGCTAACCGCGACGATGCGCTGGGCGAAGTTTTGCGCGAGGTAAACGCCTTGGGTGAAACCCTGCGCCAGCAACGCCTAGGCGCCCTGGAAGCTACCGCACTCCTTCGCAAAGTGATGGAAGAAATCGATGTCGCGGTTTTTGCATTCGATGGAGCAGGCCGGCTGCGTCTCGTAAATCGCGCGGGCGAGCGAATCTTGAATCAATCGGAAAAACGCCTTCTTGGGCTGACTGCGGGAGAGTTGGGTCTTTTGGAATGTCTGGAAGGAGAATCGCCGAAGATAGCGCAGATCACTTTTCCCGGAAAGTCAGGACGCTGGGAGATTCATCGCGGGAATTTTCGCGAAGCCGGCCTGGCGCATCAATTGCTCGTGATCACGGATTTGAGCCGCGCTTTGCGCGAAGAAGAGCGCCAAGCCTGGCAGCGCTTGATTCGGGTGCTGGGACACGAGCTGAACAATTCGCTCGCTCCGATCAAATCAGTCGCTGAAAATTTGGGCAGCATGCTACATCGCAAGGAGCGCGCGCCGGACTGGCAGGAAGATATGCGCAGCGGCCTGAACATCATTGCAGCGCGTACGGATGGCTTGGCGCGGTTCATGAGCGCGTATGCGCGTCTCGCCAAACTTCCGCCGCCTGTTTTCCAACCTGTGGATGTAGGCATGTGGGTTAGACGAGTGGTCGGACTCGAGCCGCGCCTTTCCGTACAAATCGAGGCCGGCCCGGAAACCAATATTCAGGCAGATCCGGACCAGTTGGAACAACTTCTCATCAACCTTCTTCGTAACGCTGTGGATGCGTCTCTGGAAACTGGCGGCGGCGTAAGGGTCGGCTGGGAACGCGAGAATGGAGCAGTGAGAGTATGGGTCCAGGATGACGGGCCGGGCATACCGAATGCGGCAAACCTTTTCGTCCCGTTTTTTACCACCAAGCAGGGAGGGTCGGGAATTGGTTTGGTGCTCAGCCGGCAGATTGCGGAAGCGCATGGCGGATCGCTCACACTCGAAAATCGCGAAGCGCACCGAGGCTGCGAAGCGCGGCTGCAATTGCCTCTCAATTCTGACCTGCTTTGAGTGCCGCTCGTCCCGGGTGGACGACGGACTCTCAACCTACTTCCTCTTGCTCTTAGACGCGTTTTCTTCCATCCGATGTGACGACAAGTTGAACTCTCGCCGGGGCGCACAAAAGAAAACGGCGGCTGGATGTTTCCAACCGCCGTTCTAACCGAAAACAAGAAAGGTTAACTATCTATTGTTGCTGTTGTTGCTGTGGCTGTTGATTGTCCCTCTTGGCCAAATCGGCCTTCGTGGGTTCCGCGGATACCCCGGCGCCGGGTTTCTGATAGCGCGTCAAGTAAGGCATAAACGGAGTAATCTCAAACGGCATCTTTTCGCGGGCCGAAAGCAATGGCAGCGGTTTCGCCTTGATTAACTCCACGTGATCACTCCAAGGATCGACCTTCAAGCGCGCGCCAATCGGTAGAGCTGCAATCTGGTCGATTTTCGTGGGCTGAAGGTTGGGTGCTGAGCTGATCAACTGGTCCGCGAGATAAATGCGGTTGCCTAGGTGCGGATTAATCAGAACCGGAAGCGTTTTGGAATCCGCGTCGAGTTGCTTCAGAAAGAGCCCCGCGCTTGCAAGCTTGTCCTTGTAAGGCGAATTCTTAAGTAGCTCCAGGGCCTTCTCGCCGTCTTGATGAACTTGTTCGGGGGTATCCTTGAAACTGAAGTGCCCTAACGCTTCGGTGGCCGTCACGGTAGTTGTGTCGTTGAAACCCCATTGGTCGGTGGAAGGTTTGGTCAAGATGATATCGGCTAGCTCTTGCGCGAGCATAGTGGCAAGGCTGGC
This sequence comes from Candidatus Acidiferrales bacterium, assembly GCA_035603075.1. Taxonomy (GTDB): domain Bacteria; phylum Acidobacteriota; class Terriglobia; order Acidiferrales; family UBA7541; genus Palsa-295. Next base: position 102,576 of record DATNLC010000069.1, on the reverse strand, counting down.
CTCGTCGGGCAAAACGTCAATCAATCCGCGGCTCAGAACGATGGTATGGCCGATCGAAAACATCTCGAGCGTGCCGGTAAGCATGACGCGGCAATGCACGTCCGGCTGAATGTCGAGGTTATTAGTCACCTCAAGATTATTGACCACCGTTTCGAGAACCTTATCCACTTCGCCTGGAGGCGCGATTAAGCCGGTGCGCTGCAGCCTGTCGACTACGTTAATTTCTGCCTGATGCTGCCATTCGCGTTGCGCTTCAATCGGTGAACGGTCCTGTGACGGGGCTTGATCCTGAATCGCGTTCGCGGACTCAACTGTCAGTTCGCTGAATTCTTCCTGGCGTCCCACGTTTTTCAAGTTATAGCCCCATAGACGGCTCTGCGACTTGAAGCGCACATGGTTGCCCATGAAGTCTTTCAGGTCCGATTCCTGGCTGAAAATGTAAGCGGGCAGCCAGAGGCCGGGCTGCACGTTCAAACGCCAGCTGTCAAAGTGAAGATTAAACCCGTTGATTCCAGCGACCGGCGTATACACACCGTTAAATCGCACAATCGCGAAGCCTTGATCCTCGGCCCAAATGCGTCCCTTGAACCGGCCTTTTCCAGATTTGGGCAGCGGGGTCAGGTCGAAGACTACGCAGCGAACTTCGCCCAGGAACTCCCGGCGAACGTAGTCGAATTGATAGTGTTGGCGGTCGAATCCGTTCGTGTCGATGTAAATCATCTGGAGGAACCCATCGGGAATGTAAGAAGAGCTGAACATGCTGCTCAAATGCGCGATGGGGTTGATGGCCGCCATTTTTCCCTTCTTGGTCTCCAGCATTGAACGATCCAGGACACCCTTCGAAAGATCTGCCTGTCCCAGGAAATAGTGGTCCTTGACTGGAATCGCGCCCATTTCCTTATCGGGCTTCATGTCCTGAATATAAGTTTCGATTACGGGGTTGAAACGCCGAATGGTAGCGATCTCTTCGTGCTCTCGGGCGATGACGCGATCGATTGCTTGGTCAACAGTCGTAACCGGCGCACCCGTGACTCCGGATTGCGGCTGCGTTTGATCGGCTGTCTGAGTTGATTGGGCCGACGCGATTCCCGCCAGGCTACCGGCCAGGAATATCGAAAGACAGAAACTTTTCCACGTTACCATTGCCGTTCCCCCTATCAATTTGCCAATGCGAATACGATGTGGACGATGGCGGTTGAATCTACTGGCTGGCCGTCTTGTTGAGCCGGCGTAAATCGTATTTGGCGCGCGGCGGCCTTGGCGGAATCATCTAAACCGTAGCCTAACCCCTGCACCACACGCTGAACTTTCACTTCACCATTTGCCGTGAAGACAACTTCCAACAATACGTCACCCTCAATTTTCTTTGTACGGCCTTCGTCGGTGTAGGCCGGTGTTGGCTTGGAGAGAATATGAAGAGGGGTGGTGTTCGACACCGCGGCGGCCTGCTTTACTCTCGGCCCCGCTGCTACTGCATGTTCATCCGCGAACCCACCCTGTTGAACGGTTCCGTGATTGGAACCGCCAGGACCACCAACTGCAACACCGTTGCCAAAACCTGTGCTGGCAATCACTCCCTTTGCTCCCTTGGCGCCACCGGTGCCGTTGCCAGTGCCTGGGCCGGGAGGAAGGTCAAAACTGCCTTTCACTGCAATGTTTGCCGCACGATTCGTCTTGCCGTTAGCTGCAACTCCATCCGGATCGCCGAAGCCGCCTGTTTGAACTTCCTCTCGCGGCTTGCGAATAGTCGGGATGGCAGAACTCCCCATCGAAGCGGGAGGGTTCTGATCTGGGAATGCCTTTGCAACTATTGGGACATCGGGAGTCGGAGTGTTCTTCCGCGCGGTAGCAGGCTTCGCCACGGGGGCCGTGGCTACAGGCGTGTAAATTTTTGGCTTGGGTATCTCGACGGGAGCCACCGGCTTGGGGGGCTCGACGACCTTCGCGACCTCGCGCTTAATCGGGATTGGCTTTACTGGTTGGACTGGCTGCGGCTTCCAGGCCACTACTGGAGGCGACTCGATGGGCATAGTCCAGTATCGCCGTACAACTTCCATCTTTTGAGGCATCAACATCGGGATTATTACCAGTGCTGCAACCGCGAGGCACTGGAGCCCAAAGCCGGCACTAAACAGGTCCCAGCGAGGCTGCGCCTCGGGGAGCAACGATGCGTTGAAGACAGCTCGACTTCTAATCGGCGCCATAGCTTTTCACCAAGTATCCCTGTTGCTCATTTGTGCTGCATCGACACAGAAGTACGGCTCACACTACTTAGTACTAGGCCGGGGAGTTGTCGTGAATAGGACTCAAGTACTATTCTATCCCGAGTCGTGTTGAAAGCGATAACCCGATGCAACTGGGTTGCCACAAAGGGAGGATCTGCTTCTCTCGGATTAAAGTGTGGTTCGCGCACAGTTCGCCCCACTTTATGAATCTAACCCGGCTGGGAAGGTTAGTTGCGGAAAATCTAAGCTAGATTCGACAACGAAGGCACGCCGGTTCAGAACCGGCGTGCCCTCATCCATCGACTGATTTTAACCTTACAGCTTTTCACCAGGCAACTAGTGCGACTCGACCACGACGTACCCGGTCACGCCGCCGTGATTAACAAGGATCAATACCGGCTGCTTATCAGCGCCCGCTAGTGCTTGCTGGTAGTCAGACGTCCCATTAATCGGTTTGTGATTGATTTCCTGGATCACGTCTCCGCGCCTCAGAGGCGGTTGTGCCGCCGCTGCTGGGCTTGACGGATCCACAGAGGTTACGACTACACCGTGAGTTCCGGTGGGCAGATTGAGTTCCTGACTGATATCGGAAGTGAGGTCTTGGACCTGCACTCCTTCGAGAGCGGCGCCACTGGTTTCACTGGAAGCTTGCTGGTCATCGTGTTCGCTTAGTTCAGCGAGCTTTAGGGAAACATTTTCTGAAGCGCCGTTGTGCCAGATCTGCAGCTTAATGGGAGTTCCAGGGGCGAATTGCGAGATTTGAACCTGCAGTTGATTGGGAGCATTTACGGGCTGACCGTTCACCTGAAGGATCACATCTCCTTTTTTCAATCCCGCTTGAGCCGCTGGAGTATCGGGCGAAACATCTCCGATCAGCACTCCGCCACCGTCTTTCAGGGCAAACGCTCTTGCGAGTTCCGGAGTCAACTCCTGAATATGGACGCCCAGATAGCCGCGAACCACTTTGCCGTGGGTGAGAATCTGATCCATGATCGGCTTGGCCATGCTCATGGGAATAGCGAATCCCACTCCTTCGTTGCCGCCTTCCCCGCCACCGCCGTGAGAAAGAATGGCCGTATTGATGCCGACCAGGTTGCCGTGAATGTCAATCATCGCGCCGCCGGAATTGCCGGGATTGATGGCCGCATCCGTCTGAATAAAGTTTTCATAGTGCTCGATGCCAAAACCGCCGCGTCCCGTTGCGCTCACGATTCCCATGGTGGCCGTCTCACCAACTCCAAAAGGGTCGCCAATGGCGAAAATCAGATCGCCAACCTGCAACTGGTTCGAGTCTCCCAGTGGCACAGTCGGCAGATTCGTGGCGTCGATCTTCAGCACCGCGATGTCCGTTTTCGAATCCATTCCGATCACTTTGGCTTGAAACTCACGCTTGTCGCTGAGCGACACCTTTATATCTGTGGCTCCTTCAACCACGTGATTGTTGGTAAGAATTGTTCCATCGGAAGTTAGAATAACTCCCGAGCCGAGACTCTGCTCTCGCATGGGACGAGCCTGGCCCTGTCCAAATTGATCGCCAAAAAATTGGCGAAACATCGGGTCATTGAACACTTGGGGCTGCTGGTTGCGTTCGGGCTTCACCACTTTTGAAGAACTGATGTTGACTACGGCGGGAAGCGCCGGCTTTAGAACCGCGGAAAAGCCATTCGCGAAATTCCCCAGACTTACTGGCAACGCATTCTGCGACGTCGCGATTGGAGATCCAGGCGCGCCGAATACCGTATGACCTGTCCAATTTCTGAAACCTTGCGAAAGGAGGGCGCCTCCCGCAAGCGCCACGAGTACCGCGACGGCGGCCACCCACTGGCGAATTTTCAACACTTTGCTATCCATGACTATCTATCTCCTATGTCGTGCTTATCTCGTCTGGCGCATAAAGTCGCGATCCGCGAGTTATTATATTGGACGTATCTCGCCTCGATTGGTGTGCCATGCACGCGCGCCGAATCCCGTCGTGATCTCCCACGCTATGTAGATGCAACAATTATACTTGAGGTCGCATGCTAGAATCTTCCACGGTGAATCGGAAACTTCGCGCTGGATGTTCCCGGCAGCCGCAGATCAAACAGGAATGCGAGAAGCTCGTGGAAGCGGCCTTCCCGACGATTTCGCTGCTGCGAAGTTCGCCGTCCGTTCGCCGCAGCCGGAGTGCGATCCACGTTTAAAAAAGGGGTCTTGCAGAAATGACACGAAAAATATTTGTGTTTGCTTGCACTGCGATTTTTGTTTTTCTCATAGCCCGACCCGCGGTTTCCGCGCCCGGCCAGTCCACGACAGGGAATTCAGCCCAACTCGATGACGGGACGCTTAAGTCGCTGGCCGCAATCGCGGGGGCAGGAATGATCGAGACGAATACCTATGAGAATCTCCGCGAGCTGAGCGACGAAATCGGCGCTCGCGTCACAGGCTCCCCTGAAGCGGCTAAGGCCGTGGCCTGGGGGGTTGAAAAGATGAAAGGCATCGGCCTGGAGGACGTCCACGCCGAATCCTGGCCGCTTTCGCGCGGATGGACGCGGATTTCCGCCAGTGCTGAGTTGATCTCGCCGATCCATCGTCGTCTGATGATTGATGCCATGGGCTGGGTGGGCTCGACGCCCGCCGGAGGCGCTGAAGCCGAGGTGATTCCGGTAAACGCTTATCAGCTCGAAAATGAAATGAAAAATTCCGCAAAATGGAGCGGGAAAGTTCTGCTCGTCGTTCACGAGGGTGAAGCTCCACAAGATCGCATGGCTAGCTTTGCGAAGTTTGGCACTTTCTTAAAAGCTGCTCACGAGGCTGGAGCGATTGCGATTATCGGCGGCCAGGGCGGCAGCGTTGCGCAAGGCATGCATCTCACCCACACCGGCGCTCTTGGCTTCAACACCTATTTCGACATCCCCGTGGTCAGCATGGCCGCGGAGGATCAACAACAGCTTGAACGTTATTTAGCTCACGGGAAAACCGTGCGCGTGAAGATCAACGTGCAAAACCGCGTGACCGATGCACCGGTGGAAAGTTCGAATGTCGTTGGCGATATTCGCGGCACGGAACATCCGGAGCAAATCGTCGTAGTCGGGGGCCATCTTGACTCCTGGGACTTGGCGTCCGGATCAACTGATAACGGCGTCGGCGCTACTACAACCCTGGGCGCCGCGGAAGCCATAATGAAGTCCGGACAGAGGCCGCGGCGCACCATTCGATTCGTGTTGTTCACCGGCGAAGAGGAAGGCTTGCTGGGTTCGCTAGCCTACGTCAAAACTCATCAGGCCGAAATGCCCAACCACATCGCAGCAGTAATCCTCGATAACGGGCAAGGCCCCGTCGTCGGCTTCCAGCTCGGCGGACGCTCGGATATTATCCCTGATGTTCAGAAGTTCGCCAGTTCGCTCCAGGCTTTCGGCAATCTGAAGGTCGATGACGAAGTTGAATTCGGAACCGATACCGGCCCGTTCATTCTTGCGGGATTGCCGGGAATCAATCTCGATCAGGATTCGCCCGATTATAAATACACGCATCATTCCCCGGTGGACACGTTCGACAAAGTGCAAGCGGATATTCTGGACCGCGACGCCACCGTAATGGCGTTAACCGCGTTTTGGATTGCCGACCGTCCCGAGCGGCTCGCAAGCCCATGGTCGCAGGAAAAGACGGCGAAAATGCTTATAGATAAGCGCCAGGATACCGTCCTGAAGCTATTCGGACTGTGGCCGTTTGGAAATCTGGGGAGTGAACAACAGTAATGGATGAGACTGAACCGGGACGATCAGCTCATTTCGTAATCAGACGCGCGATGCCGAACGCAGCCGCAGCGGCAAGGCCTCCAACAAGGACCGTTTGCAAGCCACCACGCAAGGGCTTCACTCCGGTGTAATGCCCTTTGATCGCACCGAAAAAGAAAAGAGCAAGCAACGTTACCCCAATCGAAACCCATAGCGCATCCATGATGTGATTCATAATTATGTAAGGAGCCAGCGGCACGAGCCCGCCCACGATATACGCTGCTGCAATCGTTCCAGCGCTTCGGCCAGCGCGCGTAGGATCTGGCGCTTCCAAACCAAGCTCGAAGCGCATCATAAAATCCACCCACTTTTTCTGATTTGAGGTGATTGCAGTCACAATCGGAGCCATTTGCTCTTTCGAAAGTCCGTATTCGCGAAAAACCTTGGCTACTTCTTCCGTTTCAATTTCCGGCAGCTCGATTGTTTCTCGATACTCGCGATCGAGCTCCGACGCGTAATGCTCGGTGTCGGTTTGCGCGGCGAGGTAGCCGCCCAGTCCCATGGCGATGGAACCTGCAGCAATCTCCGCAAGTCCAGCGGTTACCACGATCCCCGTCGAAGCGATTGCCCCGGTCAGACCCGCAGCCAGCGCGAACGGTACAGTCAAGCCGTCCGACATTCCGATGACGATGTCGCGCACCGCGGCCGTTGCAGTAAAGTGTTTTTCCACGTGTTCGACAGATGGCATCTTCCGCTCCTCCAAAACATCTAAATACCGACTGCCCGTACCGCTGTTCCCCACCAAGCGCGTATAATTATGGGGCAGGAACTGAATATTCGGGAGGTACATAATGACCCAAACTGGACAAGGAGCTGCTCCCCAGATGACTTTTACATTGCCGCCACTGCCTTACGCTTTCGACGCACTCGAGCCTTACATTGACGCAAAGACGATGGAGATTCATCACGACAAGCACCACGCCGCATACGTCACCAATCTCAACAAAGCTCTCGAAGGAAATACCGAACTGCAAAAGCTTTCCGTCGAAGAGCTGTTGGCGCAAATTAACAAAGTACCCGAAACCATCCGCACCGCTGTTCGCAATAACGGCGGCGGCCACATGAACCATTCCATGTTCTGGAAGATTATGAAGAAGGGCGGTGGAGGCGAACCTGGCGGAGATCTCGCCGCGGCCATCAAGTCCTCTTTCGGAAGCTTTGCCGATTTCAAGACCAAATTTAACGATGCAGCCACAAAGCGCTTCGGCTCAGGCTGGGCTTGGCTTCTCGTTCGCGACGGCAAAGTGACTATCGAATCCTCGGCCAATCAGGACAACCCGATTATGGACGGCGGCAAGGCGTTCTTCGGATTGGACGTATGGGAACACGCCTACTACTTGAAATATCAAAATCGCCGGCCGGAATATATCGAGGCTTGGTGGAACGTCATCAACTGGGCGCAAGTTGCTGACAATTACGCCCACGCTAAGAAATAACAATTGCAACCTACCGATTCATTTCAGCCATTCTCCCTGCGGCGTCCATTGCATTTTGTATGGACGTCGCCGGGAGTTTTTCCACCTCTTTGCCTCGCTTCCGCAAGAGTCGAAACCGCCAACGCAACGCGCGCGTCGCAACGAGCAGGCAGAGGGGTCTGAGCAATGACTCGCGGACTCGCAGCCTGGTTTCTTCTGATTTCGACGCTCAGCATCGCAACACCTGCTCAAACTAAAATCCCTGCGAACCACGACCGCTTAAAGGCGCTGAAAAGCATTGTCATAGAAGGGGACGAAACCGCGAGCGACGTCCAGTGTTTCCTGTGTAACGTGCATGTCCGCGGCCACGTAACCGGAGACATCGTTACTTTCGGCGGAAGTATTTTTGTCGACGGAAGAGTGGATGGGGACGCAGTTGCTTTCGGTGGCCGCATCGAATCGAACTCAAACAGCAAAATATTCGGTGATGCAGCCGCGATCGGCGGATATGTCAATCGTCAGAACAATTCCGTAATCGTCGGAGATTCTAAATCTATTCCCTATGTTCTGATCCCCGGGCAGTATCGTCCCACTCTTCTGGGCGGCCTCGTGCTGGCGTTGATCAATCTACTTTTCGTAACCATCGGCTATTTGCTCGTGCGCGGGAAACGCGCTGAGACTTTCGCGCGCGCCATCGAGCGCCGCCCCACTTCGGTGTTCTTCGCAGGCGTGTTTTTACTTCTAATATTTTATGGCCTGGATTGGCTAACCGGCTATCTCGGACATCGAATGGAAAGCCTTTCAGATGCTGTATTGTTACTGATCTTCCTGGTTCTCGCAGCTGCAGGTGCCACCGGCCTGGGATATTGGGTAGCTCGCGTGGTCTTTCCAGAGACGAACGGAATCTGGGCCGCCATCGGCGGAGTTTTGGCGCTGTCTCTGCTCGAATTGGTGCCTCTGTTCGGCCTGCTCGTTTTTGCAGTCGGTTTGATAATCTCCGTAGGCGCTTCGCTGGCCACCCGCTTCGGCTCGCGCGAAGTTGCGCTTCCGAAACACGCAGCCCAGGGACTCGAGCCACAAGCTCCTCGCTACCTTTAGCCGGATCTCTCCGCGCCGGTACCCCGCCTCTGCGCCGCAGCTTTCTGTGTGCTACAACGCATTTCCTCGAACTTGCAAAATCGAAGAGTTTCGAGTATTACCGACAAAATGAAGCTCGTCTTCTCCACCGCGGACGAAGCGGCGGTGCCTGCGCTGGCCGCGCTCCACACAGCGGTTGGTGCCGATCTCACTCTCCGTTACGGGCACGGATTCTGGTCCTCGGCCGCGACGGAAAAAGGTGTGCGTTTTGGCATGCGGCATTCGCGCGTTCTTGTCGCGAAGAAAGGCAAAAGCATCGTCGCTACACTTCGTCTCGCAACTAAGAAGCCCTGGGCCATTGATGTGTCCTACTTCACGCCCGTGAAAAAAGCGCTCTATCTGACCAGCATGGCCGTGATTCCAAAAATCCAGCGCCACGGAATTGGGCGTCTGTTTCTCGACGAAGCCGCGAAACAGGCCCGAGGCTGGCCCGCCGATGCAATCCGCCTAGACGCCTTCGATGCCAACGCCGGTGCCGGTGAGTTCTACGCCAAATGCGGTTTCCGCGAAGTCGGCCGCGTGATCTACCGCAAAGCCCCGCTGATTTACTACGAACTCGTTCTCTGAACGTCAAACTTCGCGACTGTGTCCGCGCCCTGTGATCTCAGCAGTGAACTAACCGCGCGCTGTTCAATGGCGAGCCTTTTCCTGCGCGAACCGAACGGGATGATCCGTCGTTGCGCGATTCACTGGCCGAAATCTCCTCAATCCGAACAGAAAAAAGCCCGGCCTTCCCAGGAAGGCCGGGCTGTGCTGCACGAGCCGAAGTTATTTTCCGAAATAACCTCTGTCGCTGCCTACTCCCGTGCAGAAGTCCCATCCGAAAACTGCAAAATTGCCGATATTCAGGCCGCAGCTCCCGAATTGGATGTCGTTGAATGCAATCGGATCAAACAAATTATTGTAGATTACCGTGTTCTCGGCTTGGCTCGATTTGCGGAATCCTCCGGCAGAATTAACGATCCCCGCCAACGACGGCGCCGCAACGCTTGTCCCGCCTACCACAAACCAGCCTGTCCCCAGCACCGGGTTGCTGTCGAAAACCCACACCCCGGTATTGGGGTTCGAGTCAAACGAAAGGTCCGGAGTGCCGCGGAAGTTACCGACGATATTTCTTATTCCGTTCTGAAAGGCCGGTCGGGGTTCCACCTGACTCGGTCCGCCGCCAGCGTCCTGCCACGTGTTTTCGAGTTCGAACGCGCCAGTCGTGCTATTGCGGGAGAGCGTGGTGCCTCCAGCCGAAATCACGTTCGGAGATGCGCTCGGATAAATAACTCCGGGACTGTCACCAGCCGAGGCAAAATAAACAACGCCGGGCGTGGTGAAGTCCACATCAAACTGCGCTTCGTTGGAGCCTTCCCCGGTCCCGAAACTCATCGAGACTTCGCCGCCCCCGTTCTGAGCTACAAGTTGACTGGCCAACACTGCAGCGTTGAACAGATTGATGAGGTTGAGGTTCTTCGCTTCCACCATAAAAATCTTGGCATTGGGAGCCATCGCGTGCGCCCACTCGATGTCGAGCGACGCCTCGATTTCAGATCCGCCGGTTGGGTCTTGGGCCGGCCTTGTCGTCGTTGCCACCGTTCCATTCGCGAACACCACTGTGAAGTCCGCCGCAGGCAAACCGAATTGCGCCGAAAACGTAGCCAGATCGCTCGCCGCTGTCGGATCGTCAAATGCCTCCACCAGGGCTATCGCTCCTCCTCCTCCGGTTGGGTTCTGGGTGGTTACGTTGGGATTGCAACTATGGTCGAATGGCGGGGCATTTTCGTTCACCAGGTGATACACACACGCAATCGAGGCGGGGGTTTCAAAGAAGAACCCTGCAAACGGCGGCAACTCCTGTGGCTGAGCCGCTACTCCGAATTGGCCGTTCTCCGGAACCCACAGTTTAATGTTGGTGTGAGCATTAACGCCGGCATCGCCCGGCAACGCCATGCTGGACTGCGGAGTCATGATATGGCCGGTGTGGCTAGGCTGGTTTGCAGTCTGAGCCATGCTGGCGGTAGACGACAACAAGAACAACGTCAAGAGAAACAACGAATAGGCGAAGATTTTTCGCATGCTTTTATCCTTTTGCTGCATAAGAGGTAGGGATGCACACACAAGCTGGGCCTACGGGGTCGTGTGGGCAAACAAACGCTGGCAAGGAAATATCACTGGCGTTGAATTGTTGTCAAGGGCTAACTTCGCCAATTCGCACATCGGACGGCGACGAGAAGGTTAGCCGGTACGGTATCGGACTCGGTCCGCGAGTTCAGCGCGCGCTTCTTTCGCTTGGTATTCGCATTTCAGGCAGGGAATTCGGCTTATCGAAGTGCGCGACTCGGATATCTCGCGGGTGCCGCGTTGTTTGCTGAAGACTCAGCCCAGCACAATACGAATGTTGTGGACTGCTCCGTCATCGGCCAGGGGAATACTGGCGGAACCGGGCAAAATCTTCCCGTCCAGTTCTGTAAGGGCTACGCCGCGCGCGACATTCGACGGATTCTCCACTTTGATTTTGTATATCGCAGAATGGTAGCGGAAATCGATGGAATAGCCCGACCAATTGCGAGGTATGCATGGATCAATGTTGAGGTTCATGCCCCGCACGCGGAAGCCGAGTATCCACTCCATGCCCGTGCGATAAAGCCATCCCGCCGAACCGGTGTACCAAGTCCATCCGCCGCGACCAACGTGCGGAGGCTCCGCGTAAATATCTCCCGCTACAACGTAGGGTTCCACTTTGTAACGCTGCACATTGGCGCGCGAATTAGCTCGGTTGATCGGGTTCATGAAGCGGAAAAGCTCGCCGGCCTTGTCTCCGTCTCCCATTGCGGCAAAAGCAATAGCGGTCCAGGTGGATGCATGGGTGTATTGCCCGCCGTTTTCGCGAATCCCCGGAACATAGCCTTTTATGTAACCAGGATCGTGTTGCGTCTTATCGAAGGGCGGGGTTAAGAGCAAGATCAGCCCGTCGGCGGAACGGATCAGCTGTTTATTGACCGCGGACATGGCTCGCGCTCCCCGCCCGGGTTCGGCAGCGCCACTGATGATTCCCCAACTCTGCGCGATCGAATCGATACGGCACTCTTCATTCTGTGCGGAGCCCAGCGGTGTGCCATCGTCGAAATAAGCCCGGCGATACCATTCGCCGTCCCAGCCATCGCGTTCGAGCGCTGCCTTCAGCAAGCTGACGTGAATACGCCATTTCTCGGCGCGTTCGCGTTCCCCACGCATGTCGGCCACTTTTGCAAACTCCCAAAGAACGGAATGCAGGAACCAGCCCAACCAGATACTCTCTCCCTTCCCCAAGTACCCTACGCGGTTCATGCCATCGTTCCAATCACCGGTGCCCATTAGTGGGAGTCCATGGACTCCCACCGACAGGCTGCGATCGAGAGCACGGGCGCAGTGTTCGAAAATCGTCGCGCGAGTCTGTGAAGTTCGCGGCAGGAAATAAGCTTCGAGTTGACCTTCCGCCAGAACATCGCCCTCGATAAAGGGTACTTGTTCTTCGAGGACGGCAGCGTCTCCGGTAGCTTCGATGTAATGAATGACGGCGAAGGGTAGCCAGAGAAGATCGTCCGACATGCGCGTGCGAATGCCGCGCCCGGAAGGTGGATGCCACCAATGCTGGACGTCGCCTTCGACGAACTGCCGGCTTGCTGCACGGAGCAATTGTTCGCGCGTCTCGGATCTTTTGGCGACGGAAAGGGCCATCACGTCTTGGAGTTGATCGCGGAAGCCGTAAGCTCCGCTCAGCTGATAGAACGCGGCGCGTGCCCATACTCGAGAGGAAAGAGTTTGGTAGAGCAACCAGCGGTTCAATATCACGTCCATGGTTGGATCCGGAGTAGTGACTTGCACGGCTCCCAGGACGTCATCCCACTGGCGAAGCACGTCACGGAGGACTTGATTCAGGTCCGCGGTTCTATAGCGATTAAGCAATTTGCGAGCGTTCTCTCGGCTTTCTGTTTCGCCTAGAAAAAAGACAATGTCCAGGCGAGCTCCCGGACGCAATTCAAATACTGTTTGCAAAGCGGCGCAGGGGTCGAGAGCGGCGCCTACTTTACGCTCAAGAGGTCCATCGCTTTCCAGAGCCGCGGGCCGATCGGGCGCTCCATTTCGGCCCAAGAATTCGGTGCGGTCCGCGGTGTAGGACGTTTGCCGTCCAGCCATGTCGGCAAAGGCGATGCGGCCACCAAAATCGCCGTCCCAAGCGCTACGCGCGAAAAGCGCACCGGAAGCCGAATCAATTTCGGTAACGATGTACGGCGCGGTGGCAGTTCGCGAACTTCCCAGGACCCATTCGGCATAAGCAGTCACCGAGAGGCGGCGAGTACGTCCGGAAGCGTTCTGCAGAGTTAGGCGCGAAATTTTGATGGGGTCTTCGAGGGGCACGAATTGGATGAGATCGAGGTTGATGCCATGCGAACCGTGTTGAAAGCGGGTATAGCCCTGCCCATGACGGCACATATAACTGGCTGCTTCGTCACGAATGGGAAGTGCCGTAGGGCTCCAGACTTCTCCGGTACTTTCATCCCGGATATAGATAGCCTCACCGGGAGTGTCGAAGACGTGATCGTTCGACCAGGGAGTCAGCTGGTTTTCGTGGCTATTGATCGACCAAGTGAAGCCTGAACCCGACTCCGAAACCAGGAAGCCAAAAGAGGGATTGGCAATCACGTTGGTCCAGGGCTCGGGTGTTCGCAAACCTTCATTCAGCAGCGTCACATATTCGCGGCCATTTTCAGCAAAACCACCAAGGCCGTTGAAAAACTGGAGAGCGGGCTGCGGCAATGGAACGTCCTGACGTTTGCTGGCGCGCGATTGGCGAGCCGGGGGCGGAGGGGTGGGTTCTCTGTATTGCGATCGTGTGATTTGCTCGGCGAGCGTTCCGCGCCGGCTCAACAAGACTGCACGAGCTACGGCTTGAAGCTGTGCGCGCGTTTGCGGCGATACCAAATCTCCGCGCAAAAGAAAGATTTTCCCACTGACGCCTGTTGTGTCAGGAGAGAGCCTTAGCTGGCTACCGCGAACCAGAGCTTCCAGCGAAGTTTGCAGTTCCTGCACATAGGACGGAGCTTTCTCATTAATAATCACGACATCGGCCGATAACTGTTTCATGCGCCAGTATTCGTGGGCGCGCAACAGCTGGCGGATGATCTCGACGTCGTCGGGATCATCGATGCGCGCAAGGATGATGGGCAGATCGCCTGAAATCCCCTGGGACCAAAGAGTGTTTATTTCCAGGGAGGTTGCGCTCAACACATCAGGCGAGGGCCTGAGAGATGAGTCGGAATAAAGCACGGCATTTGCGAGCCTCTGGAACAAGTGAGCTTCTTCGGCGCCGATGCCTAGATGGTGAAGCTGCACCTGCGCTTGCGTCCAAGCAAGAGTCAAAGTGCGTTCAAAGGTTCGGGTATCGCGGTACTTATCTGCGAGGTCAAGGACCTCTTCGCGCGTGGAGGCAACAATGGTGGAAAAAATCAGATGAGCAGTGGTACCCGGAGGTATATGCACGGTGCGCCGCAGACTGATTATGGGATCGAGCACAGAACCGACTGAATTGGAAAGCGGACGGCCGTCAACAATTGATACAGGATTACGCAAGCTACGAGCGCGCCCCACGAATTTCGCGCGGTCGGTTTCGAACTGCAAATCGCCCGTCGTGGTGCCATCCACGACTAGAACGTGAGCAGCCCAAACTGCAGTTTCCTCGGGGGAGCGCTTGCGTCTGGTAGCAACTATCGCACCCAGTTCGGTCACGAATTCGGTTTCGACGAAAAGGTTAGAGAAAGCGGGCTGAGCCATGTCCGTCACTTGTGAAGTAAGCGACAGTTCCGCGTAGGAAGTTACCTGCACGTCTCGCGCACGGACGCCTAGATTCGTAATGGTGACACGACGAACTTCGGCATCGTCTTCGGAAGAAACAACTACCTCGAGAGTGGTAGTCAGTGAGCGGTCACGCCGAATAATTTCGGCGTGGTCTTCGTAGAAAGCCGTTTCGTAGGTATCCGGTTCGATGCCGCTGGGCTGATAGCCGGCAGACCAGACATTGCCGGTTTGCTCGTCGCGCAGGAAAATATAACTGCCCCAACAATCGCGGGTAAGATCTTCGCGCCAGCGAGTGATTGCGATATCGCGCCAGCGGCTGTAGCCGGAACCCGCGGCCGTAAGCATGACGCCGTAACGGCCGTTAGAAAGAAGCTGAGTCCGGGGAGTTGCGTCGTACGGAGTCGTGAAGCGGCGAACCACGGGCGGAGTAAGCTCGCGCACTTTGGCCGCCGCGGAGACTTCTTCTGCGCGAGGACGCGCAACCAGGACGTCGCGGGGAGTACGCTCCTGCAAAAGAAGTTCGGTGGCACGCACGATGGGTTCAGCGTGGAAACGCGTTTGCATCGCGCCATCATTCAGGACGTTGGCGGAAGATAACAAAATCATGCCCTGGTGATGCGCCATGTAAGCGCGAATTACTGCGACATTTTTCCCTTCCGGCAATCGAGAGCCGCTGTAGTCGAGGGCCTCATAAAATCCGAAAGGTCCTGTGCCGCCAGCCTGGGCTAGCCGCTCAAAATTTACAACGGCGGCGGAGGGCCGTACCATCGCAGCGAGAGCCGTGGCGTATGGCGCAATTACGAGATCTTCGCTCAGTCCGCGTTTAAGACCAAGTCCCGGAACGCCGAAGCTGGAATATTGATAGGTGAAATCCAAATCCCTGGCATTGTAAGCAGACTCGGAAATCCCCCAAGGCACGCCGCGCTCCTTCCCATATTCAATCTGGCGCAGGACTACTTGTTCATAGGTTTGGCTCAACAGGCTGTCGGCGGGAGAGCGCATGACCAAGTCAGGCATGAGGTATTCGAACATCGATCCGGACCAGGAAATCAGTGCAGAGCCGTGGCCTACGGGTGTGAGGGAACGCCCCAGACGAAACCAGTGCGAGGACGGAACATCTCCTTTGGCAATCGCAATGAAACTGGTGAGGCGAGCTTCCGAAGCGAGCAGGTCGTAGCAACTTGGATCCAAGCATCCGTCGTTGGCCCGGTAACCGATAGAAAAAAGCTTGCGCGAGTGATCGAACAGGAAAGTGAAATCCATGGCCTCGAATAATTGTCCGGCTGTTTGCGCGATTGCGGTAAGACGGCGAACCAGGGACGCGGCATCCGAGATGGAGTCTTGCATCGCTTGAATCAGCGCAACGACCCGCGCGCGCGCATTCTTATTGCCGGCAGAATCGCCAGCCAACGCAGCGTCAAGAGCAGTGAGCCCGCGGACGGCAGCTTCAAATCGTTCTGGGGCGTCAGCCAGAGTCGGGAGGCTGCGGAAAAAGGGTTCAATGGCAAGCCATTCGGGGGCCGGACCGGACGGGTTTTCAAACATCTTTCGTACTTCCGCGGGATCGAGTCGGAGCCATGGCAACAGGATTTTTGCATCCTGAATGTGAGATTCCACGCAAACTTTAGCGGCCTCGGCCCAAAATCGAAATTCTGAATTGGCGGTGTTGCCGAGCTCTTGCTCGAGTGTCTGTGCAATGTCTTCTACGGTCTGAACTCGATCTTTCAATTCAACGAACCGAACAGCCCAGTCCGCAGCATCCACCGGTACGGAATCACACAGCGCGGCAGCCGCGTCTACGGCGTTGGTGAGTTGCTTGCGCGTAACGCTGTGTGTGCGTTTGCTATCCGCAATCCGAGCAACAGCTTCGCGCAGGAGGTGAAGCGCATCTTCGATTCCGGCCAATACACAGGCGTCCATGGGCGATTTATGAATCAGTTCGCGGCAGCCATTTCCGAGTGCCAACAAATGCCCGGCGATATTTCCACTGTCCACAGCCGAGACATACTTCGGATCCAGGGGATGAAGATCCCGGGTGTCGTACCAGTTGTAGAAATGGCCTCGAAACTGTTCCAATTTGTTCAAGGTGCGAAAAGTGTTCTCGAGGCGTTCCGTAGTTTCCTGAATGCCAAGCCAACCGAGGTCATGCGCCGCGAGAGTAGAAAGCAAACACAGGCCAATATTCGTCGGCGAAGTGCGGTGGGCGACGATGGGCTTAGGATCTTCCTGAAAATTATCCGGGGGAAGGAAGTTATCCGTGGGCGTAACGAAAGTCTCGAAGAATCGCCAGGTGCGACGAGAAGCCAGGCGGAAAGCTGCGGTGTCGCCGGAGGAAAGCGTCTCTACATCCGGAAGAACAGGAGGAAGGCTGATCCAACGCGCGACCGCAGGCGCAGCAATCCATAAGACCAGAAAAGGAGTGGCTGCAAATAAAGAATGGGGCTTGCCCAGCAAGAGAGCGAGAAATATCGCAAGAGCGAACAAGACACTTGCGATCATGCGTTTGTACATACCGAAAATATTCAAGTCGACCGCGGACTTCGACTGCGCCGCGGTGACCCATTGCAGTAAATTTCTTCTGGATATGAATACCCTTACGAGCGTTCGTAAAATCGCGTCCGACATCAGCCACGCCTGGTATGCCAATAGGGTAATGGTCAAACCAATCTGATATAGACCGAGGCCAAGATCGGAAAGGACGCCGCGGACATGGCTGCGCTTGGAGATTCCACCGAGACGCGGGTTCAATCCCACCAAAAAAGGAATGAGTGAAGGTATGGCGACCATTGCCAGAATGAACCGGGTCCACATCCACGGGGATATTCCCGGTACCAACCAGCCGACAACGAGTGTAAGAAACATGCAGGGCGCCGAAAGAGTGCGGCGCAGATTGTCGAGCATTTTCCAGCGGCTGATTGCTGGAATTCTAACCTTCCGGCGCTCTTCCTTTGACAAGCCACCGCGGCCGAAAATCCAGGGAAGGAGTTGCCAGTCTCCCCGCGCCCAACGGTGCTGACGCGCGGCGGCCGCTTCGTAGTGCGAGGGAAAATCGTCGAATAATTCAATGTCCGTGGCCAGTGCAGCCCGAGCAAAAATTCCTTCGAGGAGGTCGTGACTTAGCAGCGTGTTTTCCTTCACCTTGCCGGCCAAAGCCGCTTCGAAAGCATCGATATCGTAAATTCCCTTGCCGGTATAGGAGCCTTCCCGAAATAGATCCTGGTAAACGTCGGAGACGGCCGAAGCATAAGGGTCGATTCCGCTCGGGCCGGAAAATATTTTTTGGAATAGCGAACCTTCGCGATCGGTGGGCAACGATGGAGTAACTCTCGGCTGCACGATGGAGTAGCCGTCCACGACACGGCCTAAGTCAGGAGAGAACTTGGGGCGATTTAAGGGATGGGCCATGGTGCCGACCAAGCGAGCGGCAGTGCCGCGAGGCAGCCGGGTGTCGGCATCCAGCGTAATGACGTAACGTACTCCGGGAACCGATTCCGGCGGGCGACCTTCAATAGATAGGAAGGTAGTGGTGCTTGAATCGCGGAGAAGCTGATTGAATTCGTGCAGTTTTCCGCGCTTGCGCTCCCATCCCATCCATTTTTGCTCGCGTTCGTTCCAAACGCGTTTGCGATGGAATACGAAGAAGCGATCGCCGCCGCCCGGCGGCGGACCGTGGCGCGCGTTTAGATTCGCGATGCATTCGACAGCAGTAGCCAACAGATCTTCATCACTCGGTAAACTTTCAGTGGGAGCGTCAACCCAGTCTGAGAGCAACGCAAAGCGCAGATCGCCGTCCGCGTTCGCCAGGTAATGGACTTCCAGGCGCTCGGCCTGCTCTTTAATTCCATCCACAGAAGTGAGCAAAGTGGGAACTACGACGAACGAGCGCAGCTCCGTGGGCACTCCCTCCTTCAACTCAAAACGGGCAAGTGTCCGGGGTCCGAGCAGATCGGTTACCGCGCGGTTGATCAGGGCGATAGCCAAATCCGATGCCGGAATGGCAGCAATAAGACCCAGCAGCACTAGATAGCCGGGATGCAATCCCATCTCTCGGGCTCGGAAAAGGGGGAAAGCCAAAATGACAGCGGTCAATACGGCGATGGTTCCCAAAAAGCCTGGAACCGCTGCGCGGACGTAGAGGCGAAGTAACCACCGTCTCCAAGGAATGTGAAAATCCAATTCGCGTTCAAAGGCCCATCTTCCATGCGATATCAGGTAGTAACCCGGATCCGAGCGTCTATCATCGGGCGGCTGGCCATCGGTTCGCTCCGCACGAGCGCGGTAGGCTCGATGTAGCGCGCGTTCGGCGACTTCGACTTCACTGTGTTTCGATCCGCGTGAAAGATCTTCGATCGCATGCCGGTAGTAGTCGCGCGTGGCAAAATCCATGTCCGCAAAATTACTTCCGTCGCGCAAAATCTTGTCCACCAGGCTGACGCCTTCGAAAAACGCCTGCCAATCGAATTCCGACATCAGGCGCATGCTGGTGATGATGTTACGAACGGTGACGCTCATGGCCGCTTGTTGCTGGTGCTCGGCGCGAACAATTTCGTCTGCCGTGGTTCCCTGGGCGGCCAGCCGCTCATCCAGCCATACGAGAACCGGTCCAACTTTCGGATCTAAGTCGCGCAAGCGCTGAACCAGTTGAACGGCGAAAGCCCTTTCGAGGGGCTTTTTCTCGAATTCCCTGAGAACGCTAGCCGGAGAAATCATGGCCTGACCGCCGGTGCCGAGAAGGCTGTCGGCAAGTAAGTCGGCCTCTTCGCGAGCGCGGCGGCTAAGATGGAGGCGTTCCGCGATCCTGCGCAAATTTTCTACCAGCACTACTCTGAGCGTGATGGCTACGGCCCACAGTTCGCCGATAGTGAGCGGCTGTACGCGCTGATAAGCCGTAACAAACCCGCGAAGCACTTCCGGTTCGAAACGGCTATCCGTGTGAGCCACGAACGCCCAAGCCACGCCGAAAACGCGCGGATACCCTTGCAAATGCCCGGAAGCCAATTTCGGCAACTTTTTATAAAACCCGACAGGGAGGTCATCGCGAATTTCGCGCAGCTGTTCTTCGACGATGTAAAAGTTGTCAACCAACCATTCCGCAGCGGGCGTGATCGCGTGCTCCAGCTGAATGGCCTTCGCCGTGGCGCGGTAATATTCCAGCAATACGCGGCCGTTCTCGGCTACGCGGGGGATAAGCGGGCGACCATCGTCGTAATCGGTGGTGACAGTCTGAGCGGCAGCGAGACTCTCGGCATGCTGTTCCAGACGCTCGACGCTGAAGAGTTCGGCGCGGATCGGCTCATGAATTTCAACAAATATATTTTGCGGTTGAGTGGCCGTGGCCATTTTTCCCTTAGAATTCTGGTCGCGATAACCCGACGGCTGCGGGTCAGCGGCCTTATAGAATACAACCTAAGCGGCGAGTTCGAGCACTTGAAAGCGACTTAGAATGCACGTTAACGCGCATGCGAACGCCGGTTAAATGAACCGGTGACGGGTACGGCGAGGCGGTCTAAATTGAAAGACCTGAAGCTCGGCCCTATCAATCGTTTGGGCGGGTAATGTAAGAGAAAAGAACAAATACAGCGTTCAACAAAACTATTAAGTTCAGAGGGCTAGCTGAGCGCTTCTCGGGGTGCAGTTCAGCGTTGGATCTCACCGGTGCGCCAACAGGCGAAAACATTTTCTTGTCCCCTCGGAATTGCCCTCTTCTACAGAGGCTCTATCTCCAATCTCCAACCCCGGTCAGCTCGCTCGCCGTAATCCGGAAACTCCAGGTATTGGAATCGACGGGACGGGTAAAGGCAGTGTTGCGAGTTCCGATCCGTTGTGCGCCTCGATCGCCGAGCGCAAAATTCTTTCCATATCAGTTTTTAGGTATGGGTGGCAGATGAAGTCGAAAGCCTTGATCTTCAGCGCAGCCAAGTATTCGCTGTATTCGTGCGGGCACGCAGGCGCACAGACGATTACGGCCGGGATTTCAACGCGCTGCAACTTCAGATGCCTGACGACGTCGCGATAGGTTCCATCCACAAGCCAAAAACCGCACAAGCAGACGGCGACACTTTCCCTGCTGACGACCGACCTCACTTCTTCCATGCCTTTAGCCCACACAGTCTTCAACGGGAAAATTTGAAGAAGCTGCGCGATGTTCTCGCGAATCTCGATATCGTTGGTGGCCAGCAGGACGGTGGGCTTGGGTCCATAAGATTCTGTCGGGTCGGGCTGACTGGGAACTGCGATTCTCCGATAACTGGCTGGGGTCATCATACGTGCATACCTTTCGCGAATCAGATGAGATAGTTGACGGCAGCAATAATCCGTTAGATGTGCGCTCCCAACAATACAGACAACTCGTTAGGCACATCCCAAACTTACTGTAGATTTGGCGCAGAGGCGAATGCGTGAACGCCACTCGGGGATTTGTAAACCAAGGGCAGACGAAGCTGTCTCGGCGCCGGCATGAAGCGATGCGACTCCGGCCCGGCTTACGGTTCTATGATTTGATTACGCACGGCGTAGCGCACCAACTCACTGACGGTATGCAGCTGAAGCTTGCGCATAATATTGGCGCGATGGGTTTCGGCGGTTTTGACACTAATGTTCAGAGAAGATGCGACCTCTTTGCTGCTCTTGCCTTCAGCCAACAGCTGGACGATTTCACGTTCCCGGGATGTGAGCCGGTCACGCATGGTCTCGGGAGGCTCGGTGCGAGTTTTACCCTCATTGAAATTGGTCAACATAACTTCGGTCGCGCGAGGAGTAAAAAAAGGTTTGTGATTTGCGAGGGTTTCGACAGCGATAATCAAATCGCGGTCTGAATCCGACTTGACGATATATCCGCGGACTCCGGCCTCGAGAATGTCACGGATGAGTTGATCGGAATAATGTACCGACAGAATCAGAACTTCGGTATCCGGCGAGCCTTTGCGGATTCTTTTTGCAGCATCCACACCGTTAAGATCGGGCATGCTGATGTCGAGGATAACGATGTCAGGTTTCAGCTCTTCCGCTTTCGCAACGGCCTCACGTCCGGTATGAGCTTCGCCGCACACTTCCCAACCCGCGTGCGACTGAAGCAAGGCCTTAACTCCACGACGCATCAGATCGTGATCGTCAGCGATTAAAATACGAAGTGTTTTCACGCTCTCTCCCAACATCAAAGGGTTTCAATGGGGCCGAAAGACCATTTACACTCAACGACCGGCAGCCAAATAAAGGGTTCAACTGGGCATTTGATTCTGGAAAGAGTATACAGTCAAGCCGAAAGGTCGGGCGGGGCATAATTCAACTGGCAAAATGGGGATCGCGACTGGCGATTCGAGGCCAAAACGGACGGAAATTTCAAAAATTTATGAAATTTCCCTCCGCTTCGGCTGAATTGTGTTTGAAGGGACGCAGAGTCAGGCCGCTTCGGACGTCGTGGCACCAATCATCTGCAAGCAATCTGGCGGTGAAAGACTGAATCGCTTCCGCAAGTAGAGTATCCGTTGAATGGGATCCTCGAAGGCACTCGAACTCGCTGCCGGAACGAGCGAAAACAGAACATTCGCACGAACGGTGGAGTCTCGACCCTGATTCTCTAATTGAGATAGGTGAGTTGGACATAAATTAATTCCTTGAAATTAGTAAGTTTTACATGCGCTCAGCGAGGCACTCGCGCAGCTGCTGCCTGGCGCGCGAAAACCTTGTCTTTACCGCCGATTGAGACAGTTTCAACGTCGTGGCGGCTTCTTTTGCTTGCCACTCCTGCAGTCCCAGAAGGCGGACCACTATCCGTGATGCACTTCCGAGGCCATCAATGGCCTCATGCAGAGCTCGCTGATTCTCGCGCTTTGAATACAAGACTTCGGGATGATAAGCGTCGCCGGCGCTCAATGTTTCGACTGAATTCAGTTCTTCTCCCGTGTTGTTCTCATACGACAAGTAGTGATCCTCCGAACGGCGTTTGCGGACCTTTATTAGAGCTTCGTTCATGGCAATCCGGGTGAGCCAGCTGGAAAATCGCGACTGACCGCGAAACTGATCCAGATGCGCGTAGGCATTTAGCAGGCTTTGTTGCGACGCGTCTTCGGCATCTTCCCGGTTGCGCGTGATTTTCAACGCTACGTGATAAGCCTTGCGAATATAGGGCCGAATCAACTTGGCAAAAGCGTCGTCGTCTCCGGCTTGAGCACGTTTCACAAGATTCAATTCATCGTCGACACAGCATGTAGGGTCTTTCCCCGGCATGCCCGGCAAAAGCTCGGCTTTTTTCAATTCTTTTCGATCAAAATCCACAGATCACCTCGTCGGCTAAATGCTGAGCAAACAACTGTCCCCTGCGCAGCCCGCCCAAAATAGTCGACTGGGGGTAATGGGTCTATCGGCGTCATCCTGTAACGTTGCTGGGTTATTCCTGTATCTGCCTACTCTCAGTAAGATGCTTCTTTTTATATGCCCTCAATTGAAAGAGTTAGGGTAAGTGCTTTAGTACTCTTACGGAAAGGTCCGGGGGTGATATCGAGCGTTAGCTGTATATGAGAGCACGAGAACGTATGTTTCTATGGAACTCGACTAGGAACTCAACGAAGGGAGACCAAAGGTGAGTTTGAAACAACTTCTATTGTCGCTGGCACTGGCCGTTTTTGCGAGTCTTTGCTTGCCGGTGAGTGCTACCGGTACCATGCTGGCCGTCGGGGGGCCAGCACCGACTCAAATCGCGGATTCCTTGCCGTTTGCAGCGCTGATCGGGTTAATAGCGGTCGGGGCTATTCTCGTATTCCGAAAAATGATTCGGGACTTGTTCTGAGTTCAACTGAGCTTAAGCTCTAACCTTCGTGCATTCTGTTTCTACGGAACTGCTTGGATAGTTTGGATGTGGATCGTTTTCGTGGCTCCGTCGTAAGTGCCGATTATTGTTACCTTCTGACCCGCGTAATCGCTCGGTTTTTCCTGGTCGTCCAGCTGATAGATTTTCTTGTCCCCGGCCCCATAAAGGACAAATTGCACGCTGCCTTTGACACAAGCCGCAGTACAGTCTTTCGCAGTTTTGAAACCTTCCTTTTGCATCATCGCGCTATGAGATCCGTCCGCGGCACACTGGCTATCCATGATCTCGCCCGTGAAGGACATAGGTGTGTTGTTCTGTTGTTGCCCGGGTGAGCGGAAGGAAAGAATGCTCAGTAGCAATATCGCCCCAATGCTTATCGCCGACGTTTTCATAAATTGCTCCCAGTGAGCGGCGCTCAAATCCGAACCGCGAAGCTGGCATTCTATCTGGCCCTGATTGCCAACGACATCTCAAGATTAACCTTTTTTCAGATTCTGTTCGAGACGCTTAACCGCAGGCTCCAATCTTTGCCTATGCTTCCAAAAATCCGCCCAGAGATCCCCAACTTTGTCGATTCGGCTGCGTATCGAAGATATATTCCAAGTCTCTGGAGATATTTTGGGGGTCAGCTCGTCGGCTGTTATTGGCGTGGAAATAGGCGCATGCGGAAACGCCCGGACCGAATAAACGGACGCCAGCGATTGGCCAGAGGAATTTTGATGTGCATCGATATAAATACTGCCCTTTGGGCGCTTTCGAACCGTCCGGTCGGAAGTTATCAGCTTCGGATAATCTTGTGAGGTGAGTGAAGCGATGGTCTGAACGAATTGCCTAACTTGCTCGTAGGTGTAAACGCGTTCAACCGGAACAAAAATGTGCAGCCCGGTTGCCCCGGAAGTTTTTAGGAAAACTTTCATTCCAATTTCCCGTAGCTTGGAGGCCAATAATTTCCCTAGTTTGACCACATCGGCGAACGGGGTTCCGTCAGTCGGATCCAAATCAAAAAATATATAATCCGGATGTTCGAGATCGTCGGTACGCGCTGACCAGGGATTATGATCGATACATCCGAGGTTCGTAAGGTAAAGCAGACTCGCGCGGTCGTTAGCGACAAAATACCGTATGGGCTTCGATTTGCTTTCGGATTCGATGGCGACGGTCTTGATCCACTCTGGGGCGTCTTTGCCTGAATCCTTTTGAAAGAAGGCCTGCCCGTCGATTCCGTTTGGGTAGCGCCGCAACACTAGAGGGCGGTCTCTTAAAAAAGGAAGCAGAAGAGGCGCGATATGGTAGTAGTAGGCGAGAAGATTTCTTTTGGTATACCGGTCGTTTGGAAAATAAACTTTGTTGAGATTGGTAAGACGCAAAGAGACACCGTCCATCTCAACAAACGCCTCGGACTGCGAACCGCGATCGAGTTCACTCGCAATCGCTGTGTCGGTCTTGAGTACAGAAGGCTTGCCTGGAGCGGCAATCGTGTTTTTGGCTTTAGGTTTTGGCATTTCGTCGACTCCGGAATCTCTTGTTACCGGGGCCTCATTTTGGTTCTTGGCGACACTTGCTTTTACAGATTTCGTTTCTTTCTCGAACGTGCAATCCGCTGGATCGTGGTCTTCCTGCAATCCTAGAAATGTTGGCTGGCGCAGGTGCCGTCCCTGAGTCCATCCGCCATATTTCACGCGGGCCACGAGTGAGGGTTTCACCCAGTAAGCTTTCTCGCGCGTGACGGGCTTCGTTGAGAACGGACATTTTTCGGTTTGCAGGGCACTGAGCCGCGAGGCAAGACGCTTTTGAGATTCACCGGAAAATCCGCTTCCAGCTCCGCATATGAACTCCAACTTTTTGCCATCATACAATCCCAACAGAAGAGCGCCGAAATGTTGCCGGGTGCCGCGAGGTTCAGTCCATCCGCCCACAACTGCGTCCAATTCCCGCACTAGTTTAAATTTCAACCAAGCCGTGGTGCGCCCTTCCGGATACGGGCTATGAATCTGTTTCCCTAGAATTCCTTCCAATTGTTTATCGAGAGCCAGGTTGTAGAGTTCCTTTCCCTTCTCGGTTTCATGATCGGAATAGCGAATGGTTTCGTCTGTGTGAAGAATTTGTTTTAGAAATGCCTTGCGTTCGAGCAGAGGCGCAGGACGAAGGTCGTAACCGTCACAATAAAGGATGTCGAAGACGTAATAGACTACCGGGACTTGGTGCATGAGTTCAGCGCTGGGATTGATTACGGAAAAGCGCTGCTGAAGACGCTCGAAATCGCTGCGGCCGTCGTCGTCCAAAGCTACGATCTCGCCATCCAGCCACACGTCGTGCCCATCGGTGTGCGCGGGCAAAGCAGCTAACTCCGGATATTCGCCCGTAACATCTCGGCGGGAGCGCGACCACAATTGAACTTGGCCGTTTTGCACGCGCGCCAACGTCCGTCCACCGTCCCATTTAATTTCGAAAAGCCAGTCCGGATCCGAAAATGGCCGGTCGGACAATGACGCAAGGGCGGGCTGGATCCAGCCCGGTATCGTCGCGCGTCGCGCGGATTGCGGAAACTTCAGCTCGGCCCTTTTTAAGTGGGCCGTCGCTTTTTGGCCGGACGCCGGGCGATTGGAGATCCATTTCCTCTTCGGGCCTTTCACTTCTGGAAGTACCGATCCTGCGTGTTCGTTGATATTCCAGACATCGCGCGAGGCTGAATCGCGATGCTTGATCATCAGCCATTCTTGTTTTCCGGGCTGGCGGCTACGAATTCTTACCAGCACAAAACTTCCCGTCAGCTTCTTACCATGCAGGATAAATTTGAGCTCACCACGATCGAGTTGGTCTTGGGCCGATAGATTTCCTTCCACTTCGAAAGTTCCGTTGTCCCAGATAATCACTTCGCCAGCGCCATAATTTCCGGAGGGTATCTCGCCCTGGAACTTGGCGTATTCGAGCGGATGATCTTCGGTCTGAATCGCAAGCCGTTTATCATCCGGATTCATCGATGGGCCTTTTGGCACGGCCCAGGATTTCATCACGCCGTCTATTTCCAAGCGGAAATCGTAATGCAGGCGCCGCGCATGGTGCTCTTGAACGACAAATGTGGAGCCGTGGCGAGAGGTGGGGCCGCCAGGAGGTTCGGGAGTTGCGTCGAACCGCCTTTTCCGTTTGTATTCTGCGAGCGCCACCGGCCGATTATACGGGCGGAGCGCCCGCAGGTTGGAACTGAAAATCGCCGATACACCATCTTTTCCGGACGGCTACAGGCTTGTCCGGATGTGCATTACAATGGAGCGTCGATATATAAGTATGTTGCTCTGGAGGTCTGATTCCGATGGCTTCGTCTGCTTGGAAAGGCTTCATTACATTCGGACTGATTTCGATACCGGTCAAACTATATCCGGCCGCACGCAGCTCCAGAGTGGGACTTCATCAACTCCATGCGGTGTGCAAGACCAGGCTTCGCCAGCCGTTATATTGCCCAACGTGTAACCGAATTGTGGAACGTTCGGAAGTGGTGAAGGGGTATGAGTACGAAGACGGCAAATATGTCGTGATTGATCCGGAAGAAATCAAAAAGATAACGCCCGAATCCGCGCGCGCCATGGAGATTCTCGCGTTCGTGAAAGAATCCGAGATTGATCCTCTGTTTTTCGATTCATCTTACTTTTTGGTCCCCGAAGACCAGGGTAAAAAAGCCTATCAGTTGCTGCTGAAAACGATGGAGGACAAGGATCGGGTTGCCATTGCCAAAATCACGATGCATCAACGCGAGTACACTGTGTTTCTTCGCCCATACGATCACGGCATAGCGCTTCACACGATGTACTTTGCCAATGAAATCCGCGAAGCGCCGGGATACGGTAACACCGAGAATGTGAAGCTCACTCCGCAAGAGGTAAAGCTGGCCGACCAACTGGTCGATAACCTTTCCGAGGAGTTTCAGCTGAAGAAATATCACGATGAGTTCGAGACGAGGCTTCGCGCCCTGATTGAAGCAAAGCAGAAGGGGCGTGAGATCGCCTCCGCTCCTCACAAAGAACGGGCTCCCGTGATTGACATGATGACTGCGCTGAAGAAAAGTCTGGAAAAAACTTCAGGAGCCCGGAAAAGCCCGCTGCATTCGACCAGAGAAGCCGCAGCGCACGAAAAAAGGACCCGACGCAAAGCCAGCTAGTTGCAACATTCGCCATTTCAATTTGGCTGCATCCGTAGACAAACTCGATTACCCAAATGAATATTTTCAAGGCAACTACGAGTTTTGAAGGTTGGCTTCGAAGCAGGATTCCGGTCGTCGAAGCAGACCTTAAACGGAAGCACGAGTTGATGGCCGAAGACGAATTTCGGTTTTTTCGCGGAAGTTTCTATCGCTGGACGCAGCTCTGGGCCAAGCACTGCCCGGATTTGGCTTCCGCGCCATCGGTATTGGCGGTGGGCGACCTGCATGTGAATAGTTTCGGAACGTGGCGCGATAAAATTGGCCGCTTAGTCTGGGGGGTTGACGATTTCGACGAAGCTTACACTTTGCCCTACACGAACGACCTGGTTCGGCTCGCAACCAGTGCGCGATTGGCACACTCGCTGGATCATCTCCAGATCAATTCAAAAAATGCTTGTGACGCGATTCTGGAGGGTTACAGCGATTCACTGAGAGCCGGTGGCACACCCATCGTTCTGGAAGATAAGAATGCGTGGTTCACGTCGATCGCGCTTAGCCGGCTGGATGATCCGCCGTCGTTCTGGAAGGAAATGGAAGACAATCCTGTGCTTCGACAGCCTATCCCGTCTACACCTAAGAAGGCATGGAGAGAGCTCTTCCCGGGCCACAATCTTTCTTATCGCGTTCTCAAACGTACAGCGGGCACAGGTAGCCTGGGACATCCCCGCATCGTCGCCATCGCCGACTGGGAAGGCGGGAAAATCGCGCTAGAAGCGAAAATCCTGGCGCCTTCGGCTTGTGTATGGGCAAGGGGCTCGGCGGGTAGAGCCGTGATCAATTATCAAAAAATAATGCGAAACGCCGTACGTTGCAGTGATCCTTACGTGCGAATAAAAGAAAATTGGCGCATCGGACGGTTGGCTCCGGATTCTTCTCCAGTAGATATCGAGACGCTGCCCAAGAAAAGAGAGGAAGATCTGATGTTGAATGCCATGGGCTGGGAAGCGGCCAACATTCACCTCGGGTCCAAGAGGTCAATTAGGTTCGTGCAGAACGACCTTCGAAAGCGGCGTGGGGACTGGTTAAGAGAAGCTGCCAAGGAAATGGCGAAAGTTGTCTCCAAAGATTGGAAACACTGGCGAACGCGGAAAATGTAGTTTGATTTTTTCGGCTCTGAGCTTTTTATGGCTACCAGAACAACTCGAGATTCGACAAGCTTTCCTCCCATCGTAACGGCTGTCGTGTGTATCGCTGGTCTTTATTTCGCCAGGTCCGTCCTTGTTCCTATTGCGCTCGCAGTTCTCTTCGCTTTCCTTCTGGCCCCGCTGGTCAATCTTTTGCAAAAAGCGGGTCTGGGAAGGACTGGGCCGGTACTCGCCGTAGTGCTTCTCGTAGCTGGACTATTGGCGGGTTTGGGATGGCTGGTGTTCAATCAAACGATTAGTTTGGCGACTCAGATTCCAAATTACAGGACTACAATTTCGAGAAAAATTGAAACTTTTCGGGGAGTAAGAGAAAACGGAATCGGTAAAGCCGAAGCCACAGTAAACGAATTGGGCAAAGAACTGTCGTCCACTATCGAAACCCCGTCGCCCGATGAAACCAATGACCAAGGCCAGAAAAGCAAACACACGTTGCTTCCGGGCGGCAGCGTCGCGCATCCCGTCCCAGTGCTGGTTGTACAGCAGAATAGTCCGATTGCGTCTATTCGAACGCTGCTAGGCCCATTCCTTGGGCCGCTGGCGACCCTGGCAATTGTAATGGTGTTCACAGCGTTCATTCTGCTGCGCAGCGAAGATCTTCGCGACCGCCTGTTCGCGCTTGCCGGGTTAAGCAGGTTCCACGTCACCACCCAAGCTTTCGACGAGGCTACCCAACGAGTGGGACGATATTTATTTTTTCAATTCTTGATGAACCTGGGCTATGGCACGTTATTCGGCGGCGCTCTTTATTTCATTGGCGTACCCAATGCGTTCCTCTGGGGAGTGCTCGCGGCGCTTCTTAGATTCGTTCCATACCTGGGAACAATGGTGGGCGCGGCGATGCCGCTTTTGCTGTCACTGGCTGTTTTTGAAGGCTGGGCAAAGCCACTCATGGTGTTCGGGGCATTCGTCATTATTGAAATACTTACTTCTTATGTCGTCGAACCTCTGGTGTATGCGGCGCAAACCGGAGTTTCATCGCTTGCCATTTTAGTGGCTGCGATTTTCTGGGCTGCGTTGTGGGGTCCGGTCGGTCTGCTTCTCTCCACGCCATTGACGGTGTGCATCGTTGTAATCGGCCGTTACATTCCGCAGTGGGAATTCCTGAGCGTGCTCCTGGGTGATAAGCGCGTGCAAGGAATGGAAGTGCAGCTTTACCAAAGGCTGCGCGGAATGGATACGGAGGGAGCGCGGGAGGTCATCGACAGTTTTCTTAAAGAAGGCTCGATTGAAAAGCTTTATGAATCTGTTATTACGCCGGTGCTGATCTTTATAGAGAAGGATCGAGCCGATGTGGGATTGGGCGACGCACGAGAGCAGTTTGTATTTCGGACATTAAAAGACATTATCGAAGAACTCACGCTCAAACCGGAGGCCGAAACACAATCTCAAGAGGTAGATGCGGAAGCAGGTGGTCCATTGATCCCATCGGCCGTTGCAGCCAAAGAGAAAAACATTGTGGGCTGCGCTGTAGCTTGTATACCAGCGCGCGATGAAGGGGACGAAATCCTGGGAATGATGCTCGCCCACCTGGCTACACGAGCAGGATACGCCTCGCAAATCGTGCTGCCGGCGTCGGTGGAAGATATGATTGAAGAAACCGCGGAACAAAATTGTGAAGTAATTTATATTTCGGCATTGCCTCCTTACAGTGTCTACAGCATGCGCAGGCTTTATAAAAAACTTCGCGTTCGGTTCCCGAAATCTAGAATTGGCATCGGTCTGTGGGGTTTCACAGGAAACCTCGACGTGATGAGAACGCGTTTGGGAATATTGGAAGCGGACGTGATCGTCAACAGTCTCTCAGAAGCTACCAACCAGTTTTCCACGCTCGCCGAAGCTGTGCCTCAATAACCGGTTTTGCTCTCCGGTCGCTTCATACAAAATTCTTTATATCGTTACTACAGCATTTGCCGGATAGACGGGGGCATTGCATATCCTAAATACTCTGTACCTTAGGAAAAGAAAGCCTTTATTCAGGTGCCGCAAAGGAGCGCATATCGTGACCATGCGCCGTTCAGAGGATGCCAGCAGCGGACCAGGCCTGACTCCCATCGACAGCTCGAGCCCATCTTCGCCGACCGATCGCCGAACCGAACCAGATCGCACGACCGGACGCATTCCGGCACAAGACGATCAGGACGACACCACTTCAAACAATCGAAAGTCAGAGAAAAAGGAGAAAGGTCGGTAGGCGTAGCTTGTAGGTCGAACTAGTTTCGTAGTGGCAGAGGTCAAAATGGACGCCCTTACTACGTATAATTATGCTCTTGAACTAGCTGCGGCATTTCTGATCTTTCTCATCGGGTATCTCGCAATTTTTCTGGCAATCGCATTTTGCCTGCTGGCGGCCGAAGCCGTGCATCAAAGCGCCAGATTCGCCCGAACATCTCTTCTGAAACCGCTCTCTGACCGAACGCCCCCTGCACCTGCCTTGGCGCCCGCGGATCATAGAAGCTCGGCTTTCTTTGGATGGACGCATAGGTTGGCTGGGGGGTTGGTCGGTAGCCTGAGGCATAGGTAGCCGTTATGCGTGCCTGGGAGCCCGCCGTTAAATCCCTGCAGAGAGTTGCATGGACAAGAACACATTAAGCAGTTTGCGTTTGGATATTTAGCTCTGACTCTGGTACTTTGACCTTCGCGTTGGATCGGTAATTTCACAGAAAAGATGTTTGTCCCATTGCTCGTGGGAGTAAAAATGGCCTGGAACTCGCCGAAGTCGAAAGAAACTCAGTTCGCGCTCCGATCCCCAATTGTCCCGGCATTTGTGATGAACTTGAAGACCAATTCTCCTTCTGCATTGGAGTGCACGTCATCCGAGGCGTCGGGTAAGAAGATCGGCCCTTCCGGCCAAAAGAAGCCCGTTCGAATTATGATTGCGGACGATCATGAGGCAATCCGCCGAGGTTTACGCGCGGCCTTAACCGCGGCCGGTTGGGAAGTGTGCGCCGATGTAATGAATGGAAAGGATGCTGTGGAGAAGGCAGCCGAATTGAAGCCTGATTTGATCATTTTGGATATAAGTATGCCGGTGATGGGCGGATTGGATGCGGCGCGCTTGATACGCAGGGCAGACCCGAGCGCTAAGATCGTTATTTTCACCATGCACGAATCGCAGCAAATAAGAGATGAAATCTCGCGTATTGGGGCTCAGGGTTACGCCGTGAAATCGGCCCCGATGAAGCAACTGTTGGACACCATCAAGGCAGTTCTGGGCACCGATGAGCCGCACCTAAACTAGGATTTACTTCGCCATCACGCGGGCAGTTCAAAGAGTTTAGTAAAAATCGTGTGAAGTTGTTTCGGCCCGCGTGATGCGCAATGGCTGAATGCTTTCGGCTTTTACTGAGATTACCCCGTCCTGATTTTGAAGTTTTCCCTCGACGAGCAGAAATTGCTGGTGAACTATCACTACATGGTATTTTTCAAATAGCTGCGGCGTAATAATCGCATTCGAGATTCCGGTTTCATCTTCGAGGCTTAGAAAGACAAAACCTTTCGCCGTTCCAGGACGCTGGCGCGTAATCACCCCTCCTGCAACCCTAACGTGCATCCCGTCGGGCAGATGGGATAGTTCAATGGCCGAGCGAACGCCTCGCCTCTTCATTTCCATACGATGGTGGCCCATGGGATGAAGGCCGACGGTCATTCCCGTGCCGCGAAAATCTGCAACTAACCTTTCTTCTCCGGTCATGGCCGCTAGAGGAGACTGCGTCGCAGAGGAAATCGGAACTTCTTCCATTTCCATACTCGAGGTTTCTAGTTCTTCTTCCTTGCCTTCTGCCGCTTCGAGCAAAGGGCCCGGCCGTCTGGCTGCGCGTTCAATTTGCCATAAGGCGTCTCGCCGATGTACTCCGTGCTTGCCGGCGATAAAATTCAAAGCGCCGATTTCCGCGAGAGTTGTGAGTTCCGACTTCTGAATCATAGGGACACGAAGCTTTAAATCGTCGATCGAAAGAAATGGGCGATTAGCACGTTGACTTACAAGTTCTAAAGCTGCCTCGCTGCGGAAACTTTTCACATAGCGCAATCCCAGCCGCACGCAAAAGCCCTGGCTGCTTTTTTCGAGCTTGCACAGCCAGTCCGAGCAGGTCACGTCGATGGGCTTCACTTTCAGACCGTGCCGTTGAGCGTCCCTTACCAGCGTGTCCGGTTGATAGAAACCCATCGGCTGGTTATTCAAAATGGCAGCGGTAAAAGCAGCGAGATAGTGGCACTTCAAATAAGCGCTGGCATAGGCGAGCAGGGCAAAACTTGCGGCATGGGATTCAGGAAATCCATACAATGCGAAAGAGGTGATGGACTGAACAATCTTTTCCTGAGCTTCGGATGTGATTCCATTTTTGTCCATCCCGCAACGAAGTTTTACCTCTATTTCCTTCATGCGCTTTTCTGAACGCTTGAAACCGAGTGCGCGGCGTAATTCTTCCGCTTCGCCTCCGGTGAATCCGGCGGCAATCATGGCCATGCGCAATAATTGCTCTTGAAATAACGGCACCCCTAAAGTGCGCTCGAGGACAGGTTTGAGCGAAGGATGAAGAAAATCTACCGTTTCGCGTCCCTGGCGGCGCTTCAAATAAGGATTCACCATCTTTCCGACTATTGGCCCCGGGCGAATAATCGCCACTTGCACCACAATGTCGTAAAAACATTCGGGCCATAGGCGCGGCAAACAGGCCATTTGCGCATGGCTTTCCACTTGGAACATTCCGATCGTATCGGCTTTTTGCAGCGTGGAGTAAACGACCGGATCATCCGCGGGCAAATGTCCTAAATCTATTTCTTCGCCGTAATCCTTGCTAATTATCTGCAGGCAATCTTCCAGCACAGCCATCATGCCCAGCCCGAGAAGATCCACCTTCACGATGCCCATGTCGGCGCAATCGTCTTTGTCCCATTGCACCACCACGCGGCCGGGCATGGTCGCCGGTTCCAGCGGAACGATCGAATCCAACTGGCCCTGGCATACCACCAAACCTCCGGAATGCTGGCCCAGATGGCGCGGCAAATCTTGAAACTGCAGGCAAAGCTCAAAAAACTTACGAATCTGCGAATGTTGCATATCGAATCCGGCGTCGCGAAATTGCCGCGCTAGAGTGTCGTTCGCATCTTTGTATTCCCAGGCGCCCACTAGGCTGGTCAGACGGTTTAATGTCTCGGGATTGAAAGACAGGGCCTTGCCAATCTCCCGCGCGGCGGAGCGCCCGCGGTATGTGATCACGTTGGCGGTCATCGCCGCGCCCAATTTCCCGTAGCGTTCGTATACGTATTGAATGGCTCGTTCGCGCTGGTCTCCACTGGGAAGATCGAGATCGATGTCCGGCCACTCTCCGCGCTCGGCGGAAAGAAAACGCTCGAACAGAAGGCCCATCTTCACGGAATCGACAGCGGTAATGCCCAGCGCGTAGCAAACCGCGCTATTTGCCGCAGATCCGCGTCCCTGCACCAGAATGCCGCGTTCGCGGCAATAGCGGACAATGTCCCATACGATCAGGAAGTAACCTTCAAGGTGAAGCTTTTCAATCAGGTTCAATTCGCGCTCGATCTGCAAACGCGCTCGTTCGTCTTTCGATCCATAGCGCGAAATCATGCCTTCATAAGCTCGTTGACGTAGAAAATGGATTTGCGGCTTGCCGTCGGGCACCGGATATTTTGGAAATTCATAACCCAAATCTTTCAAGGTAAATCGCAGGCGGGAAGCAAGAAGCTGAGTATTGGCTATGGCTTCGGGAAGATCTGAAAATAATTGCGCCATTTCAGCAGGCGTTTTCATATGCAGCTCGGAATTTCGCGCAAGCAGGCGCCCGGAGGTTTCCAGCATGCGGTGATGGCGGATACAAGTAAAGACGTCCAGCACTTCGCGTTGAGAAGGCAATGAATGACACACGCCATTCGTTGCGAGCAAAGGAAGGCTTAGCTTTTCCGCAATTTCGATAGCCGCATGGTTTCTGGCTTCTTCTTCGCGCAGGAAATGTCGCTGTAGCTCGACGTAAACATTCTCTTTACCGAATGTTTCGCATAGCGCTCGAACGCATTCCATTCCGCTTTCAATTCCTCCTTGCGCTAAAGCATGCGCCAGAGGGCCTTCTTCGCCTCCCGTAAGGCACACCAGTCCGTTTGAAAATTCGGCTACTTCTGCACCCGAGACACTTCCTTTACCCTTTGGCGCGCGCAATTTCATTTTCGTGATCAAGCGGCAAAGGTTTTGGTAGCCTTCGCGCGACTTCACAAGCAATGGATAGCGCCAGCCTGCGACGGAGGTAACTTCGGCGCCAATGTGAGCTCTCATCTCAATTTTCTTGGCAGCCAGATAAAAACGCGGCGCACCATACACGCCGTCTCGATCGAGCAAGGCCATGGACGCCATTCCATAATCCTTGCACGTAGCTACCAATTCTTCCGGCAAGGAAGCTCCTTCAAGAAAACTGAAAGCGGAGCGCGCGTGAAGTTCCGTGTACATCAATCGTACCTTCCTCGCGCGAACCAGGCGGCGCGAATCGAGTCGTAATAAATGCGATAGAGACCGTCCAGCGCGCTCGGACTTGAGGTTCGTTCGTTACGGCTGCTCGCGGAAGAATCAAAGCGGATATCGACCTCCCATTCGTCCTGCTGCCACGTGTCCTCCCGCCACCAATCGCCGGAAATTCGCCACGGTCCCGAAGCCGCGACGATTTTTCCGCGCATGCCGCGAAAATAAATGCGTGCAGGACAACCGTCTTGCAGTTCAACTTTCACTTGCACTTCCGGCCTGAAGATACGGAATGCAGTTGCGGCGCCGCGTGATGTCGATGTGTCTTCTTCGCAAGGATGTGCTGTGGCAACAACTTCTCTTTTTTGCAGGATTTTCGATTCGTCGCTTGCAGGGACGAAACGGCTCATTCGAAATTCTCCGGGACGATGGGTATCAACCAATTCAGGGGAGCCGATATTTGAATTGCCGACCAGATTCGCAAGCCGGCTAATCGTCAGTTCTAATTTTTCCGGATCCGGGCAGCTCGGAAGAAATAGACCACCTTGCGCCGCGCGCGGATGAGCCGGCTCGGCAGCCAGAGTAATTTTTACGATCGATGCGTGCGGAGGGTCCGCTTGCAATTGCAAGCGAAGCAGCTTCAAAAGCATTTTTGAATTCCGCATGGGTATGGGCAAGCCCAACACTTTCTCGTAAGTTTTGGCAGCGAGCCTGGGAGACTTGTCATCAAGAACTTGAAAATCCTTTTCGAAAGAATCTTCCAAATCAAATCGCAAGCGAATGGCACACGCTGCCAGCGCACGCGCTTCCAGCCGCGCGCACAATTGATCGAGCAAGCGGCCTAGCAGAAAAGCAAGTGGCTCCAGCTCTGCGACGGCGAAGTCGAGCACCATTTCTTCCTCGAAATGCACTGCCGGCTCTGCCAGCACGATCGAACGCAAACTCGCGCCCCTGGCCAATTCGTGAAGGCGGACTCCTTCCTGGCCCAGCCGTTCTGACAATTGCAGTAAAGGGAGCGCCGCCAATGCCGCACAGTTGCGCACGCCCCAGCGCTCCAACGTTTCAAGAATTTCTGTCGATGGCAAAAGCGCGCGTACCGGCAGCCCGCCCAAACGCTTCGATTCTTCCCCTGGAGGAATCAAAGTAATTCCAGAAAAGCCGCGTGCGGCTTGGAGAGCAGCCTCCGGATTGGAAGACACTGCAACATGCGCGGCCAAGCCCAGGCCGGATGCTCGCCGCATCAACTGCGTAGCGATATTTTCTTCGCTTCCGAACATGGAAGAGAGGCCGGCGATATCGAGAATGATTGTGTCCAGCGCCGTGTCTTCCATGCGCGGCGAAACAGAAGCACCAAGATCGAGCAAAGCTGCATGAGCAGATTTTTCCTGCAATCGAGAACGCTGGCGAATTTCCACGTTGCGAAATTGCACCACTTGCGATTTCGCCATGCCCAATTCGATTCCCGAGCGCAACGCTGCTTCGTTGGCCGCCACCACGTTCCATATCGGAGGAGCTCCATCCACGAGTGCGACTGCGCGATCGCACAAGTTTGGTTCCGCGCGCATTATTGCTTGCACCAGGAAATTGGGAACGTGAATGGAAGCGAATGCCATAGAAACAGTTTTTTCAGTTGAGGCAAAACTCTCCAGGTACTTCTTGCGTTCATTTCGGAGCTGGTTCAATTCGCGCAGCACTTAGATAGCCTGGCATGGCGTTTGTTTCGAAGGTTTCTGAGCGCCCTGCCGAATCGAAATGCTTTTTAAAACCATTGGGAGCACTCGAGTGCATGCGAGAATGAAGCAATTCGGCGCGAATGCCAAAACCATCGAACAGCCACGAAGACGGATATCTGAAAAAATAAGAAGCGCGAGTGTCCAGCGTGGTTGACCATCGCGCTGGCTCGGCTTCCATCCGCAGAACAAGCGAGGCGCACGTTTTTGCATTGGACTCTGGCTCCAGGACGACCAGAATCGTTGGTGTATCCTCCACTGCGCGCCGAAAACGAAACCAAGCATCCAGCGGAACGTGACGCAACAATTTCGCGCTCATATCGCCTAGATCGAGCGCAATAAAACCGAAACCACCGCCTTGCAAAAGCAGATCCGTAGCGCGCAAAGTTTGATCGATGTTTCGGCATCGCACCCACAGCAATTGTTTCAGCTCTACGCCGGCCGCTTTCGCGGAGTGCGGATCGAAAGCGTCGCATCCATCTATAAGCGCGCATGCTTCTGCTTGAGCAGTTCTTGCAGCTAAAGCTGAGAGCAGCAAACTTGTCCGCCCGGAACAAGCGGGGCCGAAAATTTCCGTCAGCGCTCCGCGAGGTAAACCGCCGGCCAGCGAATCAATTTCCGCTATGCCCGTAGAAACAGTTTCAACTGCATGGCGATCGCGATACGTAAATGGAGCGGCGACACGCCCAGTCAGGGCAAGTTCGACTTTGGAGCGTAAAGTAGCGAGATTTACAGCCATAAGCGGATCTGGAGGGAAGAAATTGGCAATCTAAAAGTTTCGCTTTTTCTTCGCCTACAGAAATTCTCTACGAATCTTCAGTTATTGTCAACCATCGAGTTTCCGCGCGTAGCCCGTTCTATGTGCCAATCAGAATCAATTTTGCATCTAACGAGCATGCCTAAACGCGTGCCGGATGATTCAATCAATTCTTTGTTTCCATTGCATGCGTCATTGGACGAATTGCGGAAGGCTTCCCAAAACTGCGAGGCCTGCGACTTGTGGAAACTCGGCACGCAGACAGTGTTTGGCGAAGGCACGCCGACCGCAAAAATCATGCTCGTTGGCGAGCAGCCAGGCAATCAGGAAGATCTCGAAGGCAAACCGTTTGTGGGTCCCGCGGGGAAATTATTGGACGCAGCATTGGTAGAAGCCGGGATCGATCGAAAGAAAGTTTACGTCACGAATGCCGTAAAGCATTTTAAATGGGAGCCGCGGGGAAAACGGCGCATTCACAAAAAACCGAATGCGGCGGAAATCGCAGCCTGCAGGCCTTGGCTGGAAGCTGAAATTGTAGCCTTACGTCCGAAAATAATTGTCTGTCTTGGTGCGACTGCGGCGCAGTCACTATTGGGCCGAGATTTTCGCGTGACCCAGCATCGCGGCGAGTTTTTGAAATCGTCTATCGCTCCGTATGTGATGGCCACGGTTCACCCTTCTTCGATACTTCGCGCGCCAGACGAAGCGACGCGGGAGGAAGAAATGAAAAGGTTCATCGCTGACCTTAGAAAGATTTCGGAGGTTCACTAAATAAGTGATCGGTCTTCTATTCTGGACGGCCCGGCATTAGGCAAAGCTCAGCGCCCTGGACCTTTTTGCATCTGAATTGAATTTCAAGCACAATATATTGGCACTCGTTTTGGGATTATTCCTTTCTTGCAGGCAGACCATGAGTGAAACCGCTTTCGCCGTTCCGTCTCCAACTGGCCTCGAATGGGCGCATCCGCTTGTTCAGGAGTGGTTTGTCAGCAAGTTTGGCACACCGACTGAGCCGCAGGAGCAAGGTTGGCCACATATCCTTGGCGATAAGACCACGCTCATTTGCGCTCCTACAGGTTCGGGAAAGTCGCTGGCCGCATTTCTGGCTTGCATCGACCGGCTGGTGCGTAGAGCGCTTGCAGGCGGGCTGGAAGATAAAACTGAAGTTTTGTACATCTCGCCGCTGAAGGCGCTCGGCAACGACATTCAAAAGAATCTGGACACTCCGCTCGGCGAAATTCTCCTGCTGGCACGAGAGCGCGGGTTTCTAATGCCGGAAATTCGCACGGCGGTGCGGACCGGCGACACCTTGATGCACGAGCGCCGTGCGATGCAGAAGCGCCCGCCGCACATCCTGGTGACCACTCCTGAATCTCTTTATATTTTGCTTACCGCAGAAAAGAGTCGCGAGATTCTTCGCACGGTCAAAACGGTGATCGTGGATGAAATCCACGCCATTGCCGACGACAAACGCGGTGCGCACCTTTCTCTTTCGCTCGAACGCCTCGATGCCCTCACCGGCAACCGCTCAACGCGCATCGGCCTCTCCGCTACCCAGAAACCCATCGAGCTGATCGCGAATTTTCTTGCCGGCAATAACCGGCCCGCTCCGGCAATCGTCCAGGTTTCGCAGCGGCGCCATTTGGATCTGGCTGTCGAAGTTCCGGCCAGCGAGCTTGGCCCTGTGGCTTCGAACGAGATGTGGGAGGAAATCTACAAGCGCATCGCGGATCTTGTGCTCGCGAATCGCTCTACTCTGATTTTTGTTAACACCAGGCGGCTCGCGGAGCGCGTCGGCCATCACCTCGCCACGATTCTTGGACAAGACGCGGTAGCTTCACATCATGGCAGCCTCTCGCGGCTCCGGCGTTTATCCGTGGAAGGAAAACTGAAATCAGGAGAAATACGCGCGCTGGTTGCCACTGCATCGCTTGAATTAGGTATTGATATCGGAACAGTCGATCTTGTCTGCCAAATCGGCTCACCTCGCTCGATTGCAGTTGCGTTGCAGCGCATTGGGCGAGCCGGACACTGGCGCGGCGCGGTGCCGAAAGGCCGGCTGTTTGCCACCACGCGCGACGAACTGATTGAATGCGCCGCGCTGGTTCGAGCAATCAACCGCCTCGAACTGGATCGCATTCTCATTCCGGAATGCCCACTCGACATTCTTGCGCAGCAAATAGTGGCATCGTGCGCGGCTGAGGATTGGCTGGAAGACGATTTATTCGCGCTCGTTCGCGGCGCGTATCCCTATCGCAATCTCGCGCGAAAAGATTTCGACGAAATCATCGAAATGCTTTCGAACGGCATTGCAGCTCGCCGCGGCCGCTACGGCGCTTACCTCCATCGCGATCAAGTAAACAATCGCTTGCACGGGCGTCGCGGGGCCAAAATCGCGGCTATTACCAGCGGAGGCGCGATTCCCGATAATGCCCTTTATACCGTCATCGCTGAGCCGGAGCACATCGTCGTGGGCACGGTGGATGAAGACTTCGCAGTCGAAAGCCTGCGCGGCGACATCATTCTTCTCGGAAACACTTCGTGGCGCATTCGGCGCGTGCAATCCGGTTCCGTCTCCGTGGAAGACGCGAAAGGAGCGGCTCCCAGCATTCCTTTTTGGCTGGGCGAAGCTCCGTCGCGCACGATGGAACTTTCCGAAGAGATAGGCGAAGTGAGAAGGAAAATCGACTCGCTCACCGTAGGTGTTTCTCCGGGTTACGTTCGCGGGACTCTTCCTCAGGCTGCGGCGGCTGTGGATTGGCTAAAACAGGAATGCGGCGTCGACCGATCCGGCGCGGAACAGGCTGTTGAATATATCGTCACAGGCCGCGCAGTGCTGCGAGCCGTTCCGACGCAGGACACTGTGGTCGCGGAGCGCTTCTTCGACGAAAGCGGCGGCATGCAGCTTGTGATTCATGCGCCCTTCGGAGGCCGTATCAACAAAGCTTGGGGGCTGGCGCTCCGAAAACGATTTTGCCGCTCGTTCAATTTCGAATTGCAAGCCGCGGCCACCGACAACGGCCTGAATATTTCTCTCAGCGACCAGCACAGCTTTCCCCTTGCCGATGTGTTTCACTTTCTACAGTCCGCCACTGTCGAACCCTTGCTGGAACAGGCTGTATTGGCCTCGCCGATTTTCACCACCCGATGGCGCTGGGTCGCCGGGCGCGCCCTTGCGTTGCTGCGTTTTATGGGCGGAAAAAAAGTTCCGCCGCAAATTCAGCGCATGCGTTCCGATGATCTGTTGGCGGCTGTCTTTCCCGAGGCACTCGCTTGCCAGGAAAATATTCAAGGCGAAATTGTGATCCCTGATCATCCATTGGCTCGCGAGACGATGAAAGACGCTCTCACGGAAGCTATGGACGTCGAAGGCCTGAAGAATGTTTTGGATCGACTAGCTTCAGGCAGCATCCGCTGCGTCGCGGTGGAGACTCCAGTTCCTTCGCAGTTTTCCCATGAAATTCTCAACGCGAATCCGTACGCATATCTGGATGACGCTCCACTCGAGGAGCGTCGCGCGCGCGCAGTCGAAATGCGCCGCATGTTGCCCGAAGCTGTTCTCTCCGAAATTGGCCGCCTGGATCCCGCCGCGATTGCGCAAGTTCGTGAAGAAGCGTGGCCCGACGTGCGCGATGCCGATGAACTCCATGATGTGTTGCAAACTCTGATCGCGATCCCAGAACCTCAGATTTTAAGCTCCAATTCGTTTGAGACAAACGGTCCGGGCGACGTTTCGTCGTTACAACAGCTTGCTGCCAGATCAGCTGCGCAGTGGGTGGAATGTTTCGATCAATTGAGGCAAGCCCGCCGCGCGGCGAAAGCCTCCGTTGGCAATCGGGTCTATTGGGTCTCTGCGGAAAAAGCGTCGACATTTTCCGCCCTGTTCCCGGATGCGTGTCTGGACTCTGCTCTTCCGGAAATCGAAGCTCGTGTGGTTTCGCGAGAAGATGCTCTGTTCGCGTCCATCACTGGATGGATAGCCCACGTTGGCCCGATCACAGCCACGGCTTTGAGTGCTTTCCTGGGTTTCGCCGTTTCCGACGTGGACAAGACCTTCCTCCGTCTGGAAGCCGCTGGCTCCATCTTGCGTGGGCGCTTCACGGACAGTTCCAGCGAAGAAACGGAGTGGTGCGAACGCCGCCTCCTCGCGCGGATTCACAAGATGACGCTCGGAGCGTTACGCAGCCAGATTCAGCCGGCGAACGCGGCCCAGTTCATGCGCTGGTTGTTGCGCTGGCAACATGTCGCGCCCAGCAGCCAAGTGCTCGGCGAACGCGGCACTCTGGAGGTTTTGCAGCAGTTGCAAGGCTACGAAGCTCCCGCCAACGCTTGGGAGCGGCAAATTCTGAGCAGACGAATCGCGGACTACGATCCGGAAACTCTCGATCGGCTTTGCCTCACCGGAGCGGTCGGATGGGGCCGTCTTTCCCCGCATCCTGCAACTTACGAAGATCAAAACAGCATCGGCCGCCGCGTGATTCCCACAAGCGTAGCGCCTATCGCGTTTTTCGTGCGCGAAGATTCAGACTGGATGATCCCTCAGCATGCGGATGGAGACGCGCAGGAGCCTCGCGGCCTGAGCCAGAATGCGCGTGACGCGTTGCACTATCTTCGCCAGCGAGGCGCTTCTTTTTTTGCCGACCTCGTACGCGGCACGGGGAAGTTGAAATCAGAGATGGAAACTGCTCTGTGGGAACTTGTCACCGCCGGAATGATCACTGCGGACGGCTTCGACAATATTCGAGCGTTGATCGACCCCAAACGCCGCTCCGGACAAGGGCGTGGCCATGGCTCGCGTCCGCGCCACAGCGTTGGCCGCTGGTCATTGCTGTATGGGCACGAGACTCCCGATCGAGTTCGTATCGCAGAAGCTACATGCTGGATGCTGCTCAAGCGCTACGGCGTGGTCTTCCGCGAGGTGATCGCACGCGAAACGATTGTTCCGCGCTGGCGAGAGCTGCTGATTGCTTTCCGCCGACTGGAAGATCGAGGTGAAGTTCGCGGTGGGCGCTTCGTCAGCGGATTTATGGGAGAGCAATTTGCGCTGCCCATGGCCGTCGAATCCTTGCGCGCCATGACCAAGAATCAAGCCGCAGGCGAAAGTGTCACGATTTCCGCGGCTGACCCTCTAAATCTCGTGGGCATTCTACTGCCGGGTGATCGCGTTTCTGCCGTCTCAGGAAAGACAATTACATTCAGAGATGGAGTGCCGCTTGAAACAGACGACTCGGCAGCACAATTCACAAATTCCATCGCGGTCTGAATCGAGATTCGCAGCGTTTAAATCGGACTTGCAATGAAATGAAAAAGAAACCGACAACCGCTCGTTCGGCAGGCAAGGTTCGTATCGGCATTTCGGGCTGGAGATACGTTCCTTGGCGCGGAGTTTTCTACCCTGAGAACCTGACTCAGAAAAAAGAGCTCGCCTACGCTTCCAGCATTTTTCGGTCGATTGAAATCAACGGTACATTCTATTCCTTGCAACGCCCGGAATATTTCGAAGCTTGGGCGGGTGAAACGCCCGACGATTTCGTATTCTCCGTAAAAGGTCCGCGGTTCATCACACACATTCGGCGCCTCACGGATGCCGAAACACCCGTGGCAAATTTTCTGGCCTCCGGCGTCCTGTGTCTAGGTCCCAAGCTGGGACCTATCCTGTGGCAACTCCCGCCGAATTTTCGTTTCGAGCCGGAGAAACTCGAGACATTCCTGAAGATTCTTCCACACGACACGGAAACAGCGTGCTCACTGGCGCGAGGTCATGACAAGTTCTTGAATGGTAGAGCCGCAGTGAAAACCGACGCCAAGCGCCCACTTCGCCATGCGATCGAGGTCCGGCA
The DNA here is from genome assembly GCA_035603075.1 of Candidatus Acidiferrales bacterium. Lineage (GTDB taxonomy): Bacteria > Acidobacteriota > Terriglobia > Acidiferrales > UBA7541 > Palsa-295. Next base: position 59,261 of record DATNLC010000069.1, on the reverse strand, counting down.
TTCCAGTTTTGCCGTCCCGGAATTCATCGAAATGTTGCGAGCTTACGACGTCGCGCTGGTCTGCGCCGACACGGTCGAATGGCCGAGGATGATGGACGTTACCTCGGATTTCATGTATTGCCGCTTGCATGGCTCGGAAGTTCTGTATGCCAGCGGCTACACGGATGAAGCGCTAGATCAATGGGCCGTTCGCGTTAGCGACTGGGCGCGCGGCGCGGAACCCGCCGATGCCGAACGCGTCATTCAAAGTTGTGGTCCGAAGCTTCCTTCGCGCGATGTTTTTATCTATTTCGACAATGACGTAAAGGTGCGCGCCCCGTTCGACGCGCAAAGCTTGACTAAGCGTGTCGACAAATTGCTCGCGCACTAGGCGAGATGCCGCCGCAAACAAGATCGCCCTGAGGAACCTAACAACTACGGCGTAACTCTTTTAATTTGTGTGGTGCCCAAGAGAGGACTCGAACCTCCACTCCCTTGCGGGAACTAGCTCCTGAAGCTAGCGCGTCTGCCAATTCCGCCACTTGGGCAAGTCCTGCGGCAAAACAACGAGGCCCAACCATATTGCAGCGTGACCCAGGGTTTGTCAACGAAGCACAGCCCCAGAGCGCGAATCTTGACCCCCGGCATGGGCGCCGTTTAAAGTGTTTAGACCGGCCTGGGGGGCTTCTCAGTAGGGGGTAAATTTATGGCAACCGCCCGCGCGATGATCGAGCGCCGCCGCGCTAGTCGCGTCTTGATCCGTATACCAGTACAAGTTTTCAGTGATGGCACCCAGGGACAGGGTCTGGACACGCCTGCCGAAGCGATCGCCGTCAGCCGCTTTGGCGCCTTGCTTCGGGCTCCTTTCTCGCCCGCGCTTGGGTCGCGTATCGAGGTCTTAAATGGAATATCCCAGGAAACTCAGGAATTTCGCGTGGTTCGCGTGATAGACGCGAGCGATGGGATCTACGAACTGGGTATAGAAATCCTCTACCCCGCGCGCAACTTTTGGGGCGTGCATTTCCCTGACGAATACTGTCCGGCTTGATCTCGTCTCTGCCGGGCGGTGCTATAATCGCCCCTAGTTCACCTCAAATATAGGCCCGTTCGGCCAGTCGTTCTTAGTAACGGCGGCGGCCTGGGAGGTAAGCCATGGAGCCCCTCGGAACTACGCTTTTCACTTTGTTGGTAGCTTGGGCTGTGATTACCGGCGCGCTCATCTGCGTGCTGATCTACCGAGGCACCCTCGAATCCCACGAAGAGGATCAAATCTTCCTCGACAAAGCGGGAGATTCTATGGCTCAGGAGCAGCGTCTCATCGTCGCTCGGATCGAGAGACTGGGAATGCCGATCAAGCTGCTAATCACAGCTTCGGTTTTCCTGCTCCTGGTAATCGCAGGCCTCTGGCTTTGGCAGGGATTCAAGAATTTCTAAGCGCTAATCTAACGGTATCAACCCTTTTTGGCGTCGGCTGGCAATTTTCGCCTGCTATTGATTCTGCGGTTTTGGCGCCGGTGGCGCTGGTTGAGGGGTCGGTGTGACCGGCGGTTGCGTTGAAGGTTGTTGTTGCGGGGACGCGGAATAATCGCAGAGTGGCGCGGTATGGTTGTGAACGATCAACCAGTTGTCGCCTACCTTATTGAGGACTAGCGTAGTCTGCCCGCGCAATGCGTATGGCTTGCCGTTCCAGACGGAGCTGAATTCCCACTGGTACTCCGCCCAAGCCACGTCCGCATGAACGAAAATGTAGGTGTTCCTCCGGATAAGCTGGATCGCGGGAAACGCCAAACGTTGCTGCTGGTACCCGGCTAGGTAATTTTGCCAGCCTATAATCGGCGGCCCAAAAGTTCCGCTCACAAAAGTCACATTGTCTGAATAATATTTATGCATGGCCTCAACATCGCCCGCCTGGAAAGCGCCCAGCATCTCCCCAATGTCGTGATCGATTTGATCGGAAACAGGGAGAGGTATCGTCGGCATCGGCGACGTGTTGTCAGGCTTCTTATTCTTGGTTTTTTGCGCCCAGATTCCGGGCGAGGCGATCAATATTACGAAAATGGCCGCGACGACTCGTGCTCCGCAACGTGAGTTCTCTTGAAAAGTCATCCGCGTCTTCCACATTGATATTTTGCCGGCGTGATCTTCATTTTCGTTTCTCCTAACGCCTCGGAGAATATCACGAAGGGAAAATCCGGCGCGCTGAGACCTTCAGTCGTGTGCTTAATCGAGAGCGCCGCCGTCATGTTGGAAAACTCCGGGACGATACAGGGGGTGCTGCCGGAAATGCGCCGTTTTACTTGACGACGTCGCAGGCAACGCGAAATCCGTAATCTGCGTACTGAAACTCCGGGGGAATGCTGGACCGCGCGGCGCAGCGCGAAACTTTGATGAAATGCCGCCACGAACCACCTCGCGACGCGCGCCGTACCGGCGCTGACTTCACACCCGCGGGAGGCACACTCTCTGCCGGGCCTTGAGGATTTCGCTCATGTGACCGTTGATAGTAGTCAGCATCAAACCAATCCGCGCACCATTCGTGAACGTTCGCGCCAATGTCACAAAGCCCGTAGCCGTTTGACTCCGCGCGTCCTACCGGTTCTGGCCCCGTCTTCCAGCGTGCTGCGTAATTCATAAGGGATTCCGGGGGCTCGTCACCCCAGGGAAATTGTTTCTGTTCGAGGCCGCCACGCGCGGCGTATTCCCATTCAGCTTCGGTAGGCAAGCGGAAATGCCGCTGAGTTACGACGCCGAGCCATTCGCAATACGCGACGGCGTCAAACCAGGAAGGCGCTACGACCGGCTGCAACGGGTTGGAGAAAGCTGGATCGTTCCAGTGCAAAGGCTTGCGATGTTGTGTGGCGGAAAGAAATTGGGCGTAGTCGGCGTTCGTCACTTGGCATGCAGCCAACTCGAACGCATCCACCCAAACACGGTGGACGGGCTTTTCGTTATCCTGGCCCACATCGCTGCCCATCAGGAACCAGCCCGCCGGGATCTGTACCATGCGTGGGCCGGCGAATTCTGCCTTCGCGAGCGCATCCGCAGGTGTTGGATCAGTTTTTTGCCGCTGCATGTTGCGTTTGACTCAGGAGATTTACAAACAAACGATAAGCGCCGGGCACGCCGGCTGGAAGCTCGCGGAAAAATGACAAGCCGGTGTAAATGTATAGACCCTTTCCGACTCGCGCAGTTACAAGACCGCCAGTAACCTCCGGCTCGTTGAAATCCTTTAGTCCCAAGAGAGCCTGATAGCGCGGGTCGAATGTGCCCCAGAAATACAGGCCGCGTTCCTGCTCCCACCCCTGAAAATCAGAGGGTGAAATTTTGTTCGGCGAGTTTAGCAACGGGCTATCCGGAACCAGAAATCTTACGGGAGAATTCGGATCGGTCACGCGCGCAACCTTGTCTCCCATTTTCGCTGGATACGGCGCGGGCAGTTCCTTATCCCATGCAAAATCTCTTTGGTACTGAACCAAAAGCGTTCCACCTCGATCCACATAATCCAGTAGCCGCTGATTCGCGCGCAGCAAATCGGGACGCAACTCGTAAGCGCGTATACCCACGGTGATCGCGTCATATTGGCTCAAATCGCCGAAAGCCAGCGCTACCTCGTCTAGTAAATCCACCTGAATTCCGAGTTCGCGCAAGATTTCCGGAAGCGGATCATTCTCCGCCGCGATGTAACCCACTCGCAGACCGGCGGGCACGTTCAGGTCCAATACATGAACAGTCGCGTCGGCAGGCTCAGTCCAATTTCGCGTCGGGAGCGTGGGGATCGGCTCCAGCGATGATCTAAACGTCGCTTCACCAATTCGCGCAAAAGGATGCAACGGATAAGCTCCCGGCGAGGTTCGTGCCGGCGGTGCCACGATGAAACGGATGAGCTGATCGCCGGTAGTCGAAAAATCCAGAGGCGCAATAGATTGCGCATTCCATCCTTCCGGCGTATCCACTCCCACGTCAACCTTCACCGGTTTTGTGCCGTGATACCGGATGCGCGCGAATAATTTGACTGGTTCTGATGAGCGCTGCACCGGAACCATCACTTGCTGCGGCTGGACTGTCAGAGTCACCGCCGGGACAAGTTCTAGCGGGTAGGTCGCGATGCCGGTCGTCGTGGCCTGCACGGACTCCACCGGCTTCTCGATCGTAAATCGATAGGAACTCCACACGACCGTCAATGCAACGCGAACGAGTGGCGGCGGAAATGGCAGAATCGCATCCTGCGGGGAACTTGGCGCTTTAGCATCCGCAGGAATAGAGACGTTGAAGTGTTCGTTACCGCTCCCCTGTTTCGATTCTTCTTTCGTGGCAGTCCAGCCGGTAGGTACTTGCAAGCCGCCGCGCGCATCCAAGGTCCACTTCACCGGAACGATTGGATCGCCGCCAAACGTGACGTCCACAGAAAAACTCTCTCCAGCGACAAGCTCATGGCGGTCTGCCTGCGCTTCAAACGGAATCGCGACGTCTTCCGCCAACGCGTGATCGATGCGGTCGCTCACGCGTTGTAATTCCCACAGCGCGGAAATAGTTTCATCGTTGGCGCGGTTTTTCATCGCGTTCTTTGAAATTTCGTTTCTCAAGGTTCCAATTTCTGATCCGGCCTCTGCCAGCGAAGTGGCGGCGTCCGTTCGAGCTGTGGAACGCGCGGCCACAAACGCAGCTTTCAAATCCGCGTCTGCGGCAGAAAGCCGTGCGGTCATAGCCGCTTTCAGCGAAGGAAATCTTTCGCCGAGTGATGAAAGAGGTTCGGCCAAAAGCTTCGCGTCGAACTTTCCGGCTGAGCCTTTTTCATTTTCTGCTACCAAATAGATCGGCCGCCGGAAGAATGCGTTGCCGAAAAACGCCGGCGTTCCTTGGGAACGATGCTGGGCGTGCCCTTCCATCCCCATTTCCGTATAGCTTTTTCCCCAGAGCGCAGAAACTGAATTCACAGGCAACTCAACAGCTTCGGGAGAATTGTCCCGCGCCAGCCGGGCCTCCAGACTTACCTTCCACGGAACTAATCCCTCAGAAATCTGCTTGGGAAACATTTTCGGGTCTGCTGCCGCGGCCACTGCTTGCGGAGTCAATATGCCACTGGCTTGATGCTGCCCGTGCCCGGAATGCACTCCGCCCCACCCGTTGATCACCACTTGCGGGCGATAGGTGCGGATCACGCGCACCATGTCTTCGAGCGCAACGTTGTCCCAGATTTTCATGGTCTGGTCAGCGCTTTTTGAAAAACCGAAGTCCGGCGCGCGGGTGAAAAATTGATGGACGCCGTAATGCTCTCCCGCCGCGAGTAACTCCTCCGTGCGGATCACTCCTAACTCGTCGCCCTGCTCCGGACCGATGGCGTTTTGCCCCCCTTGGCCGCGCGTGAGCGTCAACAACCCGACATCCGCGTCGAGACCTCGCGAGAGATAGGTCAACAGACTCGACCATTCATCGTCAGGATGCGCGGTCACAAAAAGAATTCGCGTAGTCACCCGCGATTTGTTGATGGCCTCAACGGTGTCGGGCAGCGACTGCGCAGCCGCTTGCGGAACCATGGATATCACTGCAAGAGCTGCCAAAATTATGGCCAGCCAAATTGTTTGCCACCGCTTCATTCAACAACCTCCTGAAATGGCCACTGGCGCAACAGCCGCGCTCGCCCGAGATATACAAGGATACCTGCTACCATGGCCGCAAGCGAGGCCAGCATCGGCGCTCGTCCTGTCGAAATGAAAATTGCAATCCAGCCTGCAATAGCCACGATTACTGGCACGGGATAGAGCCACATCCGAAAAGGCCAACGCTCAGCCTTCCAGCGCCGATGCAGTAGCAACAGACCAACAGCTTGACCGACAAATTGGATGAGGCACCGCATCGCAAGGATGGCGCGAATCACCGAGAAAAGATTGAAAAACAGGCAGATGACGATCGACGTCCCGCCCAGCGCCAGCAATGATACGTAAGGAAAGCGCTTCGTGGGATGCAAGCGGGCGAATATTGAGAAGAAATTGCCGTCCAGCGCCGCCGCATACGGCACCCGCGAATATCCCAGCGTTGCTGAAAAAATCGAACCAAATGCCAACACCAGAATCAGGGCAGTGGCGAAGGTGGCCCAGTGCATTCCAAACGTTCGTTCCACAAACAAGCTCACCACGAACCCTGAGTTTTGCGCCTCTTGCCATGGAATGACGCTCAAAATACTCGTTTGCATCAGAAAATAAAGAATCGCGATTCCAAAAATCGAAATGAAGATTGCCCGCGGAATATTTCTCCCGGGGTTTTTCATTTCTCCGCCCAGATTACAAACGTTGTAATAGCCCAGATAGCTGTACACGGTTTGCACCGATGCGTGACCCAAGCCGGCGAAGAAAATCCAAGAAAAACTCCAGGCTCCCGGAGGGTACGTAAAAACTCGGCTCGCATTGAAATGTGTCGCGCCGCCGTAAATCAGCCACAGAATCGTCCCCAGGACGATTACCCAAAGCACGGTCGAGATCTTTCCGATCGTCGTGATCCGCCGGTATAGGAGTACCACGGCGATCACGATCAGCAACAGCGCGACTACCCGATCGTAATTTGCCAGTGCGCCTCCGGCCTGACCTATGTTCGCATTCAGCCACGCCGAGACAGCAGGAACCTTGAGCGTGAGATATTTTGAATAGTCTGCGAACCCCAGTGCGCCGGATGAAATGCTGAGAGGCGCCTGAAAAAGTGTTTGCCAGATAAACAAGAACGACAAAAGCCGTCCCCAACGATTGGCACCGTAAGCTTCCCGTAGAAACACATAGCTTCCGCCCGCCTGCGGCATCGCCGCACCGAGTTCCGCCCATACGCATCCGTCCATCGCCGCGAGGCCTGCGCCCACTACCCACGCCAGGATGCATTGCGGTCCACCCATCGCGCGAATGATGAACGGGATCACAATGAACGGCCCGATCCCCACCATAAAAGTCATGTTGAGAGCGGTGGCCTCGGTCAAACCAAGGCCGCGGTCGAGTTTTTCCGGTTCAGACACGATGTTCAGCGTAGCGAGCGCCATCCGGGAACGCGTAATGACGGCAAAGCATAACAAGTTTCTACCGTTTGCGTCCGCCAGGTTCGTGATGTACGTTGTTTCGTCTGGAATTGGCAACTGGTTGAAGAGAGAAAGATGAAAACCGCACGCGTCGAACTGTTCACCTGCTCGGCATTTGCCATAACCTTCGTCATCTCGCTAGTAGCAATTCCCGTTCACGCCGGAAGTCTCACTCTGCCTCCCGAAGCTACGCAAGCGATGGCGCTGATGTATGGTGGCGATCCAGATGGCGCGATCGTCATGGCGCAAAGACTTCAACAGTCGCAACCGGATCACCCGCTTGGCTTTATCCTGGAGGCTGAGGCGGATTGGTGGAAAACATTCTGCGCCTCCTCAGAAATTAAATACGGCATGGTAGACGCATGGAAACGCGGAAAGAAGCCGGAAGACGAAGCCTACCTCGCGTTAGCCGACAAAGCGATCGAACTGGCCCAGGCTCAAATCGCCAAATCCGACACCGCGGAAATGCATCTGTATGCCGGCGCCGGTTACGCGCTAAAAGCACGGCTTTTGGGCCTTCGAGGCGAGCATCGTGCCGTGGCTCACGCGGGCGTATCCGCGCGAACAGAATTTCTTCGGACGCTGGAACTCGATCCGGATATGGCGGATGCCACTGCAGGCATCGGGCTTTACAACTATTACGTGGATTCGTTTTCGGCGATTGTAAAGATGCTTGGCTTTTTTATGGGTATTCCCGGTGGAAATAAGCAGGAAGGCATCCGGCAAATGCGAATTGGGATGGATCGCGGCGTGCTTCTGGCAGTCGACACTCGCTTTTACCTTGCAAAAGATCTTCGCAGAATCGACAAAGAGTACGAGCAGGCCATGACAGTGGCCGTGCCGCTCCTCGAGCAATATCCGGACAATCCAATTTATCTTCTGCTGCTCGGAAATCTTAATGAGGAGTTATCCCGCAACGACAAAGCTGCCGAATATTTTCATGCCGTCCTGAAACTCCCTGCAGTCCAGTCCGCATGCGAACCTCCTCCCGACGTTCCCGTCTCTGCTTCCAACTGCATGCCTTGTTTCGCGCGCGCTCGCGACATCGCCAATTCTTTTCTTGGTTCACTCCACTAGCGCGGGACTTCCGCAGCGCCTTTCGTTTTTACTCCGATCCGGCTCATCAGCAGCGTCGAAACACATCCGGATATCAGCGCGGCGCCCCAAAGCATCTGCGGCCCTCGACTTTCCAGAAGCATCGCGCCTAACCATGGCGCCACGGAAAATGCGAAGCTGAACGACATGGTGTAAAGCCCCATGTACTCGCCCCGTCTTCCCGCAGGTGCGATTTCCGCCGCATACGCCGCGCTGCCTGGCATCAGGATCATCTCACCGAAGGTCCACACGGCTACGGACGCGAAGATTCCTGCCGGCCCTTTGGCCAGTGCGAATGATCCGAAACCAATGGCGTAAAGAAGTGCACCAAGCGTCAGCGTTCGCCGATGCGACCAGTGCGCCGTCGAATTGTTCAGCGGAACTTCCAGCGCAACGATCATCAGCGTGTTGAGGGTGAATACGGTGCCGTAAAACGACTCCGGGAGTTTCAGATAGCGCACGAGAAAGACCGGCAGGGTCGAGGTCAGCTGGAAGAACACGAGTTGTGTAGGAATCAGCGCCGCCAGAAAATAAAGCATTCGCCGGTTTCGAAACGCGCGCAAGTCAGCGGCAGGATGAGGGGCAGCGAGCAGAGCCGGCCCTTCCGCCTCGATTTCGCGCCCTAGATCTTCGGCATCTTCCCACTGCGGTTCACTTGTGGCCACGCGCCGCGTTCCGGGCCAAGCGAAAGCAAGAACCAATCCGGCCAAAATTGAGGTTGCGCCATCGGCGAAAAACAAAAATCGAAACGAATACACCGCCAGGATTCCGCCGATGGCCGGGCCCAAGCTCATGCCTAGATTCACGGCCAGCCGGCTGAGCGCGAAAGCCTGTTTGCGCTGCTCGGGCGTCACGAGATCCGAAACTAATGCGAGGCTCGGCGGCCTGACGGATTCGTTTAAAATAGCGAACACAAACGTGATGGCGAGAATCGCGGCAAAATGGTGCGCTAGCGGAAATAAAAACAGCACAAATCCGGAAAGAAGAAGCGACCAACGCATCACAAGCAGGGCGCCCAGTTGGTCGGTAAGCCGACCCGCTATGGGCATAGTTAGCAGCGCCCCGACTCCGTACACCGTAAGCGCCAGCGCGGCATGCGACACGGAGATTGCAAGCACCCGCGTCAAGTACAACACGAGAAACGGTAGAACCATGGTGCCGCACCGGTTCACGAGTGTAGCGGCGAACAGAATCCAGATTTCTCGGGGAAGTCCTCGCAGGCCGCGCCAGGGATTCATCAGGATCTCTTCAAAGACGAAGCCCCGAGGGGTTGTCTATTCAGACGCGCGCTGCTTCTTCTTGCTCGAAAGCGTGGTAGGAAGAACGAACCAGCGGTCCAGCTTCTACATGCTTGAAGCCCATCGTTTCACCTGCGCGCTTGTACTCTGCAAATTCATCCGGATGGACGTACCGCTCGATCGGCAAATGCTCAGCGGTTGGCTGCAAGTATTGTCCCAGCGTCAGAATATGCGTTCCTTGTGCGGCGATTTCTTTCATCGCCTCTAAAACTTCTTCACCCGTCTCACCCAACCCCAGCATCATGCCCGTTTTGGTCGCAACTTCGGGCATAGCTTGCCCCACACGACGCAACAACTCGAGAGAGCGCTCATACACAGCGCCCTTGCGCACCGCTCGATATAGCCGCGGCACTGTTTCCATATTATGGTTTAGAACATCCGGGTGCGCAGCCATCACTATTTCCAGCGCCTGCCAATCGCCCCGAAAATCCGGAATCAAAACTTCCACTCGGCATCCTGGGACGCGCTCACGGATTTTCGTGATCGTGCGCGCAAAAATTTGCGCACCACCGTCCGGCTGATCATCGCGGTTCACTGAAGTCACTACTGCGTACCGCAATCCCATCCGCTGCACGGCTTCGGCCACGCGCTCGGGCTCGTCTTCCTCAGGAGGCCCTAACGGCCTTCCGCTTGGTACCGCACAAAATCCGCAGGCTCGTGTACAAATATTGCCCAGGATCATGAACGTCGCGGTGCGATGTTCCCAGCACTCCCCCATATTCGGGCAACGCGCGCTCTCGCACACGGTGTGCAGATCGAGAGTGCGCATGATCCGCTTCAGCTCCTGGTAATTCGTTCCGCCGAAGTATTTCACGCGTAACCATGAAGGCCGCGGATGGACTGAGGGCGGCGGCGTGGGATTGTTGGACAGTATGGTGAACGGAGTGGCCATTGGTGAATTCGAAATGATATTCTACGCGGCCCAAACCCGCGAAACAACCTCGGCACTAGTTCACGTGGTTTCTAGCTGAATTTATCGGCAACCACTACCGAGGGCTGGACGTCCCATTACTCCGAGTGCCCAAGTCCTCACGGAATGCGATCTACTGCCGGGTGAGTACCTCCTGTACCAAATCCTGCATGGAGGACGGGCGCGTTTGTTGTATATTTGCAACACAGGAAAACTATTTCCGTTAATAATTGGCGTAACTAATTGATTACAAAGGTATAAAAACTCATTACGACTGATACCGAAATGCTAGTATAATCGTGAACGTAATAGAATGCCTTATCAACTGACAATCCAACGCCCAGTGGAAATTGAAGGCGTAGGCCTCCACACTGCGGTCCGCAGCCACCTCCGGTTCGTTCCCGCTCCGGCCGACACTGGCATCGTTTTTCGTCGTGTGGATCTCGACGGTTTCCAGATCGAGGCTCACGTCCGCAATGTAGCGCGAGTCAGTTATGCCACCAGCTTGATGAAACAAGGTGTATTGCTCTCTACTGTCGAGCATGTTTTGGCTGCGCTCTACTCTTGCGGCGTCGATAATGTTTTCGTTGAGCTGGACGCGCTCGAATTGCCTATTCTTGACGGCTCATCGCAACCCTACATCGATCTACTGGCCCGCGCTGGAACGCGCACTCTTCGTCGCCGAAGGCGCTACATCCGTGTCACTAAGGCTTTGGAGTTTTCTGACGGCGATCGCCGTATTGGGATTTATCCGTCCGAAGAATTTCAAGTACATTGCTTCGTGGATTACAACCACCCATCCGTCGGTCCTCAAGAAGTGGCAATGGTCGTGGATCGCGAATCGTTCAGCCGTGAATTAGCGCCAGCTCGCACTTTTGGGTTTATGAAAGATTTTCCGGGACTGCAGGCCATGGGCCTGATCCGCGGCGGCTCGGTTGAAAACGCTATCGTCCTCGACAGCGACAGCATACTCAACGGCCCGCTGCGTTTCGCCGACGAGTTCGGCCGCCACAAAGCACTCGATCTCATCGGCGATCTAGCTCTCGTAGGCCGCCCGCTGAAGGCGCGCATCGTTGCGCATAAGGCCGGCCACGCTTTGCATACGCAGCTCGTCACCCGTCTGCTAGCCGATCACAGCTTGTGGACTGAGACAACCGAAGGGCATGCCTCAGCTTCTGCATCCGATACCAAGAATGTTTCCGACTCGGTCTCGGCGTCATCCTGAACCGTTCTCGTCCGTTTCGATTGCTAAAGCTGCGACGGGAAGAGACAATGTCCTCGAAATGCTTGCAAAAGACACTTCAATCGTACTCTTAGCTGCCGGCAAGGGGACGCGGATGCGTTCCGATCTCGCGAAAGTACTGCATCGCGCCGGGGGACGCTCGCTCGTAGAGCACGTAGTACGCGCTTGCCAGCCGTTGAAACCCGCGCAGTTGCTCGTTGTCGTAGGACATCAGGCCGAGGAAGTCAGCACCGTAGTGACCGATCTCGGGGCGCAAACCGTTTTGCAACAGCCGCAGCGCGGCACAGGCCATGCCATGCAGATTGCGCGGCGAGCTATCCGCAGAAGCGCGAAGATTGCGCTTGTCGTACCGGGCGACGCGCCCCTTTTGCGCACTGAAACTCTCGCGGCGCTTCTGGAGACGCATCGCCGCGGGCAGGCTGCGGCTACTATCCTTACAGCCGAGCTGGATGATCCAACCGACTACGGTCGCGTCCTTCGCGATACCGAAGGCCGCTTGCTAGCCATCGTCGAAGAAAAAGCTGCCACAGCCGAACAGCGCGCCATTCGCGAGGTGAACTCCAGCATTTATTGCTTCACTCTCGCAAAATTGTGGCCATGCATGAACTCCCTGCGCCCGGAAAATGCTCATCGCGAGCTTTATCTCACCGACGTGATCGGCCTTCTGCGCGAGCGCAACGAACGCGTCCTTGCATACGTCGCTCCCGATCCCCGGGAAATTCTCGGATGCAACACCCGCTCCGCGCTTGCCGATGTGGACCGCATTTTCCGCGCGCGCAAAGCTGCGGAATTGATGGAATCGGGCGTCACCATCTATCTACCCGAGACGGTGGTCATCGATCCCGAAGTCGCCGCCGGCCCCGACACGCTCGTCGAACCAAGCGTCCAGCTTCTCGGCAAAACCCGCATCGGCACCCGCTGCAAGATTCAAACCGGCAGCGTTCTCCACGATACGCGCGTCGATGACGATGCCGTCATCGGGCCGCATTCGATTCTTGATTCCTGTCATGTCGGAATCAAAGCCGAAATAGGCCCGTTCTCGCGGTTGCGCCCGGGCGCTGATATACGAGCGGGCGCGCGTGTCGGAAATTTTGTTGAGGTTAAAAACGCTGTTCTGCATGAGGGAGCGAAAGCGCTGCACTTGACCTACCTCGGCGATGCCTCTATCGGCAGCAAGGCGAACATCGGCGCCGGCACTATCACCTGCAATTACGACGGCGTAGCGAAGCACCACACCAAGATCGGCAATAATGTTTTCATCGGCAGCGATACCGCACTGGTTGCTCCGGTCCGAGTAGGTCACGGTGCATACGTCGCGGCAGGATCCACAATCACTGAGAACGTCCCCGCCGACGCGCTGGCCCTCGCTCGCGGCCGCCAAGTCAACAAACCCGGCTGGGCCTCCGCACGCCGCAAAGAATTAGCCCGCGCCACGAAGTCAAAACCCTCAAAGCGCGCGCGCAAGTCGTCCCGGCGCAGCAAACCACGTCGCCGCGCAAAATCGAAATCACACCGATAAGCTCAATCCTTCCCCGCCAGCTAAGGCCGTTCTAGTGCTGAACTCCCCTACGCACTAACAGCGCCCGTGTCCATCTCAACTTGACCATCGCCACTGTTTGTCGTCCTGAGCGCAGCGAGGGATATGTTCTTGCTTTCCTTGCGCTTGCTCCCGCAGCATCCGCCAGGCGCACAAATATCTCCCCGGATTTCTGCTTCCAGCTAGAAAGTTGTCCGATTCAAATATGATAGAATTGGCTTATGAAGTTTGGCGTGGTCCAATTTCCCGGCTCTAATTGCGACGACGACGCCTACCACGCTATTGGCTCGGTCATCGGTCAGCCCGTTGAATTCATCTGGCACCAATCAGAAAAGGTTTCTGGTTTCGACGCCATCATTCTTCCAGGCGGCTTTGCCTACGGCGATTATCTGCGCACCGGCGCGATTGCGCGATTTTCCCCTGTTATGAAGGCCGTCGATCGATTCGCGCGTTCCGGCGGTCTGGTGCTGGGCATCTGCAACGGTTTCCAGATCCTTCTCGAAGCCGGACTTTTGCCCGGCGCGATGATGCGCAACAAAGGCCTGCGGTATCTGTGCCGCCAGGTTCATATCCGCGTGGAATCCACAGACACGCCTTTCACCAGCGCGGCGCAGCGAGGACAAGTTTTGAAGTGTCCGATTGCTCATAATGACGGAAATTATTTTTGTGAGCCTGCCGCACTCGCCGAACTGGAACACCACAACCAGATTATTTTTCGTTATGTCACACCCGACGGACATGATGCCGCCGAAAACGATCGCGGAGCAAATCCGAACGGCTCGCTCCATGCTATTGCTGGAATCTGTAATCGCGAACGCAACGTAGTCGGCTTGATGCCCCATCCGGAACGTGCTGTGGAATCTGCGCTCGGGTCCGCCGACGGCCTCATCATTTTCCGCTCGATGGTCGCAAGTCTCTTGCGCCGCGCGTCCGTTCCCGCGTGACGCCCGCTGATCTTTTGATCGAGCACGTTACTCCGTTTGTCCATGTGATTCGGATTTCAATCTCTTGCTCGAAGGTTAATTTACTGGGACAATTCGTTCGGAAACGGGCGATTTTTGACTTGGAAATCGCAAAATGCGCCCGTGGCCGTTCTGGTCGAGAACCGAAAAATGATCGACACTGAAATCAAAGTCACGCCGCAAGTCGCGTCCGAACACGGGCTCACTCGCGATGAATATTCGCGCGTCCAGAAAATCCTGGGCCGCGACCCGAGCTTCACCGAACTCGGTATTTTCAGCGTGATGTGGAGCGAGCACTGCTCCTACAAATCCAGCCGCGTGCACCTGAAGCGCCTTCCCACCGAGGGAAAATACGTCGTTCAAGGGCCGGGAGAAAATGCCGGGGTCGTGGACATCGGCGACGGCCTTTGCGCCGTCTTCAAAATTGAGTCTCACAATCATCCCAGCTTCGTCGAGCCCTTCCAGGGCGCTGCTACTGGCGTGGGCGGAATCCTGCGCGACATTTTCACAATGGGAGCGCGGCCGATTGCGGTGCTGGATTCGCTGCGCTTTGGACCGATCGAGGCCGGACCAGGCGCGGGAAGTGCAACTTCCGAAGAAATCGCGCGCAACCGCCGCATTTTGGACGGTGTGATTCGCGGCATTGGATTTTACGGAAATTGTTTCGGCGTCCCCACGGTCGGCGGCGAAGTGGTTTTCGAGCCCTGCTACTCGAACAATCCTCTAGTGAACGTATTGGCACTCGGAATCGCGCGGCGCGAGGAATTATTTTTCGCTCGAGCGCGGGGCGTCGGCAATCCCGTGATTTACGCCGGCGCAAAAACGGGACGCGACGGCATTCACGGTGCTTCGCTGCTAGCTTCCGCGGAATTCAGCGAAGAGTCGCAGCAGAAGCGGCCCAACGTCCAAGTCGGCGATCCCTTCCTCGAAAAACTTCTACTCGAAGCCTGCTTGGAGGCTATGCGCACGGGTGCGGTGGTCGCGATTCAGGATATGGGCGCAGCCGGCCTCACCAGCTCCAGCTCCGAGATGGCTTCGCGCGGCGGCCTTGGAATTGAAATTGATCTCGCGCGCGTGCCTCAGCGCGAAACGGCAATGACTCCGTACGAAATCATGCTCAGTGAATCGCAGGAGCGCATGCTGCTGGTCGCCGAGCGAGGACGCGAGCGCGAAGTTTTCGAGGTCTTTCACAAATGGGGACTCGATGCCGTCGAGGTCGGCCGCGTCACCGCCGACGGCAAGCTTCGCATTCTGGATCATGGCCGCTTGGCCGCCGAAATTCCCGCCCATGCGATCGCGGAAGAGGGGCCACGTTACGAACGCCCCATCGCAAAGCCGCAAGCTAATTCCGCGGAAGCAAAACCCCGGCTTGTAGAATTCGCACACGACGGCGCGAACCTCACTGAGAATTTCCGGCGGTTGCTCGCCTCGCCCACAATCGCTTCAAAATATTGGATCACCGAGCAGTACGACTCAATGGTGCGCACGAACACCCGCTTCGGCCCGGGCTCCGGAGATGCCGCCGTGCTTCGCCTGAAAGAAACCAAGCGCGCGCTCGCACTCGCAACGGACGGCAATGGACGCTGGTGCTTTCTGTCACCGCGCCTGGGCGCTATGCACGCTGTCGTAGAAGCTGCACGCAACATCGCCTGTGCGGGTGCGCGCCCGATTGCAGCCACAAATTGCCTGAATTTCGGGAATCCCGAGAAGCCCGAAGTAATGTGGCAGTTTTCAGAGACGATTGACGGAATTTCTGAAGCCTGTCGCGCACTCGACATCCCCATCACCGGCGGCAACGTCAGCTTTTACAATGAAACTCTCAGCAAGCCGATTTATCCCACTCCGGTTTTGGGCGTCCTCGGGTTACTCGAGGACGCCGAATGCACGCTCGGTTCCGGCTTCCGCAATGAGGGTGACATGATCGTGCTGCTGGAAGGGAACCAGCGGGGCACCGGCCCAAAGGCAGTTGCTACGGAAACATTAAGCGAGCTCTCGTCGAGCGAGTACGCGAAAACAATTCATGGCGTTGTTGCCGGTACGCCCCCGCCAGTGGACCTCGCCGCTGAAAAGCAGCTCATTGAATGTCTCGTCAAGCTCGCCAGCGGGAAGATAATTCTCTCGGCCCACGATGTGAGCGATGGAGGCCTTGCCGTAACTCTCGCGGAATCCTGCTTCGTCAGCGACGGACTATCTGCTTTAATCGCTCTCGATTTGGATACACCGAATGAAACTGCCGAAGCCGCGCTTTTCGGCGAGCGTGGCGCGCGTGTTGTGGTCTCACTCGCGACCTCTTCGCTTGCTAGCGTCCGTGCGGTTGCGGCACAATATAACGTCAATGTTCAGCCAATCGGTACAGTCTCGCGCGGCGATTTTCGCATCCAACATGGGGGAACGCCAGCAATCCACGGGGACATCGATTCGTTTCGCGAAGTCTGGGCAAGTCGTATCGAGAGCGCCATTGAGTCCCGCTAGCACAGCCATGAACCGCACAATACAAATCGACGACGATCATTTCCACGATCATTGCGGTGTTTTCGGAATCTTCGGCCATCCCGAAGCTGCGAAGATGGCCTATCTGGGCCTCTACGCGCTCCAGCATCGCGGGCAGGAATCCGCGGGCATCGCCTCCACCGACGGAGCGAATATCCACGTGCATAAAAGTCTTGGCCACGTGCAGGAGATTTTCACGCCGGACGTGATCGTGCAGCTTCCCGGCGAGGCTGCGATCGGCCACACGCGCTATTCCACCGCCGGCGATACATCGTTAATGAACGCACAGCCCGTGGTGATCGATTGCAATAAAGGAAAACTGGCGCTCGGCCACAATGGCAACTTGACGAACGCGCTCGAAGTCCGCCGCAGGCTCGAGCATCGCGGCTCTATTTTTCAATCCACGAGCGACACCGAAGTAATCGTCCACCTGATCGCTCGTAGCTCCGCGCGAAATCTTTCCGGAGCGATTGCCGACGCTCTCAGTCAAGTGGAAGGCGCATATTCCCTGCTTTTACTGACCCGCGACGAAATTTACGCTATACGCGACCCTCGCGGCTTTCGTCCTCTGTGTCTTGGCCGGCTGAATGGAGCGTGGGTAGCCGCTTCCGAGACTTGCGCGTTCGATTTGATTGACGCGGAATATGTGCGCGAAGTGGAGCCCGGGGAAATGGTGCGAATTTCCCGCAGCGGCATAGAATCCATTCGCTTCGCGCCCGAAAAGCCACACCAATACTGTGTCTTCGAACACGTTTACTTCTCCCGGCCCGACAGTGTGGTCTTCGGACGTCCGGTGAACGAAAGCCGCGAGCGCCTGGGCCGATTGCTGGCCCAAGAACATCCAGCTGTGGCCGACCTGGTGACGCCTGTGCCGGATTCTGGTGTGCCTGCTGCGATCGGATACGCGGCGGAATCGGGCATCCCGTTTCAAATGGGTCTAATTCGCAACCACTATATCGGTCGTACCTTCATCGAACCGGTGCAGGCAATTCGCGATTTTGGAGTGAAGCTGAAACTCAATCCCGTCCGTCGAATGCTTGAGGGTAAGCGCGTGGTTTTAGTGGACGATTCCATCGTACGCGGCACTACAAGTCGGAAGATCGTGCGCCTGATGCGCGAAGCGGGCGCGACAGAGGTGCACGTGCGCATCAGTTGTCCGCCCACAATTTCGCCTTGTTATTACGGCGTGGACACCCCGCGGCGCGAAGAGTTGATTGGCGCAAACAATTCCGTCGAGGACATCCGCCAATTCCTTGGCGCGGATTCGCTAGGGTACCTCTCCCTTAAATCCCTGCGCGCCGCGGTCGAAGATACCGAAGGAAAATTTTGCACGTCGTGCTACACCGGCAGCTATCCGACTGAGCTGGTGCAACTCGAAGTGGAGGCTCATCGTGAAGGCTGACGTAGATACAGAAGCCGTGTTCCCGGACGATGTCCGTGAGGAAAAGGTTAAGCAGGTCACGGCGAGCGACCGCATCTGGCACGAAGTGGTTTCGTGGTTCTGGGTCATCCTCGCGTTTCTTTTTATCGAAGGCACGCTAGTTCAGGCCCGTGTGATTCCGAGCGGCTCCATGGAAAAAACGGTCCTGATTGGCGATCATTTGATTGTCAGCCGTATTGGTTACGATGCGGGAATTCCATTTACAAACATTCATGTCCCGCTCTGGCGCAATCCTAGACGGCAGCAGATTATCGTTTTCCGCGCGCCTCTACCTGAGCAGGGATTTCCCGATTTCATCAAGCGCACGATCGGGTTGCCGGGCGATACGATCGAAATTAAACAAGGGGTCGTTTACGTGAACGGGACCGCATTATCCGAGCCTTACCGTCCGGACCCGCCCAACGCCCTCGAAAACCGAGGTCCGTACAAGGTTCCTGCCGGCGATTACTTCATGATGGGCGACAATCGGGAAAACTCGTACGACAGCCGCTACTGGGGATTCGTGCCCCGTGAAAATATCATCGGCACGCCCCTCATGATTTACATGTCCATCGACGCGCCGGAAGATGTCTGGGAGCCGGGACACATCGGCGAACGTTTTGCGACGTACCTCAACGCCATCATCCACCCTGGCGAAGTGCGCTGGAAGCGTATGTTTCACATTTTCTAGATTCTTTCCTCCGCTTTCAGAAAGCAGATTCTTCTTATGCGCTATTCCGATGCTGGAGTAAACATCTCGATAGCCGACGGCGTCAAACGGCGGATCGCCGCCGTGGCGGGAAAGACATTTCGCCGTGGCGTTTTGGCTCCCGTTGGCGGCTTTGGTGCACTTTTTCAACTCGATCGCAAGCGCTGGCGCGATCCGATCCTAGTAGCTAGCGCCGATGGCGTGGGAACCAAGCTGAAAATTGCGTTCGCCACCGGAATCCATTCCACGGTCGGTGCGGACATCCTGAATCATTGCGTGAACGACATTCTCACGCAGGGCGCCGAGCCGCTGTTTTTTCTCGACTATCTTGCGATGGGCAAAATGGACGCCCGCATAGTCGAACAGGTAATTGAAGGCATGAGCCGCGCGGCCAGGAAAGCCGGTTGCGCTCTGATTGGCGGGGAGACCGCCGAGATGCCGGGATTCTATACCGCGGGCCAATACGACCTCGCAGGATTTATAGTCGGCGCGGTAGAACGGAAAAAGCAGCTCGATGTGCGAAGAGTGAAAGCAGGCGACCTTTTGCTGGCACTCCCCTCCAGCGGACTTCATACCAACGGATATTCTCTGGCGCGCAAACTCGTATTCGAAGTTGCTAAGCTTGGCCCGAATACGTATGTAGCGGACGTTGGAAATAAAATCGGCGCAGAGCTCCTGAAACCTCACCGTGCGTATTGGCCGCTTCTGAAAAACGTTCTGGCTCGAGGCTGGGTGTCGTCCATGGCCCACATCACCGGTGGGGGCATCACCGGAAATCTGCCGCGCGCTCTTCCCGCAAATGTTCAGGCGATCGTCGAACTCGATCAATGGCCCGTGCTTCCTATTTTTCGCTACCTCGCGCGATTGGGTAAAATCGACCGGGATGAACTGCTGCAAACTTTCAATATGGGCGTAGGGATGATTCTCGTCGTGCAGGCAACGCACATTTCACGCGTGGAAACAGAACTACGTAGGCGCCGCGAAAAGTTTTATTTAATCGGCCGTATCGAACGAGCGCGCCGCGGCAAACCGAGAGTCAACTATTCCGGCACCCTGGCGCTGTAGCGCGGCGAAATGTCGTCACAACCCGTCGCAGCTATTGTCCCGGGTTGTGGATATTCGTGGCAATCTTCCGCAAACCATCGCTTTGCTTCCTCCCACATGGTTCATACCTGCTCTTCTGAGCGTGCACGTTTTGTCTGCTAGCGTAACTATGCTAATTTCGGGCCTACATGAAGAAACGCATCGGAGTTCTGCTTTCAGGGCGCGGCTCGAATTTTGAAGCGCTGGCGGAGAGCGCCGCAGCCGGGCGTATCCCGGACGCCGAAATTGCCATCGCGCTGAGCAATCGGGAAGACGCGCGGGGGATTGAAAAGGCGCGCGCATTTGGAATCGAGGCGCGTGTAATTTCGTCGAAAGGCCTCGAGCGGGAGGCTTACGATAAACTGGTAATCGCGGCGCTGCTGGAAAAGCGAGTGGATCTGGTTTGCCTGGCGGGTTACATGCGATTGCTTTCGCCCCAATTCGTGGCAGCGTTTCGCAATCGCATACTCAACATTCACCCGTCGCTGTTGCCCGCGTTTCCCGGGCTGGAAGCGCAGCGGCAGGCGTTGGAACATGGCGCGAAGTTTTCGGGCTGTACCGTGCATTTTGTGGATGAGAATCTGGATGCGGGGCCGATCGTGCTGCAGGCCTGTGTGCCAATCGAAGATAGCGACACTCCCGAAACGCTCGCCGAGCGGATTTTGCGCGAGGAACATCGCATCTATACGGAGGCTGTGTGCGTCGTGCTCGAAGGTAGATATCGAATCGACGGCCGTCGCGTGTTGATCCTTCCTGAAAGACCGCAGGAGAAAAAATAGTGCCTTCCCCAAAGTTCAAGCCGGTTTCAGAGCAATTCTCCTATCTGCAAAAAGGCGCAGCAGAAATCATTCGCGAGGACGAACTGAAAGCCAGGCTCGAGAAGTCCGCGAAAGAAGAGAAGCCGCTGCGCGTGTATCTAGGTGTGGACCCAACCGCCCCGGATATTCACCTGGGTCACACAGTAGTGTTGCGCAAACTCAAGCAATTTCAGGATATGGGGCATACGGCAGTTTTTCTGATCGGCGATTTTTCCGCCATGATTGGCGATCCCACGGGCCAATCCGAAACGCGTCCTCCTCTGGCGCGTGAACAAGTGGAGGCAAACGCAAAGACCTATCTCGAACAAGTGTTCAAGATCCTCGACAAAAAGAAAACGGAGGTTCGCTACAACAGCGAGTGGCTGGGGAAGCTTTCGAGTGCGGAAGTCGTTCAGCTCTGCGGGAAATATCGCCTCGCCCGCATGCTCGAGCGGGAGGATTTTCGTTCGCGCCTCGACAAGAACCTGCCGATTTCCGTTCACGAACTGCTTTATCCGCTGTTGACGGCTTACGATGCCGTGGCGCTCGAATCAGACGTCGAACTCGGCGCCACAGAGCAGAAATTCAATCTGCTGGTGCACCGCGACATCCAGCGCGAATACGGCCTGCCGGGAGAAGTTGTGCTTACAATGCCGATTCTGGTAGGGCTCGATGGCGAGCGCAAAATGTCAAAGAGCCTGGGGAACTACATCGGTATCACTGAAGCGCCGGACCAAATGTTTGGGAAGCTTATGTCAATCTCGGACAAATTGATGTGGTCCTATTACGAGCTGCTCACGGATTTTGCGCCGCCCGTGATTGTGCGGCTTCAAGAGGAAGTCAATATGGGCGTGCTGCACCCCATGGACGCGAAGATGCAGCTCGCGCATACGATTGTGGCCGGTTTCCACGGGGAAGAAGCCGCCAAGGGAGCTGCTGAAGAGTTTCGGTTGGTCTATCGCGACCGAAAAGCTCCTACGGATTTGCCTGAACTGAAGTTGGCATGGGGCACGCGCCCGCTGTTCGCGGTCTTGACCGAAACGCAACTTGCGACTTCGAGAAGCGAGGCAGAGCGACTGATCAAGCAGGGCGCTGTAGAACTAAATGGCCAAGTCGAAAAAGATGTGAAGCGCACGATCGTTTTGAATCCCGGCGATCTGCTGGCACTGCGAGTGGGCAAGAAGCGATTCCTGCGTGTAGTGGGCGTTTGAAATTATCGGCGCTCCGCAAGGTGTTGCAGGCGGTCCAGCCAGGAACGATCGCGCGCGGCTACTCCGTAGCGTGTAAAGAGTCGATCCACAATTCTGCCGAGTCGGCCGGGCATTTCGTATTGATCGCGCATCGTTAGCCTGGTGGTGCTTCCCACTTGCTGGAATTCCCAGCGCTGCTTTCCGCGCACGTCGTATGAGTCTTTAAACTGCCATTCGAGTAGGCGTTCCCATTCGTAAGCGGTGATGACCGCGGTCAATGTCACGTCGCGGTTGCCGAGCCGGCCGGTGATGCGAACTTTCTGGCCGACGGCAAAGTCTGATGCTCCTCCCTGCACTTCAAAGCAGCTGTTCATTTCGGCGCCGTACCAAAGCGCCATGCGTTGCGGAACGAAGAAAACGAAAATCTCTTTCGCTGGAACTGCAAACTCGCGGACGAACTCAAGATTGGCCATCGCAGGATTTATCTTTTCAGCGGATAGGCTAGTTGACTTCGACCAGCACGAGCGACACATCATCGGTCGGCGGACCGTCGCGCCACTCAGCGACACGATCGAGGATTCCATGCTTCATTTGTTTGAAAGGGAGCAAGGAAGTTTCGCGCACAATTTTTTGTACACCTTCAATTCCCAGCATTTCGCCGTCCGAATCGAAAACATCCGTGATCCCATCGGTATAGAGCACGACGCGGTCCCCCGCTTCGAGGTTTACATCCAAGGTGGCTTCCGCTCCTACGGCGTCGGGAAGCGCGCCCAAGACCATACTGCGCGACTCGAGCAAGCGTGGCTCGGCTCCGTCGTGAGCGATCATGCCCGGAGGATGGCCCGCTCCAGCAAATAGCAAGCGCCGCCCGGCGCGGTCCAATTGCGCGGCCGCAATCGTGAAAAAGAAAACAGAACTCCCGATATTGTGCATGACGAAGCGGTTCAATTGTCGAAGCATGGCTCCGAGTGGCGCTCCATTGCGAAGCTGGGTCATGGTTTCGGCGTAAATCCGGTTGGCGACGAGGGCGGAACCAATGCCGTGCCCGGAAACGTCACAGACCAGCAGGTTGAGGAGATCCTCATTCATGGGGCTCACCAGGCCGAAGTCGCCTCCGATCGTGCGAACGGGGTGGTAATAGGTCTCTACGTGCGCGTTTCCCCAAACCAATGATTTGGGCGCAAGACTTTGTTGCACGCGCGCCGCAAGGACGAGATCTTCTTCAATTTCTTTTTGACGCTCTTCGAGCTGCTTGTTGGCAGTACGGAGATTCCCTTCGGCTCGCTTCTGGTCGGAGATGTCGATGAAGGTGACAATTGCAAAACGGCGGCCGTCCGGGTCTTCAATGGACCTGGCGCTGACGATCACCGGGAGTCGGCTGCCGTCGTGGCGCGGTAATACGAACTCAAAGCGGTTGTGCCCCGCCTGCATACCTCTGTCCCGGTGATTGTTGAGTGTTTCCGCTTCTTCCGGAGTGAAAAACTTGTCGAAGTTCGATCCGATAAAATCGCTGCGTGGCATCCCGGTCATCGCTTCGAAATTTGCATTGGCGAAAATGATTTGGGGACAATCGTCCGCAATGATCACGCCTTCATTCAGCGTCTCAAGAATACCCTCGATCTGCGCGAGCCACTCTGGCGGTTCGAAATCCACGAAATCCCCTTGGAGAGTATCTTACCGAAACATCCTGAAACCACCAACGCGTCCCCAATTCTTCTTGGGTGGCTGTGAGTTGACCGCTTCGCCATTTGATTCGCGACGCAGTGCCGAAGCTGCAAAGATTTGCGAACTCAAGTAAGGTAAGACGTGTCGCAAAGAGGAGAAAGCGTTCGCAGAACTTGAAGTTGATAAGCATGCAGGACAAGACATCCACTAACGGGAAGCGGGTTCCGCCGGGGCCTAGGGGATTGCCGCTCCTGGGCATGGCGTTGCAGGTGTTGCGCGACCCGCTCGGGACGCTGCAGCGCCTAGCGCGCGAGTACGGCGACATCGTCAGAGTACCGATCGGGCCTGATGACCGCATCCTGCTGAATCATCCCGACTACATCGAGCAAGTAAACTTAATTCAGCAGAGCAAATTTCATAAGAGCAAGTTGACGAAGGACGTTACCGGGCGTTTGCTGGGCGAGGGGCTGTTAATCAGCGAAGGGGACTTCTGGCGGCGTCAGCGACGATTGGCGCAGCCCGCGTTCCACCGGAGCCGCATCAACGAGTACGCCTCGACGATGGTGGAGAGCGCCGAGATCCAAATCCGCAAATGGGGGGATGGGGAGGAGCGCGATATCGCGCAAGAGATGATGGCCATCTCTCTGGAGACGGCTGTTCGCACGCTGTTTGGCACTACGCTGCCGGGAGAAGCTTTGCAAGTGGGGCGTTCGCTGGATTTTCTGGTGCGGTATTCGCTGCGGAAGGCGCGTTACCCCATCAAAGTTCCGGTAAGCTGGCCCACGCCGGCGAACCGCCGCGCCGAGCGCGAAATACGATTTCTGGATTCGCTGGTGTACAGAATTATCGATGAGCGCAAGAATCTTGGGACTGGCGGCGACAGGAAGGATTTGCTTTCGCTGCTGATGTCGGCGATGGACGAAGACGGCAGCCAGATGACTCCCAAGCAGCTTCGCGATGAAACAATGACGTTGTTTCTGGCGGGGCATGAAACGACGGCGCTGACGCTTTCGTGGGCGTGGTTTCTGTTGAGCAAAAATCCGGCTGCCGAAGTACGGCTGCATGAAGAGCTTCGGGATGTTCTCGGGGGGCGAGCGCCGGGGATTGCGGACCTCGGGCGGTTGCCGTACTTGCTGGCGGTAGTGAACGAAGTGCTGCGGCTGTACCCGCCTGCGTATATTTTGGCGCGGACTTCCATCGCGCCGTCCACGATTGGAGGGTACGAGTTTCCGACCGGCTCGACGATGATTTTTTCTCAATGGGTAATGCAGCGCGATGGGCGATTCTTCGACGATCCGGAAGCGTTTCGCCCGGAGCGCTGGCTGGACGGTCTTGAAGACCGGCTGCCTGCTGGGGCGTATTTTCCGTTTGGCGACGGGCCGCGGCGGTGCATCGGTCAGAATTTTGCTTTGATGGAAGCGGTGCTGGTGATTGCGACGATCGCGCAAAAGTTTCAGCTGCAACTTGTTGCGGGACAGAAGATTGTGCCGGAGCCGCTGGTGACCCTTCGTCCGCGGAACGGAATCCGCATGAGGATCGACGCGCGCCGCTAGCGCTGTTCGCTAAATTGCTAAAAATCATTTCACGAACTCGCCTGATCCGCCGTTCGCCCAGGGATTGTAGGTAAGCGCATAAATGATCCGGTCAGGGATAGCCGGATGCGTATAAAACAGAAATACGTTCACGGGGTTGGGATCGGGATCGGAGAGATCCACTTCACCGAGAATTTGAAACGATTGTGCGGCGATCTGGGCTGAGTCGGGCGTAAGGCCGTGCGTTACTTCCAAGCCGTACTGGTCCGCTTGATGCTCGTCATGACGACTGAAAGCGTTGCTGATGGGTCCCGCGATAGACCCGAAAATGGAGAGCAGGAGCAAGAGCGCGGGAAACGAAGCCCAATCATTCAAGCCGCGAATACCCCAGCGGCCGCCCCAGCGCGCTAGAACCCAGCCAATAGTCCGAAAGCCCAGATAAAAAAGAACCAAAAGCATCACCGCAGCGAATGCCAAACCTTTCCAGATGTGGTTGAGGACATAGTGGCCCATTTCGTGTCCGGCGACGAAGACGATCTGCGGCGTAGTCATCTTGGAGATGGTGGTATCCCAAACCACGATGCGCTTGGATGCGCCGAGGCCCGTGACGTAGGCGTTCAGTCCCGTGGTCTTTTCGCCGGCGCCCATCCAGAACATGCGCTCGGGCGGAATAGTTTGCCCGGCACGTTGAACCATTTGTTCCAGGCTGACGGTGAGGCCGGGGTCTTTTTGCGCTAGCGGCTCGAATTTGTGGAACATGGGATCCACAACTAAGGGCTGGAGGAAAACAAGAAGAACGGCAATGGGCAAAGACATAAGCCAGAAATAAAACCACCAACGGCGCGGGCTGCGTCGAATCACGCGGTAAAGAACGGAGATGAGAAGAATGCCAAGACATATGCCAATGAGCTGGCCCTTGGTCCAATCCCATGCCCACGAACCCCAGCTCTGAATGGAGATTCCAAACTTTCGCTCGACCCAGTTTTCATAAATGTCAGCGGGCAAGCCGAAGATGGCTGCGGTTATAAGAAACAGCGGGACGAACACGAGAGCTTGGGGCCAATGCTTGGACGAGAATTTCTCTGCCCAGTCGCGATATTTTGGCGCGAGCCTGAGTTGCAGGATGAGCCACAAAACGAAGATGCCGTAAAAGAAGCTGATGATGGCGAAGCGGAAATGAATGCGGCTCAGGTCGCGCGCTTTTTTGTAAGTTTCGGGAGGAAGAGTGTACGCAGTAACCCTTTTTTCGGATGGCTGCGGTGCGGCGGCCGGAGAAGAGGGTGCCTGCGCGGTGGACGATGGCGCGCCGGATTGCGGGGCAAAGAGTGGGGACGGCTGGATCGGACGCGCGGCAAGAGTGGGGCTCAAGGCCAGCGAAACGCTCAAGATCGCGACAAGCACCAAAGCCGCCTTCAATTTGTAAGTCGCCAAGTTTGTTGTCCTTTTTTCAGCGAGAGAGTGGCCAAGGGAGCTTCGAAAGCGAAATTCCTTAATGTGTGTTCTGGCCCCGGTTAGAAATGGGCGGATCGTTTGTTTTGAGTGGGTTACAGACGATTCTGTTTGTGGTGCAGAACCGGTTAGAAATGGGCGCGGGCGGACCGAATTCGTCGCGAAAAATGCTCCGAGGAAGCCGGTTTGAAATGGCCCGAAATTCACGTTCGTCACCCCAGGATCAAGTACACGAGCGAAGGCTCGCGCAGGTGAAGCTGCGCGAAAGGAGTAATTGGATTGGATGGAACTTTTGTCGTCAGGGCGAGTCAGTGACGGCACGGCTGCCCTTCGCCGCTCAGGGTAAAAAGCCGTGCCCTGACGTAACCCTCGCGGTGCGGTTGTGGCCCCGGGTAGAAATTTCGCGGTCGTTTGTTTTGAGAGAGTTACGTCGTTTTCTACATATTTGGCAGAACCGGGTAGAAATGCGCTTGGGCAGACCGAACCCTTCGCGAAAAACGCTCTGGGGAAGCCGGGTAGAAATGCAGCCGCGGAGCACAAAATTGACGGCTTGGTTCTAGCGCGGCGGCTCCATTCGCGAGTGTCCGCCGGGCGAGTCCCGTCGGGATTCAGGGAATCTACAGGTGG
Source organism: Candidatus Acidiferrales bacterium (assembly GCA_035603075.1). Lineage (GTDB taxonomy): Bacteria > Acidobacteriota > Terriglobia > Acidiferrales > UBA7541 > Palsa-295. Next base: position 32,221 of record DATNLC010000069.1, on the reverse strand, counting down.
AAAGTTCGAGAGTTGGGGCGGGCAAAGTGCTGGGATCGCGTTTTGTTGAAGCGCTCGACGATATTCAATTTTAAACACGAGAAACGCTAGCACGTGATTCGACGAAATTCAAGGATGTGTCTGTGTGAGCATAACTTTGCGAAGCGGTTCTATTCTCGGAATAGCTGAACGGCGATTCATTGAACTTGTATATTCGCTTTTTGTTCGCTAGACTGCGCTGATGGAAAAGACCGCTGTGAGTGAATCAAACTTCAAGAGGAATAGGAAGGATCACTATCTCCCTCGAGGCTATCTTCGTGGCTTCATTGATCCTGAACGAATCGACCATCCACAGCCTCTGTGGCACTTCGACGTTCAAAGCAACATTTGGTCCGAAAGAAGTCCCGGAGAAGTAGGGTACCGCTACGGGTTCTACGACTACGCCACGCATGAGATTCACCTGGGAAATGCTGACAGTGATTTCGCGCAGTTTGAGAATACCTTTCCCAGAGTCCGACAGGATTTGATTTTGAACAATTTCAAAAACTGGAGAGATCATCGTGACTTTTTATTGCGTTACGCCCAGATGATGAGGGCTAGGTCCCTTCTGTTTTTTGACCATAAGCGTGTAGAAGGGAAAAACCTTCGCGCTTGGATCGTCGAAGGAGTCAGTCCTGACCGTAAGAGTGTAAAGCTTCGCTCGATGACGCCGGAGCCGCTCCCCGATGCTTTCGTCCGGAATTGGACTATTGCTGAAATGCGTAATGAAATACAGAAGGGAGCTGCGTGGCTGAATGATTTCAACTGGGCTCTCCGATATTGCGATTCACCCGCTACGCCGTTCATCATTTCCGAGATACCTTTTATCTCTAGAGGGAGACATTCAGATCTTGCGGCCGCCATGCAAGACCAGGATACGCTACTGTTTTTCCCGCTTTGCTGGCAGGCTTGCCTGATCGGTAGTCGTCAGTTGTTTGAAATTGAAACAGGGAGATTCGGAGAAGAAGACATGCGTGAGATTCGAAGGATGTACAGAAAAACTGCAGAGCTATTTCTCTTGGCACCGAGACAGTTAGAGTTTTGCTGAGCCAGCTATGCGTGTGTATCATTTCCTGCCGACGAAATGGGCATTGGATAATATCGCAAAGCGGCGAATCAAAATATCCGAACTAGACCAACTGAATGATCCCTTCGAGCTCTGGTGTGGGTCTCAGAGGGATCAGCGACTCCGAAAACCTCTCCGCGACTTCAAGGTAGATATGGCCAAGCGCTTCGGAATGATCTGTTTTAGCAAGCGGTGGAGCAACCCCTTGTTGTGGAGCCATTACGCTGATAAGCACCGCGGTATCTGTCTCGGGTTTGACGTGGACGACCGCGGCCTAAAGCCTATCAGCTATGCGTCTCGGCGTCCGAGACTTAAGATTCCGCCGACCATCGAAGACATGGACCGACTTCTGTTTACGAAATTCCAGGATTGGCAGTATGAAGAGGAGTGGCGCAACTGGTTTCGCTTGGACCAACGTGAAGGCGATCACTACTTCTACCCCTTCGACGGCTTGGTCCAACTGCGTGAGGTTATCGTCGGGCCGTTATGCGATACGTTGCGGGCGGACATCGATGAAAGGCTAACTGGATACAGCGACCATATCCGGACCATTAAGGCTCGGTTAGCTTTTAAAACGTTCCAGGTCGTAAAAAACCGCATGGCGTTCCGACACTACTAAATTCTCAAAGCGCCGACACCACATCACAAACACGGTGCGCGGTGCAAATCCGCGAACCAGAAGCAGGTCCCTCGTCGGCCGAAAGACAAGCCTCGCTCGGGATGACAACTTTAAGAAAGAGCAACAGCTGAAGCAGATTCCTTGCGCGCGCCGATCCTCTACCTACATGCAGTTGAGCGGAACGACAAGTTAAGGGTCGAGACGCTGCATGCGATTGAAACTAATTCCGTGGATACTGCGTTACTGCTGTAGATTCTCAAACGCGTATTAGGCGCGAGCAAAGGCGGCATGAGTCCAGGGCGAGGTATTGATGCGGCGTTGGGCTCGCGCAAGGCATTGATGCGGCAGGTTCGCGTTTGCGAACGAATCGGCTGCGGTGAAGCAGACGGCGGTGGCGAAGGAGAGGGCGGTTTATGAAGCTGGTGATTGATGGGGTGAGCAAGCAGTATGCGGGGAAGGTGTGGGGGTTGCGGGATTTGCGGCTGGAGCTGAGGCCGGGGGTGGTGGGGTTGCTGGGGCCGAATGGCGCGGGGAAGTCGACGCTGATGCGGATCATTGCGACGGTGACGCGCGCGTCGGCGGGACGCGTGCTGTGGAACGACGCGGACATCGCGCAGGCTCCCGACACATTGCGATCCGTGCTGGGATATTTGCCGCAGGATTTCGGCGTGTATCCGCATCTGACGGCGCTGGAATTTCTGGAATACATGGCGGCGGTGAAGGGGCTGGATGCGGCGTCGGCGCGTAAACGGATTGACGAACTTTTGGCGGTGGTGAATCTGGCGGAAGCGCGCGACCGTTCGCTGGGCGGATTTTCGGGCGGAATGAAACAGCGGGTGGGAATCGCGCAAGCGCTGTTGAACGATCCGGAGCTTTTGATCGTCGACGAGCCGACAGCGGGACTGGATCCGGAGGAGCGCGCTCGATTTCGGAATTTACTGTCGGAGCTGTCGGGCGAGCGAATCGTGGTTTTTTCCACGCACATCGTTTCAGACATTGAAGCGATTGCGACGGACATCGCCATCATGGGAGGCGGCCGGCTGTTGGCACACGCTGCGCCGGAAGACTTGTTGCGCGCGGTGGAAGGGAAAGTGTGGGAATGGGTGATCGCGAGCGCGGAAGTGCCGGCGGCAAAACAAAGGTTTCTGATTTCTTCGAGCGCGCGGCGGACGGATGGGGTGCACGTGCGAGTCGTGTCCGCGGAACGGCCTGGAGCGGAAGCCGAGCTCGCGGCGCCTACGCTGGAGGACGCGTACTTGCATTGCATTTCGAGCCAGCGAGCGGGAGTGGCGGCATGAACGGCTCCGGCGCAAGCCACGGCAGGATTCTTTACCAACTGGCCCGCGCGGATTTCCTGGAACGGGTGCGGCGCTACAGTTTTCTTTTCACCATGGGGATTTCTCTCTACCTGGGATACGCGGCGGCGACGGGGCGGCTGGTGATGCGGGTGAACGACTCGCGCGGCGTTTTCAATTCGGCATGGATTGGCGGGCTGATGGCACTGGTTTCCACCACGTTTCTAACGCTGGCGGGATTTTATGTGGTGAAGAACACGATCGAGCGGGACCGTTCGACGCGCGTGGGCGAGATTCTGGCTTCGACGCCGATGTCGAAGACGATGTACGTGATGGGCAAGGCGATCAGCAACTTTGTGGTGCTCACGGCGATGGTGGTGATTCTGCCGATTTCCGGAATCGTCATGCAATTCTGGCATGCGGAAGATTCACACGTAGAACTTTGGAAGCTGTTGGCTCCGTTTTTGTTGATCGCGTTGCCGGCGATGGCGGTGGTGGCAGCGATCGCCGTTTTATTCGAGACGATTCCGTGGCTGCGCGGCGGATTCGGAAATATTGTGTATTTTTTTGCGTGGACGGCGGCGCTGACGCTTCCGGTTGTCGGAGCTAAGAACGGCGGGACGCAATTTTTTGACTGGTCCGGATTGTCGGTTATTTGGAGCAGCCTGAGGGCGGCGGCCAAGGGGCCGGCGGATCACAATGGTTTTTCGCTTTCGATTGAGTCCAACACCGCTGTGAAGGCCGCGTCTACATTTCGGTGGGACGGAGTGCATTGGACTTCGAGTTTGGTGTTCGCGAGACTTTTATGGGTGGCTGCGGCAGTAGCAATCGCTTTGTTGGCAGCGATGTTATTCGATCGATTCGATCCCTCTAAAGAACGCTGGCGAGGTGTGGCTGCGCCGGAAGCCGGCGATGCGCTCGAGAGCGTAGCGGCGATGCAAATGCCGACTCACGTAACTCATCTGACGCCGCTTGCAACGAGGGCTGGTGATTTCAGATTTGGAGCGATACTTGTAGCGGAACTGCGATTGATGTTGAAAGGGAGGAAATGGTGGTGGTATGCGGTAGCAGCCGGGCTGATTATCGCTTGTGCGGCGACGCCTGACGCGTCGGCGCGCGGGATACTACTGGCATGCGCGTGGCTGTGGCCGGTATTGATGTGGTCGAGCATGGGAGTGCGAGAAGTTCGCGATCAAACCAGCCAGTTGCTTTTTTCCGCGCCACATCCGATTGCGCGACAGCTTCCGGCAGTGTGGTTCGCAGGCGTGGTACTTGCGGTGCTTACCGGCAGCGGATTTGGGGGACGCGCTTTATTCCAAGGAGATTGGCGCGAGTTGATCGCGTGGCTGATTGGCGCGCTGTTTATTCCTACGTTGGCTCTGGCGATGGGAGTGTGGAGCGGGTCAAGCAAGCTATTCGAAATAGTCTATACGCTGCTGTGGTATGTAGGGCCGATGCACGCTACGTTGCGACTGGATTTCATGGGTTCGGCGCCGGGGACGGCAGCGACGCGTGTGCCGTTCTTCTATTTTGCGCTCACGCTGGCGATCGCAACGGTCGCGGTGCTCGGGCGGAAGCGACAGCTACAAACTTGAAGGCAGCAGGCGCGAGAGCCGTTGCGAATAGCGAATTTTAGCGCTACTGACTGGAAGGACAGGGTGCCTCTTTGGGTGCGGAGGAGGATGCAGATCGCCAAGGCGGGGCGCGGAGCGGCTAGGATAGACGTGTGGCAAGGTGTGTCGTTGTTGTAGCCGAGGATGGACCATGAAAATTGCGTACTGGGGACTGGGGATACTGCTGGTTATGCCGCTGGGCGTGGTGGCGGGGCAGCAACAATCGACGCAGCAAGCGCAGGCGGATCCTGTCGCAGAAGCGGCTCGGCGGGCGCGCGAGCAGAAGAAGGATGCGGCTAAGCCTGCTCATGTATGGAACAACGACGATATTCCGAAGACGAATGGAGTAAGCGTAGTGGGAGAAACGGCGGCAGCCGGGGCTGACGCGTCCGCGGGCGACGCGGGCAACAGTGGCAATTCAACGGCGGGGACGGCGAACGGGACTGCACCAGCTGTCGCGGCGAACGGGCAAGCGCCCGCGGGCGCGGCAGACAAGGGGCCTGCTCCGGAGAAAACCGGAGCCATTGCGGCCGAACTCGCGGCGGCTAAAGAGCATCTACAAAGCCTTCAGACGGACCTGGATATTGCGCAGCGAAAATACGCCCTGGACCAGCAGACGTACCTGAGCAATCCGCAACATGAAAACGATGCTGCAGGCGGCGCGGCGCTGAAGGATGAAGAGGATCAAATCGCGGTGAAGCAGCAGGAGATAGCCGACGCGGGGAAAAAAATCGAAGAGATACAAGCGAGGCTGGCAGCGTCCGCGCCGCCTCCGCCCGCTGCTCCGGCTACGAACCGCGACTAAACTGCTTGGCGGCGAAAGCTAGCGCAAAAAAGGTCTTCCGCGATTCGTCAGTTAAAGTGATTCGTTATATTTTCCAAACTTCTGTGAATACGATCATCGGCATTAGAAATTTTCATTGGAAGCGGGCCACAACTAATTGCGTACATTTTTCTTGACACACTAGGACCCTCAGCGCACAATCTCGCCAATATTACGGTAGCATTAATTTTTCGAGGCAACGCGGCGGTGGTTGCTCGTTTTACTTGCAGCTGAACGCCGCGCGCTAAGGGGGAAAATGCAACAGCTTCCAGGGTGGACGGCGCAATGTTTGAATCCGGAGTGCTCCACGCGCGGACGCTGGTTGCGAGTGGAAGACACACCGCAGGAATGTTGCAGCAACTGCGGGGCCCCGCTGCATAGAGTTTCGCCGCCATTGCCGCCGCGGTTTCGAATGCGGACGCGTCCGCTGGCGACTTACCGGCCGATGGGCCGGGGGCGCTAATCGTTCCTCAAGAGATTCCTTCCCCCAAGAAATTTCCCGACGAGCGGAGCCTGCTGCATCGTCGAAGTTTTCTCTGACGGAGTGAGATCGAAGAAAAGGGCCGCGGACGACTTGAGTCGTCGCGGCCTTTTCATTTCTAGCGAGAACCGGGATTCTTAGTAGTACAGCTTCAGTCCGAACTGCAGAATGCGCGGACCGCGATCGGCAGTGATCTGGCCGAAGGTACTGCTAAATCCCTGGTTATCCGGGTTCAGGAATTGAGCGTGGTTGAATGCGTTGAAGAACTCGGCGCGAAACTCCAACGACTTGCTCTCTGTAATTGAAGTTTTCTTGGTGATGGACAGATCCCAGTTGTTGATGCCGGGGCCGCGAATCACGTTGCGGCCCATGTTTCCGAAAGTGAAGATCGGAACATTGGCACAGTCAAATGAATCGGGGTTGAACCAGAACAGGCCGCTCACCGGACCGCTGGATCCGACGCAGTCGGCATCGTCGGGCCCGAAGGTATGCTGATTGCGCGGGTTCTTAAAGATTTGGATTGGGCCGATCAGGTCCGGCCGATCCAGGAAATTGTTCTGCTGGCTGGAGTTGGAATTCGAAAAGAGCGTGGTGGGTTGGCCCTTTTGGAATGATGCGATTCCGTTCAGTTGCCAGCCTCGGGCAACCTTCTTTAACCATCCGTCGCTATGGACGGCGGCATCAAAAGGAACCTCCCAAATCCAGCTAAGGACGAAGCGCTGCGGAGTGTCGAAGTCAGCCAGACCACGGTCGAGTCGGGGATCCAGGGGATCAGTATATTGACCCGAACGCGAGCGGAATCCGGAGGTGAGGTCGATAGTTTTGGAGACGGTGTAAGCGGCACGGAATGAGATTCGTTTGCTCAGCCTTCTGTCCGCGGTCAGTTGAAACTCATAGCTATCCGAAAGACCGTTGCTCTCGTTAGTCAGTAATTCAGTGGCACCGGTCGGGAGAGCGTCGGGACCGGCATTGGGCCCTGTCACGGGCGTGCCGCCTCCGTTCACGCAAGCGGCGAGAGGACGGGCGCAATCGATGTTCACCGAGCCGAAATTGGCCAACTGCTGCATTTCCACACTCGGAACCGGGAAGTTTGTCTCAACGCTGCTTATGAGTTTCCGGCCCAGGCTACCGACGAAGACGGCTTCGATCATGGTGTCGCTGGTGGCTTGCCATTGGAAGCCGTAATTGAAATTTTCCGAGTAGGGAGTGCGGAAATGGGGGAACGTAGTGAAAGCGAAAGGAATTTTCGGCGAGAGGAAGGTTCCCACAAGGCCGCGAGACGCAAAGGGAAACGGATTCTCGAATCCGGACGCGCCAAACGGATCCGCGACTGGAGCGGGGGCTGAGAAACCTCCCGGGAAGATGTTCGAAGTAGCGCCAAAAGGCGGCTGTCCACCGAACTGCAGGTTGAGCGCGCCATCTTCGATGTCGTAGAAGATGCCAAATCCGCCGCGCATTACCAGCTTCGAACTGCCGAAGATATCCCAAGCGAATCCGAAACGTGGGGCGAAGTTGTTACGATCGGGATATACGAGGGCGTTGTTGGGCGTACCCGGATCACCGGGATACAAAATGTCCGGCGGAGCGTCCGGAAACCTGGTGGACTGCTTACCGGGGAAGAAGCCGAGGATATTGTTGTGAACGTCGCTCTGAGGAACGTTGTACTCATAGCGAACTCCATAGATGAGCGTGAAGCGAGGACGGATCTTCCACGTGTCTTGAACGTAGCCGGCATAGGATCCGGTGCGGATGCCGTACACGGCGTTCGAGAACTGGAAATAGTTGTCCCAGAATCCGCCCACGAAATCGGCAGTTTCGTTTCCGGTGAAATCCCCGAAAGTGAAGTCGAAGCTTCCGTTGTTGAAGAAATCAAAATTATAATTCTGGCGAATACGAGTGAAGTCGCCGCCGAGCTGGATTATGTGGTTGCCGCGATTCCAGGTGTAGTTGTCGGCCCACTCGAAAGTGGCGCGTTTGAGCCTGGTGGGACCCTGAGGAGAGGGGCCGAGGTTGAATGAATTCGTGAAAATAATCGGAGGCGCAGTGCCTTTCGCGTCATCGGGATTTACGTTAGTGAATCCAAGGTCTGCAGGACTCGTATTGTCCGTGGGAACTGCCTGCAAGGTAGCGAATCGGCTTGCTGCGAAGCGGAATTCGTTAATTTTGGTGGGACTGAAAATGTGAGTCCAGGTAAAACTTCCGATCTGAGCGCGATCCGCATCGGTGAAGCCGGAGCCGATAGGAACGTCTCCGCCGGTGGAAGCGCCTTTGTTAATGAGGAAAGGAAAGTTGTCGCGCAGGTCGTTAATGACATAAACGAAGGATAGGGTGTCCTGCGGCGTGAGGTGATGATCGAGGTGCATGATGCCCTGGTCCTGATCTATAGCTGCGGTAGGCGATGAAACGAATCCATTATTCGGAAGATTCGGCATCGGCAAAAATTTCGTGATGTAGTTCTGGATGACGGGATCAACCAGGCCCGCGGTTGCCAAATTGTTATTGGGAATGTTCGCGCCGGTAACCGGATTTATGAGTTGCGTGCCCCCTGCGGCGAGAGCTCCAGCCGTGCAGTTGCCTCCAGCATCATAGGCAGAGCACAGCTCACCGAAATTCCCACCTCTTTCGTTCTGGTCCAACACGGTGAGGATAGGAGAAGTTTGACCTTCCCGGCTGCGCCAGCCCTGGTAATCGAGGAAGAAGAAGGTCTTATCTTTCTTGATTGGGCCACCAATCGTGGCACCGAATACGTTGCGCTTGAATGTCTGCTTATCCACCGAGCTTGGCAGGAAAAAATCACGGGCATTGAAGATGTTGTTGCGATTAAATTCGAAAAGAACTCCGTGAAAATCGTTGGTCCCGGACTTAGTGATCTGGTTGACGATTCCGCCGGAGGTACGGCCGTACTGCGCGTCGTAATTGTTGGTGAGGATCTTAAACTCCTGAATAGCGTCGGGATTGGGATTGACGACGATGTTGTTTCCCAGGAAATCGGTATTGTTGGCGCCATCGAGAGTAAAGGTAAGAGATTCCGAGCGCTGCCCGCTGACGGAAAATGGGTTACCAGAACCGTCATCCGGATCAGGATTGAAGACGCCGGCCTGAAGCAGGCCCAGTTGCAACGTGTCGCGGTCGGCGAGGGGCAAGTCCTCGATCATCCGCCGGTTTTCCACTTTGCCCAGCACCGCACTCGTGGTGTCCACTTGGGCGACGTTCCCGGTCACTTCAATGGTTTCCGTGGCCTTCCCGACCTTCAGCGCGACATCCACACGGCCATTCTGATTAAGTTCGAGGACGATGCCTTCTCTTACAAAGGTGGCAAAGCCGGATTTCTCGAAAGTGACTCTGTAGCTACCGACCTGGACGAGTTCGAACAGATAGCCACCTTCGGATTGCGTCGTGTCGGTCCGCGAAATGCCTGTGCCGGTATTCGTCAGCGTGACTTTCGCGCCGACGATCACACCGCCGGACTGGTCGGTGACGGTGCCGCGGAGTGAAGCATTTGTCTGACCCTGTGCGGGACTGCCGAAAACTGCCCAACCGCAGATGCAAATCGTTGTAAGAAGGAAAGCTCGAAGTGATCTCACACCCCACCCCCCAGGAGAGCGAAAATTCGCGCTAAGGGAATGCAGGCCGTGGACTTGTTAGAACGAAATCAAATAAACGGAGGGTCAGAGTGTCCTCTCCAAACGCAACCCCCGCGCTTGCCTCTAGCCTACACAACCCCTTTATGAGGGCACTCTATAGAACTGTGTGAGTAGGAAGTCAAGAAGCATTCGTCGATTCTTAGCATTTAAAGATGTGCTGAGTGAATGACTTGGAGTCAGTGAAAAAGGGGAGCGGCCGGTGGGGGTGCCGACCGCTCGTGGGCATGGGGTGATGGAGGTGCAGAGATTCGGAGCCTATGCGGGTCCCGAACTCGTAATGATTTTGCCTGCGGAGGTTGCGCAGGTCGATAGGCCGAAGGGTTCAATTGGTCCCGGTACCTTCGTACTCTGAACAGGCTTCGCGGGTTGTTCGCTTCACCTAGCGGGGATTGCCCCGGTCAACGTGCGGTGGTACGCTCGGCCGAGTAGAGAGATGCCGCGCGGGATTTGAACGGGGATTGACCGCGCCGATATCATTTGTTCTTCGCTAAAGTAAACCTTGGTGTTTCAGCAGCCGATCTTTTTCAGCAACGATCTATGGGCGCTACAGGAACAAAAATGGATCGCAGGGCGGCCGTCGGCACACAGACACTCGATACTGTGCGCCAACTCATGCTCGAATTGGGCGGAGCGCGCGGACTAGGAGAGCTAACGGCACGAGGTGCCGCAGCGCACTTGGAACGCGAGCTTGGGCTCGGCAGCCTGGAACGGGTGGAACTAATGCTGCGCCTAGGAGACGCTTGCGGTGTGCGTTTGCCTGATCGCGTGGTGGCTGAAGCCGACACGGTGCAAGATCTGATTGACGCCATCCTTCGGGAACCGGCAGCCGGGAACGCGGGCGGTACGGGATTGCGCGGCGGGAACGCGGCAAGCGGAGCAACGGCGACCGCTTTTGCGCCGGCATATTCGCCTGCGGTTCGCGCGGACCTCGAGCAGCAAATACGCAACGCGGAAACTTTGACTGAAATTTTGCGCCTGCGCGGACGCGGCGAGCCCGCGCGCGCTCACATTCATCTGTACGAGGAAAACGACCAAGTACGGACGATTACCTTCGGCGAGCTTTACGAGCGCGCTTCGACGGTCGCTGCCGAATTGCAACGCCGTGGGCTCGAGCCGGGCCAAACCGTTTCGATCATGCTGCCTACCTGCGCGGAATTTTTCTGGACGTTTGCGGGAATATTGCTTGCGGGCGGAATTCCGGTGCCAATTTATCCGCCGTTCCGCGCGGACCGTATCGCGGAATATGCCAAGCGGCAATCGAACATACTACGCAACGCGGAAGCACGTTTTCTGATTACATGGAAGCAAGCGGAAGGGCTAGCTCGGCTGCTCAAGCCAGCCGTTCCAACGCTGCGAGAAGTGTTGAACGCGCAAAGCCTGGCAAGCGGCACGGCGGCGAAAGAGTCGACGGCACAAGAGGCTGTTTCGACGCAGTGGCGTCCGGTGGAAAATCTTGCGCATCACGCGTGCGGCGAAGACATCGCGTTTTTGCAGTACACATCCGGCTCGACAGGTGATCCGAAAGGCGTGGTTCTGACGCATACGAATTTGCTGGCGAATATCAAATCGATTGTGTCGGGCATCGAAATAAAACCTGATGACGTGGCGGTGAGTTGGCTGCCGCTTTACCACGACATGGGATTGATTGGGGCGTGGTTCGTTCCGATTTTCACGGGAATTCCGCTAGTGGTGATGTCGCCGCTTGCGTTTTTGAGCCGGCCGGTGCGGTGGCTCCGGGCAATTCACAAACATCGCGGAACGATCAGCCCAGCGCCGAACTTTGCGTACGAGCTTTGCGTGCGGAAGATTCCGGACAAGGATTTGCAGGGGCTGGATCTGAGTTCATGGAGGGCGGCGACGAACGGAGCGGAGCCGGTGCGCGCGGAAACGCTTGAACGATTCGCCACTCGTTTCGCGCCGTACGGCTTTCACCGTGAAGCGATTACTCCTGTGTATGGACTCGCGGAAGCGACTCTCGCGATTTCGGTGCCGAAGCTGGGCGCGGGTTACAAAGTAGATCGGATCGAACGAGCGTCGTTTGAATCCGGAGGCAACGCAAAACCTGCCAGGGCCGATGATGCCGCGCCGCTCGAATTTGTGAACGCAGGCAAGCCGGTGCCGGGAGTGGAAGTTCGCATCGTGAACGGCGAAGGCATCAATCTCGGTGAGCGGGCAGAGGGGAGTTTGTGGTTTCGCGGAGCTTCGGCGACGAGCGGTTATTATCGAAATTCCGCAGCGACGCAGGAATTGATGCGCGATGGCGACTGGCTGAACTCCGGCGATTTGGCGTACTGGGCTGACGGCGAAATTTATATAACGGGACGGGCGAAGGACATCATCATCAAGGCGGGACGCAATCTGTACCCGCATGAGGTGGAGGAGATCGCCGGGCGCGTGCAGGGAGTACGGACGGGTTGCGTGGTTGCGTTTGGCGCTCCAGACGAGCGTACCGGCAGCGAGCGACTGGTGGTGACAGCGGAAGTGCGCGATATGGCTAGCGCGAAACGCATCGAAGACGAAATTGCGCTTGCGGTGAACGAAGCGCTGGGGATGCCACCTGATTTGGTCACGCTCTTGCCTCCTCAATCGATCCCAAAAACGTCGAGCGGTAAGCTACGGCGCAGCGAGACTCGCCGGCTTTTCCTGGAAGGAAAGCTGGGCAAGCGTCAGCAACCGACATGGATGCAGGTGGCCGGGCTGGCAGTACGAGGGTCGGGCCCGAACGCTTGGTATTGGATAAAGCAAGCGGCGAAAAACACGTACGAGTTTCTGTATGGCGTTTATGCAATGACGGCCTTCGCGATTGTTTTGATTCCGATGTGGGCTATCGTCGCTCTTACATGGAATGAAAAGCGGGCGGCTTGGTTCACACATAAGGGCACTCGCTTGATGCTCATGGTGGCAGGCGTGCCAGTGCGCGTGGAGGGAGGCGAGATTCTGGCTGAACGAAAAACGTCGGGGCCGTGGATATTTGCTCCGAATCACTCGAGCTTTCTAGATATCGTGGTGAACCTTGCGTTTCTGCCGGCGGACGTGCGGTTCGTGGTGAAAGGCGAGATTCACGATATGCCGTTGTTTCGCACGATTGCGCGGCGAAGCGGACAGTTTTCATTCGATCGCAGCGATCCGCAAGCTCGTATCCGCCAGGCGGAAGAGGTGAATAAAGCGCTGGAACACGGAGAGTCTGTTGTGATTTATCCGGAAGGAACATTTACGGCGACCACGGGGATTCGTCCGTTTCAACTGGGCGCGTTTAAGTCCGCGGTAGATACACAACGCCCGGTTTGCCCGGTGTCTGTGCGCGGCGCGCGGGAGATTCTGCGAGACAAGACGAAATTGCCTCGGCCGGGGCGTGTGACACTTACGTTCGGCCCGCTGGTAACGCCGAACCGTGCGGCGGGGAACGATTGGCAGGAGATTGTCCGCTTGCGCGACGCCGCCAGAGACATCATCGCGAAGAATTCGGGAGAGCCGCTTCTTTAACAGCCGCCAGTGACAGCGTGAGTACCTCGTGAGACGTCATCCGTTTAAATTGGGGTAACCCCATTCGAATCGCGGGCATCTTACTTGCGCAGCGATTGCGCTCGGGACTTATAGATGGGGCAGGAAATTAGGGTTGCAGGGGGCAGATCGGGGCGTCGCAGCAGGAAACTTAATAACTCCGAGGAGGACTTTTATGATCAGGAAGCTCGCATTGCTAAGCACTTTGATTTTTGTCTTTTCTTTGACGGCGCATGCGCAGGACTCCGATAAGGTGGAAGTATTCGGCGGCTATTCATATTTGCGTTTTGATAATTCTCCGTCTTTCAATCAGAACGGTTGGGAACTTTCGGGGCAATACAAATTTGCACCTTGGCTGGGTGCTGTAGCGGATTTTTCAGGCGATTACGGCAAGAGCACTCACACGACCTATTTTCTCTTTGGGCCGCAAGTGTCGTGGCCGGCGCGTGTTTCCCCGTTTGGCCATATCCTGATCGGCGGCGCGCACGTTAGCAGCACGTTCACGGAGATACTGGACCCTCCGACGGTCGTGACCTTTTCATCGTCGGATACGTCGTTCGCCGTTGCGATCGGTGGGGGCATTGATGCGAAGATCGTCGGGCCGTTTCACTGGCGCGTTTTCCAGGGAGATTGGATCCACTCGAGCGTTTTCGGAACGAGCCAAAACGATGCACGGATCTCGACGGGCATAGTTGTAAAGTTCTAGTGGCTTGTTGGTTTGAATCTGAGGGCGCCTTGAGAAATCGAGGCGCTCTTGGAGTTCCGCTCAGTTCTGGTCCAGAACGAAATTCACGGTAATGTAGGTCTCGACCTCCACCTCTTCGTTGTTCAATCGCGTTGGGCGGTATCGCCAATCCCGGACCGCTGCGACAGCCGCCTGCGCGAGAATAGGATTTCCGCTGAGGACTTCGAGCTCGCTCACGCTGCCGTCTTTTCCAATGGTGGCGCGCAAACGCACGGTTCCTTGAAGATGCATCAGTCGAGCAGCAGAGGGATATTGCGGCTGGACTTTGTGAATCAGCGCCGCGTCCATCACGCCTTCGCTCACAGGGCGAGGTTTTTCCGGCGCGGCTGCAGGCCGAACAGGAATCGGGAGACCCGAATCGCTTCCGCCAGGCAGGAAGTCTCCGAGGCCAGCACCACCTCCCGGCACATTTGTTGAGCCGGGACCAAAGCCGGAGCTTATTCCCGGCGCTCCGTCCGAAGGTGATTGCGAGACGTGAGTGGGAATGCTTGGAGGCTGCACCATTATTTCGGGAAGCTTCGGGGAGCCATCCCGATGATTAGTTGGATTTCCGCGGGACGGCCTTGGTGCTGCGGCTGAACCACCGTGGTAAGGCGGCGCCGGGGTGATGAAGAATTGGCGCGATAGTTCGCCGGGAGTGATGAGCGGCCACAAGAGCAGAGCTGCCACGAGCGCTGCCTCAAGGATGATTGAAACGAGTAGCGCCTTTCGCCGGAGCTGCTGCGCCCGATCGAGGGATTGCTCGTCGCCGTCAACCAAGCATTGCGAAAATCCCACACGCTTCATCATGGCATACCTCCAGGAAAAGTTCGGATATGAGGAACTGATCTTGCGACGAAAGCTCTGCCAGAGCGAGACTAGCCCGACTCAACTTCCGTGAGATTTCTCCGGCCCTTGAATCGAGAGCTGTTCGGAATTCGCGCGATTTCTACCAGAGATAGACACCGGGGGCGGCCACTGGTTTCCGGGTTCGTTAACACGAGCCTCGCGGATTTGGTTGTCGTTCCGGCGACTATAAGGATTGAGATTTCAGTAACTTGTAAAAATCGTGGAGAATTTGCATCACTTTTGGCTCCGCATGCGTCTAAGCAATTGTAATATTCGACCAACGGTCACTTTTGTAAGATCGGCTTGGGGGAGGCATTTATGGAAAAAGAATCGATGGAAACCGTCGGCGTGCGATACACCGGTTGGGCGGCTTTGAATCGTGACCCGCTAGAAGATCGCGTGGAATTTACCTGCCCGCAATGCGGTGAGAAGGGCACGAAAGCAGCAAGGCGGCCGCGGGCTGCTTATCACTTTACGGATGGCTTCGTCCAGGATCTGCAGGGCGAGGCGACTACGTGCCGGAAGTGCAAACACTCACTGCGCGTGGTGCCTGTGGTCATGCTGCACGATCAAGACGAGAAGCGGCGCTTTCAGGCGGTCTTCGCGGTCGAGCCGTTCTCGAACAACTAATTTTTCAAGACCGGCGGTGCTCGTGCCGGAAATAAAAACGGGGAAGAAGCTCATGGCTTCTTCCCCGTTTTCTATTTTAGATGGACTTTGGTCCAGAGTATTCAGGGCGATCGGCGAAGAATACTCACATTTTTCGCGTCGGTTTGATGTACGACTCGGATTCCACTTCGAGGTGATGCGCTTCCAGATCCTTGCGGATGTGATTGAAGGCTTCGTCCACATTGTCGGCAAATTGAAGCATCTTGAATTCATGTTCGTTAATGACGCCGGTGCGGACCATGTGATGCCAGTTGACCACCTTGTCCCAGTATTGCCTTCCGTAGATCAGAATCAGGTGATGTTGGGAGAGCTTGTTGGTTTGCATCAGCGTGAGCATTTCCCAGAGTTCGTCCATGGTGCCAAACCCGCCCGGAAAAATAATCAACGCCTTGGCCATCTGCGCGAACCAGAGCTTGCGCATAAAAAAATAGTGAAAGAGGAAATTCAGATTGGGCGTGATGTACGGGTTCGAGGCCTGTTCGTGCGGAAGCTGGATGCTGAGGCCGATCGAAGGGCCACCGGCTTCGGCGGCGCCGCGATTGGCGGCTTCCATGATTCCTGGTCCGCCGCCGGAGCAGACGACAAAGCGGCGGGGCTTGTCGCCGAGGGTCATGGACCACGTCGTAAGACGGTGAGCGAGCTCGCGTGCTTCTTCGTAGTAGCGCGACATGGAAACCAGCGACCGCGCAGCGCTGACTTTCTGGCGCCATAGCAGCGTACGGCGGCCACGCGCATTACGCCGCACTTCCTTCAAGCGTTCGAGCGCGCGATCCCGCGATTGAATCCGCGCGGATCCGAACATCACGATCGTGTCACTTACATTCGCAAGTCGCAGCCGATTTAGGGGGTCCATATATTCGGCCAGAATACGAAGCGGCCGGGCCACCAGGCTCTCCATAAATCTTGGGTCTTCGTAGGCTAGTTTCTCTTGCGGATAGCGACTGCGACGACTCATGTTCTCTCCCCGGTACAAGCGCGAACATTCATTCTAGGAGAACGTTGCGACGAAAAGCCAGTTGCCGCGCAACGTGCTATTTCATTCCAAGCAACGCAGCTGAGTTCCCGCGAATCAGATAGACTGAATTTCGATGCAGCTATTGAAAACTACGCTAATGAGACGTTCCTGCGGTGGGTTGGGACGCTCTTTCTGGGTGCTTGGGCTGCTGGCAGCGTGCAGTCCGGCGTGGTGCCAGGCTCCGCCGGGTCCTCTAAAACAAAGGCCGGGGGCTCCGCGCGAGGATTCACCGACGGCCGAGCAGCGCAAGAACGCCATACGTGTGCGAGTGAACGAAGTAATTACGCCGGTGACGGTGACGAGCCATTCAGGCGAAATGATCCTGGATCTCTCCAAAGATAATTTCCGGGTTTACGACAACGGCGTGCAGCAGAAGATCGAGCACTTCGATCTGGGTGGAGATCCGCTGTCCGTGGTGCTGGCGGTAGAGACAAGTTCGCACATCGAACCTATGCTTCCGGCGGTACGACAGACTGGGATCATTTTCACTGAGACGGTAATGGGACAGACAGCCGAAGCTGCCGTCATTAGTTTTGACAGCACCGTGGAGCTGCTCGAGAAATTCACCACGGATGTAGACGGAGTGCAAAGTACGATCAATCACTTGCGCATCGGTGTGAATCAATCGCGGCTCTACGATGCAATGTCGCGCGGCATTTCGTTGCTGGAACAACGACCCGGACAGCGCCGGCGAATTCTGGTAGTGGTGGGTGAAGCGCAGGATGAGGGCAGCGAGGATACACTCGGCGAGGTCCTGCGGCACGCGCAGCTGGCGAACGTGACGATTTACACGATTGGTTTGAGCACCGCGATGGCTGATCTGCGCGCGAAGCGAAATCCGTACCAAGGACCGCAGATGGGTCCGACGGGAACTTATCCGGTTCCAGTGGGCCCCGGGAGAGCGCAAACGCCGGACAACGAAGCAGCCGCGCAAGGCCAGGGGAACATAGATCTGCTGGCGCTCGCCGTTTGGCTGGTGAAAACGGGAAAGAATACGATCGGCCCAAATTCGCTTGCCATAGCCAGCAAGGCGACAGGCGGGCTGCACGTGAACACCGCGAAAGATAATTCAATTCAAAAAGCGATGGATGAAATCGGTGGCGAGCTTCACGCGCAATACACGCTGGGATACCAACCGCCGGACGACGAGCCTACGGGGTATCATGAGATCAAAGTGGAAATTGATCGGCCCGGCGCTAGCGTTCGGACCCGCCCGGGGTACTATGTCGCGCCACCGAGCTAGCAAGCCCGCCGCTACGAACACTTGAGCTACTTTTTCTCCGGCTCGGGGGCGGTGGCTTCTTCCTCTTCGAGGATAGAAGCGGCGGCGGCGATGCGGTCGCCTTCTTCGAGGCGCAGCAAGCGGACGCCCTGTGTCGAGCGGCCGGCTTCGCGAATTTCGCCCGAGTGGACGCGAATCACTTTGCCTTGCCCGGTGATGATCATCACGTCGGAATCCTCGCGGACCTGGAGTGCAGCGACGACGGAGCCGTTGCGATCGGTGGATTTCAAGTTGATGACGCCTTTGCCGCCGCGTGATGTGACGCGGTACTCGGCGAGCGGCGTGCGCTTGCCGTAGCCTTTTTCGGAAACGGTGAGCATCAACGAGGTGAGCGATTCGCGGATCTGGTCGCTTTCGAGCTCGTCGAGATTCTGGGTGTCCGTTTTGTATTCCTTCTGAATGATGACGAAGTCAGGCTGGGCTGCGTCCATGCTGACGACGAAATCGCCTTTGGCCAAGTCCATGCCGTTCACACCGCCGGCGGCGCGTCCCATGGAGCGAACTTCCGTTTCGCGGAAGAGAATGGCCTGACCGTCGTGACTGGCGAGGAAAATCATCTGCTTGCCATCGGTGAGTTTCGCGCCGATTAATTCATCATCCGCGTCGAGATTGATGGCGATGATTCCCGACGGGCGCGGATTTGAAAATTCCGCGAGACCGGTTTTCTTTACGGTGCCATTTTTTGTGGCGAGGAACACGTAGCGGTCCGCTTCTTCCAGATTGCGCGCGGGAACGACGGCAGTGAGTTTTTCATTTTCCTGGAAGCGGACGAGATTGCCGATAGCTTTTCCGCGTGTGGCGGCGGCTGCTTCGGGAATCTCATAAACTTTCAGCCAGTAGACGCGGCCTTTCGAAGTGAACAGCAAGATATAGCTGTGCGCGGAAGCGACGAAAAGATGTTCTACGAAATCTTCTTCGCGGGTTTTCGCACCGATGCGCCCCTTGCCGCCGCGCGATTGGTGGCGATAGACGTCAACGGATGTGCGTTTGATGTAACCCGCGTGACTGACGGTGATGGCCATCTCTTCGTCTTTGATCAGGTCTTCGAGTTTTATTTCCTCGACGCGGTCGACAATCTGGGTGCGGCGCTCGTCGCCATAGGACTTCATTACTTCGCGCAGCTCGGCGACGATGACGGCTTTCAGTTTTTTCTCGCTGGCGAGAATTTCACGCAGCTCGGCGATGTGCTCGCGGATTTGCTTCAGCTCGTTGAGAATGTCGTCGATGGAAAGGCGCGTGAGGCGGTGCAACTGCAGTTCGAGGATGGCGTCGATTTGCGGGAAGCTCAGACCCACAACTTCGGTAGCCAGGCCATATTTTTTATTGCTGAGCTTTACGCCGGCCAAGCTCTTTGCTTTTCCGTCTTCTGAAATGGAAATGGATTTGTTGGCGAAAAAAGCATGCAGGTTTTCGCGGGCGTTGGCGCGGCTTGAAGAACCACGAATGACGCGGATCACGTCGTCCAAGTAATCGAGCGCGATCTGGTAGCCGAGCAGAATGTGCTCGCGTTCTTCAGCTTTGCGCAGTTCATATTGCGTGCGGCGGCGCACCACGTCGACGCGGTGCGCGATGAAAAGCTGAAGCAATTCGACCAAGCCGAGTTCGCGGGGTTGCCCGCCGACGATAGCGAGGAGGATCATGCCGAAGGATTCCTGCATCTGCGTCTGCTTGAAGAGATGGGCCAAAATAATTTGTGGCTCTTCATCGCGCTTGATTTCGATGACGATGCGCATGCCGTCGCGGTCGCTTTCGTCGCGAATGTCGGCGATGCCTTCCAGTTTCTTATTCTGAATCAGCTCGGCAATGTGTCCGATCAGGCGGGCTTTGTTCACCTGATAAGGGAGTTCGGTGATGACGATATCCTGGCGATCCTTGCCGCGCTGCTCGATGGCAACTTTCGCGCGGACCTGGAAGGAACCGCGGCCAGTTTTGTAAGCCTGCTCGATTCCTTCGCGGCCGTAAATGTAGCCGCCGGTTGGAAAATCGGGACCGGGGATCAGCTTCATCACTTTTTTCAGATTCGTTTCGGGTTCTTCGATCAGCAGGATGGCGGCTTCGATTGTTTCTTTCAGGTTGTGCGGCGGGATATTTGTTGCCATACCGACGGCGATGCCGGTTGAACCGTTGACCAGCAGGTTGGGAATTCTGGTCGGGAGTACGACCGGCTCATGTTCGCTTTCGTCGAAATTCGGAACGAAATCGACGGTTTCCTTTTCGATGTCCGCGAGCATTTCTTCGGCAACTTTCGAAAGGCGCGCTTCGGTGTAACGCATGGCCGCTGGCGGATCGCCGTCGACGGAGCCGAAGTTTCCCTGACCGTCGACAAGGGGGTAGCGCATGTTGAAATCCTGCGCGAGGCGGACGAGCGCGTCGTACACAGGCGAGTCACCGTGCGGATGGAATTTGCCAAGGACTTCGCCCACGATTTTGGCGCACTTGCGGTAAGCCTTCGTGGAAGTGAGACCAAGCTCGTACATGCCGAAAAGAATCCGCCGGTGGACGGGCTTCAAGCCGTCGCGCACGTCGGGCAGCGCGCGACCGATGATTACGCTCATGGCGTAATCGAGGTACGACTTCTTCATCTCCGATTCGATATCAACCGGCGTGATGATTGACTTATCTATTTCGTCGGCCACTTGTCTCTCTCCGTATCTGTGGTTACTCAGTTAAGATTGCGTTTTTCGTGCTGTTCGTTCCAGCACATAAGTCTTCACGGTCTCGAATGCGGAAGCGTTGTTCGAGAAGCGCTGCGGCGCGAAGCTAGTCTCTAACTCGCGCAGTAGCGAGTCGCGTTCGGCTTCAGTTGAGCATTCAAAGGCGACGCCTTGCTCGTTGTTCGGCGTGGTTGTCGGCGTCGCGCTGAATTCAGAGCAACTGATGCCTCGCAGGCCCGGCAAAATCTTCCACGTCAATTGGTAGATCATGGCTTGCTGCTTCAATTCCACACGTCTTTCTTAAATATCCAGGTTGACGACGTCGAGGGCATTTTCCTCGATGAATTTGCGGCGCTGTTCGACGTTTTCACCCATGAGCGTGGAGAAAATATCCTCGGCTGCAACAGCGTCTTCGAGACGGACTTTGAGAAGAGTACGCGTCTCGGCGTTCATGGTGGTTTCCCAGAGCTGCTCGGGATTCATTTCACCGAGGCCCTTGAAACGCGTGATGGTGAACTGTTTCTTGGCGTCTTCGAGAACGTAGTTCAGGAGGCCAAGCGCATCGTCTTTGACGACTTTGTCGCCGTTGTGGCCGACGGTGAAAGGCGGGCGATCGTGCACCGCGATTTGCTGGTGCAGCGAGCGCATGCGTTTGTATTCGGGACTGCCCGCCAGGGCCCAATTGATGCGGCGCTCTCCGCCGTTCTTCAGAAGGAGCTCGTGGAGGCTGTGCTCTTCGTCAAAGACAAACTTGGCTTCCAGATCCAGTTTCGCTTTTTCGATAGCCTTGGCGAGTTCCTGGAGCTTTTTCTTGTCGGCAAAATCAGTTTTCTTTTCGAGATCGCTATCGGCGAGCAATTCGACAAGCTTGGGCTCGCGCAGGCGGCGGCCGAGCTTCGCGGCAACCTGATCGTATTCCTGGATGTTGAGGAGGAATTGAGTGAGGTCGGCGCCGTCGAGCGCTTTGCCGCCCTTTGATTTCACTTCGTGCTCTTCGGTGGCGCGCTTCATCAGCTCGCGAGCAAATTCGCCCTCGTCGCGAATGTAGCGGTCCATCTTGCCGCGTTTCACGCGATAAAGAGGCGGTTGCGCGATGTAGATGTGGCCACGGTCGATCAGTTCGCGCATGTGACGGAAGAAAAACGTGAGCAACAGCGTGCGGATGTGGCTGCCGTCAACGTCCGCGTCGGTCATCAAAATCACTTTGTGGTAGCGGAGCTTATTGGCGTCGAAATCGTCCTTGCCGATGCCGGTGCCGAGAGCGGTGATGATGCAGCGAATTTCTTCGTGGCCCAGCATTTTGTCGTAGCGCGCTTTTTCGACGTTTAAAATTTTCCCTTTGAGCGGCAGGATAGCTTGATAGCGGCGATCGCGGCCGCCTTTGGCGGAGCCGCCGGCCGATTCTCCCTCGACCAGGAAGAGCTCGCAGCGCGCGGGATCGCGTTCCTGACAATCGGAAAGCTTTCCGGGAAGGCCGCTGGAATCGAGCGCGGATTTGCGGCGCGTGAGCTCACGAGCTTTGCGCGCGGCTTCGCGGGCGCGGGCGGCGTCAATACATTTGCCGATAATTTTTCGTGCGATGGAAGAATGCTTGTCGAAATATTCGCCGAGTCTTTCGTTGACGAGCGATTCGACCAAGCCTTTGATGTCGCTATTGAGCTTGCCTTTGGTCTGGCCTTCGAATTGCGGCTGCGGAAGTTTCACGGAAACGACCGCTACCAGGCCTTCGCGAACGTCATCGCCATTGATCGAGACTTCATCTTTCTGTTCTTTGAGCATGCCGGCGGAATTCGCGTAGTAGTTGATCGTGCGCGTAAGGGCGGAGCGAAACCCGGAAAGATGGGAGCCGCCGTCAACTGTGTTTATGGTGTTAGCGAAGGAGAAAATATTTTCGGCGTAGCTGTCGTTATATTGCAGTGCGATTTCTATGTCGACTTGCTCGCGTTTTCCTTCCATGTAAATCGGCGAATCGTGCAGAGTCTGCTTGCCGCGGTTCAGGTGTTTCACGAATTCAACGATGCCGCCGGTAAAGCGGAATTCAGCTTTTTTGTTGGTGCGTTCGTCTTCGAGAGTGATCTTCAGGCCTTTATTCAAGAAGGCCAGTTCGCGGAGGCGCTGCGAAAGCGTGTCGTAGCTATAAACGGTTGTAGCGAAAATTTCGGGATCAGCGTGAAACGTGATTTTCGTTCCGGTTTTGCGCGTTTTGCCGGAAGCTTTGAGTTTGGAGGTGGGGATGCCCTTTTCGTAGGACTGTTCCCAGACTTCGCCGTCGCGCCAGATTTCCAGGTCGAGCCAGTCGGAGAGCGCGTTGACGACCGACACACCCACACCGTGCAAACCACCTGAGACTTTGTAAGTGTCACTGTCAAATTTTCCACCCGCGTGAAGGACGGTCATGACAACTTCCGCTGCAGGTTTTTTTTCGGTGGCGTGCATGTCTACCGGAATGCCGCGGCCGTTGTCGGTTACGGTGACGCTGTTGTCGTCGTGGACCGACACATTGATTTCATCGCAAAAGCCGGCCATGGCTTCGTCCACAGAGTTGTCAGCAACTTCCCAGACAAGGTGATGCAGGCCGAGTTCACCAGTGGAACCGATGTACATGGCGGGACGTTTGCGGACGGCTTCGATGCCGCCGAGGACTTTGATGGAAGTGGCGTCGTACTTATGTCCCGCTTTTCCGCCCACAGATTCTTTTTCGGCCATGGATCGTGCGTCTCCTCAGACTGCTAGATCGTGTGATTGTGAATGCGAAATTTTAAATGCTTGGTGAAGCACGGGAAGGCTGTCGCGCGGACGGCTCGACACTTGCCTTGCCCATTGGCCTCAGCAGCCGAAAATTCCAGCCTGGACATTTTCCAAAGCGCATTAGCGCTTGCGAGACTCGAAGGGTTGCAGCTCCATCCCGTCTCGTTCCGAAAATTTCCGGGGAGACGCGGCGAAACTTTTATTTTCCCCAGCGAAGGAGATAGTCCACACCTGACTGGCTCCGCTTGCTCTGGCGCGAGCAAGAAAACTGGAACAAATTCAGGTCGGACAGTGCCGTTCAGGAGGAATCCAGAACAGCTTAATTTTACTGGAAAATAGCCATTTTGACAAGTTGATTATGGTGTTTGAATCAAACAATAAGCCCAATTAATTCAATTAGTTAAGCTTGGTTTTCGTGGGGTTTTTGCGAGCGAAAAGCTTCCAGCATCAAGGCGCCGAAATAACGTGCAAATCCAGTAATTTTTGGTTTTAGCCGCGGAAAAACTCAGACTGAAATGCTCGCGCTAAGAGGCCGATTTTTACCGTTTGTCTCCGACGTCAAATGCGCATGGGCATTACGACGTATCGGTAGCGGGTGGATTCGTCCGCTAGGGGGCGGAGCTGGCCGGCAGATTGTTCGTCTTTTAATTCGAAGGCGATGGGGCCATCGGCAGCAGCGGCGAGGAAATCGAGAAGATACTGCGCATTGAAACCGATCGAGATGGTTTCACCTTTGAATTCTTTTTCAATCACTTCCTTGGCTTCGCCGTATTCCGGACTGGAGGCGGACAACTCCAGCCCTTCTTTCGAGAGCATGAATTTGACGGCGTGCGATCGCTGATCGGCTAACTGCGAGACGCGGCGCAGGGCTTCCTGCAATTCGCCGCGCTCGAGGGCCACGGTTTTGTTGGCATCGCGCGGGAGAACGGCTTCGTAATTCGGAAACTGTCCAGTTAGTTTGCGCGAGGTGAGCAGGCGCCCGCCGAACTGGAAAAAGAGGTGGCTTTCGTCCTGCGCGAACTCGACGCTGCTTTCGTCACCGGACTCGGCGGCGAGACGCTGAACTTCGGTCATGGCTTTCTTTGGAACGAGAACGCGCGTCTCGGTGGAGAAGCCTTCGAACTTGTGATCTTTCTCAACCATCGCGAGGCGATGGCCGTCGGTGGCGACCATGGTGATTGAGCCGGGCTTGAGTACCAGCAAAGCGCCGTTCAGTGTGTAACGGGATTCTTCCAGAGAGATAGCGAAGGTGGTTTTGGCAATGACGTCGGCAAGTAGTTTGGCCGGAATTTTTACCAGAGCATGCGGAAACGCCGGAAGCGCCGGGAAATTATCTTTCGACATACCGACAAGCTTGTAGGTTTTTCTGTCGGCGGTGACCTGGACCCAGTGGTTTTCAAGAAGTTTGAATTTTATTTCGCCTTCCGGCAGCAGTCGCATCAACTCGAACAGTTTTTTTGCCGGGATAGTGCCGGCGCCTTCTTTTTTGACTTTGGCTTCGCAGGACGTGCGAATGCTCAACTCCAAGTCAGTGGCCGTAATTGTGAGGCGGCTGCCTTTCGCTTCGACCAGTAAATTGGACAGAATAGGGATTGTTGACTTGCGCTCGACTACTCCCTGGGTCAGGTTAAGCTCGTCGAGTAGGTCGGATCTTTTTACGCTGAATTCCATCTCGGGCAGTCCTCGCGTTGCTTGTCTTCTTTTGCACTGCTGCGGCTACTACTTTACTGCCTTAATCTATAAAATTAAGTATATAAGAAAACCGTCGCCGTCGCCGCATGTGTGGATTCTGCGGAAAACTTTCTAACTCGTGTGGCCTGCGCGGCTTGGCGCCCGGTGTGTCTTGTGGATAGCCGCGCGTGCACAATGAAAAGGACGACTGAAACTTGGTGCTAGTGCATTTCCACAGAGCGTGCACCGGCGCTGCGAAGCCTCATGCGAATTTTCAACGGTAAGCCTAGCCGAAAGCGTCCAGTAGCCTGTTAATCGTCTTGTTCAAATCTTTATCGGACTGTCGCAGGTTTGAAATTTTATTAATCGAGTGCAGAACCGTGGTGTGATGCTTGCCGCCGAACTGGCGACCGATTTCCGGGAGCGAAGCGGAGGTGAGCTGTTTTACCAGGAACATCGCGACCTGACGCGGAAACGCGATTTGTTTCGAGTTGCTGCGCACCTTCAAATCCTGCGCACGCAGGCCGAAATGTTCGCCCACCCGTTTCTGAATCTGCTCGATGGTGACTTTCTTATCCTGACTCTCGATGATGTTTTTCAAAACTTGATGGGCCGTAGGTAGGTTGATTGTCGCACCGGTAAGCGAAGCGTAGGCCATCAGACGGATCAGAGCGCCTTCCAGTTCACGGACGTTTGATTTAATGGCGCGAGCGATGTATTCGGCTACGTCATCTGGGACTTGTACGCGCTCGCTTTCGGCCTTTTTCTGCAAGATAGCGATTTTCGTTTCCAAGTCAGGTGGTTGAATGTCCGCTATGAGGCCCCACTCGAATCGGGAACGCAGGCGCTCCTCGATGGAAGAAATTTCCTTTGGCGGGCAGTCGGAGGAGATCACGATCTGTTTTTGCTGATCGTAGAGCGCGTTGAAGGTGTGAAAAAATTCTTCCTGGGTGCGTTCGCGGGTGGCGATGAACTGAATATCGTCCACCATCAAGACGTCCATATTTCGGAAACGGTCGCGGAAGGCAGCCATACGCTCCAAACGGATGGAGGCGATCACTTCGTTCGTGAATTTTTCCGCGCTGATGTAGGTAAGGCGCATGGAGGGGTTGCGGCGTTTGAGTGTATGTCCGATGGCCTGCATTAAATGAGTTTTGCCCAGTCCCACACCACCATAGAGAAAGAGCGGATTGTAGGACTTCGAGGGCTGTTCGGCCACGGCCATAGCTGCTGCATGAGCGAATTGATTCGAAGCGCCGACGATAAACGATTCAAAGGTGTAGCGCGGGTTCAACTGATTGGCAGCCGAATCGAAATCAAGCTTGGCTTGAGGAGATGGCGCGACATTTGGCGCGTTGGGCTCTGATTCCGCGCAAATATATTCGAGCTGGAGCTGAGGGCGTCCCAATTCGGTGAGGACGGCCTGGATAAGCTCCCCATAAGTATCAGTCAGCCGCTTGCAAAAGAGCCGGGTAGGAACACGAACGATCAAGCGATCCTCTTCCGCGCGTTCAAGACGAGTGGGACGAAACCAGGTAGCGAAACTGTGAGGATTGACGCGGCGTTCCGAGTGCTGGAGGATCTTATCCCAGAGGTTCATCGAGCGAATTTACCCTTTGCCACAATTTCCACTGCGGTGGAAATGTTGTGGAAATCCACCGCCCAGGTCGGCGGGATTCTTTTTGTCTTGGCCTTCAGGTCTTGCTACCACGGGACGCGCCCCACGTTACGGCGTCTCATGAGTGCACGAAAGATTTGCACGGGAGAAGCGAGCGGGGATTTTGCCTAATCGCGACGCAGGTAGCAAGAGAAAATTGCGCGAAGTATATGCACAGACTCCACAAAATGTTCACAGCTTTTCCACAGACGATTTTTTGATTGCTTCTTGGAAAAATCTCGTGACAAGTTTATTCGGGAATTTACTTTCGAGAAATATTTTATCGTCGAGGCATTTCGATTGCGGCGAGGCACTGTTTGCCGGACGCGCGAATTCACGATAGAATTTCTGTCGGTGTGAATTAGGATTTCAGTCGAGCCGGAAAGAGACACGTTCAATGGAAAGGGCGCGGCCGGAAGCATCGTCCACTTCGATTTGAACGGTATTCATCTGGATGTCGCCTTCCGCGACGGCGAATTTCGCGGGCATTTGATCCAGGAATCGTTGCAGCACGCCTTGCTTTTCCATTCCAATAACAGAGTCGTGGGGGCCGGTCATACCGACGTCGGTGATGTAGGCGGTGCCACCAGGAAGAACGCGCTGGTCGGCAGTGGCAACGTGCGTGTGCGTGCCTAGCACAGCGGAAACTTTCCCAGCGAGATACCAGCCCATGGCTTGCTTTTCGGAAGTGGCCTCGGCGTGCATGTCCACGACAATCACTTTGATGTCGGAAGGAAGTTTGGCGAGCTCGCGCTCGGCGGCGCGAAACGGATCGTCCAATGCAATCATGAAAGTGCGGCCTTGAAGATCCAGGACAGCGTAACCTGCGCCGTCTTTGGTGTGTCCGACATAGGATCCCTTGCCGGGTGAGCCTTCCGGGAAATTCGCCGGGCGAATCAAGCGAGGCTCGTGCGGGAAGAAATCTATAATTTCTTTGCGGTCCCACACATGATTTCCACCGGTGATAACCTGAACGCCGCAGGCGAATAATTCTTCGGCGATGCGCGGAGTGATTCCAAATCCGGAAGCCGAATTTTCCCCGTTGGCGATGCAGAGGTCAATCTTGCGCTGTGACAGGATGTCCGCAAGACGGTCGTGAACAATCTTGCGTCCGGGCGAGCCGACGATGTCTCCGATGAAAAGTATTTTCAAAACCGGCCTTTCTTGGCGAAAATCGAATTTGATGAGGAGCGGTCCACTCCGCCGTGCGAGCTAGGCCCTGAACCCCACGAATAGGTGGGTGCCCTGCGCCTGCTTTCAGGCTATCCGGCTAACCGAGGCCAGCGGACGGCACAAGGGCAGGACGACGCGGGCTCCCTGGGATCCAGTGTTGGTTCAAATAGGCTTTCGCTGCGACACCTGCGTCGCAGGCCTACTCCACGGCCAATTGTATCAGGAAATCGGAATGCAACGATTTCGCGAAGGTGTACTCGCGGAGAGTGCCCGAGTTCATAAAAGAAATGCGAGTTAGCTGATGCTGAGTTTTGGCGAGCGCTCTGCAGCACCCATTTGGGCGATGCGCGGCTGCGACAGCAGCGGTTGCGGTTTAGTTGAAACGCGACCGTGAAGTGTCAATAGCGAGGTGTTTGGATGGCGAAGCGTCCGCCGAACCGGGCTTCAATTGCTCAACGGCGTCCCGGAGCATCTCGAAGGTTTCGAGAAGACTCTCCCGGGTGAACTTCAAATCTACCGGGCCGACGGAAAGGTGGATCGTTCCGCAGGAGCACTGGTAAACGCAACCGAATCGGTCGCGCGAGGCTAGAATCGTCTTAGGGTCCATCATAGGTTTCTCCTCCTGGCAGGTCCTGCGTGCTTCTCTAGAAAAAGAATTTCGCGCCTAGTTGCACGAGCCGAGGCTGGGTCGCGTTGATGACTTGGCCGAACGTTGAGCTGCTGATATTTCCGTCGACCGCTTGAGGCCCGAAAAACTGGGCGTGGTTGAAAACATTGAAAGCTTCGAGGCGGAACTGTAAGGATTTTGATTCCGTGAGTTTCACGTTCTTGAGCAGAGCCATATCGTAATTATTCAATCCTGGACCGTAGAAAAAGCGGCGCTTGGAGGTGCCTGGAGTGCCCAAGGCGTTTTGAGTGAAGAGCGCGGTGTTGAAGTAGTTCAGGCCATTCCTGGGATTTTGGTTCAGCTTCAAAGGGCCGGGCGTAAAGTCCTGTTCATCAACGCCAAAATTATTGATGCCGTTCGGTTCCGAGCCCAGTAGCGAATTGTCGCCGAAATTGACCAGGGTGACGGGAAGGCCGCTGCTGAAGCGTGTGATGCCGGAGACTTCCCAGCCTTCCGTCCAGCGGTTCGCGGTCCGGAGAAGATGTTCGAACGGAATCCGGTAGCTATAGCTCACTACAAAATTGTGCTTCACATCGAATGCGGAGAGCGCCTTACTGAGGGCAGGATCAATCGGATTGACCTCCTCGCCGAGGTTGGACGACTGATCCTGAGACTTGCTGTAAGTGTAGCCGGCCAGGACGTTCAAGCGTCCACTGGTGTGGTTCAGGATAATTTGGAGGGCGTTGTAGTTGGAATTGCCGATGGTGGCCTGGTTGGCATTGCTGCCGAAATTTGATCCGAGCGGACCGCGCGTTCCTTGGAAAATTTGGCCGGTGGAAGTTGTGTAGGAAGTATCTTCGCCGAAAGGGCCGCAGGGAGTTTGCGGAGGATTTGTAGGGGCCAGATTGGCAGGATTGCTCAGGAACAGGCACAGCGCCGGGTTTCCGGGATTGGCTTCCTCGAGTACGAGCAGACGATGCGCTTGTGTGCCGACGTAATTCACACTGAGCACGGTGTTGGTTCCAAAGCCGCGCTGGAGTGAAAGCATGTAGTCCTCAGTGTATGGAATGCGATTGGTGGTGAGATAGTTCGGAAGTCCTGTAATGGGCTCGAACTGCGACCAGTCAATGTTGGGGTCAGGGTGCCTGGCTGATGAATTCAATGGCGCGAGAGTGACTGGGAAAGTTTGGCCGAGATTTTGTCCACTCGCTGCGGTAATAAATGGAGTGGCGAAAATCGGCGGAGCTGGACTGGTGTAGGTAGTTCCGTAGGGAGCGTTGGCGCTCATCACGCCGAGCGTGAGTGCTTCGATCGCGGTGTAGAACATGCCG
Source organism: Candidatus Acidiferrales bacterium (assembly GCA_035603075.1). GTDB lineage: Bacteria > Acidobacteriota > Terriglobia > Acidiferrales > UBA7541 > Palsa-295. Next base: position 2,781 of record DATNLC010000069.1, on the reverse strand, counting down.
AAGCTGGCGCGAATGCTGGTCTTTCCGGGGCCGCCGAGAACTTTTGACAGAAGGCCGTCACCTGAGGCATTGGGCGAATAGGCGAGGCCGATGCGCGGAGCAAAATCGAGATCTCCTGGAGGCGCGAGGGTGCGCGGAACTCCCGGATCACTTGGATACAGGATGCCGGCGGGCGCTCCGGGGAAAACGACGGACTGCCTGCCCGGAATGAACGTTGCGATCTGGTTGAACTTTTCATACCAGGGCTCGATGCGATCCCAGCGCAGGCCGTAGTTCAGCGTTAGATTCGGTTTCAGCCGCCAACTGTCCTGCGCGTAAAGACCCACGTATTTATTGCGTCCGTAGAAAGGCTGAAGCTGGCTTTGATTGTATTGGCTGGGCGTGCCCAGCAGGAAGTCAGCGAAATCCAAACCCGTCTCAGTTCCAAAGAAGAGGAAGCTGCCGTTAAATTGAGCGGTGGCATTTACGTTTACCTGGTCGTAATGGAACTCGCCGCCGAACTTGATAGTGTGGGCGCCGATGACTTTGGAAAAGTTGTCGAGGAACTGAAAGGTGTTGTTGAACTGCTTCAGCTCGTTTGTATTGGTTCCGAACGTAAGGCTGTTGAAGCCGACGCTTTCCACGCCTTCAGTCTTAGGCGACAAGGGCACAATCCCGGGGGTTCCGGGACCCACTGTGAAGCCCTGAGACGCCAGGCTTACACCAACTCCTCCCACTGGTTTACCCAAGTCATTCGCATCGCGCAGATAGCTGAAGCGGAATTCGTTCACTGCAGTCACGCTCAAGGTTTTCGTATCGCCGAGACCGAGCAGCTGCGCGCGGCCTGAGTAGAGCGCGTTGAAACCCGGGACATTCGCTCCACCTTGCGCAATCGGGAAAGGATTGTTTTGGGCCCAATCGTCGAGGAAATAGTAGGCGGACAGCAAACCCGAGTTGGTGTTGGCGTCCAGGCGATAGGAACCCTTATCGTCGCGCAAGGTTTGATTGAACGCCGAGCTGGAGAAAGTGCTATTTGAATTATTCGGCTTGGGAATGTACTGCAACAAATTTGTGCCGGGCGCGACCCAGGCTTTCGGGGAAACCGTGGCATTCGGAAAGACACAGCCGTTCACCGGGCTGTTGCTGGTGCAAGGACCGCCGCTAGGATTCTGTACCGTGGGGCCACTGAAGTAATACGGTTCGCCGCTCGTTACGGTTTGCCCAAGCTTACTGGAAAGCTGATTGGCTATATTAGGCCCGCTGACGGTGCATGGTATTTCCAATACCTTGTCGGTGCCCGGAGCCGTTTCGCTGCCGCAAAAACCGAGTGGGTTGAAGCCGCTGGAATTAGGTGGCAGATCCGAGAAGTTGCCCGTGGTGCGGTCCTGGATGGACGGCACGGAAATCTGGCCGGTGTTCACGCCCTGCGTTGAACGAGTGCCTTGATAGTCGGTAAAGAAAAATATTTTGTTCTTTCGAATCGGCCCGCCGAACGTTCCGCCAAATTGATTTTGGTCGAATTTGCCACGCGTGGGCGAAAAGAAGCTGCGCGCATCGAGATTCGTATTGCGCAGGAATTCGAAAGCGTCGCCGTGAAATGCATTGGTTCCGGATTTGGTGACTACGTTGATCTGGCCGCCGCTGAATTCTCCATATTCCGCGTCGAAATTGCTGGTGAGAATCCGGAACTCGGAGATGGAATCGAGGTTAGGAATGATCGCCGCGCCCATGTTGACGTCTTCTTCCACATCGCTTCCATTCACGATGAAGGCGTTCGCGAACTCGCGTTGGCCGTTAATCGATATGGTGCCGGGATTTAGATCGCCCGAGGGATTGAGCGCGCTGGCACCCACGTCTTGAACTGTTTCGGATGTGATGGATGTAAACGGAGCTACTCCCGGCTGAAGTGAGAGCAGATCCGTGTAGCTGCGGCCATTCAAGGGCACTGCGGTCATCTGACCGCCGGTGATGACTTCCCCCAGCTGGGTACTAACGGTTTCTACATGAGTAGCGGTGTCGCTGACCGAAACCGTGTCGATCAGCTCACCGAGTTCGAGAACGGGATCAATCTGCAGGGCGCTGTTTACATCGACTGTTACGCCAGGGCGTTTGTAGGGTTTGAAGCCTACGAGAGTAACAGTCAAGTCATAGCGGCCGACGGGAAGGTCCAGGAACGAGTAGGCGCCTTTGTCGTCGCTCGAAATGGTCTGGGCGACTCCGGTGGCCGTGTTTGTGATCATAACCACGGCGTGCGATACAACGGCTCCGCTGGAATCTTTCACCGTGCCGGAAATATTTCCTCCGACGCCGGCCCAGGCCACCAACGTAACGCTGGAAATGAGCACGAGGAGCAAAAGAAAGCCGAAATATTTGAATTGCACTCTTCGAAGAGAGCGCTGGATGTTGGGCAAATACTGACGTCGTTCCTTTTGCACGAAAATGTATTCCCGTCTGGGTTCGCTGCCGCCGAAGTAGCTCGCGCGCGTTGAGAAGGATTGCGTGGAAGCCTTCCAGTTGCAACTGATTTACAACTAGAGGAGGCTATTCCAGTTGATACTGGCTGTCAAGTGGAGAATTGTAAAGATTCTGTAATCTCAGCCGTTCAAAAGGTGGGAGGGGTGTTCTATGATCGAGCTAAGCGGGGCGATTTCCGTATAAGGGGGTGATCTCAATGGGTCGATGCAACACCATCTGTTATAAATCTGTTCTTTAAAGGTGGTGTTGTATGAGGCCAGGAAAACGATTTGGGCTTTCTGCGATCCAGAAGAGCGACATGTGGCGCCGCTGGAAGGCGGGACAGAC
>DATNLC010000068.1:0-1404 GCA_035603075.1 Candidatus Acidiferrales bacterium | reverse complement strand
TTGATGTCATAACGACGTCGGCCTCGCGACGACCCGAGTAGACTGTTCGGTGTTCACCCCAACAGTGCTCGGATCGAAGGAGGCCGAGATGCGGATTATAGGATGTGACTTGCATGCTCGCCAGCAAACGTTGGCGATGTTAGACACCGCGACGGGAGCAGTTGTGAACCAGACTCTTACGCACGAAGGCGAAAGTGTGCGGGAGTTTTATTCCAGGCTGCCCAGTCCGGTGCGGGTAGGCATCGAAGCGACCGGCTCGATGAAGTGGTTTGTGCACCTGATGGAAGAACTCGGAATCGACTGTCAGGTCGGTCATCCCGCGACGATTCGAGCGGCCGAACCCCGCAGACAGAAACATGACCAGCGCGATGCCGAGTTACTTCTAAAGCTGCTGCTAGAAAACCGTTTTCCGTCGATCTGGCAGCCTTCGAAGGAACTGCTGGATCTCCGAGGACTGCTTTTACACCGTCATCAGTGGGTGCGCCTGCGCACGCGGATACAGAATGCGTTGCAGGCCATCGCGTTGGCGAATGGTTTAAGGCGAGGAAGTTCGCTTTGGAGTGAAAGCGGGCAAGAAGCGATCGCCTCGCTACCACTGGCCACCCACACCGCTCATCGGCGCAGTGAGTTGCAAGCGATGTAGGCCAGGTTCGAAGTGGAGATCGAACAACTGAACCAGCAAGTTCAAAAGCAAGCAGACCAACGACCCACCGCCGGGTTGTTGATGACTCATCCCGGCGTGGGACCGATCACGGCCCTGGCGACCGATGTCTTTCTGGGCGATCCGAAACGATTTCGCGACGGCAAAGCCCTGGCGAGTTACATCGGGATCATTCCCAGAGAACACTCCAGCGGCGGTCGACAACGGCTCGGAGGCCTGAGCAAGCAAGGTAATCCGCTGTTACGCTTTCTGTGGTGTGAAGCCGCGGTACACGCGGTGCGCCGGGATCCGGAATTGCGTCGGTTCTATCGGCGCAAATTAGTCCAAAAAGGTCTGGGAAAAGCGCGAGTCGCCGCAGCACGAAAACTCGGGATTCGGTTGTGGATCATGTTGCGGGACCAGATTGATTATCAAGAGTTCTGTCGTCGTGGACAGATGCAGCAGAGAAATGGTGATGCCTGTGCGGGAATGCCTGTACCGCGTTATGGTGCGAAGAGTCACCGTCTGATTGATTAGGCGACCCGCCTCCCTCCGGGGAGATCGCATAACTCATCATGGTCGATCGTGACCGAAGAGATGTTTGGTGGGCAACACCGGATCGATGAAGCGGAAACGGCCCGAGCCGGTTGGGGTGACACAAGTGAACAAGGCAGCCACAGAGACGCGATGCGCGTGCCATGGGAAAGGTGTGTTCGTGGACAGAAAAAATAAAATCTCTTGAAACGGTCGGCGTCGTTAGAGAT
>DATNLC010000061.1:0-38359 GCA_035603075.1 Candidatus Acidiferrales bacterium | reverse complement strand
CCGACAACCGTTCTAGCAAGCGGAACCCTGTTCACAGCCACGATAACCACCGGAGCGAAAGATCCCGCAGGAGCAGGGTTGGCGGCCAACTTTGTCTGGACCTTCACGACGGCTGCCGCACCGACTGTGATTTCCACCGTTCCGGTCAACGGCGCTACCGGTGTAGCCGTCAACACGACGGTCTCCGCTACGTTTAGCGAGGCTATGAATCCCGCAACGATTAACGCGGCCACATTTACTTTAACGGGACCGGGAGCCACGCCCGTGACCGGCACTGTCACCCTCGCGGGCACAACGGCGACGTTCACTCCGACAACCATTCTTGCAACCAGCACCTCATTCACAGCCACGATTACCACCGGAGCCAAAGATCCCACGGGAGTTCCACTGGCGGGCAATTTCGGGTGGACTTTTACAACGGCTCCTCCGCCCACGGTCATTTCCACGATCCCTGCGAACGGTGCTACCGGAGTGGCACTCAACACGACAATCTCCGCCACGTTCAGCGAGCCCATGAACCCGGCCACGATTAACGCGGCTACGTTTACGTTGACGGGGCCGGGAGCAACTCCCGTGAACGGCGCGGTGACTCTTGCCGGGACGACGGCGACGTTCGCCCCCACATCCGCTCTCGCGACGGGCACCTTGTATATGGCCACCGTTACCACTGGAGCGAAGGATTCCACGGGCGTTCCCCTCGCCGCCAACTTTGTGTGGACGTTTACAACGGCTCCGGCACCGTCCGTCGTTTCCACCATTCCGGTCACAGGTGCCACGGCTGTGCCAGTCAATACGACAATTTCCGCGACTTTCAGTGAGGCGATGAATCCGGCCACGATTAACGGCACTACTTTTACTGTGACTGGGCCGGGAGCCACTCCCGTAGCTGGCACCGTTACGTTCGCGGGCTCGACGGCGACGTTCACTCCTACAACCATTCTTGCGAGTGGCACCTTGTTCACAGCTACGATTACTACCGGAGCGAAAGATCCCGCAGGCGTTCCGCTCGCCGCCAACTTTGTGTGGAACTTCACAACGGCTCCGGCACCGGCCGTCGTTTCCAGCGTCCCGGCCAACGGTGCCACAGTCGTAGCTGTGAACACGCCGATCTCCGCTACGTTCAGTGAGGCGATGAATCCGGCTACGATTAACGGCGCTACATTTACTGTGACTGGGCCGGGAGCCACTCCCGTTACGGGCACCGTCACTTTTGCCGGTACGACGGCGGCATTCACTCCGACAACCGTTCTGGCAACCAGCACCTTGTTCACGGCGACAATTACGACGGGAGCGAAAGATCCCACAGGCGCGGGACTGGCTGCCAACTTTGTGTGGAACTTCACAACGGCTCCGCCAGCCACTGTAGTTTCCACCGTTCCGGCCAATGGAGCCGTCGCGGTCCCTGTTAACACTATTGTCTCCGCTACGTTTAGCGAGGCCATGAATCCGGCGACGATTAACGCGGCCACATTTACTTTGACGGGACCCGGCGCCACACCTGTCGCTGGCACGATCACCTTTGCCGGCACGACGGCGACATTCACTCCGACGGCCGTTCTCGCAACCAGCACCTTGTTCACGGCGACAATTACGATGGGAGCGAAAAACATCACGGGCGTTCCGCTGGCGGCCAACTTTGTTTGGAGCTTCACAACAGCTCCTGCGGCCATAGTGATTTCCACCGTTCCGGCCAACGGAGCCGTCGCGGTCCCTGTTGACGCTATTGTCTCCGCTACGTTCAGCGAGGCCATGAATCCGGCGACGATTAACGCGGCCACATTTACTTTGACGGGACCCGGCGCCACACCTGTCGCTGGCACGATCACCTTTGCCGGCACGACAGCGACATTCACACCGACAACCGTTCTTGCAAGCGGAACCCTGTTCACCGCGACGATTACCACCGGCGCTCAAGATCTCTCAGGCCATCCATTGGCTGCGAATTTTGTGTGGGCCTTCACAACGGCTCCCGCACCGACGGTCGTTTCCACCGTTCCCGTCAACGGTGCGACGGCTGTGGCCGTCAACACGACAATCTCCGCGACCTTCAGCGAGGTTATGAATCCGGCGACAATTAACGCGGCCACATTCACTTTGACGGGGCCGGGAGCTACTCCAGTGGCGGGGACCGTAACTTCTGTAGGCACTACAGCGATTTTCAGTCCGACAACCTCCCTTCCAACCAGCACCGTGTTTACGGCCACCATTACCACCGGAGCGAAAAACCCCACAGGCGCTGGGCTGGCTGCCAACTTTGTGTGGACCTTTACGACCGCTCCTCCAGCCACCGTGGTTTCCACAGTTCCCGCCAACGGGGCTATCGGTGTGGCCGTCAACACAACGATCTCCGCCACATTTAGTCAGGCGATGAACCCAGCCACGATTAACGCCGTTTCGTTCACTTTGACTGGGCCGGGCGCCACACCCGTTGCCGGCACCGTCACATTTGCAGGCACGACCGCAACATTTACGCCGACGACTCTTCTTGCAACCAGCACCGTGTTCACGGCCACGATTACCACTGGAGCGAAAAATCTCACAGGTGTTCCACTGGCAGCCAACTTTGTATGGACCTTCACAACGGCTTCGCCGCCCACGGTCATTTCCACTGTCCCAGCCAACGGGTCCACCGCTGTGCCCATTAACACGCCCATTTCCGCTACTTTCAGCGAGGCCATGAACGCTACGACCATCAACTCGGCAACCTTCACCTTAGCTGGACCGGGCGCAACATCCGTAGCCGGCACCGTCACTTTTGCAGGCACCACAGCGACATTCACTCCTACAACCACTCTTGCGACGAGCACTTTGTACATGGCCACGATTACGATCGGAGCGAAAGACCTCACAGGCGCGGCGCTGGCTGCCAACTTTGTGTGGACTTTTACGACGGCTCTGCCGCCTACGGTCATTTCTACAATTCCTATAAATGGGGCCACAGGGGTCGCCGTCGACACGACAGTATCCGCGACGTTTAGTGAGGCGATGAACCCAGCCACGATTAACGCCGCTACCTTCACATTGACAGGACCGGGAGCCACGCTCGTCACCGGTACCGTGACGTTCGCAGGAACCACAGCGACGTTCACTCCTACAACCGTACTTGCAACCAACACCTTGTTCACGGCCACGATTACTACCGGCGCGCAGGACCCTACAGGCGCGCCGCTAGCGGCGAATTTTGTGTGGACCTTCACCACTTCATCCCGACCGGAGGTGACGTTCACGAGTCCTCCGAATCTGGCAACCAACGTCCCGCTCAACCAGAAAATTTCCGCAACCTTCAACGCACCAATGAACCCTGCCACTATCATCGCGACTGGGACTTTCACGCTGGCCGTAACAGGCGGTGGAGCTTCGGTGCCCGGCACGGTCACATATGACGCGGCAAGCAACACGGCCGTTCTCGCGCCAAACGTTACTCTCACAGCGAACACTCAATTCACAGCAACCGTCACCACCGCCGCGCAAAGCGCCCAGGGAAGCGCGCTGGCTGCGAACTATGTGTGGAATTTCACGACAGGTCCAACGACGAACGGTAGCGCACCAACAGTGACTTCCACAGACCCGCTGAGCGGAGCCACAAGCGTGCCCATCAATCAAAAAATCGCTGCAACATTCAGCAAAGCGATGGACCCGGCTACGATCTCCGCTCCAGGTACGTTCAGCGTGGCGGAAACTCTCGGCGCAATTCCCGTTTCCGGCACAATCGCCTATGACTCAGCAAGTAACACAGTAGTTTTTAGGCCATCCGCCACGCTTCCGGTAAACACTCAATTTACCGCCACGATCACTACTACCGCCACGGACCTCACTGGCATTTCTATCGCAGCTAATTTCGTTTGGAGCTTTACCACCGGCATATCCGCGGATGTCGTGAACCCGACGATTACCCTCACGAACCCGGCGAGTGCTGCCTTGACCGTGCCCGCCAACATGACCATCAACGCGACCTTCAGCGAGGCGATGGATCCTACAACGATTACCAATGCAACCTTCACCCTTGTCGTGGCGGGAGTTGGCGGAGCTCCCGTGCAAGGAACTGTGGATTACGATCCGGTGAGTCAGATCGCAACTTTTACACCCTTCACCAACCTCACGACCGGAACGCAATATACGGCCACGATCTCAAATCTGGTGACGGACTTATTCGGCAATGCATTGGCAGCTGGTGCTGCGCCAAATCCGTGGAGTTTCACCGTCATCGCTGCGACTGGCCCAACGCGGCCCAACCTCGGAGCTGCTTCGACTTTTGGGGCCTTTGGAGGCGGCGCCGGCATAACTAACACCGGAACCAGCACACTGATTAACGGGGACATTGGCACTACCGGCGGATCTACGTTGATTACCGGATTCCGAGATCCGGGGACTGGATGTTCTTACACCATAACGGGAAGTAATGACGGATTTGTCAACGGAACCATATTCACGAACGTACCGCCTCCTACAGGTACCTGTCCTTCGGAAGGTACCGCTATAACATTCGCGATCGCAACGCAGGCTGCAAGCGATGCGCTGGCCGCGTTCAACAATCTTGCTGCGCTGCCCGCAGGTCCCGATCCCGGCGCAGGCCAGCTTGGCGGACTCACTCTCACTCCGGGAACGTACACGGCCACAGCGGCCTCGTTCACCATCACGGGATCGAATCTCACCCTGGATGCCCAAGGCAACGCGGGTGCTATCTGGGTTTTCCAAATGGCGACCACGCTAATCGTGGGCGCACCTGCAGCTCCTCGGAGCGTGATTCTGATAAACGGAGCGCAGGCCAAGAACGTGTTTTGGCAAGTGGGCAGCGCAGCCACGATCAATGGAGCAGGCGGCGGCACTATGGTGGGCACCATCATCGCTCCCGCTGGCGTCACCTTTTCTACCGCCGGTAATGCAGCGATAACCACACTAGATGGTAGAGCGGTGGGTCTCAACGCGTCGGTGACCATGGTGAACACCGTGATCAACGTCCCCGCTCCATAGAAAGGAGGGTGTTTGAGAACGCAGAACCAGAGATGCGGAGCAGAGACCTTCGGCGTCGCGCCGCAGCAGTTAGGCACGTTTGGGAGGCAATGATGAGATTCGCAGTACGATGTATCGGCTTAACGGCGATTGCCCTTTTTTTGATGCCTGCACTTTTTGCGGACGACACAGCAAAACCGAAAGCAACGCCCAAAACAGATGAGCTTGCTACTGCCGTCACTGATCCACCGACGGGTACTGAGGCTTTGAGTACTGCCGAAGCGCTGCCGGCAGAAACATCAACCAGGCCACCACCGCAATCAGAGGCAAATGCCCAGCCCGTCACTGCGCTGCATTCATGGGGCGAATCCGAAAACTACACTCCCAAAATCGAGTGGTTCTTGGGATATTCCTTTTGGCGAGCGATGCCAACGGCGTCCAGCAACCGTATGGGATACTTACATGGCGGAAGCACCTCGATTGCATACAACTTCAACAGATACGTCGGAGCGGTCGCAGATTTTGCCGGCTTTGACAACTCGAGACTGACGCTCCTAAGCCCAACCGTAAGCCAAACGATGGATGCGAATGGGAGCGCCTACACATATGCGTTCGGCCCCCGCTTCTCCTACCGCAGAAATGAACGGATCACTTTATATTTTCAGGGACTTTTTGGAGCAGCACATGCGGGTCCGGTGACGATTTCGGGATGTGCTGGAGGTCCGGGTTGCACGCCACTTGGCACCGACAATGCTTTTGTCACCATGCTAGGAACAGGTTTCGACATCAAGCTCAGCCGCCACATCGCACTGCGCCTATTTGAAGGCAATTTCCTGCTGACCCATTTTAAGAATCCTCTCGCCACCGATAGTAAAGCGCGCGGATGGCAGGAAAACGCTCGATTCTCGTCGGGGATCGTATTTCACTTTGGTGGAAGCCGGTAATTGAAGCTCACTCAAGGCAGGACTTGACTGGTAACGAGAAGACGTTCCCACCTTGGGCCGGGCGTACCGAATTAAAACATTATCGTTGCCCAATCACCCTTATTCCTCGCCAGCTCTGGACTGCCTCTTGGCACTCCAAATGCACGAACAAATGCTTCCGCAAATGAACACGATAGCGCCGCATCCGTTAGCCGCGGCAGCGGTTACAAAACTGCCCTCTGAATACTGACTCTCCTTGGCGAGAAGGAAGAACGGCAGGATAGCGGAGGTGCATTGTGAAAGAAGAAAAAGACATGCAAATGAAGGTTTTGATTGCTGAAGACGATCCTGTTTCCCGCCGCTTATTAGAGGTATTCCTCACCAAATGGGGATACCAGATCGTGGTCGCCTCCAGCGGAACCGAAGCCCTGGAGCTTCTCGCCCAAATCGACGCTCCGCGTCTCGCCCTCCTGGACTGGATGATGCCTGGTCTCGAAGGCGTTCAAGTGTGCCGGAAAATTCGCGAACGCAAGGACCGTCCCTACGTCTACCTCCTATTGCTTTCCGCGCGCACCCAGAAGGAGGATTTGTTACTCGGTTTGGAATCGGGTGCTGATGACTATTTGACGAAGCCCTTTAACGCGCCAGAACTGCGCGCTCGTCTCAACGTTGGCCAGCGTATTTTGCAGTTGCAAGACAGCCTAATGGTCGCGGGGGCCGAACTCCTCTTTCGCGCTACCCACGATCCGCTCACCGGGATATCCAACCGTGGCATGGTTCTTGATGCACTGCACAAGGAGCATTCACGTCAGGTGCGCCAAGGAGGTTCATTTGGTATCGTTCTGCTGGACGTCGATCACTTCAAATCGGTAAACGATACTCATGGCCACCTGTGCGGAGATCGGGTATTGCAAGAAGTCGTTCGAAGAGTAGCTTCAACCGTGCGGCCCTATGACACTGTAGGCCGCTACGGCGGCGAAGAGTTCTTGATTGTTGTGCCTTCTTCCGACAGCGCGAATATATTCGGACTATCCGAAAGAATCCGACGTGCAATCGAGTCGAAACCGATCGCAACGGATTCAGGAGAAATTTCGGTCACCGTAAGTTTGGGTTTGGCCGTGAGTAGCGCTATCGTACCGCTAGATCCTGAAGTCATGCTCGATACCGCAGACAAGGCTTTGTATCGAGGTAAAGAAGCAGGACGAAACCGGTCCGAAATGGGAATTTCGCAAACTGCGACCTTATCTGCGGTGTCTGAGATTTCGCCTGTTAAGACTGGATCACAGTAGCTTGCCCGTTTTGACTTCTCCAATCAGCGGCTCATCAGCCGCTTCTCTACGGCATTTTTCGGGGTGAGAGTATTGGCTTCTTAGCGAATCGAAAAATCCCGATCACTTCGAGTTGAGGACTATCTGTGGTATGCCGGTTTCGAGCAACTTGGCGAACTGCTCAGCAGCCACCGGCCGGCTGAAAAAGTATCCTTGCGCCTCGTCACATTGATGAGCCTGAAGAAACGTCAATTCCTCCTGTGTTTCCACACCTTCAGCAACGACACGTACCTTCAAACTTCGCCCCATGCTGATCACTGCAGTCACGATGGACGTCTCGTCGGGAGTGTTAGTAATCTGTCGGACAAACGATTGGTCGATCTTCAGAGCATCGATCGAAAACTTTCTCAGATAGCTCAAACTGGAGTAACCCGTCCCGAAATCATCAACCGCTACTTGTACCCCTCTGGCTCTCAGAGTCTTGAGGATGAATTCCGTTGAATCGGCACGTTTCATAAGAACGCTCTCGGTCAGTTCCAGCTCAAGGAATCTCGGATTCAAGCCCGTATCCTTCAGGATTACGAATGCTTCCTCCAGAAAGCGCTCACCGCGAAACTCGATGGCGGAGATATTCACGGCCATCGTGATTAGCGGTAAGCCTGCATCTATCCACGCTTGGGCTTGCTTGCACGCTTCACGCAAAACCCAGTTGCCAATCGGGAGAATCAGACCACAGTCCTCCGCCACCGGAATAAATTGGGCCGGAGGAACCGGGCCTCGAGTGGGATGGGTCCAACGTATCAATGCTTCCGCCCCAGTGATCTCTCCCGTCCTTAGATTAATTATCGGCTGGTAGTGCAGCGCGAATTCCCGACGTTCCAAGGCGCGCCGTAGACTCTCTTCAATAGACTGCCGCTCGACCGCTCGGACGTTCATGGCAGGCTTGAAAAACTTATAACTCTGATGCCCGTTTTCTTTCGCCTGATACATCGCGGTATCTGCGTTCTTGATCAGCGTCTCAGCATCCTGGCCGTCATCGGGATAGATGCTCAGGCCAATGCTTGCGGTGACGTGAAGATCGTGCTGGTCGATGGAATGAGGTTCCGCCACCGCAAGCAACATTCTCCTGGCTGTAATGGCGGCATCGTCCGATTGTTCGACTTCTGAGAGCAACACGACGAATTCATCTCCGCCCTGTCGACTTATCGTGTCTGAGCTGCGCCCACAATCCACCAGACGTTTGGCGATGGATTGAAGAAGTTTGTCTCCGATTGGATGTCCCAGGGAATCGTTGATGTGTTTGAAGCCATCTAAATCCAAAAATAACACCGCAACCTTCTTCATGTGACGCGCCGCCAACGCTATAGACTGGCCGACCCGGTCGTTCAGCAGCATTCGATTGGGCAGACCGGTTAGAAAGTCGTGCTGGGCGGAATGAGCCATCTGCAGCGCCATTGCCTGAGCCGCGCTCACGTCGCGGAAAACAATGACCGCTCCCGTAGGCTTTCCTTCCCGGTTGTGGATAGGAGAGACGGAGTCCTCGATAGGGATTTCAAGGCCGTCACGCCGGATGAGGACGCTGTTCAACGGCAGATGCACGGTTCGATTTTTACCGACTGCCCGCGTCACCGGATTCGGAATGGCTTCGCGGCTCGCAGCGTCTAGGATTCGTAAAACTTCGGCCATGGGTCGGCCCGCCACTTCTTCCCTCGGCCATCCTGTCATCGTTTCCGCAACGAGATTGAGGAAGGTGATATTCCCCGCGATGTCTGTGCATGCGACGGCGTCCCCGATGGAGTTGAGCGTAACCTCTGCGAGTTCTTTTTCGACAAATAACGCTTCTTCCATGCTCTTGCGTTCGACGGCATGGCGCATGGCTCGCAAGAGACCGCGCGTGTCGATTTGGCCCTTAATGAGGTAGTCTTGGGCCCCGACTTGCAAGGCTCGTGCGGCCAACGACTCGTCGTCCGATACCGTGAACACCACCAGAGGCACTTGAGGCGCGGCTGCGCGAATCCGCCGTACCGTTTCCAGTCCTTGCGCGTCTGGCAACCCCAGGTCAAGCAAAATGACGTCGACCGCATGTCCCGCAAGATGCTTCTCTGCCTCGCCCATCGACTCAACGTGTTTGAGCTCTGTGTTGTGCAAGCCCTGTTCGTTCATCTCGAGAAATAAACGAGCGTCTCCGGGATTATCTTCGACCAGGAGAAGGTTCCTAATCAATTTCTTCCACATTTGACTTACCTCTTCGGCGGCAACTTGAGCTTTGTCCGCCCGAAATCGTCGATGCTCTCACCAACTCGCAAATGCGTTTAACTGCACGCGCTAGTCATGCTGACTTGCTGTCAAGTTCATGAAATGGATTCCGTAGACTCAGCGCGCCTCATAACAAGATTCTTCGACGATTAGATTCCGACAAGCTCGCAGGTTCCTCCGGCTGCAGGCGCTCCGAGGGTTTTTCGGATGACCGTCAAAAACTCGGCGATATTCATCGGTTCTATGGGACACGACCCTGAAGGCTGGAAGGGGGGACAGCCACCTCTAGGGGTATGTTTTGGAAGGGAATACAATCCTATACGAGCCCTATGTAAAAACAAGCGGGAACGCCAGAGATGTGTCTAATACAGCGCTAGCGGAGAATTCTTGTCTGTTTGAAAACCATTCCAGGCGACGCATTCCGAAGTGGCCAGGGCTGAATCAAATCGTTTCGAATGGCGAGTCGATCAGCCGTCAAAACTGCGAAATTCCATTTTGCGCATTGTGTGGTTCGCGCGACTTCCGCTTCCATCTCGACCCGCTTTTCCCCATCACTTTTTGAATGTCCAGCTTACGCTCCCTGGGAACCGTCTTCATTGGTAGTGACTACACACTTGGTAAAAAGACGCAACACCAACGATCCGCCGAACTGTCAATTCGGCTCGTTGATGGAGCGGTACTCCCACATTCGTATGGAAGCGAAGCGCCGCGCAGTAGACACTCTCTCAGGAACTGATTTTGAGCCGGGTGTGGCACAAAATTGGGCACAATTTTTCGTTTCGGATAAATCCGAAGGGGCTGAATCATTGATAAAGAAGTGGTGAGCCGGGCAGGACTCGAACCTGCAACCCGCTGATTAAGAGTCCGTATTAGGGCATTTTGGGGAAATTGCTGGAAGGCGCGGGAATGTGTGACCCGTTGAAAAGTCGAGGAAATTGATTTTGTGTACGGTAGAGGAAAGTCAAGGAATAAGGTGGACTACTGCACGTAGAACTGCACTCTAGAGTTTCCTACATTTTCCCTAAAATTCCCTATTTACTTATTGTTTAACTTTTGGTACCGTGCGAATCGCTGTCAGGCCCAAAAATCGAAAAGGCGGAAATTATGACCAATGAAAGCGACAAGCCGCAAGGCTCCAGCCGCCGCCGATTCATGGCGGGTGCTGCTGCCATCGGCGCGTTCGCGGCGTTGGGCGATGCTTTGCCCATGCTCGCGAAAATGGGACCCCTGGCCGGTGAGATTGACCCTTCGATGTTTAAGCTCACGGATTACAAAGCGACCGACCGCCCGGACGGAAGCGAGGAATCCGCGATAGTCACGCTCACCAAAAATTCGAGGTCTGCCTCGGTAGCAGTGTGGGTGCGGCGATCAGAATCCGAAAGCGCCTACACCGTTTTCTCGCATGTGTCCATACTGAAGCCGGGCGGCGAGCCGACGCGCATCGTCAGCGTAACGAATGGAACGAAGGGCGAAACTCACGGGGATTTTAGGACGGATACCGCGACGGTTTCCTACATCCAGGCGGACGGAACGGTGAAAGAATCCACGCCCCGGAAAATGCGGATTCCTCTTGGGCCTAACCCGCTCGAAACGATGACGCCCGAACAAATGTTCAACCAAATGTTGAGCGACAAGGCGGCCGGGAAAACGCCGGGCTATCTCCCAAAGGAAGTGCTCTGATGGTGGATAATCTTGCGATTTGCTTGGCCGGTTGCGATATTATTTGCGCCCTCGCAACCGTGGGCGCGGCCCTCTGCTTAGCGATTTGTGTCCTCGGTTGCTTTGCAATCCAGCCGGACGAGCCGTAAAAGAAGGGGACTCCAGCCAGCCCCCCTCTTTCGTATCCCGTGTCACGCTTTCGCGTTCTATAGGTAGGCGCGGGATGCGCGGAAAAGCTCGACTAGGATCGAGTCCCGCAAACAAACTGGAATCCCGCGCCGCCAATTTTCCTAGAGTATGTCTCGCCGGAGCCATCCCAATAAGAACACATTCAACCGCGCGTCGTGCATCACGACGTCCGAATGATAGAGCGCGGACCTGGCCCGAAGTTCTGACAAGAGCATCGCGGCCGGAGCTTCGTTGACCGCGTTTGTAGTCCGAAGGCAGAAAAGCCCATCGGCTGGAAACGGCCACAGCCTCAAATCGAGCAAGGCCATCTGCACGATTTTCCCCGCGGGTATCGGCCCCAGGTTGGCGGCCATGTCTAAAAGTTTCGTGGCGACGTTCTGATCCTTGACTCCATCTAGAAGCTCTACTGCACGCGCAACTGCACCCGGTCGTTTCCGGTGTTTTCGCCTCTATCAGCCGTCCCTTGCATTTTCTTTAGGTTGGTGGTGAGCCGGGCAGGACTCGAACCTGCAACCCGCTGATTAAGAGTCAGCTGCTCTACCATTGAGCTACCGGCCCAACAAAAGAGAAGTATTGTAACATGACAAAATCCCGTTCCCAACGAAGCTGGAAAACCCACGAACTACCACGCCGCACGGTCGAATTGGCTAGTGTATCGCTGCATTCACGAAAAATGCCGCAGAGTTGCCGCGATTTCCTGAGCTACCTGGCGGGCACGGCCCAGTTCACCGGGACCAAGAGAAATGGCTGCGACGCGCGCGTGGCCTCCGCCGCCGTACTTTTCGCATAGAGACGCGAGATTTACATCGTCCGATATTTCTTTCCACGGACTGGTGCCCACGGAAATTTTGGTGCGCATGGGCGATGCGCTGACGCCCACGGAGAAGAGCGCGTCGGGATGCAGAAAATAAGGAATAAATTTGTTGTAGCCTTCGAGGTCGAGATCGCTGACGTCGAAATAAATTACTCCGCCGCGAGAGTCGGTGCGGTCACGCAAAATATCGAGTGAGCGCCGGTGGCGTTCGAGCAGGCTGCCCAGATATTTTTGAACGATAGGCAGCTCCACCATTTCGGCGAGCGATAACACGGCCATATGCGGAATCAGCTTCGGCACTAGATCAGGTTCGGGCGCTGCTTCGATCACCAGCGCGAGTTGCATGGCCGGCTCCGCGAGTCCGACGGCGATTGCCGGCGTTTCAAATTGCGCGCCGTCAATAATATTTCCCCAGTGGATCAATTCAGCGAGCGGGCTCGCGTCAAATCCAAATTTTTCGGCGGCGATGGTGGCAAGAAACTTCGTGCAGGACTTGAACGCGGGGTCATAAAATTTCTTGCCTGAATGGTCGCGGCGGAAGTGTTCCGCATCCTGCGGCGTAAGGAAAGCGCTCTGATGATGGTCGAACCACCAGGTAAGCAAGGGCGAACTGGAATACTTGAAATCCACAATGGCGTTTTCATCGCCGTCGAAAATACCGTCTTCGAACGGGTGCGAGGCTTTGTGCGTCATTCCGGTGTACATAAACTGAGTGTCCGGATGGATGCGCTCACGGTAAAAGCGGGTAAAGACCGCGGCCGAGGCTGCTCCATCGAAGCATTTATCGTGAAAACAAAGGCGAACCTTCACTTCTGTCTCCCATCACACCGGAAGCCGCGTGCTATAAAGGAAAGTCAATAAAGATGGACGCTGGAGTGGCGGATGTCAAGAGGTAACGCAGGCAGCGCTGCCGTCACGAACAGTTTGCTTGCTTAGGATTTGCCGAATATCTGGTCGGCCAAATCGGCGGCAATGGGTACCCGGAATTTCTCGCCTTGATACGCTTTGACCATAAGAAAGATCCAAAGAATAAACGTAAGGAGATTCAATAGGTGTAGCAGGATGACGCCAGTCCCGACACCGGTCCATCCATGTGATATGACGCTGACTCCGAGAAACATCCCCAAAACATAACTGATAATATTCAGCCCGCCGAATACCACTATTGATTGCGCGGCATGGAAGCGAACGAAAGGACGCTTGTCGATCAGAAAGAAGATTAGGCCAGTGACCCAGCCGAGAAGGTAGCACAGCAATCCAGCCACGTTTTCGGACATCCCTGTTTGCGTCGAGGTTGCGGGAGATGCCGAGGCAACTGCTGTTCCCTGGGTGGCGCCACAGCTCGGACAGAAAGCGGCGTTGTCTGCTACGGCGGTCCCGCATTTCGAACAGTGTGGCATCGCGTTCCTCCGAGGAGTGGTGACGTTTGTTGGGCCGGAGCCTAGCAAAACGGACTAGCCTCTGCAAGCGCATTCGCCGCTCGGCTGAGAGGCCGCGCGCGACATGAGAGCGCGGCGGCCCCTTCAAGGGACAGGCGCGTTTGACTTTTCCTCAAATCCGGCGCGCCTGTATAATCTAACCAGCCAGCCGACGCGGAAGTGGCGGAATTGGCAGACGCGCCAGCCTTAGGAGCTGGTGGCCGAAAGGCCGTAGGGGTTCGAGTCCCTTCTTCCGCAGAAAAACTTTGACGAAGCAACGAGCCGTGTCAGGTTGACGCGAGACAACGTCTTCCCTATACTGGAACTTCAACCGCGGTTAGAGCCAGCCGCACTTCCCTGCCACGCTTCTAGGATTAGGAACAAGTGAAAGGCAGATTGGGTCAGGGCTTGGTGTAATTCCCTGAAAAACTTCGATGACCGAAGCAACATGCAAACGCGAGCTCGAGTTGGAGATTCCAGCCGAGAATGTAACTAAAGCGACCGAAAAAGTGGCGCGCGATCTTGCGCGTGTGGCGCGTGTTCCGGGGTTTCGTCCGGGCAAGGCTCCTGTGACGCTGATTCGCCGGCGCTTCGCTGAAGATATACAGGGCGAAGTGTTGCAATCCCTGGTGCCCGAATATATCGAGAAGGCTCTCGAAGAGAAAAAGCTGGTTCCGATTACGCGCCCTGCAGTGGACAAAGTTGATTTCAAGGAAGGCGAGCCGCTGCGATTCCGCGCGGTGTTCGAAGTGCTGCCCGAATTCGAACTGGGCGATTATAAAAATCTCGCAATCAACGTCGATGCTGTCGATACGGGCGACGCGCAGATAGACAAGGCGATTGAAGACGTACGCGAGCGTGCAGCGACTTTCGTTCCAGTCGAGGGCCGAGCGGCCAAGGACGGCGATTACGTCCTCATTAAACTCGCCGGCGTGCCGGTGGGTGGCGGCGAGCCGGTGCAAGCCGACAACATTCTTTGCCACATCGGCGCGGAAGAAACTTTGGAAAGTTTCACGGAAAATTTGCGCGGCGCAAGCGCCGGCGACACGAAAAAGTTTCGGGCGCAATATCCGGACGATTATCCGGATCAGAAGCTGGCCGGCAAGGCGTACGATTACACAGTGGAAGTCCAGGGCATCAAGGAAAAAAAAATGCCTGAGCTAAATGACGAGTTCGCGAAGGACGCCGCCGGTGAAAAGGGCGGTTTCTCTACTCTGGAAGAGATGCGCAAGCTCATTTCGAAGGATTTGGAAGCGGCGAAGGAAGATCAGCAGAAGGCGCAGGCTCATGAAAAGCTTCTCGAATCCCTGGTAAAGCTGCACGATTTTCCGGTGCCGGAAGCTCTGGTGGAGCATCAGATGAATGTGCGGCTTGAGCGCAGCGTTCGGTCGCTAACCGCTCAAGGAGTTGACCCACGCGCGGTGAATATCGATTGGGTGGCACTCAGGAACCACCAACGCGAGCGCGCGGTGGACGACGTGAAGGCGGAGCTTCTGATCGACCGCATCGCGGACGCGGAAAAGATCGACGCAACCGATGAAGAAGTGGAAAAAGAGATTAATTCGCTGGCGGAACACAGTGGCGAATCGGCAACGGCGCTGCGCGCTCGCTTGACAAAGCAAGGACTGCTCGATAGGATGAAATCGAAGTTGAGAAGTGACAAAACAATCGAGTGGCTCTACCGCAACGCCCGGATCGAGACGACGGCCAAAAGTGAAAAGTAGGTTCGGGTTCCTCAGCGCGCAAAAGTTCTCCCTATGACACACACAGACGACGCCTATCCGCGTGCAACAACTCTCGTACCGATGGTCGTGGAACAGACCAACCGGGGCGAGCGAGCGTATGACATTTATTCACGGCTGCTGAAGGATCACATCATCTTCATCGGCACGCCGATTGACGACCATGTCGCGAACCTTGTTACAGCGCAGCTGCTTTTTCTAGCGTCCGAAGATCCGGAAAAGGATATTTCGGTGTACATCAATTCGCCGGGCGGCTCCATTTCAGCTGGAATGGCGATTTATGACACCATGCAGTTTGTGCGGCCCGATGTGGTGACGTATTGCATCGGGCAGTCCGCTTCGATCGCGGCTGTGTTGCTTGCTTCCGGCACACCGAAGAAGCGCTATGCCCTTCCGAACTCGCGCGTGCTGATTCATCAGCCGTGGATGTCTGGGTTGTCCGGGCAAGCCACCGACATTGATATTCACGCCAAGGAAATTCTTCGTACACGAGAAGCGCTCAACAAGCTGCTCGCCGGCCATACGGGCCAGACGATTGAAAAGATCGAGCGCGACGTGGAACGCGATTTCATCATGACCGCAGAGCAGGCCAAAGCGTACGGAATCGTCGACGAGATAATTACTAAGTACCGCTAGTGAGTTCCAAAGGGTTAGTATCTAAACCGATGATTCTCTGCTTCCGGCCCGCCCTTCGTCCTACAATAAGGAATAGATTTGTTGTCGGCGTTGTGGCTTCCAAGAGACGAGGTCTTGCTTTGTGAAGCGGTTCACTCCAGAAGAGCCGTTGCGTTGTTCCTTCTGCCATAAAACGCAGGAGCAGGTGGAGAAGCTCATCAGCTCTCCGAACGAGTATCCGCGCTCGTACATTTGCAACGAGTGCGTCGGCGTTTGTCAGCAGATTCTAGAAGATGAGAAGCGCGAGCAGGCCAGTCCGGTCAACCGGCGTTTGCCGCGGCCTCCCGAGATTAAGGCGTTCCTCGACGGGTACGTAATCGGACAGGACAAGACCAAAAAGAAACTCGCCGTAGCGGTGTACAACCACTACAAGCGCATTTTTCTCAACAAGCAGCCCGGCGACGTGGAACTTGCGAAATCAAATATTTTGCTGATCGGTCCTACGGGGACCGGCAAGACGCTTTTGGCTCAAACGCTTTCGCGCATGCTGGATGTGCCGTTCGCAATTGTTGACGCGACCACACTGACCGAAGCGGGTTACGTCGGCGAAGACGTCGAAAACATTATTCTGAAGCTGCTGCAGGCCGCGGATGGCGACGTCGCACGCGCCCAGCAAGGCATCATCTATATAGATGAGATTGACAAGATTTCGAAGAAGGACGAAAACCCCTCGATCACCCGCGACGTGTCGGGTGAGGGCGTGCAGCAAGCTTTGCTGAAGATTTTGGAAGGCACGGTTGCGAACGTCCCGCCTCAGGGGGGACGCAAGCATCCGCACCAGGAATTCACGCCGGTGGACACAACGAATATCCTGTTCATCTGCGGCGGCGCTTTTGTGGGCATGGAAAAGATTATCGAGCGACGCGTAGGACAGAAGTCGCTCGGGTTTCATGCGGACGTGCAACCAACAACCGCATCGCGCCGGAATATAGAAGTACTGGAGCAGGCGCAGCCGACCGATCTGATTCGTTACGGGCTGATCCCCGAATTTGTGGGACGTTTGCCCGTGATGGGCATTTTGAGCGATTTGGACAAATCAGCGCTCGTACGCATCCTGACCGAACCGAAGAACGCGCTGGTGCGCCAGTATCAGCGGCTGTTTGAATTCGAAAATGTCCGCTTGCGATTCACGGACGACGCGCTGGACACCGTGGCGGAATTGGCGCTGCAACGCAAAGTGGGAGCGCGCGGACTGCGTATGATTCTGGAAGATTTGATGCTGGAGATGATGTATCACCTGCCTGCTCAGCGGAAACTTCGCGACTTTGTGGTCACCGGCGACATGGTGAAAGGCCGCGAGATCAACTGGAGCTTGCTGGAAAAGGCTGGCTAGACTTTTGGCTCAAAAGGAACCGATGTTCAACCGCGAAAAGACCGAAGTAAAACGCGTGCCTATGATGCCGGTGCGGGAAATGGTTATTTTCCCGGAGATGATGCACCCCTTTATCGTCGGCCGCGAAGCTTCCGTGCGAGCACTGGAAGACGCGCTGGCCGGCGACAAGAAGATTTTCCTGGTTACGCAGCATGATGCTTCGGTTGATGACCCCAAGCCGGAAGAAATTTATCAGGTAGGAACGCTCGCCAACATCGTGCAGAGCGTGAAGCTGCCGGACGGAAACATCAAAGTTCTGGTGGAAGGCACCACCCGCGCAAAAATCATTCAGGTCACCAGCGATGAAGGGTTCTTCCGCGCTTCCATTCGGGTGGTCACAGCCCCCGTGGAATCCACCCCGCAGCTTCAGGAAGCTTCCAGCCGTGTAACTGCCCTTTTCGAGCAGTATGTGAAGCTTTCGCAAAGCCTGAACTACGACACCATGATCGCGGCAGTTCGCGTCGAGGATGCCAGCAAGCTTTCGGACGCCATCGCCGCAAACTTGCAGATTCCGGTCGAGGAAAAACAGGAATTGCTGGAACTCTTCGACCCGCTCGAACGCTTGAACCGCATCGCGGACATCCTGGAAGTGGAAACTGAGAAGTTGAACGTCGATCGCTCGATCAATACGCGCGTGAAACGCCAGATGGAGCGCGCTCAGAAAGAGTATTACCTCAACGAAAAACTGAAAGCTATCCAGAAAGAGCTGGGCCGCGGCGAAGCGAACGAAATCGAGCAGCTCAAAAAGAAAATCGAAACTTCCGGCATGCCTGAAGGACCGCAGGAAAAGGCCATGCAGGAACTGAAGCGGCTGGAAATGATGCCGCCGATGTCCGCGGAATCCACCGTTTCGCGCAATTATCTGGACTGGCTGCTGGCTGTGCCGTGGAAGAAGCGCTCCAAGGAAATTCGCGATATCAAGCGCGCGGAAGTGATTCTCTCCGAAGATCATTACGGCCTGGAAAAAATTAAAGAGCGCATCCTTGAATATCTAGCGGTTCGACAGTTGGTGAAGAATCCCAAGGGCTCGATTCTCTGCTTCGTCGGCCCTCCGGGAGTTGGGAAGACTTCCCTGGCAATGTCCATCGGCCGGGCAACCGGCAGAAAATTCGTGCGTGTGTCGCTGGGCGGCGTGCGCGACGAAGCCGAGATTCGCGGCCATCGTCGCACCTACATCGGCGCTTTACCCGGACAGATTATCCAGATGATGCGCAAGGCTGGAACCGTGAATCCGGTGTTCGTCCTCGACGAAGTGGACAAAATGTCGATGGATTTTCGCGGCGACCCTTCCGCAGCGCTGATGGAAGTGCTCGACCCAGAGCTGAACCACGCGTTCACCGACCATTATCTCGATGTGGAATACGACCTCTCGAAGGTGATGTTCATCTGCACTGCCAACGTGCTGCACACGATTCCGCAGCCGTTGCAGGATCGCATGGAAGTTTTGCGCATCCCGGGTTACACGGAGCAGGAGAAACATCAGATCGCGCAACGCTTCCTGGTTCCGAAGGAAATCGCAGCTACCGGGCTCACCAAAGAGAATCTCAAGTTTACGGACGAAGCAGTCACGCATATCATTCGCCACTACACACATGAAGCAGGCGTGCGCAACCTGAGCCGCGAAGTCGCGAATGTTTGCCGCAAGATCGCCCGCAAAGTGGTAGCGGACGGCAAGAGCACGGAAGTGGAAATCACGAATACGAACGTCAACGATTACCTCGGTATCCTGAAGTATCGCGATTTCCTGGCGGAGAAGAAGAACGAAATCGGTCTGACCACCGGCCTGGCATGGACTGAAGTGGGCGGCCAAGTGCTTTCCACCGAAGCGATGCTGATGCAGGGCAAGGGTCGCCTCACTCTCACCGGGAAATTGGGCGACGTAATGCAGGAATCAGCGCAAGCGGGCATGAGCTACGTGCGCTCGCGCGCGCATCTTTTCAATTTGCCCAAAGATTTTTATCGCCACCTCGATATTCACGTTCACGTGCCCGAAGGCGCTATCCCGAAGGACGGCCCATCGGCGGGCATCACGCTCTGCACTTCGATCGTGAGCGCGCTGACGCGTATTCCGGTCCGCTGTGACATCTGCATGACCGGAGAAATTACCCTACGCGGCAAAGTGCTGCCCATCGGCGGCGTGAAGGAAAAGCTTCTTGCCGCGCACCGGCTCGGCTTCCGCAGCGTGATTCTCCCGAAGGATAACGAAAAGGATCTGGCGGAGATTCCGCCGGAGATTCAGTCCCAGATGACCGTCCATTTTGTGGAATCCATGGACGAAGTCCTGCAAATCGCTCTCGAACATCCGCTTCCGGTTCCCGGACTTACTCCGGTTGGCGATGTAGAGCCCAAGTTTGTTACAGATGTGGCGCAAGACAGCGAATTAACCAATTGAAACCCTCCGGCTCTCTCACATCCTGCTAAGCAGGTTCGGCCCGCAACCGGGGGATTCAGATTGTCTGTAGTTTCAGCCCATTAGTAATAAAGCAGTTTAGAAAAAGCGGCAGGTTCGATTTTGTGCCCGTCCGTATTCCATTCAGAAAATCAATCATGCCTGAAAACAGGCGAGAGAAGGAACGAACTCGATGAGTATTAGCCTTGCAGAACTGAAAGATAAGAACATTACGGACCTGGCAAAGATTGCCAAGGAACTGAACATTCCCGGAGCTTCGGGCATGCGCAAGCAGGAGTTGATCTTCCAAATCCTCCGCGCGCAGACCGAAAAGAACGGGCTGATTTTCTCCGAAGGTGTGCTGGAGTGCCTGCCTGACGGCTTCGGCTTCCTGCGCGCTCCGGAATACAACTACCTCCCCGGCCCGGACGATATTTACGTCTCGCCATCGCAAATCCGCAAATTCGATTTGCGAACGGGCGATACGGTTTCCGGCCAGGTGCGTCCGCCCAAAGACGGCGAGCGTTACTTCGCGCTGATTAAGGTGGAAGCGGTCAACTTCGAAGATCCCGAAGTTGCGCGCAACAAAATATTCTTTGACAACCTGACTCCGCTCTACCCACAGGAACGCATCCGGCTGGAGACCGCCAAGGAAAACCTGACTGGGCGCGTCTTGGATATGCTTTGTCCCGTCGGCAAAGGCCAACGCGGATTGATCGTTGCTCCCCCGCGCACCGGTAAAACCATGATGCTGCAATCCATCGCCAATTCCGTTACCACGAATCATCCGGAGGTAGCGCTGATCGTTCTGCTGATTGATGAGCGGCCGGAAGAAGTTACGGACATGCAGCGCACTGTGAAGGGCGAAGTGATCAGCTCCACATTCGATGAGCCGCCCCAGCGCCACATTCAAGTGGCGGAAATGGTTCTCGAAAAAGCCAAGCGTTTGGTGGAACACAAACGCGACGTGGTGATTTTGCTGGACTCGCTCACGCGTCTCGGCCGCGCATATAACGCCGTGACGCCTCCATCCGGTAAGGTTCTTTCCGGTGGTATCGACGCCAATGCTTTGCAACGCCCGCGCCGTTTTTTCGCCGCTGCGCGAAATGTTGAAGAGGGCGGATCGCTGACCATTATCGCCACCGCGTTAATTGACACTGGCAGCCGCATGGACGACGTCATTTTCGAGGAGTTCAAAGGAACTGGTAATATGGAA
Organism: Candidatus Acidiferrales bacterium; assembly: GCA_035603075.1. GTDB lineage: Bacteria > Acidobacteriota > Terriglobia > Acidiferrales > UBA7541 > Palsa-295. The sequence goes on along the minus strand of DATNLC010000061.1, from coordinate 17,488 downwards.
ATCAACCTTGATCGCCGGCTGGTCGACAAGCGCGTGTTTCCTACGATCGACATCAACCGCTCCGGAACACGCAAGGACGAATTGCTTTTGCCGGCCGACGAGTTGAATCGCATCTGGGTGCTGCGCAAAGTGCTGAGTCCCCTCTCGACCGTGGAAGCCATGGAACTTCTTTTGGGCCGCCTCTCAAAGACGAAGACGAACGGAGAATTCCTGTCGTCCATGTCCAGCCCAGCCTAACCGCCCTCTCTCGCATACAATCCGGGTTTGTCCCTGTGCAATCCTCTTGTCGCTTCATTGGCTGCGCAGCCTCGCCTGCGCGAAGTTCGCTCCCCTTGACATTCTACTGGAAGCAATATATCTTCACCTAGCATGTCTACTAAAGAACAGCGAGAACGCATCGAGTTATTGCAAGGCACGTTGGACCTGCTGATTCTGCGGACGCTGCTGCGCGGGCCGGTGCACGGGCACGCCATCGCCAAAGCCATCGAGTTCAACTCCGACGAAGTACTGCAGGTGGAGCAGGGATCTCTGTACCCCGCGCTGCACCGGCTGATCAAACGCGGATGCATTTCGTCGGAAGACGGCACATCCGAGAACAATCGGAGGGCGAAGTTTTACAAGTTGACCGCGGCAGGCCGGCGGCGACTGACGATTGAGACCAGCAAGTGGGACAAGCTGGCGGGAGCGATTGCGCGGATTCTGCGTCCGGCCGAGCAGGAGGGCAAATCATGAAGCGCCGCGAACAAATGATGAAGGACCTCGAACAGGACATCCGCGACCACATCGATACCGAGACGCAGGACAACATCGCCCGCGGCATGTCGCCCGAAGATGCGCACTACGCCGCGATACGCAAATTTGGCAACGTGACGCGCGTGAAGGAAGATACTCACGAGGTGTGGAGTTTCGTCTGGCTCGAGCAGCTTATGCAAGATCTCCGCTACGCTGTACGCACACTCACGCATTCGCCTGGCTTCGCGGCCATTGCTATCATTACTCTCGCTCTCGGCATCGGCGCGAACACCGCAATTTTCAGTTTCATTGATGGGATTCTGCTTCGTTCGTTGCCGGTGCAAGAACCACAGCAGCTTGTCGTTTTCACTTGGAGCGCGCATGCCCGCCCGAAACTTAAGGGTCACAGCGGCTACGGCGACTGCCAGAATCTCGTGGGAGATTGCGCGTTCTCCATACCGTTTTTCAAAAACGTCCGTGCCCACACCGACACTTTCTCCGGCATGGCCGCCTTCGCCGGTCCGCTCGACTATGATCTCAGCGGTAACGGGCCTGCTCGTATGGCACAAGGCCAGTTTGTCTCCGGCGATTTCTTCTCCACTCTGGGCGTAAATACGATCGTAGGCCGCCCGCTCGGTATGTCTGACGATTCCCCTTCGGCGCCGCCTGCCATTGTGTTGAGTTACGCTTGCTGGCAACGCGCTTTTGGCGGGGACCGCACGGTCGTTGGCCGGATGGTGCGCTTGAACAGTATTTCGACTGTGATTGTCGGCGTTGCTGAACCCAGCTTCACGAATTTGACGCCCGGCAACCCCGTCGATTTCTTCATGCCGTTTTCGGTCGCTGATCGAATCAGGTCCGAGTATTGGGGCCACGGCGATCGCATATCCGACCCGGGCGTCTGGTGGTCGGTCATTATCGGCAGACTGAAGCCGGGCGTTTCGCTTGCGCAAGCGCAGGCCGCCGCCACCACGATGTTCGTCAACGAAACAACTCATGGCGCTACCCCGCTTCTGAACGAAGCGGATGCTCCGGCCATCAAACTTCTCCCTGCGGCACAGGGCCTCGACGGCGAGACTAGCCAGGTCGCACCGATGTTCTATCTGCTGATGTTTGCCGTTGGCCTCATTTTGCTGATTGCTTGCGCCAATGTCGCCGGATTGATGCTCGCGCGTTCTGCGACGCGCCAAAGGGAAATGGCGGTTCGCCTCGCGCTTGGCGCGGGTCGCGCGCGCATTGTGCGGCAATTGCTCACTGAAAGCGTGCTGCTATCTTTTGTCGGCGGCACGCTGGGAATTTTTCTATCCTTATGGGGGATCAACGCAATCACCGCGCTCTTTTCCAGTGGCTACGATGCTTTTCCCTTTGTGATTGCGCTGGACTGGCGCGTGCTGCTGTTCACCGCCGGCGTCACCTTTGCCGTGGGGATTCTATTTGGTCTCGCCCCCGCTCTGCGCGGCGCGCGCATCGATTTGACTCCTGGCTTGAAGGAAACGGCTTCGTCGCTTCCCGACAGTGGCGCGCACAGCGGGCGCTGGTTCCGCTTAGGAAACGCGCTGGTTGTCGCGCAAGTGGCGCTCTCAATGGTCGTGCTCATTGGCGCGGGATTGCTCGTCCGCACGCTGCGCAATCTTCACAATTTGAATCCCGGCTTCGACACGCGAAGCATTCTGCTCTTCGGCGTTAATCCCTCCGCCGCCGGATACTCCGACCAGAAAACCGCACAACTTTACAGCGATTTGCAACAGCGCCTTGCCGCGCTCCCGGGCGTAATTTCCGCGAGCTACTCGGCGGATGCCCTTTTGAGTGGAAACCATTCGTCTGAAAACGTGCACCTCGACGGCGCGCCGCCGAAATCGAATGTCAGCGTTGAATGGCTGGCAGTGGGCCTGGACTTTTTCTCTACCATGCGCATCCCCATGCTTGCCGGTCGCACGTTCACTCCCGCTGATTTCGCTTCTGCGGCCGCAACTAACGCCGCAGTAACTGCCGCAGCGGACGCACCGGCCAAGGTGACGCGCTCCTACGGCCCAACGAGCGTTAATCCGTCCGAGGCCCCAGCAGCTCCCCTGCCTGTGATTATCAATGAAGCTTTCGCAAGGGAATTTTTCCCTAATCAGGATCCCGTGGGTAAGCATGTGGGCAACTTTCAGGAGGACGAGCCGGCTACGGGCCTGCAGCCCGGCTATCTCATCATAGGAATTACCGGAAACACGAAATACAACAGTCTGCGGGTTGAAATTGAGCCGACGATGTACCTTCCCCAGGTTGGCAACAGCGCCCATTTCGAATTGCGTACCGCAGTAGACCCGACCGCGCTCATCCCGGTAGTGCGCGAGGTTGTTTCCCGCGTCGATAATAATTTGCCGCTCTTCAACGTGCGCACCCAGACAGAGCAGATCGAGCAGATGCTTTTTCTGGACCGTCTGATGTCGCAGATTTCGAGCGCTTTCGCCTTGCTGGCGCTGGTGCTGGCTTGCATCGGATTGTATGGATTGCTGTCGTACGAAGTGACGCGGCGGACGCGCGAGATCGGTATCCGCATGGCTCTGGGCGCCAAGACCGGTGACGTGTTACGAGCCGTCATCGCGCAAGGAATCGCGCTGGCCGTCGTTGGCGTCACGATCGGCGTGGCGATCGCACTCGGAGTCACACGATTTCTTGGTTCACTCCTGTACAACGTGAAGGCAGGAGATCCTCTGACGTTTGTCGGAGTGGCGTTGCTGCTGGTCGCGGTTGCGGCGCTCGCATGCTACATTCCCGCACTTCGCGCAGCGCGTGTTGACCCGATGGTCGCGCTGAGATACGAGTAGTGCCGCGCGTAGCTGAACGGCAATCCTTGCTTCAGTGTGCAGAATCCGAATACTTCACCGAACAGCCGTAGGGACGCGTTGTGGGCGTATGCACCTGCTTGCCGGCCATGGCCTGCTCAAGCGCGAGATTCACGTAATTCGTCGCACCTGGCACGTCTTCAAGATCAGTGGTCGGTTTGTCGTCAATCGCGCCATCGTAAATCACTACGCCCTGCGGATTGATGACGACCATCTGCGGCGATGTTTTCGCGTCATAAAGATGGCCGATTTGTCCAGTCGGGTCGAGCAATGCGGCGGTCGGTGCAGCCTGCTCCTTTGTTAGGTAGTCGTTCTCTTCACCCGCGCTCACGTATCCCTGCTTGCCCGGCGCGGAAGAGAGAACCGTGAACCAAACGACGCCGCGGGCGGTCCACTCCTTTTGCAGCTTCTGCATGTTGCCGCTGTTGTAGTGCTTCCCCACGTAGGGGCATCCGTTGTTGTGCCACTCGAGGACGACATACTTTCCCCGATAGTCCGCGAGGCGAACGGTTTTACCGTTACTGGCCGTGGCTGTGAAGTCCGGTGCTGTGTCGCCGGTTTTCCCAGCAGAAATCAGTGGCAAACCCGCGCACAGCAACAGAGCAATGAGTATCAGGTACAGAGTCGAGCGTTTCATTTTTATCTTCCCTCCTCCAAGAATTGTGCCGCGTAAATTCCAGTGCCGGGAGTGTTTTTTGCCTCTCCAGGATTGCTGAGGGGCACATCAATCAAGTAAGACCGATTACCCGAAAGCACGAGCACGCCCTTCAGCCGCGGGATCGGATTGCGAAGCTGATCCGACTTCCGCAGCGTGAGGCGAAAGCCGGTAGCCACGGGCGATAGCTTCTGGGGTGCTGCGTTGCTAATCTGCGATTCGACAAGCGGGAAGAAAACCGCTTGCGTGCCTTGACGGCCAATGTTCGCACTGAGTACGAAAGAATCCTTCGCGTCGTTAACGCTAAATCTCCAGCTCCGTGGTGCGGTCTGCGGCAATGACTTTCGCGCCGCGGCGAATAAATTGCTAGTCCGGGCATCAGGCGCGGAGGCTTGCGATTTGATTGGGAGAGAGAGTGAGAGTTGAGCCTTGCCTGGAATGCATATTTCGCGGCAGACCAAAACTTTTACTTCGGCGCCGAGCTGTTCTGACTCCTTCGACGACAAGCCAGCCTCCGCGTGCATCGGGACGATTAGCGTCACGTCATCCTCGTAACCGAAATCCACGATGTTGGGCGTGCCTAAACGTCGCGGCGTAGGCCACTCAATTGCTCCCGCGGCAAGGCCAGCCGGCAACTGCCACTTGACTCGCGGCGGCTCGCCCGAATCGCCTGGATTTACCCAGTAGATGTGCCAGCCTTTCTCCAATTGAAAATGTAAACCGAGATTGAAGTCATGTCCCCCCGCGCTCCATTGATTCTCGGCGACAAGCTCCAGCGTACCGTGCGGGATGGGTGTTCCGGCCGCCTCTGCGCCCGCCGCGCACAGCACCACAGAGAATCCGAGCGTGAGGGCCCAAGAAAAATGTGGATTGGAGTGACACCTACGCATGCTCTTATGATGCATCAGCCGTTCTGCTAGTTTCGCTCGCTCTAAAGCCGCTCGCGAGTGATTAGTTTCCTGAACTGCGTGTTGCCGAAGGCTAAAGTAGGGCTTACCCTTTGCCGAGTATTCCGTCAAAGTGTTCAAGAATCCAATAGACTACGCCGCAGATTTGCCTGGGAGGCGAGCATATGGGACGCGCAAACTTTTTTGAACATGTGATGCAGGACCTTCGCTATGCTTTTCGCATGTTGCGCCGCAGCCCTGGGTTTACCTTGACTGCTATCGCGGCGCTGGCGCTGGGAATTGGCGCAACTACCGCCATCTTTACTCTGATCAACACTGTGTTGTTGCAACCGCTCTCCTATCCTGAGCCGGACCGCATTGTTCAACTGGAACTAAGCTCGCCGCGAGGAACCGCAAACACCACTTCGATTCCGAAGTTCAATGTCTGGCGCGAACAGAAGCAGGCATTCCAGTATGTAGCTGCATACGATTCGAGCGGTCCAGGCGTGAACCTGACGGGGGGCGATCGGCCGGAACAACTCAAAGGCATTCATGTTTCAGCGGATTACTTCTTAGTTTTCGGTGCGCCGTTGGCGACGGGTCGGACGTTTTCGGCCGAAGAGGACAATCCAGGCGGCCCCAAACTGGCGGTTCTAAGTTACGGGCTGTGGCAGCGACGATTCGGCGGCGACGCGAGTGTCAGCGGCAAGACGATCGAAATTGGCAGCGAGCCTTATCAAGTGATTGGAGTGTTGGGCGCAAGTTTCAAGACCGACCCTCCGGCTGACATTTTCCTTCCGCTCCAAGCCGACCCGAACAGCACCAATCAAGCCCATTTTTTGCGCGCCGCCGCTCGCTTGAAACCCGGAGTCACCCTCGGAATGGCGCAGGACGCAATGAAACTGGCCGCCGATGAGTTCAAGCAGAAGTTTCCGGGCCAGATGGGACCGCGACTTAGTTTCACGGCGGTGCCTTTACGCGACACAGTAATTGGCGATGTCCGGAAAGCATTTCTTATCCTGATAGGAGCAGTTGCCTTCGTATTGTTGATCGCTTGCGCCAACGTTGCGAACCTGCTGCTGGTGCGCGCCACGCTCCGAGGGCGCGAAATCGCTGTCCGCGCGGCATTGGGTGCCGGACGCGGCCGAATCATTCGCCAATTGCTGACTGAGAGCATTCTTTTGTCTGTTGCTGGAGGTGTGCTCGGATTGGTTCTCGGCTATATCGGTTTGCACGCGCTGCTGGCGATCAATCCAGGTGACATTCCGCGGATCGGCCCGCAGGGATCGGCAGTCACGTTGGATTGGCGCGTGCTCGTGTTCACCCCGCTAATTTCGTTGTTCACCGGAATTTTGTTTGGCCTGATTCCGGCGTTCAACGCATCGCGTTCAGATCTGAGCGCGACGTTAAGGGAAACCGGCGCGCGTTCCGGCACTGGCCTGCGACAAAACAAAGCTCGCTCGATTCTCGTAATCACGGAAATGGCGCTGGCTTTGGTGCTGCTGGTTGGCGCCGCGCTGATGATTCGCACGTTTATGGAGTTGCGCGCTGTGAATCCCGGATTCGATGCGCGCAACGTCCTTATCATGGACATGTCGCTTACGGGAGCGCGATTCGAGAAATCCGCCGCCGTCGCTCAAGTTGCTCGCGAAGCTCAACGCCGCCTCGAAAACTTGCCCGGGATCGAAGCGGTATCGACTACCTGCTGCCTTCCGCTCGAAGGCGGACTTGGCTTGCCTTTCCAGATTGAAGGACGCGCTTCGAGCGACCCTCAAAATAGTCCTGGCGGGAGTTGGAGTACAATCTCGCCTCATTATTTTGAGTCTTTCCATATCCCGTTGCTTCGCGGACGGCTCTTCACCGACAACGATGACGCTTCAGCAGAACGCGTTGTGGTAATTAACGAAGCTTTGGCAAAGCAATACTGGCCGAACGAAAATCCGGTGGGACAGCGCATCACAATCGGCGCCGGCGTCGGTCCTGCGTTTGCCGAGCCTGCGCGAGAAATCATCGGTGTCGTCGGAGACGTCCGAAGTCAGGGACTTGATACTCCTCCCGACCCAACAATGTATGTCCCCGTAGCACAGGTGAACGACGCGGTCACGGCGCTCAACAATGGTTTCATGCCGATCACGTGGGTAATTCGCACCAAAGTTGAACCATTTTCACTGAGCACCGATATACAGCGCGAGCTGCGCGTCGCCAGCGGCGGATTGCCGGTGGGACACATTCGATCGATGCAACAGGTAGTCGGCGAATCCACCAATCGCACAGACTTCAACATGACACTGCTGAATGTGTTCGCGGGCGTGGCGCTGCTGTTGGCTGCGATTGGTATCTACGGTCTGATGGCTTACTCCGTCGAACAGCGGACGCAGGAAATCGGAATTCGCCTCGCGCTGGGCGCCGGGCCGCGAGACGTGCGCAATATGGTGGTGAAGCAAGGCATGCTGTTGGCGCTGATCGGCGTTTTTATTGGAGTGGGAGCGGCTCTGGGGCTCACGCGGTTCATCAGCAGCATGCTTTATGGAGTGAAAGCTTGGGACCCGATAGTGTTTGTTTCCGTGACGGCGCTGCTCAGCCTCGTCGCGTTGATTGCGACTTATGTTCCGGCGCGACGCGCGGCGCAAGTCGATCCGATGATCTCGCTCCGCTATGAGTAATAGTTGACGATTGGGAATTTCTCCAATAATTGTCCACCCTGAATGTTGCGCGCCACTAAGGGCGTTGCTGATGCAACTCGACGCCGCGCTTGAGCAACTCAAGTGGTATCCTTTGCGGCGTAGCGCCGATGGATGAGGTGCAACGATGGCTTTACGAGATTTGGCATTCGCGGGCCGAACGCTTCGAAAGAGTCCTGTCTTTGCGCTTACCGCTATTTTAACTATTGCTTTGGGTGTCGGCGCGAGCACCGCTATTTTCAGTGTCACCAACGCCGTGCTGTTGCGTCCGCTCCCCTATCAAGACCCCGCCCGCCTGGTGATTGCTTCCAGCGATATGCGCAATCGAAACGTCCGGGACTTCCCTTTCTCGAATGCGAGCTTCATCGATCTGCGCGATGGCACCAAGGACGCTTTTGAGGATTTCGCGGGCGTCTTCACCGGCCGCAACGTCCTTCCCATAGAGGATGGAACTCCCGAGCAAGTTCGCTTGGCCGTGGTCACAACAAATTTCTTTCGGTTGGTGGGCGCCAAGATGGCATTTGGCCGTGATTTCACAGAAGCGGACGGAATACCACAGCCTGAGCCGCCTCCCGGCGGAATTCAACCGGGAACCGCACCTCCTCAACTGCCCATCATCGCCATTCTCAGCTATGAGTATTTCCAGAGGCGCTATGGCCTGAATCCCGCAGTGCTTGGGCACCCGATGTCGAACGGTCCGTTTAGCCCGCAGATCGTCGGAGTGCTTGCGCCGCGCTTTCAGTTGTACTTCCCCCCCGTAGCAAACGTAGAGCCCGCTCCGGAGGTCTGGATTGCCAACCGCTTGGGTTACGACAGCGCCAATCGAAATAGCGTTTCTATCCGCGCGGTCGGCAGATTGAAAGATGGCGTATCGCTGGAACGTGCACAAGCATCGGCCGATAGAGTTGCGGAAGAAGCGCGGAAAAACTTCCCAATCCAGCGGACTGCGGGATACGCGGTCCGGATTGAGCCGATGCGGCAGCATCTTGTCTCGGAAGTTCGACCGGCCATTCTCGCGCTCATGGGCGCTGTGATTTTCCTGTTGCTCATCGCTTGCGCCAATGTGGCCAACCTCTTGCTGGTCCGCGCTTCCCTGCGTGAACGCGAACTCGCGGTGCGCGCGGCCATCGGTGCGACTTGGTGGCATCTCGCCCGTCAGATGCTGGCCGAAGCATTTTTGCTCGCCGCCATCGGCGCGACGGCCGGCCTCGGGCTTGCATGGTTTGGAATTCACGAATTGCTCGCCATCGCTCCGGAAAACCTTCCGCGTCTCGATACGATCCGAATTGATTCTGTCGTATTGGCGTTCACTGCGGTGGCAGGTTTGCTGGCTGCGGCCATCTTCGGCCTGGCGTCGGCGTGGCGCGCCGCGCGTCCGAACGTCATGAATGTGCTGCGTGGCAGCAGCCGGAACGAAGGACTCGCTAGCGGCGGCTTGTTGCGGAAATTCGTGGTGGTAGTCGAAGTCGCCCTCTCGTTCGTACTGCTCGCCGGATCGGGATTGATGTTCCGCAGCTTCCTCGAACTCCAGCGCATTGACCCAGGCTTCGACCCACGCGGCCTCCTCACTTTCCAAATCCTGGGGGATGGAGGCGGAGATAAACCGGAAGAACGTGCCGCGTTCACGCGCCAAATCCACGAACGTTTGCAAGCGATCGCGGGCGTTCAGAGCGTTACCGCGTCGTTTCCATTTCCGCTGGCTGGAGGATTCAGCCCTATTCGCTGGGGTACCGAGGAAGCTCTCTCCGACCCCGGTAAATTTCAGGCTGTGGATTTCCAGATCGTGCTTCCAGGCTACTTTGAAGTGATGCGCACGCCTCTGCTGGCGGGCCGCACGTTCACAGATGCCGACAACGCTCCCGGCCGCAACGTGGTAGTCATCGACCAGTTGCTTGCCGAGAAGGCTTACCCCGGCCAATCGGCTGTCGGTAAACGAATTCTCATCCGCCTCCGCTCGCCAGAACCTGAATGGGTTGAAATCATAGGTGTCGTCGCGCACCAGCGAGATGAGTCGCTGGCCGAGCGCGGACGCGAGCAAGTCTATTTCGCCGACGCATTCACGGGATCGGGCGCTGTGAATTCATGGGCTGTACGAACTGGCGGCGATCCAGCGAAGTACGGAAGCGACATTCGAGCGGCGATCAAGGGGCTCGACTCAAAACTTCTGGTCGCGGAGATGCAACCGGTGGAAACTCTGGTCGATCGAGCGCAAGCCGGTACACGTTTTTCATTGCTTCTGATCGGAGTGTTCGCAGTGATCGCTGCGCTGCTCGCCGCAGTGGGACTGTACGGAGTGCTTTCGACGGTTGTACGACAACGCACCGCAGAGATCGGAGTTCGCATGGCTCTCGGCGCCGGACGCTCCAACATCTTCAAGCTGATTGTGGGGCAGGGGCTTCGCCTAACAGCTATCGGCATTGCTGCGGGTCTTATTGCCGCTTTGGCCCTCACACGGGGATTGACCACAATGCTGGTGGGAGTGAAGGCGACCGATCCGGCAACTTTTGTCACAATGGCAATCGTGTTCTTTCTGATCGCCGCCATGGCATCATGGATTCCCGCGTGGCGGGCGGCGCGTCTCGATCCTACCGCAGCTCTCCGCGATGAGTAACACTCGTTAGTTGCGTAGTAGAGAAAAAGGAGCCTCGGACCTTGAGGAACAAATGATCCGAACCTATCTGGGCCACGCGCCGCAAATCGCCGCTTCCGCTTACATCGATCCGCAAGCTGTGGTTATCGGTGACGTCGTCATCGGCGAACATTCCAGCGTGTGGCCTTGCGCCGTCCTTCGCGGTGACGTGAACTACATGCGCATCGGCTCGCGCACGAATATTCAAGACGGCTCCGTGCTTCACGTGATGCGCGACACCAACCCGTTGATCCTCGGCGACAATGTCACCGTAGGTCACGCCGTCGTCTTACACGGCTGCACCATTGAATCGCGCTGTTTGATCGGCATGGGCAGCATCATCCTCAACGGCGCGAAAATCGGCGCTGGAACTATCATCGCGGCCGGTACGCTCGTTCCCGAACGCACCATCGTCCTGCCGGGCAGCCTGTTCATGGGACAGCCCGGCAAGCTGCGCCGTGCACTCACCCCCGAAGACCTCGAATCAATCGACCGCTACGCCCAGCGCTACGTCGAGTACAAGGAAACTTACAAGTCCGAGTCCGGAAATTGACAGGTCACCCGTCGAAATTCCCAGCACGCTGAAGTTTACTTGCTTACGTGTTGTAAAATGGCGTGATGGGCAGAGCGCCGAATTCTCGGCAGAGCGTTGGCCCCGGAGGAACAGGTCCTGGGCGTCGCGAGAAAATCTACAATTTTTTTAATCGAGAACTCAGTTTATTAGGATCCATCGTAAGCTATTGCAAACAAAGGAGGCCGTGTGCGTCTAATCGAGAACTTTGAACCGTTTGCGAATGTCACGCGCATGCCGCCCTATGACGGATCATAGACGCCAATTTCGCGCCATCAAAGGCACCCGCGATATCTTGCCGCCGGATTCCGCGCTTTGGAATTGGTTCGAGCAGACCGCGCGCGATACTTTCGAATCCTATAATTTCCGCGAGATTCGTTTGCCTATCTTTGAGGAGACCGAACTATTCGCTCGCTCGATAGGCGCTGAAACAGACGTAGTTAACAAGGAAATGTTTACGTTTAGCAGCGGCCACGATTCAGACTCGGTCGAAAACGGAGCCGACGGCCAAACTTATTCGTTGCGTCCGGAAGCGACGGCGAGTGTTGCGCGGGCGTACATCGAAGATGGGATGCAGACGTTGCCGGGGAACGTAAAGCTGTACTACATGGGGCCGATGTTTCGGCGCGAACGCCCACAGAAAGGGCGCTATCGGCAGTTCTACCAAATCGGCGCGGAAGTTCTGGGGCAGTCCGACGCGCCCGCGATAGACGCTGAAGTCCTCGAAATGCTTGTCGTTTTTTTTAAGCGCGTGGGCCTGACGAGCACGACGCTGTATGTGAATTCGATCGGCTGCAAAGCGTGTCGCCCACAATATGTCGAGACTCTGCGCGAAAAGCTGCGCGAAGTGAAAGACCAACTCGGTCCCGACTCGCAGCGCCGTATCGATACCAACCCCTTGCGCGTTCTCGATTCGAAATTGCCGGAAGAGCAGCCCATAATCGCGAAGCTGCCGCACATCTCCGATCATCTTTGCGCCGAATGCCGCGAGCATTTCGCGAAGCTAAAAGAGGAACTGAACATGCGCGGCGTCGCGTACGAAGAAAACTGGCGGCTCGTGCGCGGCCTGGATTACTACACGCGGACTACGTTCGAAGTCACGGCCGAAGGCCTCGGCTCGCAAAACGCTGTGTGCGGCGGCGGGCGCTACGACGGTTTGGTCGAGTTGCTCGGTGGGCCGCCGACGAAAGGCATTGGCTTCGCTATCGGCAGCGACCGCGCGATTTTGTCCATTCAAGAAGGCGGGAAATTGCCGCATCTGCCGGGCCTCGCTGTCTTCGTCGCATGGATGGGCCAAGCCGCGTATCCTACAGCGGTGAACATCACGCGGAAGCTTCGCACCGCCGGGCTCGCCGTCGAGCTGCCGCCCGAAGAAATGAAATTCAAGAAGTCGCTAGGCCTCGCGGACAAGCTCGGCGCGCGCTACGCCCTGATCATCGGCGAAGACGAAGTCGCAGCCGGCAGTTTCACTCTGAAACGCCTCGCCGATTCGGATCAGAAAAAACTTTCGGAATTAGAGCTGCTCGAATATCTCGAGTCCGAACGAAGAGGCCGCGGCTAATGATAAGGTTAGTGGAAAGGAAAGCTCGTGCTTGAAGCGCTCGGAAATTTGAAACGCACAATTTACTGCGGCGACTTGCGCGCATCCGACGCGGACAAAGACGTCGTGTTGATGGGCTGGGTCCATCGGCGGCGCGATCTCGGGCAACTGATTTTTATAGACCTGCGCGACCGCGCCGGGATTGCGCAAATTGTTTTCAACAAAGAGCTGCATCCTGAAGCGCATGCGAAGGCGGAGCAATTGCGCTCGGAATTTGTGGTGGCAGTGGAAGGGCGCGTTCTGCGCCGCCAGAAGTCGAACCCGGAAATTGCGTCCGGCGAAGTGGAAGTGATGGCCACGCGGCTTCACATCCTGAATAATTCCAAGACGCCGCCATTCCAAATCGAAGAGGAAGTGACCGCGAGCGAGGAAACCCGCTTGCGCTATCGCTATCTCGATTTGCGCCGGCCGAAACCGCACCGCAATCTGGAGCTGCGTCACCGCATCATATTGGAAATTCGCAAGGCGCTCGACGAGCAAGGTTTTTTCGAAATAGAAACACCGATGCTCACGCGCTCGACTCCCGAAGGCGCGCGCGATTGCCTGGTGCCGAGCCGCATCCATCACGGAAAATTTTACGCGCTCCCGCAATCGCCGCAAATCTTCAAGCAGATATTGATGATTTCCGGCATGGACCGCTATTTCCAAATCGTGCGATGTTTTCGCGACGAGGATTTTCGCGCCGACCGCCAGCTCGAGTTCACGCAGCTCGACCTCGAAATGTCGTTCCCGCACCAGCAGGATATTTTTGAAGTGATCGAGCACGTAATGGAACGCACTTGCGCCGTTGTCGGAGTGCATGCGAAAGGGCCGTTCCGCCATCTTGACTACAAGGACGCGCTGCGCCGTTACGGCTCGGACAAGCCGGATCTTCGTTTTGGGATGGAATTGCACAACGTGACGCAATTCTTCGAGGCCGGACGGGAAAAATTGCAGATTGAAGGCAACGTGCAGGCCGTCGTTGCGCCGAGCGCGGCGTCGTGGTCGCGAAAGCAACTCGACGAACTGGGCGAGTTTGCGAAGTCGTCTGGCGCGCGGGGCGTTTACACCGTAAAGGTTGCCGCCGAAGGAATCACTTCGCCGCTGGAGAAAACTCTCGGGCCGGAAACACTGAAGAAGTTCGCGGAAGCCGTGGGCGCAAAGACAGGCGATTTGATCGTAGCCGCTGCAGCCAAGGAACAAATCGAGCACAACGATACGTCGCTGAACGTCGCGGGTCAAATTCGCCTGTATCTCGGAGATAAGCTCAACCTGATCGACCGCAGCAAATGGGAATTCGCATGGATCACCGGCTTCGCGCTCTTCGAATGGAGCGCAACGGATAAACACTGGGTCAGCGCACAGCATCCGTTCACTGGAATCTTCGAAGAGGATCTCGACAAGCTCGAAACCGCGCCGTGGGAGTGCCGCTCGAAGGGCTACGATCTCGTTTTGAACGGCAACGAGCTCGGCTCCGGAAGCATTCGAATTCACCGCCAGGATGTCCAGGCGCGCATGTTCAAAGCACTCGGCCTGACCGACGAGCAAGCGCGTCAACGTTTCGGTTTTTTTCTCGACGCGCTCACGTACGGGACTCCGCCGCATGGCGGCATCGCGCTGGGCATCGATCGTGTCGTCATGCTGCTGGCCGGCGAAAAATCAATTCGCGAAGTCATCGCCTTCCCCAAGACGACCGCTGCGGTGGATTTGATGGCCGACTCGCCGTCGGAAGTTGGCACCGACCAGCTCGACGACCTAGGAATCCAGATAAAGGTAGTGCCCAAGGATGGCGAAGCTAAAACTCCGACCCCCTGAAAAGCGATTATGAGCCGGATACGCATACTTGCGGAAAATGTGGCGAACAAGATCGCGGCGGGCGAGGTGGTGGAGAGGCCTGCGTCGGTGGTGAAGGAGCTGCTCGAAAACGCGCTCGACGCTGGCGCGCGCTCGATTCGCATCGAAACCGAATCGGGCGGCAAGCGCATGATCCGCGTGATTGACGATGGCACGGGAATGAACCACGACGATGCCCTGCTCGCATTCGAGCGCCACGCTACTTCCAAATTGCGCACCGCGGACGATTTGCTTTCCATTTCCACGCTGGGATTTCGGGGAGAAGCGCTGCCCTCGATTGCTTCGATTTCCAGGCTCCTGCTTGAAACGCGCTCTGCAGAAGACGAGCAAGGAACGCGCGTGGAGTTTGCGGGTGGAAAACTCATCGGCGTGAAGCCCGCGGGTTTGCCTGCCGGCACATCGATCAGCGTGGCGGATATTTTTTATTGCGTCCCTGCGCGGCGCAAATTTCTGAAATCCGAAACCACCGAGTTGGGACACATCGCGTCGCTCGTTACACACTACGCGCTTGCGCATCCCGACTGCCAGTTTCTGCTGAAGACGCCAACGCAGGAGATTCTGAATTGCACGCCGGTGGAAAAGCTTTCCGAGCGCGTTTACCAGATTTTCGGACGCCAAGCGCTCGACGAGCTCACGGAAATCACGCCAACCGAAGGGCCGGTGCGCAGCGCTATCACCGAGCCGCCGATGGAAGCGGAAGAGCGAGCTGCGACGCTTCGCGTGAGCGGATTCACCTCGCGGCCGGAAGTGCAGCGGACGAATCGCAACGGGATTTACATTTTTGTGAATCGCCGACTGGTGCGCGACCGTTTGCTGCTGCATGCGATCGGTGAGGCGTACCGCAATATCACGCCGCCGGGAGTTTTCCCATTTGTTTTGCTTTTCCTCGATTCGCCGTACGAGGAAGTGGATGTGAACGTGCATCCCGCGAAAATTGAGGTACGTTTTCGCCATCCGCAATTCGTTCACGATTTCACGCGCGACGCTTTGAGACTCGCGCTCTCGCATGCGCGGCCGATTCCGGGATTTCCAGCGGCGCGAGCAGCGGTTGCGGCAGGTGAACAGAGTGTCGGCGGTTTATCCTCATCGTCGTCAGTCGGAAACCTGCGAGGTTACGCGCCGATTCAGGACGTGAATACATTTCCAGGGCCGCCGCGCGCCGAAATTCCAACCGCGCTCGACACAGCAAACGGGATTGGCGAAGGGTTTGAGCTTTCTGGGGCGCCTGACAGGCCAGCGCCACAACGCCTGCAGTTCGGAGCGGGCAACGACAGCAATTTTTCAGATCCGACGCGAGAGACGATCGGCGCAGAAGGTGCCCCTGTGGCGCCGTCGAACGCTCCCGGCACATTGCCAAGGCCCGACCAGATTGTGGACCTGAAGCCGCTCGGGCAGGTGAGCAGCAGCTTCATCGTCGCGGTAAACAGCGAAGGGCTGTGGATCATCGATCAGCACGTGGCGCACGAGCGGGTGCTTTTCGAGCAGCATTTGCGCGCGCGACGCGAAGGAGAACTTGGCGGCCAGCGCATGTTGGTTCCGCTGATCGTGGAGCTGAACCCACGTCAACTGGTCATTCTCGAGCAAATTGGAGACGAGTTGCGCGCGAACGGGTTCGAAGCTGAGTTGATGGGTGCCAGAAGCGTAGCGATTCAGGCCGCGCCCGCGGGTATCTCCAGCGGCGATGCAGAGAAGCTGTTGTACGAAATTCTCGATGGGATTGCGCGGGAGAATCAGGCGATTTCAATCGATTCGCTGCAATCGAAGATTGCTGCTTCCACTTCGTGCCATGCGGCGATCAAGGTGAACACCCCGCTGGACCACACGAAAATGGAATGGCTCCTTGGCGAACTGGCGAAAACCGAATACCCCATGAGCTGCCCGCACGGGCGGCCGATCGTTCTGCGCTATTCGGTGCGCGAAATCGAAAGAGCTTTCAAGAGAACCTGAGTCGTTCCATTTGAAATGACTGTGCCACTGAAAAAATTGATTATCGCGATTGATGGGCCAGTGGGCTCGGGCAAGAGCACGCTCGCGCGCCGCGTGGCGGAATTGCTGGGATATGTGTACGTAGATACAGGAGCAATGTATCGCGCACTCGCGTTAAAAGCGGTGCGCAACAAGATTTCGCTCGACGCCGCGGACGCACTCGTCGCGCTCGCGCACGATACTCGCATTGATTTGCGCGCGGAAGAAAGCGGCCAGCGAGTGTTTTTGGATGGCGAGGACGTGACCATGGAAATTCGCACACCGGAAGTTTCGCAGGCGGCGTCGAAGATTGCGGTGAATGCCGGTGTACGGAAGGTGTTGGTAGCCGAGCAGCGCCGCGCGGGACAGCAAGGCGGAGTGGTGATGGAAGGGCGCGACATCGGAAGCGTGGTTTTCCCCGAAGCGGGATTGAAAATCTTTCTTACGGCTTCGCCGGAAGTACGGGCGGAGCGCAGATGGCTCGAACACGAACAAAAGGGTGACGCGATCGACCTGAATACTACTCTACAGGAAATACGCGAACGCGACCGGCGTGATCTTGAGCGTTCCACTTCCCCGCTGGTACGCGCCGCCGACGCCGTGGTGGTGGATAGCACAGCGATGGAGCCGGAGGAAGTGGCCCGGTTGGTAGTGATGCTGGCAAACGGCAACGCGACCGCAAGCAAAGCGACTTAGCGAGTCCGCAAGAGCCGCTTCGTCTACAGAATCTGAACCACCGGAGCGCCGGCGGATTGGTTGACGACTTTGAGGCGCGCGACGAGGTTGCGAGCCACGGCGTAAATGCTCTTGCTGCCGGGAGCGTCCTCGCCGAGTGAAGCGACGGGCTTCCCTGTGTCGCCGCCGATCCGAATCTGCGGATCGATTTCAATCTCACCGAGAAACGGCACACCGAAAGATTTCGCCATGTGCTGGCCTTCGCCGTGGCCGAAGACGTCGATGCGGCCATTGCAATGCGGGCAATTGAAATAGCTCATGTTCTCGACCACGCCGAGAATTTCGACGTTTACCTGGCGAAACATTTCGATGGCTTTGCGCACGTCGGCGAGAGCCACGATGGAAGGCGTGGTGACCACGACGGCGCCG
>DATNLC010000117.1:0-46103 GCA_035603075.1 Candidatus Acidiferrales bacterium | reverse complement strand
CCGTCAGCGGACAGAGAAAGTCCGTGATAGCTATTTGTATCCTTGGTGATTTCCTGAAATTGCGCTTCCCGCACGGAAACAAATGCGATTTGACGACGGCCCAATTCCATTTTTCTCTCGGTGAAAATGACAAACAGTCCGCTGTTGTCCGTAGCCCACTGAAGATCGAAAATAATTCGATCCGCATACTCCACCAGCATCTTTTCCTGCCCGGAGGCAATGTCAATCAATTGAATGGTGCCCAGAACACCGCGATGCGGCTGATAGGACAGAGCAATCTGCTTGCCGTCCGGTGCCCAAGTGACGTACCAAGCCGGCCCGCTCATCGGGCCGCTAATCAAGGGCTTTTCACCTTGGCCGTTTGCGTCCGCAACAAACAATGTCCATTTCTGTGTTGTTTGGTTGTCATAGTGGAGATAGGCGATACGCTTACCATCGGGAGAAAAACTGACGTTACTGTCCACACCGTTCACCAACGTTTCGGGAATTCCTCCCAGAACTGGCGCACGCGCTAGAACACCAAAGCCAGCGTCGGATTTGCGGAAATAAAGGTAATTTCCATCGGGTGAAAACATAGGAGTAAGAATCTCGCTTGAAGAAGGAGCTACTACTTGCGTATTGCTTCTTGTCGGAAGATGACGGAGCAAAAGGCTGGCCTTGCCGCCGTCCTGCACAACGTTGAGGACGTATTTGCCGTCGGGCGAAATAGCTGTCGCGGTTACTTTACCTGTTTCCGAGATCTGCGAAATCGAGAAATTACCGAAAGCCCGGGACGCAGGCTTGCGATGCACAAGAAAATTGACGCCGAACGCTGCTCCGAAGATTAGGACCAAAATCACAACTGCCGCGCCGGCGAGTGCTCCTTTGCGTTCCTTTGCTGCATGTACTACGGAAGTGCTCGACCGTTCCGGGGTCACTACTGGCACTGGTAGCCGCCCACTTCCTGACGGCACCTGCGGATCTTCTGCGCGGGCACTTGAGCCCGGCTCCGCGGCCGGTGCCGCGACTGACCGCCCTGAATCGGAATCGCGTTTGAGTCTCTGCAGCTCCGCGCGAAGGTCTGACGCATGTTGGTAGCGCAGGTTGCGATCTTTTTCCAAAGCGCGGGTGATGATTTCTTCCAGCTTTGCCGGCAGGTCAGGATTCAGGCGCACGGGCGCGGGTGGTTCGCGATTTAGGATCGCGTCGAAGATGACGCCGCTGGTGTCGCCGCGGAAGGGCAGAGAGCCCGTCGCCATTTCGTACAAAACCACTCCGAATGAAAACAGATCGCTGCGCGCGTCCAGCGTTTTACCGCGCACCTGCTCCGGCGACATATACGCAACCGTGCCCACCGCCGTTCCCGGACTGGTAAGAAGTTGGTCTGCCGTCGCTGTGGGTCGGCCGGTAACTCCGCCGTCCTCGGCCACGATGGAAAGCTTGGCCAAACCAAAATCCAAAACTTTGGCGTGACCGCGCTCAGCGACGAAAATATTGGCAGGCTTGATGTCGCGATGGATGATGCCTTCGGTGTGCGCTGCTTCGAGCGCGTCGGCCACATCGATGCTGATTTCGAGCAGCGCGTCGAGCGGCATTGGCTGGCCGCTGATGCGATGCTTCAGCGTGGTGCCTTTCAGCAATTCCATGGCGATGAAAGGCACGCCCGCGTCTTCGTCGATGTCGTAAATCGTGCAGATGCTGGGATGATTCAGCGAGGAGGCGGCTTGCGCTTCGCGCTGGAAACGTTCCAGCGAGGATTTGTCCGACAGGGAATCGTGCGGCAGGAATTTCAGCGCCACCTGGCGCTTCAGCTTGGTGTCTTCTGCGCGATAGACCACTCCCATTCCACCACCGCCGAGCTTTTCGATGATGCGGTAGTGCGAGACAGTTTGCCCAACAAGAGAGGGGGAATCCGGCATTTCACTCCGAGACTCGACGGAGTCGAGAAAATTTGTCGAGATAGATTCGCGCACATTGTAGGTGGCCGCTAGAGCTGAAGTCAACGAACCGAACTATCGGTCGTGAGTTAGTTTCCGGCTGGCTAAACCGGTAACGATTGCGAGCTGAGGCCTATTCGTATCGCAGGGCGATCATAGGATCGACGCGGGTGGCGCGGCGGGCCGGGATGTAAGAGGCTACGATCGCAACAAGCGTCAGGAGAACCGAAACCCCAATAAATGTGAGCGGATCGTACGCGCTGATGCCGAATAGGAAGCTGTGCAGCAGGCGTGTGAGAGCTAAAGCTGCTATCAGCCCAACGGCCACGCCAAAAAACGCGAGCCGCAGCCCTTCTCCAACGACAAGTCGGAACACATCTTGCGGCTGCGCGCCAAGTGTTACACGAATGCCAATTTCACTCGTGCGCTGCGTCACAGTGTAAGACATCACGCCGTAGACACCGACCGCGGCGAGCACCAAAGCGAGCATGGCAAGGATTCCGATCAGCCAGGCGCGAAAACGGGGCTGAGCGACCGTGGTGGCCATGTTTTCCTCCATGGTGCGAACTTTTACGAGCGGCTGATTCGGGTCGATCTCCGCGAGTGCGCTGCGCAGTGCCGTTGTCTGGAGCGTCGGATCGCCTGCCGTGCGCATCACTACGGAGAGCTGGAACACCGGCAAAAGCAAGTCCGCCTGCCTATAGGGCAAGTACATTTCCGCTTGCGGGTCAGTGTCCAGGCCAGAGCGAACGTCGCCGACTACGCCGACGATTTCCATGGTCGGCACTTCCTGGTCGGGAAGCGCGCCGAGTTGGAGCCGTTTTCCGAGCGGATTTTCGTTGGGGAAAAAAGTGCGAGCCATCGTTGCGTTGATTATCACGACCGCGGGTGACTTGTCGTTGTCGCCGCGATCAAAAAATCTTCCTTGCAGGAGCGGTACACCTAATGTCTCGAGATAATTGGGCGTTATGGTGCGGTACCCCGCTGCGACAAACTCGTGCGGCGATTTCGGAGGATGCCCGGTGATATTGAAGTGGATGATGGAACCGCCTCCGCTGACGGGAAGAAAAGAAGCCGCGGCGGCGGATCGAACACCGGGCAGCGCCTTGGCGCGCTCGACGAGACGGTCGAAAAACTGGTAACGATCCTGCGGCTTGGCATAGGCCGTCGGCGATAGAGGAATGTCTGCGACGAGAAGATGATCGGGCTGAAAACCCGGCGGAACTTCCTGCAATCGGGAAAAGCTTCGCAACAGCAGCCCAGACCCAACGAGCAGCAGCATCGCAAGAGCAATTTCCATAGCGACTAACACACCGCGAAGTAGATGCTGGCCCGGACCAGCCGTCGAGCCACGCGAACCTTCATTGAGCGCCTCGCGCAAATCCAGCTTTGCCGTGCGCAGCGCGGGAACAATGCCGAAAAGCAATCCCGTGATCAGAGAGACTATCGCCGTGAAAGCGAGGACCCATGGATCCAACCCAATAGGCGCACCTTGCGGGACGCTACCGGCCGCAATCTTGAGCAAGAGTCCGAGCGCGACCCAAGCTATGAGCACGCCAAGCAGGCCGCCCATTAGGGAAAGAAGAACGCTCTCGGTGAGAAGTTGCCGGATAACGCGGCCACGGCCCGCGCCCATCGCGGTGCGGATGGCAACCTCTCTGCCGCGAGAGGCCGCACGGGCCAGCAAGAGGTTGGCGACGTTGGCGCAAGCGATCAAAAGAACAAAACTCACGGCACCGAGTAAAAGAAGGAGCGCGGGACGCGAGTTCTGCACAATCTGGTCCTGCAGCCCGACGACGTCCGCACTGGTCCCCGTGTTGTAATCCGGATACTGCTGCTCGAGGCGCTTCGTAATTCCTATCATTTCGCCGCGGGCTTGTTCCTTGGATATACCCTGCTTGAGCCGCGCGAGCGGAATTATCCCGGGGTGCCAATTGCGATCATCGGGGAGCGTTTTCGCCCAAGGCATAAAAGGCAAGAACACGTCCGCGGGCTGGAGAATCTGGAAGCCGCTCGGCAAAATGCCGACGACGGTGTAGGGCTGCAAATCGAGATTGACGGTTTTTCCAATGATGTCCTGAGAGCCGCCGAAGCGCCGCTGCCACAAGCCGTAGCTCAGCAACGCCACCGGCGCACCGCCCGCGCGATCTTCCTCCGGGAGAAAAGTCCGGCCGAGCTGCGCGTTAATACCGAGCATTGGAAAAAGGCCCGCCGTGGCCATACGAACATTCAGGCGCTCGGGTTCTCCAGCGCCAGTCAACGTGATGGAGCTAGCGCGCGTCGCTTCCATCGATTCGAAGCTGTGGCTCTGGTCGCGCCAATCCTGATAGTTTTGGTAAGAGGTGGAAATCACGGGAAAAGGACTCTTCTCGGCTATCAGAACGAGCCGGGATGGGTCGCGAAAGGGAAGCGGGCGAAGGAGCACGCCGTTCACGACGCTGAAGATGGCGGTGTTCGCGCCGATACCCAGCGCCAGCGTAAGTACGGCGACGATTGTAAATCCCGGACTCTTCCGCAACATGCGAGCGCCGTAGCGCAGGTCTTGAAGCAAAGTACCCATGCTGCCTCCCGTTGCTCAGGTGAGATGCGACGTGGACCAATCTTACTGCAAGAAGCTCACGTCGTTCCAACTCATCGTTCCGGCTCATCCGCACTGCCGACGAGCGGCCACCTTCTCGGGATCGATCGTCGGGCTGGGCGTCGATCGGAAAGTCAAAAGAGCGGAGTTACTTCAAATGTTATATAGTGGCGGTAATTTTCGACCCACCGGAGGCTCTATGAGTGTCCCCAAGCCCATAACGGATTTTCCCGCATTGCCGATGTATTTTGTGAACTTCGATAGTGTCGGTCTGTTCCCTCAGATTAATTCGCAAAACTTAGGTTTGATGGCTGCGGGAATTTCTCGACACCCTGACGATCTGTTTCCAGCGGTCCTTCTTACTCCGCTGGACTACAAGAAACCTTCGCCCAGCGATCCGGGCGGCGTAAGCATTCGCGTGCAACGCCAACACGGCAATACAGACATTGCTTCCAGGACGTTCTACCTCCATTTGCCGCCGCGGATAAGCCGAGCTGAAACTCTGGTAGCTCAGGTAAAGTTTGACTTGCCGGACGCTTTCACTCAAACCGATCCCAGCGCTCCCGAGGTTCCTTCCAATAGCAAATGGGCCGTCGGTCTAAACTTTAAGGACGGCACCCAAGATGACCTTACCAGCGACCTGATAATTGTCGGACCAACGTGCCATTTTGTGGCTAATGGGCAGCCCCGACTCAATAACACAAATACGACCGATCCTCCTGCGCCGACTTCCAGTTATGCGAACTATCGAGCCCAGCGTACGTCATTCCGATTAACTGTACGCGTAATACGCACGCTTAAAGCCGGGTCCGGAGACGCCTCGCTAGAGGTCGGTACAGCATCCGGCACAGCGGTGCAGTACGGGGCGCTGGACCCACCGATCCCTTCTGACGATTTCACGGGGAAGGATTTTACACAGGTTGGAATTGCGATCGTAAATATAGGGCCCCCTACAACCATACTCAGGGCCCGACTTCAAAGCTTTAAACTTTGGATGAATCCGTAATTCGCGATTAGGATTATGCGTCGGAAAGAATTCCCGATGCGCTGCCGGAATGCGCTTACGAAACGTAAACCATCTCGCTGGACGGGTCCGAGTGAGTGGTGCGTCGGCGAGTCGAGAAGATTCGCGCACATTAATTGCGGGTTACTACTTTCGCAGAAATGCTCGGACGGAGGTACGAAACCCTGTCATGTCCGCGATACAGGTTCTCCTGTATTGCCGTTCCACATGAGCCCTGATTACAGTTTGCAGCGAGGAGACCTTATGAGACATCTGACGTTTTTCGTGGTCGCTTTTGCAGCAATAGCCGGACTTGCCGTCTTCGTTGCCCCTGCGCCAATGCACGGAGATGGGGGAGCTGCGCCCTTCGTTACCGAAATGCCGCACGGATACCGCGACTGGCAGTGGATTTCCTCGGCCCATGAAGCAGGCAAGCTCAACAGTTTGGGCGCGCTCTTGGGCAACGCCGTAGCGGTCAAAGCGTATCGCGAAGGGAAGCTCCCGTTTCCGGACGGCTCAATCCTCGCTGCCCTGCATTACCGTAATGTCCCGTCGGATGAAAACAACAAAGTCTTTGGCGATGTCCAATCTTTCGTTCCGGGCCCTCCTACAAACACTCAATTTATGGTCAAGGACTCGAAAAAGTACGCCGCAACAGGAGGCTGGGGCTTCGGTCACTTCCAAGACGGGAAGCCTGAAGACGCGGCTTTCATGAAACCCTGCTTCCCCTGTCATGAGGAGGCCAAGGCGACCGACTATGTCTTCACTCGTTATACTCCTTGAGGTTGAAAGCTAGAGCAGAAAGGAACGAGACGATGGCCGCGCGCAAATCGAATCGAGTCGTACGGCTTTCAAATGGAATTTACTGCAGGCTGGGCAGATCGAATTCCACGGTGTAGTCCTTCCCATCTGGCGTCTTCACTTCGACCTTCAATGGGGCGGATTCGATGCTCGCCGCGTCACACGCGAGTTCTATATGTTCTCCCGGACTCTCCGCTAGAGTCTGGGCATCGCGGAACAGATACAGCTCCCAACTGTCGACCACGTCCATCGCGATGACCTTGTGGCTTTGCGTCAGCGTGATTGTCAGCCCTTGAAGTGGTCTGCCGGTTTCAGGAGCTTCCTGCTTGCCGGCACTCCGCTGGAAATAAACATCCAGGAACACCTGAAACTTCATAGATTTTCCGGAGAATTCCTTCGCGGCATCCTGTGCATGATAATTCGGGGTCTCCCGCGCGTGTTCGGCCACCTGTAGAAAAGGAGTATGAATCGTTATCTGGGACGTGGGCGGTTGATTTGGAAGAATCGAGTAGCTTCGAGTGTATGGCTCATAAAAGCTCGCTTCCTTGCCCTTGGGTCCCGTTCCAAGGAAATACGCATCTCGAATCGCACTCTCCGAAAGTGGATATTCATACGCTACAGTCGACTGAACAGCAATTAAGACCAGAAGTAGCAAGGCAACCAAGCATCCCGCATTCCGCTTCATCATTTCCCTCACTAGAGATAATAGGCTTGGGAATCTCCAGCGTCGAGGTTTATGAGCCAAATGGGCGACTGTTGGTAAATCGCTTTAGCATCATCAAAATGGCCCCAAGCCAAGTTGATCCTTGCAGCAAGACTTTCGAGGCGTTTCTCCTCATGCCGAGATGTTAACACTGCGCTGGGTTGACGCGCAGGCCCCGGTAAGTCGGACTATCAAAAACTGAGCCACTATTAATGTGTCTGATTGAGAGCGTGTGCGTTGGAAGATAGCGTCGGGTGTCGGCCGGCGATCGGAAAGTCAAAAGAGCCAGCTGGAAGCCGGCGCTACGAAAATCGGGCTTCGTCGTTGCCGGGAATATTTCGGCGCGATTTTTAGTCTGTTGGAGAGGCGATGTAATAGCCGGGGCGGGCGCGAATTACGACATTGGGGCGGGCGACACTGACGGTGATGGCGTGGAAGCCGGGGGAGCGCTCGGAATTTGGGCGGTAGCCGATGATGTATTGCGCGTGGAGTTCGCCGCCGATTCTGTCGACCGCGCTTTGTAGCGTGGAAGTGCGAATCGCGCCGTAGTGGACGCCGCCGGTTGCAGCGGCAGCGACTTCGAGATCGCGATTCTTGACTCTATTTTTACCTTCTTGAAGGAGGAAGATTGCCGGAGCGGCCCAGAGCGCGGGCGCAGCGTCGAGAAAATCTTGTCCCATGCTGCGCGGTCCTACTGCGTAGATGGTGATATTTTCATGCGCTGCGTCGCGGACAACCGGACCAAGTTTTGCGGTGCTGCCCACGTCTTCCGATTCGCCGACGATGAGCATGATGCGTCGCCACTTCAGCGGCTCAGCTTTCAACATCTGCACGGCGGAATCCATTGCGTCGTAAAGCATTCTTTCGGGAGCTTCGAATTTCACGGCGGCGATTGCGTTTTCGATGTCTTGGTGATCTCGCGTGAATGGCTGGCGCACCTCGACGCTTGAATCGTAGGTGATGACCGCCGCTTCGCCGCTGAGAGCCATCCCCGTTTCGGCGAGGATGCTTCCTAGTCCGCGAATCACGGGGATCATTTTGTGAAGGCGCGTGCTGGTCTCGAGAACGAGAACCACAGCCAGGTGGTCGCCGCCCATGTCCCACTGCTCGATGGTTTGTTCCACGCCATCGTCGAAGATGTGAAAATCTTTTTGCGAGAGGTCCAGAACAAACTCGCCGGTCGCGTCCGTCACGGTGACCGGCGCGATCACTTCGGTGGTGGCGACGCGGATCTGGCCGTTTGCTGAAGGCTGGGCGGATTGCGTCTGGCTGCGCGAAGAATTGACAAGCGCCGCGCAGAGCGCCAACGCAAACACAAGCCTAATCGCGATTTTTTCGGGACGCTTCATTTATAGATGATTATGCGATTCGGCCGCAGCGTGAAAGGTTGTCGAAAGTTCGCCAGTGTGGCGATGCGTCGACGATAAGTTTTTTCCTGAGAGCGACATGTAAACAAATTGTAACTAAATATCCCCGCTAATATTTTCCTAAAATTTCTGCAACCGGAAAAGGGGGAGTCGCGTCGAAGTAAGTGAGCGAAGAAATTTAAGCGCACAGCAAATTGTGCAACGCTCACCCAATGGAAGTCGGCGGGCCCGCCGGGTTTTCCGCGGGGAATTTACGTTTCTCACAGGAGGCAGGTGCAGTCATGCGTTCAAAAACGAAACAATTACTAGCTACGTTCGCGTTATTTACTTTCGTAGCAGCAGCGCCCGTTTGGGGGCGCCCACACCCGGCTCACACAGCCACCGCTTACGTTACTACTACGACGACGATCGGCACAACGCAGCTTCAGCCGGGTGAATACGAGTTGAGAGTGGAAAACGACGCGACTCAACTTCAAGTAGTGAAGGAAGGGAAAGTTATAGCCACGGTTCCCGTGCAGTGGGTTCAACTAACCAACAAACCCGCGGAGACCACCGTGTTGATGGACAGCAACAAAATTACTGAGGTGGACTTCGGCGGAAATATCCAAGCGGTCCAAATCAGCTCAAGTCAGTAGTAACAAACGCAGCCGAGGAGGGCGGGCCGTCGCTCGCCCTCTTTAGCTAAACGCGCTCATTCCGCGGCCACTTCAAATTTCCCAAGCCGGTTTTTAGTTCACCGCCCGACTCGTTCACAAACTTCGATCGCCACCGAGAAATGAACCATGGAATCCTCCATGAAGGAGCTGAAAATATAGGGAGCTAAAGATGACACTGTGCGGAAGTGAAGTCTTGTTAGTGGGGGACAGTTTTCAAACGGCCGGCACCTTGACCGATCAGTTGCGACGATGGGGATTTCGATGCCGTTTTGCACACACGATAAGGGCAGCCCGGCAATTGTTGCGATCAGTGCGAGTGGATGTAGTGCTCAGCGATACGCATTTGTCCGATGGAAGCGGGTTTAATCTACTGACATTGCTGACTGGCTTCCCGGTGACCGCGTTCCTCTGCCTGCCGGTCGAAACTAGCTGCTTCTGGCTGCCGGCGATTGACGCTGGGAAAGAATGCCTGGGGATGCCGGCGCTGCGGCCTTCGGAGTTTTCGAGCGCGCTCGAAGAAATGGCGCGAGGTTTGAGCGCGGCGACACCGGTAGTTCGTCCAATGCCGATGAAGGGGTCTGCGTAAAGAGCTGGAACGGTGGCGTTACGAAACGCGACGAAGCTTCGGATCAGCGGGCGCGATGGCTGTGTCGCACCTACGGCGCTGAAGAAATGAGCTCGGTCAGGCACGGCGTGCTGCGCTCCTACGGTGTTGAAAGATGACCGCGAGAGCAGCATGCTGCACCCCAGGGAATCCCCGGTACGGCAACGCGCGTCCGGGAGTAGAAGGCGGGAGCAAGCTCCCGCACTCCATAGAGCATTTGCGAATCTCGGTTTGGGGTGCGGTGGCTTGCTCTCGCTTTCGCGAACGTTCTGGGGCAATGGCGCGGTGCGGTTTGCGCCAATCGGGTCGAGAAAGTCAAAAGAGCCGGCGAGGAAGCCCTTCGACTACGCTCGGGACAAGACGGCGCTACGAACTGCAATTGCAAAACCAAGATGCCGGGCTGAAGCCCGGCGCTACGAAAGCCGACGGCGAAAATGAGTCAACGGCGAAAGCGAAGCTAACGGCGGAACCAAGTCAACTGCGAAAGCGAGTCAACCGCGAAACCGAATCGAAGGAGCGGGCGGGAGGGCGCTGCGAAAACTGTTTTGCTGTAGAATCGCGGCGTGGACAACAAGCCGGAAACCGAAATTGAGAAGCTCACTTTTATCGCGTCGCGTCTGCAGGAGTTGAACAACACCGCTTCGCAGATTTTGATTTTCCTCAGCTTTGCGATCGTCGCCGGCGTGACGTATCTTAATCCGAGCATGGAATTGTCCCGCAAAACTGCGGTGCACTTTGCGCTCCGCTGGTGGATCGGAGCGATTTTCCCCACCGTAATCGGAATCATCCCCTTAAAAGAAGTCAGGGACAGAGACCTGTGGTGGTATCGCTTTCTGCTTCGAATGAGATTATTGCTAATGTGGTCCGCAATTATTTGCATCTTCGTCGGCGCCATCGAGTTCTTCAGAGCTGTTTAGGATCGAAAGCCGCAGCAAACTCTCCGGCACAATTTATACAACTTCAGTGATGCGTCCGGTCGTCGCGCTCGGGGTCTTTGCGGCTGATTTGAGGGACGTCTTATCCGCTCCGGGTAGAGGGCGCGAGGGGCGCACATCCGAAGGTGCGCTTCGCATTCAACCTAAGGCAAGAGCGGTGGCGTGAAAAAAATATTGTAACGCTGGCGTTGGCTCCGTAATCAAAAGCGAAGGAGAAAACGATGGGCGAGAGGAATGTGGCTTCGGCGGTGTCCTACTACACGGCAATGGCCAAAAAAGATATTGCGGGGATGGGCCGACATCTGCACCCGAAAGTTCATCTGATTTCACCGATGGAGAAGCTGTCCAGTAAAAAGGCGGTACTGGAAGCGGCGGGGAAACTGTCAAAGATTCTCGAAGGCATCGAGGTGCATACAAAGTTCGGGTCCGGCAACCAGGCGGTGTTGACTTATGACATGCTCTTTCCGAAGCCCATCGGCGTTTGCCGCGCCGCAGCGGTGATGACGTTTAAAGACGGGCTGATCGTCCGCAACGAGCTATTCTTCGACACTCAACCATTCCATACGAAGAAGAAATAGAGAAGGTAACCGATTGCTCATTTCTGCGAAGAGCAGAGTCACGGACTGTTGATGTGAAGAGCCGCCGGCTGTGCTCTAATGGAGGAGGAGGCGCAATCATGGCCCAGCCAAACGAAGAACGCTGCGGAAAATGCGGTGCGGACATCGACCCCACCCGCCGAGTTGATTTCACGCTGAAGGACGGCACGCGGGTTTGCGATTCCTGCTTTGTAAAGGGAACAGCCAGGCCGTCTCATTCCGCCGAAAGATCTTTCTAAATTTCCCGCCCTGAGGCTTACGGTTACTACGCTACTTTTCCAGTTGACTTGCGTCAACCTCCGCCCGATCTTAGGGATCTTTCATCGGCGATGGGAATGCAGCGTCAAGCGTGCCGGGCCAAGTGCCGGGCTGAAGGCCCCGGCGCTACATTTGAACCTAAGGAAAGCCTCGTAGTCTGAGGGTAGCTCGGGTGGTTCCTATCGGCCATGTACGTTACCATACCGACAGCGCTTGCGGCTGGAGCTAAGCTGCACGTGTAGCGGAGGTTACGTGCCTCAAAGTCCCTGGCGAAAACATTACGAAGCCGCCTTGGTACAGGTTGATCTGGAGAAGCTTGGACACTTCGTGAAGGTAGCTGAAGATGCAATTCACGCGCATGCTGCTTCGTTGAACGGCGGGGGCGTGATGGAAGAACGCAATGAAATGGAAGACGCGCTCAGGAATTTGCGCTTGCTAAAACAGGGGCCGAACGATTAGCTTGCGCCGCTTGCGCGAATCCACGATGCGACGAGAAAGGTCCGCGCGTAACGGTGGTCTGTGCAAAACCATCTCGGAGGCGGCGTGCGTTGCCAAGTACGTTTGCCGGGCACAGCATGCTGTGCCCCTACGGATTCGAGTCGCGATTGGAATGATTTAGTAGCCACATCCACAGAGCTGCACCGGCCCTACGAAAAGCGAATCCGACGCTGTGCCACCAATGACGACCTGAGTCTAGTCATCGCAAATGACGTCAAAATTTGACACTTTCGAAGTACATCCTGTTGCTTTTTTCAATTTTGCTACAGTAATGTTGTGGAAATGGATCCCAGGCGTTCTGCTAAGGGGCAGCTTGAACGTGTCGGAGGCTAGTTCTATCAGCGCGGAAAGCAGCGTACGAGGTGCCACTAAGCGATATGGTCTGGCGGTTCTTGCCGCTGTGGCTGCTCTGGTCCTGAGGAGTTTACTCGCGCCCATCGTTGGGAACCAACTTGTTTACATGGTTCTTTGGCCGGCTGTGGTTTTCTCTTCGTGGTATTGCGGTGTTGGACCAGCGATCGTCACGGTGATAGTCGGAGTTGTGGGCGTCTGGTTTTGGTTCCTCCCGCACTTGCCTCCAGTAACTTTTCAACCTTCTTCAAACGAGATCACCAACCTGACGGGCTTCCTGATTGTTTCCGCTCTGATAATCGTAATGGGAGACGCGAGCCGGCGAGCCAGGGAACGGGAGCGGAGATCCGCGGAGGAAACTTCCGACGCAACCGCCAAGTATCAGGCTCTGTTCCAGCAAACCACGGTTTTTGCCGCGGTCATGACGGCTGACGGGATAATCATCGAAGCGAACCGGCTTTGCCTGGACGTCTGCGGTTATCGCGAGGATGAAGTAATCGGCAAGCTTTTCTGGGATTGCGGATGGTGGCGCGGTCATCCGGACGCTCAAGCGAAAATTCGAGCCGCCACTCCATTGGCCGCGCAGGGGACGGTTTATCGTGACGTGCTGCCATACCTTTGGGCGGACGGCAGTGAACATGTCGTCGATTTCTCGCTGCATCCAATTCGCGATGCGCACGGAAAAATTCTTTTCCTCAACCCCACGGGAGTGGACATCACCGAGCTGACGGTTGCCGAAGCGAATAACCGTAAATTGGCGGAGGCGTTGGAGCACGAGGTTCGGCTTCGGACCGCGGAGGTAGAACAACGGACCCGGCAACTTCGAGACTTATCCCGGCGTTTGCTGCAGGCCCAGGATGATGAGCGGCGCAAAATAGCGCGCGAACTCCACGACAGCGCGGGCCAGGACATTGCGGCGATTCGAATGAATCTTGACGCACTACTTCGCGAGAGCACTGCGCTGCCTCCTTCGCAAAGGGAGCGGCTTTCCGATTCGATTGCGGTTCTCGAACATTGCAACGTTGAAATCCGAACCATGTCGTACCTGCTGCATCCACCTCTTCTCGATGAACTCGGACTGCGCTCGGCGTTAGCTTGGTATCTAGAAGGCTTTTCCGAGCGCAGCGGCATAAAGGTGGACTTGCAAATTCCGGACGATCTGCCGCGCATGACGGAAGGTACCGAGACCGCGTTATTTAGAGTGGTGCAGCAAAGCCTGGTGAACATCCATCGGCATTCGGGAAGCCACATCGCCAGAATCAGCATTGAGTACGACGCCGAACAAGTCATCTTGCGTGTGACCGACGAAGGGAAGGGAATCACTCCGGAAGTTCTGGCCGGAATCAACACCGGCATCGGGCTGCTGGGAGTGGGAATGGCCGGCATGCGGGAACGCGTGAGAGGCTTGGAAGGAGAATTTGAAGTGACCTCGGACGGAAACGGCACCACTTTGCAGGTGATCCTGCCGGTAACCCGAATCGCCGACGCCGCAGCATCCTGACGCGGGCGCTACGAAAGGCGAACTCCTCCGGCCGTGCACGCTCCGTTATCTAAATGGCCTAAGCCTCGATTGCTGTTCTTTTAATGCGCGGCTGCCGCTACTGTTGTCTAGGGAACGCTAAGGGCGGCCAATTTCCCGATTTGTCCCGATTTGTCCTTGATTGCCGTTTGCGCCGGAAGGCAAATTAACGGATTATACTAGCCGGTAAGAGCGCGTCCCTCCTGGGTTGACCGCGATTACGCCAACGATCCGTCATTCACAAGGAGTTCCATGCCTCGGCAGATGCCTGTCCTTTCTCGTTTATTGACCCCTTTCAAGGGCATCTCAGCTTTTTTCAAGGGCATCTCAGCTTTGGCATTTCTCCGCGCGAATGACGGTGGCTCGACGGCCGCCCAGCGCAACGGTCGATCTGTTTTTTCATATCTGTCGACCGTTGCCGCCGTCGCCATTCTGATTGTGACTTTCGCTGTCCTTTCCGCGTGCGGCGGAGGGAACTCGACGTCAAAAGCCTCGGCTCCGTTGATTACGACGAATCCGATGAACGTCACAGTTACCGCGGGAGCGGCGGCTCAGTTTACAGCCGCAGCAACCGGGCAACCGGCGCCCACCGTTCAGTGGCAGTTGAGTACCAACGGCGGAGCGTCATTTGCAAACGTAGCCGGCGCGACTTCGCCGATGTTGAGTGTTGTGGGGACGACTGTCGCTGCAAGCGGGAGCCAGTACAGAGCCGTGTTCACCAATGCGTCGGGAAGCGCAACGACTACGGCCGCGACTTTGACGGTAAATGCCGCGAACAATGCGCCGGCGATTACGACTAATCCTTCGAACGTCACCGTGACCACTGGTGCGACGGCCACATTTACAGCGGCTGCGTCAGGTTCCCCGACACCAACGGTGCAATGGCAAGTGAGCGCGGGCGGCGGGGCTTTTACAAACTTGGCGGGCGCGACTTCGGCTACTTTGATTATCACCAGCACGACCGTGGCGATGAGCGGCAACAAGTATGCAGCTGTGTTCACCAACGCCGCAGGCAGCGCTACGACAACAGCGGCAACTTTGACAGTGAACGCAGCGAACAGCGCGCCAACGATCACCACCAATCCTGCCAACGTATCGGTTGCGGCCGGAGCGACGGCGACGTTTACAGCGGCTGCGTCAGGTTCCCCGACACCAACCGTGCAATGGCAAGTGAGCGCGGGCGGCGGGGCTTTTACAAACTTGGCAGGAGCGGCTTCGGCTACTTTGATTATCACCAGCACGACCGTGGCGATGAGCGGCAACAAATATCAAGCTGTGTTCACCAACACTGCAGGCAGCGCTACAACAACAGCGGCAACTTTGACAGTCACAGCAGCCGCAGCCAACTCCGGCACGGTGATGGGCGGATTAGTGCCGATAAGCGGCTCCACGATTCAGCTCTTCGCCGTAGGAACCACGGGCGACGGATCGGCGTCCACTCCTCTATTGACCGGCGCTGCTGTACTCACCGACGGTTCCGGCAACTTCACGCTGCCGAGCTTCAATTGTCCAGCCCCAGGCTCGCTCGTTTACATCACGGCAACCGGAGGCAATCCCGGCCTCGCTGCCGGCACGGACAACACGGCGATCACTCTCATGTCCGCACTCGGCGCGTGCAGCACAGTCACGTCCACAAAACAGATCGTAATCAATGAACTAACCACGGTCGCCAGCGTCTTCGCGCTTGAGACCTATATGACCTCGCCGACCGCCATTGGTTCCAGCGCCGCCAACGCGGCAGATCTGGCCAACGACTTCGCGAGCGTAAACGAACTGGTGGACACCACGAAAGGAACCACGCCTGGTCCTGCTCTGCCGGCGAACGAAAGCGTCACAGTGCCAACTCTCAACACGCTTGCCGACATTCTGGCGGCGTGCGTCGAGACTGCCGGCGGCGTCGCTGGAGACGGCAGCCCGTGCGGCGATCTGTTAGCCGACGCAACACCGCCTGCTCCACCTACTCCTGCAGCGCTGCCCGCGAACTCGCGCGCGCCCCAGGTTTTCTTGACGCGAAGCCGCGCCGCCAAAACCGGCGCCCAACCGGATGCGGCGGCACCCGCAGCTCCCACGAACACCGCGTCCGCAACACAAAACATGGCCGCGAATCCGTCAAACAACGTGACCACTCTAAGCGGAATCGCTTCCCCAGCCGGCCCCTATCAGCCGCAGCAATCGTCGGTGCCTTCGTCTTGGAACGTAATTATCGTGCCGGGCCTCGGCGCCGGCGAAAGCGCTAACTTTTTGGCGGCCTCTCTCCCGGCTGGGGTAGGCGCTCCTGTAGGCCAGACGTCAGTTTTTTTCACGACGGTCCTCAACCTCAGCTCGGTATCGCAGACCTTGACCGGCGCGCCCACCGCGCTTGGTTCGGTGCCAGTCACCTTGCTGGCTTGCCCGACAGATCCGACGACAAATCAGTGCCTGAGCACGCCTTCGTCATCTTTCTCAGTAACAATCCCACCCGCCGTTTCCGTAAACGCACCCGGCACCGCAACATTCGCTACTTTCGTCACCGCGACCGCGGCGATTCCTTACAACGCGGTTAACAATGTGGTGTACCTCACCTTCGCAGACTCTCACGGAACGATTCAAGTAGTTGGCTTCGCCAACGTTAATACCGAAACGAATGTTGAGTCCTTTCAGGTGCTCGCGGCCACGGTTTCGGGCGACGGTGTCTTGACGATTCCTTTCTCAACGCAGGGAGCCGGTGCCGAGGGGGCATTTGCGGTTGAGGCTGCCAATGTGGGCAATCCACTTGGTGGAGGAGTCGTCGTTTCCTCTGAAGCGGGGACGCTGCCCGTCGGTGTCACAATATGCCAGACAAATCCCACCAACGGTCAGTGTCTGGCTGCGCCCAACTCGACGGTAACACTTGCCTCATTTCCATCAGGAACAAGCGTAACTTTTTCCGTCTTTGTGACAGCCACCGCTGCAATCGCAACCGATCCGACGAGCAATCGAATTTACATTCAGTTCAGAGATGGCAGCGGAAACCTATTGACCTTCACCAGCGTCGCCGTCGTAACCGACTGATGCGACCCATAGTCTGCGCGTTCGATGGGTGAACCGTGAGTTTCTTGAAAGGCGCCGGTACGAACGAAAGCGCCGCGGCAACATGCGCGGCGTTGCCAAGACCTTGTGCCGGGCGCAGCATGCTGCGCCCCTCCGGGTGCTTACGAGTTAATGGCGTCAGCCGGTTCTTTCTCTTTCAGTAAAACCAATGCAATTCACTCGCAGAAGTTAGTAGGAGCACCTCGCTGCGCCCTCTGCAAATTTCGCTTAGGCGCTGAAAACGTGGCGCCGGTAAGTAGCTATTAAAGTGGACCGCCGACTGGCGCAATGTCTGTGTGGCAGTAGCAGCTCCCCGTGGCAAAGTCAGGCTGGCAGATCGGCGCATGACAGTGGGTCATCAACGCCACAATCCGTGCCCAATAATCATAGTCGACGGGAAAAGTGGTGGTTTGAGCTATGACCGAACCGGTTCCGCAGCGGCCGTTCCTCGTAAACGAGTTGTTGTACACACCGGGCGCGGCACAGACCGACGCTTCAGCCGTAAATCCGGGCAAGCGCATGAGAGCCTCCATGTTTCCAGATTTGAGTGATGAGCGGTATCGCCAGGTACTTGTGCCGGGCGCAGCATGCTGCGCCCGTTGATACCTCATCGACGGTGAACGGATTCGCCCAGCAGGGAGCTTGGACGCGTCCTACATCACATTCTAAAAACGCCCAATTGTCCGAGCGCAGCTCTGTCGATCGTTATGTCGCAGCCAGTCAAGCAACACCAAAAGAGCGTGTCGCAATCGTCCCGGCAATTGGAGTCTTGCGGCCTGCAGTTGTCTGTGCACTCGTTAGCCTTCCTGGCGCAGAACCCCGGACCCGTCTCAATTGCTAGAGCCGGCGTCACGTGACGCCTCGAATCACGGGATCTCGCCACCATCTGATATTTCATGCTGCGCCCATACAGCGAGTCATCTGCGGTAAAGCCAGGTATGCTTCTCATTTCGCGGCTCCTTAACTTTGTCTGTCCTGCGTGTGCTCAGATCTGACGTATGCCCCCAAGTGGACCGTCCACCGAACATGGACGGCGGTGACTCAAGCAGCCGAGCGGAACGGGTCCGTCTTTTAAAACTTCGTCAAGCGGGGTATGCGGTGCGAAAAACAGCCGCTAAAGCCGCCCTCGTCCCAACAAAAAGTGCAGGTGATGCCTCCTTCATCCGAACGGCAATTCAAACCTTGAGGCAACACTCTCCCGGCTTCCGCCGAATGCTCAAGAGTCAGATCGTAGCGGCTGTTCCGATTGTCGAGCGAGGCTTCCGCGGTGAATCCTGGCGTGTTCATTTCTATTCTCCTTTCTTTTGAAGTCATCTGAAGCATGGCCTGTAATCTTTCAAGCGCGGTGACGCTTACGATCCCCACCGAAGCTTTCTATTTCCGTCGCGAATCTCGAACGGGGCCCGGTCCCGTGGGGTTTGTTGAATCGGGGGGACCTTTCGGGGCCGGGTCAGGCTGGGGATTTCTTGGTCTTGTGAATGGTGTCGGGCCAGACGGCAAAGCTTTGCGCAATTCCGCGCCGGCCTCGGTCGACATCCGCTCCGTCAATGCGGAGATTGCTGCGAGGATAGCGACGTCGTTCAATTGCACAAGCGAATCCGGGGGAGGATCCGGCAACGTGAGGATTACTTTCACCCAATCCGCGAGCACGGCCCACAACGGCGAACTAGTATCGAGCGTCATACTTATTTCCTCCTCGTCTTTTAATGACTTAGCGGCTGCGGGCATGCCAAGTCACGCCGCCGGGCGAACTCGGTACAAACGCTGGAATCAACACGTCCCTCTGCAGCCGGAGGGACAGCACGGCGTAGGCTGCGTTCGGCAATCCACGCAATTGCTCAAGCACACTTGGCGCTCTGCCCAGCACCGGTTCGCCTGGGCTGCGCAAAACCCAGGAATGTTGCGATACTCCGGGCTACATGGGGGGCAGATCATCTTGGCGCACTCTTCACAGCAGATGCCCGCTGGCAATACCTGTCCCGCCAAAACGGCGCGAGTGGCAACCGACTGATACTGCCCGGCTGAAGTGTAAAGTGAGCCTTCTGCTGCAAATCCCGGCAAATTCATGTCGTTCTCCTTTGAGTGAAACGATCTCAATTTGTCCATGGCCATACGCCTACATCGAGGACGGTTGCGTATCTCCGCACTACTGATCGCCTACGCGATTTTTGAAGCGACCGGTCGAACCGCCTCCACCATCCCCGCCGCCGATCGGGCCGGAGTCATGACAGTTCGTGAAGTAGTCGCAAGCGCCAGGCAACTCGAACACGCACGCTGCATGGGACGCCGAACATATCGGGCCGCCCGGTGCGGGGTCTCCGGGAGCGTAACAGTGGTCGTTAAAAAAGGCGATGCACCCGCCTTGATCGCCAGCAAAGCACTCCAGCAAATCTCGTGTGCATGGCGGAAACGATATCGGAATAGCACCGTTCGATTGCGGCTGAACTCTGCCGAGCGACGATTCAGCCGTGTATCCGGGGAGCTTCATAGTCGTTAACCTCCTTTTCAAATTCGAGACTTCAACGGTCGTAATACGGCGACATCTTGGTAACCAAAAAGGGGAACTCCTCGGTCACATCGA
Source organism: Candidatus Acidiferrales bacterium (assembly GCA_035603075.1). GTDB lineage: Bacteria > Acidobacteriota > Terriglobia > Acidiferrales > UBA7541 > Palsa-295. The sequence goes on along the minus strand of DATNLC010000117.1, from coordinate 26,689 downwards.
CGCGAACAAAATATTTCGAGGTCACATCGGTCTCGCGCGACGTAAACGTAAAAATTACCTGCACGATTTTGCGAGTTCCGCTTAGCGGCGAAGGCAGAACATCGATGGAAGTAAACGAGGAATTGTGCGCGAAGGCGTTGGCCGCGGTAGCGTAGATTTGGTCATATCTCACCGCCAGGTAGTTCAATGCGCGGTCTGAGTCCGAGTTACCTGCGTTATCACTCTGCTGGACGATTCGATCGAGCATTTCGGCTGCGGCAGCGCTGAACTTCTTGGAGTCCGTGTCCTTGGACGGCTTTATGGCGCCGAGGAGCGATTCTCGATCGAAGGAGTAGATCTGGTCGAAAATCAAAATAGGAACCACCAGGCCATTGCACATCGCCGGTGACGCCATTGGCCCGCGAATGCCGATGACTACATCGAGATCTCCCGGATTAGGAGAAGCACGATAGGCTTCGAGCAAAAGCAAGTAGTCAGCGGGATCGCGCGGCACCAGGATACACGTCTCGATACCTTGTACCCGTAAAACCCAGCAGAGTTGGCGGACGATATAGCGGTTATTGGGTTCCGAGAGAACTTTCTGCATCGTCTGGCGGTCGTTGAGATCCACCGGGCCGCCGCCGCGCCTGGTCGCTTGCGCCAGTTCCTTCTCCAAGGAGAGAAGTGGGAATCGCGGCTCGATACGCCCGATCACGTAGGCGTACGAAGGTTGGGCGCCCTGTCCTTGTGCAGCCGCACAAGTCGGGCAGGAAGCCCCCGCGTGCTGCGGAGTTACCGCAGCCGACGTCAAGAGCTCCGACGACGTGCGAGATATTACTGCGTCGTTAGTCTGAATCGACGTTTCCGGCCGTGCTTGTGTCTCTTCCATGAGAGCTCTCCTTTTTTATTCTGAAAAGTTTCCAGGGCCTGAGCGGCTAGCGCGAAAAAACCATCCAACGGTTCAGCGCTGCCGCCCTTTTGTCACACCCGCCACAGGGCTTTACACCCATGGCGTACGTCGCTCGCTTGATCGCATCACCTAAGCCGATTTCGTCTTCAACCAGAAAGCCGGGCAATCGCACACGATGAGGCTTGGTCTCGCTCTCGACGCCGCTAGGCTTCTTTTTGCCCTTGACGCTCACGAAACGTTTCTCCCGCTGCCGACAAATGCCAACGTTTGATAAGCAGCCCATGCATTCAACAAGGGAGGGACGAGCGTCCTCCGCGGATGCCTACCGTTGCCAGTGATCGCCAGTTTCACTTCAGGCGCGGATGCGTTTGGAAATTCGGAACAGAGCAGCGCGATAGCGCCGGTTACGAAAGGGGCGGCAGCGCTGGTCCCGCTAAAGGCTTGCAGCTTGCCGCCGGCGGCGAGGCTGACAATATTTTCTCCAGGCGCGCTCAATCCCTGTCTGCCGATCGAACTGCCGAGATTCGATATATCACTGAGCCTGCCGCCGGCGCCGCATGCCACAACGGGAATGACCCAGGGATGGCGCGTGATTGCGGAACTGCCGAGCATGGCTTGATTTCCAGCCGCTGCAACCACCAAAGTGCCGCGACGCGCGGTGTGATCGAGAGCTTCGCTTAACCGCTGCTCGCCTTTGGGATCGCCGCGAAAAATAGCAGCGCTCAGATTAAGGACGCGAGCGCCGGCGTCCACCGCATCAATGATTGCCGCCGCTAGTTCTTCCGGCGTAGCGCTTGGAATGCCGCTGTTTTGCGACGGGCTGTCGCCGAAAATCGGGCGCACCAGCAGCGTGCAGTCCGGAGCAATACCCGGCGCCCCGCTCCCTCTTTTTGCCAGCAGAATGCCTGCAACAAGCGTTCCGTGCGTGCAGGCGGCACTTCCGGCGCGAGCGCAACTTCCCGGCAGCTTGCTCGGAATTTCACGAATGTTTGAGCTTGGCAGGTCAGGATGGTTTGCAGCGACGGGCCCGTCGATCAGGCCGATCTTCACATCGGCGCTTCCGCGAGTGCGCTCCATCAATTCTTTCAGATGGATCAGATCGAGAACGGCCGCAGAACTCTCGGTGCTTGCCGGAAGACGAACCGCCGGTGATTCCATTGCGTGTACTGAGAGGAAACACATGCCTCGCCGACCTCACAGATTGGCGACCAGCGTACTTGTACGCCGCGATACTAGCGATGTCAAGAGAATTTACTCTTATAACATCTTCTTCTATATGGATTAACATAGAAGTACGTAAAAGGGTTTCGGGAATCCTAGTCTGCGATTTCATTGGGAACGCCCGAAACCACGCGCGGAGATCTTCGGCGAGCAATTGCGGCTCTTCCATTGCCGAGACGTGGCTGCCGCGAGGCATCTCGGTCCAAAAGCGGGATTTTTTTCGAGGTCGATTAGCGCAGGCGGAATTTTACTGTGATCGAGGTTTGCACTGGCACGGGTTTGTCGTTGAGGAGCGCCGGCTCGTATTTCCATTTGCGGAGGGACTCGAGCGCGGCTTGCTGCAGCAGCGGAGAGCCCGAAATTACTTTCATGCTGGTGAGTTTCCCGGCTATATCGATCACGGCGCTCACGGTGACTTCGCCTTCGACGCCGGTTTGTTTAGCCACCGGAGGATAGTTGGGCGAGGAGCTGACAACGAGTCGAGGCTCTTTCACTCGGCCGCCCGTGGGGGAAAAGGCCGAAAATATTCCCGGGACACTAGTCGTGCCGGCAGCCGCATCGACTCCGCCCACGCTCGGCGGCAGATCACGCGCTCCCGTTGTGGTTGCATGATGCGCAACGAGGGGTGCGGCAAGAGTCTTTCCGTTTGCGATCTTCCGCTCCAGGCTTGACGTTTTCGCGGCAGGCTGAGAACTGCGCGCGTTGTAGGCAAATCCGCGCGTCTGACTGCCTGGAAAGTTTTCCGTCTTCGGAATGATCGGAACCGAAGGCACCGCCGAATTGGAATTGTTTTCTGGTTGCGCGCTCTCGTTGTTGTTCGCTGCCGGCAAAACCGCAGATGCAGCAGGGGCGGCGTTTATCTCAGCCGTTGAGACGGATTGCGTCGCGCCACGATGCAGAATAAAGAGTCCTGCGCCGCCTGCCATAAAAAGGATAGCCGCCGCGCCGCAAGCGAAGGCGAGCTTGCGTCCCGCGGAAAAATTGCCTGATGCGCCAGGTCTGCTAAATTGTTCGAGCAGCGAGCCCCATGACTCGCGTATCCAGGAAATCGCGGCCCACTCTCCGCCCGGTTCTTCTGCCTGACGCGGTTGCGCAGATGCCGAAAGTTTTCTTGCGGTCGCCACAGCAAGCAAGGGCAGGGAATTCGCCGTTCGGGCTGCGGTCGCAGCAGACGCGCGCTGCTCGGGCATTCCGATTGACGTAACTTGCTTCCGCTCGCCCGCGTTAGTAAGCGACGAAGCACTCGCAGCGTTTGCAGGAGCAGGAACTACTTCCGGAGAGAAGTTGCTGGTCCAGAAATCGTCCACTGACGTTTGCTCAGCGGCCAACAAGGTCCCTGCCGCCACCTTCAACAAGCCCTGCGGAGCGTAAGCGCCCCAAAAATTATTCGTGGATCGGAAGAACTCGATTTCAGCGTAGCCTTTGGCGTTTGAATAGTTTTTAGACTTCACTACGCGGCAAGCGGCCACTTCGCGCGACTTGCGATTCGTAACCATCAGCATTTGTCCGGGACTGACAGCGGCCGACAACCGAATCACCGCGCCATGCGGAAAAACGATGACGGTGGAAGTTTCCTCCGCGAACACTTCGATCTTTCCAGGCTGGCCCGCAACAGGCGCTCCGCGACGTGAACCCCACACACCAAGCGGAATCTCCAGTATGCCGATCGGCACTTCTTCGACGCTCGCTTGTTGCGCCGCGGAGGCAAACGTGTCCGCAGCCTGACTCATTGTCGTGGTCATAGAATTGTGTGGTTGCGTTGCTGAATTGTTCTTCCGCGACGGCGAATACTGTGGTGGGATTCCTGAATCACAGGTGGAGCGATCCAACGTGTCCGCCAACGATTCCGTCGGCGCTGCCGTGCGCGTCGTTCGCAGAAAATTTTCCCCCAAGCCCCCACCTCTACAAAGTGCGATTGACTGATGTTCTTCCCAATCCCCCAAATCGACCTATAGTACTTTGGTACTCTTGTTGTTGCAGAACTGGACACATCGTGCGGCGCGTAAGAGATGGCGGGGGAAAAATGGCAAGCAGCACGAACATGCGTATCGCGGTTTCAAACGTGGGCGATGTATCTGCGATTCTGGTGCGGCCCCCGAAAGCCGAGTCGTTTTTAGTCCTGGCCCACGGAGCGGGCGCTGGGATGAATCATCCGTTCGTGCAATCACTGGCCACCGAACTCGCGGCTGTAAGGGTGGCCACACTGCGTTTCCAGTTTCCTTATATGGAGCAGCAGCGGAAAATCCCCGACCGGCCGCCGGTGCTAACCGCTACCGTGGTTGCCGCCGTGGCTGCTGCCGCGAAAGCGGCACCGGACTTGCCGCTCTTTGCAGGAGGGAAGTCGCTCGGAGGGCGAATGACGTCGCTCGCCGCCGCAGAGCGCGGATTGAAAGATGTTCGCGGCCTGATCTTCTTCGGCTTTCCGCTGCATCCGCCGGGCCAGCCGGGAACGAAGCGCGCAGGTCACTTGCACGAAGTAAAACTGCCGATGCTCTTCCTGCAAGGAACCCGCGACAAGCTCGCCGACCTGAACTTGCTGCGCCCAATTTGCGCCGGGCTCGGTTCGCGCGCCACGCTTCACGTTATCGACACGGCGGACCACTCTTTCCACGTCCTGAAAAGCACAGGGAAGTCCGACGAGCAAGTTCTGCGAGAGTTGGCACAAACAGTAGCCGTATGGACTCGAAAGCTCAGCGGATGATGCTGGCGGTGTGACTATAGACCGCTAACGGAACGGTCGGGCCGAATCAGCGCGGCGAGGTGATCCGCTTCCTTTATCCGCGCAGCGCGCACCGGAGACGAGTGAGTCAAAAGAGCCGGGTGGAAGCCGGCGCTACGAAAACGGCAGTGGTGCCAATCTGAAGTATCCGGTAAGGCCCGACAGTTCGATTGCCCTTTTTTTGCGTGCGAACTGCGCGGGCACTGAGCCGCATGCCAACTGCACGAGGTCTGTGCACCCATTCCTGTGGGCGATCGCGTCTAAGATGGTGGCACGCTATTTTAAGCGAGGGGTGAGACCGTTCGTGACGGGAGGGATTATGGAAGGGAAAAAGTGTACGAGGTGCAGGAGGATGTCGACGTCGGCCGTAAAGTGCTCTCATTGCGGGTTTGAATTTCCGCAGGCGCGAACGCGTGATGACGAAAGGGAAGACCGGATACTCAATGCGGGGAATAAATCGGCATCGGAGACAACCGAACGCACGATGGATGAAGCGATGCAAAGGCCACTAAAAGTCCCTCCGCCTCAGAAGTGACCGGCGGAGGAAAGTTGTCCGTCCGGCCACAAAAGAGCCCGGGGCAAGGCCGGAATTGAAGAAGGCAGCCGCAAGAAGTGCAAGATGCCGGGTTGAAGCCCGGCGCTGCGAAAGGCACGGCGAAACGTAGGGCGAGCCGGCAGCCTCGCGATTTGTCACGACCTGCGCGGAAAACAGTTCTTAGTAATTTAGTAGAGGTTCACACCGTTGAGGTCGGGTTTGGCTTCGTGCTTGGCGTCATTGGCGGCTTTCTTTGCGCCGTCCTTACCCGCGTCCGGCTTCAGCGCAAGGATAGCGCCTTCGATCTTGGTGGGCTTGGCGGATGTTTCCGGCGAGCAGAATTTGCCTCCGAGTTCTGCGCATTTGAACTCCGGGAAGGGAACACCAAGATCGTGCGAAGCATGAGCGGCGGTCACGAAATCGCCGATGGCCTTGTAACCCTTGACGGCGTCCTCCGGGGCCATGCCACCGAGTAGCGGCTCGAGCTTGACGTTGAGCTGCGGATTGTTCTTGAGAACCCTCTCGGCCGATAACTCAATAGTCGGCCCGACGTTGCCGGGAACTCCTGCGTTCGAAGTGCCTTGAGCCCGCGCCGGCCGCGCAGCAAGGCAAAACGCCGCCCCTAAAATCGCAATCGACCATACGAACGACTTATTCATCGCTATCCTCCTGCGAGCGCCTAACTGACTGACGGGATAAGTTCTCCGATCGATTCACCGTAACGCCGCAGAACGCTCTCGCACGACAAATAAAGTTTACTCAGACTGATCCAACTCAGTAAACTTTTACGCCCTGAAGGTCAGCTTTGGTCTCGAGCTTCGCAGCTTTTGTGGCCTGCTTTGCGCCATCCTTGCCCGCGTCCGGTTTCAGAGCGACAATCGCGTTTTCCAGCTTGGTGGATTTCGCGTGTGCGTCCGGCGGACAATACTTGCCCAGTTCGGCGCACCTCAATTGCAGGAAGGGGATGCCGAGATCGTGCGCGGCATGAAGAGCTGTCAGAAAATCGCCAATTTCTTTGTAGCCCTGGGAAGCCTCTTGGGGAGTCATACCCAACGGGAGATATGGTTGGAGTTTCGAACTAAGCAGGGGATTGTTTTGGAGAACGACATCCGGCGGCTTTTCATTAGTGGACGGTAGATTGGTGTCGCGAACGCCTGTCGTTGAGTTCGCATTGCCTGCCGTCGCTGCTGCGCCGCCGCTTCCCGCCCCGCCACCGCCGCCAACGCCGCCTTTTTGCGCTTGTACAGGCAGCACTCCGATGCAGAGCATCGCGAAAATCGCAAGAGCCGATGCAAGTGTTTTCATTTTAGCGTCCTCCTCTAACCAGCCCATCTTACTCCGGCAATATATTTCTCAAAAGAAAAAATAACCAGAAAGGCGAGCGATCGTCTTTACGAACGCGCGCGATCGAGGGCGTGTCGCCTAAATCCAATTGGCGGGTTCGGCACAGCGTCCGCTGTCGCTCCGTTTTGTAGCCGGCAAGCGCCTAAGATTAACTCAGGGAAGTCATCACATCGGAGGCACGCATGTCCCGTACGCTAGTTGTTACAGCCGCGCTTCTGGCGATGTTGTTCACGGACGCAGCTTGGGGCCAGCAACCGAGCCAGATGTTGCTAAGTTCGGGACAAGGCGTACTCGCTGAGACGAAGTGCCACGGCGAATCTTACGTTTCTGTCACATCGGACTCCGAGCAAGCTATGCCTTTCAAATTGGTAGCTACATTGAAGTGCGGTGAAGAAATCAGGATTCTTTCCGATCCGCAAGGCTACACGGTAAAGGTACGAACCGCCAAGGGGACGGTCGGCTACGTCACGAGATACGAAGTTGCAATCGTCTCCCAACCCGCGCAACCAATCGCCGCGACGAACGCGAACGCGCCTGCGAGTTCTGTTCCATCGCAAAGCGAGGCGAAATCGGTAGCCGAATCGTCATCGCAAGGTCCAGAGAACGATCCTTCCAAGCCTCGCGTATATGTGAGCGACACTCAATCATGGACCGACTCGGGGGGATTCAGCAGGTCGAGCAGCGTTGCGGAGGGCAAGCTCTACGGCGGCTACGATCCCGAAATGGCCGATATCTACCAGGGTTTCACCTCGGATTGCCCTGCAGTAGTCGTCACTCAAGAAAAATCCAAAGCAAACTACGCCGTGCTGTTCGACAAGGGAACCAGCAAGAAGGGGCTGACCGGTTTGGGCGGCCTCGTGAAGGTGAACAAAGTGACTGTGCTGTCGCCAGACGGAGAAATCGTATTTTCGCAGTCCGCGCATTCTGCTGACACGGTCGTAAAACTCACCTGCCAGGCCATCACGCAAAAATCCAGTTCAACGACCACGGCTCAGGCGCGTCAGTAAGGGCGTAGTCGTCGACGTGCGAGGGCTTCCGCAATAGAACGTCAAATCAGCGCAAAAAGATAAGCGTTCAGTTCCTTGGTTAAGAATCGGCAAGGTGTCAGGCTGCCGCGATGGCTAACGTTTGTCCGTGGTGTTCGTCTACACAGGCAACTCACGATAAGGAGAGCATCCTTGCGCCGATTCCGCCGGTATTTTCTGTTGGCCTTTTTCGTCGTATCCAATCTCGCCACTGCAAAAGGACAAGTGCCTACGCTTCGCGGAGACAAGATGCTGGATTGCTCGGGATTGCCGTGCGTGGACGTCACGCTCGCGAGCGGCAAGCATCTTCGACTGTTAGTGGATACCGGTAACGTGAATTCCGTTATCGATACGGAGGTTGCGAAGAGCTTGGGGCTTGCTGTCGCACCGGCAAAGGGCGCGGACGGAAAGCCCCTGTCGGGTTACGGCATTTCGGTGCTTACGGGCGTGAAACTTGGAGACGCTTCGCTGGGCGACGTGAAAATAGTTGTGATGGACTTAGCTACTGACGTGAAGGCGGATCACATGCCGACTGCTGACGGCGCGCTGGCGTATACGGCGTTCAAAGATCGGCTATTGGAACTCGACTATGTTCGCCGGACGGTGCGGTTTTCGGATCCGCTGACGGCCGAATTAGCGTGTCCGGGATTTTGCGGCACGATGACGACGCCAACTTTTGGGAAACGAGGGCCGCCGATCATCGTGAGCACGGGCTTCTCGGTAAATGCAAAGCCGATCACGGCGCAAATCGACACGCTCTTCAGCGGAACAATGCTGATTTATCCGCCGTCTGTCAAGAAACTGGACTTAAGCGAAGAAGCCAAGACTACGAAAAAGCAGCTCTTCAAATATACCGATGGCGGTGTGGACATGATGGAGGCGCAGTCGAAAACAGAGGCTTTCGGCACGCTCGTGCTTGCCAAAAATGCTCCGCTCTACTTCGCCACGTCAGCAGTTCATTTGCCGGATGACTTGTTTGACGCGACGGTGGGACACGAGCTGTTCGAGCACTCGGTGCTATCGCTGGACTTCCACGACATGAAATTGTGGATGACAAAGGAATTGTGAACAGGAAACCGCGCTCCGTGTGAGACTCACACGACATCGCTAAAACACGAGAAAACAGCTCATCCCCGGCGTGCACACTTTTGCGGTGTGTCCGATTAAGGGACAGCGCATCCCGCATACGGACGCATGGTAAGGCGGCGTCTGTCTGTGCATGAGAGAAACCGTATGGCATCAGCAAGTTAAGGTGGGGCGAACTGGAACGCCGCATGCTTTGAGATCCTGTAATTTGCTGCGAGAACCCGTCGACCGGAGGAATCCGTGGGGACTTTGATTCAGGACATGCGGTTTGCGGCGAGGATGCTGCTGAAGAATCCGGGGTTTACGGCGGTGGTGGTGCTCACGCTGGCGCTCGGCATCGGAGCGAACACCGCAATTTTCAGCTTCGTCAACTCCTGGATTATCAACCCGCTGCCATATCCACAGAGTGATCGTCTTATCGTGGTTGAAAGTATGGATACGAAGACGGGCATGACGGGCCAGCAGAGCACTCCGGCCGATTTCCACGACTGGCAGCTCCAAACGAAGGACTTCGAGGAACTTGCCGCTTGGGTGCCTCATGCATTCAACCTGGCTGGAGACGGGCCGCCCGAGCGAGTAGCCGGCGACCGCGTCAGTTGGAACTTTTTTCAGACGCTCGGCGCAAAACCGCTTCTCGGGCGGACATTTGTTCCGTCAGATGACGTGGAGGGCGCGGCGCACGTCGCGATCCTGAGCCATGGGCTTTGGGAAACGCGTTTTGCAGGTGATCCGAAGATCGTTGGGCGACAGATTAAGGTTGGCGGCGAATCAGCCACCGTAGTCGGCGTGATGCCCGCAAGCTTCCAGCTTCCTCTGAGCGGCCACTCTAACGTATGGACGCCGCTGGCTCTTTCGCAGAAGGAGCTGAGCGATCGCGGCAATTCCTGGTTGGACACGCTGGGGCGCAGGAAGCCTGATGTTCCGTTGTCCTCGGCGCAAGCGGAGCTGTCCGCAATTATGGCGCGGCTCGAGAAAGCTTATCCCGAGACGAACACCAATTCCGGAGTGCGTGTGCGCACCTTGAAGGACGCCATCGGCGAAAACGCGGGCAATCAACCCGTTTTGATTTTGTTCTGGATCGTGGGATTTGTTCTGCTGATTGCCTGCGCCAACGTGGCGAACTTGATGCTCGCTCGCGCTACAGGGCGCGCCAAGGAACTGGCGATTCGTTCCGCGCTCGGCGCAGGACGTTACCGCCTGATACGCCAGCTTCTGACGGAAACTGTAATCGTATTTATCGCCGGCGGGGCGGTGGGTGTGTTTTTCGGGTATTGGTTTCTGGGCTGGATCGACGCGAGCATTCCCGAGCGTATCCGCGGATATTTGCTGAATTATGGCCAGGTGTCGCTCGATCTGCCGACGCTGGCATATACGTTCTGCGTCGCGCTGATTGCGGGGTTAGTTTTCGGACTCGCCCCGGCGCTCAGCAGCTCGAAGCTCGACGTGAACTCGATGATGAAGGATGCTTCCGGCCGCGCGACCGGCAACCGCTCCGGTTCGCGCCTGCGTAGTGCGTTCGTTATCGCGGAAATCGCGCTGGCGGTGGTGATCGTGGTTTGTTCTTCGCTGATGATCCGCAGTTTCGTGGGGCTCACGCGCACGAATCCCGGCTTCCGTCAGGAGAACGTGTTGGTTGCAGACCTTACTTTGCCGGAAGCGAAGTACAAGTCGCCGCCCGAGACAAAAGCCTTCTACGATCAAGTACTCGAAAGGATTCGCGCTCTGCCGCAAGTGGCATCCGCGGGAGCGAGCCAGCAGGTTCCGTTCGATGACTGCTGCTCATCCTTGGAAGTGACCGTGGTCGGCCGTCCCGCTCCGGATCCCGGGCAGGTTCCCGGCGCGCAATATTCCGTCGTCACGCCCGAGTATTTCGACGCCATGCAAATCAGTCTGGCCAAGGGCCGCAACTTTTCGTCGGCGGACGGCCCTACAACCCCACCCGTGGTGATCATCAATCAGGAAATGGCACGGCAATTCTTTCCGCATTCGGATCCTATCGGGCAGAAGCTTCATTTCCACCCGGACGCGTATGTGGACGCCACCATCGTCGGCATCGTCGCCAACGTTAAGCTGCACGGCGGCACGAGTTACCATCTCGAGCGCGAAATGTACGTGCCGTTCGCACAGTTTCCCTCGCGCGCAATGGGCATCGTGGTCCGCTCTTCCACCGAGCACGCCACTCTCGCCGACGCGATCCGCAACGCGATTTGGGCGGTGGACTCCGAGCAGCCCGTCTCGGCCATTCGCCCGCTGGAAACTATCATGTCCGAGGAGTACTCGGGCTATCACATCGTTTCCCAGCTCATGGGATATTTCAGTCTGCTGGGACTGTTTTTGGGCGCGATCGGAATTTATGGCGTGATGGCTTTCATGGTCGCGCAGCGAACCTCTGAAATTGGAATTCGCATCGCGCTTGGAGCCCAGCCGAGCCAGATCATGCGGCTGGTTGTCGGAAGGGGATTGTGGCTGGCGGGAATTGGGATTGCTGTCGGCGTTGTTGGCGCGCTTGCGATGGCGCGGCTCTTAGTGTTCATGCTCGCGGGAATCAGTCCTCACGATCCTCTGACGTTTACTGGCGTGGCGCTGCTGATTGCGGGCGTGTCGCTGGCAGCTTGTTACATCCCGGCGCGTCGCGCGATGCGCATAGATCCGATCGCCGCAGTGCGCTACGAATAAAAGCTACAAGGTTGGATGGAACCAATCTAAGCAGCAGTTGATTAATAAACGAGCTAGTTAAGCTCGGGATGTCTTCCGAGAAGGGTAAGTTAAACCTTGGATTGCAGTAGCGAGCGGACGAGCCACGAGCGCCAGAGCAAAGGTGCAGACCGCAGCACCCCCGACAGTCGCCGCAAGAAACTTCAAAAAGCTAACCATTTCCTTAACTCCCATGACTATAGGCCCAAATCAGCACGCTAGCAGTTAAAGCCAACGTCATAAAACCTAGGAACAAGACCATTGTACCACCCAGAAATGAGAAATGCTTATCCTCTTGCACGGCTCTCGCCCTTGCGAACACTATAATTGCGGAAAGAATAAGCTCTATTGCCACCAGGCCGATGGCCACCAGGGCGGAATTAGGACCGAAAGCCGACTCGACTTTTGAATTGTCGAATATTGCTCCCGTAGCTCCGAGGCTCAAAATCGCCAAATCTTGCGCGGTTTCCACCAGAATGTCCCACCCAACCATGCTTGGCAAACTGCGCACTAAACATCACGAACGCGGCACCGAAGAATAGCGGCAAGCCGATATGTGCTAAAAGAAACCAACCCATAATCGGCGGAGTGTAAGACAACTTCCTATTTGGCCAAATATTGACTTAATAGTTTTGCTACCTCCACGGTGTTCCGCGGCTGGTCAGGACGCGTGCGCATCCATGACTTTTCTCACCATCGGAACAAGATCGCTGGGGATCATTGACTTCGTGACGTAGCCGCTTGCTCCCACTGTCGCGGCTAGTCGCGCAGCTTCAAGGGACTGATGGTTCGTGACGATCACAATTTCCGCGTGCGGTGTGCCTTGGCGGATGAGGTGTGCCGCAGCCATACCATCAAGATTCGGCATGCTCAAGTCCAACAGGATTACGTCCGGCTTCAGCTCGAAGGCTTTTTTGACTCCTTCAAGGCCATCCGAAGCTTCTCCGCAAACCGTTAATCCTTCGTGCATCTCCAAAAACAGACGCATTCCGTCTCTTACACCGGGCGTGTCATCAACAATCAGGATTCGGACATTTTCCATAGCCCCCCCTCAAGCTTATGTAACGCCCAAAACGGTTTAGGTTAAATCGGGCTTTCAATGTATGTGCGAGTTCGGCAACAATTAGTACGAAAACCTACAGGAAACCGTTGGCAGACCTACCAGATGCACCTGATAGCGGGCAAACGGAAACGGAATATGATCTGCTTGCTTTAGAGGATACATAACGGTATGAAACGTCCCACTGGCTTGACGGTTATCGGTGTTCTGATGGTTGCCGTGGCAGCCCTCCTCAGTTTTGCCTGCTTGGCGTTCTTTTTCATTGGCGTAATGATGGTGACGGGCGGAATCTCTAGTGATCCCGCCTCTGATGCGATTACAGGCATGGCTATAGCCGGCGGTTTTTCTCTGCTGATTTTGGCGGCTGTTGCGGCATGTTTGGCGATTGGCGTATTCGAAATGCGAGAGTGGGCCTGGAGCGTGTCGGTGGTTTCGACTTGCGTGGGATTGGGAGTAACGGCCATCAGCCTCTTCGCTCTTCGGGGATACGTCTTTATTCCGGTGGTCCCGTCCGTCGTCTGCCACCTGGCTGTTGTTGCCACCGCAACGTGGATGCTGGCGTACCTTTTGCAGCCCGGAATAAAACAAGCCTTTAGCGCGTCGAACGCTTAACCTCGCCGATGCGCACCAAGTTTTATAGGATTTACGGGAGAAAATAAGGAATGGCTAAGCTAACCGCTGCCGCGAGGAAGAAACTTCCGAAATCGAGCTTTGTGGAAAAAGGCGAAAGAAAATATCCGATCCCCGACGCTGCACACGCACGCGACGCGTTAGCCCGCAGCTCGGGAAAAGCCGAACACGCCGATGTGGTTGCCGCAGTCCGGCGCAAATTCCCGAATATCAAAATAGCTAAGGGAAAATAAGTCTAGGTTTTTGGGCTGGATGCCGTCGCGCTCTTGAATCCGAGAATTTGCAGCTCGCAGCTATAGGAGGCAACACATGTTTGGATACGGAATACTCGGCACTTTGTTGATCATCTGCTTGATCGTCTGGCTGGTCCGCAGAGCCTAAGCACCCGCATGGTTTTGTAGGGACGCAGCATGCTGCGCCCACTGCTTCGTCGCCCAGGCGACTCGTGTACGTTATCGAGTCCAGCCAACGCGATTCGCCTTTCGCAGCGCCGGGCTTCAACCGGCATCTTTCTTTTCCTCGAAGTCCTGCAAACCAAGTTCTTGTGGAATTCCGCGATACAATTTGCCTTATGACGCCTGAACTTCAGACCGAACGTCTCATCCTTCGCCCGCTCGAACTCGCGGACGCCGAACAGACGCAACTCCTCTTTCCGGAATGGGAGATCGTCAAATACCTCAACTCCAAGGTTTTCTGGCCTTACCCGGCGGGTCGAGCGTTGATTTACTATCGCGACGAAGCGCTTCCAAATATCGCTCGCGGCGACGAGTGGCATTGGACCTTGCGATTGAAGGAATCTCCCGGCACGCACATCGGAGTGATAAGTCTATTCAAAGGCGAATGGGACAACCGCGGATACTGGCTCGGCCTTCCGTGGCACGGACGCGGTTTGATGACCGAAGCCGTCGTCGCCGTGAACGATTACTGGTTTGACGTTCTCGGCTTCCCAGTTCTCCGTGCGCCAAAGGCGGTCGCGAACATCGCCTCGCGCCGCATCTCGGAGAAGACTGGTATGCGCGTCATCGCCACTCATGAGCGCGAGTACGTTTCCGGGCGACTTATGGCGGAAATTTGGGAGATCACCGCGGAAGAATGGCGCGCGAAGCGAGCGGAGTTTTAGGCTTCGTAGAAGTCTTTCTCGCGCCGGGGCGGGGAAGGCAAGAGAGCCCTTCGACTACGCTCAGTCCGAGCTGGCACTACGAAAGGTAACGGCAAAAGCAAGATGCCGGGCTGAAGCCGGCGCTACGAAAGCCGAAACGGGAAAGCAAAAACGCCGGCGAGGACGCGGCGGCGCGAAAACCGGGCCATCCTTCGCACCTCGGATTTACGCCAAACCTTCGTGACCGTGACAATTTCATATTCACTATAAATGTATCCGGCTTCTTGGTGCTACAATACCGCATCAGAACCCTTGCAGCTGACGGAGGAATTGCATGCCTCGAATACGTGCCCTCACGGCGGTCGTTCTACTTTTCGCGTTACTATTTTCTCAGGATTTTGTTCCGCTAGTTCGCGCGCAGGATGATGTCGCTCCTCCGACGCCTGACCAGCTCGATCAGTTGCTGGCGCCGGTCGCGCTCTATCCTGATTCTCTTTTGGCGCAGATAACGACTGCTTGCACGAATCCGCAGGAAATTCTCGACGTCGATAATTGGCTGATCGAAAATCCCAATCTCACCGGCACCGCGCTCACCGATGCAGCGCAAGCAGCGGGATTCGACCCCGCGTTCATCGCGCTGGTGAATTTTCCGCAAGTCGTCACCATGATGGCGGAGAACATCGACGATTACACCGCGATAGGCGACGCATTCACCGCGGACCAGGCTTCTGTCACCGATTCGATTCAGCGGCTGCGCGCCCAGGCATATGCCTCAGGCGCGTTGCGCACCAATGAGCAACTCCAGGTGGAGGTGCAGCAACCTAACGGTCAGCCGGTTTACGTGATTCAGCCTGTAAATCCGCAAGTAGTTTACGTTCCGGTTTACGATCCGACTGTTGTTTACATTCGTCCCGCAGGGGGAGTTGTTGCCACTTCGCTGATTTCTTTCGGAGTTGGTATTGGGATTGGCGCGCTGCTCGTTGATAACCGGCCGTGGGGATGGGGAGGCTGGGGTTGGAATTGGGGATCGCGACGCGCCTATTACAATCACGCGGTCTGGGGAGGATGGGGAAATCCCTATCGTCCGCCGAACCGTTGGTATCGCCCGCGGCCCGTGTACTACCGAGGCCGTCCCGGCTACGGCGGAAACTGGGGCTATCGTCCACCGAACTATCGCCCGCCCAGCGTCCGTCCGATTACTCGCCCGAGCAAACCTTGGGGACCTGGCAATCGTCCTGGCGGCAACAGACCCACTCGTCCGGATAATTCGAGGCCTGGCACGCGCCCAGGTACAAAGCCAGGAACCACGCCGCGGCCGAGGCCAGACAACAATAAGCCCGGCACACGCCCAGATAACAACAAGCCGGGAACGCGGCCGGATAACAACAAGCCCGGCACACGACCGGATAACAACAAGCCTGGCACGCGACCAGATAACAGCAAGCCCGGCACACGACCGGATAACAGCAAGCCCGGCACGCGACCGGATAACGGCAAGCCCGGCACGCGACCGGATAACAGCAAGCCCGGCACGCGGCCCGGTACCAAGCCGAATCCTGACACGAAGCCAACGCCGGGAACCAGGCCCAGTCCCGGTGCGAAGCCGGCACCTGACAACAAGCCGCAGCCGAAACCAGCGCAGCGGCCATCGTCGCAGCCCAAACCAGCGGTTCAGCCCAAGCCCGACACATCAAAACCCGCGGCGCAACCTAAGCCTTCGCAAAGACCGACGTCCCAACCAAAACCAGCACAACAACCAAAACCGAGCGCGCAGCCGAAACCTGCTGCACAACCGAAACCTGCGGCGCAGCCAAAGCCGTCGCAAAGGCCGCAATCGAAGCCTGCGACCCAAAAGCCGGCCCCGTCCAAAACAAAGGACCAGCCTCAGCAGAAATAACGCGAGGTTGTGAAGTTCGATTTTACATTTGGAACATGATGGGCGTTCGAGGAACCATCGTCCGAGCGGCTGCCTTGCCGTTCTGAATCTATCTCGCGCGGTTTATCAACCAAGTCAATCAGGACCTACTAGATCGAGCATGGCTCTTTTGGACGAGCTGCTCGATCACTTTTTCAAGGTCTGGGTAACCGGCGCCAAGGCTCCGCGTGAGCCAATTTCCGCCGCGCTCGGCGATTCTTTCGCCGTCCGCTATCACGTCGAACTGGCCAGTCTTGCCAGGTGTACAGACAGCTTCAATATTTAGGCGCTGCTTGATCAGGGTCACGAGACTCGCGACCTCGGCGCGATTGTTCTGTCACGTTGGACAGTGAATGATTTCGACCTTCATACTGCTATGCATTGTACTCATCCATCGCCTTACCGGGGATCCACTTCGCGGGTGATTGTGTTTATCGGGCACTAGTCAACGACAGCGCTAAAGCCTGCCGGAAGGCAGGAAGCTAGACACGTGATACTTCGTCTGGCGTGACTCGAACGGAACCAGTCGACAAAGATATGGCTCCTCTTATTCCAGGGCGAGCCGTAGGAAAGGCCGGTGAAAAGCTAGCCGAATCGAGCTGCCTGACTGCCAGCTGATGTTTAACAGTCCAATCTTTCAATTCTGCCAATTCTAAGCCCGCCGTTCGGGAGCTATGCTGGGCCGAGAGTTCTTTTCAGCTGCTAAAACATAAAAAAACAAAGATCTCAAAGGACAAGAGCGCAACATGAGTCGTCTTCCGGGCACGTTTCTGTCACGGGCTGGGCTCGCTTTCGGCAGATCGTTCTGGCCACTTTTAGCGATTGTGGTCATCGCGGGCGCGATTCTTTGGGGGCCGTGGGTGAGCTTGGCAATCACGGTATTGGCGGTGACTGCGGCTTTGAGGCTGTTATGAACCGACAGCAAAGCGATGGCCCGGCAGTGTTCAGCTCCTGGCGTATTTTCTCCCATCCCCAGGACCGGCACTGCGTGGCCTTTCACGTCGCTTGCCTCGCGGCATACTGTTGCGCCTTCTGGATGTATCAGCACCCTAAGCTGGTTGGCGTTACCGGTCCGTGGTCCCGCATAGCCTTTGTGGCCGCGTCGGCGACGATGCTTGGTTGGATCTCCGGCATAAATGTCGGCGTCAACTTCCACAACCATTCACATCGCCCAATCTTCACTTCGCAATTCGCCAATCGCTGGTTCGGTCGAATCTGGGCGTTTTCTGCCGGGTGGCCGTCATTCTTTTGGGAGTACTGCCACGTGACCATTCATCACGCCCGGCTGCTAGCTGTAGATGATTGGACTCTCCCGAGGCAGAACGCCGACGGTTCATTTGAAGACTTCCGTCGGTATCTGTTCATGCATTGGCCGTGGCGTCTCATGAAGCATCTCTGGCTAGACCTGACCGCGCGCCGAAACCTGCGTCGCAGGTCGCTCCGCGAACTCGTCATTTTCCTCGCACTTTGGTCGATTCCTTTTTGGATCGATTGGAAAATGGCCGTATGGCTGTGGGCGCTGCCGCACTGGATTGCGAACGTGTGGGTGATGGGGTCTGGAATGTATGCCCAGCACGCGGGCTGTGTCTCGAAGAGTGATGCGAGGCCGCTTAGTCACTCCAATGTGTTTGTGTCGAAATTTTTTAACCTGACAATGTTCAATATCGGCTTTCACCTCGAACATCACGAGCATCCCAGAGTCCATTGGTCGCTACTGCCTGAACTTCATGAGCGCCTCAAACAGGAATTGATCGACGGCGGAGCGCACGTGGTTCCTTACGGCAATCATCGCGCCGCATGGTTGCTTGCAGGCAACGACGCAAGAAAAAAGCAGTTCGCCGAGCAAGCGGTGGGCTACACCAGCAATCGATAGCTTGGCGCGCCCCGCATCGCGGCGAATCGCTTGGACCGATCCTTGTGCGCGAATGCGGCGGTGCCATGCCGATAACGATACTCGACTGCACGTGTGGGATCGGAACACAAACATTGGGTCTGGCGAAAGCCGGTTTCCGCGTCACTGGAACTGACTTGAGTCCCGGCGCCATCGAAAGAGCACGCGTTGAAGCATCCGCGCGACGCTTGGATATACGCTTGCACGTCGCAGACATGCTCCATCTCGATGCGGTGCCGGAGACGGGATTTGATGCTGTCATCTGTATGGACAACGCTCTGCCTCACTTTTCATCCGATGAGATCCTCGCCCGGGCCGCAGCGCAGGTTCGTAGAAAACTTCGAGCCGGCGGAATTTTTGTGTCCAGCATCAGAGATTATGACCAACTGATTAAAGACAGACCAGTCGTTCAACGTCCGTCTTTCTTCTCTGATGAAGGGCGTCGTCGGATCATTTTTCAATTGTGGGACTGGATCGATGAGCGTGGATACACTTTGCATTTGTACATCACCCGCGATACTCCGGCAGGCTGGCAAACTCATCACGGCATTTCCACATACAGAGCAATTCTCCGCGAGGAACTGACTAGTATTCTTGAAAGTGCCGGATTTGCGAGGGTGACATTGATGCTGCCTGCCGAGAGTGGTTTCTACCAACCGCTGGTCCTTGCCGTGGCACGCTGACTCGGCAAGTCGCCTACAACCAGCGGCACGGCCAAAAACGATCGCAGGGCATTTTGCTTGAAGTGCTCTCCGCGACCCAGCCCTAGCCGCCGCTTGGATGTACGGTAGCGCAATCGGAAACTGGGAGTTCCACTTTACGATTCGTAGTTTACGGGATCGGCTTCCGCGAAATCGGGGCGGGCCGGGGGAATTACTCCGAGTGAAGCGCCTGGATGACGTTGACGCGGGCCGCGCGGGCCGCGGGGAGCATCGACGCAACTACCGCCGCGCCCAACAGGACAAACGCAGAAACGATCACTGGCAACACGCCCGGCATTTTTAAGTCACCAAAATAACTGCCCGCCACGCGCGCGACGATCAGCCCGAACGCCGCGCCCGCCACAACGCCAACAGCAGCTATCAGGGCGCCTTCCGTCACAACACGTCTGAGGAGATTTTCCGGCTGTGCCCCAAGCGCCAAGCGGATGCCGAATTCGCGTGTCCGCGCGCTCACCGAAAACGCCAGTACACCCGCGACGCCAACAACGGCAATCAGCAACGCGACCGCTGCGAACACGCCAAAGACCAGCGAGTTCAAGCGGTCTGGCGCAAGCACTTTTGCGCGGATGTCTTCGAGAGTGGCGGGGTGCTCAACGGGTTCATCGGCGGCCAGCTGCCGGATAATCTGGGTTACCGGCGTCACTAGAGAATAAGGATTTCCGGTGGTGTGGATGAAGAGGTGACCGCCGAACATTGCGCCGTCTGCAAAGGAGCCATAAATGGTGGAGGTGGGCGCGGGAACGATATGGTCGTCGTCCACATCGCCGACGACCCCAATAATGCGGTGTGGGGCCGTGACTCGCGCTTTTTCGCTCTCGGTGCCCGGAAGGAACTCGAGCACGGGATCGGTCCAATAGACATGGCGATTGATGGGATCCTGACCCGGAAACATGCGCTGCGCGAGAGTTGCGCTGACGATCACCACCGGCTCTTGATTCTGGTCATCGAGCGCGTTGAAATCGCGGCCGGCGATAATGGGAACGCCAAGCGCGGTGAAAAAGCCCGGAGAAACGGTTCGCGATTGCGCGCGAGGATCGTCTTTGCCGTGGACGTGACCATCACCGGAGAATTGGAAACCTGGACCGAAGTTTTCGGCGTCACGCCAGGGAGCGATCTCAGCGACAGCCGTCTTGGTGACGCCGGGTAGAGTATCGATGCGACGTACCGATTCCTTGTAAAAATCGAGGACTTGCTGAGGCGTTTTTCCATAGTACAGCGCCGGAACGTCGACGACGAGGACGTGACGCGTATCGACGCCGGTCTGGGTCTGTTGCAACGCGATCAGCGTCGTGATCAACGCACTTGCGCCCGCCAAAAGCACGAAAGACGCGGCGATTTGCGTGACGGCGAAGATGCGCTGTCGACGGTTGGTGCTGCTGGTGATGCGGACGCTGCCGCTCGCGAGATTCATGCCATTCGACGCGTTCGCCGAGGGCAGCCGCGGAACGAATGCCAAAATCACGGCGGCGACTACTGCCAGCGCCACTCCCACCCAAAGCAGGCTGGAGTCCACCGTAAGATCGAGCGCGCGAATGGAGAAGCGCGAGGCGTATCGAGCCAGGATTGTGACCAACGGCTGCGCGCTAATTACGCCGATTGCTGCGCCCGCGCCGCAAAGCAAAAGGCTTTCGGCTAGGAGCATGCGGCGCAGAGCCCAAGTGCTTGCGCCGAGCGCGGCACGGACGGCCAACTCGCCTTCGCGGCGAACCGTCCGCGCGAGAATCAGGTTGGCAACGTTCGAGCAGGCGATGATGAAGACAAGGCCAGAAGCCGCCAGCAGTACGAGCAAAACGGTGCGCGCGCCGGAAGTAATCTGGTCCCGAAGCATCCTGGCATCAATGCGGTAGCCGCCGTTATCGGGATACGCTTCGGCGTGGTCCTTCTCCATGGAGGCGTAGGCGGTGCGCAACTCGGCGCGTGCCTGGTCGAGAGTGGCGCCGGGAGCAAGCTTACCGAAGAGTTCGGTCATGCGATGGACCCGGCCCGTGACCATGGTGGCGGAAAGATGATGCGGGCTAGTGACGATGTTGCCGATAATCTCTGTATCTGCGGGATACGGCACACAGGGTTCCAAGACGCCGATGACCGTAGCCGAAACATCGCCAAGGCTGCTGAGGCGAACGGTCTTGCCGATCACACTAGGGTCCTTTTTATAAACGGTGGACCAGAAACGATACGTAAGCACGATGACGCCAGCCGCTTTGGGACCGTCGTCCTGAGGTCCGATAAGACGGCCAAGAACAGGACGCAGCCCCATTACTTCGAAATAGTTGCCGCTAACAACGCCACCCTGCACTCCGCGAGGTTCACCGAGCCCGATCATCGTTAAGGGTATCTGGGAGAAATCACCGAACTCGCTGACGGACCGGATGCTGGGTTCGAGATCCTTGAGTTCAGGGACGGAAAACGTTGTGTTCTCCTCTCCCATGCTTGGGGCGCTTTGGCGGATGTAGATGAGGCGATTCTCGTCACGGTTTACGAGCGGCTTCAGCAGCACTCCCCGCACCAGCGTGAAGATGGCCGCGTTGGCCCCGATGCCCAGCGCCAGCGTCAGGATCACAATGGTCGCAAGGCCTTTGCTGCGCATCAGAGAGTGGAATGCAACTCTTAGATCGCGAAAAAATGACATGTTCCGTCTCCCTCAGATTCTATTTGCACCACGCTTCCCACAGCAACATCCACATTGTAAACCAACTTACAACGAACTACGTCGCAGTGGATGCTCGTTTAGTAGAAATATTCGGATTGTCCTTGGAAACAAGACTTAGGAACTCGCGTACCTCGACCGGCGCCCGACAGGCAACGACAGCCTTGCTGCCCCATGCCAGTGCCTCGTCCAGGTTGGCGGCTTCCAGTATCCAAAAACCGCCTATGTGCTCCTTGGTCTCCAGGTACGGGCCGTCGGTGACGCGCACTTTACCATCAGGCTGAGCACGCAACGACCTAGCTCTACTAGCTGAGGAGAGGCCACCAGCGAAAACCCTGGCACCGGCAGCTATCATCTCTTCGTTGAGCGCGTGAATATCGCGCATCATCGCTTCACCCTCGAGGGACCCGTCGTAACCGTCGGGGTGGTGAATCGCGACCAAATATCGCGGCATGATTTCTCCTTTATCCTTCTTCCTGTAACGATCTTCGGGCCGGGCCGGTTGCCCTGCCTTCACTATATAGACGAATGGCCTGACGGGTATTCGACAACTCGTCCAAGAAATTTTGCTTCTTCCGCGCTTTAGAACTACGCTTTGCGCTATCAGCACCATGCGTACCAATAGAAAGTCCACATTGTAAATCACTTACCGCGGATCGCGTCTAAGGGGATGGTCGTTTTCGCCTGCCGATGTCCAGATTCGGACACCGACTCGGGTTGCAACGACCCTGATCATTGCGTTATCGGAAACCCACAGCGGCCCCATTTTCCAGAGAAAATGTCTAAGGCCGAAGGAAGAAAACGTTCGTGTCATCCACAAGACTGGTGCAAAGTATGAATTCGGAACATGGCTCCGCTGAGATTCGACGCGGATGTTTCTCTCTTCGTTGACTTGCTGGACGGCTCAACCTAAGATTGCGCCACTGCTCTCCCATGATTGGCCAAACCATCTCGCATTACCGCATCATCGAGAAATTAGGAGGCGGAGGGATGGGTGTGGTGTATAAGGCCGAGGACATCGAGTTGGGCAGATTTGTTGCGCTGAAATTCCTCCCCGAAAACCTGGCCCAAGACGAGCAAGCGTTGGAGCGATTCCGCCGGGAAGCCCGTACCGCGTCTGCTCTCAACCATCCCAATATTTGCACCATCTACGAAATCGGGAAGACAGACAATCTCTCATTCATTGCGATGGAGTATCTGGATGGGATGACGTTGAAACACAAAATCGGGGGCAAAGCGCTCGACACTGAAAGCATGCTGTCGCTTGGAATCGAAATCGCCGACGCTCTCGATGCGGCTCACGGTGCCGGGATAGTCCACCGCGACATTAAACCCGCGAACATCTTCGTAACAAGAAGAGGGGCAGCCAAGATTCTGGATTTCGGTCTGGCAAAGCCTTCGCTCAAGACGCAATCGGGTTCGAGTGCCGAAGCGACGATCGAGAGTTTGGATGAGCATCTCACCAGCCCCGGCGCAACACTCGGGACTGTACCGTACATGTCTCCCGAACAGATCCGGGGAAAAGAACTCGACGCTCGAACAGACCTGTTCTCGTTTGGAGCGGTGCTGTACGAAATGGCGACCGGTGCATTGCCCTTCCGGGGAGATACCTCCGGTCTGATGTTCGAGGCCATTCTGAATCGCGCCCCGATTGCTCCCGGGCGCCTCAATCCTGACCTTCCGCCAAGGCTTGAAGAAATCATCGACAAGGCGCTGGAAAAAGATCGCAGCCTGCGATACCAGCACGCTTCGGAAATCCGCTCCGACCTGCAACGGCTCAAGCGAGATGCGGACTCGACACGACTGAGGGTAGGGCAGCCGGCAATGGAACGAAGGAAACGTCCACTCTGGCAAATCATGGCCGCAGTGGGCGGAGTTGTCGCTATCATCCTACTCTTCGTTCTCTTCGTTATCGGGGGCCGATGGAAAAGCTCGGGCACAGCCTTGCAGACTACGCTCTCGCAAGTGACGTTTGCGGGAGGAGTTGATGAGTACCCGGCGTGGTCTTCTGACGGCAAGACTCTGCTCTATACCGGAGAAGTCGGCAAAGTCCGCAAGATTTTCCGGCAGGACTTAGCGTCCGGGCAGGTCTCACAACTGACGCACGGCGACTTCGACGAACTCCAACCGACATGGTCGCCTGACGGGAAAGAAATTGCATTTGTACGCTCACGCCAGTCCGGCGCAAAACTCCAACCCGGCGATGTTTTCGGGCAGTTCCAGGAGGGGGACATATGGGTGATGGACCTGCAGACCGGCAAAGAAAACAAAATTGTCGAAAACGCTTTCGACCCGGCATATTCGCCCGATGGAAAGCGCGTTGCAGCGGATGCCTCCTGGGCCGGCCCGCGGCGTATCTGGGTACTCGACCGGGAAGGTCACAACCCGCAGCAAATTACGACCGATACGAGCGAGGAGCTTTCTCATATTGCACCGGCATGGTCTCCTGATGGCAAGAAGATCGCATTCCAGAATCTGGAGCGAACGAAGTTCAACATTCGTGTTGTAAACATCGAAACGAAGCAGATGGACTGGATTACTAACGATTTCCGCATCAACCTGCGTCCGGCATGGTCTCACTCCGGCAAGTTCATCTACTTCTCATCAGACCGAAGTGGCGGCATAAACATTTGGCGAGTGCCGGTAAATGGCGATGGAACGGTTAGCGGGCCGTTGCAACAGGTGACCACCGGCGCCGGACAAGATGTTGAAGTCGCGGTCTCACCCAACGGCAAACGACTCGCGTATGCCACGCTGCACCAGAATGCCGACGTGTGGAGGCTTCCTGTTGTCCCGCAAACGGGACTGCCAAACGGCTCACCGGACGCAGTGATCAGCACGACACGGGAAGACAGTCGGGGCACGTGGTCACCGGACAGTGAAATGGTCGCTTTCAACTCCGACCGCGCCGGGGACATGAATATCTGGCTGTATTCATTAGCGGACTCAAGCTCACGCCAGCTCACCACCGGGCACGGCGGCGACTTCCAGCCGAACTGGTCGCCCGATGCGAAACTAATTGCGTTCTTCTCTTCTCGGTCCGGGAGTCCCAACATCTGGGAGGTAGAAGTGGCCAGTGGAGCCCTAAGGCAGTTGACATCGAATTCGGGTATGAACGTCAACCCGTTTTACTCTCCGGAGGGCTCACTCTTGGCCTACCAGTCTGACGAGGGTGGCCGGCTAGAAGTGTGGGTCATGAACGCCGACGGCAGCAACCCGCGCCGATTGACGAACGTCGGGGTTAGTGGACACTTCATGCGCTGGACTGGGGATGGTCGAGATGTCGTTTTCCGCTGCACCTGCGGCGGCAAACCTGCCACCATGAAGGTGTCAGTCGGGGGAGGCGATCCGCAGCCTTTCGCAGACATGAAGGGCGGCTCGCATATGTCGCTCTCGCCGGACCGTTCCCGCCTCATGGACGTCGTGGGGCACAGAGTGCTGTGGGTTTCTCCAGTGAGCGGCGGAGATCCCGAAATGGTCTACGAATTTCCCGACCCCGACGTTAGGATTGACTACCCCGTCTGGTCGCCGGACGGAAAGTGGGTCTTGTTTGATCGCTTCAGGCCACAGGGAGGCGACATTTGGGCTATGAGCGGCGTTGAGTGACTTGAAGCATGACCTTACCGGAGATGCCGACCGTGCATTTCCATCTTCGTCGCCGCGAAATCCGATTTCGCAAATCTGAAATAATAGTCAGAACTCGAGCCGCACTTCACACACAGCGCTGGGCAGTTTGTTGGAACGGGTCCTATTTCCTTCGCATCTCATGGAGAACAAAGCTCGAGGGAGAGGATATGGCGATTTTTGCAATTACAGGAATCACCGGTCAAGTAGGGGGCGAGGTGGCTCGCAACCTGTTGGCCGCTCATCAAAGCGTTCGGGGAGTGGTGCGCGACGTCAGCAAATGCAAAGAGTGGGCGGAGCGTGGCTGCGAGCTGGTGAGCGCGGATATTAATGATGCTGCGGCCCTCAGAACTGCATTCAAGGATGTCGATGGCGCGTTCATTCTAGTGCCGCCCAACTTCGATCCATCGCCTGACTTTAGCGAAGCGCGGACATTGGCCGCTACGTTGAGTTCAGTTTTGGCCGCGGCGCGCCCGGGCAGAGTCGTATATTTATCGACGATCGGGGCGCAGGCAACGCGCTCAAACCTGCTGACGCAGCACACCATCATCGAGCAGGCGCTCCGAAAGTTGCCGATGGCAATCACCTTTTTGCGGCCGGCATGGTTCATAGAGAACTTCACATGGGATGTTGCTCCAGCGAAGAACGGCGCGATTCAAAGCTTTCTGCATCCCCTGGATAAACTGTTTCCTATGGTTGCCACGGCCGACATCGGGCGCTTAGCCGCCGAACTGCTCCAGGAAAAGTGGGACGGCCACCGCGTGGTCGAGTTGGAAGGGCCGCGTCGTGTGACTCCGACGGAAGTCGCAAACACCTTCGCTAAGCTGTTGGGCCATCCCGTGAGAATGGAAGTTGTTCCGCATGAGAAGTGGGAGGCGCTCTTCAAATCGCAAGGCATGAAGAACCCCGAGCCGCGCATTCAGATGCTCGATGGCTTTAACGAAGGATGGATCGAGTTTGAAGGCAAAGACGTTCGAAAAGGAAAGGTCGCGCCGGAAACTGTACTGCGGACGCTCATCGAACGTGACAGTGCGACGAAAGCACGCTCCAGCGCGAGTTGAGGTTTCACCCGGCCGTCGGGATTTACTGCGTCTTCACGACCAGAACGTTCGCGCACTAGAAGCCTATCTTAGAAACGGTCTGCATTGACTCGACTCGCACGGCACTCTAAGATGTGCTGCGCGTGGCCAGCTCTGATCCACTTATCGGCAAAACCATATCGCATTACCGCATCGTCGAGAAACTCGGCGGCGGAGGAATGGGTGTTGTTTACAAAGCCGAGGACGTGAAGCTGGGGCGCTTTGTGGCCCTGAAATTCCTGCCCGAAAACGCAGCCAAAGACCGGCCAGCCCTCAGCCGCTTCGAGCGCGAAGCCAAGGCGGCTTCGGCTCTAAACCATCCCAACATCTGCACCATCTACGAAATCGATGACCAACACGGCGAAGCGTTCATCGCCATGGAATTTCTGGACGGTCTGACGCTGAAGCATCGCATTAGTGGACAGCCGATGGAGACGGAACCGATTCTGTCGTTGGCCATCGAAATTGCCGATGCGCTCGACGCAGCGCACGCAGAAGGCATCGTCCAC
>DATNLC010000116.1:0-1632 GCA_035603075.1 Candidatus Acidiferrales bacterium | reverse complement strand
GGCTGCCCCCGTCCCAATAACTGCGCAGACTGTGTTGATGTGACGAGTCCACATGGACAATGACCTCTTTATAGCTGGGATGGCACACATTGGTTTTGAGTGCAAATCTCTAGAAGACGGTACGGAAGCCGATCTTGAGGGCTCATCGCTGTTTTGTGTGGGTGGGATGCACAACCGGTGGGTTTCGTGGTTTGGCGGATTGGCGAATCGCGTAGTTCGGGGAGATGCGAGACACTGAGCTTTTCCAAGCGGCGCTAGGCCTCTCCTCCCCGTGGATCGTGTTGCGATCCGAGTTCGACCCCGACCAGAAACAGCTCGATCTGCACATCGGCTTCGCGCGGGGCAGCCGGTTCGCCTGTCCGGCCTGCGGCGCTGAGGAATGCGGCGTCCACGACGTCAGGGAGAAGGAGTGGCGGCATCTGAACTTCTTTCAGCACAAGACGGTGCTGAAGGCTTCGATCCCGCGGGTTTCCTGCGACAAGTGCGGGGTGAAGCAGGTTTCGCCGCCGTGGGCGCGGACGGGCTCGGGCTTCACGCTGCTGTTCGAGGCTTTCCTGCTTTCGATGGTCAAGGCGATGCCGGTGGCGAATGTGGCCGAGATCGTCGACGAGCACGACACGCGCCTATGGCGAGTGCTCGATCATTACGTTTCGCAGGCGGTTGAAGGGCTCGATCTCAGCGAGGTCGAGCAGATCGCGGCGGACGAGACGTCGGCGCGCCGCGGCCACGACTACATCAGTCTGTTCGTGGACATGGTCCGTCGCAAGGTCGTCTATGTCGCCGACGGCAAGGATGCAGCGACGGTCGACGGCTTCGCGGCGTTTCTGGAGGCGCACGGCGGCAAGCGAGAGAACATCACCGACGCCTCGATCGACATGGGGGCGGCGTTCATCGCGGGCGTGAAGGCGAACTTTCCCAACGCGAAGATCACCTTCGACAAGTTCCATGTGATCAAGCTCGTCAACGAGGCGGTGGACGAGGTGCGTCGCACGGAAGCCAAGCACAACGACTGGATCAAGGGTACGCGCTATCTCTGGCTGAAGAACCTGCAGAACCTCGACGCGGAGGAGAAGGCCTCGATCGTCAGGCTGGAGGCGGCCAACCTGGACACGATGCAGGCCTGGCAGATCCGCATGAACCTGCAGGACGTCTTCACGATGCCGAGCGTGGCGAGCGCGAGGAAGTTTCTCCATCGCTGGCACGCCTGGGTCAGCACCTGCGACCTCCAGCCGATGAAAAAGGTCGCCGCCACGATCATGGCCAAGGCCGACGAAATCTTGCGATCGATCAGCAGCAACCTCTCCAACGGCCTCTTGGAAGCCATCAACGGCAACGTCCAGGCCGCCAAGCGCAAGGCCAAGGGCTACCGGACCAAGCACAACCTGAAGCTGATGGTCTACCTCATCGCAGGCGGAGTACTGGACGCTCTACCCACTTGAAACAGCGACGAGCCGCTTTCTAGTGCGTCGATAAGCGCACGGCCCTTCAACGGCCGTCCGGGATGTAACATGATAGCGTCCTTTCCGAGATGCGCACACCATTGCGCGCTCGGCGAACCATTTCAGCGAGAGCTACGGACCATGAGACTATCGCGTAGGTCTCTTCTCGGCAGCGTAGCCGCCTCCGTCATTG
>DATNLC010000028.1:0-1022 GCA_035603075.1 Candidatus Acidiferrales bacterium | reverse complement strand
TAGGGAAGCCTGGGCACATCGTATCCCCCGTGTGGGTTGAGGTGGTAATCCAGGATGACGGGAGGAAGCAAGCAGAGTTCGAGGGGAGAGCGAGGAGCGAGGCGTTCGATGATCTGCCAGGGAGTTTGAAATTCCTTGTGGGAGTTGGGCCGGGCGAGATTGAAGTAGAGCTGGTAAGTATGGACTTTGGCCAGGAAGTCGCCGCGGTTTTGGAAGTATTCCAGATCGAAGAACTCGTCTTCTTCGAGACGGTGGACGGTTTCGACGTCGCTCTGGAAAGTGTGAGCGGCAGGTGGAATACGGACATGCTGGCTGTCCCCGAGAGCGGCAGGAAAATCCCCTTTGAACTCGCTGCCGTTGTCGGTCTGCCAGGCCAGATCGCGCAGCGAGACGCCGTAGCGATGCAGATGCTGCTGGATGCGAGAGGCGAAGACGGCGCTGGCGGAAGCCGAACGCTTTTCGGCGAAGGCCCAGAACAACAGGCCGCTGCGCACATCGCGGGCGGTGTACTGAATCGCGGGCAAGCCCAGGGCCTGCGCTTGGGGCCAGTAGTGTGGGATATCGTCTAAATCCTTGGTATCGGCGCTGATTTGCTGGAACAGAGCCCACTGCGCTTTGATGTGGGCCAGATCCTGCTTGCGTTGATATTTTCTGCGGCGCTTTTTCATCAGGCCGTGCACGCGCCAGATGCGTTCCATGGCGGAGTGGCCGACGGGGAGATCGAACTCGCGTTTGAGGCGGCGAGCTCCGAAGGAGGGAAGGAGTTTGCGGAGCTCGATGAGTTGGGCTTCGACGGTGGGAGGAGTTTTGTGAGGTTGGTGAACGCGGGCACGGGAATGCTCGAGCAAGCCGGAAGGGCCATGCTGCTGGAAACGGCGGAGCCATTTGCGGACGGTGGGAACGGTGGTGGCGAAGAGCCGCGCCGTGGCTTTGATGCCGCGCTGCTTGGCGCTTTCGACAAGCCGAAGGCGATGGTCGTAAGGGTGTTTCATATCACGCACCAGATCGAAATAACGAGCGGG
>DATNLC010000005.1:0-1415 GCA_035603075.1 Candidatus Acidiferrales bacterium | reverse complement strand
CTCCGACTCGTCCGCTCGGATTCGATGGCGTGTTTCCTAGCTGGGCTCGCCTTGGCCGTTAAGCAGCCACCGCCGGCGCTATCGTCGCGGACATGCCCTGGCGCAGCGGCTCATAGACTTCTCCACTCACCCAGAGGCAGTGCAGTAAGACAGCGAGCTTCCGGGCCACCGCTACCGCCGCTCTCTTCTTCGCATTCTTCCCACCCCGCTCGCAGAGCCGCAGTCCATATCGGCGCAAGTCCGTGTCCGGTCCGAACGGCCCCAAGATATAGTGCAAGCTCCCCACCAGCAGCTTGCGCAGCATCGTGTCGCCGGTTTTGCTGATTCCTAATTGCGGCTGGCTCTCCCCGGAATCTTCCTGCTTCGGTACTAATCCCAGATACGGCCCCACATCTCGACTCTTCACGAATCGGTCTGGATTCTCCAAGGTCAATACGTAGGCCAGCGCCGTGATCGGCCCTACCCCCTTCACCTGCCGCAATAACGCCGTATGTCCATACTTCTCGCGGCCCAACTTTTCAATCTTGTCGTCATACCCTTGAATGCCATCACTCAGGGCCGCCGCCATACGCACCAGCGGCAACAGCGCTTCGCGGATCTCGACGGGAATTGCCTCCTCTGCCTTTTGTGCAAAGCTCGGGCTCGAACACTTGGAAAGCCGCGTGCCCATACTCTTCACTAGTCCTCGCGTGGCGTTGATCAGCTCCGTCCGCGCTGCCACTAACGCATCGCGGGCTCGTAACACCACCAGCTCCTGCCGCACTTCCCGACTGCGGTGTTGGATCGAGTGCAACGACTTCGGATCCACTCGCCCCAACCGCGCCAACTTGTTGGCATCGATCCGATCATTCTTCCGCTTGCGACGCTTCGACCCCGCCATCAACCGCGGGTTGGCCACCAGCACTTCGTGCCCGCAACCGCAGATGACGTCCTGCACCCAGGGAGAGTGTGTCCCCACCTCGAAAACTACTCGCGCCGCATTCAATGCCTGAAAGAATTCGGCAATGTCCTCCTGCGTCGTACGCAACTCTCCCTCCGCCAGCGTTTCCCCCTCCAGACCCAGAATGCAGTAGTGGCTCCATCGGTCTCCCAGATCCACACCCACCGTCAGACGATCGAGATTGGGGCGAAGCTCACCGCGCGAATGCTTTTCTCCGGCGCTCGTTGATACCACCTTTTTCGGATCCAGCTTTTCCTTTAGTTTTCCCACCAGTTCCGCCAGCACTTCCTTCGTATCCCGCTGCACTGGGCCCCGCGACTTTATCGGCTTCGATGGCTGTTCACTCTTCTTTCCAGAATTGTTATGCTTCTTCAAGGTCGATCTCCTTATCCCTTTTGATTGCACCTAAGAGTGCGTTGATCACTGGTAGCTTAACGCCATCCGTGATCGGGGATCGACCTTCTCATCCCATCTA
>DATNLC010000003.1:0-24726 GCA_035603075.1 Candidatus Acidiferrales bacterium | reverse complement strand
GCGTTACTACTGCGCACGAGGTCAATTAGTGATTGACTTACCCGCGTGCGCTTGTTAATTTCCGAATGCGTTAGATTTTTCCGACTCAATCGAGTGGAGGCACTACAACTCACCGCTTATGGCGTTCGTCGCGAAGAAAATCTTCCTAACAAAAGGAGTCGGCAAACACCGCGAGCGTCTTTCGAGCTTTGAGTTGGCCTTGCGCAACGCCGGAATTGCGGCGTGCAACATCGTTCGAGTCTCTTCGATTTTTCCTCCCTACTGCAAACTGATCTCCCGGAGCGAGGGGCTGAAACACCTGAAGCCCGGCCAAGTGGCTTTTACCGTGATTAGTGAAAATCAGACTCGTGAGCCGCATCGATTAATCGCCGCGGGCGTCGGCTTGGCACTGCCGGCTGACAAGTCCATGTTTGGCTATTTGTCCGAGCATCACTCATTCGGCGAAAGCGAAGAAATCGCTGGAGAATATACGGAGGAACTGGCTGCAGAAATGCTGGCCACGACTCTCAACGTGGAGTTCGATCCGGATCTCTCGTGGGACGAAAAAAAAGAAGTCTATAGAATTTCGAACAAGATCGTTCGCACCATGAACATTACCCAGTCAGCAGTTGGCGATAAGCGCGGCCTATGGACCACAGTGTTGGCCGCCGCCATCTTGATTGGTGAAGACGACTGAAGCAGTTAGCTTCTCCCCGCTTTTGAATTTCTGCTATTGATTCCTTCTTAGCAGACGAATCGCGCCGCAAGAATTCCGAGAGCTAACTCATCGCGCTATCGCTTTTTCGGATGTGTAGACGGCACAGAAGATCGGTCCGGCTCTAGGTAGCCGATGCGTTCCAGGACGGCACCTACGATAAGCGGCAGAGCCACCGTGGCGTCATCGAGCACTTCCGCGAATCTGCCGCCTTCTTCACGAGGAACAAATTTTCCCCAGGAAACTGCTTCCGTGTATGTACTACCGGAAAGGCCGCCCCAATTCACCGGTTCGGGGCAAATCCGCAATCCGTAGTTATATCGTTTCAGAGGGATTTTTTCGTAACCGCGGCGCGCCAGAAGTTCTGCATACACGCCAAACTGCTGTGCCCAATTGCGCGGAACACCACCGCCAATCGTGAAAATCCCCATGCGCTTTGTTGCAAGCATGGTCGTCGCATAATGTTCGAAATCAAGATAAGGATCAAATTGCAGAGGCTTCTTGCCTTCTTTCTTTCGCTGCCGCTGGTATAGCGCAAAATCAATTCCGAGTTCGGAATCAGTGAACGCCGGAACGAAAACCGGAACATTGTGCTCCACGCAGGATTTCAAAATGCCGCGGCCTTTCGCGTGCTTCTGCAGATATTCACCCATACGGCGATTCAGTTTCCAGCTGCAAACCGTTTCTTCCGGATCCCAGCGCTGTAGAACGTGGTCCACCACAACTTCCACGGCATCCAGATTAATCTCCGGCTCGAGCGAATCGTAAACGCGGTTATAGCCAGCGAGAAACAGTTCATTGTCCCCCATTTTCTCGTCGTAGCGAAAATGAGAGCGGCCCGTAGCTTCCACCAGGCCGTGAGCCATCAATGCGCCCGTGGAAACGATTGCCTTCACAATTCCGGATTCAACCAAGTCGCAAAAAACCAATCCCATTTTGCCAACGGTGAGCGCTCCGGAGAGAGTCATTACGATGAAGCAATCTTTATCGCGGGCCATGGCTTCCAGAACGTCCGCCGCGTCGCCGATTTGCCGCGCGGTATAGGCTGTTTGCCCCATGGCGCGAACCATATCGTCAATCGTGCGGATGCGTTGCAGGTCCAGCGGAAAAATCGGCGTGAGATGATCTTCGATGGGGTCGTGCAGTACACGCCCGGTCACGCCCTTTTTCTTTGCCATTCACGGCCCTCACAGATAATGTATGCTGCAAAGAGTTCGCAGGAGCTGCAAACTGTCTCGTTGCGCGCTTCATTGATATTACAAATGAGGCCAGCGCAAAAGAAAAATTTCCAAATTATTCCAAGGAGCGCGTCCGCATTATGTCACGATACACTCCGATGCCGCCGGACAATTTCGGCGGACTGCCGGAAGAACACTCCACCTACGAGACTGCGCGCGCCGTGATTTTTCCGGTGCCCCTCGAGCGCACAACCACCTACGAACGCGGAACGCGCAACGGACCCGCCGCGATCATCGCCGCGAGCCGGCACATGGAACTGTACGACGAAGAGTTGCAGCTCGAACCGTACAAGGAAATTGGAATCGCAACCCAACCTCCCATCGACACGCAAGACGGCACTTTGAGCGAAGTTACCAGCGAGCTTTTCACCGCGCAACTTTCGCTGCTTGACGATAACAAGTTCCCTGTCGCGCTCGGAGGCGAGCATGCGCTGACTCCTCCTCTTGTTTCAGCGACCGCACGAAAACACAAGGACCTGTGCGTTCTGCATATCGGCGCGCACGCCGAAATGCGCGACGAGTATCAGGGCAATCCGGCTAGCCACGCCTGCGCCATGCGCCGGGTCGTAGAAATTTGCCCGGCTGTGCAAGTAGGTGTGCGCGCGCTTTCCGAAGCGGAAGCGAAAGCCATTCCGCAGTTGCGCACAAAAATCTATTGGGCTAAGGACATCGTTCGCGCTCCGCTGAAAACCTGGATTGCAAAAGTTCTTGAAGATCTCGGCCCGCGCGTTTATTTGACGATTA
The DNA here is from genome assembly GCA_035603075.1 of Candidatus Acidiferrales bacterium. GTDB lineage: Bacteria > Acidobacteriota > Terriglobia > Acidiferrales > UBA7541 > Palsa-295. The sequence goes on along the minus strand of DATNLC010000003.1, from coordinate 22,050 downwards.
ATCTGGATGGCTTCGATTCCTCGATTGTCCCTTCGACTGTCACCCCCGAGCCCGGAGGATTGGATTGGCACCAGGTTACCTCGCTGATTCGGGCTGTTGCGGACCACAAAAAAATCGTCGCCATGGATGTAGCGGAACTCGCCCCGCGCCCAGGCTACCATGCAGCCGATTTTCTCGCGGCGAAGCTTGTTTATAAGTCCCTAGGTTATATATTCTGTCAGTCTTGATAAAGGAGTTCTGCGCATGACCGGTATGGCGGCGTGGTTTGTGGGACTGCAACATTCCGTGTCCCAACGTGATGTCGTCGTGTACGTGGAAACGCATTCTATACTTTGGTGGCTGCTTATCGGATTGATCGCCGGATGGCTGGCGGGCACTGTAGCTCGCGGGCGCGGGTTCGGATGTGTCGTGGATGTCATTCTTGGACTCATCGGCGCCGTGATCGGCGGATGGATTTTTGAAAGGCTGGGTATCGCAGCGTTCGGATTCTGGGGCAGCCTCGCGGCAGCCACCGTAGGTGCAATTGTCCTCGTCGCAATTGCAAGATTGTTCGCTGGCGGCAGATCCGACTAGCGCAATATCGGCGGCCACTGCATCTGCACGAGAGTCCCCGTTTTTAGTAGCGCCGGCTTCCAGCCGGTTCCTCTCTCTTTCCCTCTTTGCTCGTAACGGCCGCCTCCTCACTTCCAACCCTCCGGTATGATAGGATTGACAGTTCCTGGAAGAAAAAGAGCCATCATCCCGCCGCGAAAACTGAGCGAGAAAGCCGGAACAAATTGAGCCAAACATCACTGTGGGCCATTCCGCTGGGCGGACTGGGCGAATTCGGCATGAATATGATGGCCCTGCGCTTCGGCGATGAAATTATCGTCATCGACGCAGGACTGATGTTCCCCGAGCAGGAATTGCTCGGCGTGGACATCGTAATTCCCGACACTACCTACCTGAAGCAAAACAAACGCATGGTCAAAGCGATCGTGCTCACGCACGCGCACGAAGATCACATCGGCTCGATTCCTTACATTCTCGCGGATCTGAACGTACCGATTTACGGAACGCAATTCACTCTCGCTATCGTCAAGAAAAAACTGGAAGAGCACGGCCTACTCGAAACCGCGAAGCTGAACGAAGTCGCGGCGGGCGATACCACAGTCATAGGCCCATTCTCGATCGAATATCTGCACGTGACGCATAGCACTGTGGACTGCGTGGCGCTTGCGGTGCGCACACCGGTCGGCGTAATCATTCATACGGGTGACTTCAAGATCGATCCCACGCCAGTGGACGGAAAGCCGTTCGACCTGCACACGTTCGCGCGCTACGGTCAGGAAGGCGTCCTCGCGCTTTTCAGCGACAGCACCAACGTCGAGCGCCCGGGCTTCACGCCGTCCGAGCGCGCAGTCATAGTGCGCCTGGAAGAATTATTCCGCGCTGCTCCAAAAAAAGTTGTTGTCTCCTGCTTCTCCAGTTCCGTGCATCGCATTCAACAAGTGATCGATATCGCCCGAATGGTCGGCCGGAAGGTCGGGTTTGTCGGGCGCAGCATGGTGGACAACGTCGAGATCGCGCATGGACTCGGCAAGCTGCGCATTCCCGACGGCAGCGTCGTTCGGCCCCAAGATATAAAAACCTACGATCCGCACAAACTCGTCGTGTTAGCCAGCGGAACCCAGGCTGAACCGCTTTCCGCGCTTTCCCGCATCGCCGTGGACAATCACCGCCTGATGAACATCGCGGAAAATGACACAGTGATTTTGTCCGCCAGAATCATTCCCGGCAACGAGAAGAATATTTTCCGCATGATCGACCATCTCTTCCGTCGCCGCGTGCTCGTATATTACGAGGGCGGCAGGTCAGCGCCTATTCACGTCTCAGGCCACGCCAGCCAGGAAGAAATGAAAATCCTCCTGCAGCTCGTCAAGCCGAAGTATTTCATTCCCGTGCATGGCGAGTATAGACAGCTTTTCCGTCACGCTGCATTAGCTGAACAACTCGGCGCAGTGGGCTCCGAGATTTTCCTGATCGAAAGCGGGCAGCCTATCGAGTTCACAGCTGACGGAGGAGCGCGTAAACGAGAGCCAGTAACGGCCGGGCGGGTGTGCGTCGATTCCGGTTCGCTCGAAGAAATTGAAGATGTAGTGATTCGCGATCGCCGTCACCTGGCCGAAGACGGCGTGGTTGTCCCAATTATCGCGATCGACAAGCACACGGGACGAATGGAAACCGCGCCGGAAATCGTCACACGCGGTTTCTTGCCTAATGAAGATGGCGCAGAGTTGCTCGCAAAAGCGCGTGAAGTGATTCTGCGCACGGTGGAACAGTCCAGCCAGGAAGAAAAGACGGATTGGAACGTAATCAAAGAGAAAATTCGCCAGGATTTGAAGCGCTTCCTGAATAAACAGACTTCGAAGCGCCCCTTGATTCTGCCGGTGATTTTAGAAGTATAGTCCCCGTCGTGAAATTCGCCCTGCGCGATTACCAACCTGCAGATTTCGATACATTGTACGCGATCGACCAGTCCTGCTATCCGTCGGAGGTCGCCTATTCGAAACGCGAGCTGCGCGTGTACCTTCGAAAGCCCGGTGCTGAATGCATTGTGGCCAAAGCGGCACACGCAATAGCCGGATTCTGCATCAGTGCATATCAAGATGCCCGTGGTTACATCGTAACCATCGATGTGCTAGAGCAATTCCGCCGAACCGGAATAGGCTCGGCTCTTCTAATCGAAGTCGAACGCAGGCTCGTAGCCAACGGCGTGCGCGAAGTCAGGCTTGAGACAGCCACGGACAGCCAATCCGCAGTCGCCTTCTGGCAGAAACACGGGTATCGTTCCCTCGGCATTCGAGAGAAGTACTACCCTGGTGGCCGCGACGCGTTCGCAATGTCGAGAAATATCCCCTCTACTCGCCCCAAGTCGAGTGATCTCGAATAGGTTCGCGTTCCTGTGCCGTATTTACAGACACGCACTTTGAAGATCTTTATTTACTAGCCGAACGCCTTTGGTATAGTCATTTAGTTGCTCGCGTTCCTCCGACTGGGCTTCGCGCGTTAGCGCCCGCGCCGTCCAGGTATCGCGCGTGAGCCTTCCCTGTTTTTTGCGTCTCGGATTTGCAACCAAGTCCGAGGTAAACTGTGCCCACAGCGAGATCGAAGGTTGAACACTTCGAATCGCGCACGGCCGGCTTTTGAACGTAAAAGGGGAAGCTTGTGCGTATCTTGTCGCCAACCGAAAATAAACGTGTCAATGAACTTGTCGGGTTCGTCGGCCTTAGCCTCGCCTTTCTTCTCGCGCTAAGCCTGCTCTCTTATTCTCCTCACGACGTTTCGTTCAATGTGTCTGCGCCACCTCCGGGAGCTGGCCCAGCGAGGAACTGGATCGGACCTGTCGGCGCGCACATGGCCGATCTTTTCTTCCAGTTCTGCGGTTTTAGCGCATTTTTGTTTCCGGTTGGCATGTTCATCGTGGCCATGCGCTGGTTTCGCAGCCAGCTAATCGAAGCTCCCGCGGCAAAGCTCGTGGGCGCGACCATGCTGCTGCTTTCTCTTTCGGCCGAGATGACTCTGATACACATGCCCCAGGTGCGCGGCGTTCTGCCGCCCGGCGGCCTCCTCGGGAGCGTTCTCGCGGACGGATTGCGCGCGGCGTTGAACCCGGTGGGAGCCAACTTGGTTTCCGTAGTCCTGATCCTTACATCGCTATTCTTGACCACAAGTTTTTCACTGCGCGCCGCAGCGCATTGGCTAAAGAAGCCGATGACGACGGACGGCATTTTCGGGCAGTGGATGGCACGCCTCAACGAGTGGCGGGAAGAACGCGAATCGTCACGCCTGAGAAAGCGCGTAGAGGAAATCAAGATTGCGGGCCGTCCGGCCGTTCCGCAACAACGGGTTTCTGCAAAAGAGCTGCCGGCGGCAGAGGACGTACTTGAGGGAGACGAAGACCATGACGACGAAGCGAAAGACTCTCGTCGCCCAACGGCAGTGATCAAATTTCACGAGCTGGAAAAACCCGCGCCGCCGAAGAAAACCGGCGCCGACCCAAAAATTTCACGCGGCAAGACCAGTTACAGACTTCCTCCGTCCTCCCTGCTGCAAATGGCTGAGCGCGGCCAGAAAATGGACGAAAGCGAATTGAAGGAATGCGCGCGCGCCATCGAGCAGAAATGCGCCGAATTCGACGTAGCCGGCCACATTACCCAAATCAATCCCGGGCCGGTAGTCACCACGTTTGAATTGAAGCCCGAAGCAGGGATCAAGTACAGCCGCATCACAGGCCTGGGCGACGATCTTTGTCTGGCGCTGAAGGCAGAATCAATCTTAATCGAGCGCATTCCGGGAAAATCCACAGTCGGAATCGAAGTGCCGAACGTCCACCGCGAGACGATCGCTTTACGTGACGTGGTCGAATCGCCGGAGTTCAGCCATTCACCGTCCAAGCTCACCTTGCCCTTTGGAAAAGATTTAATCGGCCGAATCCGTGCGGGTGATTTGACGCAGATGCCCCACTTGCTGATCGCCGGCTCAACCGGCACCGGTAAGAGCGTCTTCATCAATTCCCTGCTAATGGGCATGCTGTATAAAGCCACTCCCGACGAGCTAAAACTTGTGCTGATCGATCCCAAGCAGCTCGAACTCGGTCTCTACGCCGACATTCCGCATCTGTTCACTCCCGTGGTCACCGATCCGAAAGTTGCCGCCAACGTGATGCGCAACGCCACGCGCGAGATGGAGCGCCGCCTAAAGCTTCTGGCTCAACGCGGAGTGCGAAACATCGATCAGTACAACCGCACATTCGAGAAGGGCCAATCGCTCTCGCTTTTCGACAACGTGGACGAAGAAGAACACAAGCCGCTTCCCTACTTGGTGATCGTCATCGACGAGCTGGCCGACCTGATGATGGTGGACACGAATGGCGTCGAGGAGTCCATCACGCGCTTGGCTCAGATGGCGCGCGCGGTCGGCATCCATTTGATACTTGCTACTCAGCGACCCTCAGTCGACGTGATTACTGGATTGATTAAAGCGAATTTCCCCGCGCGAATTTCTTTCCGCGTCGCCAGCAAAGTTGACTCGCGCACGATTCTCGATACCAACGGTTCGGAGTCACTGCTCGGCAAGGGCGACATGCTCTATCTCCCCGCAGGTTCTTCGAGACTGCACCGCATTCACGGCCCGTACGTGCATGAGTCTGAAGTTGGCGCAGTTTGTGATTTCTGGCGCGATCAAGCCAAAGCTATTTACAACGAAGAGCTGTTAAAGCCGCCAAAGGATGATGCGTTCAACAGCGGGTCAGGCGGAGCCGAGGCTGGCGGAGAAGAAGTTGACGACGACCTCTATCAAGAAGCCGTCCGCGTAGTCTGCGAAATGGGACGCGCATCCACTTCCACTCTGCAACGCCGCTTGCGCGTCGGTTACGGTCGCGCCGCTCGTTTGATTGACTTGATGGAGAAAGACGGAATCGTCGGCCCTCCAGATGGCGCAAAAGCTCGCGAAGTCCTGAAGAAAAAAGATTGGATGAAGGAATTTGACCAGTCAATGAAGTAAAGACCGCATGCAACCCGTTCGGTGTCATTTCTTATGGCTGGCTCGACAAATGGCACTGGATTAGCTACGGCTTGCTGCTGCATGTAGCGACCGCGGGTACGTTGCTCTGTCTTCTGCTGAAGGATTTCAGACAATAAATCGCTACCCGCCGCAACAAATCATCCACGAGGCCGGCAACGAAGAGCGTTTTCCCTTTTCAGCGCTGCAACTTTTCCGTAGAATCATAAATCGTTCCCGTGCCGAGGTAGCTCATTGGTAGAGCGCGGCCCTGAAAAGGCCGGCGTAGCCAGTCCGATTCTGGCCCTCGGCACCACCCCAACTGCACAATGCTTTTCCATCGGGCTTCAACTCAAAGCCCACGAAAACTTATGGGTTTGCGGCCTCTTTGTTCACCGAAGCGGACGCCGTCGTCTTCCCGGCTCCATTAGGTTCCTGATAGCGCATCAAGAACGGTAGAAAGGGCGTCACTTCAAAGGGCATTTTCTCGCGGGCCGAATTCAGGGGTACCGGCTTAGCCTTCAGCAGTTCCACTTGATCATCCCAAGGATTAACCTTCACGCGGGCACCCAGCGGCAATGCCGCTACTTGGTCGAGCTTGGCTGCCTGCAGCGGTGGTCCCAGACTTGCCAGCTCGGAACTCAGGGCGACACCGTTCCCGAGGCGCGCGTTAATGAGCGCCGGGAGTGCCGCAGAATCTGCCGACAGTTGCTTCAGAAAGAGCGCAGCATTTCCGAGTTTGTCTTTATAAGGCGAGTTCTTCAGCAATTCGATGGCTTTCTTGTTGGCCATGTCGACTTCCGCTGCCGTGGCCTTGAACGAAAAACGAGATAGCGCCTCGCCAGCGGTGACGATTGTGGTGTCGTTGAATCCCCACTGGTCCGTAGACGGCTTAGTGATCATTATTGAGGCCAGTTCCTGCGCTAGCGCAGTAGCAAGGCTCGCTTCGTCCGGCAGGACGTCGAGCAAGCCGCGGCTAATGACGATCGTATGTCCTATCGAGAAGGTCTCGAGCGTACTGGTCAACATAACCCGACAGTGAACGTCGACGTCCAAGTTGTTCGTTACCTCGAGGTTGTTAACGACGATCTCGAGAGTTTTGTCCACTGTTCCCCGAGGCGCAAGTAATCCAATACGTTGCAGGCGATCGACTACGCCGACTTCCGCCCGCTCTTGCCATTGGCGTTCGGCTTGAACCGGAGAATAATCCTCCGCACTCTGACCAGAATCGACTGTCGCCACTTGATTGAAGTCTACCGGTCGGTTGAGACTCGTGAGATTGTAGCCCCACAACCGGGTCTGCGCTTTGAAACGGATGGTAGAAGCAGATGAACTCTTGAGTTCAGATTCCTGACTGTACACGAACGCAGGCAGCCAGAGACGCGGCTGGAGGTTCAGTCGCCAGCTATCGAAGTGGAGATTGAAGCCCGTCCCTTCACCGCCAGATGATGTGAACATGCCGTTGAAGCGGACAATCGCGAATCCTTGGTCTTCCGCCCAGATGCGACCGTAGAAGCTCCCCTTGCCGGACTTGGGTAGTGGGGTTATATCAAAGACCGCGCACCGCACTTCGCCAAGGAATTCCCGCCCTACGTATGTGAACTGGTAATGCTCCCTATCAAACCTGTTCACGTCGATATAAACCATCTGAAGAAAACCCTCGGGAACGCGGGAAGAAGATCCCTCCAGGTGCGAAAAAGGATCGAACACCGCGGCTCGGCTCTTCTTTTTCCTGTCTAGCATCGAATCGTCGACGATTCCCTTCGACAGCTCTGCCTGTCCCAGGAAATAGTGATCGCGAAAAGGCACTATTCCCATCTCCGCATCGGATTTCATATCCTGGACATAGGTCTCGACGATCGGGCTGTACTGCCGGATCACAGCCACCTCGTCATGTTCGCGCGCAATAATGAGATCTATTGCCTGCTCCACCGTGGTTACTGCGCCCACGGTCGAACTGCCGGTTTGTAGAGCGCGATTGGCTGTCTGCGTTTGCCCAGCGGTAACGCTGGCGAAAATACCCGCCGAGATGATCGCAACAGCAAATCGGTTGAATGCGCGCATGGTTTCCCCTCCCAAAAATCGCTCTCCTGTTGCTTGGACCTTGCCTGCTTAATAAGCAAGGATAGCAAGGAGTGGAGGGTTGCGAGTGGGGCGCCAGCTTCCGTGTGACCTATTAAGCGCCTGTCCGTCGGGACAGTGCCCATTTGAGAGGTCTTGTATCAGGCAAGTAGTGGGGTTGGGTTGCACACAAACCCCGCTCTCGACGAACGTACAAGTCCTTGATGTCTTGCCAACCGATTGACGTGCTCGTTCCCGGCAGTTGCGGTCCAAACTCCAACCGTCTCCCTGCCGGGGTTCGCTGCGGCTGCGCCGGCGCTACCTTGTGGAACCCGGCACAGATTTCAGGTAGGCAATAATCGAGACTGCATCGTCGTGATTGAGGTGGTAAATGTGCATAGGAGGACGCAGAACTTCGCCGTTCAATCCTTGGCCCCTTTCCAGAATTGCCTCGCCGTCCGACTCGGTGTAGCCCGCAAAGCCTGCTAGTGGAGGCGCTTGCTGCGCCCAGTTGTGGTCCGGATGTACCGGCACGATCCAAACTGGCGCTCCTTGCAACGCACGAGAGTTGTCAAGGTTGCCCTGTGCGTCGCGTGGCGTGTGGCATTCCGTGCATCTGGCTACCTCTTCAACCAAATATTTCCCACGCTTTACCTGCGACGCGTTGGAAGAAGAAGAATTGGAAGCGGCCTGCCAAGGAGCTCTCGTCGAAGCGATCACTGCCCCGGCGAACAAAACGAGCGCAAGCGCGCACAAGCCAAAAGAAGGTCTCATTTGATTTTAGTAGCACACCTCACCGGCATGCGTCCAGCGAATGATGAGAAGTACTGGTCGCCGGACTGGCCGAATCCGCGTGCCACCAGTCGGCGGCGACTACGGCAGAACCGAAAGCGCCTTGAATACACGGTCGCCAAAGGACGCCGGGCGTTGTACTCCGGGACTGGTGTCCAGAAAAGGGCCGCCGTTCTCGAGAACCAACCTGTCGCCCCAACCGATGAGACCGAACAGGCGAATGAGGTCCTGCGTCGGTTTCGAAAGCGGAACGATATATGTGGGCTGCAACGAATATTGGACTCGCTTGACCACCGTCGGCGCCAATCGCCTCATCGCGTTGTGCATTTCGCCAGGATTTTCTATGGGGCATTCGACCGCGTGAATCAGAAAGAAGCCATGGTGGCGAAACTCGTTGAGAGAACGCGGCTCGTCGATTTGCGCAGTAGCAGGCCCCGTGCATTTCAGCAGTTCGTCAAAATACGCACGGGCAGCCGTCGAGCGAGTGGCGCGGTCTGTCGCAGCGCGATAGAAATAATCCGCTTCCAAGGCAGGCGGAGCGGAATTTAATAGCACAGTCTTGATCTGAGTAGGACGAAAACGGGCGGCAAGGTCGAGTCTCTCTTTGCGGCGCAGAACGTGCGCTTCGTCAACCCGAGCTCCGCAACCCTCGCAAATAGGCATCCGTTACCTTTTCCTGTTTCCGCTGTTCCTTGCCGTCTTAGCCGCAAAAGGATGCCATGCGCGTTGCAACAGCGCAAGAGCGGGCAGCTACGAGAGCGACATGCACTAAACTGCGCCTTACCGTTGAGGGTCGATAAGTTGGTCAAAGGAAATCCACAGCACGCGGCCTAGCCGCGTCACAGTTGGAACGGCGGGGAGAAATATAAGAATCGCGACGACACAAAGCTTTTCAAACGACCAGCGCGTGAAACTCCACAAAATTATGGCGATGATCGTGGTCATCACCATTGCCAGAGAATAATCGACGATCATCGCGCCCAGAAAGTAGCCTTCTTCTCTTTCAAACCCAAGATGGCACACCGCGCACCGATCGTTCATTTTGGGAAAGCCGCGAAAGATAGAGGAGGGATAAATCTTGCCAAGGCGGCATCGCGGACAGGACGTTTGTAGTACCGCTCGGAGCGCAGAGACTCTGGGCTTTGCCGCCATGCAGCACCACTAGCGCGCCGGGTGCAGTTGAGGGCGGCGGGAAGACGGCACTTCTCGAACGTCGAGAAGCCTCTGCGAGCGAACGGCGCGATGACGCGCGAGGAGATGTTTTTGGGCGCGTCGTCCCCAGGAGCGGACGAAATAGTAATTCAGCGTGCCGCCAAAACCCGCGCTCAGCACCGGAATTAGTCTTCCAGACCACTTTTCAGCAACTTCCGCGCCGACTTTCACGGCGATGCGGTCGATGATTCGCGGGACCAGGCGTTCGATGGCCTGCTTCTCCACAAAATCTCGCCCAAGGTCAAGCCCTGCCGCGCTGGCAGCGGCCATCCATAACTCGCTCACTTCGTCTTCTGTGGAGTATTCGAATCCGTGGATCAAACTTAATTTTTGCAGCATGCGAATCGTAATGGCCGAAAGAATCCCGGCGTCGGGGACGATGGTCAGCATGCCTCCCATGCCCAACCCCATGCCTTCGAGAGCCGCTGTCTTCATGGAGGACTTGATGATGCGATTGGCAATCGGAGTGACCACTTCTTCGCCGAGATAGAACATGTCGCGCCAGGAACTAATCGGCAGCTTGTGGGTGCGCGTTACCTGCTTCAAAAATTTCTGCGGGTCAACCTGGACGGTTTGGTAAGCCCGGTTGAATCCGGCGCGCGTGGCAGATTGCAACAAGCGAGACAGAGCTGACGATTTTGTTTTTCGCGGCATGCTAGTTGGATGCGGTGAGCCGCCAGGAAGTCACGACGGGCTCAACTAACGCTAAGGATAGCAGGTTTAACGGCACCGGCACAAAGTCCACTGTTGAGATGTGCGAGCGCGTCAGCACAACGCTCGCATGATCTGCGCGCTACGAATTACCAGATAAATTTGGCCCCCAGCTGAATATGCCTCGATCCGCCTGATCCAATCACCGGATTTGAAGACGCTACGTCCGGCGTAAATTGAGCCATGCCTGCGGTCCCAGAACACACATTGGAAGAATTACACTCCCCGTTAAACAGTTCCCCATTGACGTCAGTGAAATTGGGATGGTTCAGGATGTTGAAGAACTCGCCGCGCAGTTGCAGCGTCACGCGTTCACCCAATTTCGTATTCTTGCTGACGGAGAAATCCCAGTTAACGAAATCAGGGCCTCGAAAAATGTTGCGGCCCATGTTGCCAAACGTACCGTTCGCCGGGGGTGTCAGCACCGTATTTCCCGAGATATAACACCCTCCGAAGAACTGCAGGTTGGCTTGCGCCCCTGGATCAGGCCCAGCGGCAGCGATGCACCGGGGATCACTCGCGACAACAAATGGAATCGTATTGTTTTTCGACCAATGAATGTTGTTTGGGCTGCCGGTAATGTTCCAACGATCGTTGAATTCACCGGTGAAGCTGAAGTCATCATCGCCGTCGAACAAACTGAAAGGCATTCCGCTTTCGATGATCACAATCGAATTCACCTGCCAGCCTTCCAGAAGTTGAGCAAAACTCTTGCGTCCCGGAATTGCATATGTAGCCGCCAGAGTGAAACGGTGTCGCAGGTCGAAATCACTGTTGCCGCGATCGCCGCGCACGTCAAGGCTGTTCTGAATGTTGAAGTGCCGGTTGCTCGTGGATTCGTCAATCGCGTGAGCATACGTGTATCCCGACACCACGTTAAGTCCTTTCCACGAGCGCGTCTTATACGTCACCTGCAAGGCGTCGTAGCTTGAATTTTCTGCATTCCCGAACTCGGTGGTCTCGCCGAGGAAGGGATACTGCTGAAAAAAAGGCCGGTTTTGCTGCTCGCACGCGAATTCGTCGCCCCCTCCCTCGAAACAAGCGGCGGATGCTGTTGGATTAGGCTGATTGATGTCGAGCAGGCTGAAAAGTTTCACACCACGTTGCCCCACATATCCCACTTGCAAAGAAGACCAATCTCCAATCGCTCGCTGCACATTTGCATTCCAGAAAATCGTGTAAGGCGTGTCGAGGTGATTTCTTACTGACGTAATGCTGCATGGCTCATCCGCGCTACAACTGGTCGGTTGCCCCAAAAATGGAAATACCTGCGCAGTGGAAGACGTCCAATTCAGTTGGCTCCCATCCGGTTCTATAACTGCCGCAGTGATTGTCCCACCTCCAGGAGTAACTCCTATAGCTCCGGTAGGAATTACGTTAAGCCCGATTCCACCTCCGGCAGTCTGGCCGATAAAGTCGGAAATTGGAGCCGTTTCGTAAATTATGCCCGCGCCTGAGCGAAATACCGTTTTTCCATCCCCCCACGGGTCCCAGGCGACTCCTAGCCGCGGGGCGAAGTTATTGTGTTGTACATGATAGGGCGTTGAAATCTGTTTACCCACTTGAGCAAATCCGATGCTGGGGATGAAGTTGGCCAACAAATCGTCCCTCTCGTGAATCACACCCGAAACATCGTAGCGAAGCCCCGCTGTTATAGTCAGTTTGGAATTGAAGTGGAACTCGTCCGCCACATAAGCCGCGAATGCATTTTGCGTAATTATTCGGCGAGTGTTGCCCTCCAGAACCTCTCCCTCCTCCGGTCCGCACGGAGACTGTTCGCAATCCGGATCGAACGATCCAGCTTCCAGGAAGTCTTGAAGAGACTGAAAGAAAATTTCGCCTTTTGCGTGCCGGTTGCGGGTATTGTCAACAGATCCGTGGCGAATCTCGACGCCGAAGTGGAGATTGTGACGCCCCTTCAAATAGGCTATGCCCTCGGTGCCCTGATAAGTCTGTGTAGGCGTTGTGAACAGCGGATATCCGTTTCCCCCGCCGAGTTGGAAGAAGCCGCCGACATCGATTTCCGGTAAGCCGAAATTCATGGGATTGGTCACGCCGGTATTAATCCCGGTTGTCCCTGGATATGTCGCGGGATTGAGGGCGTGGTCCGCCGAGAAGATTCGCTGCGAAATTCGGTTATATCCGAAACGCGCTTCGCTCACTATCCGGCTGTTTGGTGTGTAGGTCCAGTTCGCGCCGATAATCTGCGGACGCGAAGCCGCTTGTGACAGGAATTGCGGCAAAAGGTAATCGCCGTCCTCTTCTGTTTGCGTGCTGTCCGCAAAGAAGTAGCGCCCGGTCAATGTGTTATTTTTAGAAATGTGGTAGTCCAGTTTTACGATCGCGTTGTCTGCGCGGTTCGTGTTCGCTAGATCTTGAAAAAGCAAACCGGGACCGGCTGCCCCCGTGTTCGTCGGATAAAGACCCGAGAGTGTCATGCTCAATGGGTTGACGACGCAGCCAGGGAGAGCGTTGCAATGAGCGATGACGTCCGGAATGCTGTTGACCAGATCACCGGGATCACCGGCGACCATCGTGGTGTCCGGGCTGTCAGCTAGGATCGGATTACCGACCTTGCTCCGAACTCCTTCGTAGGCCCCAAAGATAAACAGCTTATCTTTTATGATCGCCCCGCCCGAAGAGCCGCCGAACTGATGAAGAATTAGCGGCGCCAAAGGCGTTCCTACCGGATTGAACCAATTCCGCGCGTCCACTGCGCTGTTGCGCGCGAAGTAATACGCCGTACCGTGAAAGTCATTCGTTCCGGATTTCAAGCCGATTTGTACAACCGCTCCCGGCTTCCAACCGTATTCCGCTGTGGGATGCTCTTGCGTGCTGAACTCCTGAATCGCGTCAATGGGCAGCAGACTTGCCGGCGTGCCGCTTACACCCTCTTCATTCGCCACGCTTGTTCCGTAATACAGGTCGTTGTCGTCCGTCCCATCCACCATGTAGTTGTTGTCTTCGGGCCGCGCGCCGTTGGAAATAATGGAGTGGAATCCACCGCCAGGCGTGCGGTCGACACCAGGAAGAAGCATGACCAGGTTTTGCCAGTCGCGTCCTTGCACCGGCAAATCCGTGATTTCTTTGTTACTCAAAGAGCCGCCCAGCGTGGGATTCGTCGAATCCAGCAGCGGGGCGGCGCCCGCGTCAACAACCACTGTCTCGCTTACGGTGCCGGGCTCCAATCGCAAGTCGATCCGAACGTCGTTCGTCACCTCCACTCGGACCACGCTGCTGACAGTTTTCTTAAAACCTGGCGCCTCCGCCGAAACCGTGTACAGACCGGGCTCCAGACTGGGCGCAATATACTCACCGGTTCCGTTGGTCACCAGATCGCGCGAAACGTCTTTCCCCGTATTCGTCACGGTGACTTTCGCCCCTACCACCACGCCGCCCGAGGAGTCGCGGACCGTGCCGAGAATGCGCCCTTCGTTAGTCTGAGCTCTCGATGTAATCGTGAAAAAAAGAGCCATTGCGAGGGCGATGCTCACAAAGCGGAATTGTTTCATGGCCTGCTCCTTTTGCGAACGGCTCAGTTCTGTGATGGTTTAGTGTGTAGTGTTTGTATACGTCTTCGAACTTAGCGCAGGAACGCAAAATGCCGGATCGGTGGAAAAAATTATAGGCCTGAGGCGAGCTTACCCTGGTCGATAAGGCAGCTGAGCGCAGGAGGGGTGGAAAACACTGCGTGGCCGTGAGTACCCGTATTAATCGGACTACATCCCATAGGAAATAACGCTATGCGCGACAAAGTAGACCACCGGCGAGCAGAAGTCAATCCCGTCTTTGCATCTCCGTGCACTTAAAGATTCCGGCGTGGGCATTTTCCAGCACGGTGCCAACGAAGACTTCTGGTCCAGATCAGAGCAGTTCCGTCTTCACTACCGAAGGCGCACACGGTTGGATATACTGCGCAGCCTATGACGCGAAAAAGTTGGATCGCCATTTTGACTGCCGGAATTTCGCTCAGTTATGCGGTTCCGAGTTTTGCGCAGACACAGAAGGGCAATGGCTACGCGGCGTACAGCACCCCGGCTGCGAACCCGAAGCCGTCTCAAGCTCCGATTTTTGCGGCGGCGCTGCTCGGCGGTAACGGCGATGTAGCCGAAGCCACCGACTTTCTGTGCAAACATTCTGGAGGAGGCGACTTAGTAGTGCTACGGGCGTCCTACGCAGACGAATACAACCCTGAGTTTCACAAGGCATGCCCGGGAAATTCTGTCACCACTTTGGTCATCACTTCGACGGAAGGCGCGAACGACCCTTTTGTTGCGGAAAAGCTTCGCGACGCGCATGCCATCTTTATTGCCGGCGGCGATCAATCAAACTACGTGAAATTCTGGACCGGCAACGCAGCGCAAAAAGAAATTAACGCGGACGTGGCCCGCGGCGTACCACTGGGAGGAATCAGCGCCGGGCTTGCGGTGCAAGGCGAATTTGCGTTCACCGCGATGCAGGATACGGTGAAGAGTCCCGAGGCTCTGGCAAATCCTTACGATTCGCACGTAACTCTGGTGCGCGATTTCCTGACGATTCCCGCGCTAAAAGGGGTGATCACAGACAGTCATTTTTCGCAACGCGAACGCATGGGCCGCTCAATCACGTTCCTTGCTCGCATCGTGCAGGACGGCTGGGCAAAAGAAGTTCACGGCATCGGGATTGACGAAACCACCGCTGTGCTGGTAGACGCCGAGGGACACGCGCGCATCGTCGGTCAAAATTCGGCGTATTTCATGACGCTCGATCATCTCCCGGTGGTCTGCGTCGACGGTAAACCGCTAACGGTGCGTCACGTGAAAGTTCTGAAACTCAGCGCTGGGGACGCGTTCGATTTGAAATCATGGACAGCGGCCGGAGGCACTAGCTTACAAGCAGATGTGGTGGACGGCAAATTGACGCTCTCGGTTCGCATGAAAATTGAGTCAACGAATGCTAACCATACCCAGTGAGTATTGTCGGTGTTATATACGATATCTGGCGTGCGCGTACACTTCCGTTGACCAGTACTTACCTGCTCAAACGCGCAGGGATTTTGGCCCGCTTACGAACGCGTTCCCGCGTTCGTAGAAACGTAGCAGGCGGTGAGCTTCGCGCGAAATTCCGATGCGCACGCTTACGCCGATCTTTCCTGTCGCGCGCGCTGCAGTCCCAAGCCAGAGCGGACCTGTCGCGCACAGGTCCAGCCCATCCAGGCTTCTTGTGATTCGCATTGCGGCTGCCAGCCGTCCGGGGCCCCGCGAAAGCTCAGTCAACGTTTTTGTGTGACGATGGCGCTGCATCCACTCGATCCCTTCGATCGGCTCCAGGCCGCGCAGAAGGACCCCTTCGCCGATGCCTCCGCGCTGGCCCGAAATGTTGAGCATGTAATGATTTCCGTAAATGAAGTACACATACGCGTGGCCGCGCTCCAGAAAAAGCGAGTGATTGCGCGCGGTGAGTCCGCGAAATGCGTGCGAAGCTGCGTCGCCCACGATATAAGCTTCCGTTTCGACGATGCGCCCGCTCAATCGCACATGCGGCAAATCGTGGACCAGCGTCTTACCAATAAGAAAGCGAGCGAGCTCAACGGTGTCGATGGGGAGTTCGCTGCGGCGAAGTCGGCGGACACGAATTTTTCGGCGCGCGAGCTTCATGCGATTCGTTTTATCATACGAGCCGGCCGCGCGCGGCTGAGATTAATTTCTTAAGACTTCCATCGAGTTGTGTTTCTCTATAGCGACTCAATGCGTTTGCTCCCGAGGCGATTATGAACGACAAGATTTCAGAGAAAGAACAGTCGTGGCCCGCGCTTCCGTTCGCCGAGTGGAAAGATACCTGCGCGACGCTGCATATGTGGACGCAAATCGTGGGAAAAGTTCGGCTGGCGCAAAGCCCACTGATCAACCACTGGTGGGAAGTGCCGCTCTACGTCTACGCCAGAGGCTTGACCACTTCTGCGATTCCCTTTCCTGGCGGAACGTTTGAGATTACGTTCGACTTCATCGACCACCGCCTCGATATCAAAACTAGCCGCGGAGATTCCCGGACGATCTCGCTCTACCATCGCACCGTAGCGGGATTTTACCGGGAATTCATGGAAATGCTCCGATCATTGAAGCTCGAAGTAAAAATCTGGCCGATGCCAGTGGAGATACCCAACCCGATTCGTTTCGACCAGGACGTGACGCATGCTCGCTACGATGCCGTTTACGCCAATCGCTTCTGGCGGATCCTGGTAACCATTGACGCAATCTTTAAGGAATTCCGCGCCTGGTTTATCGGCAAAGCGAGCCCGGTCCATTTTTTCTGGGGCAGCTTCGATATGGCTACTTCGCGTTTTTCAGGACGACGCGCCCCCGAACGGCCCGGAGCGGATAGAATCACTAAGGAAGCGTATTCGCACGAGGTGTGCAGCATCGGCTGGTGGCCGGGCGGCGGCGATATCGCGAGCCCCATGTTTTATTCCTATTGCGCGCCCGAGCCGCCCGGATACCGAGAAGCCGCCATACGCCCCGCGAAGGGCTACTACGATCCCAAGCTCAATGAATTTCTTCTGTCATATGACGAAGTTAGAGTGGCAAGCGATCCAAGGGCCGCCCTGCTCGATTTCTGCCAGAGCACGTACGAATCCGCCGCGAACAATGCCAAATGGGACCGCGATTCGCTCGAGCGCTCTCCCACCCAGAAGTAGTACTAGATACTCTTTCCTTACATGTTCCACCCCAGCCATAGAAGTATGGCGCGTGGCTCTTCTATTCTTACAGCACAGCTATGGGGCAGCCAACCAATCCGAGCCGGGGTGTGCCGGGAGAAAGTGGACCATCTAACGGCGGTCCATCTCGTCCGTTTGAGAGCCATGACACCGTTCTGTTGAGCGATGTCCCGGAGGATTTCTTCGCGGAGACTGTTGCGGCGCATGGCCCGGTTCCCGCTGTGAACATCGGCTCGGCCGCGCTCGCTGCGATTGGTCAGCGTTACGAGATTCTCGGCGAAGCGGGACATGGCAGTATGGGCAACGTTTACAAGGCTCGCGACCGGGAGACCGGCGAGATCGTCGCGCTGAAATTGCTAAAGCCCGAAATCGCTTCGGATCACGCGATGATGGAGCGATTCAAAAACGAACTTCTCTTTGCCCGCAAGATCACCCACAAAAATGTTTGCCGCATGCATGAGTTCAATCGCGTCGGCGGCGTGGCGTACACCTCGATGGAATTCGTCGAAGGTGAGAGCCTGCGATCCGTTCTGAGCCGGTTCGGCGGATTGCAGCAGAGAAAGGCCGTCGACCTGGCGCTGCAAATCAGTTCGGGGCTGAAAGAAGCGCATGCCCAGGGCATCGTTCACCGCGACCTGAAGCCTGAAAACATTATGGTGGACGCTCACGGTAACGTGAAAATCATGGATTTCGGCATCGCGCGTTCGATGGAAGCCGCCACCCGTTTGACCGGATCGATGGTGGGAACGCCGCAATATATGGCTCCCGAACAAGTGGCCGGTAAGCCGGTAGACTACCGAACCGACATCTACTCGCTGGGATTAATTTTGTACGAAATGTTTACCGGCACGCCCGCGTTTCAAGCTGACAATCCGGTGGCGGTTGCGCTGAAGCATATGCAGGAAGAAGCCGTACCTCCGCATCAGATTGATCCGGCCATTCCTGCTTACATCGAGCGCACGATTTTGAAATGCCTGTTGAAAGAACCTGCGAACCGCTTCCAGTCGATCGCGCAACTGGAACAGGCTCTTAACGGGTCGGATGTGAAGACTCCAGCCGCGGCGGCGCCCGTTCGAACACCGAACGCGCAAAGAGTTGTAAGCGCGCCCGCGTCAGCGCGGATCGCGACGCCTTCGATCGCACCGTTGGCAACGCAACGCAAAAGCCCTTCGGCTATCGTGTGGATACTGGTGATCGCTGTGATCGTCCTCGGCGCATTTGGCATATTGCGCGGTCTCGCAAACGCGCGAGCTGCGGACTTGATTCCGCCAACTCGACTTCTCGCTCCCGTGCCACCCGAGATTGCGTATTTGAGCTCTCCGCCAAAACCGATCTCCATCATTACTGCCACTGAGCCCACCGGGCCTGAGCCTTCGCGCGTGCCAGACGAAAACACAGCGGTGCCCGTTGTGCCCTCCAAACAAGCATTTGCGAACAATGAAACGCCTGCAAACCCGCAGCCTGAAGCCGAAGCGCCAAAGACTTTTCCGCGCAAAGAAGGCGGACTCCGAGCGAGGCCATCCGCGGACGCGGCGGCGAAAATCTTGCGCAACGACGACGCTGTTTCGAAAGTCGGATCGAAAAGGCAGCCTAAGAAAAACGACGCTCAACCCGTTGCTCCAACTCCGGTCACGACGGGAGCTTCCTACTTGTATGTGAAGACTTTCTTGCGCGAAGATCGCGCGAAAGAGGCCAAAACCAGAATCGAGGGTCTGGGAATGCCCGCCGATGTGGTTCCGAAACATGTGGGCAATGCAGACGTCTTTATAGTCTATAGCGGGCCCTATCCGAATGCGGAAGTCGCGAGCGCGATGCAAAAGCTAGAGGCCAAGGGTTTCTTGAACGTGCAATCGGTTCCCGTCCCGACGAATGGCGGGAATGCAAAACATTAGGCGACCAAGAGATGTTCAGAGGTCATAGGCGATGGAGATCGAATTCGGAGTGCGCAGCGACGTGGGGCGCTCTCGCGGGAACAACGAGGACAGTTTCGCCATTGCCGCCGAGCTGAATCTCTTCGTGCTCTCGGATGGAATGGGAGGCCTGGCGGCCGGAGAAGCAGCGAGCCGGCTTACCGTCGAAACAATTGTCGATAACTGCCGCGCCGCAGCCTCGAATCCTTCGCTGCCTTTAATCGGTGAATATTTGCCGCGGCTTTCGAAGCCTTCCAATCGGCTGGCAAG
Organism: Candidatus Acidiferrales bacterium; assembly: GCA_035603075.1. Taxonomy (GTDB): domain Bacteria; phylum Acidobacteriota; class Terriglobia; order Acidiferrales; family UBA7541; genus Palsa-295. The sequence continues at coordinate 2,859 of DATNLC010000003.1, read as the reverse complement.
CGCGATTCGCAAGGCAAACCGCGAGGTTTACGCGGCTGCGAAGAGCAATAAGGAAAAGCGCGGAATGGGCGCGACCGTGGTGGCCGTGTGGATTGTGGACCCAGAGCGAGCAGCAATCGCGCACGTGGGAGACAGCCGCGTTTATAGACTCCGCGGCGGCGAATTCGTTCAGATTACCGACGATCACTCATTCGTCGGAGATCAAGTGCGCCGCGGCCTGATGACTCAACAGGAAGCAGAGCGAAGCAACATGCAAAGCGTGCTCTTGCGTGCTTTGGGCGTCGAACCGGAAGTTCAAGTGGACTTAACGGAGAAGGATTTGGCGGAGGGTGACACTTTCCTGCTCTGCTCCGACGGGCTTACGCGCGAACTTTCAAACGCCCAGATTTCCGCGACTTTGAGCGAAATTGACAATCCGCAACATGCGGCAGAACAACTGATCGACCTCGCGAACCAAGCGGGTGGCGGGGACAACATTACCGCCGTGGTCGTACGGTATGCGCCAAAACCAGTGCGCGCCTTTGCTCGAATTGGAAAATGGTTTAAGGGATCCGAACAACGGTGACAGCCTAGGACTAAGTTGAGTCCTCCGCTACAGCCTGCGTAAGAATTGAATCGAGGAGGGTATGTATATGTCGAAGTTAGTATTGAAATTCGAAAGTTCGGTGTTGAAGGAAGTCGCCGTCGGCGCCAAGGAAGTCAGCATTGGGCGTTCGCCGGAGTGCGGAATCGTGATCGACAATCCCGCCGTCTCGAACTATCACGCGCGCGTATTTAGCGAAGAAGGCCGCATGATGCTTGAAGATTTCGGCAGCCTGAACGGAACCTTCGTGAACGGGCAACGCGTGAAGATGGTCACGCTAAAACCGGGAGACTCCGTCGCGATCGGGAAACATACGATCGTTGTGACCGACTCGAGCGAGATCAGAGGAACTGCTCCTGGAGGTTCAAACGGCACCACCTGGCCCACAGTGCCAAAAATCGATGAAACCGTAATGCTCGACACAAAAGAGCGCCGCGAATTCCTGCGTCAGGTAGCCGCGGGGGGAGAGAGTTCGCAAGTAGCGCCGGGACGCCTGAAACTAGCTACGCTGCTGGTCCGCAAAGGCAAGACCGACCGAAAAGAGTACACGCTGAGCGACAAGCTGACCGTCATCGGAAAATCGGCGCTGGCCACAATCAAACTGAGAGGGTGGTTCGCGCCTAAAGTCGCCGCCCAGATCACTCGTCGTGAGGACAATTCGTTCTATATCGGCTCGGCCGAGAGAGTCCCAACTGTGAATGGGACAGCTATTTCTCAGCCATCCAAGCTCTCTTCAGGCGACGTGATTGAAGTAGCGGGAATCATGCTCGAATTCGTTTATCGCGATTAGTTCAGCGCCGAGAGAAACCACGAGAAGCAAGGTAGCAATTGTTTTCTCATCCAAATGGCTAACTCAAAACGAAAGTTTTGTCTCGGCGCCGCGATTCTTCTTTTATTTTGCTTCCAAGCGCTCGCGCAGGAATCCACTCAAGTTCAACCTGCCTCATTCCTGCGCGCGAACGACCGCTTTGCTATGAGCTTGTTGAAGGTGGCTCACGAACAATCGGAAGATCGCAATATTGTCATTGCGCCGCTGCCGGTGTCACTTACTTTTGCGGCCATTTTGGACGGCACCGGCGACCCCGAGAGCGTTGAGGAGCTTCGAACTGCGTTTCATTGGGATAAGCAGATCGGTACCGACGTGGCCGGTCATATGCTGCTCGCGCGCTTCGCGAAACCCAAACCGTATCCAGCTTCCCACAATCCCCCGCGAAATCCGAACGACCCCTTGCTGAGACAGCTACGGCCCCGAAAACCGGAGGAACTGTGGCTTTCGGGAGCATTCCTCTATCGAGGAGAAGGCTCTCTTTCGCAGGACTTCGTTGATCGGGTGAATTACGATTTTGGATTTCAGTTCCGAGCAGTGGGCGAACACACTTCGCAATCAGTTATCCTGGCGAAAAACTGGGATCCTTCTCTGCCGATGCCAACTATCGTCGGCTCCAAACCGAATGATTTTTGGATCACTACGTTCACTCACTTGCGCACCTCTTGGGCAGGAAACACTTTTGTGTACGCGAAGAGGGAGAAGCACGACTTCTCGGTTATGTCGGGAGGCACGGTGCAAGCGGATTTTCTTGAGAGTGAGTTTTATATTTATCCCTACGTTCGAACAGAGGAATTCGAGGCGATCGTGCTTTCCTGCTGGAAGACTTCGATCCTTCTTGTACTCCCCGCAGCTAACAAGGACGTGGGGCAACTTGAAGCTGCACTAGCCAAAGATCCAAACATTATTGACGCCTTTCTAGTGACACAGCCGGGCGATGTGCAACTTCCCCCATTCCATTTCACTTATGAATCCGATCTTCGCGACTCCTTGGAAAAGCTGGGTGTACACCGCATCTTTGATAATCCTGCCACATTATTGTCAATGGCGCCGAAACGAGAAGGCGGAGCTTTGCGAGGCGTGGCGCAGAAAACTGAAATAACTGTAGACGAGGACGGTATCCGTGCGGATGCAGGGACGATAGCGAACGGAGTGTATGGAGGAATCCTGGGTGGGGCGAAGGCTCCCTTTCACATGGTTTTGAATCGCCCGTTTATCTTCATGATTCGCGATAACGTAACAAACGCGCTTCTTTTCGCCGGCGCTGTAATGAATCCAAATCTTCGCTAGGGCCGCCTTCCCAGCTGTTTCGGGCTATTGAACTTCAGTCAGGTACCCACTGGTACCGTCGTCCTATGGTCACAACTTCTTCCCCTAAGTACATTTAGATTGTTCAAGTCCCTTGCAGGCAAGCGACCGGGGAGATCGCCCATGGCCACAGCCACTTACA
>DATNLC010000001.1:0-37115 GCA_035603075.1 Candidatus Acidiferrales bacterium | reverse complement strand
GGGTGGGCTGGCGCGCAGGACGCACAGCCGCGCCTTGTTCCAGAATCACGCCAATAACGCGGCTGCTCAAATGCAGCTTTAGAGACCGAGAACGTCCCTAACGGAGGAAACGATGGCGAGCAACGCGCAGCGCGGAGGAACGGGGACTGCAGAGTACGGCATCTGGCGCGTGATCATGGCTTCGTCTGTGGGAACTATGATCGAGTGGTACGACTTCTACATTTTTGGAAGTCTGGCGGCCATTCTGTCGCTGAAGTTCTATCCGCCCGGGCATGACACGTTCGCGCTAATCGCATATCTCGCCACTTTCGCCGTGGGCTTTCTGGTGCGACCGTTCGGCGCGCTCTTCTTCGGCCGCATCGGCGATGTAGTCGGACGGAAATATGCGTTTCTCGTGACACTCTCCATTATGGGTTTGTCCACTTTTGCCATTGGCCTGATGCCGTCCTACGCTACGGCCGGCTGGTTCTCGCCGATCGTTCTGATTTTAATCCGCGTGCTGCAAGGATTGGCTCTGGGCGGAGAGTATGGTGGCGCCGTCGTTTACGTCGCGGAGAATGTTCCGGACAACAAACGCGGCTTTTACACCAGCTTCATTCAGATCACAGCCACGCTCGGTCTTTTTGTCTCGCTCATCGTGATTCTCCTGACGCAAAACTCAATGTCAAAGGAAGATTTCGCAGCGTACGGTTGGCGTATTCCTTTCCTCATCTCGATCATACTGGTGATCGTTTCTCTCTACATCCGTTTGAAGATGCGGGAGTCTCCCATCTTCGCGCAACTGAAGAGCGCGGGAATGACCTCGGCGCAGCCGCTGAAAGATGCGTTCACGAAATGGCCTAACTTGAAGCTGGTCCTGATTTCTCTTTTCGGAGCGACAGCGGGACAGGGAGTGGTTTGGTACACCGGGCAGTTTTACGCTTTGTTCTATATGCAGACCATTCTGAAAATAAACGTTAAGACCGCCAACATCGTCGTCGCAATTGCTCTTCTGCTTGGAATGCCGTTCTTCACAGTAGTGGGGGCGCTCTCGGACCGTATCGGAAGGAAGAAGCTGATGATGTCGGCGTGCCTTCTCGCGGTGATCACCTACATCCCCATCTACCACGCCATGCAACGCGCGGCGGGAAACAACGTCGTCACCGTGACGCACTCTCGCAACAAAGTGACAGGCGCGATCGGACTCACGGCTATGACCACGGACCCTGTATCCGGCGCATTAGTCCCAGCGAAGGAAGCTCCGGATCCGAATCTCACAAGTTTGGTGCTGCTAATTTTCGTGCAGGTCCTCTACGTGTGCCTGATCTACGGCCCTATCGCGGCGTATCTGATCGAGGCTTTCCCGGCGAAGATTCGCTACACGTCCGTTTCTCTGCCATACCATATAGGAAACGGGGTGTTTGGAGGATTGCTTCCGCTCATTGGACTGTCGTCGGTGGCGGCCACGGGCAACATTTACGCGGGACTTTATTATCCGATGATCGTGGCCGGAATGACGTTTATCATCGGTAGCATTTTCCTGAAGGAAACGCACAGCACCCGCATTTGGTCCGAGCCAGGAGTTGGAGGCGCCACTCCCGTGGGAGAGTAAGCGGCGAACGGTCGGCCTCGGCCTTACCTGCCGGATTCGGATGCGCTGGCCTAGCTTTTTGGTTTCGGGAAAACGTCTCCCACGACAGCGCGGACTTCGTTGTAATACTCCGGATGGTTCGCGAGTATCAATTTAATTTCTTGTGCGAACGGACTTTCCGCGAGCCACTTCTTTTGCTGGTCAGGAAACATCGGGAGATTGAGCGCCTTCGCGTCTTCAAGCAGTTGCGTCAGGCGGAGATGGTCCGCACTATCTTTTTCACTCATTTTCGATCCTCCATAATTCAGAGCCTAAACAGGCTCACCTATATCTTCGCTTCTGCGCGCGATTCTATCACATGCAAGTGCGGACACCTTTGACGGAACCGGAGTATCCGACGGGGAATTCCGAGGGTATAATCGCGGGCAATTATGCCCCTCCTTCCCGGCACGCGTCTCGGCCCTTACGAAATTGTCGCAATGCTAGGAAGGGGCGGGATGGGTGAGGTTTACCAGGCGCGAGATCCGCGTCTAGGCCGAATTGTTGCAATCAAGATTTTACCCGCCGAGTTGTCCGCAGACAGTGACAGCTTGCTGCGCTTCGAGCGTGAAGCGCGCTCCGCATCTGCGCTCAATCATCCTAATATAGTCACTATCTACGATCTTGGAAAGGACGGCTCCACTCACTACATTGCAATGGAGCTGATAGAAGGAAAAACTCTGCGCGAGCTGCTTGACGCCGGCACGCTGCCCATAAGAAGGGCGATTGAAATCGCAGCGCAGGTGGCCGAAGGGCTGGCGAAGGCGCATGAAGCGGGCATCGCGCATCGGGACCTAAAGCCGGATAACCTGATGATATCCCAGGACGGATTCATAAAAATTTTGGACTTTGGTCTCGCGAAGCTCAGCGCGCCCGGCGGTGATATGTCGGAGACGCGCGACACATCCCAGTGGCAAACTCAGCCGGGTGCCGTGATGGGAACGGTGCAATACATGTCGCCGGAGCAGGCCAGCGGCGGCAGGTTGGATTTCCGGTCCGACCAGTTTTCATTCGGCTTGGTGCTCTACGAGATGGTGAGCGGAAAGCGCGCCTTCAAGAGAAGCACAGTAGCGGAAACGATGGTGGCCATTCTCCGCGAGCAAGCGGAACCGATCGGAGCGCAAAATCCTGACGCTCCCGCTCCTTTGTGTTGGGCTATCGAAAGATGCCTGGAGAAAGATCCCGATAAGCGGTACGCCTCCACGCAAGATCTCGCGCGGGAACTCGCGGCGATACGCGATCGCTTCTCGCAGAAACAGGTCAACAAACCGGAGCCACGTCCGACGAATATTCCCGTGCAGCGGACCCGATTTGTCGGGCGAGAGAAGGAGGTGGCGGCGGCGAAGGAATTACTGCTTCGCGAGGACGTGCGGCTGGTTACCGTCACTGGTATGGGTGGCATCGGGAAAACGCGTCTCGCGGTGGAGGTAGCGAGCGGGCTGGCGGAAAGATTTCCGGGTGGCGCTCATTTTGTGCCGCTCTCACCGGTAAGCGATCCGGGCTTGATGGCGTCGGCAATCGTGCAGACTTTGGGAATTCGGGAAGCGGGGAACCAGTCGCCGCTTGAAATACTGAAGAAGAATTTGCAGGATTCATCGCGCGCGGCCATGTTGCTGCTGCTGGATAATTTCGAGCACTTGATGCAGGCGGCGCCCGCGGTTTCGGAACTTTTAGCCACTGCACCCAATCTAAAAATCCTGGTAACGAGCCGCGCGGCGCTTCACGTGTATGGCGAACATGAATTTCCAGTGCCTCCGCTGGCGCTTCCGGATTCGAAGTCCACGCCGACACTGGAAACCTTGTCACAATTTCCTGCGGTTGCGCTGTTCGTCCAACGCGCAGCCGCTGCCAAGCCCGATTTCGAACTTAACGCAGAAAATGCCCGTGCGGTGATGGAGATTTGCGCGCGGTTGGACGGGCTGCCGCTCGCAATCGAGCTGGCAGCCGCCCGAGTAAAAGTTCTTTCGCTCAGCTCGATGCAGACACGCCTGGCGAGCCGATTGCAGTTATTGACTGGCGGAGCGCGGGACTTGCCGCAGCGGCAACAGACGCTTCGCGCCGCGATCGATTGGAGCTACGACCTGCTGAGCCCTGCTGAGCAAAAACTTTTCCGAAGATTGTCGGTGTTCGTAGGCGGATGCACTCTGGAAGGCGTGGAAGCTGTTTGTGACACCAAAGGCGATCTCGATCTGGATCTGCTCGACGGTACGGCATCCATGGTGGACAAGAGTTTGCTGCAGCAGGTGGAACAAGCGAACGGAGAATCGCGATTCGTGATGTTGGAAACGATTCGCGAGTACGCGCGGGAAAAGCTGCAGGCGAGCAAGGAAGAGGCGTTGACCAAGCGCGCCCATGCCGCTTACTGCCTGGTGATGGCGGAAGAGGAGGTTGCGGAGCAGCCCGGCGCGCAGGGAGCGGAATGGCTGGAACGCTTGACGTTGGAACACGACAATTTTCGCGCAGCCCTGGAGTGGTTGACGGAGAGCGGAGATTCGGAGTGGGGTCTGCGTCTCGGTGCGGCCCTGTTTCGCTTTTGGGAAGCGCGAGAGTATCTCGCCGAAGGCAGCGACAGTCTTAGCAAGCTGTTGAAACTCAAAGGAGCGGCAGCTCCGACGAAGGCGCGAGAGCGCGCCCTATTTGCAGCGGGCGTGCTGGTGTGCGAGCAGGGAGATTTCGCTGCGGCGAATGGGCTGTTTGGCGAAAGCCTGGACATCGCGCGTCAGTTCGGTGACAAGCAGGGCGCCGCAGTTTCCCTCAATGCGTTGGGCGTAAACGCCCGGGACCACAGCGATCTCGCAGTTGCGCATTCTTTGCTCGAAGAGAGTCTCGCTCTGTGGAGAGAATTGGGCGATCTGAAGGCCATCGCCCGAGCACTCAGTAATCTGGCGAACATCCTCAAATTGCAGGGCGAGTATGAACACTCGCGCTCCCTACACTCGGAGTGCATGGCAATTTTCGAAGGACTGGAAGACCGGACAGGGGTCGCCTGGTCGTTGAACTCTCAGGGCGATGTTGCGCGAGAGCAACGTGACTACGCAGCCGCAGAGACGTTGTATGAACAGAGCTTGGCAATTTTTCGAGAACTCGGCGACCGCTGGGGCATTGCCGGCACGCTGGCTGACCTCGGAACCCTGGCGAGGGAACAGATGAGATGCGGCGAAGCACAGCCACTGTATCGGGAGAGTCTAAAAACTTTCCAGGAGCTGGAACATAAACGCGGAATCGCCCGCCTGCTGGAGTGTTTCGCGTGCTTAGCGGCGGCTCAACTGCAATCGGAGCGTTCGCTGCGGCTGGCTGGAGCGGCCGCAGCGCTGCGCCAAAATATTGGCGCACCGCTCACGCCTGCGGAAAAGTCCAAACTGGAAGCTATTCTGGACCCGGCACGGCAAGCATTGACCAACACGGCGAGCGCAATCGCGTGGCTGGAGGGTTGGTCTATGCCCTTCGAGAAAGCTGTTGAAGACGTGCTGATGCCCGAGGCGGCATCTCCCGCGCATTAACTCGGCAAAGGAGATAATGACATCGAAAGATTCACCCGGAGCTTACTCCGCGGTTGACGCGTCGATAAGTCGGCGCACTGCTGAGACGCGATTAGCAGGAATGCCTGTGCGTTTGGCGTGCTCCCTGACAGTCGCTTCGTCCGGAGCAAGGTAAACGCAGTAAACTTTATCGCCGGTTACGTAGCTATGGAGCCACTGGATTTCAGGACCCATTCCCTTCAGAACGCTGACCGACTTTTGGGACAATTCGCGCAATTGGGCGTCGGTTAAACTTCCTGCTCCCGGGACTTCGCGTTCGATGACGTACTTTGGCATGGCACTCCCCTTGATGTGCATTTATGCTAGCACGCAGGGCAGCAGCCTCAAAGCGGCTTGGCAAAAGCTGCCGGCGAAGAATAGCCGCAACTATAAAAATAAGTAAAAGGATGAGATTCCATGGATCTGCGATCGCTTCAGAAGCCGCTGAAAGACCAATACCGCACCGACCCAAGCGCATCGAAAATCACACTCCGAGCGAAAGGCTCGCAGACGGATGCTCCAGTGTCATGCTCGGTCGATCTCGGACGTGCCATCTATCGCGCTGAAGCTCACAAGGGAGTGGGAGGCGACGGCGCAGGCGCCTGTTCCGGCGACCTTCTGCTTGGAGCGCTGGCGGCTTGCGCGCAGATCACTTGTCAGATGGTGGCTACGGCTATGGGCATACCGACGGAGCGCATCGAAGTGACGGTGGAGGGAGACTTGGATCTTCGAGGAACTCTTGGAATATCGAAGGACGTGCCGGTCGGTTTCGAGAGCGTTCGTCTTCATTTTGATATTGCCGCGCCAAACGCAACTCCGGAACAGATGAAGGGATTGCAAGCAAAGACGGAAGAGTATTGTGTGGTGATGCAAACCTTGACGCGGCCACCGAAGGTGAAATCCGAGTGGGTCCGGCACGATTGAACAGATGGCCGCAATAAATCTTCAGTCGTAAGAACCTCATCTTTCGTCCGGCGGACGGTTTTTCGGAGTTACTATACGGTCGAACGACTCAAATTCTCAGGGATGGGCAACCATGCTGAACGAAGCCACTATTGCCAGCTTCAGAGCCAGCCTACACGGAGGTCTGAGCGAGCCCGGCGATCCAAATTACGACACGGCTCGCAAGGTGTACAACGTCATGATCGACCGGCGCCCGCGTCTGATTGCGCGCTGTGCCGACGTCGCCGACGTTATGGCGGCGGTCAACTTCGGTCGCGAGCATAAGCTCCTGGTCGCCATCCGGGCTGGTGGGCACAACGCGGGCGGCTTGGGAGTATGCGACGACGGATTGGTGATCGATCTTTCTCCCATGAACTATGTACGCGTGGACCCAAAGAAGAAGACCGTGCGGGTTGGAGGTGGTGCGCTGTGGCGCGACGTAGATCATGCGACGCATGCGTTCGGTCTCGCGGTTCCTTCGGGCATCATTTCGACCACCGGTGTGGCGGGACTGACGTTGGGTGGCGGAATCGGTTACTTGACGCGGCGCTATGGCCTTACTATCGACAATTTGCTCTCTGTAGAAATGGTACTGGCCGACGGGCGGTTCGTAACCGCCAGCGCCAAGGAAAATGCCGATCTATTCTGGGCAGTGCGTGGCGGAGGCGGCAACTTCGGCGTCGTGACGTCGTTTCTGTTCAAGGCGCAGCCCGTGCACACCGATTACGGTGGGCCGATGCTGTGGCCGATGGAGGACGCAGCAGAGATGATGCGCTGGTACCGCAGCTTCATGGCAAAGGCGCCCGATGACGTCTACGGGTTCTTTGCTTTCCATACCGTGCCGCCGTGGCCGCCGTTCCCCGAGCATCTGTACAACAAGAAAATGTGCGGCATCGTGTGGTGCTATACCGGACCCATCAAGAAGGCGGAGAAGGTTTTCAAGCCGATCCGAAATTTCAAGGCTCCGGCGCTCGACCTGGTAGGGCCGATCCCGCATCCGGCGCTGCAAAGCATGTTCGATCGTCTCTATCCGCCCGGCATGCAATGGTATTGGAAGGCCGATTTTGTGCGTGAACTTTCTGATGAAGCCATCGAACAGCACTTGAAGCACGCCGCGAAGTCGCCGACGATGCAGTCGACCATGCATCTCTATCCGGTCAACGGCGCGGCGAGCCGCGTCAAGAACAGCGCGACCCCGTGGTGGCACCGTGACGCAGTGTGGGCTCAAGTGATCGTGGGCGTCGATCCGGACCCAGCGAACAAGGAAAGAATCTCTGCGTGGGCGAGAGAGTATTGGAGCGCGCTTCACCCATACTCTGCCGGCGGCGCGTACATCAATTTCATGATGGAGGAGGGCGACGATCGCATACGGGCGACTTACGGTAAGAATTACGACCGTCTAGCAAAGATCAAGAAGCGATACGACCCAGCGAATCTGTTTCGCGTAAACCAAAATATCAAGCCGGCGAAGTAAACCCATCGGGCTATTCCGATTCCCCGGCTAGTCACTGAATTCAGACTATTTCAGCGCCGGAGCGGGGACTAGCGGCAGCCGGCGAGGTTCACCGTGAAAGCCGCGGATTTCGATTTCGTCGAGCAGAAGCGAAGGCGCGATGACCGTGGTCGGGATCCCGCCCTGCGCGGAACCGAAAGCGCCCAGCGCGGTTCCAGCAAATCCACCCGGAGGATTTTGCATGTAGGTGCTCACGGTGCTGTCGCTTCCGATGCCGAGAATGTTTCGCAAAGAGCGAAGTGTTAATCCTTCGATGTGGCCGCCGCGAACCATTTCTTCACGACCGTCCTTAACATACACTCGATAGACAGTCAGCGGCATGCGCTCGCCGCTGGCCAGTCCGCCAGCGATGGAACCGATGAAGTCGTTGAAATCTTCCTGCCGGATCGACGAGAGCGCCGGATTGTCCATGCGTTTCACTTCCAGGCACCATTCGTGACCGTCATCGTGACATGCATCGATGAATTTCTTTTTCAGAGCTTCTGCGTCGAGCGAGTCGCTGGCCTGGAAAAAAAGATTGCTGGAAAGCGGCAGCGTATCCGAGAGATTTGACGAGCGCGCATGGCCATTCGACTTCAAAAAATCGGGGCCGGGGCGGCGCGACATCAAAAAGTTTCTGAGAACTCCGTTATCCACCAAGGTGATCCGCTCGGCTTTCACGCCTTCGTCATCAATAGTGAAATTTCCCAGCAGAGGTTTGCCCTGGAATTCCGTCAGAGTTGGATCGTCAATAAGCGTTACATTTGCCGGAAGCACTCGCGTGCCGATGCGGCCAGACCATTCGCTGCGCCCGCCGAAGCGCTCCATGATCGCATCAAAGTTTGAACCCATGGAAAGCGGCGGCCGCGCGCCGGACAAAGAAGGCGCAAGCATCTGCGCTAGAACGGAGCCTGCAGCCGGCGCGTCGAAAAGCACGGGTCCGGTGTAATCCGAGACCAGCGGGCTCTCTCGTAGCGCGTTCAATTCGGTTCCGGTTTGCGTCAGAGATTTGGCCACGGCATCGGGGTTTGGAAGATCGGCTGGTCGCGAGACATACAGCGAATAGAAATTGTGCAGAGGCATGCCGTCATTGGCTTGCGTGTCAACGGCCGCTTCAATCGCGGCGAGGCTGCGTGACGTTCGCAGCGTAGTACCTTCGCTGTTCATCAGATAGTAGGTGACGTACACCATGTAATAATTCAGTCGCGAGCCGTTCAGTTGTGGAAAATCCTTCAAAACTTCAGAAGCTTTGCGCGCTTCTTCTTCCCAATTGCGTGAAGTCCAGTCGGGGTCCATGCGCGGATCGATTTGTTGAGTTGGAGCGGACTGCCAGAAATCGTCGATCTCGGGCGGCTTGGTCAAGCTGCGCAAAAAGGCCTGCTTGAGCGACATCTGCGTGACGGCTTGCTTGTAAGCCTGGTCAGTGGCTAGCCATAAATCCTGGCGGAGCGAATTGTAGTCGCGGTCAATGCCGACCTGGCCAGTGGAACCGAGGAAGCCTTGAAAGCCGTCCTCGCTGATGAAGTTCGAGCTGTCCAGGTGATAGTCGCCTACGCGCACGTCCACGCTCATGAACCGGTTGCGCGTGGTGGAGCTGTTAATTAGTGACCCGAAGGATGCGGTCACTGCGCGCACGTCCACGTCCATCAAGCGGTACTCGAGGTAAAAAGGCTTGTCAACGCCGGGGAGCTGGAGGCGGGTGCGCGCGCGCTCCATTTCGTCGTGCATGGCGTGAAGCGTCTGGTCGGTCTCGGTGGCAGGCACCGCTGCTTGTGCGGCGGCCGCCACCGGAGATGGCGCCGGGGCCGTGTGAGCGGGCACGCCGGCAGACAGAGGAATCGCAAAAGCCGCAATCAAAGCCAAAACTGAAAATTTCTTCACGGCTGTTGTCCCTTTGTCTGCGAGTTATTTTCCGCGGTGTTATTTTGGCCCGGATAGTGGCCGTCGGGGTCATGCGCCGGCGGCGGAAGGATGGGCGGCTTATCCGTGGAAGTTTCTTTCTTCTGGACTTCCATTTCCGAAATCAGAATCGCGGGCGCCACCGCTGATACCGGAACGGAACCGGATTCAGCGCCGCAGTAACCGTTAAAAATATCCGGCGTATCGCCGGTGGCTACGATTTTCGTCAGCGAAACGAGAGGAGTGCCAACGATGTCCACGCCGCGCACGAGCTGATCCGGGCGACCGTCGGGGAAAACCTTATAAACGACGAGCGGCAGCACTTGAAAGGCCTGGGGCTGAGCTCGTCCGGTGAAAGTAAATCCTCCGGCGATATCGTCAATCAACAGGCCGAAAGGTTTGCCCTGGGCTTTGACGAGTTCGATAAGCTTCTGGCGCAATTGCGCGTCCGTCATGGTTCGCGAACTTGAAACAATTAAATTTCCCTGTCGAGCAACCGGTACAAATCCGAGCTGGCGGCGTCCGTGCCCGTTCGATTCGGGAACGGTTACGAGCGGCGAGCGCGACATCAGAAAAGTTTTCAGCACGCCGTGATCGACGAGGGAAACGTTTTCGCCCGGCACGCCTTCGTCGTCAAACGCATAATTGCCGAGCAGCATTTGCCCGTGGAACGATGCCGCGGTGGGATCGTCCTTGATGGAAATAAACTCGGGCAGAATTTGTTCGCCGACTTTACTGGTAAAAGTTTGACCCTCGTTGATGTCCTTCTGGCGGAAACCTTCCGCGCGATGCCCGAATACTTCGTGAAAGAAAACGGCGGCCGCGCGGCCGGTCAGTAGAGCAGGTCCGGCGTAGGGATCAACGAGCGGCGCTTTGTCCAGTGCTTCTGTTTCCGCGATCATCGTCTGGATGCGGTCAAAGACGACTTTGTCAGTCGGGGCGTCTTTAGGAGTTAGCCAATCGAAATTGGCGTAACGATTGATATCCATGCCGTCGGGAGCTTTACTCTGAACGTAAAGCTCCAGCCGGTAGTGCACCTGCCCAAACGCGAGCTTGGTGCCTTCCGTGTTCACTTGATATTGATTCATGCCGAGCGCGGTAAACGTGGCGATGGAATTCAACACGGCGGGAGATTTGCTGAACGCAGCGGTATATTCTCGCACGCGCTCTTCCCACGGCTTGCGGTCAACAGTGATGTCCACGTGAGGGCCAATCGAGACGTGAGACTTCTCGCGCGAAAAATCCGGCGCATTTCCTTCCGCCGTTTGTACTTGAACTTGCTGGCTGGTCTGGACTTTGATCAGCGCTTCCGTTGCAGCGCGATACTGCCGGGCAGTCTCGCGCCAGATTTCGCGGCGCAGCACGGGGATGTCGCTGTCGAGTGCCATGGTGGTTCCAGGGCTGGTCCAACTTGGCTGGCGGTCTCCGAGCTTGTGCGTGTCATCAAGCTGGTAGGTTCCCACTCTCGTTTGTACTTCCAGCCATCGCGCACGGCTGTCCCCACTGGATAGCAGGGCGCCGTTCGAGCCGGACACTTCGGAATACTGGCGGTCAGCGACGGTATAGCTGATGAAATAGTCGGGCGGCTCGGATTTCGAAATTCCCGCCATAGAGCGATCGAGCTCTTCCTGCATAGCGGTGAGCACTGGCGGGGTCGCCGTCGGTTGCGGACGGTCGCCGGCCACACAAACCCAGGCAGTTATGAGGATGGCAGCGCTGGCACAGAGAGTTCTTATCTTCAGTTTAGTTTTCATGGTTGCACAAAGCCTTACAGTTTAAGATAGGACGCCTCGAATCCAAAATGAAAAGCCGGGGGAGAAGCAGAGTCCCACCGCGGAAACAGCCCAAGGAGAGTTAGATGCGCGCCATGGTGGTAAGGAAGTATGGTGCCCCAGAAGTTTTTGAGGCACGCGAGGTCCCCGATCCGCAGCCGAAAGCCGGCGAAGCGCTGGTCCGCGTGAAAGCCATCGGCGTAAACTTTGCCGACCTCATGCAGCGCATGGGAATTTATCCCGGGACGCCCAAGCCCCCGTTCGTACCGGGACTGGAAATTGCGGGCGTCGTCGAGAAAATTGCCGAGAGCACAGGGAAACCTGCGGAAGGCGAGCCTCTCCGGGTAGGCGACGCAGTTGTTGCGTTCACGCAGTTCAACGCCTATGCCGCATGGGTGGCCGTCCCGCTGCGTCAGGTGTATCGGTTGCCGGCGGGAATGTCCTTTGAAGATGCTGCCGCGATCCCTGTGAATTATGTGACCGCGTATCACTCGATGTTTACGATGGGGAACCTGCAACCGGGAGACAGGATACTGGTCCATGGCGCGGCTGGGGGCGTGGGAATCGCGGTTGTGCAGCTGGCGCGAGCGCGAGGTCTAGTGATTTTCGGCACCGCAGGACCCACCAAGCAGGAATATCTGCGCAAGATCGGCGTGGATCATGCAATTGACTACGAGAAAAGCGATTTCGTCGAGGTGGTACGCAAATTCGCGCCGGATGGAATCGAAATGGTAATGGATCCCATCGGCGGAAAATCTTTTTCGCGAAGTTATGAGTGCCTCGGTCCTACCGGCAGGCTGGTCGTGTACGGTCTTTCCGCCGCGGCAGGAGCTGACGGAAAGAGAAGTCTGGTTCGAGGAATCGGCGCGTTGACTCAGAATCCCCGGTTTCATCCCATGAAACTTATGAGTGGCAATATTTGCGTGATTGGCGTGCACCTCGGAAGTTTGCAAACGCGCGGCGCCCTGTTGCGCGGCGCACTCGACGAAATTTTTCGGATGTACGCCACGGGCAAGATCAAGCCTGTGATCGGCAAGTCTTTTCCGCTGGCGGAGGCTGCTGCGGCGCACAGATATATTCAGGAGCGCAAGAATATCGGTAAAGTGATCTTGACGGTGAAATAAGCACGATGTGATTCCTCTCCGGGCTTTCATTGCCCGGATGGAACCTGACGCATGGGCGAAATCTCGACGAGAGAGTTCCTACCGTAAAATCAAATGGTGAGGTGCGCATGAAAGGCATGCTCGGAATACTCGTTGTGGCGCTGATTTCGCTTTTGGCCTACCACTATTACTTCGCTAAAGCACAGTCCGATGGTACTGGAACACCCGCGCAAACGATCAACATCGTTGGCGTTAAAAATGATCTTATCGCCTTGGCCCAAGCCGAACGGGGTTACCAGGCCGAGCACGGAGGATTTGCGTCCTTGGACGAACTAACCTCGAGCGGCGCATTGACCATGCAGAATCGAGGCCGTATGGGATTCACATACGAAATCGAGAATGCACCTGGCGGGTTCAAAGCAGTCGCACACTGTCCTACTGCTACAAATCCAGGCTGTACCGATTACTTTGTGGATCAAACCATGGAAGTCCAGAGCGCGGCAAAGTAACTCGGGACTCCGCAAAATATCCGGTATTTGTTCGCGCGTCGAGGCCTCTCGTGAGCCATCCAATCCGCAGACATCCAAGGAACATCTGAAGGCCCGCCTGCGTACCTTTGTGTGAAGTTCAAGAAGCTGACAAAACGGAGGAGCCTTCACATGGACCCAATAGGATTCGCAGCTGTGGTAATGGCGTTTTCAGTTCCGCTGGCTGGAATTTATGCGTGGTATCGCGTTCGGAAATTGCGGACGGAGGAGCGTTTGGCGGCCATTGCCAAAGGCGTTTCTGTGCCCATCGCGGAAGAGTTGCCGCCGCATGCGCGTTCGCGAAAAGCAGCAATTTTGCTAATAGCGGGCGGGCTGGGCTACACGCTGACTTTTATGTGGCTGTCGAGATTTGAGGCGGACGCGATGCAGGCTGCGGTCTTCGGCATCATCCCGATCTCTATCGGAATTGGTTACATGATTGACGCGGTGTTAGTGGGACGGGAGCTTCGTCCGGTAGTCTGATCCGTTCTTCACGCCGCACGCGGGCGCACAGGATGCGCGACAAAGGCTGAGCTAGGGTGTGGGTGGGCGCTTTTGGTCGGCGACGGTTACTCCTGCTTCGGCGTAATCCGTCGCCGGCAAATCGACGAACGTCACTTGAATATTTTCGCGCTTCGCCCGCCCATCTTCCACCAACACTTGCGTGATGCGCTCTGCCAGCTTGCGTTTTTGCTCGGGCGTGCGTCCTTCCACCCAGGTTACTTGCACGTATGGCACAGGAGCCTCCTCATATTCCGTCTGCATTCTACCGGGAATTTCTTGCGAGGGAAAATGCTCCCGCCGCGCGGGAGCGGCACCACAATTCTCAGTTCCGCTCGGCGCCTCGTTAAGCAGCACGGCCAGTCTGTGACGGCAATTTTGTTCCGCAACTCGGGCAATTTGCCCAGCCGCGCTCCACAGCATGGCCACAACTCGGGCACGTGGGCTGCAGCGCCGTTCCACAATGCGGACAGAAAACAAACCCTGACGGAACATCCTGAGAACAGCCCGGGCACGGTTTCGGCATGGGCTTGCGCAGGATGAAGTAGAGAATGATCCCGATGCCGTCGGGAATGAAAAACGCGAGGAGCGTCCACATCACATACGGCATCCCGCGCCGCTTAGCATCGCCGTAGACGTAACCCACGAGCAGCACATACGCGAAAATAACGATCATCGTGCCAAACGAAAACAGGATTTGCCCTATCGGACTCCACTCGCGCATGTGCCGGTCACCCGGCACCGCGACCGTGAACAAGAGAATGCTCAGACCGAGATAAGCGGCCGCACCGAGAAACCACGCAACTCCAGGGATCACCTGCAACTGTTTCTTGAATCCGCTCATGCTAATCTCCTTTCCCGACGTTGCTGAAGTGACAAAAACACAGCCGCAGCACCACCCGTCATCCATATGATCGTTGTGAAGACCGCGAAGCCGAGCCAAGCATGGTTCAGCCGTGGGTCGAGCATCCCGAGTAATCCGCCGCTCACGAGCCGCACCACGGGCCAGCTCATCAACGTCAGCACCCAAGCAAATAGAATGACGCCAATCATCACAACGCGGTGCCAACGATGTTCAGCTTCTTCCGCAAACCGGAGTTCAGCTCTCGCCCGTGCGCGCTCCACAATCAACGGCTTTGGCTGCGGTGTCGGCAACCTGCGCAAGCCTGCGGCAAGAAGGCGCCAACTATCCAGCTCCGAGGAACATTCCGCGCAGGACCGCGCGTGATTCATCACCAGCTGTTCTTCGTCGCCTGTAAGAGCGTCCGCTACCGACAGAGCCAAAAGTTCCCGGATTTTCTCGTGATCGTTCATTGCCATACTTCTCCCGGGTAATTTGCTTCCAATGTTTGACGCAGCCTGTCCAGCGCGCGCCGCAATCGTGTCTTCACCGTTGAAAGCGGTATATCGATTACTTCCGAGATTTCTTCCAGCTTCATTTCCTCTTCGAATCGCAGGGTGAGAACTTCGCGATGCGTTACGGATAAAAGCTCGAGAGCCTGGGCCAGACGAGTGGTGCGTTCGCGCTCCACAATTCCATCGAGTACGGGGCGTTCGTGCGACGGCAAGCGCGTGGCCGCGGATTCTCCGGGGGCCCCCTCGATCGGCTCGTCCAAACTTTCCGGACGGATTCGGCGCAGATGGTCAAACGCGATATTTCGCGCCACGGTAAAAAGCCAGGCTTCAAAATTGCGCTTGGCATCGAATTGCCGGATCTTCTCCGCCACCCTAACCCAGGTCTGCTGAAAAAGATCTTCAGCCTCGGCCGGATCACGTACGAGGCGCAGCAAATATCGGTAAAGGCGGTTTTGATAGCGCGTCAGGAGCGCGGAAAGCGCGTCCAGGTCTCCGCGTCGAAGCTGGGCAACTTCGCTTTCGAGCCCCACTCGCCCCTCCCAATAGATGGCTACGGCGCCTATCATATCTGTACTACGGATGAGGTCTTCGAAAAGACTCATGCTTGGTGTCTGTGGGCCGCTGTAAGTCTCGTGTTATAAGTGAGGCTCGAAATACATAGAGGTTCCCATCGCTCCTGCCAGCTCTTCCGCACGCAGCATTGGTCTTCAAATAGCGCCAAATCCGGCATTCGTGGATGAGGAAGTTCGCATCTGCCTGCTCGGGTTACTGCCGCAGCAGCAAGTTTTGATTGGCGCCGCCACGAGGGATGACCTCGGCCGCTCCTGGAATTCGCAGGCGATATTTCGCGCGGACGCATCCGGATCGGTAGATTTGGCCGCACAAAAACCGATCGGCGGAGGCTATCTTGGCGTATCGCCCATGGGGCTGTTCTGGTCCATGCGGATCGAGGCGCAACGTTCGAATGCGCAAATGACATTTGCGAAAAATAACCTCTCACCCAATACCGTGACGCTGAAAGGCGTAATCGACGGCGCGGTGATCGCGACCTCAGAACTCGTCAGAAATTTTCAGGCGGTCGGAACCCAAACGCGAAGTCTCGAAATGGGGGCAGACGTTCTGGCAAGCGGACGGGACATAAATGATAAGGGGTCAACGATAATTGGGCGGTTGTTCATTCCGCCGGGCTATGGCCCGCATCCGACCGTGATCGTCCTTAGCGGCACCGGCGGCGGTTTCGATCTCGATAAAGCGGCGGTGCTCTCGCGCCACGGTTTTGCAACTCTGGCCCTGGCGTATTTCGGGATTCCTCCGCTGCCAACCTGGCTGCACCGCATTCCGCTCGAATATTTTGAAGCTGCGATCGAGTGGCTGAAGGCACAACCGGAGATTGACGGCCAACGCATCGGAGTGCTTGGTGTTTCGCGCGGTGCGGAGCTTGCGCTGCTTCTTGGTACCAGATTTCCAGCAATTCATGCTGTGGCAGCTTACGCTCCAAGCAGCGTCTCTTGGGCAGCCGGGGGCCGTGACAAGGCTACGGGAGGGATTATTCCCTCATGGACGTGGCGAGACTCGGTTGTCCCGTTCGCGCCGATGCCTCTGCGCGGGTTCATGTGGCGTTCGGCTATTCCTGTCGCCGTTTTGCGCCGACCTGTGATGTTCAGAAACCTCTTTCGCGCAGGGTTGCGTAATCGCGAAGCAATCGAGCAGGCATCAATTCCAGTTGAACGAATCTGCGGCCCGATACTCTTGATTTCCGGGGGCGATGACCATCTGTGGCCCGCGGCCGAAATGAGCGAAGCTATCCTTGCGCGCTTGAAGAAAAACGGCTTCGCATATTCCGTTGAGCATCTGCACTATGCGCGCGCAGGCCACATGTTACGCTACCCGTATCTACCGACAACTTCACGCGAATCGGGTAACGCTTATCTGCGCGGCGCGAGATTTTCCTTTGGTGGAACGCCGCGAGCGGACGCAGAGGCGCAAACCGATGCCTGGCGCCGCGCCATCGCGTTTTTCAAGAACAGCCTCTAGCGGCAAAAGCACATCTCGTTCACGAATCGTGCGCGGGAAGTGCGTCCGCCGGGCCGTCAGCAGCGTGTGCTAGAATGTTGGAATAGTGCTGAAGATTCTTGAGGACCTACTCGAACTGCAAGCCGTGGACATGCGGCTCCAAGACGTCCGCGCGCGCCTAGCCTCCTTTCCTAAGAAAATTGCTGAAGCGGATGCTCGCGTTGCTGGGTCAAGAGCGGAACTAGATCACAGCAAAGCTGCGCAGCTTGCCACCGTCAAAGATCGCAAAAAATACGAGTTGGACGTCGACGGATGGAAGGAAAAAGTCAGGAAGTACAGAGATCAGACTTCGCAGATAAAAACGAACGAAGCTTATAAAGCCTTGCAGCACGAAGTGCAAATGGCAGAAGAAGAGATCGCCAAAGCGGAAGACCGCTTGCTGGAACAGATGGTGGCCGGCGAAGAGTATGATCGTCGCATCAAGATTTCGGAGAAGTCACTGAAGGAAGTGGAAGAAGTTGTTCGCGGCGAGCGCTCCAAGATTGAAGCTGACAAAGCGGAAGCTGAAAAGGCGCTTGCGGAGCTAGAGGGCGCACGCGCGCGTGTCGCCGGCGGGATCGATGAGAACATGCTGGATCATTACGACCGCATCGTAAAAAAACATCACGGTGTCGCGTTGGCCGAAGTTCGCGACGAGAAATGCACCGCTTGCGGAATGCGCATTCGGCCGCACGTATTTCAGGAAATGCGGCGCTCCGAAAGCCAGGAAATGTTTCACTGCGAAACGTGTACTCGCATTCTTTATTACTACGAGCAGGCGTCCCCCGCAGCCGCTTCTTCGGTTTCCCCATCTTCGGCTCCAGCTGGTCCTCTTCCACATGATTCGTAATTCTTTCGCCCGGATCACCTGATGATGAAACACTCTTCCAAACTTACTCCGCCGGGCAGCGCGCGTTTATTCACTGACGCTCATGTGGCCGTCCCGCCTGCGGGAGTTCATATCGCTAATATTGATGGCGCTTCGCGCGGCAACCCTGGTCCGGCTTCTTATGCCGTGGTTCTGCGAGATGCTTCAGGGAAAATTGTCCTGGAGCTGGCGAAAAATATCGGTCGCGAAACGAATAACGTCGCAGAGTATTACGCACTTCTCGCCGCGCTTGATTACGCTGCCACTCACGATATTCACGCTCTGCGAATCCGGAGCGATTCCGAGCTTCTCGTCCGGCAGATGCAAGGCCGCTACAAAGTAAAAAGCCCGGACCTAAAGCCGCTGCACGAGCGTGCTTCGAAACTGACACGCCAGTTTCAATACTTCGTTATCGAGCACGTTCGCCGCGAATTGAATAGCGACGCGGACGCTCTGGCAAACGTAGCGCTGGACCAGCCGGGAGTCTCGGGTGTTCATCGGGAGGCAACCAAGCCTGAGAGCCACCCTTCGCGGCGAATATCCCAGCCGTCTGTGGCGAAAGAAGACGCTGAACCTGAGCAGCGCCCGTCGCAGCCGGTGCGTTCGGCTCCCTTTTCACCCCTGAAAATTCGCGCTCGATTTGTAAGTGGTGTGTTGGTACCCACCGAATCGCTCGATTTACCCGAGGGTACCGAAGTCACCTTGAATATCCGTAGACTATTGACCAAATAGCACTTACAGGAATGCCCACCCTTCATACCGCACAGAGTTTGGTACTAACGCTCTATTGCTGCGATTTACCTCAAAACGCTACCTTTATGTTGCAAGGCGCCAAACTGTGACCCCACTGCTCGAAAAACTTCCGACGATTCTCGTTCTGGCGGTGCTTGTCGGGATATTTCTATCCTTACGCAAACACGCTCCGTCTGCCCGGATTCGGCTCTGGACTTACGCTTGGGCGCTTATTTTTCTGCACTTTTTCATTCAGGCTTTCGAAACTCATACCGGAACGCTTGAAACTGTTCTGGAGTCGATCGATATCACTGCTCTGGAGCTCTCCGGAGTGGTCTTCGTCGTATCGATGTTGCGCCTGGTTGAAGGTCGTGGGAGACGCTTGGGTCTGCTGGCGCTTCTTGGAATTTCCGTGGGATTTCATGCGTTCGCCGCCAGTTTCAATTGGCAGATTCCTTGGACTATGTCCACCGCGCTCGCGATCATCTTCTTTGTCTCAGCCGTACTCGCTTTGCTAGCTCGTCCGCTGCCGCGGTTCAACATTGGAGTGTCCGTCGTCCTTGTCGCCGCCGGAATTTGGGCCGTGCACAATCAATTGCACGGCAGCCCCGACTTTGCGATCAACGCTATCTTGACGATCTCTTTCGGATTGTGCGGACTTCTCTTTTGGAAACGCTATCCGCGACCCTCTGCCGGTGTGATCGCCGTGTCCGGCGGATTTCTCGCCTGGGGCGCAGTCTTTCCGGTGGGGGCGCTTCTTGACCACTACTTGCCGAAGCTGCAAATGAACCCCGAGATATGGAACGTTCCAAAGTATTTCGTGGCTTTCGGTATGGTGCTGACGCTGTTGGAAGACAAGTCCAGAATTATCGAACAATCCAGCGCGCGCGAACATGCCGAAAATCTGCTGCTTCAGCGCCTTTCGCATATCACATCGCGTCTTCTCGCCGGAAAAGATCCGGCGGCACTCTGTAACGAGGTCGCTACCGCGGTCACCGACGCAAGCGGTTTCAGTAAGGCTGCTCTGCTGCTCTCCGCGGAGGACCGATCATTCCATCTCGCTGGAGCAAACGGGTTTTCCGTCGAAGAATCGAAAGAGCTCAAAGGACGCGCGGGAAATCTTACGATCGAACAACTCAAGGCGCTGTGCAGCAAAGGCAACCAGCTTGGCAATAATTCTTACCATATGGCGCACAGCGACAACGAAGTTCTTATCCCGCTTATTTCCTGGCGCGGTTCATACGTCGGCTGCCTCTTTCTCCGCTGCACTGAACCCTCAATCAATCTCGATAAATCTGAAATGGTGAAACTGGAAGTCCTTGCTTCCGATCTTGCCGTCACCATTGAAAACACCAGGCTGCATCATCAGCTCGTGCGAGCGGAAAAGTTGGCCGCGCTCGGCCAGCTTGTAGCCGGCGTGGCCCACGAGTTGAACAATCCGCTTACCGGAATCATCGGCTATTCGGAATTGCTCGCAGAGGAAGTTCAGGAAGAAAAAGTAGTCAAGCGGCTGCAGAAACTAGGACACGAAGCTCATCGCATGAAACGCATCGTGGACGGCCTGCTGCGCTTTGCCCGGCAGAATAATCCTGCGATGCGCGCGGCCGATCTTGATTCGGCGTTGCGTGACGTCATTCAACTGCGCGAATATCACCTGCGCAAGCTCGGCATCCACGTGGAATCGCACATCGATCCCGAACTACCGCCCATCGCCATCGGTGAAGACGAATTGAAGCAGGTACTGCTGAATCTCCTGAACAATTCGATGGACGCAGTGGAAGACAGCGTGGAACGCTCCATCCAGATTCGCGCTTCGCGACATCAGAACACGGTTGTGATTCAGTTCGAGGATTCTGGCCCAGGGTTCGCAGACCTAAACCGCGCGTTTGACCCGTTCTTCACCACCAAGCCTGTAGGCAAGGGGACGGGACTTGGCCTCAGCATTTGCTACGGCATCGCGCAGGAATGCGGCGGGGAAATTGCTCTGGCGAACAAGCAGCTCTACGGCGCGAGCGTAGTGCTAGAGCTGCCGGTTGCTGTTTCTGCCGGGCAGCCTACTATCGCACTTTCGGTTTAAGCGAACCGAAGAAAATTCCCATCATAAATCCAAGCCAAATACTATTGGACTTGTTTCAAAACGTAGGAGCGATACAGCGTGTCGCGCTGCGCGGGGATATAGCCGGCGTCGGAGATGATGCGGCGAAGCTCGGTTTCGTTCGTGCGGTTGCGGACACCGGCGGCGTAAACAACATTCTCTTCGATTAATATGCTGCCCACGTCATCGGCGCCGAATTGCAAGCCAACCTGGCAAATTTTGATCCCGGGCGTCAGCCAGCTTGATTGGATGTGATCGATATTGTCGAGGTAGAGCCGGCTGATCGCCAGCGTCTTCAAATAATCGAAAGCCGTCGCTTCGGGAATTTTCTTTCCGAGCGGAGTATTTTCCGGCGCGAAAATCCACGGTATAAACGCGGTGAATCCGCCCGTATCCTCCTGAATTTGACGCAGCAGCTCGAGATGGTTCACGCGGTGCCGAGCTTCTTCGCCGCAACCGAACATCATGGTGGCCGTCGTCCGCATTCCGAGGGAATGCGCCGCGCGATGCACTTCCACCCATTCTTCGGACCGGCATTTCAATCGCGAAATGCGCGCGCGTATTTCGTCATCCAAGATTTCGGCGCCGCCGCCGGGAATCGAATCGAGGCCGGCATCGCGCAGCCGCGCGATCGTTTCGCGCAGCGAAAGGCCGGAAACGTCGGCGATACATGTAATTTCCGGTGCCGAAAAACAGTGCAGGTGAACTTGCGGATAGCGCTCTTTAATTGAGCGCAGCATGTTTTCGTAAAACTCAATCCGCAAATCCGGATGCAAGCCGCCCTGCATCAGCACGCCGGTACCGCCCAGTTCGAGCATCTCCTCGATTTTCTCGTAAATGGATTCCAACGGCAGAATGTAGCCGTCCTTCGCGCCCAACGGCCGGTAAAACGCGCAGAACGAGCAGTATTCCGTGCAGAAATTCGTATAGTTAATGTTGCGGTCGATCTGATAGGTCGCGATGCGCCCATCGGTCTTCTTGCGCCGCACTTCGTTCGCCGCCATTCCGATGCCGATCAAATCATCGGATTCGAAAAGATCGAGCGCTTCTTGTTGAGAGATGCCCATTGTCGTTCGTCCCTTACCGGCAATCAGACCAGGTAAACCGGATTGTTGATCCGCACTATGCCTTCTCGCAGCACTACGCCGTAAACGCCCAAGCAGCCTTGGTGACGAAGCGCCACCGTGTGCAAGACCTCTGGCGCGGGCGCCGCAGTCTCTGGATCGAGCGCGATCATCACGCAGCGCTCGTTTTTCTTCACCAGCTTCAACGTAACAGTGTCGCCGATCCGCAGCTCGTGATCGATCAACTCGTCTTCGTAGTAGGGCTGGTCGTTGTCCCAGCGCACATAAAAGTTAGCACGAAATCGCCGCGTATCGAGGACAATACCAGTTTCTTTCGAAAGCGCGCTGGCGGTGCTCAATCCCAACACGGAAATCGGACGCGCATCCGTCTGGCAACGCTCTGAAAATCTCAAACGCAACGAGCGCCCGAAACGCTCTTCCAAATACCGGGTGAACCGCGAATCACCCATGCGAAACTTTTCGCCTTCCGGCGTGATTACTTCGATCGCATAACGCGCCGCGTCGGGATTTTCGTCTTCGATGGCCGGTGGATCCAGAAAACGCGGACGAAAAAGAATCAGTTCGTGGCCCTGCCGCCCTGTCATCCACGGAAAATCCGACTGGTTTCTGTTGTCGATGAAGGCAAAAACCCGGTCGCCGATCATTCCGGCAAAACCCACGCGCGCTTCTTCCATATCTTCGCCGGCCATGCTTTTCACCGGATAGCGCCGCAGAATGCTTAGCTGGCCGATGCGCTCCAAAGTCTTACGCTCCGTGCCGGGCGGTCGCTTTCACCGTTGAACCGTAAAATTCCAGCGGACGCGCGCGCGCGATCAGCCCGGCTGCTGCCGCTTTTTCATAATAAAGCCGTAGTCCCGCGAGATATTCCTCTTCCAAACCGAAATGAATGTTTTCCGCGAGATAACGTTCCAGGGCGCCGGCCGAAAGGTTGAGCTTCAGCGAAGCGCCTTCCGCGATTTCTCGCAGTCGTGCAAGCCCGTACCTCTTCGATGCTTCAAAGTCCGCAAGAATTTCCGGGGTCATCGCATCCCGCCGCGCCGTCCAAATCGCAAGCACGCAAGGTTTTCCGGTTAACTCCTGCCATTGGTAGGCCACGTCGTATACGAAGAGCGTTTCAAATCCCGGCACCGGAGCGCTTTCCGGATCGCCCTTGCAGCAATCCTCGCCGCTGGGAATTTTCCCCGCCAGCTCATCCATTTTTACAGCGATCCGCAGAGCAGGATCGCCAATCACCAGAGCAGCGTCGGCATGGTTCAGCATTTCCGACGGGTCAGGCGCCGCGTCTACAAATTCGGGCTGAATCTTCCAATGTTCGGCAGCCAGCAGCCGAACCAAAGCCGACGAGCTTCGTGAACTGGTATCCAGTGCAATGCTCTTTACTTTCTCAATCGGCCGCTTGGACACCACCAGGATGCTGCGAACTTCGCCGTTTGCCGCCACCGCCATATCGGGCAGCGCCACGACATTTTCAATGCGCTGGTATTCGATCGCCGGAATGATTGCAACATCGGCGTCGCCGCGACGCAGCGCTTCCGCGCATTGCGATGGCAGCGTAAACGAGAGATCGTACTTCCCTGTGAGCGGGCCGTCAGTGAATCCCCACACCAGCGGCGCCGTATTCAGAAACTCAACGATAGAGATTCGCAGTTTTGCCATGTTTCTCTATTCCAGACTTTAAATTATACCTTAGCACATCGATGGGAGCGCAGCCTGTCAGGGGAATCCGGGATGCGGACCAGAGTCGTAAAATCCCTTTAAGGAGCGGACGAAAAGCTCACAACCTCGTCTTCCATCGGAATCTCCATCTCATGTTTGGCGGCCGCTTCGTGCGGATCGGAAGGTTTCCATCCATCGCCCTTTCCCAAGACTTCAAATGAACCGAAGGCGTAGGGCATTCCCTCGCAGCCAAGCATCGAACTCGCATTGCAAATATCGAAGTGTAAGTGAGGTTCGGTGGAATTTCCGCTGTTGCCAAGGAGTCCGAGGACCTGCCCGCGCCGCACCTGTTCGCCGACCTTCACGCGCAGCGTCCCCGGCTGCATGTGCGCGTAAAAGGCGTACAGCCCGTTGCCGATATCCACTATTACGTGATTGCCGCCGACCGTCTCCAGCGTGATCGGCACCGCGCGCGAGGTTTCACCCGGGATGTTTTGCGGAATGCCGTCTTTTGTTTCGGTTACCGTTCCGTCCGCTACTGCGCGAATTTCATGCCCGTACGCGCGATAGTTTTTGTTGTCCGCCGGATCGCCTTGGTAGGTCTTGCCGTCGGGATACAGTTGCACCCAGTCGATTGCAAAGCGCTGCGAGATGTAAGCGCGCCCCTCGATCGGGATAAGCGCGCGGCGGTGGCCGGAGGCATTCGACGGGCCGTTTCCGGCCTGCCAATCGTCACCGGTTAATGGCGCTCCAATCACCGCAACAGGCTTTCGATCCACTTGTATCGCCGGAGTATCAATTGCAAACCCCTCCGGGTAATCGCCGACCTTCACCGTGATTCGTTGCCTGATGGAAGCCGGAACGTCGCTCAGATTGTCGAAGTCCGCCCACATATACACCACCGCTAATCCGCCGGAAGGAATTTTTGACTTTTGCCCCGCGATGCTCCCGGGATGACCCATCAATCCATCGAGATCGGCGCCCGTAAAACTTGCCAGTGCTTTTTGTTCTCCGTTTCCTGGTATCACATCCACGCGCGTAAGTTCGCAATCCCACCTGCTGAGATTCGAAACGTGCAGCTCGTATGCAAGATGCCACTTCCCATCGGCCTTAAATGCCGTGGGCGCGATCGGAATCACAACATCGAGCGGGACTGTTAGAGGCTTCGGAGTATGTTCAGGCGATTTTGCCGAATTCGCTGCCTGAGTTTTGGCTCCCTCGCTGCGTTTGAGCGAAAGCGGCTGCGCCGGAACTCCGTTTTGAGTCCAAGAGCCTGCGATCTCCGTGCCGCTCTCATTCATCTTTCCTTCATACACGCCGCCGACTCGGCTCACTTCAAACCGCACTCCATTCCCGTCAAGCGTAGCTTTCTCGATCGGCAAGGTTGAACCTTGGTCCACGCTGTTAAGCTGTCCTGCCAGCGTTCCATCGCTTGCCTTCGAGATGGTTACTACCAGGTGAAGCCGGCCGCCCAGAACTCCTTCCCAAGTCCCTTCAATGCTGGGAGCGGCAGGGGACTCCTGCGCCTTTGCTTGCGTTCCCACAAAACAGAGGACTGCCATCGCTGCGATCAATAATGCGCAGCCGTAAACCATTCCCTGTTGGCGCGCGAAAGCTCTGCGCATGGCCGTATTAGGTGCTTCCATCAAACCGGGTGCCGTCATCGTTTCTCTCCGCTACTGGGCGACAGCATTCTATCGCAACAGCAAAACTACGCATGCAGCCTAACATAGCCGTGAGTATTAACCCGGCTGGACAACATGGCCTCACCATGCGTACCCTCAGCCGCTAGTTAACTTTCCCTCTCGATGCAATCCGAACAATACTTGAGCTGGCTTGCGCTCGCGTTGACGCCGGGACTGGGAGCGCGCTCGGCTGGAAAACTACTTCGCCAAATGGGAAGTCCTGAAGCTGTTTTTAACGCTTCGCTAACTACGCTTGAATCCTACCGCTTGCCTGCCGCGGTCGCACAAGCAATTCATACACGCCAGTCTCTTAGCGTCGCAGCGAAAGAATTGGCCCAGGTGCAAGCGGCAGGGTGCCAGCTGCTCACTTGGGACGAACCACAGTACCCCCCACGGCTTCGTGAAATATATGACCCTCCTCCTTTGCTCTATGTTCGCGGAAACATTGAACTTTTAAGCCGCCATTCAATTTCTATAGTTGGTTCGCGTCGTCCGACGCCTTACGGGAATCAAATGGCTCAGAGGCTGGCAAAGGATTTGGCTGACTGCGGCCTAGTAATCTCCAGCGGTTTGGCTCGTGGCATTGACTCGAGCGCTCACCGCGGCGCGCTGAGTTCAGATACTGGCGCGACCGTCGGAGTGCTTGGCTGCGGCATTGATGTTGTTTATCCCAAGGAGAATAAGAAAATTTTCGAGGAAATAGCGCAACGCGGCGCGATCGTCACGGAATTTCCCATGGGCACGTTCCCCGCTCCCCAGAACTTTCCCATACGCAATCGGATTATCGCGGGTATGGGCCTCGGCGTTTTGGTGGTTGAAGGCGCGCAATACTCGGGCTCTTTGATTACCGCCCGCCTGGCCATGGAATTCGGACGCGAAGTTTACGGCGTACCGGGCAATGCCACACAACTCTCCAGCTACGGGCCGAATCAGCTTATAAAGCAGGGAGCGAAGCTGGTCACTTCGTGGGAAGACGTGATTGAAGAGCTGCCAACTCCGGTCCGGTCCGAGCTTCTGCCCGTTGAGGCGGCAAATTCCGAGGAGCGGGCCTTACTTGTGCAGCAAAGTCTGGCTCCGGCCGAGCGCACGCTCTACGACCTGCTGACAGAGGATGAATCGCGCCATATCGACGATTTAGTGGAACTTTCCGGCCTTACTTCCTCGGAAGTGCTAGCCGCCCTATTTGACCTGGAGCTCAAAAGCGTGGTACGTCAGTTACCTGGTAAGCAATTCCTTAAAGTCCTGTTGTAACCTTCCAGGGGATTGCAGGCTAGGATGTGAGGGTGCCTAGTACCCGAAGGTACCGGCATTTCAGAACTGTTTCATAAGGGATACGAAAAGAATGGCACGATCGCTCGTAATCGTCGAATCGCCCGCCAAGGCGAAAACTATCAATAAGTATCTCGGCCGGAACTACACGGTGAAGGCTTCCTACGGCCACGTGATGGATCTGCCGAAGAAGACGATCGGTATCCTTCTGCCCGGCCAGGAAAACGGCAAAGGCAAGAAAAAGAAACGCAAGTCCAAAAAATCCAAAGGCGCGGACGCGGCACCCGAGAAAAAAGCTCCCAAGCCGGTGGTGATCAATGCCGAAAACATTTTTGAGCCCACCTACCAGGTAATTCCGGGAAAGATCAAGGTCATCAACGACCTTAGAAAAGCGGCACAGGGAGCCGACGCAATCTATCTGGCGGGCGACCCGGACCGGGAAGGTGAAGCTATTTGCGCTCACTTGGAAGAAATTTTGAGCAATCCTCGCGAATACGCCAATCTCAAAGAAGAATCAGACGAGAAGACAAACGGCGATGCTCCGAAAGACGCTCCAAAGAAGGAAACCAAAGTCACTAAAGCAAAATTGGCAGTTCCTCCGATTTATCGCGTGATGTTTAACGAAATCACGCAGAAAGCGATCAAAGCCGCTTTTGAGACCCCGTCGAAGGTGAATGCGAACCTGGTGGACGCGCAGCAAGCCCGGCGCGTTCTGGATCGCATCGTGGGCTATAAAGTTTCTCCACTTTTGTGGAACAAAGTGCGCCGCGGCCTCTCGGCCGGCCGTGTGCAAACGGTTGCGCTCCGGCTGATTGTCGAACGCGAGCAGGAAATTCGCGCTTTCGTCCCCCGAGAATACTGGACCATTCATGCGCTTCTGGGCGCCGGCGAGCCGCCCTCCTTTGAAGCCAAGCTCATCAAGTACAAGGGTGAAGACATCGAAGTGCCGGACGAAGCGGAAGCGCAACGCGTCCTGGCCGCGGTGCAGAATGCCATCTGGCAAGTTTCCAGCGTGGCGCAAAAAGAAAAGCGCCGATTCGCTCCGCCGCCTTTCACAACTTCCAAATTACAGCAAGCGGGCTACAATCGCCTGCGTTTTACCGCCAAGCGCACCATGATGCTCGCCCAAAAATTATATGAGGGCGTGGAACTTGGCTCCGAAGGTTCCGTCGCGCTCATCACGTATATGCGTACGGATTCCGTAAAAGTTTCGAGTGACGCTCTGGCGCAGGTCCGCGACCATATCGGTTCAAGTTACGGCCAAAATTATCTTCCGGAAAAGCCGAACTTCTTTAAGTCGAAGAAAGACGCGCAGGAAGCTCACGAAGCGATTCGTCCCACGGACGTAGCGCGTACCCCTGAGAGCGTAAAACCTTATCTCGACGAGTCCATGTTCAAGCTCTACCAAATGATCTGGCAGCGCTTTGTCGCTTCGCAGATGGTTCCCGCGGTTTTCGACCAGACCACCATCGACGTGGACGCAAACGATTACACCTTCCGGGCCAGCGGTTCGGTCCAGAAATTCGATGGCTACCTGGCCGCCTATCAGGCCGTAAAGGAAGAAGAAGAAAAGGACGATGAAGGCGACGCGGCCGGGAACCGATTGCCGCCCGTTCACGAAGGCGATCAGCTTCGCCTTGAAACCATTCGCCCGGAGCAGCACTTCACCGAGCCTCCCCCGCGCTACACGGAAGCGACGCTGGTAAAAGAGCTCGAAGAAAAAGGCATTGGTCGACCGTCCACCTACGCGACGATCATCTCGACGATCGTCGATCGAGAGTACGTCACAAAAGACCAAGGCCGCTTCACGCCTACAATGCTCGGCGAGCGCGTCAGCGTGCTGCTGGTGAAAAGTTTCGAGGATATTTTCGACGTGGGCTTCACTGCCCGCCTCGAAGAAGAGCTCGACGAAATAGAGGACGGCAAACTGCCGTGGCGCCAGGCAGTGAAGGAATTCTGGGATCCTTTCCTGCTGGACTTGGATAAAGCCGAAGACGAAATGCTGTCTTACAAGGCGGGAATTCCTACCGGGCAGAAATGCGAGAAGTGCGGCCAGGGAGAATTGCTCGAGCGCATCAGCCGCCACGGTTTTTTCCTGGGCTGCAATCGCTATCCGGATTGCGATTTCATCAAGGATCTCTCGCCCGAGCTTCCTGCAGACGACGGCGAAGTGAAAATCGAATATTGCGATAACTGCGGCAAGGAAATGGCCATCAAACGCGGCCGCTTCGGCGTGTTCCTCGCGTGTACCGGCTATCCAGATTGCAAGACCACTCGCCGTTTGGTGAGCGGCACACGCACCGCGCGCCAGCCGGACGTAAAGCTGGACGAAAAATGTCCCCTCGACGAAGGCCAGCTCCTTCGCCGCCAGGGCCGCTTCGGCGATTTCATCGGTTGCGAAAATTATCCCAAGTGCAAATACACCAGGCCCATTACTCTGGGAATCAAATGCCCGAAGTGCGGAGAAGGAGAATTCGTCCGCCGCGGAACGGCCAAGGGACGCGGGCGGGGTCGAATCTTCTACGGCTGCAGCCGCTATCCAGATTGTGATTACACTTCGCCGCACGAGCCGCTCAACGAACCGTGCCCGAAGTGCGGTGCTCCTTTCATCGTCGAAAAGCGCACGAAGGCGGGGAACTTCCGCTCTTGCGTGAAGGACGGATGTGATTGGGAGATCGAAGCTGTACCGGAGCCGGCAGCTGCTCCTGCTGTTCCGTTCGTGCATCCTCAAGAGCCGCGCGACGAGAGCAACCTTGCAGTTCCTGTGAAGTCCTGAAGCGCAAACAGGGTCGTTTCCTGGCACTGGCGCGGGAAATTCGGTAGCTTACGTTTGCCGGGGTTTCGGCATCTTAAAGGTGCGCATCGCAGATTAGACCCATGAAGCAGACCATCGAACAATTCGTTAACTACCTGCGCTACGAACGCAATGTTTCGCCCATAACTATTTGTAACTATCGCGGCGATCTTGAACTCTTTCGGACATTCCTCACGCCGCCCGGCGAAAAAACAATGGCCTTGGATGAGGTGGACGCTCGGATCATCCGCGAATTCGTCGGCTGGCTCTACGACCGAAAGTTACAGAAAGTGTCCGTGGCTAGAAAGCTGGCCGCTCTGCGAACGTTTTTCAAATTTTGCGTGCGCGAGAGAATCACCAAGCAAAATCCCGCGCGGCTGGTAAGCACTCCCAAAATACCGAAGCGGATTCCTCGAGTGCTGACGGCCGAGGAAATGAACGGCTTTCTTAACACCCTGCCAGGGGGCGGCGCGGACAAGAAGCCGGCGGCCCGGCGCAAAAATCAGTCGGCTGAGAATGCGAAACTCATTCCGCCCCGCGATCGCGCGATTCTGGAATTGCTGTATGCCTCGGGGCTTCGCGTCAGCGAGCTTGTCGGCCTGACGGTGGGGAACGTGGATCGCGGAGGGCAAATGATCCGCGTACTTGGGAAGGGCCGCAAGGAGCGCGTTGTTCCGTATGGGGCGAAAGCGCAGGAGGCGTTCGAGGCATATTGGCCGCTGCGTGCAAAATTTCTCGAGCATCAGAGCACGAAAGTCGACCCGACGGCAGTTTTTATAAATCACCGCGGCGGCCGGTTGACTTCGAAATCGGTTCGCGTAATCGTGAAAACGTACGCGCGGCTTGCCAATGTGAACTGGAACCTGCATCCCCACTCGCTGCGCCACGCCTTTGCCACTCATCTGCTCGCGGACGGAGCGGACTTGCGCGCGATTCAGGAGCTGCTTGGCCACAAGTCGCTCTCGACGACGCAGCGGTACACACAGGCGAGCATCGAGCAGCTGATGGCGGTGTACGACAAAGCTCATCCGCACGCGTAATTTCCTCGCACGGCGCAAATAAAAATAAACTCCGCATATTTTCTGAAATCAAACCAAACCTTTTTGGATATTTTTTTGCTAGATATTTAGGGTGAGTGAAGTTTCGGGAATGAAGCCGTCGATGCTGCGGGATGAAACGCGCGCGGGCGGTATCGGCATTTTTTCGCGATCGACGGGATTGTAGAGAGTGTCGCGTTCGACGGGGACGCGGCCTGCGGCGCGAATCAGGCGCTCCAGGTCGGCGCGGGTCATGTGCTCGGGAGTGGTGGCTCCGGCGTCGTGGTAGATTTTTTCTTCCACCACGGTGCCGTCGAGGTCGTTTGCACCAAAACGCAGAGCGACTTGCGCGATGCGCGGCGTGAGCATAATCCAGTAGGCTTTGATGTGGTCGAAATTATCGAGCAGCAGGCGAGAGCAGGCGATGGCCTTTAGATCGTCGAATCCGGTGGGGCTAGGAATGTGCGAGAGGCCGGTGTTCGCCGGGTGAAACGCGAGCGGAATGAAGGCGACGAAGCCGTGCGTCTTGTCCTGCGTTTCGCGAAGCTGGACCAAGTGGTCCACGCGCTCTTCGTTGGTTTCGATGTGGCCGTAGAGCATGGTGGCATTCGAGCGCAGCCCGACTTCGTGCGCGGTGCGCGCGATTTGCAGCCACATCTGCCCGCTCACTTTGTGGTCGCAGATAATTTTTCTCACCCGCGGATGGAAAATTTCCGCGCCGCCGCCGGGCAGCGAGTCGACACCTGCCGCTTTCATCGCGAGCAAAGTATCGCGTATGGAAAGTTTTGAAATGCGCGCGTAGTAGCCCACTTCCACCATGGTGAATGCTTTCAGATGAACTTGCGGGAATCGCTGTTTCAGGCCCCGAATTAATTCCAGGTAATACTCGAACGGCAGATCGGGATGCAGGCCGCCGACGATGTGAAATTCGGTGGCGCCTTCAGCGACACCTTCTCCGGCGCGCTGCCAGATTTCGTCCAGCGCGAAGGTGTAGGAGCCGGGAGCGTTAGGCGAGCGCCCAAAAGCGCAAAGCTTGCAGTGCGCCACGCAAACGTTCGTGGGATTGATGTGCCGGTTGACGTTGAAATAAGTGACGTTGCCGTGGCGTTTTTCGCGGACGTAATTCGCGAGCCAGCCCACGCCGAGAAGATCGTGCGATTCGTAAAGCGCGAGGCCATCGGCGGAGTCCAGGCGTTCGCCGGCGAGAACCTTTTTCGCAACGGGCTCAAGCCGCGCGTCCTGAAACGCGGGAGCGGATGTTGGGCTGAGTTGTAATCCTGTCGCCATTTTTCGTTTAGCCCGCTAGGGCATTACCACTGCGGCTGCGCCCCAGAAAAGCAGGAACAACAAACTAATATAGCCATTTACGGCGAAAAACGCAGCATTCATTTTGCTGAGGTCGTTCGGTTTAACCAGGGAATGCTCGTAAGCCAGCAAGGCCGCGACTACGGCGATTCCCGCCCAAGCCGGCCAAGCGAGTTGAAAACTAAGGGCCAGCCAAACCAGCAATCCGACCATCACGATGTGCATTGCACGCGCAATTAAGAGCGCTTGGGCTACGCCGAATTTTTTCGGAATGGAATAGAGACCAGCGGTCCGGTCGAAGTCCACATCCTGGCAAGCGTAGAGCACGTCGAAGCCGCCCACCCACAAGGTGACGGCGGCGCAGAGAATCAGCATGCGCCAGTCGAGCGAGCCGCGAATCGCGATCCAAGCGGCGGCTGGCGAAATGCCGAGACAGAAGCCGAGAACGAAGTGCGACCAGGAGGTGAAACGCTTGGTATAAGAATAAAAAAACAAAATCGCGAGCGCGACGGGAGAAAGTTTCAGCGCGAGCGGGTTCAGTTGCCACGCGGCGAGCACGAGGAGCGCCGACGCGATCAAAGTGAACATCCAGGCGAAGCCGACGGAAAGTTCGCCCTTGGGCAGAGCGCGATTGGCGGTGCGGGGATTGCGAGCGTCGAATTTCAAGTCGGCGATGCGGTTCATGGTCATCGCGGCGGAGCGAGCGCCGACCATGGCGACAACAATCCAGAGAATTTGACGCCAAGTCGGAAGTGCGCCGCCGGCTCGGGCGGCGAGCAACGCTCCCACCAGCGCGAAGGGCAGGGCGAAGACGGAGTGCTCGAATTTGATCATCTCGAGCACGATGCGGACGCGGCTCTTCGTCATCGCAAAATCCGCCAAATTGCGAAATCGCTAATGTGTGTTCTGGCCCCGGTTAGAAATTTTTCTGTCGTTTGTTTTCTTGGAGTTACGTCGAATTCTGTTTGTGAGGCAGAACCGGTTAGAAATGGGCGCAGTAGACAAGAATTCGTATCAGAAATGGCCGGCCGAGAGCGCAATCCCCGCAGCGGCGGCAGGTTCTCTTGCCTCGGCAGAGCAGGTCGGACATCGATCGCTCGGACCTGGAGGGCTCGGTCGTCCTTCGACTGCCCGCCGCCAAATTTGCCAAAAATAATCACGATTTACGCTAGCACTTCGCTTCGCGAGTTTCAAGAACTCAGAGCCTGTGGACAAGCCGCGTTCGAGGCAAGGCTCAAGGGCTACGATAAAACGCGCACATTTGATCCATGGTGTTTGATGAAATCGGGTACGAGGTAACGGACCGACTGTTCCGCGCGACAGAAACGATTGGTTCCCCAGGTGCGTGTTCTCGAGGTCTAACATGAGGTTATTATTATAATAACTTAAAGTGCTTGAAAGGTAAGGTATGCCAGGAACATAGTGTCGCGTACTTTCTCGCCGGAAAGGAGACGGAGACATGACAAAGGAACGTATCTCAAGATTGTCGATTCTGATTGTTTTTCTGACTCTCATGGTTTCGGGCATTTACCTCGCCTACGGGCCAATTACAGGCGTGGCAGCCGCCTGCGGAAGCGGTGAATGTGTATATGCAGATAAGTGCTACAGCAGCGGCGCGTGTTTGGGGACTATGCATTGCGAGAATGGAAACTGGAACCAGTGCAAAGAGTGCTGTATACAGCCGTGATTAACGGCACCAGGGAGAGGCCAAGGTTCTTTCGTGTCGGGGGCGAGTTTCTTTTGCTCTTGCTGCTCGCACTTTCCCTCTCATTGAATGTGATCTTGGGCTCGACCATAAAGAGATTAAGGGGGTTTACAAAAAGTCTTGAAGCGCCTCCAACGGGCGTTCTAGTTAAATCTATTCAGGTTAGGGATCTCGAAGGGCATCCGATGTCTATCACTTTCACCGCCGCGAAACTCCCTTCGGTTATCTATGTTTTTAGACCCGCGTGCAGCTGGTGTCCTAAGAACATGCTGAATCTCAAAACTTTGATGGCCGCTAAGAGCAGCGAGTTTCGCTTTCTTGGGATTTCACTCGAAGATAAGGGTGTTAGTGAGTACGTTAGAACTAACGCACTGACCATGCCGATTTACATCGGACCGGACGCCGCCGCTATCGATGAGTTACATCTTAACCCCACACCTCAGACTGTAGTGATTGATGTCAATGGAAAGGTAATAAAAGATTGGGCGGGGGCCTATCAAGGTGCTACTCAGAAGGAAGTGGAAAGCTATTTCGCCGTTAGTCTCCCCGGTCTCGTGCAATGAAGCCCGTATCTAGTCATACCTGAGCGCAGTTGCCGGATCTACACAGCTCGCACGCCGCGCTGGAACCACGCAAGCCAGGAGCGACACCCCAAGCAACAACATCGCCGCTGCACCAATTGTCAACGGATCGAGCGCGTGAACGCCGAAAACGAGCGATGCTACATATTGTTTCAACGACCACGCCACGCCGATTCCCAATAGAATTCCCGCCGCCCCGAGCTTCAATCCTTCTGCGAGCACCATGCGAAGGATCCGCGACCGTTCCGCCCCCAATGCGAGGCGAATGCCGATTTCGTGCGTGCGCAACGATACCGAATATGTAATCACGCCGTAAATCCCGGCCAGCGCGAGCGCCATGCCGAGCGCGGCGAAACCACCCAGCAATTCTCCCCGAAACCGCGGTGTTGCCACAGAATCAGAAATCACCCGATCGAGAGTTTGCACTTGAAATGGAGGCGCGTCTGCGAACACCCGCTGCAGCCGTCGTGTCGCTTCCGTCGAGATTCCTTGTGGGTCACCGGCCACGCGCAAGATTATGGCCACCTCGACGTTAGGGGGATTGCCGGCATATTGAGCGGCGGGCAAATACAATTCCTGCCTCACTCCCTCGTTGAGGCTGGATGTGAGCGAATCCGCAACTACGCCGGATATTTGCCAGACGTTATCTGGTCCTTCGAGTTTGAATTGTTTTCCAATAGCCTCAGTTACTCCGCCAAATTCCGCGGCCAACTTCGCGTTGACGACGCACACGAGTGGCGAAGAATCGCCGTCGCGCTCGTCGAAAGTTCGGCCTGCGAGCAGCGGAATCCCGAGCGCTGCAAAATAGTCGCCGTAGATTTCATTTAGGTGAGGTTCAGCCGCCGCTTTCTTTTTGTCGATGTCAATGAAAAGGCTCCCATTCTGCGCGCGACTCAGCGGAAGCTCGCCGGTTTCGCCCGCGTGGATCACGCCCGGAATGCCCTGCACTGTGTCGAGAATCGCGTGCCGCACAGCCATTGCGTCGGCAAGCGTCGCCTTCCGCTCCGCCATTGCATCGGCAAGCCGTGCTTCTTGCACCGCCGCTGTGTCCGAAGGTTTCGAACTATCGGGCTTCGTGCGCGGGGGTAGCGTAGGCGCGAGCCGAAGCGTGAGCACGTGCTCCCGCGCAAAGCCCACATCCACACTGACGAGGTTGTGCAGACTACGGAGCGCCACGCCCGCCGTGCAGGTCAAGGCCATCGCGATCGCAATCTCCGCCACAATTAACGCCCGCCGAGTTCGATTCGAAAACTGCCCCGAGCTTCGTGGACCTTCGGATTGCATCGCGGGGAGAATTCGCACCGCCGAGCCTTGGATAGCGGGCAACAAACCTGCCACTAATCCAGCCACTTGGGAAACTACTACGGCGAATACGAGCGCGCGAATATTGAGCGTTGCTTCGGCCAATCGCGGCACCTCCGGCGGGCCAAACATCCGAATGGCTCGAATGAGAATCGCAGAAAGCCCGATTGACGCCGCGCTGCTCACGGTGGCAATCACAGCACTTTCCGCCAGCAATTGCCGCACAATTCTCCATCGGCTGGCGCCCAGCGACATGCGCACGGCCAATTCCTTGCGCCGCATCGCGCCCCGCGCAAAGAACAGCCCACCCGCGTTCGCACAAGCGATTAGCAGCACCATCGCTGCCGCGAGGAGTAGCAACAACAGTTCCGAGCGGTACTCCGTCACGAGCAACTGAGGGTATGGGGTCACGCGAACGTGTGAGGTGACTCCGTGGCTAGTTCCCGCATAAAGCTTCACTTGGCGCTGGCGGAGGTCTTCCATTTCCCGCCGCGCCTGCGGCAAAGTCACTCCTTGGCGCAACCTGGCAATCGCGTTGTAAGTCATGTACGAGGGCAACCCAAGTTGCTCGCCGCGCGCAAGACCCCGCGAAAGAAAATCGCGCCCGATCGGCACCCACAGCACGGTATCTCCTGGTATTGCGAAGCCTGCTGGCATTACTCCGGTCACTAGATACGTCTCGCCGTTGATTCGGACTGTGGCGCCGAGCGCGCTTATGCTTGCGTCGAAATTTCGACGCCAGAAGGCGTAGCTGAGGATCGCGATGTGATTTTCGCTTGCATACGCTTCGGTTGGGAACCCTGAGCCGACAATTGGCTCGACCCCAAACACCTTGAAATAATCGGGGGAGACCTCCGCGATCTGCGCCCTCATCGCGGCCCCTCCGGCGAGCAGATTTACTCCACCCGACGAGTAAACCGCGATGTGCTCGAACGTGTGACTGGTGTTCCAGTAGCTAAAATCGCTGGCCACCGCCGCCGGAAGCAAAACTACTCGCGAAGGATCCACATATGGCAATGGACGCAGCAGTACGGCATCAAGCACGCTGAACATCGAAGTGGTGATGCTAATGCCGAGCGCGAGGGTGAGAATCAACATCAGGCTCGACTGTGGTTTGCGCGCTATCATGCGCACCGCGAATCCTAAATCGGATATCCATCCCCTCATGAACGCCCCTTAAGGGTGCGGTAGGTTGCAGTTGCCGGTATCACGCGTCCGCGTCGAAGGCTTGGCGAGTTAACAGCACATCGTAAGCGATAATACCATGCCGATAGGTCATTACTAAGACTGCGAGGCCCGCCTGTAGGCGAATAAACAGTCCTGCACACGCACGTCAAAGCCCGCACGCTTTGCGGCAGAGAAAAACGCAAAGGACGCGGAGCACCCGAACATTCGATCTGCGACTTGACAGGACTCCGGTGTGACCCCGGGGGCGTTCGCCACCTATCCGCCCGATACTCGGAAGGCCGTCCGGGGAAGGACCTGCGCGGGAGCGGATCGTCCGGCTGAGAGAAGCTTCTGGGATAGTAACACCAAGCTGCTCGTTCACTGGTGAGTTCGGTCACAGCGGGTGAAAGCCGGAACCGAAAAGCAAATGCTTGCGCAGGTGAAGCAGCGCAAAAGGTAGAGAAACGAATCGGGCAACAAATTCCCAGCGCTTACGCGTTGGGCTAACTTGTGCCGCGCCTGGGGCGCTAGGGAAGACGAACGAAGGCAAACAGCAGGTCCCTCGTCGGCCAAAAGGCGGCCTCGCTCGGGATGACAGCGTAGAGAAAACGGCAAAGGGACCGAGGCGAAGCAAATAGCGGGTCCTCGCCCTCGGAAAGACAAACGTGCGAGTCACTCCCGTCTAGTACCCGCATGCTTTGATTATCGCGTTTGGCGGGGCTTACCCGATCTTGACCGAACCCGGAGAGCAAGGTATAGTTAAACGGATGCTTAATTAAGTAATGGTCTAACAAATTTGAGAGCAGCAATGAGCAGCGATTCGCGTCAATGAGCAGCAATAAGACATTTCGGGCGTTGGCGGATCCAACTCGCCGGGCAATTCTCGGGTTGCTGCGCCACGGTGAAATTACGGCGGGGGCGTTGGCAGAAAAGTTTGACATGACCAAGCCAGCGATGTCGCATCACTTCGGAGTGTTGAAGGAAGCGGACCTGATCACCAGCCGCCGCGAAGGGCAACAGATTTGGTACGGATTGAACACCACGGTGGTGCAGGACCTGATGG
>DATNLC010000093.1:0-57425 GCA_035603075.1 Candidatus Acidiferrales bacterium | reverse complement strand
GCCGGACTGGCGCTGGATGAATCCAAAACCCTTGCTGGCATTGAACCACTTTACTGTTCCTTGTTCTCTCACTGATGTACTTCCTTCTTTTTTAAGCTATTTGTGCTTCTCGACCGCCTCCAGCCGTAAAGCAAAAGAGGCCGCAAGTGTGAACTTGCAGCCCCTTCAATCGAATCTAAAGGTGTTACAAGAGCAACAAACGCAAGCCAAGAATAGCATGTTTCGAGCGACGGGCCTAGGGGAATTTTCCCGCTTGCTGGAAGCAATTCGATTTCAATTCACTGCGGCATCGTTAGATACGATGGCGTGCGTAGTTGGGAATTTTTTCTCGAGCCACGCACATTCCTGTTGCGGATGGTAGTTAAAGGTCCCGAGTCCGCCACGATACGTAATCACTCCCGATTCATCGATGATGTAAATGCGCTCGGGCCAAGCGCCGTAGGCCAGGTCCGCGGTTTCTTGCATATCATCCACGCTAAGCGGCAGAGGGAAGTGGAGACGCCGGATGAAATCGTTGGCGATGGCCGCGCGCTAGACCAGAGTCCGCGGCTGCGGGTAGCAAATGCTTTCGTCTACGTTGCTTTTCATCTGCCATTCGTCCTGCGGATGGGCTTCGCGTATATAGACGGTCAGAAAGTCCGCCTGAGACTTGTAATGGTTGTAGAGATTTACGAGGTAGCCTACCTCGCGACGAAATGGCGGTCAGGTATAGCTTCCAAAAACGAGAACCAGCGGACGTTGCCCGATACGATCGCGCAGATGAAATGTTGTGCGGCCATCGAGATTCATAAGCCGAACGTTGGGGGCGCGGTCCCCCACATGTAAGTCGCCACGATGCCATTGCGGCAGCGCGTAACGCAGAAAACCGTAAACGTCGCGCGGCCCTCCCATGAAATGGCTGAGAATGCCGTAGCCGATCGCGACGATTACGAGGATTGTCCACTTCCACCAACGCAACGAACACCTCGCTTTTCTTGAATCGCACGATATCGTGCGCGAACAAGGGAGTCAATGAAGCGAAAACTTGCACGCGCGTTCATTTCGCTCAGGGAGAAGTTTCCAAACAATTCACCTCGCACGTTCGTATTCGCTATAATGCCGCAGACTGCGCGGAGATCACTTGGGCCTTTCGAAAAAACTAGAGCACAACAGGCTTGGTTCTTTTAAATCTATTTGGACATGCTTCCAGATCTATCAACCGGCGGCAATTTGTGTTTTCGCCATATCGATTTTCGCCGTGGCACTCGGGCCACTCGTCGCGCAGAAAACTTCTTCCTTTGATGAGATTCGAGCGCGTAAAGAAGAGACGATCGATTTGGTCCGCAGACGCGCGGAATGGTATTTCCGCCAGCGCGCTTCCGTGCAAGGACACGTTCCTAGCTTCCTCCGACAGCAGGCACTTGCCGAAAACGAGAAGCTGATCCGTGCAGAGGGCACATTCGCGGACCGTTTCTTTGTCACGGGCTTTGCGATTTCACCAAACATGAATGGCTGGACTCCGCTTGGTCCTCAGCCCACCGTGAATACGCCTTTTTATGGAAACGTTTCAGGACGTGTAACCGCGATTGCGTCCGACCCGTGCGACGCCACCGGCAATACGGTTTATGTGGGCGCCGCCGATGGAGGCATTTGGGTAAGTTTCAATGCTTTGAGCCAAACTGCTGCCTCCTGGAAACCGCTTACGGATGATCAGCCGTCGCTCTCCACCGGCTCAATCGCGTTGGACAGCTCGTCTTGCCGAACGACCAATGCGCACAGTCAGAGCAACGTCATTTTTGCAGGCACGGGGGAATCCAACTTTGCACTCGACAATTTGTATGGAGCCGGTGTCCTGCGATCGGCTGATGGCGGGCAAACCTGGCAGCAGGATTCAACATTTGTCGGAAGTTCCGCCAGCAGCAAAAGTGCAAGCGGACCTTACATAGCGAAGCTCGCGGTTCAACCGGGCCGAGCGAACCCGGTATTGTTGGCTGCGATGCAAGGAACGGATTTTTCTTCCGGCGGAACTTTGCCATCAGGGATATGGCGCTCGACTGACGGCGGACAGCACTGGGTTCGAGTTCAGCCAGACGGAGGAGGCGCGGCGGGCGCTCCGTTCAATCCCGGTACAGATGTCGCGTTTGATTCCAGCGACGCTTCAGGGAATACGGTTTACGCGGCGCTCGGCGACCCGAACGGAGATTCGGATTCGAAAGCCTCATGTTCCGCGCCGCCCTGCAATGGAGTTTACGTTTCAACGAACGCGGGGACCTCATGGAATAGAGTTTCGGGACTCGACGCCGCTTCTACTCCGGCCGCATATGGACGAATTTCGTTTTCGATCGCTCCGGGGGCTTCTCCATCTGCTTCGATACTCTACGTAGCGATTGCGGATTCTTCGAATTCCCAAAACCCGTCCGGCGCTCTTCTTGCGGTTTTGAAGGGAGCGGGAATTGGAACCAATGGCGGCGGCACGTGGACCAACATGTCGAATAACTCAGGTTTGCCGGACTTTTGCACGCCGCAGTGTTTCTATGACATGGAGATTGCCTCTGCTCCGTCATCATCGGGAGAAGTGGTTTTCGTGGGAGGCTCTGCGCAGCCTCCGGGCGTCGGGAAATCTTCGATTTTTCGTTCGATGGACGGCGGTAATTCCTGGGCTGACTTTTCCGCGGATGGCAGCGGGAACAACACTTCCACGCATGTGGATGTGCACGCCTTCAGCTTCGCAAGCGGCGCTGGCCCGAAGACGCTGGCTATGTTCGTTGGAAACGATGGTGGAATTTGGGGGTCGCAGGACGCGTTTGACGCCGCAACGAATAGCGGCGGCCAGCATTGGACCGATCTAAATACGAATGGCGGAAATCCAAATACTTCGCTCAACATCAGCCAGTTTTATCCGGGTGTTTCCATTAGTCCAGTGAGTGATCAAACGATTTATGGCGGAACGCAGGGCAACGACACTCAGCAGTTCAGTGGTTCGCTCGCGTGGAGCGACACCGAAGCTTGCCCTTACGATGGCGGTTTCACTGCGATCGATCAGCAAGTGCCGACGACTATTTATGCGGCGTGCTCGTATCTTCGAGGCCCCGGCACGTTGAACAAGAACGTCTTGAATGGTGTCCCCGGAAACGACGGAATCAATTGGGCTGCGATTGACTTCAACAATGGAATCGACTTCAGCGACAACGCGGATTTTATTCCTCCGCTGGTAATCGACGCGAAAAACAGCCAGAACCTTTACTTCGGCACCTATCGCCTTTATCAAACGACGAACGCCGGAGGAAACTGGACGGCGATTACTTCCGATCTCACTACCGACGACAGTAGGAATTTCGTCACGACCATCACCGTGTCACCGTCCGATTCTAATACGCTATACGCGGGGACCTCCGACGGCCTGATTTGGCAGATTTCCGAAGCGCTTTCAAACGCGGCGGTCGCACACAAAATCAGCCAATCCAATCTGCAGCCCGCGCGGCTTGTAACCGCGATTGCGGTTGATCCGGCTAATTCGCAGACTGCCTTCGTTGCATATTCGGGTTTTTCCTGTCCGGGTGTAACTGGATGCGATGGACTCGGACATATCTTTTTTACCAGCAACTCCGGCGCTTCGTGGACGAAAGTCGATGGAAACCTGCCTGACATTCCGGTAAACAGCATCGTAATCGATCCGGAGGACACGTCAGATAACACCGTTTACGTGGGAACAGACTCAGGCGCTTATGCTACCGCCAATGCTCCGGCCGGCACCGGAACTACGTGGAGCGTGCTCAGCAGTGGGCTGCCGAATTCTGAAGTGCTCTCGCTCAAGCTCAGCAAGACTTCTCGCACCCTCGTTGCAGCCACTCATGGCCGCGGAATGTGGAGTCTGTTGCTCCCGACTGTTATGACCGCGGATGATTTCAGTTTCGGTACCGTGACTCCGCCGAGTCAAACGGTCAGCGCCGGCGGCACGGCGAATTACGCTATTCCGTTGGACACAGTGGGGAATGCGGGAAGCCCAGTCACATTTTCTTGCAGTGGTTTGCCTTCCGGAGCTACGTGTACGTTCACTCCAAATCCCGCCACGCCTGCGGCGGGCGGAACCAACGT
The DNA here is from genome assembly GCA_035603075.1 of Candidatus Acidiferrales bacterium. Classification (GTDB taxonomy): domain Bacteria; phylum Acidobacteriota; class Terriglobia; order Acidiferrales; family UBA7541; genus Palsa-295. The sequence continues at coordinate 53,351 of DATNLC010000093.1, read as the reverse complement.
CGCTCTCGCCATTGCCGTGCCTTCCTCGGCAATTGTTCCATTCAAGGTCACAACGCCGCGCCTTACTTCGTCACTTTACCCAATATCGATAGGCTTACTCGCCATCGCTTTCCTCTCACTCCTGATTATTCCGGCAAGAATAATTCGCAGGCCTACACTTGCGGTTGCATTTGCATGGAGCGCGTTATTCTTAATATTCGTTTCTATGGCGGCCTGCGGCGGTGGCGGAAGCGGAGGAGGCGGAAGTGGCGGCCAGGGCCGACCGTTTCAAATCGAGATCAAGGGAGCTTCAGGGAGTTTTCAACATTCAACAACCGTGCAGCTGATCGTCGATTAAGGGTCGGTAGATTGCGGATCTGGGCGCGGTTCGTGGCCTTTCTGGTCTTCCCGGATGGGAATCTACAACATCTGGCGGAGGACGTATTGCAGGATCCCGCCGTGTTGGTAGTAAGCGAGTTCGAAGGGAGTATCCACGCGAGTGATCGCCGTAAATGTCTTTTCGGCGCCGTTCGTGCTGCGGGCGCGCACTCTCATTTTCTTTCGCGGCCCAAAGTCGTGTTCCAAACCTTCGATATCAAAAATTTCCAGCCCCGTGAGCCCCAGCGACTTTAGATTCTGATCCGGCAGAAATTCAAGCGGTAAAATTCCCATGCCGACAAGGTTGCTGCGATGAATGCGTTCAAAACTTTCCGCTAGTACCGCGCGAACACCTAGCAAGGCGGTTCCTTTGGCGGCCCAATCACGCGAAGAACCGGAGCCGTATTCCTTGCCGGCAACGATAATGAGCGGCACATGCTGTTCTTGGTATTTCATCGCTGCGTCGTAGATGGAGATTTTCTCACCGCTGGGTTGATGAATCGTCCAACCGCCTTCAGTTCCAGGGGCCAACAGGTTGCGCAACCGGATATTTGCAAATGTCCCGCGCATCATCACTTCGTGATTGCCGCGGCGCGCTCCGTACGAATTAAAATCCTTGGGCTGCACACCTCGTGAGATCAGATATTTTCCAGCGGGAGTGTCGGCTGGAATCGAGCCGGCGGGAGAAATATGATCGGTCGTCACACTATCGCCAAGAACGGCGAGCGTGCGTAGGCCCGTCAAATCTTTCAGCGCTATAGGCTTCCGAGGCATATTTTGGAAAAAAGGCGGGTGATTGATGTAAGTGGATTTTGTATCCCAAGCGTAGAGATCGCCTTCGGGGATTGGAAGAGCCCGCCAATGTTCGTCACCGGTAAACACATCAGCGTATTCTTTTCTGAACATGTCGCTGGAAACCGACGAGCGCATCGTCGCTTCCACTTCAGCGGGCGTAGGCCAAATGTCGCGGAGATAAACGGGCTTTCCTTCCTTGTCCTTGCCGAGTGGCTCCTTTACGATGTCGAAATCCATTCGCCCCGCCAATGCATAGGCCACGACCAAAGGCGGCGAGGCCAAATAATTTGCGCGGCAAAGCGGATTGATGCGGCCTTCGAAATTGCGATTACCGCTCAACACGGAAACCGCGTGCAGATTATTGTCTTTGATTGCTTTGCTGATCGGTTCAGAAAGGGGGCCGCTATTGCCGATGCATGTGGTGCACCCATAACCAACGAGATGGAAGCGAAGTGATTCGAGAAACGGTGTTAGTCCCGCTTTGGCCAGGTAATCGCTGACAACTTTAGAGCCCGGCGCAAAACTGGTTTTGACCCATGGTTTGGAAGTTAGTCCCCGTTCGACTGCTTTTCTTGCCAGGAGGCCAGCTCCGAGCATTAGCGACGGGTTCGAAGTATTGGTACAACTCGTAATCGCAGCGATCACTACCGAGCCATCTCGCAGCTCGAAACGGTCTCCATTGTTCTGCACGCTAACCGATTTGGGAGCGGCACCCAGAGATTTTTCGAACGAGTCCTTGGCATCGGAAAGATAGACGCTGTCTTGCGGCCGCTTCGGACCAGCCATGGTGGGAACGACGGTCGCCAGATCGAGTTCCAACCGATCGGAAAAGATGGGATCGGGCGTCGCATCCGTGCGGAAAAGACCCTGTTCCTTCGTGTACGCTTCGACTAGTTTTACATGTTCTTCGCTACGCGCCGTAAATCGCAAGTAGGCGAGGGTCTCTTCGTCCACCGGGAAGAATCCCATGGTTGCGCCATATTCCGGCGCCATGTTGGCGATAGTGGCGCGGTCGGGAAGCGTGAGACTGGAAAGCCCGGTGCCGTAGAACTCAACGAATTTTCCGACGACGCCTTTCTTGCGTAACATGTGCGTGACTGTAAGCACGAGATCCGTAGCCGTCGCGCCTTCCGGTAAACGGCCGTGCAGTTTGAAACCAATCACAGCAGGAATCAGCATTGAAAGCGGCTGGCCCAGCATGGCGGCCTCCGCTTCGATTCCGCCTACGCCCCAGCCGAACACGCCGAGCCCGTTGACCATCGTGGTATGAGAATCGGTGCCGACCAGAGAATCGGGGAACGCGATCCACGCGCCGTCCTGTTTCTCTCGAAAAACGACGCGCGCGAGATATTCGAGATTTACCTGGTGGCATATCCCTGTATCGGGCGGAACTACTTTGAAATTCCTAAAACCTTTCTGGCCCCAGCGCAGGAATGCGTAACGCTCGATGTTGCGCTGCATCTCCAGATCAGCGTTGAACGCGAACGCTCCCGTCGTGCCGAATTTATCCACTTGCACGGAGTGGTCTATCACGAGCTCAGCCGGAAGCAGCGGATTGATTTTCTTCGGATCGCCACCGAGCGTTCGCATGGCCTCGCGCATGGCTGCCAGATCAACCACGGCGGGAACGCCGGTGAAGTCCTGCAGCAGGACACGCGCCGGCATAAACGAAATCTCTTTTTCCGTGGCGCCCTCGGCGCTCGAGGGATCCCAACCTGCAAGTGCGCGAATGTCGTCGGCGAACACGAATCGCTCGTCTTCATGGCGGAGCAAATTTTCCAGCAGGACTTTCAGAGAGAATGGCAGGCCCGCGACATTTCCCACGCCGGCGCGTTCGAGCGCGTTCAAGCGGAAAATGTCGACCGATTCTCCGCCAGAGCGCAAAGCCGAGCGTGTGGAAAAGGAATTTTTCGATGTTCGGCTCATGCGCGGATAAGTTCTCCTGTTATGAATCCTTGTCTATTTTAGCGCATTCCCGCTGTGTGATCGGCTGATTCGCAGAAATATCGAGCCTAATGTTTCGGCGGCACGTAACTTTCGGGCAGCTTCGAACCCTCTCCAAAGAAAAACATCTCCATCTGTTCTTCCATCACCTTCATTCCGTTGGGGTCGAGCGGGTTTAGACGAAATTCATTCATAATCATTTTGGAATGCTCTACCCACAACTTCCACGCTTCCTTGGAAACGTTGTCGTAAACGCGCTTTCCGATCGGTCCTTTCCACGGAATACGGTCGAGCCCGGGCATCTCTTTCCCGAACTTAACGCACTTTACCATGTGAACGACTTGTGTCGCGGGCTGGGTGGCCGCCCCTGCGCTGTCTGAATGTTTCTCGTCTGCCATGTGTTCCTCCTCGAAATGTCGTGAATTGAAGATACTTCAACGGCGGAAGAAATTCCAGCTAGCGTGGCGCGCCTTGTCGGCCGCCCTTGAGTTGAAGACGGCGCGTGCCGATAATTGTGATAGGCTAATTTGGAAGGTTTCGGGTTGAGAAAAAAAGCCTCGATGCCTGCTGCGAGCGCAAGACCCCTGGGAGACCTATAGTGAACACCCAAGTATCAGGGCCTGTTGTAAAACCGGAAGCCGACGCATATTACTGCGAGGTTCCTTCGCAACCTTGCGTGATTGTAATGTTCGGCGCCTCCGGGGACCTAGCGCAACGTAAACTTCTGCCCGCACTCTATGACCTGGCTTTTCATGCATGCCTGGCTCCGCGATTCCGTTTAGTGGGTTTTTCCCGAACAAAAATGGACGACGCTGAATTCCAGAACAAATCCGGCGAAGCGCTGTCGAAAGCTAAAGCGCCCGAGGACGACCAAAAACGTAGTGAGTTCCTGAAAAATCTTCAGTACTTCACAGGGAACTATGACGACCCCGACGCTTTCCGCCGGCTTGCAGAGAAGCTGACCGCGCTCGACAGCGAAGCCCAACTCGGCGGCAACCGGCTTTTCTACCTCGCTACACCTCCGGAAATCTATCTGAAGGTTGTCGAACAGCTTGGAAAAGCTGGTCTCGCACGCCCTAAGTCCGACAAATCCTGGACTCGCATCATTATCGAAAAACCTTTCGGGCGCGATCAAGCTTCCGCTCGCGAACTGAACGAAAAAATTCTCAGCGTATTCGAAGAGCCTCAGGTTTATCGCATCGACCACTACTTAGGCAAAGAAACGGTACAAAACTTGCTCGTTTTCCGGTTCGGGAACGGAATTTTCGAGCCGTTGTGGAATCGCAATTATATTGATCACGTGCAGATCACTGCCGCTGAGGCTTTGGGCGTTGAACGGCGCGCGGCGTTTTACGAATCGGCAGGAGCGTTGCGAGACATGATTCAGAGCCACGTTCTGCAACTTACTTCTCTCGTCGCCATGGAATCGCCGGCTACATTTGACGCGACTTCGGTGCGCAACGAAAAAATCAAAGTATTGCAATCGATCCGGCCTCTTACTTCCGAAAGCATTTGGAAATATGTCGTGCGCGGCCAGTACGGTCCCGGCCAGGAAAATGGAAAGCCGGTGGCCGGATATCGTCAAGAACCAGGCGTGAAGCCGGATTCCGCGACGGAGACTTTCGTCGCGATGAAACTCCTAGTGGATAATTGGCGCTGGAGCGGCGTGCCTTTTTACCTGCGAACTGGAAAGCGTTTGAAAAAAGCGATCACGGAAATCGTTATCCAATTCAAGCCGGCTCCCCACAAGGTCTTTCGCGGTGAAGGCACGGACCTGAATTGCATCGTTCTCAATATCCAGCCGGACGAGGGAATTTCTCTCTCTTTTGGGGCTAAAGCGCCCGGAGGGCAGATGCATATTTCGCCGGTGACCATGGATTTTCAGTATCGCTCTACTTTCGGCGGAGTTTCGCGCGACGCTTACTCCACGCTGATCAATGATTGTATTCGCGGAGACGCCACGCTTTTCGATCGCGCCGATAGCGTTGAGGCGGCTTGGGCGCTCGTCGATCCGATTCTAAGAACGTGGCAAGGCGCCTCGCCGCCGCCATTTCCGAATTATCCTGCCGGAAGCGAAGGCCCGCGCGCTGCGGATGATTTGACGGTTTCTGAAGGCAGGCACTGGCGCCCGCTGTAAAAATCTCTTGCGGATACAGTTCGCTTCGCCGCCAGTTTGACAAGAGTTCGATCTTCAACGTAAGAGCGCGGAGGGTTTGATGATTCTCGCGGGAGACTTGGGGGGTACCAAGTCAAATCTTGGGCTATTCGATGTACAAAGGGAGAAACTCGTCCGCGTCGCTCACGAGCGTTTTGCGAGCAGCGAACATTCCAGCTTGGAAGAGATCATGACTCTCTTTTTAGGTAAAACAGGCGCGAAAATAACACATGCCTCATTCGGTGTGGCCGGCCCTGTGGTGAACAATCGAGTGCGTGGTACGAACCTGCCGTGGGTTGTCGACGGAGCCCTGGTGGCGAAACATCTCGGCCTTAGTTATGTGAGACTCTTGAATGACCTGGAAGCGACGGCTTATGGCATCGAGGTTCTCGATCCGCAGGACATCGAGACTATCCATACGGGAGTCGCGGCGCCTCAAGCTACTCAGGTTGTTATAGCCGCAGGAACCGGCCTGGGAGAAGGAGTGTTGTTTTGGGATGGCAACCGACGCTTGCCTCTCGCAACCGAATCCGGACATTCAGACTACTCTCCGAACACCGCGCAGCACGCCGATCTGTGGAAATTCATCAAGCAGAGCGAAGAATTCGTAAGCGCTGAATCCATATTGTCGGGTCGAGGGTTTTCGCGCATCCACAAGTTTCTGAATCCTTCAGTACGTCATGCTGGTTTTGACGACCCTTCCGTGGATCCTGCGCCCGAAATCACGCGTCTGGGTCTTTCTGGGGAGTGTGCAGTGTGCGTCGCAACTTTGGATTTGTGGGTCGAAATCTACGGCTCCGAAGCGGGGAACTTAGCGCTCCGCAATGTTGCTCGCGGCGGAATTTACATCGCCGGAGGAATCGCCGTGAAAATTCTGCCGAAGCTGAAGAGCGGCCGCTTTGCGGCGTCCGTGAAGCATAAAGAAAAACTAAGCGATTTTCTCGCGCAAATTCCGATCCACGTCATTCTCAATGAAGAATGTCCGCTGATCGGAGCCGCCAACGTCGCCTGGAAGAACCTTTAGCGCGGAATGTTTTCGATGTATCGCGCGTCGGCAAAACAAAGTGCGCGTGGGACGGGACATCTTAGAATCGACATACGCGCCCGCAGCTCAGTTGGGAAGAGCGTTTGCCTTCTAACAAAGAAGGCAAATCTTACCAAAGCTTTTGCTGAGCATCGCTTACAGGTTCTCTCTCCTGAAATCTCGCGCCCAGTTATACCGAATTTGCATCGCCGCCTCGGCGATCAGCAGTTCTTACCGTTTGCCTCGTCTATTTACGGCATACGCCTCTGAGTGACGCCCAAGCGCTGTTTTCTGAGCTTCCCACGACTGGTCTCCTGATAATTTCCAGGTACGCGACAACTCGCCGGGAATAAGACAACTAGCATCGCCACGAGTTGAACTTGTCTCTCGATAGATGCTCACGGGCAGAGGTCATAAGCGTCGCGCAGCCAACCCAGTAGCACGCCATCGATGTCCTTCTCGGTCGCAAGCTTTACCTCCAGATGCCAGCGATTCTTCGAGACCTGCTCCGTCTTGAAAACCCTGGTGCTTCGGATGGGCTTCTTGGCCTTGATGGTGAGCAACAGGTGTTGCTTCCGTGGATGAATACCGGCGAAAGCCGAGCCACGAACCAGATGAACCGACGTTTTCTTCATCTCTTCGCGGAACTCCCCGAGCGGCTCCATTGCGTCTAGCAGCCTTTTGTACAATTGACGCGAAACTGGCCCCGATGCCGCAAAAGCGTCGCGCTGATTAGCCATTCATCGCCTCCTTAGTTGTCTCCAACACGGCACGGCTCTTAGTACCAACCGAACCCTCCCGCTGCCGGTAGAAGAATGTTCTCCCAGCACATCATCCAAAAAGCGCTGCGCCAGTGGGGTAACGCGCGCCTCGAATCGGCGAAACGCACGCACCAGTTCCTGCATGCCATTTCGTCCATCCCAGAGAACCGGAGGTAGCCGTGGATCGTGTCCGACCAAGCGCGCAACGAGCCCGCCAACTCTTAGTCGTGCCGCGAACGCATCATCTCCCGAGCCTGTTGGGATTTGCCTATCGCTAATCCAGCGCGCGAGTCGGCGTGCTTCGCGATCCAGCGAATCCAGACCATAGATGGCGCTAACGTCGGCCACGCCAATTGCACCAACGAGCGTGCCACGCGCACACATTCCGCCGGAGTTCGCGAGATGCAGTCGCGCCCGGTTCAGCGCCCAACGCTCCGGCCATGCAGGCCTAACGAAGGTGTTTGACGCCCAAGGTCGGAAGCCATCGAACCATAGCGACGCTGTGAGTTGTTCCCTGTGTCCACGATTTGACGGCATCTGAAGAATCAAAATAAGCCATGTGCGGTTCCAGCGTTTTGACGGGGTCCCCTGCAGGCGTGCAACTATGTCCGCAACCACCCTTGTTTGGTTTGGCGATGGCCAATAGCGCGCTCGGCGCGCCGGACCTGATCGCCGGAGCGCTCCATCTGCGACCATCCGCGTGAGGTGAGTCTTCACGTTCGTCGCCGAAATACCAAGCGTCCTAGCAAGCGCGATAACTTGAGCTGCAGTCATTTTGCGCCCTGCCACAACGAAGATGCCAAATAAAACAGTACGAGTTGAATCCATATGCCTGGTTGCAAAGATAAACACATATGGTAGAGTGTTGCAACCATGTTGGAAGGATAGGTACGATGTCGAGAATCTCGTTGGGCGCACTTTGTGGTTTGATCTTCGGGGGCATTGATGTTGCGCTCATGATCCCCATGAGTTTTCCCGACAAGCGCGCAGCCATGCTCGGGGCGTTCATTGCTCGGTTCGCCATAGGATTCGTAATTCTAAATATCCGTCTGCCTTGGCCCGGCTGGGCCATGGGACTGTCCATCGGCATCTTACTGAGTCTTCCCGACGCTATCATTACAAAGGCTGCCGCTCCCATCCTGGGAACAGGTGCCCTCGGGGGACTCATCATCGGCTGGATAGCCGGTAGATTTGGACATTGAGAATCAATCTGAGCCCCGATCGCGGCGAGACCTATGTGACCAAGAGATCGAGGTGCTTACCGTGACGCTGCGCAAATCCTTCAAGCATTGTCAATCGTGTGGCATGCCCTTAGCCCGTGATGAGGGCGGGGGAGGGACAAACGCGGACGGATCGAAGAGCGCCACGTACTGCTCGCACTGTTATGAAGGCGGAAAATTCACCGCTCCTGACATCACGGTCAAACAAATGCAGATGCACGTAAAAGGTAAATTGAAGGAAGTCGGATTACCTGGTTTTGTCGCCGGGCTGTTCACAAGGAGAATTCTGAAGCTCGAGAGATGGAGTAGACGCTAACTAGAGAGTTCGCCCACCGGATGATAAGAAAAAATGGACTGAGTGTCTGAGACCCCGTAGAGGGTCACATTAATCCAATCACTGCTTTCGATTCACTGCCAACTAGCTTTAAAATGAAGTCGATGCGCCCGTAGCTCAGTTGGAAAGAGCGTCTGCCTTCTAAGCAGAGGGTCGGGGGTTCGAATCCCTCCGGGCGCGCCACTCTTTTCAATACATCCCCACAAACATCCAATCTTAGGCAACGGTAGGGAACGGTGTCGAGAGTTAGAGAACGGCAGTGACTGCGGTGCCAGCTGCGGCAAACACGGATGACATTTCCGCTCGTGCCAGAGGAAGGAAACTGTTCACCACGCGGGTATCGAATTGTGTCCCACTTGCAGCTAATAGACGCCGCTCGGCTTCTTCAAACGGCATACCCTGACGATAGGGTCGGTTGGACACCATCGCGTCGAACGCGTCAATCACGGACACGATACGCGATCCAATCGGAATCTCTTCACCCTTCAGTCCGCCGGGGTAGCCAGTGCCGTCGTAATTTTCATGATGATGCAAAATTATCAAGCTGGCGCGCTCCATTCCGGGGATCTGGCGCAGGACGGCCCAACCAAACTCCGGATGCTTCTTCATGAGTCCATATTCCTCGGCGGTCAACTTGGCGGGCTTGTTTAGGATAGCGTCGGAGATACCAATTTTCCCAATATCGTGCAAGAGGGCGGCAACCTCGATGTCGCTCAGACAGTCGCGATCCAATCCAAGCTCTCCTGCGACGTGAAGGGCCCATTCCGCCAAGCGAGTGCTGTGGACACCCGTATTCAAGTCCTTCAAATCGAGGAGTTGATTGAAGGCGCAGATTAGAGAACTGCGCAACGCAGAAAGCTGTTCCTCGATGAGCTTTACATGCAGGCCTGGAGGAGCCCAGGTACCCGAGGGGCTTAGGACAGTAGCGCCAATGGGGGATGTGTGCATCTCCGTCACACTATCGGCTCTTGCAAACGGCTTGTAGCCGTCCTCTCGGTCGATGATCTCCATCTCCACGTGACTCATCTACTGGAGCAAGCCTTGGATCGGATTTAAGGATGACAAAGCGCCGTAAACGTCCAGACGTCCATTACCCAGGTTGATGCCGATCCACCTGGCGTGGGCAATTGTCCAGGCGGCCTGATTTTCTCCAAACTTGGGTTGCATGTTAACGATCAGAGAGGCAGTTCCAGCAACCATCGGGGAGCTGAACGACGTTCCCCAGCCCGCGGCATACGTGGCGAAGGGATAGGTAGTGATCACGCCCTCGCCGGGTGCCGCGACCCACACGACCTGATTTCCATAGTTCGAAAAACTCGAACGCTGGTCTTCATTGTTCGTGGAGGCGACACCCATCACGTACTGCAATCCGGCGGGATAAACCATTTCTTGTTTGCCGTCGTTTCCGGATGAGGCCACACAAATGACATTCTGGCTGTTGGCGTAGTTAATCGCGGTTCGCAACTCGGGTGAGCTGGTAGTCAAGTCAAAGCTCATGTTGATGACGTTCGCATGGTTCTGCACCGCGTAATAAATAGCGGCCAGAATATTGGAAAGAGATCCGCTGCCGTTTGCGCTGAACGCTTTCAGAGGTAAAAGTTTCGCAGTCGGAGCGACCAGGTGAATAACACCCAACACCATCGTGCCGTGACCGAACGCCGCATATTGCGACCCGTCGAGCATGGCAGCCGTATGTTGGTCCAGCATCGCGGCTGTGTGTTGATTCACATATGCGGCTGCACACGTTTGGCAGGGAGGTGGAGCAGAGAGCGAAACATCCAGCAACTCCGAGCCACCGGGCTGGTTCCGCGTAAAGTCGAACCCCAAAAGCAAGACGCCTTGCAGCGCCGGATGGTTCGGGTCCACACCGGTATCAATATCCGCGACGATTCCCGCGCCGCTCACTCCAAAGACACTGTGAGCCTGCGCCACGCGGATGATCTGAGCCGCGGGTTGATTCACATATCCGTCTGTAACGGTGTTCCCGTAGTAATTGATTGGGGTCGTGTCCCACAATCCTTGCGGAGCGGTGGAAGTCGTGGCTTGATTATTTTCGTTCGGTGGGATCACAAGAATCTGGTCGGGTTCCGCGTCTAGGACTCCGGTCACCAGCTTCAGCACTCCCGCAAGAAGTTGCGGAAGCAAGCCCTTCGCGGGCCGCACCAAAAAGAGCTGGTTTGCATTTCCGTCTATATTACCGACGACGGTGCACCCGTTGGACAAGCAAGTGTTCCGCAAACCTTGAAGGCCAAGCGTCGTCCGGACAATTACGCCCTGCTGATTCTGGTTGGACAAAACTTGTCCGACAGTCGAGAGTAGGCCGCCGAGCAGCCCTTGGGCGTTGGCGGCCTGTCCCCAGAGACCCAGCGAAAGAAGGATAAGAAGTCCGATTAGACGCTTCATAATTACTGTGCTCCTTTTGCATGCCCGGCAGTAGCCCCGCTTGCTTTGGGCCTTGTCTCCCATTCAGTTTCTTCGGGCGACATATTTCGAGCAATGGTACAAGCGGCTACTTTCGGTACTGCTCAAATCAACCTTTGGTTCTAGTACCTTTTTTCCCAGCTTGGAGATTACTTTTAACTTCAGTGTTATCAATCGTATGCGGGAGTCTCTCGTCCTTGCCAAACTTTGGTTCGATCAACGGGAGGCTTACTTCTTTCTGGCCGGGCAGTGTCACGAGAAGTCGGAACCCGCCTTCCAAATCGCAGTCCATTTGGAACTCGCCGAACTGGCTAGTCACGCATTCAGCCAAGATTTTCTTGCCTTTCCAGAGCGCCACACGTACATCGGACAAGTGCTCGTGGGGATCAGCCGAGTTGAGAACCTGACCGATAAGTACGGCCCTCTCCTTGTCCATCTGCGGCTCAATTCGAATGTCGATGCGGTAGTTGTCGGTGCCATAAAGCAATTGCCGTGAAGTGCTTCCGGTCGCTGATCGCACTCCAGCCGGCAAAGGACTGCGGAAACTATCGAAAAGCAACGCCGCAGCTCCCGATTTTGCGTAGCGCGTCCGGTGCGAGCGCTGGTTCGCAAATAGTGCATTTACCGTGCGAACAGCACCCTCGACCGGTTGGTAAGCAGACTCGCGTTGCGCAACTTGATGCAAACGCTGCCACATAATCAGCTCCCTCGAGCACTCCGCACAACCGGTTTTCAAGTGACTTTGCATCTCTGCCTTTTCATCCTCGCGAATAACGTTTCGTGCGAAATCAACCCACTTTTCCAGCGAATAGTGTTTCATTCCGCTCCCCCCCGGATTTGATCTCTTGGCCTCGACCAGTTAACGATCCAGCCCCTACTTCCGTCACAACACATAAGGGTGGGCATCTGTTCAAAAAATATAGGGTATATACAAAAATGATCGGGAAGCTAGACGGAGGAAATCTTGCCAATTAGCGCAAAAGGAGCCCAGTGGTAGGGGTGCGGGTAGCGTTCGCGCAATTCCATCATGGCACCCCGCAAGGCGGACGCCTTTCCATCGCCATCCTGGAAGCGCCGGTAGAAGAAGGCCATGAATTCGGCCGTGCTCTGGTCGTGAACGTCCCACAGACTTAAGAGCAGAGAATGCGCCCCGGCGAAAAGAAGACCGCGGACCAATCCGAGCAATTCGTCTCCCGGAGTGACTACGTTCATCCCGGTTGCACAACCGCTCAGCGTCACCAAATCAGCACTCAATTTGAGTTGATAAAGATCGTAGAGATTTAGATAAGCGTCGCCCAAGCGAATCCCGGAGAACATCGGGTTATCTTGTCGAAATCTACCATGTGTGGCGATATGAATTACCCGGCTCTTCAGCCCTTTCTCTTGCAAAGTTTGCTCGTTGGCGGCAGTTCCCACGATCAATTCTGCTCCGGGCAATATCTCCGCCACGGCGCGCACTTCCTCCAGGATAAGCGGAGCCTGAACATCAGGCACTCCCAGGACGAGGGAAGGGTCAGCGGTGTGCGCCGGCTTTTCCTGGCAGTGGGCAAAAATACTGGCGCTGGGTGCGTAGGAAATTGTGAAGGAGTCGATTAGGTATCCCGTATCGTCTATCAAAGCGTGAAACGGAAGATAATGCAGCACGCCGTGGGGCACGATAATTAAATGCCCCGCGGGCAGATAAGCGCGGACCGGAGCTAATAATTCTTCGTAAAGCTGTCGCAAGTGCGCTTGCACGACGCTGAGCATGGATTTCTCAAAGGTCTGCGTATATTCCGCGCCCAGCTTGAATTTCGAAATCTGGAAATGCAGCATCCGTTGTACGTTGACGACACGCGAGACCGGCGTAAGTGGGATGATTTTTAGCCCTTCGCGCGTCACCACCGCAGCGATGAATTGATCCTTCAGGCTGAAATACTCCACCAGGGCAGCCTTTTGAGGTAGGCACGCACGAATGCTCTCCAGAGAATTTATCGCCGGGCCGTGGCTCGCGTTTTCTTCCGACTGCGGCAATTCCCGAAGGACGTGCAGCAGTTCGTTTTCATGCGCTAGAGCCTCCTTCTGCAGCTTTTCGATCCGATCTAGCGAGGGCGCTTCCGCGCGCAATTGCTCCACCTCAATGCGGCGGTAATACCAGTTCAGTTCCTCGCGCATCTCCCGGATGTGCCGCACCAGTTCGCTTTGGCCCGCGTCCGCAGGCCGAGTCGACGGTCCCGAACGTTTCAGAAGCTCCGCCAGGCTGCGCGATTTTGCCATCTCGATGTAACCGAAAGACTCTTCCGCAGCATTCGGTCTTTCGGCACGTATCAAGCAGAGCTCGACCAGGCTTTCGTAGACCTCGAGTCGATTCTTCATGAACGCAATCTTCAATTCTTCGCCTCGCAGGCTGCTGCGAAGAGTTTCCAGAAATTCTCGCGCCTTTTGAAAAGAATCGTAGGCGCTCGGAAGATCTCCGGAAGCCTGCTGAATCTGGCCCTTCAGAAAATGGGCCTGATAGTGAAGTACGGGAGCTTCGAAATGCGCGAGCCGCTCGATCGCACGCGAGGATTCCTCCTGCGCTGCCGCCAATTCGCCGGCTCGCAGAGACAATCGTGCGAAAAGTAAGTGGCAAAGCACCGCTTTGCTCGGCAGGAAGGAGTCATCGAAGAATTGGGCTGCGCCGGAACAAAGCCGTCGCGCTTCAAAAAGCCTTCCTTCATTATAAAGAACCACTGCTTGGTACAGATCCATTAACCAGGGCCAAACCAGGTTTCTCTCGCTTACGAATTTCGCGCGCGCTTGCGCAAACAATTCCAGCGCGCCAAGCGCCTTTCCTAGTTGGCTCAAGGCCATGGCTTCGAACGCCAGACATTTCGCTTCCTCATATCCCATTCCCAATTTTTGGAAACGCAAATAGCCTTCGTGAGCCGATTCCATAGCCTCCGTGCTGAGGTTCAATTCCAGATATATTTCCGCCAGATCGAGATAGCAGAGCGCAAGGACGTGCGCGTCCCCGTTTTTCTCGCATTCGTCCCGTGTGGCGCGCAACATCTCGATCGCTCGGCTGTATTCACCACGCAGATAATAGAGATAGGCAATGTTGTAGTCGCTTTGTGTCACCAGCAGCGTCATGCCGTGGCTGACGCACATTTCTCTCGCCCGCTTGTAGGTCGCTAGCGCCCGGCGAAAATCGTTCAGTGTAATCAGGCAGACAGCCATGTTATACAGCGCGACAGCCAGCCCTTCGGAGTCGCGAAAAGGCAGCAGCATCTCGTATGCGCGCTCGTAACAAGCCAGGCCTTCTTCGAAACGGTCCTGCCGGTGGTAAATGTTTCCAACATTGATCTCGACATGTGCCCAGCGCTTGTCGTCGCCCAATTGCCGAAAGATTTTCTTGGCGTCTTCCGCCGCGCGAAACGCCTCGTCGTACTTGCCCAGCAGAATGAAGGGTTGAATGGATGGAATCAGGGTGCGCGCTTCTTCCTCAGGGTTGTGGATTTCCCGAAAAATGCGCAAAGCTTTGTCGTGGAAGTCGAGCGCCTCGACGTTGTCCCCCAGCATATACAGAGCGTTCGCCTTGGAGCGCAAGCTCCGGCCCAGCGCCTCTTCGTTTTTCAATCGCTGCGCGATGACTACACTGGCCTCCGCTAGAAAAAGTGCTTCGTGGGGGTTTTCACGCAACTTGCTGCGCACTACTTCATTGAGTTGCCGAACCACGCTGTCGTCAAACAGTCGCTGATGGACGGCGAGGAATTTCTTGCGGCTGGATTCTGTCTCAAGACTTGCCAGTTCGCGGAGTGATCGTTCGGATAGAGGCTCCTTCTTTTTATTCACCTTCACGAGAAACCTGCTTCCAGCAAGCTCTTGCGCAGTCGCTCCAGGCAGCGTTGCCGGATAAATCCGATGGATCCCACGGCAATTCCCAGCGTCTTGGCGATATCCTGATACGGGCGAGCGGGCTCGTCGTAAAAAAGCATATACACGAGTTGACGGCAGCGTGGCGGCAGTTTAGACATGGCTTGCCGCAGATCTTGTTCGTCTTCCGCTTCTCGCAGAATTTCCTCTGCGCGGGCCGGCGTGCTCTGCTCGAATTGTTTGGTGTCCGAGTCTGGAACTTCTGTACGGCGTTCCTGTTGTTTCCTGTGAAAGCATTTGTGTGCTGTAATCTGCATGATCCATTTAGGCAGGGCTTTCGCTTCTCGCAGCTTGGGTAGCTCGGACAATAAATCCAGGCAAACTGCCTGAAAAATGTCCGTAGAATCATCCGCGGAGAAACCGTACTTTAAGGGAATCGAAAAAATGAGGTTCTTGTAGCTGAAAATCAAGGCGCGCCAAGCTTCTTCGCGGCCCTCGAGGCATTCCCGCACCAAGCGCACATCCGGCCACGCCGCGCGCATTTCATCAACCGGAACGTTTCGGGGAGCGGTGCGGCTCGCGTTCACCATTTATTGTATGTAGAGCTGTTCAACGTTCCACAGCGCGTAGGGGACCAGAATGCCGGGCCGGAAGTTTCCTACTCGGTTGCTTGCGCCCACCAAAATATTTGGACTCACTAAACAAATCACCGGCAAGTCTTCAGACACGATTTCCTGGACGCGATCGTATAAACGCTTTCGCTTCGCATAGTCCAGCGTGACGAGCTGCTCCTGCATCAGCTGATCCATTTCGGATTCCCACGGAGTAGCCGGCTTGTCTTGATTTGGGTGCCAGAGGTGGGTTTCGCCGCTCGATAGCCACACGTTCATCTCCGACGTGGGATCGGCATCGCCGCTCACCAACCCCATTACCGCTGCCTCGTAGTTATAGCTATTCTGCAGCCGGTCCACCATTGCGTGAAACTCCAGCGGAACGACTTGTACCGTCATTCCCAGTTGGCTCAAATCGTCCTGAATGATCGTGGCCATCTTCATGCGTTGGGCATTCGAAGAACTGGTGAGTATCGAGAATTCGACAGGGGCGCCGTGCGGATCTACTAGAGTGCCGTACTTCCAGGAAAATCCCGCGGACTGCAAGAGTTGACGGGCACGTTCCACAGATTGTGCCGGACGCGGAAGTTTTTCGTCTAGCCATAGTTTGTTTCCTGGTGTCACTTGATCCCAGATCGGCGTCGCGCGCCCGCTGTAAACCAGCCGAACGATTCCGTCGCGATCGATTGCCGCCGAGACCGCTTGCCGGAATCGCAGATCTTGAAACCACGCCTGCTTTTTCGCAATTTCCGGCACGCCTTTTGTAGCCAAGTCGTTCAAGTTGAAGAATATGAAGTTATATTCGAGTCCGGGCCCAAGGTCGTCGAGATGATAGCGCTTTTCCGATTGCTGCTTTTGCAGCACCGCAAAGTTTTCTGCGCTGAATCGGCTGAGTATGTCGGTATCACCGGATTGGAAGCGGATCACCTGGGCGTCCTCGCTCGCCACGAACAGAAACACAATTTCATTCAGATAGGGCAATTGGTTTCCGGAGCGATCTGCCTTCCAGTAATACGGATTCCGTTCGAGCACCACGCGCTGGCCGGGGACGTACTCCTTCAATCGAAATGGCCCAAGACCGGCGAATTGGTTAGGCAGCATGGAAAGGCTCCATGACCGGGAGAAATTCCCGCTCCGGTAGCTGCTCTCCACAAGATGCCGCGGAAGAATTGCGACCCCATCGAACAATCGCTCGGCCGCGGCATAGGGCTGCGCCAATTCAAAGCGCACCGTGTACGCATCCACCTTCACCACGACGATCGGCTTTCCGCCCACTACCAGCAAGTCGCGCTGCGAAGAATTGATTTTTTCGTCCAGGTAAACCTGAAAGCTAAAGATCACGTCATCCGCGTTGAAGAGTTCGCCATCCGAAAAGCGCAATCCGCGGCGAAGGTGCAGTGTGTATTGCCTGCCGTCACGAGAGACACTCCACGATTTTGCCAGAGAAGGTTCCGTTTTCAGGGATCCGCGGTTGATGTGAATCAGATCTGCGGTGAGGCAACGGATTACGTCCCGGGACGGCTCATCCACAGCCAGAACAGGATTGAGTGTCTTGGGTTCCGATCGCAGAGCAACCACAAGTCTGCCGCCTGCGTGGCCCGGGACGCCGTCCGCGATCATTCGCTCTTCGCGCTCTTGCTGAGGTAGAGCTCGCGAGGACGAGCAAGCGCCTGCGATTGTTATCGCAAGTACCACACACTTCGCCCACAGGCGTAGTCTCTCCATACCTTAACTTCTTAGCAGAGATTGAACCGCTTTTACAGCGTGACGGATTTGTGAAGTTCCTGTAGAGCATCGGCGGCGGTATAAAAAACGAGGAACAGGGGAATCAAGAGCAGCGCGGGCAAAAACATCCACCAATAGTAGGAAAGAACGTAATACTGCTGCAGAGACGATAGCAGGCTGCCCCAACTCGGCAAGGGCTCGCCAACGCCGAGACCCAGGAACGTGAGCGTAACTTCAGCCAGCACATACTGCGGAATCAGCAGCGTCATCTGCGTCAGCAGTACTCCGTAAGTCTGCGGCATGACGTGCCGCCGCAACAAGTACGCGTCCGAGGCTCCGAATCCTCGCGCCGCGACCACAAAATTGCGCTGTTTTGCGCTCAACACTACGCCGCGAATTAGCCGCGCCGGACGAGCCCACCCAATTAGCCCCATGACCGAAACCAACAGAAGAAACACTTCCCATTGCGAAATGTGCAGAGGCAATGCCGCTCGCACCGCAAACAAAAGATACAGCCAGGGCAATGCGAGAAACAGTTCTCCACCGCGCATAAGCAGTTCATCGACCCAGCCGCCGTAATAGCCCGCAATTCCTCCCACAATAATTCCAATCGACACCGAAAGAATTGCGGCGATCAGGCCGGCGAGCATGGAAATTTGGCCGCCAAAGAGAAATCGGGAGAATTGATCGCGGCCGTAGGCGTCCGAGCCCATCAGGAAGATATGACCTGGCGCCTCGACGCCGAAAAGATGCACCTGTGACGTAAACACACCGGCGATTTTGTACGGCGTGCCACGCACGAAAAAATGCACCGGGTAGGGATGCTCCGAATCCGACTGACTCGCTACGGCCTTTTGGTTCGAGTCCTCAAGACCATAAATGAACGGACGAATGTGAAGATTTCCTCGGACATCCTTGAAATGAAGAGAAGTCGGAGGCGCAAACGGCCGCTGGCGGTCCTGCAGCGCGAAATTATACGGGGCAAAAAAGCCGGCAAACAAAATCAGAATCTGGATCGCTGTCAGAAAGACGAGTGCCCCGGCGAGTTTTTTCCGGTGTGTCAACTCGTCACTCCACTCGCATCCGAGGATCGGCCGCAAACAGCAACAGGTCCGCGAAGAGATTTCCTGCCACTAGGAAAATGGACGACAGCATCACCGCTCCTATCACCACGTAAACGTCCTTCGCTAGAATTGCATCCACTAGCAGCGGACCGATACCTGGCCAGCTCAGGACTACTTCCACCAACAAGGAAGCGCTTAGCATCGTTGCCACGGAAAGTCCGAAAAGAGAGACCAGAGGATTGGCCGCAACCGGCAGGGCGTAACGAAATAGCACGCGCCGTTCAGCAATCCCGTGCGCCCGTGCGGCGCGAATGAAAGGAGCCCCTAGCACTTCAATCATCGCCGAGCGGACGTGCCGCACGAGTGGCGGCAATGTGGCTATTGCCAACCCCAAAGCGGGCAGAAATAGATGTTCCGCAATGTCTTTCACTTTGTTCCACACACTCAGATCGCTGAACGCCGACGACACCATCCCTCCAGTCGGAAACCAACCAGTGCGCGCAGCTACCAGCAGGAGCACGAGAAACAACACCAGGTCCGGAACCGTCAGCAGCCCTGACGTCACGACTCCTGCGGCTCTGTCCCCCCATTTTCCGCGGTGCACTGCGCTCCACATCCCCAGTGGAATCGCGATCAGCCAGGCCAGCAACATTGCCGTCCCGGTTAAGAGCAGCGTGTTGCGCGCGCGCACCGCAAGAAGAGGAGCCACCGGACTGTTATAAGAGAGTGATGGCCCGAGGTCACCGTTGAGAACGCCGTGCAGCCAATGTGCATAGCGCGTTGGCAAGGACCGATCCAATCCATATTGCGAACGCAGTCCGTTTATAGTCCGTGAAGAAATCTGCGGATTCAGTGCCATTGGCGAAAAAAAATCGCCCGGCGCCGATTGCAGGATAGCAAAAGAAAAAATCGACACCGCCAGCAGCAGAAGGGTTGCGTGCGCCAGTCGCCGCGCGAAGTATTTCATCGTGACCTCTTAGGCAGAGCGCTCCAACAGGATCGATTCCACCGAACGCACCGTGGCAAGAAGCTGCTTTGTGTAAGAATGTTCCGGAGCAGCGAGCAGCTCGCGCATTTTTTTACGCTCCACGATTCTGCCCTGATACATCACTGCAACTTCGTCGGCAAATTGAGAAACCAAACGCAGATCATGCGAGATATACAAGTAGGCGAGCGAATGCGAGACTTGCAGCTCTGCCAGCAATTCAAGAATCAAAGATTGATTTGAGGCATCGAGATTCGACAAAGCCTCATCCAGAATCAGCACGCTCGGTTTCAGAGCCAGAGCTCTCGCGATTACCAATCGTTGGCGTTGGCCGCCGCTGAACTCAAATGGCAGTTTCCTTTGCCATTTCGCGTCCAGGCCCACCTGCTCCATCAGTTGGAGCGCGCGTTCGCGCCGCTGCAGCTTCGTGCCTTCGCGCTGGATTGCGAGTGGCTCCGTAATGATTTCACACGCGCTCAATCCAGGATTCAACGCAGACGCCGGGTCTTGAAAAATCATTTGCATCCGCCGCCGAATCGGGAAAAGAGCCTTTCGATCGAGAGCGAGCAAATCTTCGCCTTCCAGTTCGATCCTTCCTGAGCTGGGACGCTCGAGCAAAGCAATGCAGCGCGCCAAACTCGACTTTCCAGCACCAGACTCTCCCACAAGCGCCGACGTTTTGCCTCGGAAGAGAGTCAGGTCCACATCCTGAAACGCGTCGACAGTGAATTCCGTGCGTGAAAAAGTGCGCCGCTGCACGTATTGCTTGCTCAAGCCCGTGACGCGCAACAGTGGCTCCGTTCGATTCGAGTCAAATTTCGGAACTGGTTTCATCGTTCTTTCCGTCGCTCCTGCGCTCCGAGCTTTTTGCCGGACCGCCGCTGCAATCGCCTACGTGACGAGTTCGAAGTCTAAATCCTCGACAATATCTACCGGTGCATCTGTTCGCAGCATCGCCCTCGTATAAGCGTGCGACGGATTCCGATAGAGCTCCCTGAATTGCCCTTGTTCCACGATTCTCCCCTGCGCCATTACCATCAGACGGTCCGCAAGTCGGGCCTGCACTTCTGCACTGTGGCTGATAAGCAACACGGATATGCCCGATTCGCGTTGCAGTTCTCGCAATAGCGTTAGCAGTTCGTATTGGCTGTGCGCGTCGAGCGAAGCCGTAGGTTCGTCTGCGATCAGCAGCGCCGGGGCGCACGCCAGCGCCTGGGCCAACGCCACGCGCTGCTGCTGCCCTCCGCTCAACTGGTGCGGATACGCCGAAAAAATGCGCTGTGTGTTCGGCAGGCCCACGCGAAGCAACGCAGATTCGGCTTCTGCGCGGCACTGATCCCATTTCAAATCTCTGTGGGCGTGAATCACTTCCGCGACCTGATCTCTCACTCGCATCACCGGGTTCAACGCCATGCCCGGCTCTTGAAACACCATCGAAATTCCCTCTCCGCGAATCGTGCTCAGCGCCCTCTCGTCCATCGTCAGCAATTCTCTTCCGAGAAACTTGATCGAGCCCGAAACCTGCGCCTGCTGTTTGGAAAGCAAGCCGAGCACCGCCAGTGCAATGCTCGTCTTTCCGCATCCCGATTCCCCCATCAATCCCAGCACCTGACCGGCGCCGATGTCGAAGCTCACATCTTCTACCGCACACTGCCCGCTCGCGTCAGCACAGAGGTAGGAAACACTCAAATTTTTCACTGCGAGCAATGTGCGCATGGAATCCTTCCGGGTGCGTCGTCAGCATGAAAAACCGGTCAATGCGGCCACGCACTAAAGAACGGGAGCATAATTCCGCCTGTCCGCCCCCGCCCCAGCCATACGAACGTCAGTATTAGCTTCAGTTATAAAGGTAGGTACGCGTTGCGCAGCTGTCGATAGGCCTCTTGTCGCAGTCACTCTGCAAGTTAACGGTACGGAAGTACTAATCACCGCAACGCCCGGCTTGCTCCATTAGCCCAAGTACAATGCAGCGCTCTGTGTTCGCGCTCTCCAGATCATCCATCAGCGGCAACCGGCCCAGGCTGTTATTCTGAAATGTGACTGCGATTCCGGACCCAGACGCCAAGACCCCGTTTCAGACGGGCATCCTCCGATCCTTCGTTCGGTGGGTTTTCATCGGCGTGGTGCTGCTTTGGTCGCTTGCCGCGCTGATCCTTGTGGCTGCCCGGTGGATCGACCCACCGACGACCGCCGTACACATCCAGCGCCGCTTGCAGGCCTGGATTCACCACGCGCCGTATCGCAAACGCTACGATTTCGTTTCGCTCAGTCAAATCTCGACCGATCTCCAGCACGCTGTAATCGCCGCAGAGGACGGGAAGTTCTACCAGCACCATGGATTTGATTGGCACCAGATCCAAATCGCTGCCGAAGAGGATTTGGAAGGCGATCGCACTCGCGGAGCTTCCACCGTTACGCAGCAACTCGTAAAAAACCTATTCTTCGGAACGGGTCGCTCTATCCTTCGCAAGGGTGCGGAGGCCACACTAGTGCCGGTGGCCGAGCTCGTCCTCGGCAAACAACGCATTCTGGAGATATACCTCAACGTGGTCGAGTGGGGACCTGGTGTTTATGGCGCAGAGCCGGCGTCTCGCTACTACTACGAAACCGCAGCTCGGAATATTGGTCGGCAACAGGCTGCACGACTCGCTGCAATTCTCCCGGCCCCTCTGAAGCGGCGACCCGAGCGCATGAATACTTACGGCGCGATCATCCTTAAGCGCATGGACCAAATGGGCTGGTAATGGTGACTAACACCTCACGAATGCGACGTTTGATTACTCACGAGCTGGTCGAATCGTCACCGATTCGGAAATTGCTATCTCCAGAAGGATATATCGCTGCTGCTATGCTGAATTTCGTTTCAGCTGTTATTCGATTACGTATCCTTTAGTTCCCACATTATTGGTCATGCACTTCTCACTGTAACTTGCCAATGCTTGTGCGTGGTCCCGGCAAATGGAGAGGGTGCAGTTCAATGGCCACTTCAGCGGGACAAATTTACACGGCGCAATAGTCTCCGCGCTTGATGAGCCGGCAACAGCGTTCGACCAGATACAAATCAGGCGGAGTTTTTTTCTCCCATGTAATTTGGTCGAGGCATAAGTAAATGTTTCGTCGTAGAACGGGAAAAGTGATTCTGTAGTCAGGCGTCTTTCGTTCCCCGCATGTCATGCGCTAATTTTCCGTTAGCTGTCTGAATGTCAGCAACTTCCAAGGGGTTGTGGACGGCTGCATTTACTGTGCGCAGACAGCACAAATTTGAGTGGTCGGCACAAACGGAAAAGAAATTGCATTGCGACCACGAGGGGCAAGAAAAGCGGATGGAACACACCACATTTTAACGGAGGTCACCAATATGCCTTTTGCTACGGAATTCACAATTCAGATGCAGGATCAACCCGGGACTCTTGGAGAGGTCTGCCGGGCACTGGCCGATCGCGACGTCAACATTATCGGTTTTCAGTCGAACCCCGAGCCGCAAGAAAGGAGTTTGGTTCATATGGTGACTGACAATCGAACTGCAACGAAAGCGGTTCTGGAAAATGAACGGCTGATTTTTACGGAGATGGAAGTGGCTCAAGTAAAACTCCCGAATCGCGTCGGCGGTTTGGCGAAAGCTTTTTCGCGACTCGCCGATGCCGGCATTAATGTCAACTACGGTTATTGCGGAATCGAGCCCACAGCGAACACACCACTGCTTTTCTTGGGTGTCGCAGAAGTCGGCAAAGCGATGAAGGTGTTGGACCAAGCCGCAAAGGCCGCAGGAGCAGGAGTGACGTAGACTTAGCACGCGTGCAAAATACGGAGCCGCGGGAGTGGTGACTCGCGGCTCCGTTGGCGCGGGCTCGACAATTCGCCGTCGATCTCAGCTCCGGTGTGCGAGTGGCAATCCGGGCGCCCAAAATCTTGCACCGACCGCAACCCCCCTAGCATCGAAGCAGGCTAGGAGGAAGTGCTATGAAAGCTGCAGTCGTACCCGCTGCGAACAGTCCCTGGGAAGTGAAAGACGTCCCGCAACCTCAACCCGGACCTAATCAGGTATTGGTGAAAATGCATGCGAGCGGCATCTGTTACACCGACGTACATCTCACGCTCGGACACTTTCCCGGAAAATTTCCACGAATCTTAGGCCACGAGCCGGTGGGCGAGATCGTTGCAGTCGCTCCCGACGTCACGACGCGAAAGGTGGGAGACCGGGTGGGTACTGCCTGGATTCAATCCACCTGTGGGCGATGCGAGTGGTGCCAGCGTGGCCGCAGAATGTTCTGTCCTTACATGAAAGGCACAGGCATTGATGCACAAGGCGGGCACGCCGAGTACATGCTGATGAATGCCGACGCCACCTATTTGATGCCCGCCCAGGTTTCCTACGAGCAAGCAGCGCCGATCTTCTGCGCGGGCTACACGGTCTACAGCGGGCTGCGCTGGGCCGATCCCCAGCCTCACGAACGCGTGGCGGTGCTTGGAATAGGCGGCCTCGGACATCTCGCAGTGCAATACGCGAAGGCAGCGGGTTTTGAGACCATTGCCATTTCACACTCCCCGGACAAAGACAAGTTGATCCGCGGGCTCGGCGCGGACGAAATTGTCCGCGACGGGAAGAGCCTTGCCGCAGCGGGCGGCGCCGACATCATCCTCAGCACCTCCAATTCGACGAAGTCCATGGTGGACAGCATTCAAGGGCTGCGCCCCGACGGCCGCTTCGTGGCAATGGGGGCCGACGCGGAGCCTATTTCCGTCTCACTGACGGATCTCATCATGAAGCGTATCCGCATCATCGGCAGCCAGCAGAACGGCCCCGAGTATCTCTACGAGGCTCTTGATTTCGTAGCGCAAGGGAAAGTCAAAACGATCGTCGAGACTTACCCATTGACGGAGGCCGCCAAGGCCTACGACCGCGTTGCGGAGGGAAAGGCCCGGTTCCGCGCCGTCCTCACAATGTAATTGGTGATACGAGCAGTCATCGTGGTTTCCTGAGGGAATCAACGGGCGACTCCTTCATGATCCGAGAAGGGAGGCGCGCCCACAACTTGTCCAGGACGAAAAATTGAATATTGACCCCCGGTGTAAACGCTCCGTAGCATAGGGAGTGTGAATCGAGGTTACTATGCGCGTGAGGCGCGATTCAGAGCGCCATCAGCCGATCTTGTCAAATCAAGAGACGGACGAGTGAACCCCTCGCTCGAAAAGGAAAACCCGCATGAAGAGCACCGACACTTCTCCATCCGCCCATGTTCTTAAGCAGTCGCAGCCGGAAGAATTTGATCTGGTGATTCTCGGTGGCGGCACGGGTTCGACCCTCGCTGCGTGGACGTTTGCCGGCGAAGGCAAGCGCGTCGCAGTCGTCGATCGCAAATATATTGGCGGCTCTTGCCCCAATATTGCCTGCCTTCCGAGCAAAAACATTATTCATACTGCGAAAGTTGTGGACTATTTTCGCCGAGGCAAAGAGTTTGGAATTGCTCACGGCGACTTCACGATTGAGATGTCGGGTGTCCGAGACCGCAAGCGGAAGATGGTCGTCGGCCTGAACGAGATGTACATGGCGAATTACGGGAAGACGGGCGCCGAATTTATTTTGGGCAGCGGGCGGTTCGTTGCTCCGAAGACTGTAGAGGTCACCCTCCCCGACGGCAGCACTCGTCAACTCCGCGGTACTAATGCGATCGTCAGCACCGGCACACGGGCCGCACTGGAAGCAATTCCTGGTCTTGCTGAAGCACAACCGCTCACGCACATCGAGGCGCTCGAATTAGACCAGGTCCCCGAACATCTATTGGTTGTCGGTGCGGGCTACGTCGGAGTGGAGATGGCCCAGGCGATGCGCCGCTTCGGCAGCAAAGTGACTCTGATTGATCGCAATGGACGATTGATGTCCAAAGAAGACCCGGACGTTTGCGATGTTCTTCGCAGCCTGCTAGCAGATGAAGGCATCGACATTCTTCTGAATGCACGAATCAAGCAAGTGTCGGGGAAATCTGGCGACTCGGTGAGTGTCCTCATCGAGCAGAATGAAATGGAGAAAGTCCTCAAGGGTAGTCACATATTGGTCGCCACAGGCCGCAAACCGAACACCGAAGGGCTCGGGCTGGAACTGACCGGCGTTGAGCTCACCGACCGGGGATACATCAAGGTCAATGAACGGTTGCAGACCACCGCGGCCGGTGTCTGGGCCATCGGCGAGGTCGCAGGTAGCCCGCAGTTCACGCACATCAGCATCGACGATTTCCGCGTAGTGCATGCCAATTTGACGGGTGGCAACCGCGTGACCACGGGCAGACAAATTCCATATTGTCTATTTACAGATCCAGAACTTGCTCGTATCGGCTTGAGTGAAACGGAAGCGGAGGCTCAAGGGATAACATATCGCCTGTTTAAGGTCCCGATGGAAACGAACCTACGTGCACGCACGCTTTCGGAGACCCGCGGGTTCGTGAAGGCTCTCGTCGAGGCTGATAGCGATCGCATCCTCGGGTTTACGGTCTTCGGTGTCGGCGCGAGAGAGATTCTGGCCGCGGTCCAGATTGCGATGATCGCAAGACTGCCCTACACTGCGCTTCGAGATGCGATCCTCACTCACCCAACACTGGCCGAAGGCCTCATATCTTTGTTCTCATCCGCGGCGTCCGCGCACAACAACGCTGCCGAGGCAAAACGAGCCAGGACATCCGCCGCATGAGGTGAGCTGCAACAGCAATGAGAAAAATTCTCATCGCCATAAACGCTTCTGCGGCCCACACAAATGATCGTTACCAGGGAACGCGGCCAGCACTAGAGAAGAATCCTCCGGTCGGCCCATCTTGTGAAAGCATCGCGAGATGAACTGCCGCGGCAGCGCCCTGTTCGACGGTTTGGTAGCCGCGGTGCTGATTTAGATCGGTCGCGGTGAATCCAGGCTCGGCAGAGTTCACTTTGATTCCCGTGTCGCGCAACTCGAATGCGAGTTGTACAGTAAGCATGTTGAGAGCGGCTTTGGAGGCGCTGTAGCCCAGGTATTTATATTTCGTGAATTCCCAATTCTGCTCACTGCTTTTTTCGAGCGATCCCAGCCCGGATGAGACGTTTACGATCCGACCGGCGAGCGATTTGCGCAACAAGGGAAGCATGGCTTGCGTCACAATCAAGGCACCGAAAAAATTCGTGCGGAATGTGCGCTCCACCGTTTCCAGTTTGACTACGCCGGGAAGTCCATCTCCGGTCAAATCCGCGATTCCCGCGTTGTTGACGAGAATGTCGAGAAGGCCGAAATCCTCTCCTATTCTCGCCGCCGCAGCCTGCACGCTTTTCTCGCGATCCACATCGAGCTCGACAAATCGCGCGTCAATCTGCTCGTCCGAGAGTCTTGCTGCTGCTTTGCGGCCAAGCTCGGGGTTGCGCGCCCCGAGTATCACCGTATGACCAGCTCTCCCGAGTTCTCTGGCGATTTCGAACCCTATTCCTTTGTTCGCTCCTGTTACGAGAACGACCCGCCTATTTGCTTGCTGCATAGCGACGCTCCTTGATCTTGGCACTTTCAAGCTCGAAATCGCGAGCATGGTCAAGATCGTCCATGAGCCCAACTTGCGCTGGTCGCCAATCCAACGACTTCTGCGTGAGCGCGCTGGACGCCACCAAATCTAGCCCGGCGAACAACCCAAGCGCACCAAAGTGCTCGCCTGCTCGCTCAACAGACACTGACACAGTCGGCAATTTCAGTCCCCGCCCAATCGCCTCTGCGATTTCTCTAACCCGCACACCCTCTTCGGCGACCGCGTGATACTTGGCTCCCGCAGTATCCTTCTCGAGCGCCAGCCTAAAAAGGCGGGCAGCATCGAGCACGTGCACCGCGGCCCAGCGGTTGCGCCCGTCACCGACAAACGCCGAGACACCCTTCTGGCGAGCTATATTGATCAGATAGGTGACCAGGCCTTGTTTAACTCGGTCGTGCACCTGCGGGAGGCGTACCACCGATGCTCGAACTCCGCGTGCGAGCAGGGAGATCGCTGTCACTTCCGACGCGCGAGGATACGAAGTGGAACTAGGAACAGGAGGATCTTCCTCGGTCGCGGCGCGGCCCGATGCCAGCAGCGCAAGGCCGGAAGTGACGATCAATGGCCGGTCGGAACCCGCGAGCGCTGCGCCAAGCGCCTCGATGGCGCGCTTGTCAATCTCGCAGTTCTCCTTGAATTTCGAGAAGTCATGGACAAACCCGGTGTGAATCACGCCATCGGATTTGGCCGCACCGCTGCGCAGACTTTCGAGGTCTTCCAAGTCTCCTCGATGTACTTCGGCACCGGCGGCAATAAGGGATTTGGCTCCTTCATCTGAGCGACTGAACCCGATCACCGAGTGCCTCGCATTGATAAGCTCTTGAACAACAGCCGAACCTATAAAACCAGTAGCACCTGTGACGAAAATTCGCATTTTCTCTTCTCCTTTAATTTCGATATTTGATGGGCCCAGTCTTGTAAGCTTGGTTGCCACTATGATCCGCAGCTATGTGGCGGCTCACGCGCTCGAGATTACGTCACCACGGGAGCGGCCCGTCCTCGTTCGAGAACGTGCCCGTCGGACCATCCGGACCGAGCAGCGCGAGTCGCACTGGCTCGCGGGCACCCTCCTTGACAGTCCGCGTGCCTGTATAGTTGTTGAGGTTCGTATTGGTATAGCCCGGGCAGGCGGCGTTGACTTTGATCCCGGTGGGCTCCAGTTCGATCGCAATGGCGAGCGTGATGGCGTTGAGCGCCGTCTTGGACGCAGGGTAAACGGGGCCGAAGATCGAGCGCCACGGGAAGGCCCGGTCCGCGTTCCTCGTCAGCGAGCCAACGCCGCTCGACACGTTGACTATGCGCGCTGCCGGCGCCTCGCGCAGGAGCGGTAGCATCGCCTGAGTAACGGCGAGGACGCCGAACACGTTGGTGTCCCACACCGCGCGCATTTCATCGAGGGACACGTTGCTCGGAAGGGTAACCTTGGCGTACTCCTCGACGGACATGTCTGGCTTCTTACTCGTGTTTGATATAGCTGCGTTGTTGATGAGTACGTCGAGGCGACCAAGCTCCTTGCGGATGCGCTCCGCCGCGGCAGCGATGGATTTCTCATCTGTGACGTCTAAATGGATAGCGCGTGCGTCCGGCCCAACCTCCTTGGCCGCTGCCTCGCCGCGCTTGAGATTGCGCGACCCGACCAGCACAGTGAAGCCGTGTGCTACGAGATCCTTCGCGATCTGAAGACCGATTCCTTGATTAGCCCCGGTGACCAGGGCGACAGGTTTGTTCTGCATAGTAATCTCCTTATTCGTTAATCATTTGTTCCCTTCGAGTCTGTACCTTCGGATGAGTGCAAACAGCCTCCATTGATCTTCAGCGTGTCGGCCGGCCCTCAGCCCGGACGCTTTCGGCGATCGCGTTGAGCTTGGCGATGACATCCGAAGGAAGTTCCAGGGCCGGAGCAGCGAGATTTTCTCGAAGATGTTTCATCGACGAGGTGCCGGGGATTAGCAGAATGTTGGGGGAACGTTGAAGAAGCCACGCAAGCGCGACCTGCATCGGACTGGCTCGCATGGACGCCGCTACGTGATCGAGCACCGATGACTGTAATGGCGTGAACCCTCCCAGCGGGAAGAACGGGACATACGCGACGCCCTGCTGCGCAAGAGCATCGATGAACGCGTCGTCATTCCGATGCGCCACGTTGTAAAAATTTTGGACGCATACGATCTCCGTAATTCTCTGGGCCTCTTGGAACTGTCGTGGAGTAACGTTGCTGAGACCGATGTGGCGAATCAATCCCTGCCGCTTCAATTCCACCAGCACACTCAGTGGTCCCTCGATGGATCCCTCCGATGGCTCCTCGATTCCACCAACTCGGAGGTTGATGACGTCGAGTCGGTCGACGCCGAGGTTTCGAAGATTGTCATGAACCGCGCCGGTGAGGTCCTCGCGCGAAAGCGCCGGAACCCAGGACCCATCCTCAGGCCGCCTTGCGCCAAGCTTGGTGACCATCACTAGATCGCCAGGATAGGGAGATAGCGCCTTTCTTATGATCTGGTTCGTGACATGGGGACCGTAAAAATCGGATGTATCGATATGATTCACGCCGCTCGCGACGGCCTCTCGCAGAACAGCAATCGCTCCGTCGACATCTCGTGGAGGGCCCCATACCAGCTTGTTGCCATCTTGGCCTGCAAGTTGCATTGCACCGTACCCCAGTCGGTAAACGCTCATTGAAGTTCCGAAGAAGTCGAATTGGCCGCCGAGCTTTGTCTCTTTGCTCATTTTATTTTTCCTTCCCATATACGGGTCAGCTTAAAGTAAACTGGAGACTACCTCCGTATACTTAGATTACCGGAGGAAGCCTCCGGTTACAAGTTCTTTTGACTTCTTTTGATATGCCTAAGATAGGGTCACAACCCGCTGCCCGAAAGACCCGCGCTGACGCGCAGCGGAATCGCGAACGTATACTGGAAGTGGCCAAGGAGGCGTTCACCCGATCGGGCGCAAATGCGAGCCTGGACGACATCGCCAAACAGGCAGGCGTCGGACCGGGGACTTTGTATCGCCACTTTCCTACACGCGAGGAATTACTGCAGGAGGTTTATCGCTCCGAGATGGAAAAGGTAGCCGCGGCAGAGCGGAAGTTCGCGCAAAGCATGCCGCCGATTGAAGCGTTGCGAGCGTGGTTATTGTTGTTCGTTGATGCTATCGAGACGAAGCAGATCATCGCCCCTGTGCTGAATACTTTGATCGGAGATCCTAAGACAGTGTTCGCAGCTTCCTACGCCCAGATGCAGGAAGCAATTCGTGCCCTGGTGAACCGAGCGATCAAGAGCGGCGACATTCGCAAGGACGTTGAGCCTATGGATCTCCTTCGGGCACTCATAGGCGTCGCCCACGTACCGTCTAACCCTCAGTGGCAGCAAAGCGCAAAAAGACTCGTGGATATCCTCATCGCAGGTTCGCGGCCGATCCGATAAGCAGACGGAGCAGGTGGTTGAGCTTCGACGTGTTTCCTTCCAACTTCTTCTTCAGTGTTTTTCTCTCGCGCCGTTTAGGAAAAAGAGCATCGTGACGGGCTCGGTGCCTTGTTTCGCCATGCACGGCCCGTACCGTTTTGCACGGCTACTTCCCCGCGGTTCGATTGCAGAGTCTCGCGGTCGTCCAACTCCAGCCAAATCTCTCCTTCATGGCCAACTGAATAGTCCACGGAGCCGAGCCTAAGCGGCGGAAGCCTTGCCGCGATACGCAGGCACAAAGACATACTCCACAAATGTTTCAAACGACGTCGGTGTGCTGTTCTCAGGCGATCGCGGCTCCTGCGCAGCGATGATTCCCTCGTTGATGGCCTTGAACATCTCGATGTAGACCGCGGCCTTCTTCGGCGAAAAACCCATTTGCATTAGTCCCTGCTCCATCTGGTCATATGAAAACTGAAGGTAACGCAGATCCGGTTTGCCAATGGCGCTGCCAATCACCGCGGTGGCTTCCGTCATCGTCAGGTCGCGCTCGCCAAGGATCTCGCGCGTTTGTTTGCCGGAAAATTGAAGCTCGAGCAGCCGCTGCCCGGCGTAGGCTCCGACGTCGCGCGTCGCGATCATCGGCATCTTCAGGTCGGGTAGAAGAGCATGTCCGAACACGTCCGTCCCTTGAATCATGCCGATCGCCGCCAGGTTGTTCTCCATGAAATACGCGGCGCGGAGGTGCAAAACGTTTAAACCGCCGATCGCGTTCAGTTTTTGCTCCGAGGAGTGCAGCCCCGCGATTGGCCCGGTTCCTTCCGCAACATGCGCGCCGTAGCTGCTCAAGTTCACACCGTAGCGCAGACCGGACTCCTTCGCCGCTTTTGTGATCGCATCACTCACCCGCTCCTGATCTTCCCGGGAGGTAATCGGCGGCAACATCAGGTATGCCGCACGCGCCCCACTGAAGGCCTTCGTGAGCGCAGCCGCATCGTTCACGTCGGCGGTGAAAGCTTCCGCGCCTTTGCTCACGAAACGCTGCAGCCGCCCCGCGTCCCGCCCTATTACTCGCACATTCTTGCCCTTCGCCAGCAGGAAATCGGCGACGATCGATCCGGTATTCCCGCTCGCCCCCAAAATTACGTACGTGGCATTCGAATCAACTGGTGAGCTCATGGCTACTACCTCGTTATGTGACGTATTGTTTTTCTTATCTGCATGACTAAGATCAAAAAGTCAGCGTCCCTTTGTTCGAATCTGCCTTATCAAGTCCGCGAGCGTTATTTTCGCCAACGATTTCTCAAAACTTTTCTGAGCTTGAGAAAGAACCGCTGACATGCATTCCTTGAGGTTGCAACTGACCGCGCATTTCTTTTCCACCGGATATGAATGAATGGCAAACGCCGGCGGGCGGCGCTAGCGCGGTATATATCTAACAGCGTGATCCTTTTGGGCGGACGAGCAAGCACGCTTGCTCCGGTTTTTCCGCGGGTTGTCACAACCAGGCCCGCCTTGGATAGTTTGGACAGGGACTTCCTAACGAAGGTGGGGTTTGCGTTTACGCTGTCAGCCAGAGTCGCCGAGCCGACCTCTCCGCCGGGGTAAATCCCGAGCGCAGCCATGATGTGCGTGGCGACGGCAAATTGGACGCTCTTCACTGACATCAGGCACCCTCCTGCAATATGTGATGATAAGAGTCACATTTGGTCGCAGGCTTTCTTGCAAGAAACTGAAGCGGTCGCTGGGGAAGGGAACTGTGGCATTTATCGGCCGGTCGCACAGGTCGCGAAGGTACTGCCGAACATTGGCTGACCGCTCTTAGATTGTTCTCGCGTGGCCTCGTCTTGGATCACATCCCAATGTTCGGCCAGAACATCGTCCTCGATGCGAACAATGTCCGCTGCGATCCAGTTTACGGGAAGGCCGAAATCCGAGAATCGCCCGTGTACGATCACGAAGTCTCCCTCTGCCACGATCGTTCCCGATTCGTACTTCAACGTCGGCGGAAGACTCTTGACGAGATTGAAGAGGCCTTCACGTCCGGGCGCGATGTGAGCGCTGTGCTGAATGTAGCGGGAAGACCAGAACTTCTCAGCAGCAGCGTAGTCGCGCTTGTTGAACAAAGTGTCAAACGCTTCGAGAACAAGCTCCTTGTTCTTTGATTCGATTTTTTCGTTCACCATTTTCATTTTTGCCATTTGTCGTATCTCCTTTTTCATGCCAGCAATTCCGGCTGACGCTGGGTAGGCGCGTGGTCCTCAGAGCTTCGAGCCACCGTCAACTGGGATACTCGCTCCCGTGATCCACCGGGACGCCTCTGAGGCCAGGAACGCGACTACTTCCGCAACATCTTCCGGTTTGCCAATTCGCTTCAATGCCTGCATTCCGAGGACGACGTTTTCTTCCTGCCTCGGTCTTCGCGAAATTCGACATGTCAGTGTCGATCACGCCCGGCGCGACTGCATTCACGCGAACGCCCCGTGGGGCCGAGAATCGCAGCCCAGTATTTAACAAGGGTCTCAAGCGCTCCCTTCGTTGCCGCGTAGGCGAGGATTGAAGGCTCGTCCAAATCGGGCGCGGCCGTAGTGAACCAGGACGTCCGCCCCAGCCTCGACAAGGGCCTCTGCCGTCGCGCGGCCTATTCCTCTCGATGCGCCCGTCACAAGTACAGTTTTGCTTTGCAGTGCAGTCATTGTTCTCTCCTTTGCACCTCCGTCAGCGGATATATGTGATGGCCGCACTTCGCGCAATGGAGGCGATACTAAACTAGGCTGCGATCATCCCTCCGTCGACTGGGATGGAGGCACCAGTCATGTACGACGCATTTGGCGAAGCGACGAAGGCGATCACATGAGCGATCTCCTCCGACGTTGCCAGACGTTTAACGGGTACGGTCGAGACGAGCGCCGCTTTGTTTTTATCTGTGCCGGTGAAACGTGTAAGCATGCCGGTGTCGGTGGTGCCCGGCGCGACTACGTTTACCCGCACTCCGGTCCCTGCGACTTCCAGTGCTGCGGATTTTGTCATTCCTTCCACCGCATGCTTGCTGGCTACGTAAACGGCGGCTCCGGCGGCACCGACGCTTCCATAAGCCGACGAGACATTGACGATGCTTCCAGTCCCTTGTGCCAACATCGCCCGCAATTCGTACTTCATGCTTAACAGCACTCCAAGCACGTTGGTATCAAACGTAGCCGCATAGCTTTCTGCGGTCTGTTCCGTAACCGGGCCAGGCGTGCCTTCGGTGCCCGCGTTGTTGACTGCCACGTCCAGGCGGCCGAAGCGCTTGACGGTTTGGTCCACAAGGCTGCGCACGTCCTCATCCTTGCGGACATCCGTATGAACAAAAATGGCTTCTGCTCCGAGTCCTTGTAGCTCGGCGACTAACTTTTTGCCTTCCTCGTCGCGCCTGCCAGAAATAACGACGCGTGCTCCTTCCTTCGCAAACGCCAGCGCTGTGGCACGGCCAATACCTGTCAGTGCTCCGGTAATCAAAACAACTTGTGAACTCATGGGACTACCTCCGTTGATCTGAGCCCATGCAAGCTGAGCATGACTGAGAAGTCCGCTCAGCTGCTCCGGGATAGCTGAGATCACTACGTTAGATTGCGAAGCTAGGGATCGGTAGCGGGGTTGGAGCATACTTTGTTAAGCTGGCGCCGATGCCTCACAAGCATGGGAGTCGGAATGGAACTACGACATCTCCGCTATTTCGTCGCAGTTGCCGAAGCCGGAAGCCTGACGGTGGCGGCAGCTCGAAAACTGCACACTTCACAACCTTCCTTGAGCCGGCAGATTCGGGATCTTGAAGACGAAGTCGGTGTCCAACTCCTGACGCGCCGCGCTCGTGGCATCGAACTGACGCCCGCAGGTCGAGCCTTTCTCGATCACGCCCGCTCGGTGTTATCACAGGTCGAAGCGGCCGGCGAAGCTGCGCGCCGCGTCGGTCGCCCCTCCAAGCCATGCTTCGCCATGGGCTTTTTGACCGGACACGAATTGACGTGGATGCCGGAAGCAATAAAGATCTTGCGCGACGAGCTGCCTAACATCGATGTAATGATCTCGAGTCAATACTCTCCGCTGCTTGCCGACGATCTTTCAAAAGGGAAAATCGATGCAGCTTTTCTTCGACGGGAAAAAGGAGTGCCAGACTTAACGTTTCGCGTTCTTGTCAAGGAGCCTTTGATGGTGATCTTGCCTAGTGACCACGAACTCGCCGCGCTCAAGGCCATCAGTCCGAGGGATCTAGTGGACGAGACATTCGTGATTGTTTCGAACACGGCTCCCGTGCTGCGTGGGGTGATCGACAATTACCTGAAACGTTCCGGAGTTAAAATCATGCCGGCTCACGAGGCAGACCACGTCACGATGGGAATGTCCTTAATAGCGTCGACCCGCGGCGTCGGGCTGTTACCTGCTTACGCCCAGAACTTTCTCCCTTCGTCGATAACGAGCCGTCCACTCAAGGGAGACGCGCCTACTGTCGAGCTCGTTTTCGGCTTCAAAAAGTCGAACCAGTCTCCCGTCCTAAAGCTCTTGCTTTCGAGATTGGACGAGTTGGTCGCCCGCGTCTCGAAGAAGGCACATTAAGCGTCCGTGAAATTTTGCTGGGAGTTAAGCGGCGGCAGCTTCAAAAACACATACTTGCGGCTAATGCGCATTGTCATCGCACCAAGGAGCGGTTCAAGACTCTCGCTTCTCAGCGCAGGGGGTTGTAGCTCGGCGAATCTTAGGCTTCCGCCAAAGAGGTATGCACCATGTGGACAGCAATCGCGCCTTCGCCCACAGCCGAAGCAACGCGTTTCACGTTCCCTGAACGAACATCACCTACCGCGAACACGCCCGGAAGGCTCGTTTCCAACATTTGGGGAGAACGGGCCAGGGGCCATGCCGAAGTTCCGGCGGCATTGTCCAAGTCACGTCCGGTGAGAATAAATCCTTTTCCATCCATGGCGACACAGCCGCGCAGCCAGTCAGTGCGCGGAGATGCTCCGGCCATGATAAATACGTGACGGATGGGGTGCACAGAAGTCTCGCCACTTACTTTGTCTTGCCAGGTGACGCTCTCCAAATGACCGTTGCCATCGAGTCCAACGATTTCTGTTTTGAAGTGCATTTCGATACCGGGATTTTCTTCAATTCGCTGAATCAAATAACGCGACATGGTATCGGCCAACTGCTTCGAGCGTACGAGCATGTGGACCTTGCGCGCTGTCTGCGCCAGAAAAACCGCCGCTTGCCCTGCCGAGTTTCCCCCGCCCACGACAATGATTTCTTCCTGCTCGCACAGCTGCGACTCCATGAAAGTCGCGCCATAGTAAATTCCTTGACCCTCAAAATGGTCCAGATTGGAGATTCGCGGCTTGTTGTACTGGGCCCCAGTCGCGATTACCACGGCGCGTGCCGCGAGCTTATTGCCGTTGTCGAGGGAAATTTTGTACGGACGCTTGTCGCAAT
This sequence comes from Candidatus Acidiferrales bacterium, assembly GCA_035603075.1. GTDB lineage: Bacteria > Acidobacteriota > Terriglobia > Acidiferrales > UBA7541 > Palsa-295. The sequence continues at coordinate 17,725 of DATNLC010000093.1, read as the reverse complement.
CCAGCCGCGAGACGCCATGCGCCACCATCATCTGTGCTCCGAATTTCTCAGTTTGGGCGATCGCCCGCGCAGCCAGTTCCTGGCCCGATAGTCCGGTCGGGAAACCCAAATAATTTTCAATTTTGGAACTCGATCCCGCCTGCCCTCCAGGGCTAACGGCCTCAACCACAAGCACGTTCAGTCCTTCCGAGGCACCGTATACAGCCGCCGCGAGACCGGCCGGCCCAGCACCTACAATGATCAAATCGCGAATCTCAGTCTCATCGATTGCGACGTTTAATCCCAGGCAATCAGCCAATTGCTGGATTGTAGGATTTCGCAGGACAGAGCGAGCGCGGCACACGATGACGGGAATTTCGTCGATCTTGACTTCAAAGCGATCAAGAAGTTCCTGCGAAGTCTTGTCGGTATCGAGATCAACGTAGGCGTACGGATGCTCATTGCGGGTAAGGAATTCGCGCAAGCGCAATGTATTAGCCGAATGCCGCGAACCTAATAGGATGATGTTTCCCTGACCTTGGCTGACCAGTTCCAAGCGTCGCAGGATGAAAGCTCTCATAAAAACTTCGCTCAGCTCGGCATCTCTCGCAACGAGCGCCCGCAATCCATCGGCGGTAAGTTCCAGAAACTCTCCGGCTTCTGTAACGCGACCACGCACCAGACTCCGCCGGCCCGACATCATGGTCATCTCACCCGTAAACTCACCGGGACCGTGTGTGGCAACGAGTACCTCCCCATTCAGATCCGGCTGCACAATCTCCATGCGTCCGGAAAGCAAGACGAAGAACGGCACATTCATGTCGCCAACATCAAACAGGATTTCCCCCTTTTCTACTTGTCGAAGTTTGCCGCCAGATTGAACGCGATTGATTTGGGCTGCGGTTAACGCCGGGAATGCTTGGGTGCGAGCGTTCAGCGCGCTTGGTGTTGGCAGAGGCGCCATGTCTCTCTCCTAGGTTTCATTGCGCTAGCGATCATTAAACCACACCTGAGCCACGGTATCTTTTGCACAAGCGTCAGTCGCATACGGTGGTACCCGCGGACGAGTTATCGAACTCGATCGCCAGCTATCATCATTTGATGTTTGAATTCGTTCAACCGTGTACGCGTGACTCGCGTCGAGAAACCGCTGAGTACCGGTCAGGCGCGCGTGGGGCTCGCCGCCAGTTCTCTACGGAGAATGGGCGCGACGCGAGTTCCCAGGATTTCGATCTCTCGCAACATATTCTCATGCGCCAGCGTCGACACACCCATTTGGAAGGTAATGCGAGATAAGCCACCGAGCACCTCATTCACGTACAGTACTTTCTTCACGACAGTCTCAGCGTCACCGATTAACAGCGCACCCGTGGGCCCACGCACGGCGTCGAAGTGTGCCCTGGTTGTTGGAGGCCAGCCGCGCTCCTTGCCGATTTCTGTAAACGTGTGCGCGTATCCAGGATAGAAGTCGTCGGCAGCCTGCTTTGTAGTTTCTCCAAGGAAGCCGATGGAGTGAAGACCCACGATCAATTTGTCGGCAGAGTGACCAGCGCGGCGACCAGCCTCGCGATAGCGATCAATAAGAGGACGGAATTGTTTCGGTTCACCACCGATGATGGCAACCATAAGCGGTAGCCCGAGCATACCGGTCGCGAACGAATGATTCTGGGCTACCACCGACACCAATCCAAATCGGCAGCGGATCTTGCAACGGACGAGGGTAGACCGCCTGGCCGGTGAACGGCGCGCGGTGCTTGCCAACCCAGTGGATGTTTGTGTTCTCGCGTATCTTGAGGAGCAATTCGAGTTTTTCGGAGAATAGTGAATCGTAGTCTTCAAGACGCAGCCCGAAGAGTGGGAAGGATTCCACGAACGAGCCGCGACCGGAAACTATTTCAGCACGACCCTTCGAGATGAGGTCCAGAGTTGCGAACTCCTGGAAGACGCGAACCGGGTCAGCGGCGCTGAGAACGGTTACTGCGCTCGTAAGCCGGATATTTTTTGTACGCGCAGCAGCCGCGGCCAAAATCACAGCGGGGGCAGAATCAAGGAAGTCAGCTCGGTGATGTTCACCGATGCCGAAAACATCCAGACCCACTCGATCCGCGAATTCAATTTCTTCCAGTAGATTCTGCGTGCGTTGGGCGGGGCTGATAGTAAGGCCCGTTGTGGGGTCAGAGATAGCTGCAGCGAAGCTGTCCACGCCGATCTGCATGTTTGCGACTCCTGATACAGCTAAACAATCTGATGAGGATTATTGCGTCCAGTCGCAAGGCTAACTCATTTCTCCGTCTTTGGTAGGCGCGCTCCCCTGAACGATGTGTTGGTTCTTGTTGTGGAACCTCTCGCACTTATTGTGCTCTGAAAAATTCGAGCAGCCCAAAACGATTTGGCCGCGCTCCAGGAATGCGAATCCCGGTATGCTAGATCACATGGACACTGGCTTAGCACGTGAACGGGCCAACGGATTTATTTCACGTCAACAGGAGTCAATTTGTGACCGATTCTAAGTACGCGGCCTTCACAGCACTCGATCCGTTTTTCGAAATTTCACAACAGGGTTTGGCCGGTCTCGTCGACGGCGACCACTATTTTGATACTATCGCCGAGGATGCGGTGTTTGAGTTTCGATATATTTTTCCAGGCTGGCCCCAAACGGTGAAGGGTCGTAAGGCGCTCATGGCGCTCTACGCAGGCTACGGCAAGGGCATCGTCCTGTATGGTGCGGACGCGCTCGTCACTCACCGGTCGCAGGACCTGCGTGTCGTGATCATTGAATATGAGGTTCACGGCAAGGTGGTTGCGACCGGCGCCTCCTACGACAATCGATTCATCTCGGTGGTTACTATCGAAGACCGCAAGATCGTGTATTGGCGGGACTACATGGACTCGCTGGCGGCAATGACTGCGCTGAGCCAGCCGTCTACCAGCGCGGGAAAAAGTAAATAGCAAACGAGAGGCTCATGAAGCCCCCGGGTGACGAAGGCGTACTCCGATCCATCAATGCTGATGCTCCGCGCGCAGCCCAAGCTGGACGTTGGATACTGGCAGCTACGATTCTTGGTTCCAGCATGGCTTTTATCGACAGCACTGTGGTCAACGTAGCGCTCCCCGCTCTCCAAGCAAGCCTCCACGCAACGGTCGTGGGTGTACAGTGGGTCGTCGAATCTTATGGGTTGTTCCTGGGAGCTTTGATTCTCGTCGGAGGCTCGCTCGGCGACCTGTTCGGCCGCCGGTTGGTTTTCCTGATCGGAGTGGGGATTTTTGCGGCCGCTTCCGTCGCATGTGGTCTCGCCTCGAGCATTCAGCAGCTCGTGATCGGGCGAAGCGTTCAAGGTATAGGAGCGGCCTTTCTCGTGCCCGGCAGCTTGTCAATCATCAGCGCAAGTTTTGACGAGAAGTCCCGAGGGCAAGCAATCGGTACTTGGTCAGGATTCACTGCGATCACCACGGCGGCGGGACCGGTTCTAGGCGGTTGGCTGATTCAGCATGCCTCCTGGCGCTGGGCATTCTTCATAAACATTCCGCTCGCGGCTGCCGTAATCGCAATTTCGCTGTGGCACGTTCCCGAAAGCCGCAACGCGACTGCTGGAGATGTAGATTGGCCGGGTGCATTGGTGGCAACGGTCGGATTAGGCGGAGTGGTTTACGGATTCATCGAGTCCACTAGCCTCGGTTGGCAGCAACCTCTGGTTTTCGGAAGCGCGATCGCAGGCTGCGCCTGTCTGGTTGGCTTCGCGTTCGTTGAGGCCAGGGTAAGTGCACCCATGGTTCCGCTCGCGCTGTTTGAGTCACCCAGTTTTAGCGGTGCGAACCTCCTCACTCTGTTTCTCTACGCCGCTCTTGGAATCTTTTTTTTCTTGTTCCCGATGAACCTTATCCAGGTGCAAGGATACTCGACGACCGCGACTGGTGCCGCCGCGCTCCCGCTAATTCTGCTGATATTTTTTCTCTCGCGCTGGTCTGGCGGATTGGTCGCGCGTTACGGGCCGAAGACCCCACTAGTCATCGGACCGTTGATCGCGGCAGCAGGCTTCATTCTCTCCGCCGTACCGGGTGTGGGAGCTAGTTACTGGAAAGGGTTTTTCCCGGCGTTCATTGTTCTCGGCCTCGGAATGGCGATTAGCGTGGCCCCGCTCACCACGGTGGTTATGAGTTCGGTAGACCAGAGTCGTGCCGGCACGGCTTCGGGCATCAACAACGCAGTCGCCCGAGTGGCAAGTGTACTTGCCGTCGCGGTCCTCGGGGTCACGTTGGTGAAATTATTCAGTTTTAGCCTGAATCGGAGTCTTGTGGGTGCAATACTTCCGCACGGCATTCTTGAGTACGTTCGATCCAACGAGATCAAGCTCGCTGGCCTTGACTTGCCCTCCGGATTGAATGGCGATACTACAGCGTTCCTGCGAGCATCAATTTCACAGGCGTTCGTCTTTGGATTCCGAGTCGTAATGTTCATCTGTGCAGGTTTGTGTTTGGCAAGTGCTTCAGTGGCAGTGCTAATGATTCCTACTAAACCGGGCCAAGCAGCTTAGACATGGTCGCAGTCTGTAGGCAACTGAGGATGCCAACGACCCCGTTCCGGCCAGGAAGACAGGGCTGGCGAGGACTAACCGGGCACTCATGGCCGATAGCACCGAACGCAAGGCAACTCCTACCCCGCTGGCGCAATCGTAGATTAGCTGGACTTCGCCCTGGACGGATGAACTTGGTGTCGGTACGTCCAGGGTGGCCGCGCCCCGCGCACACCCCATCGAGCTAACTCCTGCTCGATGGAGTGGTATTGCGTGGCACCGTTCGTCCCCCCGACGTCCGGCAAGCTTGGGAAAAATCAAGATGATGAACGTTACGCTATGAACAAGGTATAATCCGGCAATCCAGCTCGCAGTTCAAACGGCAATTAAGGACAAATCGGGACAAATAGGGATATGAGCCCTTCGGAAAGCACTCCAAGCCCCAATCGGCGGCTCGATACATGGAAAGAGATCGGCGCTTTCTTCGGCCGCGACGAGCGCACGGTAAAGCGGTGGGAACTGACTCGCGGTCTTCCCGTCCACCGTGTTCCGGGAGCCGGACGCGCGAATGTCTATGCCAATACGGACGAGCTCGCTGAGTGGTTAAAAGGTAAAAATTATACGGTTGAAACCGAGAGTGACGCCAATCCTTCCGACTCCCCGGTAGAGGGGACAGAGTTGGACGCCGAGGTCTTCCCTGAGCCTATTTCGCCCGATTCTCTGTCATCCGACCCCCTATCAAGCGACCGCCGCGTTGGAGAACGCCGAAGCGGGGAAAGCGGTCGCCGCCCTCCGTCGTTTTTTGAACGTCTGCGCGAGTTTCGATATTTCGCTTTCGCGCTGGTAATCCTGGCGGGCCTCGCGGCGGTTGCAATCACACATCGCGGTTGGTCCGCTCGCGCGGCGCGCAGAGAGGCCGCAGTTTCGCGTCCGCACCCGATCGACCCAGAGGCCGAACAGCTTTATCTAAAAGGAATCTTTTATTTTAATAAGCGAACTCCGGAGTCTCTCAATCAAGCTGTAGATTATTTCACACAGGCCGTCGTGCGCGATCCGCAGTACGCGGAACCGTACGTGGGGATGGCCGACAGTTACAACCTCTTGCGTGAATATTCTGTGATGCCGCCGAGCGAAGCGTATCCCCGAGCGACCGCTGCCGCCAAACGCGCCATTGCTCTCGATGATTCATTGTCAGGGGCGCACAGCTCGCTAGCTTTCGTGGACTTTTACTGGTCTTGGGATGCTGCCGCCGCACAAAGTGAGTTCAAACGCGCGCTCGAATTGGATCCCAACTCCGTGCGCGCGCACCATTGGTACGCCACGTTTTTGCTGCATTTGGGCCGCTTCCGGGAATCGCTCGAGGAAATTGAAAAGGCGCAGAAGCTGGATCCGGGGTCTAAGTCGATACTCGCGGATAAAGGCCTGATCCTGTTTTATGGCGGCGACACCGGCCAGGCCGTGGCCCTGTTGAAGCAATTGGAAGCCAGCGAACCCGACTTTCTTTCCCCTCATAATTATTTGGCGCTCATATATCTTTCGCAAGGAAATTGGCAGCAGTATCTGGCGGAGTCCAGAAAATCCGCGATGCTGCTGCAGGATGACCATCGCCTTTCCATCGTCAACGCGGGAGAGAAAGGCTTTGCCGGCGGCGGTTCGCGCGGCATGTTACTTGCAATCCTAAAAGAACAGCAAGGTCAGTATGCCGAAGGCCAGGAACGAGCGTACGACCTGGCGCAGACATCCGCGCTGCTCGGGAATAAGAAACAAGCGCTGGACGATTTGCAAAATGCTTATCTAAAACGTGACACCGTTCTTACCCAACTGAGGATTGACCCGAGCCTCTCCACCCTCCACGACGAACCTCGCTTCCGGGAAATCCTCGCGCAACTCGGGCTGCCCCCGCTGCCATAAATTTTTGGAGATGTAAGCGCGACGAATGCGGCCGTTCCAGACAAATTGAACTTCGAGGAACATCGTAGGCTGAGCGAACTCCATGCGCCAAGTGGGGCGATTACGACACAGAGGAGTTTTCAACAAGAGAGCCTGCGGAATTAACGGTCAGCGTAATATCCCTCTCTCGTCTGCACGAGGAGGTCCTTCTGCTTCACTGTGAGATGAATCTTGTGATAGCCCGGAGCGATGTCGGCTTTATCCGGCACATAGCCTAGACCATACTGATTGCGCAGTTCTTCATCCAGGGCAGTGTAAATCTCATCGATACTCTGTTTTTTAGAAACCTCAAAAAAACGTCCGCCCGTTTCTCTGGATATCTGTTCTAGAACCTTTTTCCCGTCTGGACGAGACTCCTGCGGGTATCGACGGTGCCCGCCGCCTCCCATTCCTCCGCCACCCCCGCGCCCTCCGCCGTAACCTCCGGTGTTTCCATATCCTTCTTTATCGGCAAATAGAATGGAGTAAACAAGCGTATCCGCGCGCTGCGCAGTTTCGATGGAGTTTTGCAAACTCTCTTTGCTGCCACGGTCCACTCCATCAGAAAGAATAATGAGTGCTTTACGCCCCTGTTGTTTTTTCATCAGTTCATTGGACGCAAGATAAACCGCGTCGTACAGAAGCGTGCCACCGCCGCCCCTGCCGGATCCGCCTCTCCCGCCGCCACTCGAACCACCTCCGCGCGTCTGCGCAAATTCCGGCTCACCCAACTCGTCGAGGGACGCTTCCAACTTCTGACGAGAAGAAGTCAGGTCCTGCAGTAGTTCTACTTCGTAGTCGAAATGAATCACGAAAGCCTTGTCCTTGTCTTCGCGCAGCACATGATCGAGAAAGGCGTGGCTCGCGTTGCGTTCCTGATCCAGCACACGCCTCTGGCTCATGCTCGTGTCCACTAGCAGACCCAGCGTCAGCGGAAGATTGGATTCCTGCGCAAAATAAGTAATCGTTTGCGGATGGCCGTCCTGCTCCACAACGAAATCATCTTTGTTCAAGCTGTTGACGAGATGCCCGTGTTTGTCGCGAACCGCCGCGAGCATGCTTACCATCTTCACGTCCACCGAGATGGCCGGCCCTTGCTGTTGCCGGCTTCGCAGCGGTGCGCCACTCAACGAGAGAAGCGCTACCGGGACCAGCAGCCACAGTTTCGTTCCGCTCCGTGATTTACGTATCGAAGGACCGCAAAGGAATCCGGACGCGATCATATGTGCTCGTTTCGTTCTGAACATGAAGTTATCTGAGGCTGCGAGACTGACTTGGGGAATTGAAAGCTAGCCGCACTTCGACCTTCTAGTCCCTCTGTTGGGAATTCCGTTTTCACGTCTGCGAAGTTCCATCTTTTTGGCCTGTCCCACATTGGATTCACGAGCGATGAACCGGGATGCTCTGCCCGGATTTCTGGAACTGTTGCGTCCTGAAAAGTGAATCATTCATACTCATGGCAGCTGCATTCTATGAGGCTCGGCAGAGATAGGATTCGACCGAGTGTGCCACGGGAAACTCTTTTGGTGAATCAAATATCCAGTATCCAGGTGCTAAGGCAAGCCGCATGAAGTCATTTGTTCGTCGAAATTTGAGTCGTCGTTTGCCCTCGGCACAACCGTTGATGCTTTTAATATATTCGCTGCTCGTGGCCTATCCAAGTTCAGGCCAGCAACCTACAAACCCGGCGTCATTAGTAACCGGAATCGTTCGGACGTCTGAAAGCACTCCGGTTCCGGGCGCTACAGTGCGGTTGATTGACACCGCGACAAACAAAGTGTGGATGAGCTGGACCGATCAGTCCGGCAAGTTTGAATTTCCTCAGATATCTGACGGTCATTACCGAATAGAGGCGAGTCAGCTCGGCTTCGTCCAATCATCACTCGTTGTGGAAGTTCCAATCGTTCCGCCCGGCCCAATCCCTGTCGTGCTCCACGTCGCAACTCTCGCCGAGCTCTCGACAGCCCCTGGAGCGCCGCCTTCGAGCAAGCCGAGTCCTCCCGCAAACGCGCAGGGGCGTGGGCAGAATGCCCCTGCGAATTCCGAGAATTCCTCGGGCTCGAACGCGACTCGCGGCGGAAGAGGAGCGGGAGGAAGAGGGCAGGTCCCTGCGGGAGTGTCCAATGCGATTAACGCAGGTTTGGCCGGAGGCGGTTTCGAACAAACCGAACTGACAGGTGAAGGCACAAATCCGCAAGCGCCGGAAAGCAACGGCCAGGCGAACGAGGGAGCGCAAGGGGAACTCGCGCTCTCGGCCGGCAACAATTCCAATGCAACGTCCGATTCTTTTTTACTGCAAGGGACTGTAGGCCAGAGCCTCACCTCCGGCGGCCCCGGAGGGTCGGGCCTAGGCGGAATAGTACCCGGCACTCCTGGCGACCAAGGCGGACGCGGCGGTCCTGGTGGCCGCGGTGGGGGGCAGCTTTTCGGTCAAGGCGGCGCTGGGGGTCCCGGTGGGCCCGGAGGCCCGGGTGGTCCGGGGGGCAGCGGTGGTGGAGGAGGAATGTTCGGCGGGCGCGGAAGGTTGGGCCGTCAAACGGTAAATCGTGTTCGATTTAGTTTTTACGATCGCTATTCGAATTCCGCGCTGGATGCCAAGCCCTATTCGATTACGGGAAACCAGGTTCCTAAGCCCAGTTTTTACGACGAGCGTTTTGGCGGCAATCTCGGCGGGCCGTTGAAAATCCCTCACATCTATAACGGAAGCGATCGCACCTATTTCTTCATCAACTATCAGCACGAAATTCAATCCAGCGCGCTTGACACTTATTCCACCGTGCCTACGGCAGCTGAACGCGCCGGAGATTTCTGCGGCCTCGGAGTTACGATCTTCGATCCATTTTCGAATTTCACCGGACCACGCACTCCTATTGGCAACGGATGCCAAATTCCAACGATCAACACTGCTGCAGCGGGACTTCTCGCCTTTTACCCTATGCCGAATCTCCCCGGCTCGGTGCAAAACTTTCTGTTGCAGACCACTGTCCCGATAAACAACGACATTTTGAACGTCCACGTAATCCATACCATCAATTCCAAATTCAGTCTGAATGGCACGTACAACTTGAACTCTCAGCGCCAGAACACCTTCGGCAATTTTCCCGATACGGCCGGCACACAATCAAGTTTGAACCAGTCCGTGACACTGGGGCTTTCGCACAACTGGAGCCCGCACCTGGTGGAAAACACCCAGCTGAACTGGAGCCGGAGCCGCACGCAGATACTCAGCGATAATTCGTTCAAGAACGATGTCACCGGAGATCTTGGAATCACCGGTGTTTCCACCAATCCGCTCACCTTCGGCATTCCCGCGATTAATTTCACCAGTCTTTCGGGCTTGAACGATCCTCTGCCCTCGCTCGTCCGCAACCAGACGTTCCGTTTGGGCGACAGTTTGAAATGGGTTCACGGGAAACACACTATGACGTTCGGCGGCGAGGTCCGCCGCATCCAGCTCAATTCCGAATCCAATCCTCAGCCGAGAGGCCAATTCAATTTCACTGGGGTGATGACCTCGCAGTTGAATTCCGCGGGCCAGCCTGTTCCACCTACCCCTCAGACCGAGCCTTTCTATGAAATTGCCGATTTTCTCTTGGGGCTGCCTTACAGCACCACGGTACAGTTTGGTCCCAACATCTATCTGCGCAGCTGGGATTTTATTACCTACGCGCAGGATGACTTTCGGGTGAACAAGCAACTCACTCTTCTTTTCGGCCTTCGCTACGAAGCTGCCACGCCGCCGGTGGAAGAGAACAACCAGATCGCCAATCTCGACCTGAATTCCACTGCCACGCAAGTGGATGTGGTCACACCCGGCGGACTCGGAACGTTCAACGGCCGCTATCCACAAGCCCTGGTCCACGGTGACTACGGTAATTGGGCGCCGCGCATTGGATTCGCCTGGGTCCCGAAAATTATCAAGCCTAAGACAGTCGTTCGCGGCGGGTATTCGATTTTCTACAACGAAGCGATATACAATACTCTGGCTCAACAATATCTCGCGTACGAGCCGCCCTTTGCCACCTCGGAAAACCTCATAACCTCAGGCACTCAGGTGCTCACGCTTCAAAATGGTTTCCCAACCTCCAGCATCATCTCCAACAAGGGAGGCGTGAATCCATTCTACAAGAATGGAAATGCGCAGATTTGGACCCTTGGCACGGAAACATCGTTCACTCAGAATTGGATTTTGGATTTGACCTACACCGGCACGAAGGGAACGAATTTGGATTTCCTCCGCGCGCCAAACCGTGCTCCTCTGGGCACCAGTCCGTTGAACACGCAGAACGCCCTGCAAATTCCGAACGCCAATAGCTTCTATTTCGATCAATCCGGCGCTAACTCAATCTATAACGCTCTCCAGGTGCGCTTGGTTCACCGGTTCACGAAAGGCGTTTCGGTGCAGTTCTTTTATACCTTTGCGAAATCGCTCGATGACGCCAGCACGATTGGCGGTACCACCCCGATCGTGGTTCAGCAAGACGGCAATTTTGCGGCAGAGCGCGGACTCTCGTCTTTTGACGTCCGCCATCAAGCTCGTCTTCTTTCCTTATACGAGCTGCCCTTCGGCGAGCATCATCGCCGGTTCAATCGTGGATGGGCCCTCCACGCCTTCGGAAATTGGCGACTGCAAAATATCGTAACTTGGCAAACAGGAACGCCGGTTACGGCTTACCTCGGTGGCACTGCGTCTGATAACGGAACGGGAGCAAGTTTTTCCCTTCGCGCAGATCAGGTCGGCAATCCGAACGTGAGTGTTTGCGGCGGGGCGCCGCTTAATTTTTTCAATACCGCAGCATTTGCCACCCCAGCTCCGACGACTTACGGAGATGAACACCGCGGCTCCATTGAGGGGCCTTGCAAATTCAGTTGGAACGCGTCGTTGGCGAAATCCTTCCGGTTCGGGCCGCAGGAGCGGCATCACTTCGACGTGCGCGCGGAAGTCCAAAATCTTTCCAACACGCCCAGTTTTTCGGGACTCGCCGCGACGCTGGGCTCGTCGTCGTTTGGTCGCGTGACCAGCGCAGGCTCCATGCGCACGATGGATGTTATGATCCGGTATAACTTCTGATGAAAAACGCTCGCACAATCGCGTTTCCTTTGCTTGTGGCGCTCCTCGTCGCAGGATTAGCACTCGCACAATCGCCGCAACAATCTGCTAATCCGTCTGCGCCCGCGCAACCTCCGTCGAATCAGTCTGCGCCTGTCGCTATCCCGATGCCGGCTTCACCGCCTTCTTCGCCGCAGTCCTCCAAGCAGAATCCGGCTTCTGTGCTGCGTACATCGTCGGACCTGGTGCGCATCGATGTGGAGGTGACGGACAAGTCCGGCAAGCCCATCAAGGGATTGCGTGCGGACCAATTCGTTGTCACTGACAATAGCAAGCCGCAGTCGATTTCGACTTTCTCTTACGCGGACATCGAAAGCATCGAAGCTGCCGCAGCGGACGACGCCAAACCCATCGTCGTGCCGGTGGATAACGAAGGGCCGAACGCGCCCTCTGAGGAAGCGGTCAGCGATCAACTGCGCGATCGCCGCCTGATCGTTCTTTTCTTCGACATAACATCCATGCAGACCGACGATTTGATCCGTGCGCATGACGCGGCCCAGAAATTCGTCAAGCAGCAGATGACTAAAGCGGATGTCGTAGCCGTCGTCGCTTTTTCCACCAGGCTCAATGTCCTTGCGAATTTCACCAACGACCACGCGATCATTGACAAGGCCATCGCGCAATTGACAGCTAACAGCTCCAATGATCTCGCTAATCCACTCTACGCCGCAGCACAGAACGGCGAATATGACGTCCAGGAATATACCGGAGCGGCGTTCACCCCTGATGAGACCGAGTTTAACGTCTTCAATACCGATCAGAAGCTCGCTGCCGTCGAAGGCCTCGCAAATGTTCTAGCCGGAATCCCTGGAAGAAAGGCCCTCGTGGAATTCACCGGCGGCATCACTCAGACCGGCGAAGAAAACCGCACGCAACTTCGGGCCGCTACCGACGCCGCGAATCGAGCGGACGTTTCGATCTATTCCATCGATTCGCGTGGCCTGCTTGCGACCCCACCGGGTGGCGATACCACTACGAACGCTGCGACTGGAACTTCCATGTTTACCGGCGCGTCCGTATTTCACCAGACCGATCAACGCGAAGATTCGCGCGACACGCTCGCCACCCTGTCCACCGATACCGGCGGAAAAGCCTTCTTTGATTTGGGGGATCTCAGCGAGGCCTTCCCGAAGATTCAGCAGGACAACACAGGGTACTACCTGATCGGCTACCGTCTGGGGGGCGATGTGAAACGTGACGGCCGCTGGCGGGCGATCCATGTGAAGATCAACGTGCCGGGCGCGCACATCCGTTATCGCGATGGCTACTATGCGCCACGCGATTTCCAGCATCTGGAAAAAGAGGATCGCAACCAACAGTTGGCTGATGCGGTCAATTCGGACAATCCCGTCGTCGAGCTTCCCGTCGCGGTGGAGACGGGGATGTTTCGGTTGAGCGAGCAGCAGACCTACGTCCCCATTGCGGCCAAGATTTCCGCGAGCGCTCTCGATTGGGCTGAGAAGCATGGGAAGCGGCAGGCGGAATTTGATTTTGCCGTCGACGTTCGCGCGGTGCCTTCCGGGCAGTCGGTCGCCCAACTACGCGACACCACTCTGGTGAACCTGGACCCCGAGCGGTTCCAGCAAATCAACCAGAAGAATCTACTCTATCAGGGCGGCGTGGTGCTTGCGCCGGGGAATTACAAACTGAAATTTGTGGCGCGGGAAAATGAGTCGGGAAAGATAGGTATGTTCGAAGAAAACCTAGTTGTCGCGCCGGCGCAGGCGGGGAAGATGACACTGAGCTCCATGCTCCTTTCCAGCCAGCTTGTTCCGGTTCAGAAGTCATCGGAGGTCCAGACAAAGGCCCAGGGGGTGCGCGCCAAGCTGGCAAGCTCGCCGCTCGAAGTTGGCGGAGAGACGATAGTGCCGAGCGTGACGCGGCTGTTCACGCAGAGCCAGACGCTGTACGTTTTCTTTCAGGCGTATTTTCCGGAGAAAGGCGAAAACAAAGAGGCGTTTGACGGGAACTCTCTCCGCGCGGGATTGATCTTTTTCCGGAATGGACTGCAAGTGAATGCTACGCCGCTGCTGGCACCGGCGGCGGTCGATGCGAAGAAGTACACCGCGTCGTTCCGGATCAGCTTGCCTCTGGCGAAGCTGCAGGGCGGACGCTACACCGTTCAAGCGGTGGTGATAGCGCCCGGAACGCAGCACTCAGCCTTCAACCGCGCTTATCTGGCGCTGCAATATCCGCCGCCCGCTAGCCCGCCGAGCCCCGCTGCCAGTCCTGCGAACCCAGCACCCACCGCTGAAACTCCCAAGCCGCCTTCGCGCTAGACTCGCGCCGCGCCCGCTCGAAAATTTATTTGCCGGCCGTCGAGGCCTCAATTCCATCTGAAAATTCATAAGCAAATAAGTTTCTACTCCAACGTGAGGGTCATGGCCTGGAAGTCGAGGGTGACGCTGTGCGCCTGATTCAAGAGGTCCATGCCCAGGTTGCCGAAGTACCACTGGCTTGTGCTGTTGTGGTCTTCCAAATACACGCGGACGGGATTCAGAACTACGTCGTGGCCGCCGACTTGAATCGTAACGGAGGGTAAGACTGCGGATTCGAATGTGGCGCTGCCTTCAATGCCGGTGAGTTTGTGCGTTTCCTTTTTTCCGTAATCGCCTACGAAATTCGCAAATTCCTTGGCGAAAGCCGGATATAGATCGGTTTGTTGCGCGCCTGTGTCGAGACTGAATTCAAGCGGCCTGCGCTGAATGAAAACCTGGGTAACCGGAGACGCGTCGTCGAAGGCAACATTTGCGTGGCGAATGTCTTCGGGCTTGGCAGGGAACCCGCACTCGAAAGTCCCGCCCTTAGGATTCCAACGCAGAGTCTGCAAAGCCAAAATCACCGGTATGCCAAGAATGCCGCGACTCCCGACAGGCAGGTCGTTGAAGGGCGGTTGCTTGTCAGATAGAACGTAGAATGCAACTTGCGCCAGATGCACGTTACCCAGAAAGAGATTGTTTGCGACGGCGATGCGCGCGGCTACGCCTGATCCGCTCATGCCTTCTATCTTGGTGTCGACGTCGAGAACGACGAGGCCCAGGCGCTTGGCTTCCGATTCGCTGAGAAGCGAGAGCGTAGCGTCGGTGTCAAAGGCATAAGTAGCGGCGCCACCATCGATCGTGATGGGCAGAAACATGCTGCCATCTTCGATGTGCATTTGCAGGGTCGAAGGCTGTTTCTGAACGACGCTCTGATCGGGAGTCCGGCTCAGGACTTGGAACAGCGAGAGTACATTTCGCAACTCTTTCGCATCGGGCCTATCTCCGATCATCAGTTCAACCTGCGCCAGCGCTTCGCGGTACTCGCCGGTTCTCAAAGACATGCCGACAAGCAGGCTTTGAGCTTCATACGCGTCGAGAGTGTTCGCCGAATCGCTGATCGCACGCTGGAGATCCTGTTCCGCCGCTTTCGGTTGGTTGAAAATGGCCTCAACGGCTCCTCGGTAGAATATTGGGGCTTTTCCGGGCTGTACCGCGTCGCGGAGTTCGAACCAATGATGCGTGTTATATAGAGATTTAAGATCAGGTTCGATGCGGCCCGCAGCCAAGCAGAAAGACGCAGCGACGAATATGCTTAGTGTGCATACCACTCGCGCATACTTACTCTGCGAGCCTCGCTCGAGGGTGCATATTCTTATTTTCGGGTCCATTTATGCGTTGGTTTTACTTCGGTGCCAGAAAGCTTCGATTTCTTCGAGGGTGCGGCCTTTGGTTTCGGGCACCAGCTTGTAGGAGAAGATCCATGCTGCAATTGCGAGCACGCCGTAGAGCCAGAAAGTCCGGGTGGGGCCGAACTTCTCAATGAGCGTGAGGAACGTGAGTGAGACTACGAAGTTCGCGACCCAGTTCGAGGAAGCGGCAGTTCCTTCAGCCGAGCCTCTCACTTTCAGCGGGTAGATTTCGGAAATGAGCAGCCAGAAAATCGGGCCGAGGCTTATGGCGAAAAAAGATACGTATGCCATCAGGGTGATGACCGCGAGTTGGCCGAAGGCGGCGTCATGGGACGAAGCGGAAGCGCGGAAAATGAAACCGAGGACGCCAAGAGTTACAGCCATTCCTGCAATTCCAGTGAGCAGCAATACGCGCCGTCCGACGCGATCGATCAACCACATCGCAACGAGAGTCATGATGACGTTGACGAGGCCGATTCCAGCGGTGGCCAGAATCGCGCCCGAGGCGGAAGAGATTCCCGCGGAACGAATAATTTGTGGAGCGTAGTAAATCACCGTATTGATTCCGGTGACTTGTTGAAATATGGCGAGGCCGATTCCGACGATCAGCGCGGGACGAATCGAAGCCTTCAAGAGGTCTGACCACCGCCCGCGTTCTTCCGATTGCGAAGCGGCTGTCTGAATTTCGCCGTATTCCTGCTCGACACTTTGCGTTCCGCGAATTTTTTTCAACACGCCTAGAGCTTTTTCGCCTTGTCCATTTTTAACCAGCCAACGCGGCGTTTCCGGCAAGTACAAAGTTCCCAGTCCTAGGATGGCGCCGGGAATAACGGCCAGGCCGAGCATCCATCGCCATTGCTCCGATTCGGAGAAGGCATAATCGACGAGATAGGCGGCGAGGATGCCGATGGTGATGGCCAGTTGAAAGAGAGAGACTTGCCAGCCGCGCGCTTTTGCTGGGGATACTTCCGAAATGTAGAGGGGAACGGTGGCGCTGGCGAGGCCGATGCCGATGCCGACGATGGTGCGTCCGACGATAAGCGCCATTTCCGATCCGGCAGCGGCACAGATAATCGCGCCCAAGATAAAAATCAGCGAGGTGAGCGCCAGATTCATTCGTCGGCCGATTAGATCCGCAAGGCGACCGCCGGTAAGTGAAGCTACGGCTGCTCCCACCAAGACGACGCTGACTACCAACTCCTGGTGAAACACGGAGAGCGAAAAGCTCTTTTGAATGAAGATCAGCGCTCCGGAAATCACTCCGGTGTCGTAGCCAAAGAGCAGGCCGCCGAGGGCAGCGAATGCAGCCGCAATATAAACGAACCCGGTGCTTTCGGCTTGGTTTGCTGAGGCGCCAGCAGGTGCGTCAGAGTTCATTTTCTGTGGGGGCATTTGTCCTCTTGGGGTGGGTCGATTGGGAGCTGAACGGCTGAATCGCTAATCGCTGTTCTGGCCCCGGTTAGAATTGGGGCGGTCGTTTGTTTTGAGTGAGTTACAGGCAATTCTGTTTGTGATGCAGAACCGGTTAGAAATGGGGCGGTTGGTGACAGGTGGCGAGTGACAAGAGAGGGTCTTGCAGCGGCGGAAGGCTCCGCCGTAATACTGGGGGACGCGAGAGCCGTGGACTGCGCGATTCTCGAAGATCGTTGGTTCGGCTGACAAGCTGTTGTGGCCCCGGTTAGAAATGTCGCGGTGGTTTGTTTTGAGTAAGTTACGTCGTTTTCCACATATTGGGCTGTGCCGGGTAGAAATGGCGCTAGCGGGCGGAAATTCTGGTAACAAATATGCGGGAGAGAGCGCGAGCTGGTGGGCGAAGCGTTCAGTTGCCCGGCGCTGTCGGCGAGCGGGCTGAGAATCGTCGGAGTGCGGACGGGCCGAGGTTCGAGGCTCGAAAACGCGCGATTGGCCGGTCGTCGTTCTCTTCCGTCGTCAGGGTAAGCAAGGAAGGAGCTGAGTGAGACGGGGAACTTGGCGTCGTCCAATCCGGGAGCGGTCGCGAGGAAGACGGACGCGTCGCCATTTTGCTTCAGCTGCCCTTCGCCAAGTTTTTCAGTAATGAACACGAAAAAACGTAGCATGTCGTTGGACGAAATTCAAGGACTTGGACGCTGTGAGCATACACGTGCTTTGGGCTTTGTGCTCTAATTTTGGGAACGATCTAACGTAGAAGTTCGAGGCGAAGATTCAAGAGCGCGCTCCACGAAACGGTGAACTGTCCTTACAATCTCAGGGGTGAAAATCAATTGCTGCCGGGGTAAAGGACGCAAGAAAAATCGCGAGCTCCGATTGCGGCGGAGGTCTTGCAAGTATTGGATCTAAACCCGCACCCTTTGCGGAAAAGAAAAACGCAAAGGGTTGATTGGATGAGAACGAAGGCTCGATCGGTAGCCGAGTATGCTTTGGGTTGGAGGACCGAAGCAGTCGGTAAGGAAGGAGCCTTCAATGATGATTATAGGATGTGATTACCATCCCGGTTGGCAACAGATTTGTTGGGTGGACACGCTGACGGGAGAGACGGAAGAGAAG
>DATNLC010000070.1:0-2531 GCA_035603075.1 Candidatus Acidiferrales bacterium | reverse complement strand
CGCTTTCTGGCTGCCACAAGGTAAAGGCGTTGACGGGGCCAGCCGACCAATGGCGGCACGAACTGCAATGACAATAGCCCATGCTCGCGGGCTCACCGGTCACCGTGAACTCGACCGCGCCACAGAAGCAACTTCCATTGTACGTTTTTGGACCGCTCATGATACTTCCCTCCAATTTGGACTGTTCAATGCGCTACTAGTCTCCAATCCGACAGCGCAACTTATGGGGCCGCGTCCAATCCTAGCGGTCTGTTTCTGCATCGTGAGAAGCGACGGCCGATTCTGTCATCATAAAACGATTCGACGGACCGATTTTCCCAGATACGATGATGCTTGTCGGTCGGGCGAGCGCGTGCGTCGGTCGAACCCTCATTTTCCGAAGACTACGACTGCGATCGCGGTATAGCAGGCGCCGCGTTTGCTCGGCCAGGCGCCAGCAACGTCATGTCCGAGTTCGAGTGATAAGCAGACGTCGCGCCAATGTCGGGTTTCGGCGGCGATTGACCGATGCTGTTGAAAAAGGGCTCGTGATTTTCGGCGAACAGTGATTCCGTCGGCCGGAGGCATTGTGCGACGGAGGTTTGCCATGATGGGTCGGCAGGCGGGCGATCAGAGCCAGTTGTTTTACCTGTTCAATCTCGAACGGCGCATTCCGGCGGGCCATCTGTTGCGCCGGATCAATCCGGTGGTGACACGGATACTGGTTGAGCTTCGCGAGAAGCTGGCGCCCTTCTATAGCGACATTGGCCGGCCTTCGATTGATCCCGAGCTTATGATCCGGATGCTGATTGTCGGCTACTGCTACGGTATCCGCTTCGAGAGGCGGCTGTGCGAAGAGCTCGAACTTCACCTTGCGTACCGATGGTTTTGCCGGCTCGATCTCGACGACAAGGTGCCCGATCACTCGACGTTTTCGGTCAATCGCCACGGTCGCTTCCGTGACAGCGATATTTTGCGCCAGGTCTTCGAGGCTGTGGTTCGGGCATGCATGGATGCCGGCCTGGTTAAGGGTGAGGGGTTTGCCGTCGATGCAAGCGTTCTCGAGGCCAATGCCAGCCGCTATCACGGCAAGGCGCCGGACGAGATCGCCTGGGCCGAGCCCGGCCGCCAGAGCCGCGCAGTCAAGGAGTATCTCGCTGGGCTTGATGTCGATGCGCAACCCAATGCCGATCGCAAGCCGCCGAAGCTGATATCACCGAGCGATCCCTGCTCGGCCTGGACGGCCAAGGCCAACAAGCGAGTGCAGTTCGGCTATGGGCTCAATTATCTCATCGACATCGCGAACGCGATCATTGTTGACGTTGAACCAACGCCGGCGCGTACATATGACGAGGTTGAGTCAACAAAGACGATGCTTGAGCGCACCGAGCGGCGCTTCGGCCTGAAGCCGAAGCGGCTTGCGGCCGACACTGCTTATGGGACTGGCCGCTTCCTGGGCTGGCTGGTTGGCCGCAGGATTGTACCGCACATCCCGGTCCGCGATGCCAGCGAGCGCGACGACGGCACATTCTCGCGCAGTGACTTTCGCTGGGACCGGCGACGAGGTGTTTACGTCTGCCCGAACGACAAGTTGCTACACACCACCGGTACCGTGCACGACGGCAATACGCTTCGCTATCGCGCCTCCAAGTTCGATTGCGAAGTCTGTGCACTCAAGATGCAGTGCTGTCCCAATGGGCCATCACGACAAATTCCCCGCGATGTTCATGAATATGCCCGCGACGTGACACGCCGGCTGATGCGAACAAAAGCATTCCTCATGTCGCGCGACCAGCGCAAACGCGTCGAGATGCGCTTTGCCCACTTGAAGATTCACCACGGCTTCGAGCGCATGCGGCTGCGAGGTCTTTCCGGCGCCCGCGATGAGTTCCTTCTCGCCGCCACCGTACAGAACCTCAAGACCTTAGCGCTCCGAATCCTCGGGCCACCACCCGCCCGGCAGCGTGCATTGTTAGCCTGAGACGCTCACCATTGCGCCACTAGCGTCCGCGTTGAGGTCGCCGCCAATCACGCGGCTGCAAAATCGAACGGCCCGGCTCAACTCAGCCGGTTCAAAACCACCCAACAGCATAACGCCAATCGAAAGACCTACTTTTTAAACAGCATCGACCCAACTCGACCGTTGGCGGCGAGACTTCGGTGCAAAGCAGCAGCGCCGGGGGCACTCCTTGGCCTGTTTAGTCCAGCGTTGTAACATGCCAGGAGTTTCTCGGAAAACCTGTCTGTCGGTTTGGACCAGAAGTTCGGTCAGGCCAAGATTACTCCGCCGGAGGCGGGGCCGCGATGCAACAGATTGCGGACTGGCTCAAAACGCTCGGCATGTCCGAGTATGCAGAGCGCTTTGCCGAGAATGCAATTGACTTCAGCGTCCTCCCCGATCTCACAGATCAAGATCTAGAAAAGCTCGGCGTCTTGCTCGGACACCGCCGCAAACTGCTACGCGCCATTGCCGACCTCAAGGACATCAAGAAGAGCGAACCTGAAGTCGCCGTTGCGGCCGCCATACCCGCCGCGCCGCGGCCGCAGGATGC
>DATNLC010000060.1:0-18896 GCA_035603075.1 Candidatus Acidiferrales bacterium | reverse complement strand
ACGTTGGCGCACGGAAGCGTGTGTGCGTACGAGCAATTTTTCAGCGAGCGCATAGACTTCGAGTTCAGCGAGGATGTGGCCTTGCGGATTGAGCAGCAGCGCGCGAGTGCCGTAGGCTTCGCCGACGGACTTGATGTCGTTCGAAACGATTGCGTTCAGGTAGCGGACGCGGTCTGGACCGGAAAGGGAGAAGGTGGCGTGCCAGTTGGTGTCGAACAGCGCGACGGTTTCTTTTGCCGCCCGATATTCGGCGTCAGCGTCGGAAAACTTTTCCGGGAGCACGCTGCCGCGATACTCGGCTAGTTGAGCGTTTACGGCGCGATGTTCGGCGATGAGTGGAGTTTCCATGATTTTCGAGTCAGGCGGGCACAACAAGTATGCGGGAAGAGGCGTGCGGTGTCATCTTGGAAATAGGTGAGACGGGCAACACGAAGCAAAGTAGGTCCCTATCCGCGGGACGCAAAGAAAGCAAAGTCAAAAGAGCCGGCGGGGACGCCGACGGCGCGAAATGCGAGGCAAGCGATCGAGATCGCCTCACCTTGGGTTTAAATGTAGCGCCGGGGCCTTCAGCCCGGCATCTTGCCGTTGCGGTTGAGAGCCCCGCTTTCAGAGATCACAAATTGAGGTCGCGTCAAGTTCGACGTTATATGCGGACGGCGCTGGTATACTTGAGCTGAGATGGCGGAAAAACTGATTCACAAAATTATTCCGGTGGGGATGTTGCAATGCAACTGCTCGATACTGGGCGATCCCACCACACGCGAAGCGATCGTGGTGGACCCCGGCGACGAAGTCGAGCGTGTGCTGGAGATTTTGCGGCGCCACGATTTGAAGGTGCGCGCAATCGTCAGCACGCATACCCACATCGATCATGTAGGCGGGCTTGCTGGACTGCACGCTGCGACTGGTGCGCCAGTTTTGATCCACAAAGACGATTTGGAGCTGTATAGCAACCTTGAGATGCAAGCGAATTGGCTCGGTGTTGCGACTCCCGAAACGATGCGCATTCAGGATTTCGTGAAAGAAGGCGACACGCTGCGTTGGGGCGGCTTTACCGCGCGCGTGCTGCACACGCCCGGTCACACGCCGGGAAGCATTAGCCTAGTGGTCGAACGCGGAACAGGCGCTAACGCTGATTCATCCGCATCGAGCGAACAGCATGACGCACCTGGACACGCGCATGTGCACCCGTCGACAAAGCAAGCGCCACACGACGCGGCGAGCGAAACATCGCGACTAATTGCGGGCGACACACTTTTTCAGGGCAGCATCGGGCGAACTGACCTGTGGGGCGGCTCGTTCAAAGACATTCTGAAATCCATCCACGACAAACTGCTCACGCTGCCGGACGAAACGCTGGTCACTCCCGGCCACGGCGCCAATACCACGATCGGCGCCGAGCGCGCGCACAACCCCTTCTTGCGATAATTCCTACGCGAAAACCAACGAGCTGATCGCGCCTACTGCTTTGCGAGCATGCAAATGCCGGACCACGGACGCGAGCCTTGCGCACCGTTTGACGCGGGCAACAGCGCCAGCAAACGCATACCAAACGAGAGTCGCTTCAACCGCGCGGCTGTTTTTAGCGGCGACCGTACATCGGCAGGTGTCCAACCATAAGGAACAAAAAAGCCTGGCCCTTCCTTGGGGCCGAACTTGAACGAAGCGCCACTCTGCGCGAGCTGCGGCCCCATATTTTTCTGTAGCAGGCGGAGAAGTCCGGGCGACGCGACATCGGTGAGCCAGCGTTGAAAGCTCGGAGGTCTGGCAAGATCGCGAGCGAGAGCTCCCACTTCATCCGCGGTGAGATAGATGAGAAGGCCTTCGGTGATAATCAGCGTTTTAGCGGACCTGCGTCCCAGTTGGGAGAAAAGCTCGCGGCGTGCGCTTATGTCCGACAGATCCAAGCGAATCCGTTCGAGGTGGCATACCGGTTTTTCAGCGCCGAGAATTTCTACTTTGTAGTCCAAGATGCCCGCGAGATCGACTTCAATCCATTTGAGTGTTGGAGGAAGCGTCATGCGGTAGGGCCGCGCGTCGAGCCCCGCCGCGAGATTGACGACCATATCGACGCCTTGTTTGATTTGTTCGTTGATGAACTGATCGTACAGATAGGTGCGCATTACCCAGGCCCACGTCGCGCGATCGCTAAAGGGCAAGGAAGTGGCGATTTGTTCGCCGCGCGTGCCTGCCAGACGTCGCGCAAACGGATCGCTAAAGAGATGGTCCGGACGTTCCGTCTCTCTCGCGCGATATACCGCGGCCCAAAGCGCCGTGTCCGAAATATTTCGGATCAAAGGTTCGCCCGGTGAGTTTGTCTTGCTCATGAGCCCGCGCTCCAACACAATTACGCAAGCACCGGCAACGTGACGACTATCCTAGAATTGTACGTCCTTGATGTGCGTGGAAGGGAACCACAAGTTCCCGAACGCATCTTGCAGGCTGGCGGCACGGTCGCCGTAAGGTTCATCGCGCAGCGGGCGCAACACCTTGGCACCTTCTCGCACGGCCGCTGCATACACGGCGTCCACGTTCGGCACGTACATATGCAAAGCCGCTGGAAGTGCCGCACGTTCGTCGGCAGCTTCGCCGAGAGCAATGATCGAGTCGCCGATGCGAAGACGCGCGTGGATGAGCTTGCCGTCGGGCGCCTTGAACATGAATGCTTCCTCGGCGCCAAAAGCCCGTTTCGTAAACTCGACGAATTCCGCCGCACCCACCAAGCTCAAGTGAGGCAATATCGTTCTGGTGTCCGCGGTTCTGTGTTCCGTTTTCCGAATCGCAGTCAGATACCATTGATTTCCAGCAGGATCCTTCACTCCGGCTTCGCGGTCGCCATATGGCTGTTCCCGCGGAGTGGAGAGAGAAGTGGCGCCCGCTTTCAACGCGCGTTGATAGACCGCGTCGACGTCATCGACATGAAGGACGTTGGCCACCGCCCTGGCGCCAAATTCTTCCGTGGCATCCGCCAATTCAAGAATTGAATCACCGATGCGTAATTGAGCGTGCATGATCGACCGGCCGTCGGGCCTGGGTACGCGGAAGGCTTCTACCGCGCCAAAGGCTTCCTTGAAGAAGTCGATCAACCTGGCGGCGCCGTTCACGGCCAGATATTGTGTCAAAGTGTGGAACCCTTCCGGAATCGGCTTGACTGCGGGAGGCGCCGTCGAGAAGGCGCCTTCTTTCATCATGTCGTCCATCCGCTTTTGCATTTCCGCGCCGGATATTTCTTCTTTCACCGTGGCGATGTTCCACACGTAGCCGAAAGGATCCGCGAATTTGCCGGCACGCTCGCCGTAGAACTGGTCTTCGACGGCGCTAACTTCTGTGGCGCCCGCAGCGACAGCGCGAGCCGCAAATGCATCGACGTTGCCTACCGAGAGGCTTATTCTCACGGGCGAACCGCCGAGGGATTGAGGGCTGAGCACTCCATGATCGGGGAACTCGTCGGAAAGATAGATGGAAGAATTGCCAATCCGGATTTCGGCGTGACCGATTTTTTTATCGGGACCAACCAAGCGCATCACTTCCGTGGCGCCGAACGCCTTCTTGTAAAAGTCAATTGCGGCGGCCGCATCTTTCAAGCATAGATAAGGAGTCGCGGTCTGCCGAACTTCTGCTACTGCTGCTGGTTTACTTGCCATGGATGTTCTCCTTTCGAGATCTAACTTGAGGCGTGCTTTGAAATCCTGGGCGGGTAGAGCGCGCAACCGCGCGGCGATCGTCGCGAGCGCTTGCAGCTTTGCGCTGGCTTTCGGCTTGCGGCGTGAATCCGCCGCCTTCGGGCGGGCGATGAGCGCGTCCACGATTCTGTCGAGTTGTTCGCTCAGGTTTTGCTTAGCCATTTGTTCCACCAGATTTTTTGGCTGACCGAGCGCCCGATTTTTGGGCGGTTTTCTTAACCGCGGAGGCGCTGAGCTGAGCCCGCAAACTTTCCAGGCCGCGGAACTGCAATTGCTTTACCGCGCCGCCCGTGCGGCCGAGCTCTTTGGCGATCTCGCGAATGCTTTTCTCCTGCGCGAAACGCATTTCGATCACGCGGCGCTGATCCTCCGGAAGCGTCGTCACAAGACGGAAGAGTTTGGCGCACTGCTCGACATCTTCTAGATCGATGTCCGACGATGAAAGCTCATCGGACGATGGATTTCCTTGCTCCCGCGCTTTGGATTTCCAACTATCGGCAATCGCGTTCGATGCTATACGGAGCAGCCATGCCGCGAAGGGAAGTCCGCGCCATTCGTAGCGAGCGAGGTTTGCGAGGGCCTGATGAAACACTTCGGCCGTAAGGTCCTGCGCCTCTTCGCGGTTTACGACTCGCCGCGCGATATACGCATACACCCGTTCAAAATTGTTTTCGTAGAGCTCGCCAAAACGGCCTGGGTCTTTTTGCGCTGCTTCGACCAGGCGCCGTTCGCCGGCAGCTTGGGTGCTGTCCTTCAACCGGTTCTCCGCATTTGCTCTTACAATAAGTTAAACTGCCGGCCGGGAGAAAGGTTACGCTAAATTTTTCGGAATACCTTCGGCCGGATGTCGCAGCAAACTTTGCGCTTTCGAACGCAACTTTGTATGCTTTGCAGCCGTACTACCAAATGCGGATGAGTGTTCGCCTAGACCGCTAAAGAGGCTCCCTAACGATGGACGAATCAAATACACCTCCTGCCTTCGGCGCAGACGCACAGCCACCTTTGACGCCGACGCGTCCGCCCGAGCCCGAGCGCAACAAAATACTTTTCGGGCCGAACGGTCTACGAGCGGGTTGGCGTCTCCTCATCTTCGCGCTCATCGTCTTTTGCATTGTCGGCGCCATTAACCTGGTCGGGCATTACGCGGCTCGCAAGCTCGGACAAGGACAGGCTCCGCCCAATCCTAGCCAACAGTCGTCGCTCACTCCTGGATTAGTCTTATTAGGGGACGTTCCCGTCTTCGGTTTGATTCTCTTGATCAGCTGGATCATGGGACGCATCGAGCGTCGGCGGGTCTCGCACTACGGGCTGACATCGCGACCACCTTTCCCCAAGAATTTCTGGGCCGGATTGCTTTGGGGGTTTCTCTCGATCAGCGCCGTGCTCCTTGTAATGTTTTTGCTGCACGGGTTCCGTATCACAGGGGTTGACACACATGGTTTCGCCTTGGCGCTCTCAGCCTTGGAATGGGCTTTGGCCTTCGCGGCCGTCGGACTCTTTGAAGAATTCTCGTTTCGAGGATACATACAATTCACGCTGACGACCGGGATCGGATTCTGGCCCGCGGCCCTCATCACCTCCGCTCTGTTCGCTTACGTCCACAAGGGGAACACGGGAGAATCGCCATTGGGCCTGTTCCAAGTGGCGGCCTTTGGAATTTTTGCCTGCATCGCGCTGCAGAGGACCGGTAATTTATGGTGGCCCATCGGATTTCACGCCGCGTGGGACTGGGGACAGACGTTTTTCTACGGTGTGCCGGACAGCGGGCTAAAGGCCACGCACAATTTTCTGCATACTGCGTTCAATGGACCCGTGTGGCTGACGGGCGGAACTACGGGACCGGAAGGAAGCATCCTTACGACGATTGCGCTGGTCGTGGCTTCGTTGGTAGTGATGCGCGTGTATCGCGACGTACGATATCCGGATCCGGACGGTCTAGGGCTCCGGTTTCGGTAAAGGCTTCTTGCGCATGTGAACTTCGCGGCCACCGTGCTCGTAATGGACGCCGTCCATGTAAGTCCTCATCATCAAAATTCCGCGGCCATGCTCTGCGAAGAGGTTTTCGGGTGCCAACGGATCCGGAACTTTCTCGGGGTTGAATCCCTCACCTTCGTCGCGGACGATGAAGAAAAGTTCTCCACTCGGATCGCAACGAAAACTCATGTGAACATGCTTGTTGGGGTCTTCATGATTGCCATGAACCACCGCGTTGGCGATAGCTTCGCGAAGCGCGACCTCAATATCGCTTCCCTCGCCGTGGAAACACTTGTAATCCTTCATGCGTTCCATGAATTCGTCGACGAACGGAGAAATTTCAGTAATGGCACTGGGCATGGACAACTCGAATTGCGGATGGGGAGGTCCGATCTTCCATCCTTTGCGCAGATCCATTTGCTATAACCCTCTCGATCCTGCGGCCGGCGCCCGAGCAGTGCACGATGAGACGAGAAGAGAATTGTACGCTACGACAGACACTCTTTAACTGAAAACCGTCGCCAGGCCAAGCAGTTTGTGGGCTGCGCATTGAACGACTTCGTTAACCACCCTCCTGGGCTCTCCGGCGGTCGAATTTCCGGGACCAACCAGGGAATCACATGGTCGGAAAAACACTTTTTCCGCCTCCTTACGTCGAAGTGAAAAGATTGTGTTTCCGCAGGCCTCGCGGCTCGAGATCGGGGAGTGTAACCGCCGCGATGTTCCGTTTCCAGGTTGACGCGGAAGCGGGGAGCAAGTATCGTTTCGCTCCAGAGATTGATTCCGAATTAGAAACTCCCTGCGATACCGAATAGACGGGCGGAAGCGCGATAGGACTTGCGCTCCAAGGCTCACCACCGACAGGTCTGGCCACGCGTATCCAGTCCGAAGACCGGCGGTGTTTTGCGTGCAGCCTCGGGAAAAATTTCAGGAGGAACACATGCGGTTACGTTGGGTAGTTCTTTTGTTGGTGTTTATCGTAGGGTCGTGCGCTCAAGCGCAGCAGGTGGATATTCCCTACGAGAAGTTCGTGCTGGACAACGGGCTGACCGTCATCGTGCACGAAGATCATAAGGCGCCCATCGTGGCGGTGAACTTGTGGTATCACGTGGGCTCCAAGAATGAGAAAACGGGGAAGACGGGATTCGCGCACCTTTTCGAGCACCTGATGTTCGGCGGCAGCCAGCACGCCCAGGGAAGTTACATCAAAGCTCTCGAGTCGGTGGGTGCGACCGATTTGAACGGAACTACGTATTACGATCGGACCAACTACTTCGAGAATGTTCCTACTTCAGCGCTCGATTTCACGCTGTGGATGGAATCAGACCGCATGGGTTTTCTCGACTTAAGCCAAAAGACGCTGGACTTGCAGCGCGGCGTGGTGCAGAACGAAAAGCGCCAGGATGAGAACCAACCGTACTTCCTCACCGAGGAAAACTTTCCAGGAAATACATATCCCGCGGGCCACCCATATTCCCGGACCGTCCTCGGCGACATGGCGGACTTGGACGCTGCTTCGTTCAAGGACGTGCAGGAGTGGTTCGCGAATAATTATGGGCCGTCCAATGTAGTCATAGTGCTTGCCGGCGATATCGACGTAAAAACTGCTCGAGAAAAGGTCCAAAAATATTTTGGAGAAATTCCTCCAGGTCCGCCCGTTGCGCACCAGAAAGTTTGGGTCGCGAAAATGAGGGGAACCCATCGCGAGATGACCCAGGAGCGCGTTCCGCTCCCGCGCATTTACATGGTGTGGAACGTACCGCAGTTCGGAAGCGCGGACGCCGATTATCTGGACATGGTCAGTTCGGTTCTTGGGGACGGCAAGACTTCGCGGCTGTATAAGCGGCTGGTTTACGATGACCAGATCGCCAGCGACGTGGGCGTTAATGTAGATGCACGCGAAATCGGCAGCCAGTTCGTCGTTCAAGTTACGGCGAGGCCCGGACACAACCTCGATGAGATAGAGAAGGCGATCGACGAGGAGATGGCTCGATTCCTCAAAGACGGACCCACCGCCGATGAGCTGCAACGCGTGCAAGCACAATACCTGGCAGGTTTCCTCCGGGGCGTTCAGCGTATCGGAGGCTTCGGGGGAAAATCGGACCGGTTGGCGCAATACGAGGTCTATACCGGTGACGCCGCTGGTTATAAACTGAAATTGAAGCGCGTACGCGAAGCGACCGTAGGCGATCTCAAGGCTGTGGCGAACAGTTGGCTTTCTGATGGCGTGTACATTGCCGACGTTCAACCATTTCCTGACTACAAGGCGACGTCCGCGGCAGTGGATCGCTCCAAGGCCCCTGCGCTTGGCACTCCGCCGGAACTGCGGCTTCCTAAGCTCGAACGCGCCACGCTATCGAATGGCCTGAAAGTGATTCTCGCCGAGAGGCCCGGCCTGCCGCTTGTGAGTTTCTGGATGACCGCTGATGCAGGTTACGCGGCAGATCACTCCGTAGCGCCAGGCACGGCGAAGCTAATGTCCGCGATGCTCGTTGACGGCACGCCTACGCGCAACGCGCTCCAGATTAACGACCAAACAGCTTCGCTCGGTGCAAACTTATTCGCCTATTCCGATTTGGACTTCTCCTACGTTCAGCTTTCGGCGCTGAAGGAGAAGCTGGATCCATCACTTGAGTTGTTCGGCGACGTGATTTTGAATCCGTCGTTTCCCGAAGCTGATTTCAAGCGCGAACAAAAGCTGCAGTTGGACACCATTCAGCAGGAGCAGGACAACCCGATTGGCATGGCGTTGCGTGTTTTCCCCGGCCTGATCTACGGGCCGAATAACGCTTACGGAAATTCATTCACCGGCTCTGGAACGGCGGCCAGCGTAGGGAAAATTACGCGCGACGATCTTGTGAAATTCCATCACGAGTGGTTCCAGCCGAGTAACGCGACGCTCGTGGTAGTCGGTGACACAACGCTCGCCGAGATCACCCCGAAACTGGAAAAAGTGTTTGCCGGCTGGAAATCCGGCACGGCGCCGCGAAAAGACGTTGCTGCCGTAAAGCTCCCAGCCAAACCGGTGGTTTATATTCTGGATAAGCCGAACGCCGAACAGTCGGTGGTGATCGCTGCAAACATCACAGTGCCGCCAAACACGCCCGACGAACTGGCGATTCAGGCTATGAATGATGTTCTAGGAGGGACATTCAGCTCTCGGCTGAACATGAACCTCCGCGAAGACAAGCATTGGAGTTACGGAGCGAACAGCTTCGTGTTGGGCGCGCGCTTCCAGCGGCCGTTCCTCGCTTTTGCGCCGGTACAGACAGACAAGACGAAGGAATCGCTGGTCGAGATGAATAAAGAGCTGCGAGCGATCCTCGGGGATCGTCCCGTAACGCCGGACGAATTGGCGCGCACGCAAGCCAATGAAACGCTGAGTTTGCCGGGGTCACGCGAAACACTGGACGCGGTCGGCAATTCGATCACGACCATACTCGATTCCAGGTGGCCGGACGATTATTACGACACCATGTCGGGCAAGATTCGCGCGCTGAAAACGAGCGATCTGGATGCTGCGGCGAAGCAAGTGGTACATCCGGACAACCTGATCTGGATTGTGGTCGGCGACCGGGCAAAGATCGAAACTGGTATACGCGAATTGAACCTTGGCGAAGTCCACCTCATAGACGCCAACGGCAATCCAATTTAATCGGTTGCCGGATTTTAGTGCAAGGGCTTGGTGATGCGCTTTAACGCCGGCAGATTGCGATGAAGCCGACTTTTTTCGAATCACCGTCGAAACTCCGCGCTTGGCTTGAAAAGCACCATGCGCAAGAAAAGGAACTGTGGGTCGGGTTCCATAAGAAAGCTTCAGGGAAGGCGAGCATCACATGGCCGGAAGCTGTGGATGCGCTGCTTTGCTTCGGTTGGATTGACGGGATTCGCAAGAGTATCGACGGAACTGCCTACACCATTCGCGTTACCCCCAGAAAACCCAAGAGCAAATGGAGCGCGATCAATGTGAAGCGCATCCGCGAGCTCAAGAAGCTAGGTTTGGTGCATGCCAAGGGGTTGAAAGCATTTGAGGAGCGGACGGCGGAGAACACGTATTCGTACGAACAACGCAATGTCGCTAAACTCGGCGGCGATTTCGAGAAAGTGTTCCGTGCGAACAAGAAAGCCTGGGAGTTTTTCCGATCGCAGGCGCCCTCCTACCAGCGGACGGCGACTTGGTGGGTCATCAGCGCGAAAAAAGAAGAGACCAAGCTGAAGCGGCTCGAAAGGCTCATTGAAGATTCAGCGCGCGGGCAATCCATAGCCCCATTAAGACGTTCTGCAAAATCCAAGTAAGCCGCCGACGCGATTGTGATTTTCGTAGCGTCGGGCTTCAGCCCGGCATCTTGCCTCTGGTTTTGGCGGAGCCGGCATCATGCCGGCTCTTTTGTTTTTTTTGCAGCAATCGGCCCGCTGGTTAACTGGCACTACGATTTGCGTTCTGCGCGCAGGCTCTCCATTACGCTTTGAATCAGCTCCTTCGCTTTGCCAATCTCGGCGGTGATGATGCGGATGTCCATTACTGGTACAGCCGCGTCGCGATTGCTGTGGCAATAGACGCCGTGCTGACCGACAAGCACGAGCGCGTTAGTCAAAAGGTCGAGTGTCACGGCCAAGCGGCCACGGTGCGGCCCCATCATCGTTTCGTAGTGTTCTAATTCTTCGCGATGCTCGTCGAACGCAGGCATGAAGTTTTCCTCGATAAGACTGCAAAAAATCTGCTGACAAATTGAAATTAAGGAACGAAGCGGTAGCCCACGCCGCGAACGGTCAAAAGATGGCGAGGCTTTGCGGGATGGTCCTCGATATAGCGCCGCAAGCGGACTATGAAATTGTCGATTGCGCGAGTGTCAGTGTCTTCGCGCAAGCCCCATACATCTTCCAGGATCGATTTGCGCGACACGGTGCGGCCGTTTTGCCGTATCAGATGACGCAAGAGATTGGCTTCCATCAGCGTAAGTTGAACGGTGTTGTCTGGTGTGCTGAGCTGGAGATTATCAAAGTCTATAGTCCGGCCGTCGAAGGTAAAGACAGCCTGCTCGGACGCTCGTACGACATCCCTTCCAGACGCGGTCGATTTCTGATAAGCCGGTTTTTCCTTTGAATCATTCTTTCCAGCGCTCATCCATCCAGTACGCCGCAGGAGTCCTTGAAGACGCGCTAGAAATATGGGCAATTGGAATGGCTTGGGTAGGTAGTCGTCCGCTCCTGCGGCAAAACCTTCGAGAACGTCTTCGGGACGTCCGCGAGCCGTGAGCATCAGTACCGGAACATAATTCTTGGCTTTGCGCAGAGCAGTCGCAACTCCGAAGCCGTCGATTCCGGGGAGCATCACGTCCAGCACGACGACGTCAAACTTTTCTTTCGTTTTTAGGAGGCGATCCATGGCGGATTCGCCGTCGCTCACTACTTGGACGAAGTAGCCTTCCGCTTCAAGGTTGAATTTCAGACCGTCCGCGAGGTGAGTCTCGTCTTCAACCACCAACACGCGGCTGCTCATGTAGCGCTCCGCGGCAGCTCCAAAGTGACGGTCGTACCTTGATTGTCACCTTCGCTTTCGGCAAAAACTTTGCCGCCATGCGCTCGCGCAATTGAGCGAACGATAAAAAGACCCAGGCCGGTGCCTTTTACTCGCGAAGTGCTTCGACGACGCACACGATGAAAGCGCTTGAAGACGCGCTTGAGCTGGTCTGGCGGAATGCCAACGCCGCGATCGCGCACTCGGAGAACCACGTGTTCTTCGTCCGGCGTTTCGATGCTGACTGCGACGTCTAAATTGCCCAGCGAATATTTGATCGCATTGTCGAGCACGTTGGCTATGGCGGTGCGAAGCTCTTCAGGGTCACCGAGCACGGGAAACTCGTCGTGCGGCTTCGCGAGTTCCGCATTTTCCGGATGCGTGTCGCTTCGGGGCTGGCCATTCGAGGATGCGAAGTGTAGAGCGCCCGGATTCAGATGGTGGCGCGTCCGCGCTAGTTCCATGCACTCCGCGACGAGTGCGCCGAGATCGATCTTGGCGCGGTATTGCTCGCCGCGCTTGTATCCTACTTGGCCGGCCTTCAAAACCTGTTCAACAGTGCCCAACAGGCGATCGGTGTCGTCCAGCATGAGCTGGTAAAACTGCTGCCTCTGCGCCTCTTCTATTTCGCGCCGTTGTAGCGTTTCGAGATAGAGGCGAATGGAAGTGATGGGCGTCTTCAGTTCATGCGTGACCGCGTTGATGAAACTGCCGTGCTGTTCGTTCAGACGGATTTCGCGGACCAGGAAAGTAGTGTTCAAGATCATCCCGAGAATAATCGTGGCAAAAACGATCACGCCGAGAAACAACATGACGCTTTGTCGCCAGTTCAGGATGATCCAGCCCACGTCCAGCGCAACTGCCAGGGCCACCAGGGATATGCCCAGCACAAGGAAAAATGCGATTGTCTTTCGGCGGCTCGCGATATGCATGGTTTTTAGGGGCGCTCAACTAGATTGTACCGCGGAGTGCATTTTGCCGTATAAGATACGCGTCTGGGAGTGCCAGATTAGTTTGCGCTGGTGCTTTTCGGTTTGAACCTGTAGACAAGAAAGACGCCGATCAGAACAAGGGTGCCAATTATCGCTAATATTTTCGCCTCTAGTTTTTCAAGAAAGACACCAGCGCCGTAGTCCTCCCACAGACCGCGCGGAACTTGTACTTTGATCCTTGGATTTGCTGCGTTCAAACTAGATGCGTCTTTTTTGACTCCTAGAAGAATCGTGTAGCGGTGGCCTTCGTGCCCTTCGAATTTTCCGATGCTTCGCTCGACCGTGTCTGACCATGCCGCTCCCGGATTTTTTTCGGACCCTCCTTCGGAAACCAGCTTATCGCCCTCGAATAGCTTCCACGAAATATCGATAACACTTGGGAAGTCCTCGCACGCGTTTGGAATAGCAGTATCCACACCGAGTAGGCAACGATCCTTTTTACTCTGGATACTCAATCCCTGAAAATCGACCACGATGTCATAGTCCCGGTCGAGATCGGTCGTTACTTCAGGAGTCCTAATGGTTCCGGGGTTCAACGAAATCGGGAGGACAAGAGGCTGCAAGTTGTGAGTTTGCTCCCACACGATGGCGCGTCTGTAGATCCTCCCGGCCGCGATTAGGAGGCTCGCACCAACTAAGACTGCAACCGCGATTGCCAAGTGATGCTTCATCGCCAGATGGTATCCAGTTTTTCTTCCGCAGTCACCCTCGGTGTCCAAGCATTTTACAGAGAGTCAGGCCTGAGTTCTCGATGGGAAAGAGTAGGTTTTTGCTGAGGACGCTGAAGCCGCAACTTGTCAGCTGCGGCCCAGCGAAGCATCGAATCACGAAAGTTTACAGTTGCGCGGAAACCAGCTCGGGCTGCGGCTCGGGGGCGGCGAATTGGGCTGTTTGCATAGCCATTTCTTCGGCGCGCTTCATGGCGGCGAGCTTTGTGGTGTGAACCTGTTTCGCGATGCCGACTTTCTTGAGCAGCCAGATGCCGTACCAGTTTGTGTCCACTTCGTACCAGCGCAAACCGTGGCGAGCTGAAACCGGATGCGCGTGGTGATTGTTGTGCCAGCCTTCGCCCCAGGTTAGCAGCGCGACCCACCAGCTATTGGTGGAGAGATCGCGGGTCTGAAAGCGGCGCGTTCCCCACGAATGAGTAGCGGAATTGACCAGCCAAGTGAAATGCAGGCCGATCACGGTGCGGAAGAAAATGCCCCAGAGGACGAACTTCCAGCCGCCTACCGCGAGCAGCGCGAGTCCCACCACGATCATCGGGACGTAGTGATATTTCGTGATCCATACGTGAAACTTGTCTTTGGCGAGATCGGGGACGTAACGGGCGAGTGTGGATGTGTCGTGGTGCATGGACTTGCCCATCAGGATCCAGCCCATGTGCGCCCACCATTTGCCGTCGATGGGTGAGTGCGGATCGCCTTCATGGTCAGAATATTTATGATGAATTCGATGCGTGGCGACCCAGAAGATCGGTCCGC
Organism: Candidatus Acidiferrales bacterium; assembly: GCA_035603075.1. Lineage (GTDB taxonomy): Bacteria > Acidobacteriota > Terriglobia > Acidiferrales > UBA7541 > Palsa-295. Next base: position 5,245 of record DATNLC010000060.1, on the reverse strand, counting down.
CTTCAAGCGCAAGCGTAGCGAATACGGTGAGCGTGTACTCCAGCCACTTGGGAACTTGGTAGCCGCGGTGGGTGAGCAGCCGGTGATAACACATGCCGATTCCCAGGCTGGTCGCCATCCACCACAGAACCATCGCGACGAAGAATGCTTTCCAGGTAAAGAAAAATAGCGCTGCAATCGCGCCTATATGAAATATCGCCATGAACGAAGCCGTGACCCAGTTGATTTCATCGCGGGCTGCCGGCTTCCTTTCCAGATCTGTGAGTTCGACTCCCATAGTTTTGGCCCTTTCTGCTGTTTCTTGAGTTTCGCCATATATTCGCGTTTCCAAATCGTCTTACAGTGAGATTAGACTAGCAGTAATGGGAAAAGGAATTTGTAATAGTTGTGTAATACCGGGACTTAGCGGCTCAAAACGGTTACCTGTACTTTGCTGGCCTTTCGTTTCGGACGGGCACGGTTGTAGCGGGCTGGGCCAAGTTACAGCCCATGAGGGTGCTTGGGCATGGCGTCAAAACGCGGTACCCAGCCCCCGAACTCCAAAGTTGCAATCTGCAATTAGGTTGGTTCTAGAACCGAGTATTGCGCGCTACGGAACAGGCTAACCTAGTTTCCTTTACTCTGCGGCACTGAGGTCGGATAATCTGGCGCGTTGACAATAATCATAACAAGCATGACGCTAGCGCGATCCGTGAAACTAGGGCCACGCGACAGTGGAAGTCTATTTTCTTTCGGAGCCGCTTCCTGGGAACCACTTGCGGCTCGTGAGATCTGCGGGGTGAGCAAACGATGAGACGTTCAGATTTAGTGCGGAATGCGACGAAAGGGAAGACCGTACGAACCTCGCAAATTGTGTTTGGCGAAAGGCAGCATCTGCTGCGCGTCCTGGATTCGGTGGAACGCAGCGCGCTACCGGCGCCGCGCCTCGAGCAAGAACGGCGTGTGATCGAACAATTGATTCACGCGCGCACGCAGGAACTGAATCGCATCAATCCCGGCTGGGACGAAAAAATTGGCGTGGTTCTGAGCGCGGAGGTAAGGCCCGACACGCTGGATAGTTTGTCGCGACAAGCGCCAAAAGAAGATTACTATTTGCTGCGGCTGATCAGCGAACATCCCAAGGTTTCGGCGAAAACGCTGGCACATCTTTCGCATCATCCTTATTCGGCGATCCGCGAAAACATCGCGCGGCATCCCAACAGCGACGCGGCTACGCTGACGCGTCTCAGCCGGGATCGCACACAACCACTGTGGTACCTCGTCGCATTCAATCCGAATGCGCCCTCCACGCTGCGGAAGAAGCTGCAAGAGCGCATGCGCCGTTTGGGCGAGAAATCCGCTACGCAATAAGCGGCATCGCGGCATTTCTGTTCTTGGTGCTGGTGTTTTGAATCCCTCCATCACGCTCGCCCGTTAAGAAAACAATTCGAGTGCAAGGCTGGAATTGCTTGTGATGTAGAATCGGCGGCGTGACTCGAACTCCTGAATCTTCCTCGAACATATTTAATATCGCAGACGAATTCGTCTCGCGTCCTGCGCGGGAGCATCCTGACAAACTTGCAATTTTGGGAGTCGAGCGCGAAGCAACCTACGCCCAATTAGAAGCTGAAGTAAATCGCCTGTCGCGCGCGCTCCGGGATTCGGGTTGCCAGCCCGGCGATCGCGTCCTGATCGCGCTTCCCGATTCGATCGAATTCTTCTCGGCGTTCTTCGCCGCCGCTAAAATCGGAGCAATCGCTGTTCCGGTGAATTCGATGGCGCGAGCCGCAGATTATCGCCATTACCTTTCGAATTCCGGCGCGCGTTTTGCGATGGTCCACGCGTCGATCCTGGCTGAATTTGCTTCCGGAATCGCGCCAGGCGCGCTGGAGTTAGTCGTCGTTTTCGGCCAAACCGTTTTGCGCCTGCAAAATACTGTATGCAAAGTCGTTCATTCCAGCCATTGGCTGCCGGCTGATGGCGGAGCCGCGGACAGTTATCCGACGACAGCTGCTGACCCCGCGTTTTTTCTCTACACATCCGGCAGCGGCGGCACCCCAAAAGCGGCGGTGCATCGCCACCGCGACATGCTGGTCACCTCGCGGAATTTCGCGCAGGGCGTCCTGGGTCTTCGCGCGAACGACCGGATGTTCTCCGTATCGAAACTCTATTTTGCGTACGGCCTGGGGAATGGCATGTATTTCCCGCTTTTTTTCGGCGCGAGCACCGTACTGTACGCCGAGCGCCCGCGTCCCGATCGCGTCGCGCAACTTGTAACGCAGTATCGGCCAACTGTGTTTTTCGCCGTGCCCACTTTTTACGCCGCTCTTCTTCGCGAAGCGGAGCAAGGGCTAAACGTGGATTTCTCTTCGGTTCGCATCGCCGTGTCTGCTGGTGAATCGTTGCCCGCGGAAATTTTCGAGCGGTTTCGCGAACGCTTCGGCATCGAAATTCTCGATGGCATCGGCTCGACAGAAATGCTGCACGTTTTTCTCTCCGTGCGTCCCGGGGAAGCGCGTCCTGGAACTTGCGGCCGCGAAGTTCCCGGATACGAAGCGCGAATCGTCGACGAAGCGCGCGAGCAGGTAGCAGACGGCGAAATCGGAAATTTGTGGGTGAAGGGCGAAAGCGCTTTCGCCGAGTATTGGCGAATTCCCGAGCTAACCGCGCGCGTCAAGCAGGACGGCTGGGTATTTACCGGCGACAAGTTTACGCGAGACTCCGAAGGTTTCTATCATTTCGCCGGTCGCGCGGACGACATGATGAAAGTTTCCGGCATGTGGGTCTCGCCCGGGGAAGTGGAAAATGCGTTGCTCGGCCATCCGGCAATCGCGGAATGCGCGGTGGTTGGGTTGGCCGATGGGCTGGGCCTGCTGCGTCCGGTCGCGTTCATCGTGTTGCGTGCCGGTTTGACGAGCCCCGCTGGCGGGCTCGACAGCGAGATAAACGGCTGGCTGCACACCCGCCTCGTCGGCTTCAAATGCCCGCACGAATTCCGCTTCGTCTCCGAGCTGCCCAAAACCGCCACCGGCAAGATCCAACGTTTTCTCCTCCGCTCTTCGAGTCCGGAATGAGTAATCCCGATATTGCCGTGAAAAGTGCGGAAGGGTTGCGGCGCGGGATGAACCAGCGCCAGCTCTCGATGCTGGCGATGGGCGGCGCGATCGGCGTCGGACTCTTCCTAGGCAGCAGCGTGACAATCCGCCTTGCCGGACCGGGAGTGATCGTTACCTACCTTTTCGCAGCGGTGGTTGCATTGATTGTCGCCTACGCTCTTGCCGAGATGGCTGTATTGCATCCGGTGGCCGGCTCCTTTGGAATTTATGCGGAACGCTATCTGAATCCGTGGGCCGGATTCACCGTGCGCGCCACCTATGGCGTGATTCAAATCATTGCGATCGGAGCGGAAGTTACCGCCGTGGGGATTTATTTTGGATTCTGGTTTCCCGGCGTCCCACAGTGGGCTTGGGTCGCTGGCGCGTCGGTAATACTGGTGACGATCAACACATTCCAGGTGGGTCGTTTCGGTGAATTCGAATATTATTTTGCGTTGATCAAAGTGCTGGCGATTCTGGCCTTTATTGGTGTCGGAATCGCGCTCATCAGCGGACTTGGTCCGACCCCAGCCGTGGGTCTTTCAAACCTGACCAGCCATGGGGGATTTCTGCCGAACGGGTGGAAAGGAGTGTGGCTGGCAATGACACTGGCGATCACGAGTTACATGGGCGTGGAGATCATCGCCGTGACTGCAGGCGAGGCGCAGAATCCGGAAATAACAATCCCACGGGCCATGAAGACCATCGTCTACCGGTTGATTATTTTTTACGTGGCCGCAATTGCAGTGATGTTGGCGATAACTCCGTGGAACCAGACAGGAGGGGACATTACGGCGAGCCCCTTTGTGCGTGCTTTTTCCTCCGCCGGCATTCCATACGCGGCGAGCATTATGAATCTCGTGGTGATCACGGCGGCGCTCTCGAGTTCGAATGCCGATCTGTATCTTTCAACGCGCATGATTTTTTCGCTCGCACGCGGCGGCTATGCGCCCGCCCCGTTGGGGCGGCTCAGCGAGCAAGGAGTTCCACTGAGAGCGCTCGCTACGGCGACGACAGGAATGATCGTCGCGATAGTGCTCGCGATCTATGTGCCGGAAAAGTCGTTCTTGTTGCTCTACGGAGTCGCCGTCGCCGGTATGTTCTTCGTTTGGCTGGTGATTCTCTTCTCCCACTTGAGCTTCCGCCGCGCGATTGGACCAGAGCGCGCTGCGCGATTGCCGCTTCGGCTGCCGTTGCATCCCATTCCAACGATCATCGGAATCGTAGCGCTGCTTGCTATCGCCGCCACTTCGTTTTTTGTCGAAGGTCTGCGATATTCCGTACCGTCGTTTGTCACTTTCCTGGTGCTTATCTCGCTGGCATACTGGAAATTGCAGAAAAACAGAGATCCCGATCTAGCTCGAAAGGCTAATCCGTAGAGTATTGACCGAGTACGGCCCGATTAGACAGCCTCTGCGGCGGTACTCTCAAGAACCAGCAAATCCAGATGGCGTTCTAAAGCCTTGAGCACCGCGTTGACGTCCTCGACGGTGTTGTAAACGTGCAGAGCGATGCGCAAACCGTCGCGTCGGTTTGAGACGACAATCTGCTGCTCGCCGAGCTTGCGAACTAGCTCCGCCGCATCCCTGCACTTCAGAACGACAAGCGGTCCAACGCTATCCAGCGGCGTCTTGATTTGAATGTTCATTTCCTGGACGCCACGCAGCAGCGCTGCCGCCAGCGTCTTGATGTGTTCCGCCACTTCCCTCAGCCCAATAGACTGCAGTAGCTCGACGCCTCGTTTCGCCGCATAGAGATTGGGAATCGCCGGCGTTCCGGCTTCAAATCTTCGAGCCGTGGCGGCCAGCTCGAGTTTTTTCACATCGAAGGCGAAGGGATCGGCCTGCGCGAACCAGCCGGAAATAGTCGGCGTAAGAGACTGCGCCAAATCGGAGCGCACGTACATCATCGCTAGTCCAGGAGGGCCCAGCAGGTACTTCAACGTCCCAGTCACGTAAATGTCCACTCCAAGGTCTTTCACGTTCACCGGACGCGTTCCGGAATCCTGGTAGTCATCCAACAAAACCAATGCGCCTCGTGCATGGGCATACGAAACAATCTTCGCTAGCTCGGAGCGCCAGCCGTTCATGAAACACAACCCCGTGACCGGAACGATCAACGTATCTCGGTCGATTGCACTGTCGTAGCGTTCGGCGGGCATACGTTCGCCG
>DATNLC010000056.1:0-2047 GCA_035603075.1 Candidatus Acidiferrales bacterium | reverse complement strand
GCTTCTCTGCCGAGTTTTACGCCAACCTATGATACGAATGGAAACCTGACAAAAGATCCACAGCACCAATATGGCTGGGATTCAGAAGGGCGCCCGGTTACGATTGACACTTCCATAACGTTGACCTATGACGCGCTGGATCGCATGGTCGAACAGAACAATTCAGGGACTTACACGCAAATCGTGTACGATCCGCTGGGAGAAAAGTTTGGGCTGATGAATGGACAGACTCTTAAGAAAGCCTTTGCTCCATTGCCTGATGGCGGCATAGCAGCATACACATCCACCGGGCTATCGTATTATCGACATCCGGACTGGCTGGGAAGCTCGCGCCTCGCCTCGACGCCGACGCGGACTATTTATTCCGACACCGCTTACGCGCCGTTCGGCGAGCCGTACGCGCAGTCCGGGACCGCAGATGTTTCTTTCACCGGGCAAAATCAGGATACTGCTTCGAACCTGTATGATTTTCTTTTCCGAGAGCACAGTTCGATTCAGGGTCGGTGGATTTCGCCCGATCCGGCCGGCTTGGCTGCCGTCACCCTAACCGATCCGCAGTCCTGGAATAGATATGCTTATGTTCGCAACAGCCCGGTTCTTTTCGCCGACTTCTTGGGCTTAACGTGTTTTAAGAAGGTAACAAACGATGACGGATCAATTGGAATAATGAACGAAGAGCTTCCGTATGACAATGAATCGGACTGCAACTCCCACGGTGGCTCGTGGATTACTTCAACTACAACTATCCAGGTGAATGGAGGCGTCCCGGACGGCGGTGATCCCACGAGTCCTGTTTTACCCTTACCGGACCCCCCGGGCTTCAGCGGCAATAGCAGCGGCTTCACTCTGGGCATCCGCGCGCCCGGCCAAACATATAAGCAGTGCCTAGCTGCGAACGCGCATACCTACAGTGCTGGCGGTGCCGCAGAGCTTGCAGTCAATGTCGCCACCGGAACCAACACGGACATCACATCGAACCGAGCTGTAGACTTTTTCACCGGGAATTCCGTCAATAGCTTCTTATTCGGTAACGCCACGGATGCAGGTCTAGCAGCCGCTGGACAGGCCCCTGGCGCACTTGAGGCCGGTGTGGGCGTGGGCCTCACCTATGGCAGAAGGACATCGGGGAGTATTGCTCTCAATCTTGCGGGCAACGGTGGTCTCCCTCAAGCGCTCAGTTCGTCCACGGGCGGGTTGAGATCAGTGCTTGGCAGCGTTGGCAATGCCTTGAACCTTGGCCTAAAAGCAAGCACACGATTTGGGATCGACCTCGGTTTAACCGGCGCTGAGGCGATTGGTTGCGCCATTCCTCGGAGTTAATGCTATGGCCAAGTCTGAGACGATGGTGCAAGTAAAAAGCGGCTTTCGCATCGCAGGAGCCTGGCTGCTCGGGTTCGGATGGCTTTGCTTGGTACTAGCCGGAATGGCGGTTGCGTTTTCCCCGAGCAAGTATCCACCTGTTGTCGGATGGCTGCTCCTAGCGGTCGCCGCGATCATACTGGTCACTACGGCGCAGCGTTGGGTGAAAGCCTTGCCAGGGCTCCTGGGTCTTGCGACTCTCAATGCCCTATTTTCATTCTTCTCGGGACACGCAACGAACCTGCCGTCAGTTCCCATTTCGCGCTCTGAGTCTCTAGTTGCCACGCTTCTCTTAGTTGTGAGCACAGCTCTATCTCCCAGCTTTACGGCTCGGGAGCTAAGAGTAGTTGATCGCCTTGCCTTCCTGATTTACGCCTCTTGCATTTTTTGGGGAGCGGTAGATCACCGTGTCACTCTTCCGGTGCAGATGGGGATCGCCACTTTCTGCCTTCTCTCTGCCTGGGTCTACGACCGTCTGCAGCGTCGTCGTGGCCATAATCTGCCCGGCCACGACCTGGGAGGCCCGGCTGGTTCGCCAGTCGGTCCGATCCGGTGAATCTGCCCGAAGAGTCCCGCTGGTTAAAGGGGGAAGCGCCCTGGAGCGCCGGGGGGACGGTGCCTACGGCACCGGGAGGGGTATGACACGTCACCCCTAAAAGGGTGCTGCACAGCAACTTTGGTTGCTGTA
>DATNLC010000034.1:0-6494 GCA_035603075.1 Candidatus Acidiferrales bacterium | reverse complement strand
TGACAATCTATGGCAAGTATCGAAAAACCTCTGGGCAAGCGCAAGCTGAATCGGCGTCTTATTTCATTCGTGATCTTCCTGGCGCTGTTTGCGGCTGCGATCGTTGGGTTTCGGGGAATGGGACGCTGGTTGGTCCGTGAGGACCCGCTGACACATGCTGATGCTCTTGTAGTCCTGAGCGGCGGTATGCCATATCGCGCCGAAGCCGCGGCGCATTATTTCGAGTCCGGCTATGCGAGCGAAGTATGGGTGACTCGGCCTGAAGGGCCATTCGAGCAGTTGAATGAACTTGGTATTCACTACGTCGGTGAGGAAGATTACAGTCGCCAAATTTTGATTCATCTGCACGTTCCGGAAACGGATATTCGCGTCCTCCCGGGCACCATCATCGACACCGAGCAGGAAGTGGAAGAAATAGCTCGCGAACTACGGAGAACAGGCAAGACCAGCGTCATCATCGTAACGTCTCCCCAGCACACGCGCAGGGTGAAGGCTTTGTGGAACGAAGTTGCCGGCGAACCTCTGAACGCCGTTGTGCGAGCTGCGCCCGAGTATCCATTTGATGCGGACCATTGGTGGCGCAATACCCGCGATGCGCTTTCTGTCGTGCGCGAAATACTCGGATTGATGAATGTATGGGCAGGACTTCCGATTAGGCCGCACGCTGGCTAAAGATATTACAGGTCAGCTACGTTTCTGTGGAACGTTCTGTGAAGAGTGATCGACCTCCGGTTCCAGGATTTTCCATCGGTCCCATTCTCCTTTCTTATTTAGATCAAGAACCGAGAGCTGCCACTCGAATCCAACATCCTCATCTCGATGAGAATAGAAGGTCCGCCAGAAAGCTTGATTGAGCGGAGATTCAGGTCTGTCAGCGTTTTCCAAGGGATCGTCGCTTCGGAATTCTGAAAGTTCCGTGGAATCGAGTGGGACCCGAAAAAACACTATTTCATTCGTTCCCGAGATGTTCGAGTGGCCGTTGCTGCCCGGCATTGCGAAAAGATGAGCACACAACTCCACGGATTTTTCCTTCAGCAACAGCTCAAGCGACGCAGGTCGTTCGTTCGAACGCCCTATTCGCGCAAGTGGAAGCTCCCAGAGCGTAAGTTTGTCAGGACCGGATTGTGCGTCAAGAAAACAATCCAGCGTGCGTGACTGCCATACCGCCGATCGGCGATCTGGAAGAACTTCCGTAATGGTAGCCACGCTATGCCCGCGCCAGCGCTCGATTTTCACTGAGCCCAGAAAGCTGCCAAAGGCTCGAATAAAGGACGAGTTTTCTTCGGTTGTATGCAACGTCTCGCGCCAGAATTGCTCGCTCAAACGGAAGGAAAACGTGAAGATTTGCTCAAGTGGCGGAGGGGCTGATTCGCCGAGACGCCGGCGAAACTCCGGATCATCGACTTCCTCAAGAGTGCGCACTCGTTCATTCAGCCGCCGGATTGTCCCGTTTTGGTGACGCAGGACTCGCTGCCAGTGCTGCGCGAGTATAAAGAATACAAAACAGACAAGAACGCAAATCCCGAGAATTGGCCAGAGAATTTCCATTCCCAAACGGTCCCGATGTGGCGGGATTCTACTACGGGTTATGTTGATCGCCTACCGAGATTTGCACCCTACGCGGTTGCGAACTTATGCCGAGGAATGGCCAGCCTGCGCCAGTCGTTCGCGAAAATATTCATAAGTTTGCCCTAAGCCTTGTTCGAGAGTTATCTTCGGTTCCCAGCTTAAAACGCGGCGCGCTTTGCTGATGTCCGGGCATCGCTGTTTAGGATCATCCTGCGGCAACGGACGGAAATTGATCGGAACGTTGGCACCTACGAGGGCGCGAACGCGTTCAGCAAATTCCAGAATTGTAATCTCGTGTGGGTTGCCAATGTTGATTGGCTCGTGTTCGTCTGACTCGAGGAGTTTATAAATCCCAGCGAGCAAATCCGAAACGTAACAGAAGCTCCGTGTCTGCTTGCCGTCCCCGTACACCGTGATGGGCTCTCCGCTAAGTGCCTGATACAGAAAATTCGGCAGGGCGCGACCATCGTTCAATCGCATGCGCGGCCCGTACGTATTAAAAATTCGCACGATGCGCGTATCTAATCCGTGATAGCGGTGATACGCCATCGTCATAGCTTCCGCGTAGCGTTTGGCTTCATCGTACACCCCGCGCGGACCAACCGGATTCACGTGGCCCCAATATGTTTCCGGCTGCGGGCTTACCTGAGGATCTCCATAACATTCCGAAGTAGAGGCCAGAAAAAACTTCGCGTTCTTCGCAAGGGCCAAACCGAGAGTATTGTGCGTTCCCAAAGCGCCAACCTTAAGCGTTTGTATGGGAAACTTCAGATAATCAGGAGGGCTTGCCGGAGAGGCAAAATGAAGGACGGCTTCGACCGGGCCTTGCACTTCAATGTAACGCGAGACGTCCTGGTGGGCGAATCGGAATCGGGGATGCGATTTCAAGTGGGTAATGTTGGATTCGTTTCCGGTGACGAGATTGTCGAGACATAATACATCCCAGCCCTTTTCGAGCATCAGCTCGCAAAGATGCGAACCTAAAAATCCGGCTCCCCCAGTGATCACCGCACGCAAATCAGATTCCTCCTCGCAGGAACGCGATCATCAAGCCGCCATTATCTCCGAAACGGTGCCCCAGAGGAACATCTCCGCGCGTTCTGCCACACATTCTGCTCACCATTTCCCGCAAAAGTACCCCGGCCGACTCGGGGCAGGAGACGGTTTATTGATGACTAGCGAGAGCCCGCTGAGGAGGCGGAGGAAAACCCGTCGTGTGGTCCGCAACGATTCGCCATCCTTCTGCAATCTTCTGGAAATTGAGCGTGAAAATCCCCGTTGGCTGGTCTTTATCGCGCTCAAGTTGAAATTCCCCAATTACAAAAGCTGAATCCGGGCAGACTACATGCACCTCGAGATTCGAAAATGTCAGCCGCCCCATCGTCTTTGCGTCCGGATAATTTCGGCGATAGCGGTCAAGCACGGCCTGCCACCCCCGAGCGATCCCGTTGGCACCCACGAATTCAGTCTCCTCGGATTTCCGATATCCCGTCATGAAAGTGTCAATGTCTCCGCGATTCCATGCGGCGGTTTGCATGTCCAGGATTGAACGAATCTCGGCCTCGGCAGAGCGTTGTTGCGTCGTATTGACCCGCGCACCAGAACATACCGGAATCAGAACCGCAATACTGGCCCACAGAAGAAAGCTTCGTTGCATTTTATTTGGCGTGACTTGCATGACTTATCTCCCGAAATCGCACTGGCAATCACTGCATAACCGCGCGGCAACTTGTACTCCATCCAGCCGCTCACTACAAGTGTGGGGGGAGTGAGCAACGAGTCTCTGGCGCCTGGTACCTCCGTTCTATTGTGCCCGGCGGCGGGAAACGACAAACTGTTGTTGGTCGAATATGTTAATCGCATCCTTCATTCTCGTGATCTCAGTCGCAGCGATGATTCAGTTCGCCGTGTTTAGCTGGCGCGCGTCACTGCTCCGAACGGTCTCCGAGCCCTTGACACATGAGGCGGATGGGACACGCGAGCCGTGTCTTAACCTCTTCAGTTCCAGTAGCTTCCAAGAGGTTTTGGCGGTTTATCGCGATCTCTGTCCCGACCTCAGCGCTGGGACAACTTCGAATCTGCGAAGCGTGAGTCTCTATTATGGGACCATGCGCCTGCTAAGCCGTCTAGGGAGCTTCCTTAGCCCAGCGCCGGGTACGGGCTGGACGCAACGCGAAATGGCTCTGTGCACCCAATATGCAACAGTCCGACTGACCCAGCGCCTGGAACGCAATGTTGCCCTGGTAAACGAAGCCCGCTCTTATCGGTAGTCACCTTCTCGAACCGCCTTACGGACAGCCATCTAAGGTTCATGCTATCAGTCTCTCGATTGCTCCTTGAGTCGTTCTGATTCTGGCAGTCCGACAGTCTTCGTGGCCGAGACAGACATTCGGCAGAATAATGCGGGGACTTCGCTTCAAACCACACCTACCGTTCCTACGCCGTATCTTCGACCTGTTCTTCGGTCCGGTTGCTTGATACGCCATTCTCGATACTCATTTTTCAACTAGTTACCCGGATTTGTGGCCAAATTAAATCTTGCCAACCCTAGGGGCACAGGAATTGTCCCGATTGAAGGAGGCGCCACGATGAAGCGCGCCGGATATTCACTTTTGCTTGCGGGTGTTCTACTAGCCCTGATTCAATTGACGGGCTGCGCCGACACGCCGGCTACCTTCAACAGGGTCACCATTGTCTCACCTCATGGCGCGCAAATCATCGGTCAGGGAGAAACTGTAGCGATACAAGTAAGTGTTCTAAACGATTCCGCCGCTGGCGGCGTGACGTTTAGCCCCGTCGCTTTTGGCACTCTCACTCAAACGGGCCCAACTACGGCTACGTTCACGGCTCCGAATCCTGTAACAGCAGAGACCGTCGTCAAGGTCGTCATCACGTCGGTAGATTTTCCGAATCAGTCCACAACGCTTACTATTACGGTCGAACCTCCGCCGACGATTACAACCACTTCTCTTCCTACTGCACCTTTGAATGGATCTTATAGCGCCTCCGTCACTGCCACTGGCGGAGTGCCTCCTTTATCGTGGTCGATATCCGCTGGAGCGTTACCAGCCGGGCTTAAGCTTTCTAATAGCACTACGAACACAGTTCAAATCACAGGAAAGGCAACGGCTGGAGGCAGTTCTACATTTACGATCACGGTAACGGACGCGACCGGTGCATCCGCTTCGCAGCAATTCACAATCGTAGTCAGCTCTCTCGCAATTACTACAACTTCGCCTTTGCCGCCTGGCACTGTTGGCACTGCTTACGACCCGCCTGGCCTGCAATTCACAGCCACTGGCGGCACTGGCACGGATACGTGGACTGTGGCGAGTGGATCTACTCTGCCCGCGGGCTTGTCTTTGAGCAGCACTGGTCTTCTATCCGGAACGCCGCAAGTGGCAGGAACCTTTACGTTCGGCATCACTGCAACTGACAGTGCCACTCCGCCGGCGGTGGTCACGTCAACCTTTACACTGGTGATTAGCCAGCAACAACAACTGACACTTCTGAACGGCTCGTACGCATTCGAATTTAGTGGCTACGGCAGCAATGGATTCGTAGCTTTTGCTGGAACGTTCACTGCTAACGGCTCCGGCGGTATCACGGCTGGCGAAATGGATTTCAACTCGCAGCTGGGTACACCTCTCAACTTTGCGAATCTTCTTGGTAGCTACACAGCCGGAACGGACGGTCGCGGAACTTTCACATTTACGAATACGACCTTACCGACAGCCCCTATATTCGCGTTCTCGGTTGATGCAAGCGGGAATGGCAGGTTTATCGAATTTGACTCAACCTCAACTCGCGGCTCGGGACGGTTCGAACTTCAGACTGTCACATCCTGCGTCGTGAGTAACACGGCTACTAACACCTATGCTGGTGATTTCGCATTTGGCGGTTCAGGTTTTGCCAGTCAATTCGTTACCACAGGCCCCCTTGCATTTGCAGGAAGATTTACGGCTGTACCGCCTGTGACTGCAGCAACACCAGGTTCTTTGTCGCTCGGCGAAATGGATACGAATACGCCTGGATTGGTGACCATCGACGACTCGTCAGTTTCAGGCTCGTACAACTCTGGACCGGACAGCACTCATTGCACGCTTGCGCTGACATCGGCAAGCCTGAACGACCCCAACTACAGCGTGTATCCGATTACGTCCAGCGACGCGTTCTTGATCGAAACGGATCCGGTGAACGGGAACACTCCGTACATAAGTGCCGGTGAAATGATCCAACAAATCGGACAGCCGTTCGTGACCTCGGGTGTCTTGAATGGAACGATGGTGGGAGGATTGAGCGGGCAGCTAATTTCCGGCAGCACTTTTCTTCCCGAAGTTCAAGTCATTCAAATCTCTGCAACGAGCGGAACTTCAAGTTTCCAAATCCTGCAGGAAGACAACCAGGCTGGAACGATTTTCTCGACGAATGGGAACGCAACTACCGATCCCTATACTTCAGATAGCTTGGGTCGCGTCCAGGGCTCCATCGAGTTCAATTCTTCTTTTGCTCCTGTCTTTTATCTAATCAACACGGATCAAGCGTTCTGCACTAGTATTGTGCAGAACGCCCCGACTCTTGGTTCTCTTGCCCCACAGTCCGCAGGTCCCTTCACCGTGAAAACCATACAATCAACCTCGTTGATAGATGGCACGTCTGCGCCCGCTGTCAGCGCAGACCGCGATCTCTCCGGCTTTCTGAGCTTTGACGGGATATCGGTTGTGGGAGGTACCCAGGATCAGAGCACAACGTCCGGTAACAACTCGACCACAGAGACGGGCACTTACGTCCTTAACCCCACGGGCGGTACGGACGGTAGTGGTACGATGACGTTGTCAACTCCAACCGGTTTTACTGGCTATTTCTTTATCGTCTCTCCGACCAACGTGGTGATGATCACAACCACGCCACAGGACACGAACCCG
>DATNLC010000026.1:0-55534 GCA_035603075.1 Candidatus Acidiferrales bacterium | reverse complement strand
GTTGCTTTGAACCGCGCTCGATGCTTTGCTCTGTGCTTTCGCCTTCACTCCACTCTTCTGCGCAGCACCGCTTGGCGCCAGCTTCCCCGTCTTCAAATTCACGCACACGGAGTCCAACTGCGCCAAGCCTCCATTCGGCGCGGGTGAATTGAACGTGATGCACAGCGTCTTCGCATCGCACGTCACAGTCAAGTATCCAAACTTCACAATAGGATCGATCACCAGCGTATCGTTTCCCACTGTGATCGGCGCCGGCCCCACCGTGCTTTGCGGAGGTGTGGCCGCGAATCCCCCGCTCCCCGCCGTTACGTACGGAGTCTGTTTCTTATTCGGCCCCGCAATCCGCGTAAACCTCTGGTACAAATGCGCGTGGCCTGACAACACGGCGTCCGGCCAAAGTCCAGCCTCCTGGCATACCGTATCCAAATCCGTCTGTTCACCCGTAGAACCTGCATGTAGCGCATCCACGGAAAGCGGCGGGTGGTGAACTGCTATTATTACCGCGCGATTCCCCGCATTGCGGTCCGGCGCCAAGCGCTGCAATTCGCTTTTCAGAAAGGCAAGCTGATCGTCCACGATGGGAAAATGTCCGCCCTGCGACGAAATCACGCCCGGGCCATCCAGCACATTGCTATACAGTCCGATGATCGACACAAACGGCGCGTCCAGCGTGAAGTAAACGGCGGGCTGCGGCATCACGCTGCGAACCAATCCTCCGCCGTCCGGCGACGGGCCCGACGTAGGCGCACAGAAGTTGCTCAGGAAAGCGTCCAGCGTCGGAACTTGCGGCGCACTCGAACCTTGCCCAAATACCATGCCGTCGTGATTCCCGGGAATCGCAAAAATCGGCCGGTCGTACGCGCGATACGGATCGTAAAATTGATCGTAATAATATTGTGCTTCGCCGAAATTGTAGATCACGTCGCCCAAGTGAAAAAAGAATGCCGGCCCAGCCGCTCCGCCCGTCGCAACGTCATGCGCCATCGCGTCCGCCACTTCCTCCTCATTCGCCAGCGCCCGCTCAACCGTCTGCTGGTGATTCACCTTCGCGGCTCCCGTGTCTCCCACGGCATGAAACGTAATCTTTCCCGCTCTTTGAATCGCGGTGATAATTTCCGGCCCGGTGAAATCTTCCAGTTGCATCTGCATCGGAACATTCTTGCGAGGTGGCGGGATGCGCTGCACCTCATCCTGGTGCAGCTTGTAGTAAGGCGAGTTGTAATATGCGTCGCTGGTATTGTCCACGCGGAATGAAACAGCGTCCTTCCCCGGCTTCGTCTCCGCAAACAGCCGCCCATCGGGTCCGATTAAGTTTGAGTTCGTGGGCATTAGCTCCCTCCTCTTTTATGTTACCAGGACGTCAATATACCTCGAATTACGCCGGTGTGAAAATTTAACAGCTATCTCGGAAAGGAGCCTCTCCCCCAAAAATCGCCTCCTCCCCCCAGATGCAACATCCGGAGCTACCATCGCATCCGGTAGAGGTAGGTTAGTCCTTGCCAAAACAAGAAACGGAGCGCTCACTTGACCTCTTCCACATCCTCTTCCGCCCTGGCAAGCGGTTCGCATCCATTCGCTGCCATTTTCTCCGCAGGCCTTCTCTGCGGCGTAATGGACATCACCGCCGCCTTCATCACCTGGTGGCCCAAAGGCGTCAAGCCGCGTCGGCTCTTGCAAGGAATCGCAGCCGGCTGGCTCGGCCCAGAGTCATTCAAAGGCGGAATTCCCACCGCCGCGCTCGGCCTGGCGTTCCACTTTCTGATCGCCTTCACCGCAGCCACCGTTTTTTACCTTGCCAGCCGTCAACTCACATTCATGATTAACCGCCCGGTCATCTCAGGCGTGCTCTACGGTATCGCCGTTTACCTGGTCATGTACTGGATCGTAATGCCCCTCTCGAATTTTCACGGCACCAAAACCGTCACCTCCTCCATCGTCGCCATCATCACGCATATCGTCTGCGTTGGCCTCTCCATCTCACTAGTCATCCATCGCTTTTCCCGCTAGCAGCAGTTCCAATTAAGGAATCCTGGTAACTCACGAGAAATAATTGACTCTTTTCTTATCCGTTTGTCCCGTTCGTGTTATATTCCCGTCCACGTCGCAGGTACCTGGTAGCCTGTTACACCCTTTTGCCGATTGAAAGAGAAGCTGTTGACTTGTTTCCGTTCGCGCGAATGCGAGCAATTCAGACTTTCTACTTTTGGTTTCAAGGGACATCCCTATGGAGGCAACTATGAAATGGCGGTTCCCAGTCTTGGGGCCATTTGCAGTTCTGGCCCTGTGTTTATTTGCTTTGCCGATTTACGCGCAGACAGCCGCGGTCACAACTAATTCCGCCGTACCCCACAGGTACGATATCACCAAGGAAGTAACACTCACCGGCACGGTGAGCAACGTAGTGAAAACGCCCACTCGCGAAATGAAGATGTTGCCCGGTTCGCACCTCATGCTGGCAACAGGTTCCGGCAAACTCGACGCATCTTTGGGAAGGTTTGCCATGCGGAACCAAGGCGTTCTCGCCATTACCGCAGGACAGCAGGTCCAGGTCACCGGCGTCGTTACGACGGTGAAAGGCCAGCAAGTTTTCGTTACTCGCCTCGTTCAGGTGAATGGCCACACATACAAAGTCCGCAATGAACATGGAGTAGCAGTCGCGCCGGTATCCGGCAAGTCGAATCGAAGCGCCTATACGAACGGAGGCCAGCTATGAAACGCGGAACACTATTAGTCGTTCTCGTTGCGCTATGTGTATCGGGCATCGCAGGCTGTGGCGGCGGAAGCATTTTTCAACCGGGCGTGAAGGGCTCTGATTTCACGTTCTACGCAATCGGCGAGGATCAATCCGCCCCTGTGTACTGCATTGCCGGAGTAGTCTCGATTGCCAATAATGCCTCCAAGGATGGTACTTTCAAGGTTACTGGTGGCGTTCAGGACTACAACAACGGTGACACCATCATCTCTCCCCAGCCAAGCGGTGACACGATCACCGGCGGAAATCTCTCAATCGGATCAAACGGAACGGCGATTCTGACCATAATCACCAACAATGCCGCCGTGGGCGTTGATGGCACCGAGACCTTTATCGCGGTCTTCCCGAACTCTAACCACGCGCTCATCACTCAATTCGACGGAAGCGCAACCTCCAGTGGAAGTATCGACCTTCAGACGTCCAAGGCCACGCCTTCTGGTTCGTTTGCCTTTACATCTGCGGGCGCATTCAGTACCGACGGCGAGTCTTTCGCCCCGGCTGCATTCGGAGGCGTCTTTACTGTTGCTTCCGGCTCCGTCAGCGGCTCGGTCGACGCCAATATCGGCGGAACTGTTAACAGAGATGTCGCCATCACAGGCGTGACGTTCACGAAACCCAACAGGTTCGGCCGCGGAACTGTCAACGGCCTTACTTCCACCCAATCTAATATCAACTACTACGTGGTTGGTCCCGAGGTGGTCCGGTTCATCGACGTGGACTCCGCTACCTTCGACACGGCAGTAGGCTCGGCCTACGGTCAAGGCCCTAACCCGAACTTTTCAAGTGGCACCATCGGGCAGTCCGTGTTCTCGTTTTCGAATGCATTTACGGGCTATGCAGCAGCGGGTCAGATCTTTACTTTCGAGGACGAAGGAACGGCCAAACCTGCTGCGAAGGGGCCCGTTGTCCGCGATGGTGCCCCGGTTTGCAGCGGAACCAGCACGTGTCTCCTTGACGCTGTCGGAGATTTGAACGAGTTGTTTGCCGAGAATCCGGTTCAGTTGGTCCAGACCGAATTTGAGGGCAGCTTCCAAGTTCCCAGCAATGGGTTCGGAACCATGACCTTTGAAGAGGGTTTCGGCGACACTGCTAACTTTGGGATTTATGCAGTCGATCCCACTCTAAATATACTCGACCCCAATGACACAACCGACACCCTCGGTGGAGCTCTCATTGCCGAGATGGATGACACTCTCATCGGCACCGGCTCTATCGTCCCGCAATCCGATATCGTCGTTGCTGACTTCTCCGGCAACTACGCTGGCGGAGGGCAGGGCGTTTCGGTCCAGTTTAGTGCGGACGAATTCGATTTTCTGACCCTGGCCACAGTGACAGAGCCGGGCGGTGGTTTCACCGGACTAGTCGGCGTTAGCGATCCGTTTGAGGTCCTCACTGACAGCGTGATCCTCACCACTGACGCTTCATTCACCGGAAACGCCGTTCCGTCCCAGATTGCTGGACGCTATGATCTCAATCCCTTAGCCCTGTCCGCGCCGGAATTTGACACAATTAACATGGCCGTCGGCGTCTATCAGGCCTCTGGCCAACAGTTATTCTGGGTCGAAACGGATTCAAATACGTACTTTGGCGGATCCTTGGAGCAGTTCCCGGGAACCGGCGGAGCAGACGCAAAGAAAGCAAAACCCAACGCTACCAAGTGGCAGCACTAAACTGAGCTGAACTCAACGTAACATACTGAGGCACGGCTGGTTTATTCCGGTCGTGCCTCAATTATTTCCTGATCTGCCCCAAGGCCATTAGCGGAACCCTGCCTCGCTAGTGCATTCACCGCTTTCCTCGTTGCGCAATCCGGTCAGCGGCAAGCCCGAAATCCATTCCTTCTCTGCCCTTTGAACGACATCCCCGTCGCCACCAACACGTCCTGCTACTTGTGTTATATTTTCCCCGCATCGCTGTTTCCGGACTTCAGTTTTACCTTGGCAATGCACAGGCGAAGTCGTGCTGGACCTCGATTCGCGCCGCACGAGAGCAACCTATGTCTCGCCCTTCGGTTCAAAGAGGAGTCCTCATGGAGGCTTCATGAATTCGCGGTTCCCGGATTTTGGTTCATTCGTATTTTTGGCTCTATGTCTATTCGCAACGCCGCTTCACGCGCAGTCAGTCGAAGGAACAGCCAATTCCGCTGTACAGCCCAAGTACGACATCGCCCAGGAAGTAACAATCACCGGCTCCGTGACCAGCGTGGTGAAGTACGCTTCTCCCGAAACGCACATGCTGGGCGGCTCTCATCTCATCGTCGAAACGACTTCCGGAAAAATAGATGCAAGTTTGGGCGGGTACGCCATGAAAGCCGAGGGCGCTCTCCCTATTACTCTCGGGCAACGAGTTCAACTCACCGGCGTCATGAAGACGATCCGAGGCCAGCAAATTTTTGTCACTCGCCTCGTCCAGATAAATGGCCGAATATACAAAATCCGCAACGAGCACGGCTTCGTTCTCGCACCCACACCTCGCAAAAGCGCTGCGACGCCTGAGTCGAAAGGAGGGCAACGGTGAACCGAGCAAATCTTCTTCTCGTTCTCGTTGCGCTCTGTCTCTTCCTCAACGCGGGATGCGGCGGCAGCAGCAGTTCAACGGGCCTCTCAATCATAATCACGACCGCTCCCGCCAGCATGGTGGTCGGTTCCACCGCCAACGTAGCCGCAACTGTAACCAAAGACCCTAAAAATGGTGGAGTTACTTGGAGTTGCTCGCCGTCACCCTTTTGCGGAATCACCTCGTTCAATCCCGATCAAACGCCGAGCGGAACAAACACCGTGTTCACCGCCCCCTCCACTGTCCCGCCCGGCACCCAACAAGTAACCATCACAGCCACCTCGGTAACAGACACATCCATCTCCAGCAATTCGGTAAACATAACCATCGGCGTAGCCTCAAACAATTTCTCGTTCTACGTGACCGGCAAGGAAGCAAACGAAGTCGGCGACACCTACTCCATCGCCGGAGTTGTGACGATTTCCGCGGATGGTTCCGGCACCGTTCTCGGCGGAGTGGAAGACTACAACAACGGCGACGGAATCACGTCTTCCCAGCCCAGCGGTGACGCGATCACAGGCGGCTCGTTGGTTATGGCTGGTGACGGTTCCGGAAACGGAATCCTCACCCTTATGATCCCGGCCAACACGAAATTGGGCGTTAACGGTGTGGAATCTTTTGCCGTCAACTTTCCAAACGTGAGCCATGCGCTCATTACGCAGTTCGACGGGACCGCAACGTCAAGTGGAAGCCTCGACCTTCAGACCCTGACAACAATTCCCACTTCTGGTGCATTTTCCTTCGTCGCTTCCGGTGCGGGAATCGACGGCGAGCCGGTCGCTGACGGAGGCGTTTTCACCATCACCGGTACATCCATCTCGGGAGTCGTCGACGTCAATGACGGAGGAAATTTCTCGAGAAACACTCCCTTCTCCGGGGTCTTGGGAATCTCGAGTTCGTTCGGTCGCGGCACGGTCACCAACAACGTCGCTTTCCCCGGTTCGCTGAACTACTACGTCGTTACTCCCGAAGTGATTCGGATCATCAACGTCGACAAGACCGATACAGCCGTCGGATCGGCGTTTGGCCAAGGCGCCAACCCGAATTTCTCGAATACCTCAATCCGCCAGTCCGTATTCTTCCTTGAAAACAACCCGTCGGGGTATGCAGCAGCTGGGCAATTTTCTACTTCCGCCGGAGCCGCTGCGATTCCTAACGCTAAATTTATCGCCCACGAAGTTCAGCCTTCGACCAATGAGTTCAACGGCGTCGGCGACTTGAACGAATTGGACGGGCCGGTGTTGAACCCCGCAAACATCTCCGGCACTTACAACCTTGCCGCGAACGGATACGGAACCTTTAACTTCGACGCGGGTTTTGGGGACATCGCCACTCTCGGAATATATGCGGTCGATCCGTCTCTCAACATACTCGATCCCAATAATCCCTCAGCCGGTGGAGGAAGCGCTGTCCTTGCTGAGATGGATGGAAACCTGGTAGGGGTCGGAGTTCTGTTTCCGCAAACCGATACCGCCGTGACTCACTTCGCAGGCTTCTACGCCTTTGGAGCGCAGGGTCAGACTTTCTCCGGCTTCAACGAATTCGATTTCCTCGGCGGCGCTACTGTGTCGGAGGCCAAGACTGCTTTCGCTGGGAAAGGTTTCCTTAGCGATCCGTTCGCGACCCTCACCGGCGGCGGCGAGTCTCAAACCGCCACGTTTACGACAACCGCCCTTCCCGACACTGCAAATCCGGGACGCTACACTCTAAATCCGGTGGCAGTCGCCAGCACGGCTGGCGATTTCGCTCCATTTGACTTCAACACTGTCACTGCCTATCAGGCCAACGGCCAACAGTTGTTCTGGATCGAAGTCGACCTGCACAACGAATTCGGCGGGTCCCTGCAGCAGAACCCGGATTCGCTGCCTCCAGACGCGAAAAAGGCAAAGCCGAAGAACCAGAAGCCCTAACCTGAACAAAGATAGTTGTCGCGCGGCCGGTTCAATCCGGCCGTGCCACAATTCCCCAGCGTACCTTCTACTCCGCCGGGTATAATTTTAACTTCGAGGTAGGTCTCTAATGCGGGCACTTCGCACATGCTTCCTTTTTCTTTTCGCTGCTGTTTCGTTCAACGGCCAGCCCCAGAACGACCAAACCCGCGAAGTTGTGAAACAGGATAGCCGCATCGAATTCCACTCCAGCTCGACGTTCGGGAAGACCGTTGGCGTATTTCATTCCTGGGACGCGGATCTGAAAATGCCTACGGACAATTTTGCCGACGCTTCTCTGAGTTTGGAGATCGAAACGGCCAGCGTCGACACCGGAAGCGGCCTCAAAGACAAAGAGGCTAGGGGAAAGAACTTCTTCAGTGTGAAAGAGTATCCCAAGATTCGTTTTGTATTGAAAAGCGTTGCTCCTGATGCCGATCCCGCGAAACTACACCTCGCCGCAGACCTCACCATGCGCGGAATCACGAAGCCGGTGTCCGTCGCTATCATCCTGCACCCACCAGAGAATGGCGTTCAACGCATTGAAGGTGATTTTTCTTTCGACAGGCGGGATTTTGGAATGACCCATAACGTGCTATTCGACAAAATAGCCAACACCGTCTTGGTTAAATTCCAACTTGTGGTTAAGAATCGAAGTTGAGAAAGAGATTATTGAGGGATTCTGCGAGCGTAGGATGGGCAAAAGTGGCATTGTGCAAAGCGCTGCAGGGTAGCCTCCCCATCATCGCCACCTCCAAGACCGACATGATTTCTCCTCCTTCGATCCCCAGCACCGCTGCGCCGAGAATCTGATTCGTCTCGGCATCGACAACAGCCTTCATGAATCCGCGAGTTTCATCCGTTTCAAGCGCGCGCGCCACCGAAGTCATTAGCATCCTCGCCACTCGGATTTTTTTGTTTTGCGCGCGAGCTTCGCTTTCCGTCAAACCGACGCGCCCCAGTTGCGGATCGATATACACCGTGTAAGGAACCATCCTTCCATCAGTTGACGCGCTTCCCTTCTCGATCAAATTCGTCCGCAGTATGCGAAAATCGTCGTAAGAAATGTGCGTAAACGCCGGCCCACCTTTGATATCTCCTAATGCAAAAATCCCCGGTACGTTGGTTTCCAATTTTGAATTCACCTGGATGAACCCGTGCTTGTCGATCGCCACTCCCGCAGCCGAAACGTTTAGCGTATCCGTGTTGGGAACGCGCCCAGTAGCCGTCAGTAAGTGCGAGCCGTCCAACACGCGCGATTCGTTGTCCATCTCCATGTGCACGGTCACGCGATCCTTCGCTCCCTCTTTCACCACACGTGTCGCACGTCCATTCAGCAACACCTCAATCCCGTCTTGCTTAAAAATGGCCGCAATCGCGCTGGCCACGTCCGCGTCCTCTCCCCGAAGCAGCTGCCCGCCCGACTGCACGATTGTCACGTGGCTGCCGAACCGCCGAAACATCTGACCGAACTCCAGCCCTTCGTAGCCCCCTCCGAGAACAATCAAATGTTCCGGCACAACGTCCAATTCCATGACCGAAGTGCTGTCGAGAAACGGAACATTCTTTAGCCCTTCGATCGCCGGAACAGCTGGTCGTGCTCCGGCATTGATAAAAATTCTCTCGGCGGCAAGCGTGCGCTCCCCGCCGCCTTTCAGCCGCACGAGCAACGACTTCGCGCCCGTAAAACTCGCCTCACCGCAGATCAACTCAAGATTCGCGGTGTGTTTCATCCCCTCTTCGTTCCGTGCGCGAAAGGCTTCCACAATGTCGCGCTTGCGCTTCCGGATGCGTTCCATATCAATTCGAATCTCGCTCGTGTGAACTCCGTAATCCGCGCCTCGCCCCGCGAGATACGCCACACGCGCGCTTGCAACCATCGTTTTCGTAGGAGTACACCCTTCGTTGACGCACGTCCCGCCTACGTGTTTGCGTTCGATCATCGCCGTCCGAATTCCTGCGTGCGCCAACGCCAGGCACAGGGGGTTTCCGCCTTGCCCGGAACCGATAACAATCGCTTGAAATTGATCGGAAGGGTTCATCGAAGACATTCCTCGAGCTCGCAAAAAACTACGCGGCTGACAGCTTAGATGCGCACGGCGCTAGAATAGCGACACAATAACAATCGCCCCGCCAATCGCGATCGCATCTTCCAAAAGCGCGATGGGCAAATCCGAAACCTTCAGCGCCCTCACCAGTCCGGTGCGCGCGTGGTAGCCCGCAAACGCGCCAACCACACCGCCAACCGCGCCCAGCACAGCGCCGATCGCAATCGACTGCGCTCCCGATGCCGCCAGACACGCGCCCGATAGCCCACCCGTAACAATGCGCGTAATCAGCCCCGCCGGTGCCAAGCGGCTGGGGGTAGTCGGAAGCTGATCCGCATACAATTCAAGCAGCGCCAGCACCGTGAAAATGATCGCGGTCGGAAGCCTCCCCATAAACGAAAACGTCGTGCCCTGCAGAAACCTGTGCCAATAAGCCGCGCACGCGACCACCGCAGGCGCCGTCAGCGCGCGCAACCCCGCAATTACTCCAATCAGAAACGCCAGAAGTAGCACTTCAGTAGAACTCATGGCCATCTCCTTTTATCGTTTGCTTACTCTCGCTAATCCGCGAAAATCACTTCGCCGCCGCCGTCAACAGCGCTTCCATCTTCACGTCCAAATCCCGCGCCACCTTCATCGCCTCCACATTTCCGTACGTCTCTAGAAAACTCGTCATCGTGTCGTACGTCAGGTGCACTCCGTCCGCTCGCTCATCGACCAGAACCGTCGTCGGCGCATACGACCCCGCATCCGGCACGTGTTCCACCATTTTCTTCATCACCAGCGGATTGCCAATCAGAAACCGAATCACCCGCGGCGCTTTCCCTCCGTGATCCTTCCGCACTACTTCCCCGTGATCGAATCTCATGAACTCCATCAACCCCGTCGGCCCCAGCCCCGGCTGAATCGCATTCTCCACGTCCGCATAAGTTTTCGCCGCCCCGATCTTCGCGA
The DNA here is from genome assembly GCA_035603075.1 of Candidatus Acidiferrales bacterium. Taxonomy (GTDB): domain Bacteria; phylum Acidobacteriota; class Terriglobia; order Acidiferrales; family UBA7541; genus Palsa-295. The sequence continues at coordinate 45,296 of DATNLC010000026.1, read as the reverse complement.
ACATCGCGCGCATATCTGGATGCCCCACTCCCGCCGCCAGCTTCGCCACCACTTCCTCAAATTTCTTCGAAGAAATAACGCTAAACCGCTCCACGCTGATCCGTCTGGTTGCCATAGGGTTCACCAAGAAAAATTAGCCTGGAGTTTACTCTGACGTTCTGCGCCCCGCCAACAACAATTCCGGCACAACAGCTGTCAGAGCAGGTATGTCACTCTGGTCTTAGGCCTATAGCCTTACTCTGTCATTCCGAGCGTTGCGAGGAATCTGCTCTTTCCTTTTTCTCGCTGCCGTCTGACTACCTTTGGCCTTCTAACGGACTGCAACTTCGTCGTTTGCGCAAACGGACGAAGTTTAGGGGGTCCGAGCTTCAGCTCCGACAATAAAAGCATTCAAACGTTGAGTCTTTCCTTTCGGCGGAATTCTCGCCGAGCTTTTCCAGTCGCTCCGTTCTACAATCGCCGCACCAATGAAACTTTACAAGCACGACTTGGAAATCGCCGCCACCGCCGGTTTCGCGATCTACGGCGCGTATATCGGAATCAACGGCCCATGGACTCCTCTCCACATCGCAGGAGCCGTTCTGCTGGTCGTCGGATTTATCGGTTGGCTCATCGCCCGTCTGGAAATCCGCGAATTCTTCGCGGTAAAAGCGGAAGCTCACGGCCTCGTCACCACCGGCATTTACTCCAAAATCCGCAATCCAATTTATTTTTTCGGTCTGGTCTTCTTCGCGGGACTGGTGCTCTATCTATCCATTCCCAAGTGGGGAATTCTATTTTTGCTTTTGATAATCGTCATGCAGATCTTTCGCGCTCGAAACGAAGCCCGTGTCCTTGAAGCGAAATTCGGCGACGCCTACCGCCAATACCGCGCCAAAACCTGGTTCTAAATCGTCAGTTTTTGTAGTCAGATGCAAGCAGTGTCGGTCAGGAAGGACGCACTAAAGTGAAGCGGCCACATTTCGCGGTTCAACCTTCGAGGATACTTTCCGGGAGCGCTACTTCCCCGCGGAACGCCAATCCCTCGATTGGCGCGCTCTCCGTCGGCCTGTAGGCGCCACACGAGGCAATCCGACTAGTCAACACCTCATCTGAGTCGAGGGGCCATTTCTTCGTGGAGGGGTTTTTCGTCCTCGATTTCAGGCATAGTTCGAAGCAGCCTAACCCGGTAAGAGCGTTTCCTGGCCCGCGATGGCTTGCCAGCCCCGCTGGCCCCATATGTACACGTGAGTAACGCGCGACTGCCGCGAAAAGGCCTTTCCGTTTTTGGTTCCGTGCGCGCTCCAGAGACAAGTGACCACGGCCGTCTCCTCAAACATGCGCACGCGTATATCTGTGGCAACAAATGAACTGTACTGCGTGCCGGAATTCTCGATTGCAGCGATCCATCCCGCTTTATCCAAGATCTGTCCAGACGGCAATACCCCCATGAAATCCTCACCATAGATTCGTCGAAAGATCGTTCCGCTATTCGCCTGCATTGCCCGCGCGGTGTCTTTTTCCAGATTGACCAGCTCGTCTTGCTTGACCTCTTTTTCCTTTGCCAGCTCTCTCATCTCGGCAGCGGTAGGAGTCTGCGCCCGGCTGCAGGGACACACCGCGCTCGCTATTATTATCAAGACCAGTATGGATAGCTTTCTCATGCCATGGCACCTCGCCATCCGGCTCAGCCGGACCCTTCCCAAGATATTGTGGTTCGGCAAACTTTCCCCGATTAATCTCAAGTATAACGCGAGCCGCACCCATCCTTGCCGTCCCTGCGCCCTACTGCTAAACACCTGGCGCGTATCCCGCAAGTGTCATTGGGGCACACATTTTCTCTCGCTTCGTCGCGTGCCCAGCTCTGCCGCCATCTGTCGGATAGGCTGGAATGACGCGTCCGTCCTGCGGTACGATTAGCCGACCTCGCATCTGCTGAACCAGGGAGCCGCCATGGAATCGTTTCTCCAGGATTTGCGCTACGGCCTTCGCATGCTGGCGAAATCACCGGGCTTCACCGCAATTGCGATTTTGACGCTCGCGCTCGGCATCGGCGCCAACACCGCCCTATTTTCCGTAGTTAACGGCGTCCTGCTCAATCCGTTGGCGTACCCGCACTCCGGCCAACTCGTCACGCTCTACGGAAAAACTTCCGGTTTTGCTCGAGCCCCAATCTCTTACCTGAATTTCCTCGATTGGCAGCGCGGCACGCGAACCTTTTCATCCATGGCCATCTATCGCAATGAGCCTTACAACTTAACCGGTACCGGCGAAACCGAACTCGTCGGCGGCACCATGATTTCCGCGGACTTTTTCCCCACGCTCGGAGTAAATCCCATCCTCGGCCGCAACTTCCGCCCCGATGATGACCATGCAGGTGCAGCGCCAGTGGTGATGCTGGGCGGAGGACTCTGGAAACGCAAATTCGGTTCTTCGCTCGACGTTATCGGCAAATCGATTGTCCTCAATGGCGCGTCGTACACAATCGTCGGCGTCGTTCCGCCAAGCTTCAACTTTTACGGCAGCGAGCGGGATCTCTACACTCCCGTCGGCCAGTGGACGGATGCATCTTTTCTGGATCGCCGCATCGAGGTCAGCGCGCACGCTATCGGCCGCCTGAAGCCCGGCGTCACCCTCCAGCAGGCAAGAGCCGACATGGATTCTGTTTCACAAAATCTCGCGGCAGCGTACCCCGAGGCAGATAAGGACGTCGGCCTCAATCTCGTTTCCATGAAGCAGGACATTGTCGGCAACGTCCAGCCCTTCTTGATCGTGCTTCTCGCAGCCGTTGGTTTCCTCTTGTTGATTGCCTGCGCGAACGTCGCCAATCTCCTTCTGGCGCGTTCGATGGGCCGCTCGCGCGAGTTTGCCATTCGCGCAGCTCTGGGCGCCAACAACACGCGCGTCATTCGCCAGCTTCTCACCGAAAGCGTTCTGCTCGCTGGCCTGGGAGGAGCGCTGGGACTTTTGCTCGCCTTCTGGGCCACCAAAGCGGTGCTCGGCACTTTGCCCGGCGCTTTGCCGCGTGCCAACGAAGTATCGCTCGATTCGCGCGTCCTCTTCTTCACTATGGCGCTGTCGCTCTTCGCTGGAATTATTTTTGGCCTCGCTCCCGCGCTGAAATCTTCTCGCGTGAATCTGCAGGACGTGCTCAAAGAGAGCGGCGCCGGCTCCGGCGGAACCCGCCACCGCCTCCATGGAGTTTTCGTCGCCGTCGAAGTAGCCATGGCCTTGGTTTTGCTCGTCGGCGCCGGACTCATGCTTCGCAGCCTCACTGCGCTTTGGCGTGTCGATCCCGGCTTCAATCCCAGTCACGCGATCACTTTCGTTTTGTCTCTGCCGGCCGATCCCAACACCACCTCCGCCGAAACGCGCGCGCATCTCCGTCTGTTCGACGACAAAATGAAAAACATTCCCGGAGTCAAAGCCGTTTCCGTCACGCTCGGCTCTCGCCCCATGATCCACAATTCCACCGAGGTTTTCTGGATTGAAGGCCAGCCCAAGCCCGCCAGTCAGCACGACATGAACCAAGCGCTGTTTTATCTCGCTGAAGCCGGCTTTCAAAAAGCCATGGGAGTCACTCTCGAGCGCGGCCGCTTCATCACCGCGCAGGACGACGAGCACGCTCCAATTGTCGTCGACATCGACGACGTTTTCGCCCGCACTTATTTCCCCCATGAAGATCCCATCGGCAAGCGCATCAATCTCGTCACCTTCAACGTGCAAGCCGAAATCGTCGGCGTAGTCGGCCACGTAAAACAGTGGGGACTCGACGCGGATCCCAAATCCGCCATCGAGGCGCAGTTCGATTATCCGTTTATGCAGGTTCCGGAAAAACTTATGCCGCTAATGGCAACTGTCGTGGCCGTTGTTCTGCGCACTGAAGGCGATCCCACCGCGGTGATGAGTGACGTTCGCCGCGCGGTCGCGCAAATCGATTCTCGCGAAGCGGTATACAACGTTCAAACGCTGGACACAGTCATCTCCAATTCATTTGCCGCGCGCAGGCTCTCCATGATTCTTCTCGGCATTTTCGCGGCGCTCGCGTTGGTGCTAGCGTGCGTCGGAATTTACGGAGTGATTTCGTATCTAGTCGGCCAACGCACTCGCGAAATCGGAATCCGCATGGCGCTCGGCGCTCAACGCAGCGATGTTCTGCGTCTGGTCATCGGCCACGGGACAAAAATGGCGCTGATCGGTGTGGTGATTGGCATCGCCGCCGCGCTTGGACTCACTCGCCTCATGGCCAATCAACTCTTCGGCGTCACCGCACACGACCCGCTAACTTTCGTCGGAGTCGCACTGCTCTTGATCGTCGTCGCCGTCGCCGCCTGCTACATCCCGGCGCGCCGCGCCATGCGAGTCGATCCCATGGTCGCCCTTCGCCACGAATAGCCCTAAAACTCGACCCCAACCTGACACACCAAGTCACCGACCCGTCATTCCGAGTCCGCTGTAGCGGACGAGCAATTTGTTCTTGCCTCTATCCGTCTCGAGTTTCAAACTTTCTTTTGGGTCGCGGGTTCTTAACCTGAGTGCTTTGCCGATGGCGCACGCAACATAAAGCCCCGAAGAGATCCTGGGTCGTTAATGCGGCTTTCCGCTATTTGAATTGCTCTGCTGCTTCGACGAACTCTGCGACGATTGCTTCTGTTCCATCTGCTTGTTCTGGCTGGCGTGCTGTTGCTCGAGCTGTTGCGTCTGCTGAGAATGACGCTGTTCCATCTGTTGTATTTGCTTGTCACTGTAGTTTTTCTGGGTGGCTTGTTTGTGTTCTTCTTCTTGTCGTTGCTCGAGATTTTCGTGGTCCTGCGTTTGCCGCGCAGATAGTTTGTTCATTTGCTGCTGGAAAGTCTTGTTGGTCGCGGCGTCGCCGGTGTTCGGCGCCTTGAAGTCGTGAGACGGCAATTCGCTCGCGTGATTGATCGTGTCGATATGCGACACATTAGCGCTCGGAGCATTCGGGAGAGGAGCCTTGTACTCGCCCCCCGCTTGTTTGGCAGCTACAAAGCCAGTTGTGAACTCGCCCGGTTTCGCGGTAGCCGCGATGGGAGGTTTGCCTTGGTTGGCAGAGGCGAACAGCGCGGGATTATTGCGAGCCGCTTGCATGTGTTGCGTTTGCGCTGCGACTGGACCTACATGCTGCTCTTTGGCGTAAGCCTCTTGCTCCTGCGTCGGACGCGCCACCACCCCGCCGTTACCTCCGTTGTAGCTCACGTGGTTTTCAGACGCATTGCTCACCGGAGCGTTGTAGGTGCTGTGGACCACCGCGGTGTCTACGCGATTCACCGAGGTGTTGTACAAGAAGCGGTTCCCTTCCCAACGCCCGCCTTCATATCCGATGCCACTGTAACCGTAGCCGTAATTGATGCCACCGTAGTAGCCCACGCTCGGGCCCCAATATCCTTGGTTAAAATAGTACTCGTTGCCGCCCCAGCCCCAATAACCTGGCGTCCACAGGAAGCCAGGGTGAGGGGGATAGACCCACGTGCCCGGCACCCAGTAGTAGTCGTTGGCGGAATCGTCGTAGCCCCAGTAGCCGGGCGCCCACAGGTAGCCCTCGCCAGGAAGGATTGGCTGCTCGTAGATGGGAAGCAGCGGCGGCCCAAAGCCGACCGAAATACCAATTTGAGCGAATGCGCCGTGGCAGAAAGCCAGCAACACAAACGCAAACAACATCAAGCGAATAACAATCCCAGTACGCATCGCGCTCCTCCCTGCTTGCTCACCCGCCTCTAAACGTATCTATCACTTCAGCGCGCAGCCGACAATCAAATTCAATTTCGGTCCTCTGTTTGAATTGGTTCAACCAATCAAAGTGGTTTGTGATTTCCGTGTCCGTCCTTGCGGGTCGCAGCTTCAGCCGCGACATAAAGCCTCAAAGAGCCGCTAGTTCTGCTCGGCGGATTTCTCGCCGAGCCGTCGTCGCCCTCGCTTACTCTGTCATTCCGAGCGCAGCGAGGAATCTGCTCTTGGCTTTTTCCTTCCACCAGACGCCCAACAATAATCGCCGTCCCCAGGCGGGATTTCAACCTTGACAAAATGACCGGCCAAAGGAATACTATGTCTGAATCTGTACTACTATGACCTCCAGCGACCCAAAATCCCCAGGCCAACTCTTATCGCTGTCTCCGTCCATGTTCCACATCCTGCTGTCGCTCGGCGAGGGTGAACGGCATGGCTACGCTATCAAACGCGAAATATCCCGCCGCACTGATGGCAAGCTGAAACTCGGGTCCGGGAAACTCTACGGATCCATCAAGAGGATGCTGGAGTTGGGGCTCATCGAAGAGTCAGACGATCGGCCGGATCCACATCTGGACGATGAGAGGCGGCGCTACTACCGGATCACAAGTTACGGCCGCAAGGTGGCCCAGGCTGAAGCGGAACGAATGCGCAAACTCGCGCACTTGGCAACGACAACATTCGGACTGCCCAAACATGCCTAATGCGCCTTTCTCGCTGAAGCTTTACCGACTTCTACTGAAATTCTATCCAGCTGGTTTTCGGTACGATTATGCCGGACCGATGGAACGCGAGTTCCGCGACGAGCTTGCCGAATCAACCGGCGCCCTCGTACTTGCAAGGCTTTGGATTCGCCTCCTTGCTGATTTGGCCGTATCAATCCCGCTTCAGTTTTTGCGCGAGGTATCTCAGGACGCCCGACACACATTACGGCTTTGGGCGAACCGCCCCTGGCAAATGGGATTTGCGATCCTGGCACTTGCCATCGGAACAGGCGCAAATACAGGCGTCTTCAGTGTTGTCAACGCGCTGCTCTTGCGTTCGTTGCCATTCCGCGAACCGGAACGTTTAGCCTCGCTTGGAACGTTCTTGCCACCCCACGGCAGCGCAACGGAATTTCATGAATGGCGCCAACAGCAAAGCGCGTATCTCTCCGACGCCGCACTCATAGAACAATTCGACGTAAATCTTGGCGGAGTACAAAACGCGATAAGGGCGCACATTTCCAATACCTCTTGGAATTTCTTTGCGATCCTCGGCGTTCAGCCGGTAATAGGACGAAACTTCCAGGACGGTGAGGACGCCCATGGAAATATCGCTGCCGCGATAGTCAGCTACGGACTCTGGCAACAACTATTTGCGGGCGACCAGCGGGTTCTTGGTTCCACTATTCGGGTAAACGGCGCGCCTGTGATCATTGTTGGGGTGGCGCCAGCCGGGTTTGGCTACCCAGGCAACACTGTGCTCTGGAAAGCAGCGGATTATTCTCCGGGTAATAATGGCTGGGAAACGATTGCGCGGCTGAAACCAGGTGTCACATGGCCTCAAGCGCGTGCGGCGTTTGAAGTGGAGGCAGACCGCCTCTGGCCGCAGAGAGACAGAATTGGAAATTCCGAGCGTTATCCGAGGATGGCTTCGCTCCAAAACGAACTTGCAGGTCCCGTAAAGAATGCCTCACTGATGTTAATGGTCGGCGTGGCGTTGATACTCCTCATCGCATGCTCCAACGTGGCAAATCTCTTGTTGGCGCGGACGGCGGATCGCACAACAGAACTTTCCATTCGCTGCGCGCTAGGAGCAAGCCGAGCAAGAATCGCGCAGCAATTGCTGACGGAGTGCCTGCTTCTCTCATTTGTGTCCGCGATCGCGGGGCTATTCGTAGCGCTGTGGACGACCTCTGTGGCGGCCAAGGTTCAACCGGCACCGTTATCAACACAGTCTTATTCAATTCTCGGCGGCCCTGTATTGGCCTTCGCGGTTGCCGTGGCAATTGCAAGCAGCGTGCTTTTTGGCGTCCTACCATCACTCTATGCCAGCCGCGTCCATCCGTTTGGGACCCGCGGCTCCAGCGGGACGCGCAGCTTGCGATTGGTTCGCGAAGCGTTGGTCGCCGCGCAGGTTATGCTTACGATCGTCCTGCTGACTGCATCCGTTTCGATGGGGCGCGCCTTCCTTAATCTAATGAAAACCGACCGCGGCTTCGGCACCAAGGGATTGGTCACCGTGAGCGTGTCCCTAGACGGAACGACGCATGCCTTGGATGGGAGACGACTTCCCTATTTCGAGGAATCGCTCGATCGAATCAGGCGACTCCGAGGCGTTCAAGATGCCAGCGAAACAGAGTTCCTTCCGCTTGGAGCCAACGGATTTGTGGGCGGGCCGTTCGGATTCGACGGACGTCCGGCGAAACTAAATTCCACGATGATTCCAGTCATGTCCGACTATTTCCAGACGATGGGAGGACATATCCTTTACGGTCGTGAATTCAACGACGCGGAAGTACATTCAGACGCCAATGTTGCTGTCGTCAACGAACGATTCGCGACCGAATTTGGTTCAGCAGCAAACGCTATAGGTCATGAGGTCACTATCGGGAGACATACGCGGATGAGGATTATCGGCGTAGTCAAAGGAATGGACTACATGGCCGAAACCATGGACACTGCTCATTCAAATCAGATCTTCGTTCCCGCGCATTCCCCAGGTGGATTCGTGTCCACATTCGTGGCGCGAGTGGATGGCCGGGCCGAAGATTGGCTGCCTGCCATCCGCGACACGATTAGTTCCGTAGACAAACAGGTCCCCGTGTTTGCCGCGAAAACTATGGAGCAGCGCATGAACGAAGTTGTCGCGCGTCCAAAATTTTATCGCACCGCGGTTCTGTGCTTCGCGGCATTTGCTATGTTGCTGGCGGTGATCGGCATTTACGGCGTGGTTTCCTACGCCGTTGCGCTCCGGACACGCGAAATGGGCGTGCGCTTGGCTCTCGGCGCCACGCCGATCAGGCTTCGAGGATCGCTACTGCGGCAGGGCTTGCTTAGTGTCGCAATAGGAGCGATTTTCGGAATCGCCGCAGCGATGGTCACCGGACGTTTTCTGGAAAGCCTGATTGACGGGGCGAAGTCCACCGAGCCTACTACTTTGATTTTAGCCATTTTGTCGATCGGGCTCATCGCATCGGCAAGCATCTGGGCCGGTACCCGTCGCATAGCCCGACTCGACGTCCTGGATATCCTGCGCATTGAATAGTGCTCAGCACCGTAGCCCAAATTTCGCATGTATTTCGTAAATTGTTGCCCACCCGCATCTCCCTCCCCCGCAAATCTGCGGACCCTCATGCGCTTCAAACCAATAGCTCCATTTTTTTCTTGCGCTTACCTCTGTGCGTATTTCCCACAATAGAAATCAAATTCCAAATCTGCTAGCGTCAGTCGGGGTGTTTTTCAACGCCTGAGGAAGAAGTGACAGCGGACGAGGAGCAGAAACTGGGCGACGCCGCCAGACGTCTGAGCGCCAGCGCCTTCCTTGCCCGCTATGGGAGCTTTCGATATATTGAAACGAGATCAGAAATGAGCATGAGCGACAAAAAAACACCGTTCGCATCCGTCTCACTCACAGCGTTTTTCGCGAAGGACGCGTGGGAACAAGGCTCAAAACTCGACCCGCTCCAGGGAATTTCTAATCGAGAACTGCCGATGCTCGTCGCATCGGCATCCCGAGCGAGCAACGCGACGCGAGGGATCTGCCTTGCATTTCCTAATCGAGAACTCCAATTATTAGAAACTCCGCTAACCCATAGAAAACAAACGAAGGCACCCAGTTCTAATCGAGAACTTTCGACCAATCAGTGTTCCTGGAACTCTCATGCTCTGATCCCGCTCCACTCAGCCTTGGACGGCTCTCTCAGATCGCTCGCGCTCGCTAATCACTCGTCACTAGCCACTCGCCACTCGCCCCCTTCTAACCGGTTCTGCCCCACAAACAGAAATCGACGTAACTTGCTCAAAACAAACGACGGAAAAATTTCTAACCGGGGCCAGAACACACATTAGAGAAACGCGTATCTGCGCTAAAATAAGGGCGCAAATCAGCTCGAAATTGAGCGCCCAAATGAGCGAAATCCGATGACCGAACGCAAACCGCCTTTTGCCACCGTCGAAGAAGCGTTGGAAGACATCCGTGCCGGCCGCATGATCGTCCTGGTGGACGACGAAGACCGCGAAAACGAAGGCGACCTGACCATGGCCGCAGAAAAAGTGACGCCGGAAGCCATCAATTTCATGACCAAATTCGGCCGCGGCCTAATTTGCCTCGCGCTCACCGAGCAGCGCTGCGACGCATTGAATCTCGCCCCTATCACGCCGCGAAATACTTCCCTGTTCGGCACGCCCTTCTGCGAACCAATCGACGCGCGCCGCGGCACCACCACCGGCACCAGCGCGTCCGATCGCGCCACGACTATCTTGACCGCCACCGATCCCAACACGCGCCCTGAAGATCTCGCGCGCCCCGGCCACGTTCACACTCTTCGCGCGCGCAATGGAGGAGTCCTCGTTCGCGCTGGTCAAACCGAAGCTTCCGTGGACCTCGCGCGCATCGCCGGCCTCGACCATTCCGGCGTGATCTGCGAAATCATGAATGACGACGGCACCATGTCGCGCACTCCCGAGCTAACCGAGTTTTGCCGCGTGCACGGAATGAAGCTGCTCACTGTCGCCGACCTGATTCGCTACCGCATGCAGCACGAACGCTACGTTCGCCGCATCGCCGAATCGATTCTGCCTACGCCGTACGGAAATTTCCGCATGATTGCGTATTCTAGTGACGTGGACCACGAACTGCATGTCGCCCTCGTTCGCGGCGACGTTTCCAACGACGCGGCCGGCGGCCCGCCTCTCGTTCGCGTTCACTCGCATTGTCTTACCGGCGATGTTTTCGGCTCAACCGCCTGCGATTGTCGCGCCGTGATTGACCGCTCGCTCGCAGCCATCGCGCAAGCCGACCGCGGCGTCTTCGTTTATTTGCATCACACCGGGAGGGGATTCCAGATCGATTCGCGCGAATCGGACAGCGCCGAACTCCCGCGCATCCGCTTTCATCAACGCGAAGAGCTGGATCACGACCTGGGACGTCAGCGCCTGGTCCAGCGCGAAAGCGGTATCGGCGCGCAAATTCTAATCGACCTCGGCCTGCGCCGCATCCGCGTACTCACAAATCATCCACGCAAAGTAGTCGCGCTTCAGGGCTACGGCCTCGAAATCGCAGACCAAGTCCCTCTGTCGGTAGGCCCGGCAAAATCCACCCACCAGGTTTTATGAGTTGGAGAGCTTTTACTTTTGCGCATGACTCTGCAAATGAAGTTTCGCGGCTATTTCCCGAATACTAAAACCACAAACGAGTCCTTCACCATCGTCGGACGCGGATGCGCGTTGTCTGCCGTCGCCGCCGGAGCCGGACCGAAATCCGCCGTCACCAGAAAAACTTGGTGCGTCTTGGGATCCAGAGCCATCGTGCGCGCGTGCGCCTGCGTCGGCACGTCCTCCACCACGGAATATTTGTCCGGCGAATCTTCGTGCACCACGGTGAGCGTCCCGCTGCCGCCGTTGGAAGCGAACGCGTACCCGGTCCCCGGGTCGAACGCGGCGGCGTCCACTCCTTCACCGATCGGCGGCGTCGCAATCACCTTCCCCGTGTTGGCGTCGATCACCGCCATTAATTTGTCGCAGCCCGCGAATAAACGCCGGTTCGCTGTGTCCATGGCCAGTCCGGAGGGCTCCTGGCACGGAGCCAGCGGCCACGTCGCCGTCACTTTCAAATTCTGCGAGTCGATTTGCTGCTCTTCGCTCTTGTCCTCAATATTTACGTATACATGTCCCGCTCCGTCCGCCGCGGCAAACTCCGGCTTGCCGTCAACGGGAATGGTGCCCACGGCTTTTCCGGTGGCGGCGTCGATAGCGGTAACGTCTTTGCTGCGGCCGTTCATGGCGAACACTCGTTTTGAGCCGGGATCGTAAATGATCGCATCAGGATTCGTTCCCGCCTGGACGCTGCCGATAACTTGCAGCGTTTTCAAATCGAAAATTGTCACCGTGCCGGCCCGCCCATTCGAAGTGAAACCCCGTCCCAGGTCGGACGCGAGGGCGATGCCATGCACTCCATCCGTATTCGGAATCTCACCGACCACTTTTCCGGAATCCACATCGAGCACAACCACTTTTGTTCCGCGCGAAATGAACAGCCGCCGCGTGGGCGAATCAAAAATGAGGTAGTCCCAGAACCCTTCTCCGCCAAGCGGAATCTTCTTCAGCAAATGGTAACCCGATGGCCCCGGCGCCGGAGACGCAGCGGCCACGCGCTGCTCCGCCGCGTGAGTCTTCGAGACAACCATCGCCGAGCCCACCGTCAATACCGTAAGCACACCGACAACCGCCGCGAGTCTTCCGGAAGATGCCACACGTAACGTTTTCATCTGCGTCGCCCCCAAGGTTCTCCGCTCATAAGGTTCGAAATCATCGTATGCCGCCCCCGCACCTGCGTCAACATCTCGCGGCGCGTACGAAGAACGCGCAAAGTGCAGCATGCCGGCCAAACAAGCTACGGCGACCTCCGTACAGGTGGACTAAGCGTGAGGAAGGGGCGCATCTTCTCGAGCCGAGCTTTCGAGATGCCCTTGATCGCGAGGAGGTCTTCGATCTTTTGAAATGGACCGCTCTTCTGCCGGAAATTCACGATCGCTTTCGCGGTGCTGGGGCCGATGCCGGGTACCTGTTGAAGCTCTTCCGCCGTCGCGGCATTTAGATCGATAGGGTGAGCCGGGGGACGCTTCGTATCCGCGCGAGCCTCAGACGCAGCAGAGAGCGCCAGTAAAGCCGAGAGAATGCAAAGCGCAAGTCCAATGCGATTTACTCTATTCATCACGCGAGAACCGGATGAGGGCCGTCACAAATTAAAAAAACCTAGCGAACGCCGCATGTCAAACGCGAGCTCCCTGGGCGTCATATTCCGTCACGTCACCGAAGAGGGCGGCTTGGTCCGCGATCTGAGCGCGGTCGCCAACCAGGACGATTTGCCCGTTGGCGGAATCGAAATGGCGGCGGGCAGCGGCGAGAACGTCGTCCGCGGTGAGCGCGTGAATGCGAGCGCGATATGTTTCCAGGTAATCGTCGGGCAAGCGGTCGAGATAGACGGTGGAAAGCTGGGAGAGCGCTCCTTCCTGCGTCGCGACGCCGAGCGAAAAAACGCCGCTCAAATAGCTGCGGGCGCCTTCAAGTTCTTCGCCGGTGACGGGCAACGAGCGCATACGATCCATTTCGTAGAATATTTCCGTAAGCGTGGCGGCTGTGACCTCGTTGCGCACGGCTGCATGCACGGTGAAAAAACCAAACTCGCGCAACGCGTTGATTGCGCTACGAGGGCTATAAGTGTAGCCTTTTTGCTCGCGGATATTCATCACCAAGCGGGAATGAAACGCTCCGCCGTAAATCGAATTGGCGAGAACTATGCGATACCAGTCGGGATCGCTCCGCGTAATCGCGAGATTCCCTAGCATTATTTGCGTCTGGACGGAGCCGGGAAGATGAACGAGATGAACGTGCCGTCCCGAGTGGCGCGGCGGCGCGGACCATTTCTGCTCCGCAGGCGCGGCTGCTTTCCAGCCGCTAAATATTTTTTCAACCTGTTCAAGCATCGGCCCAGTCGAAAAATCGCCCACTAAAATGAGGAGTGCGTTTGCGGGCGAGTAATTCTGGCGATAGAACTCCTCGAGTTGACTACGCCGGTAGGCTGCAACCTGAGCTTCCTTCGGCGCGACGACCGCGTAGGGGTGTTTGCCGAAGAGCACGCGACGCAGACGCTCGTTGGCGAGAAAATCAGGAGTTGTGCGTTGAATGCGGAGGCCTTCGAGACGCTGGCGGCGCTCGCGTTCAAATTCCTCTTCAGGGAAGGAAGCGTTGCGCGCAACGTCCGCGAGCAGTTCGAGCAAGCTTTCCGAAAATTCGGCCACTCCGGAAATGCCGATTGCGCTCGCGTCGGCTCCGGCATAAGCGGAAAGGTCGGCACCCATTCGCCGAAGATCTTCCTCAATAAGACGAAGCGAGCGAGTAGCTGTGCCGGTGCGTGCGACGCTCGCGGTGATCTCAGCCAAGCCTGGCGCACTGTGCGCGACGACGGCGTTTCCACTGCGGAAGAAAAGTTGCGCAGAGATTTTCGGAAACGTGCGGGCTTCGACTAGAACCACGTGCATGCCGTTGGGGAGAATGCGAACTGTGCGCTTCGGCCACGCGACCGGGCGCTCAGGGCCCAGCGCCGGCGGAGACGAGGGGTACGGCTTCGTTACAACACTGGGCGTGGTCATCGGGCCTCTCCCGCACTCACGGGACGCCGCGCCACAATCGCACGATTTTGCGGAATCAGATATTTTTTCGCGACAGCGTGAACTTCCGCAGGAGTTACGGCCATGAAACTGTCGAGTACGGTATTGATGCGATCCGGATCGCCGTCGAAGAGCGTGAAGCAAGCCAGGTAATGCATCAAGCCGAAGCGCGGCATGTGCGCACCCATGCCCCCTTCGAGCATCGAATAATAATCCGCGCGAAATTTTACTTTCACCGGTGCGAGTTCATCTTCGCCGATCTCTTTCTCCACGACTTCGCGAATGATCTGGTCATACGCCCCGATGGTAGCGTCGGAAGTAAACTCCGGCCGGTGATAAATTTGCGTGACCATCTGCGTGGGCCCGTTGACATCGAAAACATCCATACCGCCGTCGATTCCTATGGCGATTTTCTTTTCGAACACGAGCTGGCGGTGGACGCGCCCGGCGCGGCCGCCATGCAAAACACGGTCTAAAATCGCCATGGCGTACCAGTCTTTTGAAGTGCGCGGCGGCACAGTGTATCCGATGGCAAGAGCAGGCAGAGTTCCGAACTTTTCTTCCACTTCGCCGCGACGTTCTTCGGTCTGCGGCGACTCGTTCACGTCGGCGTGCGGCGGTAGCGCATGCGCTGGAATGTCGTCGAAATAGCGCTTCGCGAATATGAATGCCTCAGCGGGATCAAGGTCACCCAGCATCAGAAGCACGGCATTGTTCGGCGAATAATAGGTGCGGAAGAAAGCCTGCACATCGTCGAGAGTTGCGGCATCGAGATCGTTGAAATCGCCATAAAAATTGTGGGCGTTGGGCCAATTGCGGAAGGCGACGGGCGGCAAGTCCAGCCAGGGAAATCCGCCGTAGGGCTGATTCATCACGTTCACGCGGACTTCCTCTTTCACGACGTCACGCTGATTGCGCAGATTTTCATCGTCTACCTTCAGCGAGCGCATGCGGTCAGCTTCGAGCCAGAGCATGCGTTCGAGCGCATTGGAAGGCACGGATTCAAAGTAATTGGTCACGTCGTAATTCGTGGTCCCGTTCAGCAGGCCGCCGGAAGCGTTGATCAGGCGAATGTGTTCCATCTTGCCGGCATTTTCGGAGCCTTGAAACATCATGTGTTCAAAAAGATGCGCAAAACCGCTGCGGCCCCGCGGCTCGAGCCGGAAGCCAATCTGATAGTAAACACCGACGGTGACGAATGGGGCGGAATGGTCGGGCGACACGACGACTCGCAGGCCATTGGCGAGTTTCGTGTGCTCAACTGGGATATGCAGTTTCTTCAACTTTTTCCTCCCGAGGGTTCTCTCAATGCGCGCTCCAACTGCTTCGACGCGACGGCAGAATTCTTCGACAGAAGCTGACTGCCGAGCAGTGCGAGCGCCGCGTACGCCACTTCAAATTGGCGTGGATAATTCCGCAGCGCCTTGATGTGTTTTGTCACTGTGTCGAAATCGCCGCGCGAGACGGGCCCGGTCCAGGATTTCCGCGGGCCCAGACGCTCGAAATTATCCAACATTTGGCGCATCAGCGGCAGCAGCGCGCGCGTAGCATCGCGGCGGCTGAACCCCAGCTTTAACAGAACTTGCGTCGCGGCTTCAATCAATCCGAGGCCGTGCCCTGCGACAAGCGCACCCGCTGCGTGGTACGCGGGCTTGTTTCTGCTGTTGATCGTGACCGGCACACCGCCGAGTGAGAGCGCAATTTTGCGTGCGACGATCGTTGCGCTGCGGTCGCCTTCCACTGCAAAGACAACTTTTTCCAGCTTTGGCGCTCCACGTCCCGTGAACGTCTGCATAGGATGAAGCGACCCGGTGGAAGCGCCGCGGCGGGCGAGCGGTGCGAGAACGGTGCGGTCAAGCGCGCCGCTCGTGTGCAAAACAATTTTACTGCGAAACCTGGTTTCGTCAAACCTGGCCAGTGTGTCCGCCACTCCGCGCAATGCGGCGTCAGGAACGGTGAGCAGGATCACATTAGAATCCAAAATCTCAGGGACCAGCTTCGAATATGGCTTCCCTGCTCCAATTTCCCGCGCTGCGAACCGGGAAGTGGCTGCCGAGCGCGTGACCACGGCGCCGATGCGCCAGCCGAGTTGGTGAAGACGCTTTCCTAAAGTTCGGCCGACGCGCCCTGCGCCAACGATGGAAAGAGAGCGCTTCATGGCACGTGATAGCATAACTTGTAAGCGACTTTTTCTGGTGAGGGAAATTGTACCTTCATTTATTTTGGACCATCGCGCTGGGAGCAGTAGCTCTCCTTTGGATTTACGGAACGATCGAGGCGGCATGGGGCGTTCCTAGGTTGGCCTCACTTGCGGACGCCGCGCCGCTTAGCGATGCTGACTGCCCGAGCATCTCCGTCCTTTTCGCCGCGCGGGATGAAGCTGAGAAATTGCCGACCGCGCTGAAAACCTTTTCGGCGTCGGACTATCCGCGCTACGAAATTGTGGCAGTGGATGACCGTTCCCGGGACGAAACGGGTGAAATTCTTGCTCGCGCCAAAGCTGGCAATCCAAGTATGACAGTTGTATCAATCAAGGAACTGCCCGCAGGATGGTTGGGCAAACCCCACGCGCTGCAAAGAGCATACGAACAATCCACCGGGGAGTGGCTGATCTTTACGGACGCGGACGTGCAGTTTGCGCCCAGCCTGCTGCGGCGCGCGATTTCGCTCGCTAAACAGCGAGGCTGGGATCACTTGACGCTATCGGGCCGCACGGAAATGCTCACTTTCGGCGAGAAAATCGCTCTTACGTTTTTCGGACTCGCTTTTTTGATGAGCATCCGGCCGTGGCGAGTGAGCAATCCGCGCTCAGCCGCATTTGCAGGGGTTGGCATGTTTCAGCTAATACGCCGGAGCGCCTACGAAGCAATCGGGACTCACCGGCGTCTGGCGATGGAAGTTGTGGATGACATGAAGCTCGGCAAGCTGGTGAAGCAGAAGGGATTTCGCTCGGCACTTGCCACGGCTGGTGACGATGTAAGTGTGCACTGGCATAGCGGCGTGAGAAATATAGTTCGCGGAACGACGAAGAACTTTTTCGCATTTGCGGGATTCTCGCTTTGGATGGTCAGCGCCCAGATTCTTGGTGTGCTGATGCCATGTGTTTTCCCCTGGGTAGCACTGCCTTTCGTTCACGGGTGGGCGCTGTTATTTGCAGGTATTTCGGTAGGGTTGGCAATGATTCTTCACGCTGGCGTATGCATTGAATTGCGAGTTTCTCCGCTTTACGTGCTGACGTTCCCTATTGGTGCGCTGATTTTTGTTTGGATGTTGGTGCGATCGACAATCGTCACCCTTTGGAGCGGAGGAATTACGTGGCGTGGAACGTTTTATCCGCTGAAGGAATTGAAACGCGCAGTCGTGTAAGGCTGCTTGTCTCTAGATGCAGAGTTAAAGGATCCCTCTTATTTATAAAACGAATAGCCGACAAAGATTGTGTGCAGATCCACGCCGGGATTTATCTGGCCGCGGTAAGCGTTGGAGATGTGCTGGAACTTGTAGCCAAACATCCAGGCGCGTTTCCGCGATGAATTGTATAGCTGGAATCCCGATTGAAAGTCGAAGTCGAAATTGAACTGCGTCTCGCCATGGACATCCACCGGAATGGGGCGGAGGGACGCGACAAAACCGGCAGTCGATGCGCCAAAAAACTGAAACCCGCTCCGACGAAAAAAATTCAACTTCAGACCAATGGGATTTACGCCGCCGCCATAGACTACCTCGCGCGGGCCGGTGATATAAATCACGTTCCCGGCAGGGTTAATGAAGCTACCTCGAATCTTTGGCTGCAGCATAATCTCAACCGGATCTACATCCACCGTGTATTCGAGGGACCATTTAGGTTTGTCAATCAGCATCCGGCCATAGCGAAATCCAAGAACCGCGAACTGACGCGGGCTGGTGACGCCAATGAGATGAGGCGAACCCGGAGCATAGGAGGCCCAAGCGCCGAACTCATTGTTGCCGCCCTGGAGACTTGCCTGCTCGGGTGGCGGAATCTGGCATCGACCAGCGGGTGAAACCGCCAGGAGCGCAAAGAGAACGAAAAACGGCAAAGTTAAGATGCGAAGCGGAATCTCTTGCGATGAGGCCAAATGGCCCAGATTATGTAGTTTTTTTTGCGGCACGTTTTTTTGTTTGGCTCGGGGGCTGGTTCTGAGACGAAGAAGACGGATATCCCGCTTCCAGCGTCGTTTCGACCGGCGAGGATATAGATGCACCATCTACGCCCACAGGCGCAGAGAAAATGGCACCGAGGTCACGCTGTTTTAACCCGCGGATGCGGTCGCGGAGTGCTGCCGCGCGTTCGAACTCGAAATTCTTCGCGGCTTCGCGCATTTGCGATTCGAGCTGCGCGATAGCATGGACCAACTCCGCTTCCGTGGAAACATCGCCGATTACAACGTCATCCAAAGGTACCGTGATGTAGTCGGCTTCAACAATTCTGGCGAGCTGCATATCAACCGACTTGATGATTGAAAGCGGCGTGATGTTGTGCTCGCGGTTGTAGGCTTCCTGTTTGGCGCGACGCCGATCCGTTTCGCCGATGGCCTGACGCATGGAGTCGGTCATGGTGTCGGCATATAAAATGGCGCGTGCTTCGAGATGACGGGCGCAGCGGCCGATCGTTTGAATCAAAGAGGTGGTGCTCCGCAGGAATCCTTCTTTATCCGCATCAAGAATGGCACACAGTGAAACTTCCGGTAAATCGAGGCCTTCGCGCAAGAGGTTGATTCCGATAAGGACGTCAAATTCTCCGCGGCGCAGATCGCGCAGGATCCGTACGCGCTCGAGCGTTTCGATTTCCGAGTGCAGATAGCGGCATTTCACACCAACCTCGGTGAAATATTCCGCGAGATCTTCGGCCATACGTTTCGTGAGAGTGGTGACAAGGACGCGTTCGTTACGGCCAGCGCGAATTCGAATTTGTTCGAGCAGATCGTCCACTTGGCCTTTTACGGGACGGACTTCCACCTGGGGATCAACGAGCCCAGTGGGGCGAAGCACCTGTTCGACTACGACTCCACCAGATTTCGTCAGCTCGTAGGGACCTGGGGTCGCCGAGACGTAAACGGCTTGATTCACGCGATGCTCGAATTCCTCGAAATTGAGAGGGCGGTTGTCGAGCGCGGATGGCATGCGGAAGCCGTAATTGACGAGCGTCTGCTTACGTGAGCGGTCGCCGTGATACATCCCACGAATTTGGGGAATAGTCTGATGCGACTCGTCGATGAAGAGCAAAAAATCGGACGGCGTGTAATCGAAGAGCGTGGGCGGAGCTTCGCCGGGCAGGCGTCCAGAAAGATGGCGCGAATAATTTTCGATACCGTGACAATAGCCTATGGTGCGCATCATTTCGATATCGAAATGGGTGCGCTGAACCACGCGCTGAGCCTCCACAATTTTCCCTTGGCGTTCGAGCTCACCCTTCCACCAGTCGAGTTCCTCATAAATGCTCTGGATTGCGCGTTCCTTTTGATCGGCAGGGAGCACGTAATGACTCTTGGGGTAAATCAAAATGCGATTGATTTCGCTTTCGCCTGGACGCGTGCGAATTTCGCCGGTGAGCGGGTCAATTTTTCGGATGGCCGTGATTTCGCTGCCCCAGAGCTCGACGCGCACGGCCAAGTCGTCGTAAGGCGGATAGATTTCGATCATATCACCGCGAACGCGAAAGGTGCCACGCTTCAAGTCTTCGGAGCGCTCGTACTGAATCTCAACCAGCTTGCGAAGGATTGCTTCGCGCGCGATGGATTGTCCTTTTTCAATGAGCTGCATCATTCCGTAATAGGCTTCTGGCGAGCCGAGGCCATAAATGCAGGACACCGAGGCGACGACGATAACGTCGCGGCGCTCGAACAGCGAACGCGTGGCGCTCATGCGCAGCTTGTCGAGCTCATCGTTGATGGTTGACTCTTTTTCGATGTAGGTGTCACTCGACGGGACGTAAGCTTCCGGCTGGTAGTAGTCATAATAGCTGACGAAATATTCGACCGCGTTATTGGGAAAGAACGAGCGAAATTCGTGAAAAAGCTGGGCGGCGAGGGTCTTGTTGTGCGCGAGGACGATGGTAGGACGATTGATCTCCTCGATCACTTTCGCCATGGTGAAAGTTTTGCCCGAGCCGGTGACGCCGAGGAGCACTTGCTGGCGCTCGCCGTCTTTAATGCCGCGGAGGAGCTGCGCGATGGCTTCAGGCTGGTCGCCGCGAGGCTCGTAATCACTGGCTAGTTTAAAGTTCATCCCGAAACCCTCAGAAGCGAAAAATGAGCTGTGCTGAAAACTTTGATTATATCAAACATTGCAAATCGATGCTGACGGCGCAAATCGCCCGCCCGATGTCGAAATCAGGGCTGAGGTTGTACCGGGAGCGTTGCCGCGGGAAGCAGTAAAATTTCGGAATGGCTCTCAATGTGGCCCGCAAAATGTAATTTTGAACCAGAACGCCTGCTGGCGATATCGACGTCCATGTTTTCGGTGGAATTCTGCGTGGAGCGAATGAGGATGCCCGTCGAAAGCGAGACCGATTCGAGGCTGCCGCCGGAACCGGTCCAAGTGCCAGAGGTGTCCAGATTCTGGCGAGCGTAATCGTCAGGCGTAGTGTCGCCATTTCGGTTAATTTTGAATTGCGTGACGATTACGGCGCACGAGACGTTTGTGTCGACAGGTTGAGCGACAGGCGGAGATTTCGGCGGGCCATCGGTCGAGTAGCATGGTTCGTCGCGCAGATATGTAGATTGGTTTCGCCAGATGAGACCACCAAGCGCAACGCCTTGAATTGGGCTCTCGCTGCTCCATTTTTGGCCAATCTCAATTCCAGCTTTCGGAACGCGCGCACCGGAAGAAAGCCCGTTCATCCACAGGCGCGCATTTTCAGCTACCGATGGATTAGCGAGGAGGTCGTCCACGCCGGCGGTGTGAGAAAGCCGGCCGTCTGGATCGATAGAGTATTCAAGCGAGCGTCCTTCGAGGTTCTTGTACTGCTCCGCGATATTTGCGCCTGCCGGATCGTATGCGTCAGTTTCAAATGTAGCGCTTGATTTTTCGTAGGTGGCGCGGATGCGAACGCTGCCAGGAGGATCGGTGTTGGCAGGCAGCGGATTGAGGATATCAAGCCGCAGGATCAGGCTGACAGTCTGCTTGGATTTGGATGCGGCTTCGGGATTCTCGATAGGTGTTTCCATTTTACTGTTCGAGCTGATGCGAGTTTCAATCTGATATCGCAAGGTTTCGCCTGGCGATAACTTTGGAAAAAGGTGGACGCGAGGCGAGGGTGTCGCGCGAAGGGAAAGCGCGACTAAGGCGAGGCTTGCCACGACGGGCAGAAAATACACATCGTTGCGCCGAGTGAGGTTAACTCTCCGATGCATTCGTGAACGCTAGCACAGCCATTTAGACGTAGCAAATAGGGCGATAGCGAAATGAAGTTGCGGGCGGCGCTCTTTTATTGGGATCATCGTTCGCGCGCTCCGATGCGATTACTGCATTGCGCAGGAGTGCCGCAAGAGAAAGCTGGGGTGTACAATACCGGGCGACCTCGGATTTCAAAAAATCCGGGCGAATAGCCCAGGAGCGCGTCTCTTATGAGTCCCACCGAGACTGTCCTTCAGTTTATGGATCGCATCAACCAGCGCGATGTGGATAAGGTCGCCGAGTTGATGACAGAGGATCACGTATTCACTGACTCCCTGGGCAATTCCGTGCGCGGCCGCGAAAAGATGCGAGACGGCTGGCGGGACTATTACGCATTTTGTCCGGATTACTGGGTATCGCACGAAGAGATTTTTGCAAGTGGGAACCTTGTAGCCGTGTTCGGCTCAGCGGGTGGCACTATCGCAGCAAATGGCAAACTGCCGCCAGAAAACAAATGGAAGATATCAGCGGCTTGGCTAGCCTTAGTGGAAAATGGCCTGGTAAAGGAGTGGCGAGTTTACGCCGACAACAAGCCGGTTTACGACATTGTGGCGAGATCCAAGGCTCACCAGGGACAGTAACCTCAGCAAAACCACGGGCATCCCGCTTTGCCTGCGCGACCAACTCATCCCCGCGAATCATCGGTAAGAACAACCACGAGGAAAATCACTTTCCATGCTTGATGTCTTGCCGGACTTCATTTGCGTGCCGAAGAATATCTCTGCTGCGATGTTGCTTTAAGGGCGCGAAGCAGGTGTCTGAATAGGCGTGAGCACCGGAGAAGCGAGCGGGCCCGTGAGACTGTAATCAGAAGGGCGCGCGCTGCGGCCCTCCTCCGCGTCAGAGACGACGCGAAGGCGAAAGTCGAGAGTGTGCGCGAAATCCAGCGTGCCGATGGCGTTGATTTCTGCCGATGGAGTGAGGAGCAGAAGTTCGGGAAACTTGACCTCGCTGTTGGCGCAGGTGAACGTAGCGGAGGCCTGGTTAAAAGAGCTGATGCCCGGACGGCTGGCGCCTTCGCGCGTGGAGTCGGCCAGATTAAGTCCGCGAAATTCAGCGTCGTTCACCCGCGCTTTTCCTTTACACGCGAGCGATGCGAGCAGATCAGACTTAGTGGCGCCTCGGGCATGCAAGGCAAAATCGCCGGAGGCTTCGCCGGCGAAGACATTGTCGAAAGTCGGCGAATCGGCGGAAAGCGCGCCGAGATCGATGCGCGAGAAATCCACGTTGAAACGATACGACGGAATCGCTGCAAAATCCGCGTCGAATGTTCCGCCGACGTTGCCTCCATAAAACTGACCGCGAGCATTGGTTAGCTCAAGATGGTGGCCTCCGACTCGCAGATCGCCCTCGAGCCTATGAACGACGATGGGAGCCAGCGTGAACTGATCGATAGTTATGCGGCCAGCGGCACGAAGATTGTCCGTCACGGCATTCGTTGACGCGCGAGGATTCAAGAACGGCAGCATGCGGTCGAGAAAGCTTTCCCGCCACCGCGGATTGAGCCAACGATCTACGTCCGCAGCCGCCAGGTGGTCTCCCGAAAGAGCAAACTGCCATTCACTGGATGCGCGGTGATCGAAAGAACCGCTCCAATGGGCGCCAAAAGCCGTCGCTGACAAGAGCGAAATGCGATGAAGGCCCGGCTTCCAATCCGCGCGGGCCCGAATTTTCTCGATTGGCTGATTGAGGAACGGCGTGCGAAGAGACATTTCTCCGGATTCCCCACCCCAATCGACGGAGCCTGTCGGCTGCGTTCGCCAAGGGAACGCGGCGCCCTGCCAGCGCAAATCGCAACGCACAGGGCCGGCGAGATCCCAACCACGGGAGATATTCCATCCCAGAGAGCTGGCCGTGGCAATCAAGTCGCGCGCCTGCGTTAAATTTCCACTCAGACGAAAAGTGGGGAAATCCGTCGAGCCGGCTTTTGTAGCTGCCTCCATGCGGAGGGAGCTGGCGGAAGCCCCGAATGAGAGTGAGACAGGGGCGAGCGTGGCACTGCGGCTATCGTAATGAAACTGGATATTTCCAAGGTGAGCCGGAACGCGCAAATGAGCGCTCACGAGATCAGATCCTTCAATCGTTACGGCGGCTCGATTCATGTGCCAAGGCCAACCAGAAACATTCCCGTCAACCAAGGCAAAACCATGAAGTGAAATATCGGGAGCAACATCCGAATGAAACGCGCGAATCCATGCTAGGACATCGTTCAAGTCAATCAGAGAAGAAGTCACATCAATGGAAACCGGAGATGATTTTTGGGCAGAGGCCGGCGTTGCCGCCCCCCAGTCCACGCGCGCCGAAGCACGAGCGTGGGAGTGCGGCGCTTCAACGGAGGCGTCGCTAACATCGAATCCGAGGGTCATCGGATTCCAATGGATTTTGGCGAGCACGTTGAGAGCTGGATTGTCGGGGCGCAGCGCGAGGTCCCAGCGATGAAGTTGTCTGAATTCTGCACGGGACTGAATAATCCAACCATTTTCGCGGTCCTCCGTTCGAGCGTTCAGGACGAGAGTCAGCATTCCGCGGACTCCGTAATCGTAGCTTCGTGCAAGACGAAGCACGTCCGGCAGCGAGGCTTCGGTCCAGGAAGCATCAAGCTCCGCGGGTCGCAAGCGCGAGGAAGTTCCGCCCATGTGCCCGCTCAAATGGAGGATGCCGGCCTGCTGCACGTTGACGGCCGCGCGAGTTGGAATCGCTTCCAGGTCCATCGACCATCGACCGGCGCCCGCTGGCTCGACGTAACCTGTCACATCGACCAAGGCGAAAGGAAGTTTGTCATCGCCACGCTTGAAATTGATCCGGCCGGAATCCACTTCGATGCGGCTGAAGCGGACGGACTGCGAGGCGGCCGGAGTTGAACTCGATGTAGCCCATGAAGACGCCGTAGAGGTGGGCTTGGGCAGCCATTCCGCGAGATTCCAGTCACCGTCCGAATTTCGAACGAGATTCAAGCTGGGGTGCTCCATCGAGACAGTTCCAAGCTGAATATGGCCCCGCATCAATGCTTGCCAGCGCAAGCGCACGGTGAGCGACTCAGCTCTCAAAAAATATTCCTGACCGAAGCGCGGATCCTCGTCGAAAGTTACCGATTGCGCCCGAAGCGTCGGACCGCGCCACAAACTGAAATCATAACTACCAACCTGGACGGGCCTGCCGAAAGTAGACTCGAGGCGGTTGGTAATTCTTGTGTGAAGGCGGGTGTGACGAATCAGCAAAGTGATACCGATCTGCGCAAGCCAAAGTAGAACGAACAGCAGGACTATCCATTTGAACCACCGACTCCGACCGCGCGACCGGTTGCGAATCGACGGGAGCGGCTGTGATTCTGCGACGCTTTGGGAAAGAGTGTTTGACACAGCGGTAGCGGCCGACGAGCGCTAGTGGACCTCGTGCATCATCCGGTGCCAACGCGTTCGGCTGGGAAGATGTAGAAGATTTTGTTCAATCGCGCGCAAATTATCTAGGAATCCGCGATTGACGTAGTCTTCGGAACTGGCCTCCACCGACCAGTAAACCATAATCGGACGGCCCATAATAGCGCGGCGGTTTACAAAGCCCCAATACCGGCTGTCCCAGCTTCGATCGCGGTTGTCGCCCATCACAAAATAATTATCCGGAGGAACGATGAGTTCGCCGCTACGGACGTGACTGAGAATTTGCTCGGCCCATTCCGGACGGAGCCCGATTTCGGCGAAGTAGCGGTTGGCGGGCGGAAAATTGTCGCCGAAAGCATCTTCATAGGTTGGATCGTGAACTACGTACGGTTCCGAAACAGAATCGCCATTCACATAGACATGCTGGTCGATGATGCGGACTCGATCTCCAGGCAAGCCGATCACGCGCTTTACGTAGTGCGGATGATCGTCAAAGGGAAACTTGAAGACGACAATGTCGCCGCGTCGAATTGGGCGATAAGGAAGAAGCCTCTCGTACCAGGCTCCGTTCCCTTCGAAAATAAACTTGTTTACCAGGAGATGATCACCCACCAGCAGAGTCGGCTCCATAGACTGGGAAGGGATTTTGAACGCTTGAACGATGAAGGTGGTTCCGAAAAGAGCCAGCAGGACAGTCACCAAAAGCGATTCAGCATATTCGGCGAACGTACTTCGTTTCGGAACTGATTTTATTCGCGCGGGCACGGAGCTTGAAGTGATCGCCGGCTGCGCAACAGAGGTATCTGCTTCCATGAACTCCTTCAGGCCGTTCCGGTGTCCGATTCGAGAATTTCCAGCGCTGTCCGAGCCGCACCCTGCTCTGCTTCTTTTTTGCTGCGGCCTTCCGATGCGGAGAGTTTTTTGCCCGCGTGCCAGACTTCGACCTCAAATGTCTTCTGGTGTTGCGGCCCCGACTCGCTGCGGACGCGATATTCGACCGGAGCCCTGCCACGCTGCTGGAGCCATTCCTGCAACGCGGATTTGTGGTCGGTGCGCTCGAGTCCCTCGGCATTGATTGCCAGCGCCGGTTGCAGCAGCGTTCGTTGCAAAAACCCGGCGGCCGCTTCGAGGCCGGCGTCCAGATAGATTGCGCCCAAGATCGCTTCGTACGCATCTGCGAGCAGCCTTTTCTTGTCGCGCCCTCCGGTTTTTTCTTCACCGGGGCCAAGGCGCAGATGGCTGCCAAGTTTGAGCTGCTTCGCAGCGGAATGAATCGAAGCAGCGCTGACGAGCCGCGCGAGGCCCTTGGAAAGCTTACCCGAATCCCAATCGGGGAAGGTCCGGCATAACTCTTCGCTGGCGACCAAGCCTAAAACGCGATCGCCCAGAAACTCCAGACGTTCGTTATCGGTATTACTTGAATTCTGGCGATGCGAGCGGTGTATCAAAGCGCGTTCAAGCTCTTCGGAGTTCTTAAAATGATGACCGAGGCTCGCCTCGAGTTCTTCGCGCTCCTCTTCGGTCATGGTCGGAATAACCTCATTTACGGCTTAGGCGCGGCGGGTTGTGTGGACGCCTGTTTCTTGGCATCGTCACCCTTTGATTTGCAGCGATCAGCCAAGGGACCGGGAAGCTGGGCGCACTTCTGAAACGCATCCGCGGCTTCGCCGAATCGCTTCAAGGCTTGAAGCTCCACTCCCATTACATAAAAATCAGTAGGATCGGGAGTAGCAGCGATTTTCTCACCAGCCTGCAGCTCAGTGATGGAATTGGCGTAATCCTGCTGGCGATAATAAATCAATCCCAAACCGCTGTGAGCCTGAGATGAAGCCGAGTCCTTCGCCTTTGCAAACTGTTCGTCGGTCATATTCGCGGGCTTGGGTAGTTTAGGGAGCACGTCGAGCGCATGCTTTTCCTTGGATTCGGCTTCGCTCAGACGTTTCGCGGCGTTTGGATCGTCGGGATTGTAGTTGTGCGGGTAGACCCAGCCAGTAACCACCAGCACGGTGACGTCATCCGGGTTTATCGCCAGCGCTTTATCGGCCGCATCATACATCTTGTCTAACTGCTGTTTATCGAGGTAATCCTGCATCAATCGCGCATAAACCTGTTCCACGTATTTGCTCTGGGGATACTTTGCGATGAACAGCTCGCCGAGCTTCACTTGGGCGTCAGCCTGTTGCGGAGTGCTGGCGTCGTAAAAGGCCTTGTAAGCTTTTTCTTCCTCGGGATCGATCTTGGGTGCTTCCGCAGGGGTCTGCGAAGAATTTGGCGGCGAAACTTTTCCTGGAGAAGCAGGCGTTGGCGCCGGTTGTTGCTGCTGCGGCTGCTGTTGGTACTGCGCGCTAGCGGTTTGTGCGAGCGCCAAACCCGCCGCAATCAGTATCGCCATCGTTTTCAGCCCGCTGCGAATCGACTTGAGACTCATTTTTCACCTTTCCTGGTTGATACCCCGAGACGCATCTTAAAAGTACACGGCCTCAAGGCTTGTCCGACCCTTTGTTATTTTCGTGCGCGCGAGGCGCATACGGGGAATCCAAGCCGCGTTGAGCTGCTACCCGAGCGTTTTCCGGCGACCCGTCGATCGCGAGAGCAGTGCGATATTCGATGAGCGCCTGTTCTCGTTCGTCCTCGAGATCGTGGATGCGGCCAAGATACACATGTGACCAGGCCAGAATCGAGGGATCGGACGTAGCGCCCGATCTTGCCGCGCCGGGCGCACCCGATGAAGCGGCAACGAGCTGCTCGAACAATTCCCTAGCGCGATCTCCCTCACCCGAGAGTATAGACGCGATGGCAAGTCCATATACCGCCCGGGGCTCATCGGGGTACTTAGCCAGAACTTTTTCGAAGGTCGCCGACGCGGCCGGCGCGTCTTTTAGCGCAATCTGATGATCGCCCTCCGCCAGCCAACGATCGAGCTCAGCGGGCTGGGCTTCCGATGCCCCAGCTGTCTGCGCTGGTTGCGGCGCCGTCTGGAAAGGCGCAAAAGTAAAATCCTGCAAGCGTTTCATCTCCGCCGGTACATCCAAGCCCGCGATGATGTCGGGGAAATAGTACGTCATTGCCGGCTCGGACTTCTCGAACTTTTGCAGCTGCGTGACGAACGGGCGCACGAGAATGAATCCGGTCTTATCGTTTTCCACCAGGGCGGCCTCGATCTTTTCCGGCGTGAGGTGGCGCAACCGCAACTCGACGGCTTTGATCAGGCATTCGTCGGTGAACGACAGAAAGTCGGTGCGATATTCTGTTGGAAGTTGGGGTGCGCGTGCCGCGATATTGAGCAATCCGCTTTTGGCTTCAACTTGCTTGCGATATCGAATGGGCAAAAAATCGAGCATGAAGTGCAAATATGCGTGTTGAATATCATCGATAGGGAGCTGTGCGCCAGTGCCTACGACGATCGCGTAATGATCGCCAAAATTTCGAAAATTCGTGCGATTGCCAACCAGCGGCTCAACGAACACAGTGAATGTGCGGCCCTGCATGGGCCTCAGAATTTCACGCAGGTAGGCGTTCGACACAGTGACCACGCGCCTGACTGGCGACTGGTAGCGGGCGATAGCGCGGTTATATTCGGGTTCGATTTGAGCCCACTGAATATCGAGGTGGGCCTCAAGATAAAAACCCGCCAAGATCTTCTGGAAACCGTCAAGAGCAGCTACATCAGGAGGGAGAAAATCCGGATTTCCTTGAAATTGAAACGTTGGTGGTGGACCCGCGACTAAGGCAAACGTAATGTAGCGCGAAAGTGTTTCACCTGGATCTGCCAGCGCATGGTCGCGATAGAACTGCCGAACAGCTTCTGTGAACGGCCCTTGGAGTTTCAGGAGCTCGCCGCGCAGTGCAAGACGCGAAGGCATCTCTGCCAGAGTGCTTTCTTCCGCATCGAACCCTGCCGCGTCGAGCGCGCACATCGTGGAAAATAGCTGTTGGCTAGCCTCTACGCTGATTCCGCTGGCCGAACGCTGCGCAGGAGCGGCCTGCCCGTAAATTTTCAAAGCCGCCGCCAAGCCCAAAATGAGCAGGACCGCAGAACACGCTAATTTGGAACGCGGCTGAAAAATTCTTCGAATAGGCTGACTCCTCGGTTGAATGCTTCCGCTTACCGCTGGCGACGCTCCGCGTGCCGCTGCAGATCGCGCGAACACTAAACTTTAGCGGTCGGCCACCGCAGAGTCAAGAAAACGCTCGGAAAGTATGAAATCGGAACTTGCTTCCGAATTTACTCCGAAAAAAGTTCCCAAAAGATCTAACTATATTTTTTGCTCCGGACCAAAAATTGCAACCCCCGCCGGAGGGTTGGCGTCCAACGCTTTGGAGCTCCTCACTGTCTCAGGCGGGCCGTGCTAACCGGCAGGCTTGAGATGTGCTGGATGTAAGCCGGCAGCGGTAAAAATAAAAAAGACAGAAGTTAAAACGCCACGGGTGTGCCCGTGTGCGTGCGTACCAATCCAAACAATGGGAGGTTATGAGAAATGAGAATCAAGGTCAGTTTGCTTATCACGGCGCTCGCGCTGCTTTCCTTACCGGCGCTCGCGCAGGAGGGCAATTCCGAGGTGTCCGTGAACTTCACGGGAAACTTCCAGACACAGGCGACAGGATTCGGACTGACGGACACGTCGTCTGACTCTGGAGGAGTCCTGGTGAATTATCGCTACCATTTCAACCGGTGGAGCGCTGTTGAAGCCAACTACGGACACACGCAGTTTTCTCAATTTTTTAGTTCCGGAAACGTCACACAGTCCGCGGTCAACGAAGCCACTTTCGCATACCAATTCACGTTCGGCATTTCCAAGGACGCTCGCTTTCATCCATTCGTAGAAGCCGGTACCGGTGCGCTCTTTTTCTCTTCTCCCACTCTTTCTGGGTCAAATGCAGGAGGGTTCTCGCAGAATCGTCCGGTATTCCTTTACGGCGGCGGAGTGACGTATAGGTTGGTTGGTCGTCTCTCGGCTCAGGCTGGCTTCCGAGGGCTAGTCTATAAGGCTCCTGATTTCGCGGTTACCAGCCAGTTCACAAATGCGACAACGCAAATGGTCGAACCTTACGTAGGTCTCACGTTCCGGTTTTAGATCGCGCAATTCCGAAAGCGGCTGGCGGCGATAGACTGGCTAGTGACAGTCTATCGCTGCTTCCGCCGTTGTGTTGGCTGCGAAGAGAAGAATGTGTGAAGCACGAGCGCTGAAAGAGAAAACGATTGCGAGACAAATGACGATTACTGAGGTGTGGATTGTTGCGCAGGCGGTTGAGTACCGCGCGATCCTGTCACCACAGAGTGAGAAGCGGAGGCACCGGAGCGTGGAAATTCGTAGATGCCGCGCGAATCGGACGCAACGATTAACCGGTCAGGTTCAACGATGATCGCGCTCGCACGCAGGGGTGCGCCTTCCGGGGTGGCCATGTAATAGTCGCCGAGATAATCACCATTCTTGTCGAAATGCACCAGTACACTGCCGATTGCAGCCCAGATGTCCTGTGAAACGCGATCGACACCGACAGCGGTGATGAGTGGTTTGTCATCCGACGAACTGGGCAAGCGATCGAGATTCACTTTCACCGTGCCGGTCAAATTGTAAAGGCCTTCGCCGTAGCGACCATGCCCCCCGCCGAAGTGAAAATCACCGAGCCCTCGTTCAAAACCGCCGCGAGTACCGGTAGCTGGTGCAGGCGCGGAGAACGCCTGAGCATCTTTGCCGAACGCCCCCTCCTGTCCACCAGCGAAGGACGTTCCTCCTACTTGCCCGAAGCCTCCAATACCCGAAAAAAGCCCCTGCCCTAAACCCATCCCGCCAAACATTCCGCCTCCGCCAAAACCGCCCATGCCGCGACCCGTCGTTGCGGTGTTTGGGCCTTGTCCCGCGGGAGGCGCGAAAGATAGGAGATCTCCGGAGCTATCGGAAAAATTGGCAGAGCCAAAAGGATCGCTGGGAGACGAATCCGGAGCAGTAAACAGCAATGTGCCGCTCGTTCCGCCCAAAATAGACGAGCCGGAAGAGTCATCGGTGTTTGTCGGACGTTTCGGCTTGCCTCCTAGATGGAATTGCAGCGAATCAGCTTGAAAAGTTCCTTGCGCGGATAGCATTCCACCGCCAGCCGCGCCGCTGGAACCACCTCCTCCGAAACCCGACGCTTGTCCAGTCGAGAGGATGCCTGCCGTTGCTGACTGAGCTGTCGCCGGACCTTCCCCCACACGTGCGCCCAAGCCGGGCGACAATCCGCCACCGAAAAAAACGTCGCCCTTGTTCCCAACCGCGGCCCAAGTGTTGTATGAGTCGGAAAAGCTCGTCTCGCTGAAACTCACTCCGAACTGGACGCGATCATTCGGAGCCGGAGTTACCGACGGCGCGTACAAACTCGCGGCCAAGGTAACATTCGTTGCGGCATAGCCGAAACGGTCATACTTGCGGACAGTCGGATCGGGCAGATCGGTAAACGCGAAATAAATGTCGGCGTTTCCGTCTCCGAAGACTCTTCCAAGGTTCTGCAATTGCTTCGACGGATCTGCTCCGGCCTCGACAGGGTCGCCGAAGCTGCGAATCAAGTCGCCTTGGTCCGTGTAGATCTCGACCAAACGCTTTGAACGCAAAGCGGAAACCGCGAACTGGTTTTCCGGAAGCGCGACAACACCGGTGGGGGCGGCGACGGAGACTGTCTTCAGGAGAGAGCCGTCTGGCGTGAATATCTCGACAGCATTTGCGGCGCGATCAGCTACGAGCACAAAGCCGTCGCTGTCGAGGTCAAAATCGACAGCATACTGAATCTTAGCGTTTTCGGTTCCTGCGCGCGGTATCTGGCCGATTCGTTTTCCCTGGGGACTGAATATCAAGATTGCGTTCGGCGGCGTCGCGAGAATGTAGTAGCGCCCGGCAGAATCGCGTTTCATGGCCGCAACGCCGGAGCTAATTTCCGGGAACACGCGTGCGCGAGACTGGACTGCGTTTACAAATCCCTGAGCGTTAGCGCGATGAGGAACAGTAAAACCAGTAAGGAGCAGGACTAGGAACGAGGGCCTCCAGAACTTCCATCCGGAACGACGGCACATCGGACGATCCCCCATTCAGCGGAAATCACCTGCCTTCGCATGCTTCTTCTTGACGTATCCGGCATACAAAAGTTCCAAAATGTTTGATAGAAAAGGGGTGTGGTTAATCGTCCAGTCTTAAGCGGTTAGCCGACACTTGCGTGGAACATATCGAGCGGAGCTAGATCGGGGAGGTCGGCGTCGTGGCGTTCTCCGGATAGAGGCGCTCAAACTCCGGGTCCCCGTGAAGAATGACCAGGTCTGGGTCGCGACGAGTCCACACAGCATCCTTGGAACCCGCTTCCCAGGCTTTGCGCAGGGCATCCAAAGCTTCCGCCTTTTTGTTCAGGAGGCAGTACACGCAAGCTGCGTTGTAGAGAATGGAGGCTTCGTTGGCGCGCAGCGTAACTGCCAGGTTGAGCTCGCGCAGGGCGTCTTCCTCTCGTCCCAATTCGGCGTAGTTGCCGCCCAGCAAGATGCGCGCTCTGGCGTCTTCGGGGACGTGTTTCATGTGGTGCTCGAGCGCGCCGCAGAATCTCTCGTTCATTTTGAGCTTGGCTTGATCTTTTCCCAAGGCACCGAGACAGTTCCTGATGGGCACATAAACGTTGTAGTCCTCGCCACTCGATTCGATGGCAGCTTCCGCAACGTCCAGGACTTCCTGATAGCGTCCGGCGGCAAAAAGGGCGCGGCAGAACAAGTAATAGGCGCCGTCGCAATCATGTTTGCGTTCAATGGCTTTTTTGACCATGCGCACAGCTTCGTCATACAGTCCCGCGGCGTATAGGACCCAGGCCTGGCTGAGGTGGGTCTCAGGCAGGTCCCAGCGCAGCGCAACGGCCCGGCCGGAAGCTTCTCGTGCCCGTTCGATCCATATCTGGTCGCGGCTAAAGAGCGAGTAGTACATGGCGCAAGCGTTGGCGCAGGCGGCGTAGGCTAAGGCGAAGCTGGGATCCATAGTCACCGCGTTTTCGAACATCTGTAGAGCGAACTCGACGTCCTGGCGAGTCAGTCGACGCGCGTAACGCTTGCCACGCAGGTAGAGATCGTAGGCTTGCGGGTTTTCGGTGGGCTTATCCGCCAAGGCTTCCAATTCCTGCGGAGAGAGCGTTACACGCAGAGCCTCGGCGATCTTGCGAGCCATCTCATCCTGCACTTCGAAAACGTCCTTCATCTCCCGATCGAAGCGATCCGACCAGAGAGGAAAATCGGTGTGCGTGTCGATGAGCTGTGCGCTGATGCGCAGGCGGGCGCCGGCGCGTCGCAAGGTGCCGGTGAGGACGTAGGCCGCGCCGAGCTGCTGGCCGATTTGCGCAGGGGTCACCGGCTTGTCACGGAAAGCCAGAACGGTAGGACGCGAAAAGGTGTTCAACCCCCGTATCTTGGAAAGTTCGGTGATTACGTCTTCGGTGATGCCATCGCGCAAATACTCGTCTTCCTTGGCGCCGCTCTGGTTTTCGAAGTAGAGCACCGCGACGGATTTTTGCTTGGATGCAGCCGCAGCCGGCATGGAAGGTGACGTGCTTTTTTCTGTGGCCGGGCGGCGGCTCGAATCAAGGTCTCGCTTGATGCGCTTCAGATCAGCGCGAAGTTCGGCGGCAGTCTGATAACGCAAGTCAGAGTCCTTCTCTAGAGCCTTCGCGAGAATATTTTCCATAGCTGGCGGCAATCGCGAATTCAGCTTGGTCGCGGGAGTTGCCTCGGAGTGCAGGATGCCGTCGAAAATGACGGCCGACGTTCCCCCGGAGAACGGAACCGACCCGGTTGCCGTCTCATAAAGCACGACACCGAGCGAAAACAAATCCGAGCGCGCGTCCAGTTCTTCTCCTCGCGCTTGTTCCGGAGACATATATGCCACTGTGCCCATGGCGCTGCCCGGGCTCGTCAATTGGTCTCTATCGAGCACATGGGCTTGCGTGCGCATGGAACTGGCGCCCACTGATTCGGCGGCGAGATGGTGCACGGAGGCTAACTTCGCCAAACCAAAATCCAGAATTTTCGCCTGACCGCGTTCCACCAGAAAAATATTTGCGGGCTTGATGTCGCGGTGTACGATTCCCTTGGTATGCGCAGCGTCGAGTCCGTTGGCGATCTGGATGCCGATTTCCAAGAGCTCCGACGTTTCGACGGGTCTGCCGCCAATACGATGCTTCAGTGTCTGACCCTCAAGCAACTCCATGGCTATAAACGGCCGATCCTCAAATTCTCCGATATCGTGAATCGTGCAGATATTCGCGTGATTGAGAGCTGATGCTGCGCGCGCTTCGCGGCGAAATCGCTCGATCGCTTGAGGGTCATGGGAAATATCGTCGGGAAGGAATTTCAGCGCGACGTTGCGGCCGAGCCGCGTGTCCTTCGCCTTGTACACTACACCCATTCCTCCTCCGCCCAGTTTTTCAAGCACGGAGTAGTGGGAAATGGTGCGGCCAGCGTAAGAGGAAGTATCGGGCACGGGCGAGCATTGTACGCCAGCGCCGCAATACAGGCAAAGCAATCCCTTGGAGCAGGTGAGGGAAATACCGGGAACTATCCGTGGACGCGGACTTCGCTGAAGCTCAACAGAACCTGGCCACCGCCGGTAGGACGGCCGAAGCTGATTTCGGGTCGAAAGCGCGAAAAAAGCAGGACCTGATCGATTTGATGTTTCACTGCGGTATCGTTGGGACCCGAAAGAATGTCGTAGGACACAACTTCACCCTGAGCGTTCAATGTGGCCTGAAGCACCAACACGCCGGAATCGGGATGGCCTTCGGTGGCCACCACTCCTGGAACGGGAAACGGCGCCAAGCTCTCCAGGCGTGCGGGCTGAACCAGGTTCAAAGGCAAATCATTCGCGACAATGCCCATCGGAACGCCGATCAAAACGTTCTGCACAATCAGGACAAAAACCACTAGCGCCGTCAGAATTCCACCGGTCGCGGGAACAGCAAGACGGCCGAAAATATCCTGAAACCCCAAAAATGCGCGAGACCAGGAACGGCGAACGCCGTCCCACGGAGAAACTGAGTGTGCCGCTTTCACGTGGATGCGCATGGCCAAATCTGAGGGGGGAGCAACTCGTTCAACTTTTGCCAAACAGATGGAGAGTCGGCGATAGCTTTCGAGCAGATCGCGGCATTCTCCGCAAGAGTCCAGATGCTCGCGAACAACGGCATGATCCTTTGATGGAATCGCGCCATCTATGTAGCCCGGGAGGCGGCGTGCAGTTTCGCGGCAATTCATCGGGCACCTCCGCGTCGTCTTGCTGCGAAAGGAACGCCAGCGGCGGTCGTTGCGGTCGATGGTGTTGGAATCACCCGAACATTTGACGGTGGCCCCGAAAACGCGTGCGCGCTCTCGGCGCGATGCGGCTGCTCAATGAATTCTGCCGCACGCGAAGCGTGAAGCATTGGCTCGAGTATCTCCCGCAGATCGCGCCGACCTCGCAGGATGCGTGACTTTACGGTGCCAACCGAAACTTCGAGCACTTCCGCCACCTCTTCGTAAGACAATCCTTCCAAATCTCTGAGAATAACTGCGCTGCGGAATACTTCAGGCACTTGCGCCAGCGCACCGCGAACTACGGATTGCATCTCAGCCGCTTCCACTTGCTCCAGCGGCGTCGCTTCCAAATCCTTCAGATCGAGCGCTGGGTTCTTCCCTTCCACCTCGGCATCAATCGAAACCTGTTGGCGATGATGGCGCCAGCACCAGCGACGATGGTTCAATGCCTGCCGCACCGAGATGCGATACAGCCAAGTCTTCAGCGAACTCCCCTGGCGAAACCCGTGAATCCCGCGAAAGGCTCGAAGAAAAACTTCCTGGGTGACGTCCGCGGCATCGGCAGCATCTGAAAGGATGCCGTAAACCAGGTTGTACACCCCGGCGTGATAATAGGTGACCAGCCAATCGAACGCCGCGTCAGAACCCGCCTGCAGCTCCGTCACTAAGACGGCTTCGTCGCGGCCCCATGGCAAGGTTTGTGCTAGGTCGGACATGCCTTCCGCCGGTCTCCCTTCAGGGCGTGTCCCTGCCGTGCTTAGACACCGCTCAGCCCTGATTGTTACCATTTTAGCAGAAAATAAGCGCGTGGGTATGTGCCGACGCTACTAAGTCAGGAAGGTCTCTAGAAAGCGCAAGTCATTGAAAGCATTGGTAGTAGATTACCCTCTGGTTGAAGCGCTAAGCAGCCGCCGGACTAGATCATTGCGACATCAGGTCTAGTTTGCGCTTGAGCTGCCGAATAGTTCATGTGAAATTGAAGTCCTGCGAGGGCGATACGTGACTTTGGATGACTTAGACAACAGTTTACCGAATGGTTTTCACGACGCCGAGATTTTTTCGTTCGACCTGAGCTACGTAACAGGGATCGCGAAACTCCATATGAATCTCTGGGTGGGGTCGATGGAACAGCCCCCTCCTCAGCGGGATGCTTACCAAGAAGCGACGCTTAGAATAACGGGTTTGTGTTTTTGGTCTATCGATCCGCCCGATACCGCGTACCCATTCCTTCCTGATGGCAAACCGATTTTGGTCAGCGGTGCCAACGCGAAGGTTGATTCCCCGCCATTCTCGTCCGAGCTGGTGGCAAGATTTCCCGCGAATACTTGGTGCTACCACTTCTTTGTTAATGATTGGAATTCGTGTATTCACATAGCGGGGCGCGACGCAAAAGTGGACTGGATTGGCGAAAAACCGAAAGGCGCGGCGTAGAGGAAATGGTGGAGCCGGCGGGGTTCGAACCCGCGACCTCCTCGATGCCATCGAGGCGCGCTCCCAACTGCGCTACGGCCCCACGGAAATGCAGATACTGTTACAGCTTTTATAACACCTTGCGATTGCGAGCGTCAAACAAACGGCGTAGAGGTTTCATGCGCGGTCACAAACTTGAACCTAAGCACGCGGTTTTTAGTTGTGACCTTTGAACCAGCTATAGCCGACGGTGAACGTGAACGTACCGTTGTACCCGGGATTATGCGGGCCAAGGCTAGCGCTCGACAAATGGCCAAATTCCATTTCAAAAAGCAGCGCTCGGTGCGGTTTCACAAAAACGTGTGCTCCGAAGGCGGCTCCGGGAGTGAAATTGATCTGGGAAGTATCTCCGGGCGGAATATTGCTTCGGCTAAACACAACGCCGCCCTCCGCAGCGAAGTACGGATGGACCTTGTTCCAGCTGGTAAAATTCCATTCCCAGATCGCCGGCTTAATGCTGCCGCCATAAACCGCGCTTTCGGGCGGAAAGACGACGTAGATCGGCATCACGTCCACCGCCCATTCGAAATTCCCGCGAAATATTCCGGAAAGGTGATCTGACGTCAAAACGCGCCCGGCTCGTCCGCCGGCATAGAAAAACTGCGTGTTGTCGGATTTTCCCAAGCCGATTCCGCCTCCGCTAAATAGTCCAAGTTCCCAAGTTCCCTTTTGAATCGGATTCGCAGGGAGATCCTGGGCTGCGAGGGCCGACCCTAGCAGTGTCGCTAAAATGAATCCGGCAACAATTTTCATGTATCCCCACATATGCGCGTGGCGGCGCGTGCAACTGGAAAGCGTAAACGCCAGAGCGCAGAGACTAAGGCCAGAGCGCTCTCCGGTCAAGTGGGTTGAGCGATCCTAAGGGCAAAACTCGGGGACGCAGAAACGAGCGCGGTTTTTCCGGCAGTTCGTTTAGAATAGGCGCCCTATGCCCAAAATAACTTTTCTCGGCGCCGCTGGAACGGTAACAGGTTCGAAGTATTTGGTGGAGGCGGAAGGCAAGAGATTACTGATCGATTGCGGATTGTTCGAAGGAACCAAAGAACTCAAACAGCGGAACTGGAACAATTTGCCCATTGATCCGGCAACGATTGATTGGGTGCTGCTGACGCATGCGCACATCGATCACACCGGATATCTGCCGCGCTTGGTCCACGCAGGATTCGATGGCCCCATCTTTGCCAACGCAGCTACGCGCGAACTTTGCCAGCTTCTGCTTCCGGATTCGGCCCATTTACAAGAAGAAGACGCGCAATACGCGACCAAGAAAGGCTACAGCAGCCACAAGCCACCTTTGCCGCTTTACACCGTGACCCAAGCGCAGGAAGCGCTCTCTCGTTTCCAGGAGATTCCGCGCGCCGATACCTTCGAGATCAGCCCACAATTTTCTGTGAAGACGCATGACGCGGGACACATCCTCGGATCGACGTGGCTCGAATTGACCGTCACGGAAAACGGAAAGAAAACGCTGGTGGTTTTTTCCGGAGATCTGGGCCGTTACAATGAGCCCATCCTGAAGGACCCCGAAGCTCCGACGCACGCTGATTTTCTGCTGTGCGAATCCACATACGGAGACCGCGACCATTCAACCGGATCGGTTGCCGACCAACTCGCGGACGTGATCAACCGAGTAAACAAGCGCGGCGGAGTGGTGGTGATACCCGCATTCGCCGTCGGCCGCACGCAGACTTTGATGTATTACCTGCGCCAGCTTGACGACCAGAAGAAAATTCCTCATCTCCCGGTGTACGTCGACAGCCCCATGGCTATCAGCGTCACGGATATTTACGCGCGCCACCACGAAGATCACGACGTGGATTTCACGAATCTGGAACAACAGGGAGATAAAGATCCGCTGAACCTGCGCGACGTTCACATGACGCGCAGCGTGGACGATTCAAAGAAAATCAATAACGTGAATTCACCCTGCATCATCGTCTCAGCCAGCGGCATGGCTACGGGCGGACGCATTCTGCACCATCTCGATCGCAGGCTGCCGGATGATCGCAACGCCGTGCTGCTGGTTGGCTATCAGGCGCAGGGCACTAACGGGCGAGCTTTGCAGGACGGCGCGCAATTCTTGCGCCTCTACGGGCAAGAAGTTCCGGTGCGCGCCGAGATCGTGACGCTCGATCAGCTTTCCGCTCATGCCGGACGGAGCGAACTGCTCCGATGGCTCTCGGGGTTCACCGCTCCGCCACGCCAAACGTTTCTGGTGCACGGCGAGCCGACCGCCCTCGATTCATTTCACGGAGCCATTACTACCCGGTTTCAATGGCCAGTTACCGTGCCCGCATACTTGCAGTCGTTCGATCTCAATACGTAGTGGATTGGGGGCGAAGGGTCGAAAAGCGTAGGGTTACTCTGCTGCGGCAGTGTTAGCGAAGGCGGCGACCTCGGTGAGGTGAAAGCCGAGGACAAACATGGGGTGCGGCGCCACGCGGCCCCAACGCGCGAGATCCCATTTTGCGCGTAAGAAACGGACTTCCGGCTTCAGCGTGAGATCGAGAATCTGGCGAGTCTCTCCGCGGTAGAAGCGTTGCGGCATCTTTAGCAGAGGAAATTTCCCCCAGTCCTGGCCGTCTGCCGAGCCCCAAACTGAAATGTCCACGGACTCCTGCTCGATTTGATCCTCGATGAACATAGAGCAGAGAAACGTGCGCGTCTCGCTCGAAGCGATTTCGTAAGGTTGCCCTTCTCCATTCGCAGTCAAGCGGGTGTCCGGCGGAATCAGATCGAATTTCATGGAGTCGCGTTCTCCCGATTAAATCTGGCGGATTCTAACATAGCCCCGGACTTTTATTTCACGAGCGACTTCGGACCGGCCGTCAATCTGGCCAAGCGCTCGGCGGCTGCTTGAAACGTTTTTTCCGTTTTACAAAATGTGAACCGCAAGTGTGTTCGGCCGTCCGCAGAATTTCGATAGAAGCTCGAGCCCGGCACCGCGGCAACTCCAATTTCCTTCACTAAGTATTTTGCAAATGCGACGTCATCCGGAAATCCGAACGTGGAGATATCCGTCATGATGTAGTACGCGCCACGCGGCTTGAAACAGCGGAAGCCGGCAAGACTGAGAATTCCCAGCAAGCGGTCGCGCCGCTCAGTGTATTCGAGAGCGAGCGCATTGTAATAATCTTGCGGAAAATGCAAAGCTGCAGCTCCCGCTTCTTGCAACGGCGCGGCCGCTCCTACCGTCAGAAAATCATGGACCTTGCGAATCGACGACGTAGCTTCCGCAGGCGCAATCGCCCAACCTACACGCCATCCTGTCACGCTGTAAGTTTTCGAAAGCGCGTTGATGGTGATGGTGCGCTCGCGCATGCCGTCGAGCGTAGCCATGGAAATGTGTTTCGCGCCGTCGTACAACATGTGCTCGTAAATTTCATCGGTAATGGCGAACGTATTCCAGCGGACGCAGAGGTCTCGAATCTGTTCCAGCTCCGCGCGTTCGAATACTTTTCCGGTGGGATTGTTCGGTGTGTTTAGAATGATCGCTTTCGTCTTGGGGCCAAAAACAGCAGCCAATTCCTGCGGGTCGAACTTCCAATCCGGCGGATGAAGTTTGACGAAACGCGGCTGCGCGCCGGAAAGAATTGCGTCAGGCCCGTAATTTTCATAGAACGGCTCGAACACCACAACTTCATCGCCCGGATTGATGATGGCCATCATGGCCGACATCATCGCTTCGGTGGAGCCGCAACAAACCGTAATTTCGCGTTCGGGGTCGATGGACAGGCCATTCGTGCGCGAGAACTTCTCAGCAATGGCGTTGCGCAAGTTCTTAGAGCCCCAAGTGATAGCGTACTGATTGATGTCCGCAGCAATTGCTTCCTGCGCAGCGCGCTTGATTTCGATGGGAGCCGGAAAATCCGGAAAGCCTTGCGAGAGATTGACAGCCTTGTATTGAATGGCCAGCCGAGTCATCTCGCGGATTACGGACTCGGTGAATTGCGCAGTCTTCGAGGAAAGCTCAGGGCTGATGCTTGCGGTTTGCTGCGAGTTTGACGGGTTCATTTTCTTTGGCACCGTAAAGCTTGCGATAAATTACCGCGTTGCGTGTGACTATTTCCACGTACTCGCGCGTCTCGGTGAAGGGGATCGAATCCACAAACTCAGCAAGGTCGCGGTACGATTGCCCCGCAGTCCACTGGGTCACGCGGTCTTCTCCGGCATTGTACGCGGCCAGCGCTGATTCGACACTCCCGAAATCATTCTTCAAACCCGCCACATAAATCGTACCCAGCCGCACGTTGTAATCCGGATCGAAAAGAAGCGAGTGGGAATATTTAACTTTGGCCTTCTTCGCTAACTGCCGGGCCGTTTTGGGCAAGAGCTGCATTAAGCCGTACGCGTTTGCGACGGAATGCGCGTCTGGGGCAAAAGCCGACTCCTGCCGAATCAGTCCGGCGGTCAACATGGGGTCAACTCCCGCGTGCGCCGACCATTGTCTGATCGAAGTGCCGAATGGAAGAGGATAAGCAGCCATCCAAACGTCGTGAGGCACTTGATCGAACGGGCGCGCATCGAGCTGCGGGTAAATCTGCCGGACGGTCACAATTGCGGCTCCGACATGTCCGGCCGCCACCGCCGCCTGTGCGGCCTCCAGCAAAAGTCTCGGCTCACCGGTGGACGCATATGCCGCGCGCAATTCAAGCTCGGCGGAAGCGTCAAAAGCAATCGAGCGCAAGGCATCGGCGCGCGCCTGCCGCGCCATTGCTGCAGGAGGAATCGTGTCACCCACCGGCTGCGCTGGCACCACCGGCGGAATCGTCGCTAATAGATCCGTATCCGCTGTAGGTTCCGAGCCGAGCGAGTGCAAGCGAGTGACGGCCAAGCTCTCAAAATAATTCTGCTGGTAACGCTCTTGCAATTTCCTGTAGTAGCTTCGCGCCAGCGGCAAGTCGCCCGCTTCTTCAGCGAGGCGGCCGAGCCAATAGAGGGCATCCGGCGTGAATTGCGAACCCGGGAACCGGCGAAGATGCTGCGCCAGCAGACCCGCCGCGTCCTGTTGCCGTTTTAGCACTGCAACCCACGCGAAACGCCATTGCGACGGCGTTGCGTCAGGAGAAGTTGGGAAGCTATCCGCGAGGCGCTTGTAAAACCCTGCCGCGCGGTCGCGGTCGAGCTGCACCCAATAATAATTTCCCGCTAAGAAAAGAGCAGCTTCGGCCCAACGGCTGGCCGGGGCTCGCGATGCAGCCGATTCGACGGCTGCTGCCATCTCAGATTCGCGCAGCTGCGAACGATACCACTGCGCGAGCGCAAGAAATCGTTCAGCGTCCACATCGGGATCGTCAATCTTAACGTCTATCAGCGCAGACGGCTGCATCCCCAGTTGCACTTCGCATTCCATGACGCGTACTGTGGCGCGCTCGTGTTCCGCGCCAGTGAGCTGCGACGCAAGGTGCGAATACTCGTTGCGCGCCTCACCCCATTCCTTGGCATTGAAAAGAA
Organism: Candidatus Acidiferrales bacterium; assembly: GCA_035603075.1. Classification (GTDB taxonomy): domain Bacteria; phylum Acidobacteriota; class Terriglobia; order Acidiferrales; family UBA7541; genus Palsa-295. Next base: position 3,202 of record DATNLC010000026.1, on the reverse strand, counting down.
TGGCGGCATGCGCAATCTGCTGCTCCACGGGGATGGCCGGGATCTGCTGGCCAATGTTGCTGCTTCGAAGAAAATTCAGTTTCTGGCCGGCCTCACGCGCCTGCTCGCTTGCGGGGAACAGCGAATAAATAGCCTGATAATCTGCCGCAGCATCGAGTTGATGGCCCGACTGTTCGCGCACCTCGCCGCGCAGGAAAAGAAGCGCGGGACGCTGAGCTGTCGATGGGTATGCATCCAGAGCGGCCAGCGCGTCGTCTGGTCGATTCAGAGCGAGAGCAGCAACTCCCAGGGACTGCAAAGCTTGTTCAGTCATCACCGAATCTGGATATTTCTCTCGAAACGATTCGAGCTGGGCTAGCGCGTCCGCATCGCGGTTCAACGCAATGTTTGTCTCCGCGCTCCAGTAAAGCGCGTAGTCACCCAGCAGCGGGTCCTTTTGCGCGCGCGCAAGCCATTTGGCGGCATCAGCATAATGCGCTCTGCTGTAGTCGTAGTATCCAAGCGCCAGCGCGGCTCGCATCCCGAGTGCCCCGGACGGCTTCTGCATCGCGAATGCGCTAAGGCGCGCATACGCTGCCGAAGGATTTTTTTGCTTCAAGGCGCGCGTTAATTGCTCGAGTTGCTTTTCACCTGGTGCTGGAGTTTTTTTCGGCGCGGCATGGGTCTGCTGAGGCGACGCCGCCGCAATCACGGGGAAACACAAAACCAGACAGGCTGCGCCCAAGCGAACGAGTCGGAATGCGAATTTCATCCCGGACGTTCTAGTGCCGCAGAACGGGCGAGGGATAAGGATATTCTCCGAGGGCTTCGCTGTCTCCCTCACCGAGGATTTCCACCATCCACTGGTGGAAGTAATCCACTGGATGATCCTGAATCGCGCGAAACCGGCGATCGTATTCTTTGCGGGCTTTATCGAGTTCACTGCGCATCCGATGACAAATGTCCTTGTGTTCCCGGCCAAGTTTAACGTCTTTCGGCCGCAATAGTTTGATGTCTTGCATGGAAACCTTGGCTGCACGGTTCGCGCGGCGATGCAAATCTTTCAGTTCCGGCGAAAGGCTTGCTACGTCGAACGCCACAACTTCCGGCTCGGCCGCAACCGGTTCCGGCGGAATCTCCATCGTCGCCGATTTTGGCGTCGGTTCGTCCAGCGGCCCATCCTCAGGCACCATCGTGCCAACAGGTGTTTCCGCAGTTTCTTCGGCCCACTCGGATTCGTATTCCGGTTCCACGGCGGTGGGCGCCGAAAGAGGAGCTTCCTCTTCTTCCGCCTCTACAGCCGCGGTCCCAAGAGCGCGAGAGCGAGCACTAAAAGCCGAGTCTTCGCGCGGGCTCAGCGCAACGGCCACGAAATTCGAAAGCACGGAAAGCCCAGCAGCGAGAGCGGCGGCGGACGTTTGCGCGCGAAGTAGCGCTGGCAACGCATTGCTCGGGCGGCTCGAAGAGCAAGCGGCGACAAGGTCAGCGTAGGCGTGCTGCAGGTCATCGGCGGTGCGCTGGAGCGGAGCGAGGTTATCGCGCAAAGCGCGCGAAACCGCTTCTTCCAGGGCGTGCTCGAGCGAATTTTGTCGAGCTTTCAAAGGATTCCTGCCTCTCAGCGATTATGGAAACGGTAACGTGGTGTGTCAACTGACATTACTCGTACACGTTCCTGAAGCAAAAAATCAACTCGGCAGGCGTGCCCGGCGCCCGAACAATGCGCTTATTCCGCACCGGCGAGTTAGGCTCAGCAGATCTTGAGCCACATCAAACACACCACCTTGCTGTGGTAGGATGCGCCGGAGTTTCCTATCCTCCTATGGATCACACCAGAGCATTTTGGGGAAATGTTCCGCGTAAGTCGGCGGTCATTTTCCTATTCGGGGTGTTCTCTACTTTTACCACCGTCGGATTTGCCGCCGACATCGGAGATATTGGACGCACGCCAATTCTCCGCTTGATTCTGATGGTTCTCATTTCAGGCGTATTCACTTCTATCTATGCCGCGGCGGGGGTCATTTTGCGCCGCGAGGTTTGGAAAGTATTTATTCCTGTCTTTGCAGTCCACATGCTGTTGATTAATCTCCTTAATAAACTGATGCCTTCTATGGCCCAGCCCGCGACTATGGGCGCCGCTGGTATAGCCGCACTGCAAAGCCGATTGAGCTTGGATGGCGGGGCAATAATGGTTGCCGTCTTTTTGGGCTACTCGTGTTTCCTCTACGTATCAATCAGCGAAGCCAGGCGCTATTTCCGCGTCCACGCTGAAATGGAACTTGCGACGGAGATTCACCACGTCCTCGTTCCGGCTATCAATACGAAAATCGGCGAATTTGAATTCTATGGCCGCTCGGTGCCCAGCGGCGAGGTTGGTGGTGATTTAATCGATGTGTTCCAGGACCCGCAGGGCTGGATCGCTTATGTTGCCGACGTCTCCGGCCACGGCGTCGCACCTGGCGTTGTGATGGCTATGGTAAAGAGCGCCGCCCGCATGCAAATCTCCTCCGGGGAAAAAAGTTCCCAACTGCTTGAGCGTCTTAACTCTGTTCTCCTGCCAATAAAGAAGCCGGATATGTTCGCGACCTTCGCCTACCTCGCCTGGAATGGCGGGCGGCTGGAGTACTCGCTAGCGGGGCACCCTGCCATCCTGCACCACCATGCCGCGACGAATGAAATCTCGGATGTTTCGTGCCTCAACATGCCGCTGGGAATGTTTGACGACCAAGATTTCGACAGCGCGTCAGTGCAATGCGCGGCCCGAGATTTGTTTTTAATCCTCACGGACGGCTTGCTGGAAGTCGCAAATGCCAAGGGCGAGGAGTTCGGCTTAGCAGGCGTTAGGGCTGTTTTGCTCGCTCATGCAGCAAGCCCACTGTACAGAGTCTTCGAAGCAATCCTGGATGCTGCTCGACTCCACGGACGCGCAGCTGATGACCAATCGATGCTACTCGTGCGCCGTCTCAGCGCTTAATTCGCTGGCAAGCCTTTCGTTCATCGGGGTCATTTACGTAATCTAAGATTCTCTGGCATTAGGCTTCACGACCGAATTTGCCGCTCGTCCGCGCGGGATGATAAACTAACTTCTCCCAAGGGGGCGACACGGTTTCGACGGAAGTTGTCGCGGCCCGAAGGCATGCCGGGACCCACCTACCCGTAATAGGGTGGAACAACACAACTGGCAACTCACAGTTGGCACTCGCAGCCTAACTTAAATTAGGCTACG
>DATNLC010000014.1:0-2556 GCA_035603075.1 Candidatus Acidiferrales bacterium | reverse complement strand
GCCAGCGCCAGCGTCCCCAGCATTTCCGCTTCGCGCGCTGCTTTGTTTATCTGCATCAGATGGCTCCGATCCGCTCTTCGTAACGAGCCTACCCTGTTCCAACGCGCGCAGCCACGCGCTTCCCGCCCCCTGCGCTCAATCCAGCAAGACCTGTCCATCCGAACAGGTAAGGGGGCAAAATCACCTTTTCCCGACGAATAGGTTTGGCGAGGAGACTGAAGAGTGGCGAACCGCGGAATTGGCGGGGCGAAATCATGCGAAAAATCGAAATCCTTAATGTGTGTTCTGGCCCCGGTTAGAAATTTTTCCGTCTTTTGTTTTGAGTGAGTTACGTCGATTTCTGTTTGTGGTGCAGAACCGGTTAGAAATGGGGCGGACGCCTGAACTGAGTTGGAAACGACAAGTGGGTGATGGGCGGTTGTGGCCCCGGGTAGAAATTTGCCGACCGTTTGTTTTGTGGAAGTTACATCGTTTTCTACATTTTGAGCAGAACCGGGTAGAAATGAGGAACAGTGGCGAGTGGCTAGTGTAGAAGAGTGCTTCGGGCAAGCCAGAGTGAATGGTGTGGCGAGGCACACGAATGGGCTGGCCTTGCGCCCTCCAACTGCCCGACCCTCGCCCATATGTCTTCCCTACTGGGGCTGAATAGTAGCTCCGATCGATGTTATCATAGTAGTTAACATAAGTCAAGAGGAAGTTCGTCCCCGTGACGAAGTTCCAATTCGGGAATTTGTGTAAATTGCAGCGTACCTAGATCAAGCCGACTTTCGGATGCGAGTGCGGCCAAGCTTTGTTCCTGAGAGATGACGAGCGGCTCTTCGGCTCCGGCGCGCGGGGCGGATCAAGACTTCCGCGGGAATATCGAATTTCTGATGGAGATTGCGAATCATATTCAGGGAAAGCGTGCGCTTGCCCTGCATCACCTCATGAACGCGTGAGCGCTGACCAATGACTCCAATCAAAGCGCGAGTGTCTTTGCCCTGCTGTTCTAATCGAAACTTGATCGCTTCAATGGGGCTTGGGAGATCGACGGGATAGTGCCGGCGCTCGTAAGCCTCGATGAGCGTGGCTAGGATGTCCAACTCGTCGCTTCGCGCGGAGCCTTTCGGTGAATCCCACAATCTTTCGACCCGGCGCAGCGCGCGGTCGTAATCTGCTTCGCTTCGAATCGGTCTAATGTCCATATTTAACCGTTTTCACATCAATGTGGTCGTAATTCGCGTGCGTGCCAATCCATTTTATGAATACGATCTGATGCGGATAGTTAACGGCCACAACCAGCCGGTAGTTATTTCCTTTGATGTTAAAAACCACTCTGTCCGGGCCGACGATGCTGGCATTGGCATAGGTTTTCAAAATATCGGCTGGGCTTTTCCAGCGCGCTCGAAGCGCCTCATGGAACCAGGCATCGAGAGCCGATTTAACCGCTTTCTGGTCCTTGCTGCCTTTGAGGCCATCGGTGAATTTCCGGAGGGCCTTTCGCGCAATGACCCTCACGGCCAAGCCTCAGACGACATAAGATGATTATACACTCTGTTCCCAAAATGGGTACACGAGAGTTGTCGATCGCAGAAACAACCGGGGTGGGACTACCACTCAGCGAAGGCAGAATTCCCATCTTCACATCAATGCGGTAGTTATCCTTCACTCGACCGCGTGGCGCTGGCCTGCTCCTTCCAGCGCTGGGCGTTCACACCCATCACGATGAGCCATAGTTCCAGTGGTACTTCCCCAAGGGCGGAGGCGGCACTGATGATGTGCCATAGACGGTGTGCGAGCGGCGGGTACAAATAAGTGACCCAAGCCAAACCACTAATCGCCAACAAGACTCCCAGAATTCGAGGCAGAAACGTCGACCTGAAAATGAGGTAGCCGATCACGAGGCACCAGGCTCCGAAGAACACCAGGTAGATCTGGAAGGCGTAATCACTCAATCTCAGAAACACGAGCGCCAGCGCCTGCAACTGTTCCGGCGCAAATGCGCTCAAGGAACTGCCACCTTGCAGGATGATTAAAGGAGCGAGGTACAAGAGGCTGGCAAGAGCCTGAATAGCGCATCCCACGAGAATCACGAACGCCGCGAGCCTAGACAGGCTCCTGTTCACAGGGCTAAGCAACTCAAACATGAGAAGCGCCCATGCGATATGGAACGCAACGCCGATGAGCGAGAGTACGAACCCCAACCAAAATAATCGCTCGTGTCCGAGGATATTGGCCGCTGTAGCCGCAGCGTTGCCAGCGACAACAAGCTTGCCGGGAATGATCACTTGGCCGAATGCCGCCGTCACGGCTTCCATCAACTGACAGACACCGGCCATCCTGGCCTTGAAACGCGGCGACGTTTCCGCAATCCGTTCCATCATTTTAGTCTGTGCTCAGACCCTTTCTCTTTATTCGACCAATATCAAGCGTTCGTGGGAGACTCAATGGAATCAGTCCCCACCAGTACCTGCAAATCAGCGCAGGCGATATTCTCCGCCACCCAGAAATTGAACAAAGCCCAAGTCGCGCAACACCTGGAGTTGCTGACGGATTTTATCTCGGACGTGGCGATTG
>DATNLC010000105.1:0-72159 GCA_035603075.1 Candidatus Acidiferrales bacterium | reverse complement strand
TGTAAATTCCAGGTTCCAAGTTTCGCCACCGTCCATTGTTTTGTAAATGCGCGATTTGTCGCCTTCCCCGCTCGACATCAGGTAAGCCGTAGTCTGGTCGAAGGCAACAATGCCGCGGAAATCGAGTGTCTCGCCTCCGGCAACGTGCAGGCGCTTCCAAGTCTTGCCGGAATCGTCCGAGACGAGAACCACTCCGTTGGAACCGCAAGCCCACACAGCTACGTGAGGTGCCTCAGGCGATTTCCCAGCGCCGCGCGCCGCAATTGCACCGGATATGGTCGCCGCGCTAACGCCTCGCAGGTTGGTGTCGATCCCGCTGGTCTGAACCGACCAGTGCAGGTCGTCCGATGCGCCCGCGGCTTGCGTGTGGATGGGGCGTCCCCTGCTCGGCGAGTTTCGTGACGGAGCGATCAGTGCTGCGGCGGATAAAATCGTAAGCACCGCCGCCAACGTCAGCATAAGGTTGCGCATGCCGCGCATTCTATCAACGATTCGCGAAGCGTCGCGCGATTTGTGTCTAGTTTATGTAGCGGCCGCCTTCAGGCGGTCGCATTTGCATTGGGTCTCGCATGGTAATCCGCCGGCCTGAAGGGCGTAGCTACAAAACCGTCTTGTCGCCACAGTCTCGCGAGGTCCACTTAAGCAGGCCCGGTGACAATCTCTGTGCTACATTGCGGCACATGAAAGCATCCGTCACGCGTACGCTGCTCTTTGGTGTTCTGCTGTCCACGTTGATTGCATGCGGCTCGCACGACAGCCAACGCGACACTGTGCGCGTTGAGTCGCCGGAACTAACCCAGAAGCAATACATTGCCATCGATGGCGGCGTGCGAACGTTTATGCGCGACGTAGCTCGCGACGTCACGCAAGACGGCCCGGCAGCTTGGCGCAAATATTTTGCCGAGACGCCGGAGTTTTTCATGGCCGTCAACGGCAAAATCGCCTTCGCAAACAGTGCCGAGGTCACCACGGGACTTCCGCAAGTCGCGCAGGCCATCAAACAAATAGAGCTGAAGTGGAGCGACGACTTGCGCGTCGATCCGCTCGCACCGGATCTGGCTGTGGTCGGTGCTTCGTATCACGAGCTTCAAGTCTGGGCCGACGGGCACCAGGTAGAGGACAGCGGATACTTTACAGGCGTCGCGCAGTATCGCGACGGCCGCTGGCAATTCCGCGACGCACACTGGTCCGCGCCAGTTCCTCCGCTTGTCCCTGAGTTCGCCGGAATCGGCTCACCTAGTTCGGCGATCGCCCATTCGACTTTCCATCGCGAGAAACGATTCTAACCGTGAGATCATTGCTCACGACGATGCCCTTCCAATTCTGTGACCGGAACTTCTCTAACTTCTGAGGATGGTTTAGAAGAGGATTATAGAAAGAACCTGATTCTATGCCCTCACTCTCGAACACTGCGCGGACCTTATAAGTCCCGGCGGCCAGGTCTTGACGCAACGCGCTAGTTGAGCCATACGAGTTACCGGGCGGGAGCAAGAAACAGCAATTGAGCATTGCCTCGCTAGATCGTCGCTGAGTCCCAAACCATCTACATTTCCCGCTTCTCCGGTCATCGCGTGACCATCAGTGGGCATCACGATGAGGGTGACATGAGACGGATATATATTCGACCACACATCTCTCCCTATAAATACATCTCGCGAGGTCACGTTAGTGAGTTCGATGTGAATAGGAATCTTATATCTCTCTGCATACGCATGCTTCCGATCTTCCGTCCATATTTTTAAGCGCAAAACAGCGCTCACCCTTGGGTTCCCTTGCGCGAAGATTGCAAATGCAGAGAACCCAAATGTCAAAATGCACACCCAAGGAATCCAGAGTTGGCCCAGAACGTGGTTCTTCTTTTGCATCGTGACCTCCACGGACTTATGGTCATCCGGACGGGCGTCAAGCTATTTTGGCGGTTTGATGTCGAGCAGCATACCGGGGATGTTGCCGCCGGCCTGGACTGAGGGCATCTCGCCATTCCACTTTGCGATCCAGCGGTCGGTGACGGCTAGCTGCTGCCACTTGATGATGTTTTCACTGATGGACGCGGCGCGCAGACGGTTTGATTCCGCTTCGCCGTTCGCAATGGCGATTTGCGCTTTGGCTTGGCCTTCTGCGGCGGCGACGAGCTTCGCGGCGTCGGCTTGCGACTGCACCAGCTCATTTTGTTTTTGCACCGCAATCTGCTGCGCTTGAACTTTTGCGTTGATGGCGGCGATTACCGACTCCGGCGGACGCGGCGAGCCGATGAAACCGAATTGGTCGATCACCACGCCGATGTCGTTCACCTGCTGCTGCAAGTCCTTGCGCGAATCCTGCTCCAGCTCGGATTTCTTTTCGCCCATGATTTCCTGCACGGTGTACTGCGATCCGGTTCTGTTGATGGCGTCGCGCGCCACGTTGCGCAGAAAGCCGTGCGTGAAGCCTTCGATGTTATCGTTGCGAAACTTCACATAGAAAGCAGGAACCTTGGACGCTTCCAGGTGGTAAGAAACCGAAAGGTCGCCGTACACCGTCAAGCCATCCTTGGTGTTAAACGACATTTCCTCGTTAGTGGGCGAGCCTTCATTCAGGTCCTTGGTCCATTTGGCGGTTTGAATCGAAGTGGGATATTCGACGATAGTGGACGAAAGAAAATTGTAGAACACCCATCCGGTCCGGATGGGCAAGTCTTCTACGCCGCGCTGCGTTCCCGCTAGATCGACTTTAATTCCCACGCGCCCAGGGCCGATTCTGGTAGCGCATCCTGCAAAGAAAACCGCGACGATAATGATCGGTACAGCGAGCGCAATCCATTTGCGAAGGTTAAGCGGGTGATTCATCTCAATGTGCATCTTTTTCCTCTTTTCGTGTTCGCACAGGGAAGGCGTGCGGCGTCACATGATGATGCCAAATCCAGTGCAGTGCGGAAGGCACCAGCGCAATCAGCGCGACGATAATTAGAATTCCGCCAAAAACGGCAGTGTCGCTGGGCTTGTTCAGCAGGTCAAAGGCTTTGGTGAGCAAATAAAGCGAGCCGAAGAAAATCAGGATTGCCGCGGAATAAAAGAAACCAGCTCTCAGCCTCATCTGTAAGTACAAAAACATCCAACCGCGCAAATGTCAACGCAATTCTGTCTTCTCACGCGACAGGCAGTCGCAACAAAGCGAATCGCGGTGATATCATTCGCCTTCGAAAGATACGCGCGAAATGCACACGACAGCGGCGACAAAGAAGATTGAGTTCAGGCAAGTCATCATCCCAGATGAGATGGACGCGCTGCTCGACATCGACCGACGGATTTTTCATGCTTTCCCAGCGGACTTGTTTACTCCCGAGGACTGGGCTCAATTCGAATCATACTGGATGATCGTTGATGGAAAGATTGTCGGCTGCTCCGCGTTTGTGCGCGATACCGACTACAACGACGAGCCGAGGCCGGGCTGTTTGCACATCATGACCACCGGCATTCTGCCTGAGTTGCGCCGCACAGGCTTGGGCCTGAAGCAAAAACAGTGGCAGATTGAATTTGCGAAGCAACAAGGCTTTCGCGTGATCGTCACCAACACGCGAAAGAGCAATCTGCCTATGCTGAACTTAAATCTCAAGCTGGGTTTTACGATTCGCGAGACTTCCCCGCATTTTTATTTCGAGCCGGACGAACCTGCCATCGTGATGGAGCTCCAGCTTTAGGCGACCCATTCCGCCGCAAGCACGCGAGGCGCAATGTTGTGCGGACTTGATTGTGTAGCGGCGAGCTTCAGCCCGGTATTTTACTTGTGACTTGCCTCTTGCCGGATTCGGCAAAATAAAAAACCAGAATGCCGGGCTGGAGCCCGGCGCTACGTAAACCGGCACCATCCCTGTAGCTTTATAGTTGCCGCGCAGCACTTGCGCACATCCTAATTTGCCGTGGTTCAAGTCCACGTCATTGCGTATTTCCGACGAACTACGGCACCACCTCACGCGGTGGTATCATGCGCCTTCCATGATGGCCAGCGATCAACAGCCGAATCGCAATACCCGTGCACTCGCGTTGTTGCGCATCGGCGTGGGAGTGTTGTTCCTGATTTTCGGCGAGTACAAAGTTTTCGGGACGCAGTTCACGCTGGGCGGTGGATTTCAAATGTGGATTAACAAGTTCTTGGAGGGCGGCGTGTATCCGTTTATGGAGCCGGTGCTGCGGGGTTTTGTGTTGCCCCATGCGACGCTAGTCGCATTCGCAGTGGCGTACGGCGAGTTTTGCATCGGGCTAGGACTCGTGCTGGGCGTTCTGGTGCGGCCGGCCAGCGTAGGCGGACTGCTGCTGATGTTGGCCATGATTTTCTCGGCGGATTATCCGGGTGCACACGCTGCGTTCTGGCAATACTTTGGAGCTTCGCTCGATCATTCGGTTTTCGCGTTGTGCTTCGTCACATTTCTTATGGGACGCGCCGACGAAGTATGGTTCGTGCGAGCTTGGCGATCATCCGCGAAGAAGTCGGCGCACGTCGGCTTTTTACGGATTCACCTTTCGTTGTGGCGAAGTAGAACTGTGAAAGGAGATGAGATGAATACCGCGCGAAAAGAAAAATACAATATTCGAACGTTGCCATTGCCGCTACTTTTGACGCTAGTGCTGGCGCAAAACACGTCCGTCGCCCAGCAACCACCGAAGGAGCCTGTACCCGTTGTTATTAGTGCTAGCGTGCCAGTGTATCCTCAGGTTCCTCTGTTAGCGCAGATCACCGGAGCTGTGCGGTTCCGCCTTTCGACTGACGGAAGTCACGTTACGTTGATGGACATCGAAAGCGGCCCCGCAATCCTGGCGAACGCGGCGGAAGAGAACATCAGGACGTGGCAATTCGCGCAGCACAAACCAACGACATTTGAGGCGACGTTTACTTACACACTCCTGCCCGCGACGTGCGACACGGCAGGCCACTGCAACCCTCGGGAAAACGACGAAGTGTTGCTCCATCTTCCCACTGACGTGCAAGTTCGCACGAGGGCAGTCGTGCTCAACTAGATGTTTAAATCATCGCGCAGATTGGCGAACAATTCTCCTATTGCCCGACACGGCTTCCCCGCCGCGTCACGTAAGGGGCGCGACCGGAATTCGCAGGCCCCAGCACGGCGCGAGCCACGCGTAAGCGGCGGGGTCGTCCTCGCTGGAGATGCAAATTCCAAAGAGCCTCGGTCGATGGGCGATTCGCTAAAGGACACTCTGAGGAGTACGGACGTCCGCGGGTTCGCGATTATTTGCGTGACGGCTTGCATCGCGCTTCTGGTGTTGCAATTCGTCGGCAGCGATGCGACTTACGCGGAGTTGTACCCGGAGAATCGTTTCGCGCCTGACCCTTACTGGATCCTTCGAGTGAAAGCTTGGTGGATCCTGTGGATCCTGATCAGCTCTGTCGCTTTGCCCGCGATTGTGATGGCGGTTCAACCGGGTAATCGTCTGCGCGACTGCAATCTTTCGTTCCGCGGCTTCGCACAGCATTTTTGGATTTACGTTGGGCTGTTCGTGCTGGTGTGCCCGGTGATTTGGGTGGTGTCGCTCTCGCCCGAGTTTTACAACTTTTATCCGATGTACCCGCATGCGGGGCGATCCTGGGCTGACTTGCTGATGTGGGAAGGAATGTACGCAGGACAATTTATCGCCGTGGAATTTTTCTTTCGAGGATTTTTGGTGGGAGGACTTTCGCGGTACATCGGAGTGCTGGCGGTTCCCGTGTCGGTGGTGCCTTACATGATGATTCATTTCGCCAAGCCATGGCCCGAGGCCGCCGGCGCAATATTCGCAGGACTGATCCTCGGGTGGCTCGCGTGGAAACTAAAATCGATTTGGGGTGGCGTGTGCCTTCACTGCGCCGTCGCGGTGTCGATGGATTTGCTGGCGCTGTCGCACAAAGGCCAACTCCCCTGGCTGCACGGATAACATCGCGCTGTTCACGGCAAAGCTCGCGCCACCGCCGAGGGCGCGTAGGGGAGCAGCATGCTGCGCCCGCTGAAGCGATGGCAATCGGTGAGCACTGGGAACGTGCCAGCGTAGGTTGGTCGGCAACTCGGATAAATATCGCCGAGTATTTTTGCCGGGCGCAGCATGCTGCGCCCCTACGAAACCGATTTTGCGCACTCAGCACACCGTGCAATTGCGTTTCGTCCTCGGGAGCTACTTTTCCTTCAGGCCGGCCTCGACGCCGTTCGGGCCGACGGTTAAGAGAGACGGTTGGTCCGCGCAGGACCAGTTTGCGGCATCGTTGACGTCGCCGGCGCCCTTGTATTTTGCCTGTTGAGGGAATTTGCAGAGCGGCATGGTGCGCGCGACGCCCTGCGAAGGATCGTCGTTCACATACTTGGTGGCGACGATTTGTTCGGGAGCTGTTCCGCCCTCGACCCACTTATCCAGCGCGGGAAGCATGGCGAAGGAATTCGGACCTGGGCCTCCTCCGCAATGCTGCATTCCTGGAACCATGAACAGGCGTACGCTTTTCTGCAAGCTCGGATAACTTCCCGAAGTCGCGGCGGCCAGTTGTTCGTAAAGTTCGATCGTGCGAAAAGGCGAGAGCGCCGGGTCGCTGAATCCGTGATAGATCAGCAGCTTCTTGCCCTTTGCGCGAAACGCGTCCAGCTTCGCAGCGTCGCCAACGGCGAGCAGTTCCATTCTTTCGTTGAACAATTTGAGAGCGGCATCGCCGACAACTCCGTCCGTGTTGACATCGAACGTGCGCACGTTGTACTTCGGGTCGAGTTCGACCATGTGACGAATGATGTTCTGTGCGAACAGCCAGCCGAGCGGCGCATTCGTGGTCCACAAATCCGCGCTGTCGAAATCGGGCATGGCTCTGCCGAAGGTCCAAAGAGCCGCGCCTGCGCGTCCACCAAGATCGCTAACGGACCATCCTGAATACAGAATGTCGCCGTGGGAATCCCGCACCGCGCGAAAATAGGGCTGCAACGAATCCGCCTGCGGCTGCGTCAGACAATTCGCAGTGTCGTCACTCTTGCACACGAGGCTCTTACCATTGAACGCGCACATTGCCGGATTTTGAATCAGGCCGTCTTTCGCGCCGTCGGTGGCATCGCAGCTCGCGTTCACCGCCTGATCGACCGCATCGAGCGCCGAGCCGGGAATGAAGTTGCTCAAGGACAAATGTGCGTCGCGCATTACGGTAGGAAAAATTGCGGCCGCGTTCATGAACGGCGCGCCGGAAATAATTCCATCGTAGTCGTCGGGATAGCGCTCGGCTTCCATCAAGGCCATACGGCCGCCGTTGGAGCAGCCGTCGAAATAAGCGCGTTTGATTTCCTTCGCGCTGAAAAAAGCCATAACGAGTTGTTTCGCCGCGACGGCCACCTCGTGAGCGGCGCGGTAGTAGTAGTCGAGAAGTTTTGGAGTGTTTGGCACGCCGGGCGAAATCAGCGCCCAACTCGCATCCGTCGGTGCTGCGGTATGTCCGGTGTCCGTCACGGCGGAAGCGTAACCGTCGCGTAGCGAACCTTCCACTTCCGCGCGACTCGCCGACGGAATCATGTTTCCGCCAAGGCCTCCCACGCCGAAAAACACGAACTTGCCGTTCCAGTTTGCCGGAAGCCTGATCTCGAACCCAGCGGAATTGCCTTCGGTTTCGACAGAACCTTTGACGTCGCAGAAAGCGGGGAGCTGCTCAGCAGCCGGCACGTCCGTGGCAGAAGCGACCGTCATTTTGTGAACTTGCAAGGCCGCAAGCGCATCGACGGTGCACTTCGGAGCATCCGCTCCGGGCAAGGGAGCCGCGAACGAACCCGCAAGTATTCCGATACATGCCGGTATTATGACCGCGATGCGAGACCGAACGACGGCCGCGCGCGCCGAGATTTTGGATCTCTTCAGAGGCCCTCGCACAGTTAGCTTCCTCCCTTGGGCACACAGCATGCTGTGCCCGGCACAAATGCTTGGCATTGATAGCGAGTTGGGCGCGATGATACAACCAGTCACACGGAGTTTAAAAAGGAAATGTCCGTTGTCCAGCGAGAGAGTGGGCAGTTGAGTTGCGAAGACGTAGTTCCTTAAATGCAGTTCTGGCCCCGGTTAGAAATATTTCAGTCGTTTGTTTTGAGTGGGTTACGTTCGTTTTTGAATGTGGGCCAGAACCGGTTAGAAATTCGTGTGAGCTTACAATTTCTTTGCGAAACGCACCCTGGGCCGCTTGGCAAAGGACGCTTGGCGTTGCAGGCTGACGTGCGGCTGTGGCCCCGGGTAGATACATCCCGGTCGTTTGTTTTTAGAGAGTTACGTCACATTCTACATATTTGCCAGAACCGGGTAGAAATGCGACTGCGAAGAGGCCTCAAGCGCTCTCCCGGTTGGGAATGCGCATGAGCTTGGCCTTTTCGCTAGCGCCCGCAGCAGGACGCTACGAAGCTCTCTTTACGCAAGGACGCGGCGTTCTCTACTGCGCCTTTTGTTCGGCGGCAGTTTCTGGGTTTGGTTCCTGAGTTTTCTTCCAGGTGGAATCGGGGTTGTAGTCCTTCATGGATTTACCCGCGACCCCAGTCTTCTTCCCGAGATCCTTCTCATACACAACTCCGTCTTTGTCCACGATGAACGTCATCACGCCGGAGTTGCGATATTCCGCAGGATAGGCGACGAACGCGAATCCGCCGGTCATTTTGCCATCTACGATGTAATCGGCTGCGCCACCGGGAGCGGCCTTGCCCTGGCGGGTAATGACGCGGAAATAATATCCGCGGAACGGAACGGGTCCCGTTTGAAGGTTCTTTGCCAAATCGCCAGGGCTACCCGCGTTGGCGACGAGCGGGCCGATGGGGCTCTCGAATTCATTGTTGGCGCCCAGCCAATACAGTCCGTCGTGTTTGCCTTCGGTGCTGACGAACCTCTGGGCGTACTCGTTATGCTCTTTGGAAAAATACTCCTTCTGCGCGGCCACCAGCTCCTGGCAGACGCGAATCGCCGACATTTCGTTCTGACCCACTCGGCGGAACAAGATTTCCTGCTTGCCGGCGTCCGTATTGAAATACCACGCGCCGCCCTTATTCACCAGGGGGATAGGGGTTGGCCAGTTTTCGGCGCCGATATACAGAGTCGTAGTGCCGTCGGGCTCAACCACCAGCCGGTGCATTTCGTGAAACTTGCTCACAAAATTTGTGCGGGTGGCCAGGTCCTCGGCGGGATCGCCGGAAGAGATAATCTCTTTTCCATCGGGACCAAGAATCTGCAATAGCGCTGCATCATCGCTATTCTTCAACGCCTTCACGAGTGCATGACAGGCTTCGTCCGCGGACGAAAACGTTTTTTGCCCCGCTTGCTGAGCTTTGCCGCTGGGGGCAAAGCATGCGAACAGGAGGAACGCGGCTGTGACGAGCGTTAAATAACCGGATAACCGAACGTTTCGCAGGTTCAGCTTCGTCTGACGCATATTCTTTCTCCATTTATAAATTTCAAAGCGCTTATAAGCAGTTGCGACAGCGCACCGACGAAGCGCTATCGCGGCCGTGAATTAAGGCTAGCGGTGATGTCCGCCGCCACCTCCGCCATGGAACCCGCCGCCACCTCCACCGAAGCTGGACTGCCCGCGTGACGAAAAGCTCCTGGTTTCTCCGCCATGGTTGTAGCCGCTGAACGCGCCGGAACGAGTGCCGGTCTGGCCGTGAGAGTCACCGAACCCGCGCGCCGCGTTGCGATCTCCATTGAATGGATGCGCCTCGCCGCCACGGTTTTCTGCACCGCCGCGATTTTCTGCGCCGCCGCGCTCAGCTTCTCCGCCTCGCGCAACTCCGCGGTTCACGTTGTTTGCAACGCCGCGCTCACCGCCGCCGCGGTAGTAATTGTTGCGATTGTAAAAAGTGTTGGAATGGGAGTAGTAGCGGTTGTGGTTGTAGATCGCGTAGTGGTTGTGCCAGTCGAATCCCCAATGTCCCCAACCCCACCCGAAGCCCCCGAACCAACCAATGCCGAAGCCTAGTCCGAAGGAAAGGTACGGGCCACCAAACCAGATCCCGGGATAGTTGTACCAATAGGGCCAGGGCGCGACCGGGTATCCGTAAACGAGCCAAGGGTCGTAAGCCGGAACGTAGACCACGTCAGGTTGAGCAGGTTGAATCACAATGTTGTTGTCTTGATCGTCGACGGTCTGCTGCGGTGTCGATTTCAGATTGCCGGCTGCTTGCGCTTTTTGCCGCATGCGCTGAATCGCGTCCATTACATCCTGTTGCTGGTTGTAGTAAGCGTCGCCGAGTGAGGACGTCCAGGAAATGTTCTTGTCCATATTCCCCAGGACGCTGGGAAACGCACAAAGCGCCTTCACGCTGGGATCCCAAGGTTGCTGGTCGACAGCCTGGCCCAACGCGTCACCTTTTAGATCCGGATGCGCCTGAACCCAGCGGTCCGCTTCAACGATTTGCGCCGGAAAAGTGGATCCGGCTAGAACTTGCGCCACTAGCGAATCCGGGTACAACGCGATAGGCGCAACGAGTTGGTCCAACTGATCCTGCGACTGAGGCGTGTAGGCAGGCGCTGCGTCGCTTCCCGCCGGAGCCTGAGCTTGCGCAGTTTGATCTTGAGGATCTTGCGCCTGGTTTTCCTGCGCAGGCAGGTTCTGCGGCAGCGTGGCGAACAATAAAGCCACCGCCAGCACGTACGCAAGGAATTGCCGCCCCCATCGGGGCGTGGAGAAGTCCGGGCGGCGCGAGGAAAACACTGACTCACTCAGCGTGCTTGTGCGCCTGGGCGTGCTTGGTACCGTCATGACCTTGAGCCTCCTACCTATAAGATTCACAACAAGACTATTTGGGTACAAAAACTTGCGAGTTTTTGACCACGATTCGCCGAATACCGCTCACACAGATGGAAAAGGATTTAACCATCGAAATTTCAAGGCCGCCCCGGAGGTCTCGAAACCACAAGTTACCCTTGGCCGACGCTGTTGCGGCCGCCTTCCGAATCCACGAATTGCGCGAGCTCACTGCCGAAATCCTGCTTGGTCGGCGGCATTGTAAACTGCACGCCCTTCGCGATCATATCCGTGTGGAATTTGTGCAGATCGGGGACCGTGAATCCCAGCTCAACGGAACCTGCCGCATTTTTGGCTGAAGCCTTGTGCAACGCAAGGGTCGTCTCACCGGTTACAAATTCGCTCCACTCCGGGGATTCGAACTTCAAAGGCAAGCCCAACACGTCGCGATGGAATTTCACGGCGCGGCCCATGTCGTCGACGAATTTGATTACATAGTTGAGTTTCATCGGATGCGCCTCCCAATGCAGAGAAGATACCGCATAGCCTAAGAAGCTCAAAATGTTTCGCGGCTGCCCGCTCTCCCCGGATTGGAATCGGCATGGTGCGGTTGCGCTCGGGATCTCGGACTTTCGCGCCAGTTGCAAAGTTGTAAAACTGTGGCATGCTATGCGGCATGGGAAACAAAGACAAGGGAAGACGCGAAGTCAAAAAGCCGAAGAAGAAGGTCCCCAAGCCGGAACCAAACCGCCCGGCCATAACCTTCGTCGACAAGCCTACCGGGACGTCGTAGTCATCAAAACAGGTAGGCTGACGGGCTCCGATGGAATGTCCACAATGGATGATGTCACTTCGCTGCAAGGCCCCGTGGACAAAATCGACGGGAAGCTTACGCTTCTAATTCCACTTGAGGCGGGCGGCGATCAATTTATTGAATGTTCTCGCGGGATCGGAGAAGTGTGCGGAAAGTATCTCAAGGTAGAAATTCAGGAATGGCTGGCGGACTCGCTTAGAATTCAAGACGGGGATTTGGTTTCAGTCAACAACGCGAACGGCAAATTCAACATCCAGCCCGTGAATCCTCGGCCGCTGCAATAAGCGACTTCGTGAGAAGACTGCACGTCTTATCCCGCCGAGCTGGAAAATGCGCGGATCGGCGCGTGGCGTTTCAGAAGCAATTCCTCACCGAGCGGAACGGTTGTCAACACTTCAACGATTTTCTCGGAAGCGACGCCTTCGCCGTACGGATTCGTCGTACCTTGAAGCCCGCGGCGAAACTCGGAACTCTTTGCTGTAGCGATGGCCTCGAGAATCGCGCGAGCCTCTGGCGCGGCGTCGATCACGTTGCGTGCGCGTTCCCTGCCTTGTTGTCTAAGTCCGACGTTCACCGTTGGCAGCGCAAATGAAGCTGACTCCATGATTCCGCTGCTCGAATTCCCCAGCAGCACATCCACCTGCTTGAGCAAACTCCAGTAAGTCAGCGCGTCCAGATTCACAAATATATGTGCGGCCTCGCGCGAATCTGCGAAGGCTCGTGCGCGCTCGATGAGACTGCGGCTCCCTGCGTCAGCATTCGGGTAACAGAACAAAATCTGATCCGCCAATTCGCGCAAAGCAGCAAAAAGCGCGTCCGATTCACGAACCGTGTCGCGCGCGAGAGTCACTGGATGATACGCGACCAGAATCGTCGGATGCTTCAATTCGACCTGCAATCTCGATTCGACTTGTTCGCGCGTGTATAGCTTCTGCCGCCGCGAATGATCCAACGAAGGCGCGCCCGCACGATGAACGCGCCAGGACTCTTCTCCCATGGCGATTACACGGTCGCGAGCGGCTTGCGTAGACGTGAAATGAATGTGACTCATCTTCGTCAGCGCGTTTCGGACCGCGTCATCAATCGCGCCTTCGCTGATTTCTCCGCCTTCAATGTGCGCGATGGGAATTCGCAGCGCCAGAGCGACAGACGCAGGCGCCAGCATTTCGTAACGGTCGGCGATCAACAAAAGCAAGTCCGGGCGAATCTGTCCGAAAATGTCGGCAAGGCTCAGCGTGGCGACGCCGATAGTCTTGGCCATTCCCACATCGCTGTCTGAGCTAAGCAGGCACTCAACTCGCGCGTCAATGTGGAAGCCGTCTTTCTCGATTTCCTGAACGGTCAAGCCAAACTCAGGCGAAAGATGCGCACCCATCACGATGATTTTCAAATCCACGTCCGGATGCGCGGAAAGCTCGCGCAACGGCCAGTACAGGTGGCTGTAATCGGCGCGGGAACTTGTGACAACTGCAATTGTGCGTTTCATTTTAGCTGGGAATCATTTCGTCGCTGCTCGCGCAAGCGGATTCAGGGCGCGAAGCAACAATTCGCTGGGCTTGTATTCGGGCACCGCGCTCACAAGCGCAGTTACAAGCGCGGGAATGTCGCGGCGTTCCACGCTTTCGACGATTCGCGCCATCTTCACGTCAAACTCGTCAGCGTAGATTGCCGGGCCTCGCACACGTTGGAGTCTCGAATCTCCGCTGGGCTCGACCGATTCGCTCGCAAAAACCATTTCTTCGCTGAGTTTTTCGCCAGGACACAGCTGCGTGAACACGATCGGCATTTCCACCCCTGGGTCATGCCCCGCTTTTCGAATCATGCCGCGCGCCAACTCAACAATCTTTACCGGTTCACCGGACTCCGGCACAAAAACGCCGCCTTCCAGATTAGTCGTCGCGAGAATTAAATCCACCACTTCTCTCAGAGTCAGAAAATATCTGCTGACGTCAGGATGCCTCACCGTCACCGGACCGCCACGCGCGATTTGTTCGCGAAACAGCGGCGCCACACTCCCGCGCGAGCCTAAAACATTCCCCAACCTGATGGATTTCACCTGAGTCCGGATCCCGTTCCATCGAAGCAGTACCAGTTCCGCGATCCGTTTCGAGACGCCCATAATGCTCCACGGATTTACTGCCTTGTCCGTTGAACACATCACGAACTGCGCTGCCCCGTATTTGCGCGCGGCGCGTACCAGCGTCATCGTCCCGATCGCGTTGTTGCGAATCGCCGCAAGCGGGTTCAATTCCATCATCGCAACATGCTTGAAAGCCGCTGCATGATAAATAATGGCCGGTCGGTATTTTTCAAACACTTCGACAAGCAACGCGGCGTCGCAGATATCGCCAAGCACCGCGACGTGCGGCTGCCGCCCCTCGACGGCAGACACCGCTTTGTCAATTTCATGTAGCTCGTACTCCGCGTGGTCCAGAAGTATCACAGGATGCGCGCCGGACCTCGCGATCCTCTCGGCAAGCGCAGAGCCGATACACCCGCCAGCGCCGGTAACCAAAATGTTTCCGCCATGTTTCATGGTGTATCTGTCTAACACACGCCGCCGCAATTACAAAGTCTATGTGCATTAATCGCCTTTTCATAAACGCGCAATTCGGCGCTGGGAGGATGTTAAGTGAGTTTTATTCCGAGGGATAATCAGTAGGCCTGCGACTTTGCGAGGGATTCAAGCGGAGAGAAATTCGGGATACGGCGGGCACCATCGACGAAGACGCCTGGCTATGCAGCAACCGTTACGAACGGCCTTTCTCAACTTGACGCGCGTGCGACGATTGAAAATAGCTCGACGGTGGGAACAATCCGGTGCGCGAGAATTCACGGCCCGCAGCTTTTTTCACTTCCTGCAACCAATAGTCAAACGTGCCTTCGGCAACTCCTACCAGCGAGATCGCGTGGCGATAGTCGGCGCCTCCAATAAAATAAATCTCGAACAATTTCAGGCGGCCTTTCCACGCGGGACGCTTCAACGCCTGCCGTCCGATGCGTTCAAAATCCGCCACGTATTCGCACGCGCGCGACCGTTCCGGCCGCCACTGATATCCGCAAGACGGCGAACCGAGGTCCAGTGCGCGCACTTCTCCAAGCGAGCTATCAAGCCATTCATGCAATCCCCGATAGCGTGCATGACACGAATTGAATATTTCGGCAGCTTTCATCACAACACCTCGCAGTCTTGAACTTTGGCTTTGCAGTTGCTCTAGGCCGACGGATTTCGGCTTGCCTCGTGCGCCTAGTTCTCACGTGGAGGCTTCGGCGCGGGCAGCATCGCACCGATGTTCCAAGCTTCATCCACCTTGTCGATTTCTTCTTCCACCGCGTCCAGGCACACGTGAAAACATTCGCGCCACCCGTTCAAGTACCCCCGCGCGTACTCCGCGGCCATCCGCTCGCGTTGGCGATGATCCCTCTGCATTTGAAATACTTCGGCGCACTCGATCCGCGGAGCACGCACCGCCAGCCGACAGCGATGTTTCAGTTCCCGCAACATTCGCAGCACCCAGTGCAGCGGCGCAGGAAAATACACTCCTATGCGTCGCCGCGGCTCATACCACGCCAGTTGATATCGGGGAGGAACTCTTGCTCCGTGCCCAACTTCCCTTCGAAATCCTGAAAATAGTTTCATCGGCGATTTGACGGCCCCGTTCCCACAGCAAGTTCGCGGCGCACCGCTTCGTCACGCTCCGCGCGTAACAACTGCTGTCGCAAACGCAGCTCCCACGGAAAGCTATCGTGTCGATCTTCTTTCTGGTTTCGACTTTGATTTGGATTTTGGTTTTGCGTCTCTTCTAAACCGGATTGGTTTTGATTTGCATTTTGATATTCGTTGGGGTTGTAGTCTCTGCGCCACTCTTGCTGCTGATTCTGCCCTCGCTTTTCACAGCTGTTGATATTTTCGGGCCGCGTTTGGTTTTCTTTTATTCTTACTATTGATGAACTATTCATCCCGTCCGCAAATTGTTCGTACGTATAGTTTTGTTGCGTACTTGCCCCGCAATTTCGCGTACCCCTGCCCGCACTTTTGCGTACACCCTCCGCAGATTTGCGGCCAGCCTGTGGAAATTTCTTGGCTTTCATGATGCGGATCCTCACGCCTTCCTGAGCTGCGCTCGTCTCGATATAGCCCTCGCGCCGCAGGGTGCTCAGCCAACGCTCGAGCGTACGTCGGTTGAATCCTGTCTCTTCCTCGATTTCGCGGTAGCGAACCGGCGCGCCGCCGAGCACCCAACCTATGGACCCCGACTGGTGCGTTTGCCGCAGCACCAGCCAACCGTAAAGCCAAAGCGCTGAACCCATTCGCGCATAGTGCCGCGCTTCGAAAAGCACTCCTCGCAGCCCGGTGCTGAAATTCTTTTCACGCATTCACAAGAGCCACTGGTGTTGAACTATTTCCGCTATCGCCGTCAATCTTGCTCTCAACAATGTCCGCAGTACGGAATGAGAACTGTTACGTACTCTTCGTCCGCCGTTTCCGAAATACGAAGTCTTTCAACAACTTCTACCGGCTTCCCCTGTCCGCAGAATCCGCATTGCGGCTCGCCATGAACTCCCGTGTAGGGATGAAGCATCAAGCGATGCGCCCCACGCTGCTCTCTCACCAGGTAGTCGCGCTCGCGTCTCTTGCGCTCGACCGCGCGGTGTTTCGGATTCGCCCGCCATTCCTGCATATATTCGCGGCTGCGCGTGCGCCTCCTCTTGATCCGTTCGGCGCGAATCGCTCTCTCCCCTTGCGCCGCGACTTCCGCTGAAACCGCTTGCCTTTTCCCTCCCATGGATCCTCCTCGCAACAATCGTCCGTTACGCACTCCACGCATCCGCCTGAGGTTCTATGCTGTTTTTTACGGTCCGTCTCTCCGCCGCATTGCTGGCGCGTCCATCCTTTATGTCCGCTATAGCCGCTACTTGCGATTGTGTGAATCCTGTGGAAAAATACGGCACGGACACACAAGCTCGTCGGCATCGCCAACTTTATACTCTTGATACAAGTACTTCACATGTTACTATCGGTGCGTTCGCATTCTATTCTCCAGAATTTAACGACTAGGGAGCTCTTCCATGACCGTCGCGCCGCCGCTCGAATACTTGATCACCTCGTCTCAAACTGGCTTGGAGAATTTCGACCTCGGTCGCATGAATGCGATTGCAAATCTGCGCAAGGAACTTGGAGAACTTGTCGAGGAGTGGATCGAAGCGGAAACCCAATCTCGCCTTGCGCGCTGGATTCTCGATTGCCGCCGGACTCAGGAGGCATCTTCAGCCCAGGACAACTCCGAACTCTCGCGGATCCTTCCGGCCGAAGAGAACACCCCGACATTTCTTCCATTGTCCGATGCGGCGCTGACACCAAATAATTGCGAATCGCTTGCCACAACAACTCCATTTTCCAGTTCCCCGTCGCATCCTTTTCGAGACTTGACTGCTTCGCGTGGCGCGTTTCCGCTCCTCCGCCCAAAGCTCTCGGAAAGAGCGGCGGACGCTCTGACTTTTTTAGAACAACGCGGCCGGTTAGAGACCGATGCCATCGGCAAGACGGTCCAAGATCCTGAAACAGGGACCGATTCACTTCACGACCTGACAGGTTCTGTTGAACACCCCCAGCAGCGACAGCGTCCGCGCAAGAACCCCCAGATGGCGTCTCTCTTCCCTGCTCCTTCCGAGTCGTCTCAAAATATCGAATCCGCGCGCTTGCCAAGAAAGCGTTTCGGGCCCTGCAGCGCGACAAAAGATTCTTCGCCGCCCCGCCGCCATTCAACCGGTTCTCTGAGCTCGACTGATTTGGCACGCGTCGTACCTCTGCAGCGCGTGGAGAAACCGTCGCCCGCTCCTCCACTCCGCGCGTCTTCCCACTACTCTCTGCTTGAACGAAAGGCAGTTTGACATGCGCTGGCATCGCGAACTCGGAGCTGCTCAAGAGAACGCTCCCGAAAGCGAAAATCGTTTTCCTCGTCAAAAAGCGGAACTGTGAGAGCGGTCTGTGTTGGAGTACACACTCAAAACTCAGATCCGTTCTCCTATCCGCCAGAAACCACTCAACACTGTGATTGTCATGACCAAATGCTTCGCGCCTCACCGATTCCCCGGTCAATATTCCGAGCACATCCTCGTTCGGCGACATCCAGCGCGTGTGAAACGTTCTGACAGAAGAACCACCCGCGCGCCCCGCGATAGTCCAGTCACTACACAGGCACGTTCGCCTTGTCTTGAGCAAGTCCAACGAATTCTCTCCTCCACTCAAACATCACATGCCAAAAACATGTCCGAGATGCTTACCTCCAAATTCATAATCCCAGGCACTGACGCTCCTACGCTAAGCTCCCCTGTCAGGGTAGATGGAAGCGGCAACCTCGTTCCTCGAAGAAGCGCATGACCTAACAATCCTGAGAGAGAGGCGTGAAGCCACCACGCCCACCACCACGCCCACCACCACGCTCGCCGCGTGTCCCGACAAAGTCTCGATCCTCGCCGCGCCAACGCTCCGCACTGCTACCGACATAAACGCCTGCCATGAAGCCACCATGTCCCCTCCCACCACCGTCTACAACCGGGTTTCAGTCTTCGCCGCACCAGGAACTGCGCCACCATTTCAATCCTGGATAAATCAAGCCGGTTCGTTCAACCTCGGCGCGCCATGTCCAGTGAAAACCCACTTGGTCCAAAATCAAACGCGGTATTCCTCGCGCTTTGTTTTGTCGACCAATAAAAAACATCCGCGTTCCCAAGCATCAGTTCGCTCCACAAATCCCTATTATTGGCGCGTCCATTTGTTATGCGAGCGGCGCGCCCCACATCCGTTTGTCGTTTATACCAAGCCCGCTCGCTCAATTCGCCTGACCAATCACAACACCTTCGCCGCAAATACTCACCCCGCCTCTACCATCTGTAGCCGCCCCAATCCTTAAGCAATTTATCCATTCTCGAACAGGTCTGAGCACTGGAGATCGCGGAAGCTGGGATACCGCGTGGACATAAAATGATTTTTGACGGAGTGGGAAACGTAGGCGTCAAGAGTGCGGGCAAGGGCCGGAGCCTCGAGAGATCGGGGTGGCCCGGGAATCCATGCGGCGGGGATCGCCAGTAAAATTCGAAGCGTCGCGCGGTACACGATGCAACTGATTGGACATATGCGTTGAGTACGGACGCCGGGCCAGTTGTAAATAAAACTCGACAGGACGCGCTCCTGTCGTGCGCGCAGTGCTGAATCTATTCGAGAAAACTGGAGAGGAGTATGCCGAGGCAGAGAGCTAAGCGCTAAAGTTCTACAGAATTGGCAGAAGCGCAATTTTTCGGCGGTTAGCAAGTATGCCCGTTTCGCCTGTTTTTGCGCAGATTACCGGCAGGGATTTTGGTTCTTCGGTGATAGGAATTCCTTCGCGGGTTTCTTCGGCTCAAAAACTAGTTTCAGTTGAGATTGACGAGGTGATTTGTTTTAAAACACGAAGCCATTGACTGACGATCAGGCTTTCGGCGTCGGCCAGGGTTCAAGAAGCTGCTCTTTACGATAAATCAAAGCATTAATATCGTAAGGAGCGAGCTCGATATTGTGACCATGCGTGATCGCATCGGTAGGGCACGCCTCCACGCAATACCCGCAGAAGATACATCGCGAATAATCAATGTTGTAAACCTTGGCGTAGCGTTCGCCAGCAGACATGCGATTTGCTTCCGTGTTTTCCGCAGCTTCAATATAGATACAATTCGCGGGACAAGCAGCCGAGCAGAGAAAACATCCAACGCATTTTTCGAGCCCATTCTCATCGCGTTGCAGAACATGAATTCCGCGATAGCGCGGCTGAACGCTCGCGGGAACATCGGGGTAGGATTCTGTGGTGGTTTTGCGAAACATCGTCCGCAAGGTAACGCTAAAGCCTTTGTAGAGGGTATAGAAGGTTTCGCCAACTTCTTTGACGATTGATGGCATCGCATTCGACTTTAACAGACTTGCCGAAGGCAGGCAATTCTGCGAGTTCATTCTCCGGGAGGAGAGACCGGCGCATTTTCGGCGAGCTTCCCCTTGCCAGTCACCGCTGCAATAATCTGCCGTCCGTGGAAGCGACCGTTCTCGATGAAAATTTCGGCGGTGCGTTTTCCGCCAACTATCACGCCTGCTAGATAGATTCCGGCAACGTTGCTTTCCAGCGTTTCGGGATTGATCTCCGGTCGGAGCGATTCATGATCAAGCCGAATTCCCTGCTTACGTAGAAAATCGAAATCAGGATGATAGCCGGTCAAAGCAAAAACCTGATCAGCGAGTACCGCCTGCTCACCATTCCCGTTGTCCACCCACACCTTATCTGGTTCGATGCGTTTAACGTTGCCCTTGAATATAGCGCTGATTTCGCCGGCGCTTATACGGTTTTCGATGTCAGGTTTGACCCAGTACTTCAAGCCCTTTCCCATTTCCGCTCCCCGATGAATCAGAGTGACTCGGGCGCCCGAACGAAATAAATCGAGCGCAGCCTCTGCGGCGGAGTTCTTCCCTCCAATAACAACGACATTTTCGTTCCAATAGGGATGCGCCTCGCCAAAGTAGTGGCTCACGTGGGGCAGATCTTCTCCGGGAACTCCGAGGAAATTCGGCAAATCGTAGTATCCGGTGGCTAAGATGATTTTGCGGGCGTGATATTCGACCGCACCGCCATCCTCACGCCGAGTGTGCACGACGAACCCGCCGTCGCGCCCGGTGATTTCCTCCACGCGCTCATATTGGCGGACCTCGATCCCATAGTGCTCAACAGCTCGCCGATAATATTTTAGCGCCTCGCCTCGGGTAGGCTTGCCGCCAGAAACAGTCATTGGCAAGCCGCCAATTTCCATGCGCTCCGGCGTGGTGAAGAACAACATGTTGGTGGGGTAGTGGAAAAGTGAGTTGCAAAGACATCCTTTGTCAATCACGAGCGGGCGCATTCCCGCGCGTTTGGCCTCGATTGCGCAAGCCAGTCCGGTAGGCCCCGCACCAATGCATATCACGTCGTAAGAATCGGTCATTGTCATAGTGTGCGCTGAGCGAGGCTGAACTTTCAACTGGCACCCCGCATTTCTACACGACCGGCAGAAGTATTTGCGATAATTGCACGGAAAACCTGTCAAGCTCAGTTAAGCGCTCGGCGGTGACCTCGAGCTTCTCCTTTTTCCAGACGAACCAATCTCGCCCTTCTCGCGTCACGCGAACACTGAAATTTCCGCCCGTCAGGTAAGTTGGCTGGCCATGTATCTTGAAGTGATCCGCGCCGGCCGGCGCCAGTAGGGCAGCGCAGTTCCCTTTGCGGACGCCGACATAGTTCGCATACATCGGGAATGCCACAATCTGAAAATCGCTGGCGTGAAGACGCTCCAGGACTGAGATTTGTTGCGCTGTGAATTCCATCGACAAAGCATAGCAGCTAATACACGGCAGTCCACATCCAACACATAGACCCTTACTGCGTCGTTGCGTTTCCGCCAACTCAGCCGCTGAATGCCTTGGGCAGGCTCCAGTGTTGCCATACGCTGACGAGTCGAAGCAAAAAGCAAACCAAACCGCCCGAGATGGCGGCGAACGCGGGACGCACTTTCAGCCTTGTCGCTACGACCATCACAAGCGCGCCAGCCAGAGCCGCGGTAGCGTAAATGTCGGAGCGAAGAACGTTGGGGATCTGCGCCAACAAAACGTCGCGTACCGTTCCGCCGCCAACCGCCGTGACAGCGCCTAACAACACAGCAATAAACGGATGCATCTTGTAGAGGAGCGCCTTCTCCGTTCCTGCGACGGCAAACAAAGCTAATGCCGCGGCGTCCAGCGTGAGAATGACCGCGCCGGGAATCGCTCGAACGTAGGGATGTAAGAAGAAAACGATAGCGCCCCCTGCAAATGCCGTACTCGCGTAACGCCAGTCGCGAAGGGACGCAGGCGGACTGGCGCCGATCAGCACGTCCCGAATGATTCCTCCCACCAGCGCGGTAGTGAATGCCAGGACCATAACACCCAAAAGGTCAAGATTCGCCGGCACCGCTATCAGCGCGCCTTCCACCGCGAACAGAAACGTGCCGGCCAAATCAACCGAGAGCAGCAACTTATTGGATTCTGGACTCATAACAGGGCAGCGGAGAGAATAAGAGCGGCGCGCCACAAAGACAAGTCAGAACGAAACTATTGTGTAATTCCGCAGCGCAGATGACCTTCCCTCGGGAAATCCAAAGGCACGCTGATTGCGAGCCGATAGCTGCGTGGCCGCTCACTCTTGAGCGGCCGATCTTGAAGGGAATCTCTACGCGGCCGAGGAGGAAATTGAGCCGGACTCGATTTCTCGAAGAACGGAGCGAATCGCGGCTGCCAATTCTTCGCGGCTCACATGGCTTTTGCGGAACTGCACGCGGACATGAAACGACTCGTCCGGTGCACGATAGTCGAAGAGGAAAGGCTGCGGTCTCGTATCTGAACCAGACTCTTGCTTCCGTGCTTTGCGGGCTTCGTCGCGAGTCAAGCCGCCTTGCGCGATGCGGTTGACCATCTCATGCATCTTTTTCTCGTTCGGTTGGCGCGACACCTGCAGCAAAAGTGACTTCGAAAATATCCCGCGTTCGATGCAATCGTTGCGAACCGCCTCTGGAATCACTGTAAGTGACATCGTCTCGGTCACGGACGAACGCGCGCGGCCAATTTTCTTCGCAATGTCGTCATGTGTGTAATCGAAGTGAGTTGCGAGACGCTGCAAGCCATCCGCCTCTTCAAACGGCGTCAGGTCCTTGCGCTGAAGATTTTCGATTAATCCAATTTCCAGAGTTTCGGCATCATCCGCAATTTTTTCGATGCAGGGAAGCTCGTGCAAGCCCGCCGCTTTCGAAGCATGATAGCGGCGTTCGCCGGAAATAATGTAGTAGGTGTCTTCGCGTGGAATAAAGCGCACAAGCAGCGGCTCAAGCACACCCTTTTCGCGTATGGAATCCGTAAGTTCGCGCAGGTCTCCCAGCGCTTTTCGCGGCTGATCCGGATTCGGCCGAACTTTATTGAGCGGGATCATCCGCCCGACAGACGCGCCACTGAAACTGGTAAGCGTTTCTACGTAGTGCGCGTCATGCCGCATCTTGAGAGTGACGGGCAACCCGATCCTCTTGGACACGTTGCAATACCTCCTGAGCGAGCTTCTTGTATTCTTCCGCACCCGACGACTTGGGCGCAAACGAAAAAACAGTTTCCTTGTAAGCCGGGCTTTCTTCCAGCCGGACGTTCTTGCTGATCCGCGTCTTGAAAAGCGCCTCGCCAAACACCGCGCGAATCTGTTCATGTGTGTCGCGCGAAATATTGGTTCGCTTGTCAAACAGCGTAATCACCACGCCTAGCACCTTCAAATCCGGATTCGGCCGCGAGCGGATTCGCGCGTAAGTCTCCAGCAGGTCGTCCGTGCCTTCAATCGCGAAATATGCGGCTTGAATCGGCACCAGCAAGTGCGTAGACGCCACCAGTGCATTCACCGTCAATATGCCCAGCGCAGGCGGAGTGTCCAGAATGATGAACTCGTACTCTTTCAGGACGCTTGAGAGCGCGTCCTTCAATTTGTACGGCGCATCGAATTGTCCCGCCAGTTGCGTCTCCAGCCTTGCCAGAGACAACTTCCCCGGCGCCACAAAAAGATATGGATCCTTCGTGGCTTTGACTATCTTGGCCATCTCTGCCGGATGCTCGGCGAAAAGGTCATACATCGAAGTTTGAATTTCCGACGATTCGAAAAAAGCGATCGTCGCATTAGATTGCGGGTCAAGATCGATCAGAAGCGTTTTTTTCTTCTTCAGCGCGATGGCGGCGGCTAGATTAATTGACGTCGTGGTCTTGCCGACGCCGCCTTTTTGATTGGCGACCGCGATGACGTAGGTCAAATTTTGCCCCCGCTAGCCTGCTGCAACCGTGGGCCCATATATGGCCCCTCGCCGCTCCGGTTACACCACAAGTAGCCTCACTCTACCCATTCGGATGTCCCCTGCGCAAGCAAAAAATTAGCCGATCCTGTGGATAACCCCAGCTTCTCGTCTTAATCGCGCTATCACTCCCCCCCTTTTATCCTGAAGACAGTTGCCGTAGCTTCGATCCGACTTGGAACCGTGCTGGATACGATCTTGCAAACACGCTCTGCGTCGCCGCACGTGGACTCAGATCAGCGCGAAACTGTTATACTCTGCCTCGCTTTAGCTTGGAAACGAGAAGGAGCGCAATGGCAACTGCCGCTGACGTCACGCCGCCCGCCGACGATCGAAAACTTCTCGCCCCCGTCTGGCATACGGTTGTTCTGGTCCTCTTCATTTTTGCCACTGCCTACCTTCAAACCCACTTTTCCTCGCGTATCGAAAATTCTCCGAGCGGAAATCGCGTCGGCCTTTATTTGTTCTCGATGTGCTTTGAGTTCATTCTCTTGGGTTACGTGTGGTTCCTTGGCGTCCGCCAAAGTGGCGTCAAGTTCGGCGACATTGTCGGCGGGAAGTGGACACGTGCGGCGGATTTCTGGCGGGATGTTGGCGTGGCATGTCTTTTTTGGCTCGTCGTAATCGTTTTCTTGCTTTTCGCGTCCCGCGTAATGGGCGTAAACACGCACGCGCAAAAAGCTCTTCAGCTACTGATGCCCCGCAGTGCTCTGGAAATGGTGATGTGGGTGATTCTCTCTGTCGCCGCGGGATTCTGTGAGGAATTCGTTTTTCGCGGATATTTACAGAAGCAGTTCTTCGCGTTCTTCGGCAGCACTGCCGTCGCCATCGGAGCGCAAGCAATTGTGTTTGGAGCGGCTCATGGCTATCAGGGCGTGAAGGGTATGCTCACGATTACGATGTATGGCGCGCTCTTCGGCATCCTCGCAGTTATGCGCAAAAGCCTGCGTCCGGGAATGATTCAACACGCCATGCAGGATGCGTCCGCCGGCATCGCCATGAGCTTGCTGGCGAAGTATCGTCCCGACCAACTTTCGTTATTTTTCTGAAATCGAATCGCCTGAGGTCGCGGAAGCAGTTCCGCGATTGTTGCTACATTTTGTAGCGGCCTAGGTCTTCGTCGTTGAGGTTCTCAAGCCACTTGCGCAAGTCTTCGCTCGAGCTTTTTTCTGAAATAGCGCTGGCTATCTTGGAGTGCTTCAAAACTTCATCGTCAACAAAGATCGGGCAGTCAAGCCGAAGAGCGAGTGCAAGTGCGTCGCTGGGCCGCGAGTCCATGGACATCGTTTGCCCATCCCGCTCCATCCATATCAGCGCATAGAACGTGTCGTCCTTCAGATCGCAGACCACTACACGCTGGACGTGCACATTTAATCCGGTGAGAACATTTTTCAGCAGGTCGTGAGTCATCGGACGCGGGGTTTGCACTTTTTCGATTTCCA
This sequence comes from Candidatus Acidiferrales bacterium, assembly GCA_035603075.1. Lineage (GTDB taxonomy): Bacteria > Acidobacteriota > Terriglobia > Acidiferrales > UBA7541 > Palsa-295. Next base: position 47,301 of record DATNLC010000105.1, on the reverse strand, counting down.
GCGCAATCGCGTTTGCTTCGTAGATACCCACCCAGATCGGAAGCACGCCGTTACCCGCGGTTTCCTTCAACACCACGACCGGCATGTTGGTCACGGGATCCATCATCAGACCTCGTATCTTTACTTCGAGTTCCATGGTGGCCTCCCGCTACTCAGAGCAGATGCTCGCCAACTAAACTATTCGGTCCGCCGCGCGTCACCTGCACTGAAATATATTCTCCCAGAAGATTCTCGCGCGTTGTAGTGAAATTTATCAACCGGTTGCAGCTTGATCGTCCGCCCCACTGTCCGCGAGCTGCGTGCCTGGCGTCAACCAGCACCTCAAAAGTCTCGCCGACAAGTTTTTCGTTGCGCGCAATCTGAATCTGGCGCTGGCGTTCGTTCAGAACCGCAAGACGCCGGTTCTTCTCGGGCTCGGGAATAGCGTCGGGCATGTCTTTCGCTGAAGTATTCGGCCGCGGCGAATAGGTGAACGAAAAGATTGCATCATACTGCGCAGCATCCAGCAGCGTCAGCGACTCTTCAAAATCTGTGTCCGTCTCGCCCGGGAATCCCACGATGATATCGCTCGTGACGCTGATCGGCCGGCTCGCCGCACGCATCCATTCAATCTTCCCTAGATATTCTTCACGCGAATACGTGCGGCGCATTCCGCGCAAAACCGCGTTCGAGCCCGATTGCACCGGGAGATGCACGTGGTTACATAGCTTCGGCGTTTCACTAATTGCTTCAACGATGCCGCGGTGAAAATCATTGGGGTGCGAAGTGGTGAAGCGAACGCGCCGAATTCCCGGTACTGCCGCCACTCCGCGCAGCAAATCTACAAAACTCCATTTGCGCGCCGACGGATCGCGATAGGAATTCACTGTCTGTCCCAGTAACTGAATCTCCGTGTAACCAGCGTCTGCGAGGCGCCGAGCCTCGGCGATTACCGCCTCGCTCGATCGGCTGCGCTCAGGCCCGCGTGTATGAGGAACAACGCAATACGAACAGGAATAGTCGCAGCCTTCGATGATCGTGATGTACGCACGAATCGGATTGTCCCGCCGCGTGATTTCCGTTTCAAAAGTTTCATCCGTATGCAAATCTAGCCCAGTAACGCGCCGCCCGCCTGCTTCAAGCTGCGCCAGCAACTCCGGAAGCTTTCGATAACTCGCCGAGCCGCACACCAGACTGACCCAAGGCGCGCGTTCGAAAATTTCTTCGCCCTCCTGCTGCGCAACACATCCCAGCACCCCGATTATTTTTCCGTTGGCGACCGTCTTCCAATCTCCCAGCCGGGCGAACACCTTTTGAGCCGCCCTCTCGCGTATGCTGCAGGTGTTATAAAGAACCAAATCCGCATGCATCGGATTTTCAACCGCGCGGTACCCGCGTCCCAGAAGCACTCCCGAAACTTTTTCCGAGTCGTGCGTATTCATCTGGCAGCCGAATGTCTCTATGTAGAAGGACTTCTTGTTTTCTGAGGGAATTGCAACTAAGCGAGAACCAGCATCGGATTCGAACGCGCCGTTACCCGATTGCAGGAGTCCTCCGGGAGCGGTCGCCGCAAACGATCCTAAGTGCCCATGCCTGCCGGTAGCCGCCGCTGCTCCACCCGCTAGCGATTCAATCCCGACGTCGAAAGTTTTATTCATGGACGAATTCAATTCTAGCACGGATGAACGAGGCGGCTCCTACCTGCCGTTTCTCCGTGAAACCCAGCTTCCGATTCAAACGTCCATCACCGCGTAGGCCCAATGTCCTACATTGAACAGCGAAAAGAATAAGGCCGTGATATTAAAACAAGCCCACATCCTGGCTTGACGGTCGCAACGTAGGGCACGTTGCGCCATAAGGTGGGTACATTGAATCGCGAATACGACATTTTTGAGCGTCTTCCGGATGGCACGGATCTCTGGAAGGACTACGTGCACGGCCTGGAACAAGCTCGCCGTAAGCTCCAGGAGTTCGCCGCGCAATCAAATAACGAACACTACGCCATTCACACGCCTACAAAAGAAATCGCCGCACGCGTAAACGTTAAGCAACCCTAATTTTTTTCACTTCGTGGTTTCTACGGAGTCGCGTCGCTGAAGAAATCCGCTGCCGCATGCCCAACAGTTCCTAAGCCAGCTTTAGAGCGCTCCGCGGAGTCGCAGGCGGGCACGCCTCAGCAATCCTAAGGTGCCCCAGCGCCTTTCGCGTTTGGCGGAGTAGCCGTCTTATTTCCGTACCTGCGATCGATCATTTGCATAATCCGCTCCGCTGCACCCAAAGCAGTGATCACAACGCTTTCGCACGCTGGCGCGCCGGCTCGTCCGTCCCAATTCCAGTCCGCCAGCCGCGGTGCTGCCAAAATCGCGGTCAGTATTGCCAAGACTCGTTTGCGTCCTTCGTCCACCAACGCATCTTACCATATTCGCCTTTTCTTCGCCTACTAAATCCGCGTAAGGTTTTCGGACCAGACCAGCCGAAATCTCAAAAAAATGCGCTCCCTTGTCTAATTTTGGAATTGCGACAGACATGGCAACGCCAAGCAGGTCGAGCGCGCCGCGCGTGGAGAATATCCCACTCGGCGCGCCCATCCCACTATGCATAAAGGTTTCTAGGTATTTCCGCCGTCGGTCGAAGTGATCTGAATCCTATACGGAGTCGATCCGCCTCCTAGCGGACCCTTAGCCGCTCCTGGGGTCCACGCACCGACTCCCCAGTGGACATCATCTACAGCGTCCGCGGAAACCGTGATGCCCGCCGTGTTAGATGTTTCCAAAACGATTCCCAGCGAGCAACCCTTGATCGAAACCACGCACGATTGGCCGGTAGCCGTAAACGTGATCGTATCGCCTTCGTCGCACTCGCAATCAGTCGGGCTAGGGGTAAGGTTATTAATCACAATTGGATAATTGTCTCCTGCGGTTGTTCTTGCTTTTCCTGGCTCTGCCATGTCGTTTCTCCTTTTTTGGTGAGTCTACACCTACTGCTTTACGCTGGGCCGAAAAGTCGGGTCGGACAGAAGCTCTTGCAGGTCGGGATTTGCACGTAGCGTGTCAATCGGCATGCCTTTGTCCAAGGATTTCGTCACATACTGCAATGCGTGCCGACGGTCGCCCAACTCTTCATAGGCCTGACCGACAGCTGCAAGCACCTGGGGATCGTCGGGACCCAAGGCTAGGGCCGACTGCATACGAACCAAGGCCTGATCTCTGAGTTTTTTCTGGGAGTACAAGACGCCCAATTGCGATTGGATTTCGGCGTCGGATGGATGGAGCTTTGCTGCATCTTCGAGGAGACTGAGTTCGCGCTGCTGCGCCGCATCTTCCTTAGGCTGGTCCTTAAGCCAGTCGTATGCGCTGGCTAGGTTAGCCCACACACGGAAGTCGGTGTCGTTCAACGCGAGAGCTTTCTCCGTCATAGCCGCGGCTTCCGCATAGCGCTTTTGGGTCAGATAGAGCGAACCGAGATTCGCATAACCAGCGTAACTGGGGCTCAACGCGACGGACTTTTTCAGCGCCTCCTCGGCGTTGTTAGCATCTGCAGGAGCTCCGCGGTCGAGATATGTCATCCCCAGATTGTTATAGACCTGCGCATTGTCCGGAGTCAGCGCGATTGCTCTTTGATATTGCGTGATCGCTTCCGGGTACTTACCCTGGCGATCGTAGAAGCTCCCGAGTTCGTCGTAGCCATCCCAGAAATCAGGACGCAATGCAGCTGCATTCTTGAACGCAGCTTCCGCATCCAAAATACGCCCAGAGGCTTCATAGGCGCGGGCGAGCCCACGAAGAGCTTCGGCATCTCTGGGGTTTAACTGGAGGGCACGTTGGAATTCCTGAACCCCAAGGTCGTGCTTGCCAGTCGTGCCATGGATTTTGGCGAGCGTGACATATACCGCCGGGACACGATCATCGAGTTCCACCGCTTTCTGACAATTGGCCAACGCCTCATCCATCCATTTTTGATTTGGATCGACATGGTATTTCAATCGGTAGGCTTCGCCGAGTTGCGCGTAGCCCAAAGCAAACCTCGGATCCGCCTTCACCGCGCCCTCCAGCGCAGTGATGGCTTGATCGAGATTCCCAGGCTTGTCATATCGCTGCATCAAACCGAGTGCGCTCAAGTATCCCTCGTACGCCGCCGGCGTGACCGCTCCGCCCGTATTCTTAAGCATATCGGCAGTGATGTTGATGTGCATTAGCTTGGCCAGACGAGAGACGGCTTCGTCTTGCAGCGCTGCGAGATCGCCCGCTCGGTCTTCAAGGCTCGCTGACCCGATCTGCCGCAGATTTTTCGTATCGATAAGGTTCACCGTCAGGTGAACGTCCTGCCCATCGCGAGCGATGCTGCCCTTGACCGCGAGTGTCGCCCCCAGTTCACGCAACGCCGACGTCGGATCGGAAATTTTGCGAGACCGCACTTCGCTGGTAGGTACTACCCAGAGGGACTTGCCCCCAAAGTCCAAATCAGAAAGCTTCCCCGCGAGGCTGTCCATCAACCCTTCCGCAAGCGGCTCATTGGCCGGGTTGTTCCCGATATTGTCGAACGGCAGCACAGCAATGTGCTTTTCCCCGCCCGCCGATAAGACTCCCGATGCTCGCTCGCGAACCGAAGGAATCAGCAACGAAGCCGCTGCAAGCACCAACACGGCGAGCGGCGCGATAACATACCCCCAGCGAACTTTCCCCCGCGCGACCGCCGTGCCGGATTGCGCCCAACTCGGCTGCGACGCATTTCTGACCGCCTCCGCAAAACCCGCCGAGCGCAGCGAAGCCGTGACCTCCACATCGTGCGTTTGTCGCGGGTCGGCAGGCATCTCCTTGCGCACTCGTTCAAGATCAACCAGCATCGCTTCACAAGTCGCATAACGTTGGCTCGGATCTTTCGCCAGCGCCCGATACACAATCGGCCGCACTTCCGGAGGCAAATTGTCCATCGAGCTCGGCGGCTTATTCAGAATTTCCCACATCATCCCGGTCAAGTTCTCTCCGCCGAACGGCCGGCATCCCGTTACCATCTCAGCCAGCACCACGCCAAGCGACCAAACATCCGTGCGATGGTCGAGCGGCTTTCCCATCGCCTGTTCCGGAGACATGTACGCCGCGGTTCCCGACGTGCGCATGCTCTGCGAAGCGCTCGCGCTGCTGATCACGCGCGCCAAACCGAAGTCCACAATCTTCGCTACTCCACGGTCCGTGATTATGATGTTCGAAGGTTTGATATCTCGATGGACTATGTGACGAGCGTGCGCTTCACATAGACCCCGCGCAATCTGGCAGGCAACGTCCAAACTCTCTTGCAGAGGAATGGGGCCGCGCCGAATCTTGTGCGCGAGCGTTTCGCCCTCGTAATACCCCATCACAATGAAAAGCCGGCCATCCGTCGTTTCTTCAAGCCCGTGAATCACGCCAATATTCGCGTGGTCCAATGCCGAAGCAGCCTTAGCCTCGCGCACGAGCGATTCCTTCTCTTTTTCATCAACGCCGAGTTCCGCTGGTAGAAACTTCAATGCCACCGTGCGTTCGAGCCGCAGGTCGATAGCCTTATAGACCACGCCCATTCCGCCCGCGCCAAGCTTCCCGACGATCTGAAAATCGCCGATGCGCTCGCCGCCCGGAATCGTTGTCGAGGAATCTGTCATGGAGATAATTTGAAGGCCGCTGTACGTCGAAGCCACTTCGCGAAGCTTTGCCCTGCCACAAAATCGGAGTAGTTACCGGGCTACAAATTCGCCCGCATGATACTCCCCGCGTCACCCACTCGCAACTCCATCCGAGTGATCGCGCGTGCCTTGGGATATGTGTGAAGCTCGGAAATCTCACTTGGCAATTCAACGTGCGCAATCCTTTCACCTCGCGGTAAAATCCTTTGTCATCTTTGCGCATCCAAAAGGTTTGATGAGCGCTGCAGCTATAGCTCTTCCTCACGAAACCTGGAAACCGAAAGCCAATCCGTGGCTCATCGCCGTGGTGGTGTCGATCGCCGCATTTATGGAAGTGTTGGACACTTCCATCGCAAACGTTGCTCTTCCGCACATCGCCGGGAATCTCGGCGCGAGCAACGATCAAAGCACCTGGGTACTCACTTCTTACCTCGTCGCTAACGCGATCGTGCTCCCGATCAGCGGATGGCTCGTTACCATCTTCGGCCGCAAGCGTTTTTTCATGACCTGCCTGACGATCTTCACCGTGAGTTCCCTGCTGTGCGGAATTGCGCCCAGCCTTGGTCTTCTCCTCTTCTTTCGCGTGTTGCAGGGCGCGGGTGGAGGCGGCTTGCAGCCCATGGTTCAAGCGATTCTCGCCGACACTTTTCCTCCCGAAAAGCGCGGTCTGGCATTTTCGCTCTACGGCATCACCGCCGTCTGCGCCCCCGCTATCGGTCCCACTTTGGGCGGTTGGATGACCGACAGTTATTCCTGGCGCTGGATTTTCTTCATCAACTTGCCGGTGGGCCTCGCCGCTTTGTTTCTGGTCTACAAACTGGTGGAGGATCCGCCCTATCTGAAACGCGTGGCAAAAGGCGGCATCAAGCTCGATTACATCGGCTTCTCGCTCCTCGCACTCGGCGTCGGGGCGTTGCAAATCATGCTCGACAAAGGCCAGGAAGACGACTGGTTCGGTTCCCACTTCATCGTCACTCTGGCGGTCACCGCAGCGGTGTGCCTCACCGCTCTCGTTTTCTATGAGTGGTTTCACAAAGACCCGATCGTGGACGTGCGCCTTTTCAAAAATCGGAATTTCGCCACGGCGAACATGATGTTGTTCATGGTGGGCGCCATGGCCTTCGCCACAACCGTTCTGATGCCGGAATTCCTTCAAACAATTATGGGATACACGGCGGAAAATGCGGGTTTGGTGCTATCGGCGGCTGCAATACTGTTGCTTTTTGAGCTGCCCTTCGTCGGCCGGCTCACCTCTGTATTCCAATTGCGCTACCTGATCGCTTTCGGCTGGTTCGGCCTGGCAATCGGAATGTATGTTTCTGTCTTGCAGTTCAATCAGGAAATGAGTTTTGGACATGCAACGTGGCTGCGCATCGTCCAGTATGTGCCGCTGGGTTTTGTGTTTGTGCCGACTACGACTGCGGCATACATCGGCATCCAGCGTGAAAAAAGCAATGCCGTCGCCGGCCTGGTAAATTTCACGCGCAACATCGGCTCCAGCGTTGGCACATCGGTGGTGACAACGATCATTGCGCGACGTTCGCAATTTCATCAAATCGCCCTCGGCGACCACATCAACCCATACAGCACACAGTTCCGCAACACACTAAATGGCCTGACGCAACAGCTCAACCACGCGGGCCTCAGCTTCACCGAAGCGCAACGGCAGGCCTTAGCCAGAATCTACGCCGGACTCCAGTCGCAAGCAGCCACACTCTCCTATATCGATACCTATTGGATTCTTTCGATCTGCTGCGCCTGCATGTTTCTGCTTTCGTTTGCTTTGGTAAGAAACGACCCGCGCCCGGGCAGCACTGTTTCGCTGCATTAGCTGCATTTCCGCCTCGTCCTCATGTGCTTTATCCAAACCTCTCATCGGGTGAATTGTTTGACCCTCCTGTATGCGTGTGCTACGGTTGTTTGGTAAAGATTTATATTTTTTTTCCTGGGGGATATCATTTCTGGTCTGGCGCTGATCATTTTTGCCAGCCCGTTCGCTTTGCTTGAACAAACGGGCTGGGTCGCACGCGTCGTACTCGGCATCCTGCTTGTCCTGTCCCTGTTCTCCTGGGCAATCATCTTTCAAAAGTCGCGGCTTTTCGGTCAAATCGAGCCGCAAACCAAAAAATTCCTTCAAATGTTTCGAGCCGGCCGAGGACTTCCCGATCCGAATACTCTTCGCGCCGGCGCAGGCGGAACCCCCCTCGTAGTTGTGTACCAAGCTGGCTACCGCGAACTCGAAGCGCAGCTCGGAGGCGCCGGGAATCGTCCTGGCGCTAGCGCAACCCCTACAAAAGTGCGCAACGCGAACGCTGTAGGCGTAGAAATGCAAGTAGCCGCAGGCGAAGAAGTTCGGCGTCTTGAAAAATGGATGCCCTGGCTTGCGACTACCGGTTCCGTTTCCCCGTTCATCGGATTGTTTGGCACCGTTTGGGGCGTGATGGACGCATTTTCAGGCTTAGGTGACGCAGGCTCCGCGAGTCTTCGCGCCGTCGCGCCCGGAATTGCCGAAGCGTTAATTACAACCGCCGCGGGACTTTTCGCCGCTATCCCCGCGGTCATTGCCTACAACTACTACGTTGGAAACATCCGCTCCGTGGCAGCGCGTATGGACAGTTTTGCCTCGGAGTTTGTCGCGAAAATCGAAACGTTGTACAGCGCATAACAAATAGCCATGCCACAGATTCAACGCGAAACCGGAAGCTCACTCTCGGAAATCAACATGGTGCCGTTTATCGACGTCGTGTTGGTGCTGCTGATTATTTTCATGATCACTGCGCCCATTTTGCAATCGGGCATCGAAGTCGACGTCCCAAAAACAAAAACCGTAAAAGAACTCTCCGAAGTGCGAATGGTCGTCACCATCGACAAAGCGCAACGCGTCTACTTGAACGACAAAGCGATCAATATTCACGATCTTGGTCAGCAAGTTATCTCGCAGTCGCACGATATTAAGCACCAGGCTGTATATGTGCGTTGCGACGAAACAGTCCCCTTCGGCAGTTGGGCCACGGTTGTCGACGCGCTTAGGCAGTCCGGGATCCAAAATATAAGCGTCGTGACTCAGCCGCTCAGCGAGCGCTCGCAAATTCGCTAAAATGGCTTTCTACGCAGACAATTCGATCCCTGATAATTTAACGCGCCCGCTTGGAAATTTCTTCGCTGCGTCGCTCGTGTTCCACTGTATCCTGGCAGCTCTGCTTTACATTTCAGCCCATTATTCGCCGCACGAGGAATCCTGGGGTGGCCCGGGCGGCGCGATCTCAGTGGGTGTAGTTGGAAGTGTCCCGGGAATTCCGATGCCGCGTCCGGAACTGGCCAGCCCCAATCGCGTGGTGGACGAATCCAAAGGGCTCTACAAAACCGAGCCGCCTCCGAAAATCCCCGAAAAGCAACCGGATGCTACACCGATTCCAAAATTCGATCGTCTGAAGCCGCCAAAGTATGTGACGCGCCCCTCCAAAGTCCTCGAAAACAAAGCGCCGCCCCCGACAAACGCAGTGCCCTACGGCGGAGGCGGCACGCCAACCGTTCCGTACACGTCATTCGCCATGGGCACTGGAACAGCCACGCAAGCCGGCATGGGATTTAGCAATGATGCAGGCGGCGGGAACTTCGGCGCTCGTTTTTCGTGGTATGTCGAAGCAGTCCAGCGGCGCGTGAGCAGCAACTGGATTCAGGCTACTGTCGACCCCGGAATTCAGTTCGCACCCAGGGTAGTGGTTACATTTGATGTTTTGAAAGACGGCACAATCACGAATGTGCAGGTCACTAAGTCCAGCGGCAACGCGTCTGTAGACACATCGGCGGTTCGCGCCGTGCGGGATTCAACCCCGCTCGGACGATTGCCCGCGGAATATTCAGGCTCCAAAGTGGGCGTGGAATTCTGGTTCGACTACAAACGATGATAAGGATGCAATGAAAACGAATCGAAAGACTCATATGACAAGAAAACTTGCAATCTTCGTGGCTATCGCAACAGCGCTACTGTTTTGCGCTGGTACATCTTCGGCTCAAGACTGGTTCAAGACAGGCACTGGCCTCGGCGTCTCGAAAGTCCGCCTGGCCGTCCCGGAATTTGGCGTGCGTGCTCCAGCGCCGCCAGCCCTGGAAAAAACTTTTCACGACGTGCTTTGGAGTGACCTGGAATATTGCGGCATTCTCGACCTCGTAAGCCCGAGCTTCTACCCGACGCAATCGCCAAGCCAGCCTAGTGAATTGAAATTCGCTGATTGGGCCAACGCGCCATCGAGCGCATACATGATCGCCTACGGGAATCTTTCGGTCGAAGGATCGAACCTCGCCGCCGCAGGATTCCTCTCAGACGTCCACAATCCCACTGCGCCCATCGCGCTGCAGAAAATCTATCGCGGCGCTGCCACCGACGCCGATGCTCGCCGGCTAGCGCACCAATTCGCGGACGACATCGTTTCACGGCTAAGCGGCGGCCTGTCGGGCATCGCGCAAACGCAAATCGCCTACGTGAGCAGCAAAAGCGGAAACAAAGAAATTTGGGCTATGGATTATGACGGCTCGAATCAGCATCAGCTCACTCATCTGAAGTCCATTTCCCTTACTCCGCGATGGTCGCCCGACGCCACGAAAGTTGCGTTTACCTGCTACGTTCCCTTTCGCGGAATCACCTCTCCGCAGATTTGCATCTACTCCGCCGCGTCGGACCGCTTGATTTCCTTCCCGCGATATCGCGGATCGAATAGCTCCCCGGCATTTTCGCCCGACGGTTCGCAGCTCGCCTTCATGTCCAGCCAGAACGGCGATCCCGAAATATATGTGGCGGATGCAGGCGGCGGGAATCTCCACCGAATTACTTTTGCCGCTGGCGTCAGTACGTCACCCGCCTGGAATCCGAAAACAGGAAAGCAGATCGCGTTCGTTAGCGACCGCGGCGGTGATCCAGTGCTTTACCTCGCAAATTCGGACGGCTCAAGCGTTCAAAAACTTGACCTTCCCGATATGGGCTACAGCGTGGACCCATCCTGGTCGCCGAATGGACAACTCCTGGCATTCTGTTGGCGACGCCCGAGCGGCAATTTCGACATCTATGCTATGGATGTCATCAGCAAGCAACTGGTCGAGCTTACGAAAGACGCTGGACGCAACGAGCGCCCCAGCTGGGCGCCTGACGGGAGGCACATAGTGTTCGAGTCCAATCGCACTGGCACCTTGCAGGTTTGGTCCATGCTGGCGGATGGCAGCGAACCCCGGCAGTTGACGTATCAGGGACAGAATGAATCGCCGAACTGGTCGCCACGCTGAATCGAAGACATAATGCGTCTTCGGTTGCGACCGTTCTTTGAGCGAGCTATCCGGTTGAGGCATCGGTAACGCACACGTTGCACAAATTATAGAACGACGTCCCTTGCCAAGCCCTCGCAAGGACGTCCAAGGAGGCAGTAAATGCAGGATAGTGGTCTTAGAAAGTTGGGATTGCTGCTGGGAGTGGTTGCTCTCGTAGCTTTCGCAGGCGGTTGTAAGAAGCAGGTTGCAAGCCATCCGCCTACGCAAGCTGCCCCAGAGTCGGCCCCTCAACCCACCGTTACGCTGAACGCTTCGCCAACTTCAGTAAAAAGCGGCGATACCGTCACGCTGAGTTGGACTTCCACCAGCGCCACCGATCTTGATATTGAGCCGGGCGTAGGCAAGGTGGTGGCGCAAGGCACCACGCCGGTGAACCCGACGCAATCGACAACTTTTACAATCACTGCCACGGGACCGGGCGGCACCGCCACAGCGGATGCACGCGTCACGGTAGGGGCGGCTCCCGTAGAAACTCCGCCCACGGGAAATCAGAGTTTGAGCGAACTGTTCGAGCAGAACGTAAAGGACGCATATTTTGACTTCAACAAATCTGATATTCGTGCGGACGCCCGAGATAATCTGGCAAAGACCGCCGAATTCCTGCGTTCGTACCCGCAGGTCCGGGTCACCATTGAGGGTCATTGCGACGAGCGTGGTTCCACCGAATACAACATCGGCCTCGGTGAACGCCGAGCTCAAGCCGCCAAGAATTATCTCATTTCGCTAGGCATCACCGCCGACCGTATGGACACGGTGAGCTGGGGCAAAGAGCGGCCATTCTGCACCGAACACGATGAAGCTTGCTGGCAACAAAATCGGCGTGCCCATTTCGTGGCCGGACATTAATCATTTCGACGGACAAAAGGCATTCCGGAATTGCGGGCAGCTCTGGCTTTTCACGGGCTGTCCGCAGTTTCAATAGCTGGATCGAATAGAACCAATAAGGAGGCTTCCCTTGCGCACACGATGGCTTGTGCTCGCACTTGCAGCAACACTAATCGGCATTCTCGGCGGCGCGATGCTCACCGCCAAACCCACCGGCGCCGTTTCGAAAGACATGATTCAGCTTCAAGAGCAGGTGTCTCAGCTGTTACAAGGTCAAAGGGACTTGCGCAGCGCAATAGACGCCAACAACGCGACTCTGCGAACATTGGTACAACAATCGCTGGACGCTACTAATCAGCTGAACTCCCAAATGGGCGTCCTCCAAAAGAGCGTGCAGGAAGCCACCGCAAACAGTGGGTCGCGCATCGACACCATGAGTTCGCAGACGCAAGGCTTGTCCGACAACATGCAGGATGTTCAGGCGCGTGTGGCGAAACTTGGCCAGCAGATGAACGACATTCAGGGCTTGCTGCAAAGCATCGACGGGAAGATCTCCGGCGGAGTGCCGAGCACGCAGAGCGGCTATTCCGGAGCACCCGCGCCGGGCGTCGGGCAATCCACTCAACCAAACCCCGGATCCGTGCCACCGCCGCAAGCAGCGAATCCGGTTCCCTCAATGCCGCCTATTTCCGCCGACACGCTCTACCAAAATGCTCTGCGCGATTTCAGCACTGGAAAATACGATCTCGCTCGGCAGGAGTTCACCGATTATATGAAGAACTTCCCGACTAACGATTTGGCTTCGAACTCCCAGTTCTACCTCGGCGAAATATCGTATGCCCAGGGAGACTATCAGGATGCAATTGCGCAGTATGAGATCGTAATCAGCAATTACCCCAAAAGTTTCAAGCTTGCCGCCGCTCAGTTGAAGAAGTCCTTCGCCGAGGTTGAATTGGGAATGAAGTCTACCGGTATCCGCGATCTTCGCGAAGTCGTGCGGCGATTCCCGGGATCTGATGAAGCGCGTCGCGCCCAGGCTAAGCTCAAGGAACTCGGCGCTTCAACCACTCCGCGAGCGCCGGCTCCACGATAACTTTCCGAACAATCACGCGCGCAGCAAGTCAGGTTGCCAGTTCTTCACCAGCTTCTTTATCGCCTTCCGGTCAATAAGATGTTCATCCAGCACCTTCCGCGCAAGTTCCGGCAATTCCGCATCGCTCGCAAACCGCATCGCCACCAACTGGCTCACGTTGAACTCCATGATGCGCGCCCGCAGGTCTGGCGGCAAAACGTCTCTCAAGCGTAATCTCATCTCCAGGCGGATCACTCGGTCCTGAACCGTAAGCGCAAACATCCTTCCATAAAGCGCAGCCAGAACAAAAGCCGCCGCAAGCAGCAGCAACATCACGGTGCCGAACGAAAAGAAGCGCGAGACCCGATAGATGGACCACCCCAGGTTGATCGCAAAGACCGGCATAACGAAGAAGTGAAAAACTGGAACAAGCTTGGTATGATTCTCGGCGCTTTGTGTCACCACATTCCTCCAGGTACTCCGACTCACCTTCTCGCGAAATCTTAGCAGACTTCCTCCGGCGCGCGTTATAACGGTGCGAATCGCCCCGAACTTCGTCTAACCGCGCGGATATTGTCTGCATCTCCAGTTTCCCGCCCGCGCTTTGCATACTTTTTCGTCCCCTGCAGGCGCACTTCGGCTATACTCGCGATGTCCTCAAAATTCCTTAACAGGTGGAACTTCCATGTCAGTCAACAAAGTTATTCTCGTGGGACGGCTCGGACGAGATCCCGAAACGCGCTATACCGGAGGCGGCCAGGCTGTTGCCAATTTCTCTCTGGCCACCGATGAGACGTACAAAGACAAGAGCGGCGAACGCCAGAAGCGCACCGAGTGGCATAAGATCGTCGTATGGGGCAAGCAGGCCGAAATCGCGCAACAATACTTGAAGAAGGGTTCGCTGATTTTCGTTGAAGGCCGTATTCAGTCGCGCGAGTGGCAGGATAAAGAAGGACAGAAGCGCACCAGCTTTGAAATCGTAGCCAATAATTTCCGGATGCTCGGAGGGCGAGCCGACGGTGCCGCCGCCGGGGCCGGTTCGAGCCATACCGGCGCGCAAGGTCGCGCGAGCGATCCGGACATGGAAGGCGGACCCATGCTCGAAGAACCTTCCGTTTCAGGACCGGAAATTTCGGACGAAGATATTCCGTTCTAGGCTTTTTTCGGGAACTCTACTAGCGGGCTAGCTGCTGTTCGTCTTTCTGGCGTTGTTCGTCGATGCGGTGCATGAACTCTTCAAATTTCGGCTTCTGCTCCGGGGTGAGAATCGCGCGCATGCGGTCCCGAGCCTGCTGGCGAATTTGCTCGTGCTGCGGTTCGATGGTGTTGTACAGCGTGCGCCACTTGGCGCGCGTATCATCCACGATGGAACCTAACTGCTGCTGCTGATCTGGCGTGAGTTGCAAGTCTCGCGTCAAATTACCGACAATCTGATCGCGCGTAGGCTGTGTGTTCACAATTTGCTTGCCCCACACCCGCTCGCCCCAAACGTGATTCCCCACCCCGCCAAGCAGAGTACCTAGCAGGAATACCACAAGCACGAGTACCGCAGCCTCGCCGCGTTTCTTAGTGTTTTCCATGATTTGTATCCGCCACCATCATTAGAACTTCGTCCCGATTTGCCGGAGGGCCCGCTGGGTCGGGAAACAGATCACGGGTCTCCGTTTTGGGCACGTACGCCAAGCTCGACTGGCGCTCATAGCGCATATGCCGGACCGCGTCAAACGTAACAAGAAGGGCAAGCGCAAGAGCCGCTGTGGCCGCAAAACGCCACGCCATTGAAACAAACGGCAGCCAGATCGATTTCTGTTCGCCTCGCTTCGACATTTCCGCGCGAATCCGTGCCATCACCACATGTGAAAAACCTGGACCCGGGTCCGCCGCTGGCTGCGCTGCGCGCAACAATTGCACGCTCGGCGCGGCATGCTCCAGCGCTGTGCTGCAAGCTGCGCAATTCTCGAGATGCTCCGCTAACTTCTTCGCATCCGCGCCGCTCAGCTCGCCGCTCAGATGATCTTCCAGCAGCGCTTCGAATTCCAAACAGGGGCCTTGGTTAAATCTTGCTTCCATCGGTTTCGCTCCTTCCGCTTGCGGCCGGATGCTCCGGATGCGAGCCAATGCGCCGATTGTAGACATCCATCAGCCGGGCACGCACACGAAACAGCCGCACTTTCACTGTGTTGACGTTGAGATCGAGCATCTCCGCCAACTCTTGCACCGAAAATCCTTCAATTTCCTTTAGCACTAGCAATTCCCGGTCTCGCTCCGGCAACTCGTTCAGCAACTGATCCAGAATGTCGTTCGTCTCCGCGCGCCGCGCTGGATTCTCCGGCGGACGTTCCGCCGAAGCTGCACCGTCCAACCTCGAGACTTGTTCCTCCGAGAGGTCGGTCTCGTAAACTAATGGCCGAACCTTTTTCTTCCTCAAGTAGTCCCAGCATTCGTTCACCGCGATCTTATAGAGCCAGGTCGAAAACGCCGCGCGTAGATCAAAGCGCTTTATAGAAACAAAAACCTTCAAAAACACTTGCTGTACTACGTCTTCCACGTCTTCCCGGCGTCGCAGGATTCCATTCACCAAACCGAAAACCCGCTGCTGGTGCCGCCGTATCAGCTCCTCGAAAGCAGCTTCTTCGCCGCTTTGCGCCAGCCGAACAAGCTCCGCCTCTTCTTCCCGCTTTCTCGCACGGGCCGGGAGCGAGATCGCCGACGCGCTTGCCGCCATACCCTTTGGGACGTCTGCCATACAGTTTTGGTTACGCCAGGGACAATGTTTGTGCCTTACAACCACCTAAAGCCGAAACGAGTTCTAGCCGATACGTTACCTTACGCTTCTGACTTGCAGTCAGCCTTTCGCATCCACTCTCGCACTATTAAGATTCGCACTTGCGGGAGGCAGTAGTCCATGTAACAATACCCGCCATGATAATCGGAGAACGTATTCGTCTTTTGCGTGAAACGAAAAAACTTTCTCAAGGCGACATCGAGAAACGCACTGGACTTCTTCGCTGCTACATCTCGCGCGTTGAGAACGGTCACACCGTTCCGGCGATCGAGACTCTGGAAAAGCTGGCCCGGGCCATGGAGATTCCCCTCTACCAGCTATTCTACGACGGCGAGGAACCACCTGTGTTGCCAAATCTTCCGAAGCGGAAGACGGCAGACGATATCGCGTGGGGAAGCAAGGGAAAAGAGGCGCGGCTGCTGGGCCGCTTCCGACGGTTGCTGAGCAAGGTTGACGACGGCGACCGACGGCTTTTGCTGTATATGGCCCAGAAGATGGCCAACCGCTAGTTTCTCTTTACAGAGAAAATTTAGGGTTGCCGTTCGCTTTAGTCTTACTCCCATTCAATCGTGCTTGGCGGCTTTGAACTGATGTCGTAGACCACCCGATTAACACCGGGGACTTCGTTTACGACCCTCACCGAAATCCGCTCGAGCACTTCATGCGGCAGCCGAGCCCAGTCGGCGGTCATCGCATCCTGCGAGTCTACAACACGCACCGCGATTGTAAGTCCGTACGTTCGCCCGTCTCCCATCACCCCGACACTTTGAACCGGCAAAAGGACAGCAAACGCCTGCCAGACTTTCTGGTACAAACCAGCGCGTCGAATTTCCTCTACCACTACTGCATCCGCTGCACGCAACGTCTCGAGTCTTTCTCTCGAAATTTCCCCGACCAACCGAACCGCTAGCCCCGGCCCTGGAAACGGATGCTTAATCAAAATCTCTTCCGGCAAGCCGAGTTCACGGCCGATCAACCGCACCTCATCCTTGAACAAATCGCGCAGTGGCTCAATCAGCTTGAATGGCATATCCGCCGGAAGGCCTCCGACGTTGTGATGAGTCTTGATGACCGCGGAAGGCCCCTTTACCGACACCGACTCGATTACATCCGGATAAAGCGTGCCTTGCACCAGGAACTTTACCGGAGAGCCCTGCGACGCCGCTGTTAGCTTCCGCGCTTCCTCCACGAACACGTTGATAAACTCTCCGCCGATTCGCTTGCGCTTTTCTTCAGGGTCTGTAACTCCCTTCAAGCGGGCGAGAAAACGATCGGAAGCGTCCACCCCGATCACATTCAGTCCCAGGCGCGCGCGCAAAAGCTTGAGTGTGTCTCGAAACTCATCCCGCCGCAGAAGTCCGTTGTCCACGAACACGTTCGTCAGCCGGTCGCCAATAGCTCGATGCACCAGCGCTGCGGCAACGGCGGAATCCACTCCCCCGCTCAGAGCGCATATAGCCCGGCTGCCTTCAGCCTGCTTTCGGATCGACTCCACCATGGAAGCGATGAATCCAGCGCGGTCCCAATTCTGTTTTGCGCCGCAAATCTGAAAAATAAAGTTATTCAGAATCTCGGCGCCCCGCTCCGTGTGATTTACTTCCGGATGAAACTCCACGCCGTACAATTTCTTGGCCGCGTTCTCTACCGCTGCGATAGCGTTGTCCGTTCGCCCAGTGACGCTAAATCCCTCAGGCAGGCCGACCACGTGATCGCCGTGACTGTTCCAGATTTTGAATCGGTTGGGGCAGTCTGCGAACAGCTTTGAGCCATTCTCGATTGCCAGTTCTGCACGGCCGTATTCGCGTCGCCCCGCAGGCTCGACCTTTCCGCCCAGCGTATGAGCCATCCACTGCATCCCGTAGCAAATCCCCAGAACCGGCACATTCAGTTGCAAAACTTTCGGGTCACACACCGGCGCGGTCGCGTCGTACACGGAACTTGGTCCGCCCGACAGAACGATGCCTGCCGGTTCAAGCGCACGGATTTCTTCGATGCTCGCAGTGCAGGGCAGAATTGCGGAGAATACCTGCTGCTCGCGGATGCGGCGCGCAATCAGTTGAGTATACTGCCCGCCGAAATCGAGGACCACGATCCCGTGTCCCGTGTTCACCATCCTTCCCGTCTTCTCACTCCCAGATTTGACCGGGGCCGCGCTGCTACCTGGTGTCATAGTTTTCGCCTAGTCTATCTCAAAACGAAATTAACCAGTTTCCGCAGGACCACGACGATTTTCACCATCTCTTTGCCTGCGATCAGAACAGAAATGCGTGGATCCTTCCGCGCTTGTGCGACCGTTTCGTCTTCGCTAAGACCCTCATCCACCAGCATCTTTCCGCGCAGCCGACCATTAATCTGAATGATTACTTCGACCTGCTCTTCGCGCGTGAGGTCTTCGCGGTAAGCCGGCCACTTCACACCCTCAAGACTTGTCGCATGGCCAAGCTTCTCCCACATCTCTTCCGCGATGTGCGGAGCAATGGGCGAAAGCATCAGCACCAAAATCTCGAGCACCCGCTTGAGAATCGTGGGCGAAACTTCCACCTCCAACGGCTCCTGTCCCTGGAGTTCGTTCAGCAGCTGCATAATCAGCGCCACCGAAGAATTGAAATGCCAGCGAACTTCGAAATCGTTCGTGACTCGCTTCAGCGTCTTGTGCGCTTTCCGCACCAGCAATTTCTCTTTTGCGGTTGCAGTGGCAAAATCCGTTTTCTCGTTAACATCCGTTTCAATGTTGCGCAGCTGGTCCGCGTGTTTCGTGATAAGCCGATACACTTTGTTCAGGAATCGCGAACAGCCTTCAATTCCCTGCTCGCTCCATTCCAAATCGCGCTCAGGCGGTGCCGCGAATAGCGTGTACATCCGCGCCGTATCGCAGCCGTATTTGTCCGCCATGTCCATCGCGCCAACCACGTTGCCTTTCGACTTCGACATCACCGCGCCATCTTTATGCACCATTCCTTGCGAAAACAGCCGCTTTATCGGCTCATTTTCTTTCACCATCCCAAGGTCATGCATCACCTTGCAGAAAAACCGCGAGTAGATCAGGTGCAGGATTGCGTGCTCGATCCCGCCGATATATTGGTCGATCTGAAACCAGTACGCAGCTTTGTCCTTCGCAAAGGCTGCGCGATCGTCGTGCGGATCCGTGAACCGGTAGAAATACCACGACGAATCAACAAACGTATCCATCGTATCCGTTTCTCGCCGAGCCGGTCCCCCGC
This sequence comes from Candidatus Acidiferrales bacterium, assembly GCA_035603075.1. Taxonomy (GTDB): domain Bacteria; phylum Acidobacteriota; class Terriglobia; order Acidiferrales; family UBA7541; genus Palsa-295. The sequence goes on along the minus strand of DATNLC010000105.1, from coordinate 28,444 downwards.
ATTTCGGACATGTTGTGTTCACAAATTCCGGCACGCTTGCGAGCGGCGATTGCCCTTCCCCGGTCAGCGTTACGTTCTCCGGCAAACGCACAGGAAGCTGATCGTCCGGCACCGCAGCAACGCCGTCCTTATCGCAATAGACAACCGGAATCGGCGTGCCCCAATATCGTTGCCGTGAGATTCCCCAATCTTTCAATCGGTAGGTTGTCTCGGACTCACCGAAACCTTTTGCCTTCGCATCCGTCGCCATTTTTTCGATGGCTTGCTCGGACGTAAGTCCCGTGTAGGGGCCCGAATCCACCAACCTTCCATGCTCTGTGGACGCTTCGCTCATTCGATCCAGCCGCACCGGCGGCCCGTTGATCGGTTGCACCACAATCTTTACCGGCAAATGATATTTTTCCGCGAACTCATAGTCCCGCTGGTCGTGCGCCGGCACGCACATCACCGCTCCCGTTCCATAATCCGCGAGGACAAAGTTCGCAACCCATATGGGAATGTTGCCGCCTGAAAATGGGTTCACCGCGAATCGCCCGGTAAAGAAACCCTCTTTCTCCGCGGTTGCAATGTCGGCCGCGCGCATGCTCTTTTGCCGCATGGCCTTGAGCTGCCCTTCAATCGCCGCTCGTCCGGGCACGCCTTCGAGCAACCGTTCAAGCTGAGGATGCCCAGCCGAGAGCACAATGGCCGAAGCTCCAAAAATGGTATCGACGCGCGTGGTGAAAACTTCCAGTACCGAATCCGGCATCTGCGCGATTCCGAACTTCACTCTTGTGCCGCGCGACTTTCCGATCCAGTTCCGCTGCTGCACTAGAACGCGTTCCGGCCAACCCTCCGCTAGCTCATTCGTCCCTTCGAGCAGCGCGTCGGAATAATGCGTGATGCGCAAAAACCACTGCTCGATTTCCTTCGGTTCCACCGTAGTTGTCTCGTGGCGCCAGCAGCAGCCGCCGACCACCTGCTCGTTTGCCAGAACCGTCTGGCATTGAGGGCACCAATTCACGCGGCTGCGTTTGCGATAAGCAAGGTCCTTTTCCAGCATGCGCAGAAACAACCACTGATTCCAGTGGTAGTATTCCGGCTCGCACGACGAGATTTCCCGCTCCCAGTCGTAACCGAAGCCAAACCGTTCGCACACCGCCTTCATCTGCGCGATATTCGAATTTGTCCATTCGCGCGGAGGCGTCCCGCTCTTGATTGCCGCGTTCTCCGCCGGCAATCCGAACGAATCCCAGCCCATAGGGTGCAAAACGTTTAATCCGCACATGCGCTTGTAGCGAGCCACGGCATCGCCGATCGTGTAATTGCGCATATGGCCCATGTGCAGCGTGCCGGAAGGATAAGGCCACATCTCAAGTACGTAATATTTCGGTCGTGAAGGGTCTTCCACCGCGCGGAACGCATTGTGCTCCGCCCACACTTTTTGCCATTTCAACTCCACTTGGCGCGGATCGTATTCGAACAAGTTCACTTCCCCCGAGTCTTTCTTGCGCTCTTGCTCTGACGCTTTCTTGCTGCTGTCTTACCTCGACTTGTATTCCTGCGAATACTTTTCTTGACTAGCTTCTTACGGCGCGGCTTCATTCCATCGCGCCCGCCTGCCGCAGGAATGCTTACTCCCATCAGTTTCCACAATGCCGCCACGTTTCGGCGGTCGTCGCCCAGCCTGTCGATAGGTGTCTCCAGAATGAACGCCCGCCCCGCGAGAAACGGATGATTCAAAAGCCGCCCGAACGCTTCCAGTCCGATCTTTCCTTTGCCAACATGCTCGTGCCGGTCAACCCGCGAGCCTAGATGCGTTTTCGAATCGTTCACGTGAATCACGCGAACCCGGTCGATTCCGACGGTCCGATCGATCGCTTGCAGCGTTTTTTCCAGGCCCTCGGCAGTGCGAATATCCCATCCCGCGGCGAACGTGTGCGCGGTATCAATGCAAACGCCAAGCGCCAAATCCGAAGCCGCATCAAGAACTGCTCGCAATTCTTCAAATCGCGAGCCCATCGACGTACCCTGCCCCGCGGTGTTTTCAAGCAGGATTTGCAGCCCGTCGAGTTTCAATCCTCTTGCAGCTTGCTTCAATCCTTGCGCAATCGCGGAGACAGCTTCCTCCGCACCGCTTTCTTTGCAGCACCCTGGGTGCGCCACCAGAAAATCCGCGCCAAGCGCAATCGCTCGCACAATTTCTTGATGGAACGCCTGGACCGAACGCGTGCGCAACACCGGATTCGGCGATGCGAGATTGATCAAATAATTGTCGTGGATAACCAGCGGCCCAAGGCCAAGCACTTTGCGGCGTTCGCGAAAGCGTATTGCATCGGCCTCTGAAATTCTGGAAGGTCCACGCACCCACATCCGTGGACTGGAAGAAAATATCTGGAGGGCATTGGCGCCCAATCCGTGTGCTATTTCGAGCGCTCCGGAGAGATCGCCGGCAATCGACGTGTGAATTCCAATGCGGGTGCTGCCGTCTTTCCAAGCGGGGATTTCAGGTGGTGGAGGCGCTTCCGGACGATACTCATCAGCTGCGTCAAAAGTCAGATTGAAACGCTGGTTTTCTTCCGCCATTACCTCAGAGTGTCCGGGAGCCTGGAAGGCCGGGAATTACGGACAGCGACACAGTAGCTTCGCGCGCATCCGCTTAAACAACAATTCTAACGGAAAGCCGCGCGTTCCGCAAACTCTCTCCACTCACCGCCAAAATTAATTTTCTAGCCGTCTGCCGATACTCACGCGAGCCGCACGACTTAGGACGACGGATCCTACGATAATGCAGCCGCCGAACTCGCGCCGTAAAAACTGAACCATGGCTTCGCCGCGGACAACTTCGAGTTGACGTTGTTGATGTTCTTCACGCCCTGATCCTGCAGCCAATCTTCCAAGGCTTTTACGCCTTGCTTCGCGTAAACGGGAATACCCTCTTTCCACGTAGCTCGGCCGCACAGAACGCCCGAAAAATTTACGCCGGACGCAGCCGCAAGCTCCAGCGTCTCCGCGAAAACGTCGTTATTCACTCCAGCGGAAAGATAAATGAACGGCTTTTTTGCAGCCGCCGCAGCCTTGCGGAAATAGTCCATGGCCTGATCACGAGTGTAAGCCGATTCCCCCTTGCAGGCTTTGGATCCCGCCACGAACGCCATGTTTACCGGTACTTCCACTTTCAACACGTCAACGCCATACTGAGGCTTCGAAAATTCTTCCATGCTGCCTGTAACGATCTCCGGCTTCTTCCGCGCATATGCCGCGCCCTTTTCATCGCCGCCCTCTTCGTAGCCCACAAACTCCAGAAAGAACGGAACGTCAGCGGCAACGCACTCCGCTCCGATCCGCTCCACCCATGCGTGCTTGATATCGTTTATTTCCCGCGTATCGAACGGCGTATAGTAAAGCAGAATCTTCACGCAGTCGGCCCCGGCGGCCACCAGTCGCCGCACAGACCAAACGTCAAGTAGATCGGGAAGCCGTCCCGGTCGCGTGTTGTCATATCCGCTGTTCTCGTACGCTAGAAGTAATCCCGCATTGGCAGAACGAACCTTCGCAGCGGGCAAGCCATACTCCGGATCAAGAAGAATCGCGCTCGCATGTGGTGTCAAAACACGCACCACCGCAGTTTTGAATTCTTCCATCATCTGCGCTGTTACGTCTTTCTTGTCGATACCCTTGTCCTTGGCGATTGCACTCTTAAGGGAGCCGCGCTGGTCCATGGCTGCTGCGGCGATTATGCCGCGGGAATCCGATACCGCTTTCAAACCCTTCTGTTTGCCCGGCGTGATTTTCATTCCGTGTACCCTCCGAAAGTATTGCGAGTTTGAGGATGAGCGCGCATTTTAGCACGGGACTTAGCAGCTGGGAACGCCGTGAGGCCGGGAACGTGAGCAGGTGGCGAGGAGCTATGGAATCAGAGAACTACAATGCGATGCTGATGTGCGTCCACGGAAATTAACTGCGATAATCCATCCAGAAAATCAGTACCATAGCCGGCTACCCACGGCAGCGGCGAGAGCGAACGTTCCTGCAAACCCTTATGCGGATACAGCGCGTCGAGCATTAATCGTTCGTATCGATCCAGAACACCTCTGCGCTCACTTTCAGCGCGCCCCGCCTTGCCCTTCAATTTCAGGAATTGATAAAGCATCTTGCTCTCCGCCGAATCCAGCGCGTCGATCAAAGTTCGGTCAAGTTTCTCTAGCGGACTGCGGTAAGACTTCAGCAGCCGCCGCAGCGCTTTTTCACCCGCATCAAAACGGCGCGTAAGAGCCCGCGGCAGGAAGTGTTCCTCCATGCGGGATCGCAAAAGCTGGCGGCTCCGAAAAACGTCGCCGATTTTCAAGCCGAATTTCCCGAGTTTCTTCGCCAGCAGCGGCGCAACAATCGTAAAACTGGCGCGTGGAACAATTGCGGGCATGCGCCCCAGGAGTCGTGGGTAAACCACTTGCGCCTGCGCCATGTACGCGATCTCGGCGGGCCCTGCGACATATGCCGCTGTAGGAAGCAGTGTGTCTTGAACGATTGGACGCAACAGGACGTTGGGTGTAAATGCCTTGGGAGTCTTCTCAATCGCGTCGTGCATCTCCGCCAGTGTGAATGACGCATGCCCTGCATAAAACTTGCCGCTTCGGCTTCGCAATGGCTCCCGGCGTCCGTCCACATTGTAAAAAAGCAGCGTGGATCCTCCGCTGACCTTCACCTGCGCATGATACCCAGCGTGAACAAGCTCTTTCGAGCGCGCGAGCAGCGCGTCGCGCAACGAATCCGATTCGTCTAACGCGCGGCGATAAACGCTTGCTGACAAACGATGCAAGCGTTCATCCAGCGGATCCAGGAAAATAATTCCCCGACTCGCCACGAGTTTCGCCATCAACTTCCCAAATGCTGAACCATAGGTTTCGTCGGGTGTGTAGGATTCGCGCAACGCCCGCGCAACGTCTTCAGCAAATCCGCCGCGAAGACTTTCGACCGCCTTCGCTACCAGCGCCGTGATCCCCGGTCCGAGTTTTACTTCACCTACCCGCCGTCCGCTTTCTGCCTCGGTTTCCGGCATCTCAAACCGCGCCAAGCCGTTCTCCGTGTTCCACTCGGCGTGATTAATTTCCGCCAGATCGTGATCTTCCGTGGCTAGCCAAAAAATTGGTACGGCTTCAACGCCCTTGCGTGAGACTTCCTCTGCGAATCGCGCGGCGGATATCGCCTTATAAAAACTATAAGCAGGCCCGGTAAAGAGCCCCACCTGTTGCCCAGTGACTATAGCGGCCGCTCCATTAGTCAGGCGGTCGAGGCTGGCGAATGTATCCGGGCCAGCGCCAAATCCCTGGTTTTGCTCTCGCAGGACCTCCACCACCCCCTTGCGCACATCCGGAGCTAGGTCGATCTTGCGTGCCGCCGCAACGATCCCTGCCAGCGTGGGCGGCTGCTCGTAGTACCGAGCCACACGAGCGAAATCCTCTATAAAAGTCGAAAACAATTTCGTGGTATGCGGAATTTCGCCAAACGGAAGACAGCGAGACTCCATCGGGGAGGTCATCATACACGCGCCCGCTGTTCGCAGCAACGAGGATGGGACGCGCGGAATCCTGCAAAGTTAGCAGAAAACTGAGTCCCTGAACTATGTCTGAGGTTCCCCGGGGCCACAGCGGCGCGCACATATACATGAATGAATTTCATATGCTGAGAAGATATCTACTGCATCAGATGCGCGGATTGAGCAGTGAGATTCGACAACAACGCCTCGATTTCGTGACATGCAGTTTCACCAACCGGAAGAAGTGGCGGCCTCGTAGCGCCGCCAAAGTACCCCAATCGATCCAACGCATACTTCAATCCCGCGATTCCGTACTGCGCTCCAAACATCTTTGCCGGCGAGATAAGTTGCTGTGCCAGCGAATGCGCCTTCGCGCTTTCTCCTGCACGCGACGCTTCGTAAGTCTCCACGCACAACTCCGGAAACGCGCAAGCCACCGCCAGAATAGCTCCTGCGGCGCCCTTTTCGAGCGACTCGTAAAGAGTCGACGCCGAACCCACCAACGTCTGAAACTCTTTCGGCGCTGCCGCGATAATATGGGCCACGCCCTGCACGTTGCCCGAGCTGTCCTTCATCCCTATGATATTCGGATGCTTTGCAACTCGCTGAATTAACCCCGCTTCCACAGTGATGTGCGTGAAAATCGGGACCGAATAAACCAGAATCGGAATGCGCGCGGCATCCGCTACGCGCAGGTAATGTTCGGCGAGCGCATCTTCCGACATAGCCGCTTTGTAAAAGCTCGGCGTTCGCACCAGCGCCACCGCGTAACCGACAGCAGCCGCCCGATTCGTATGCTCGATCGTTTCGGCCGTGGATTCGGCGCCCGTCCCCGCAATTAGAATCTTAGTCTGCGTCGCTGCGTCGCGCGCCGTCTCCCATATGCGATAAACCTCATCCCACCGCAGTAGAACGGACTCGCTCGTCGAACCGTTAACCACATATCCGGCCAGCCGCGTCTGGTTGTACCGTTTGATGTTGTCGCGCAAGTGCGCCAGCGACACGCTGCCGTCAGGCGCGAACGGCGTGGTAAGCGGCGGAAAAATACCGTGAAGTTTCACCATATCATTTTATCTCAAAGATTGATTTTAGACCCACGCGTTTCAACTACGCCGACAAACTCCGGATCCTACGTGCGCTCTGCGGCGGCAGCACTCTTCCTGCCGTGCAAATCCTGCAGGGCGCCCACATCAGCCGAATGCCCCGCCATCGCCCGAATCCCTCGAGCCGCTGCGCTGGCTGCCGAAAGAGTGGTAATGCAAGCAATGTTGTAACGAATTGCAGCGCGCCGAATGGATTTTTCGTCCCAGAAGGATTCGCGACCCAACGGAGTATTTATAACGAGATCCACTTTGCCCGTCTTGATCAAATCCACTATGTTCGGCCTGCCTTCATTCACTTTGTAAACAGACTCGATCTCGATACCTGCGCTAGCCAGCGCGGCGGCCGTCCCGCGCGTGCCTATCACTTTCAATCCCGCGGCGAGAAGATCTTGAACAACAAACGCCAGATGGCGTTTGTCGTGGTCGTTCACGCTGATAAATACTGTCCCCGTCAGCGGCAAACGCTGTCCTGCGGCAAGTTGCGCCTTAGCAAACGCCAGCCCAAACGTGGAGGCGATGCCCATCACCTCGCCCGTGGAACGCATTTCCGGCCCCAGAATCGTATCCACGCCGCGGAATTTGTTGAACGGAAATACCGGCGACTTCACCGCGTAGAACTTGCCCACCGAAAGTTCCTTCACGCCTTTCGTTTCGATGTACGGAAGATTCAAGTCGCGCAGTTTGCGCCCGGTCATCAGGCGCGCAGCCACTTTCGCCAGCGGTACTCCCGTCGCCTTGCTCACGTACGGGACCGTTCGCGAAGCTCGCGGATTCACCTCCAGCACGTACACCGTGTCGCGCTGAATCGCATATTGCACGTTCATCAATCCCACCACATTCAACGCTTTCGCCAGCCGCGAAGTATATTCGCGAATCTTTTCCAGAATCGAAGGCTTCAGTGTCACTGACGGAAGCACGCACGAAGAATCGCCCGAGTGAATCCCAGCTTCCTCGATATGTTCCATAACCGCCGCAATCACTACTTCGTCCCCGTCTGCGAGAGCATCGACGTCCACTTCGGTCGCATCTTCGAGAAACTGATCGATCAGAATCGGCCGCTTCGGGTCCGAAGCCGTTCCGATTAACGCCGCCTGCGCCACGTACTCTTCCACCGTCTTCAAATCGTAAGCAATCACCATTGCGCGGCCGCCAAGAACGTAGCTCGGCCGCACCAACACCGGAAGCCCAATCTCCGTGGCAACCTTCACTGCTTCCTGCGGAGTCAGCGCTGTCCCCGCGCGCGGCTGCGGAATCTTCAGCTCATTAAGCAACGCCCCAAAGCGTCGTCTGTCTTCCGCCAGATCAATCGACTCGGGATTTGTGCCGATAATCTTGGCTCCGTTGCGTTTCAATTCCAGCGCGAGATTCAGCGGCGTCTGCCCGCCGAATTGCACGATCACTCCCTCGGGCTTTTCACGATCGAGGACCGCAAGCACATCCTCCAACGTGAGCGGCTCAAAATAAAGCCGGTCGGACGTGTCGTAATCGGTTGACACCGTCTCCGGGTTGCAATTCACCATCACCGTTTCGTAGCCGTCTTCTTTCAACGCGAATGCCGCGTGGCAGCAGCAATAATCGAACTCGATTCCCTGTCCGATCCGGTTCGGCCCGCTCCCCAGAATCACAATTTTGGGTCGCTCCACCGCTCCGGTCTCGTCTTCCTCTTCGTACGTCGAGTAGAGGTAAGGCGTAAACGATTCAAATTCTGCCGCGCAAGTATCCACGCGCTTGAAAACCGGACGAACGCCCAACTCATTGCGCCGTGCCCGAACTTTGTCCGGCATCACATTCCACAGCTTCGCCAGCTCGATGTCGCTCGTCCCTGAGCGCTTCGTTTCCAAGAGCAATTCAGCCGAAACGCTTCCCACGCCGGCCGCAGCCACTCGGCGGTCCACCTCAATCATTTCGATCATTTGCCGGATGAACCACGGATCGATCTTTGTAAGCGAGCACACTTCCTCGCAAGTCATGCCACGTTCGAGAGCTTCAAAAAGCCAGTGAATTCTGTCCGGCCCCGGCACGGTCAATTTCTCGCGCAAAAGCGCGGTGGAAACTTCGGCCGGAGCGCGCCACGGCGTGTGCGGCTCGAGTGAGCGAATCCCCTTCCCGAGCGCCTCTTGAAAAGTCCGCCCGATCGCCATCACTTCTCCCACAGACTTCATCTGCGTGGAAAGCGTGGTGTCGCTGCCGGGAAATTTCTCGAATTGCCACTTCGGAATTTTCACCACCACGTAATCAATGGAAGGCTCAAACGAACTCGGTGTTTTCTTGGTGATGTCGTTCGGAATTTCATCCAGCGTCATTCCAAGCGCAAGTTTCGCCGCAATCTTCGCGATGGGAAAACCAGTCGCTTTGCTCGCCAGCGCCGAGCTGCGCGAAACCCGCGGATTCATCTCGATCACCACCATACGTCCCGTCTCCGGCTGGATCGCGAACTGAATGTTCGACCCGCCTGTCTCCACCCCAACCGCGCGGATAATCGCTGCCGCCGCATCACGCATCCGCTGGTACTCCTTGTCAGTCAGCGTCTGCGCGGGAGCTACGGTGATCGAGTCGCCAGTATGGATCCCCATCGGATCGAAGTTCTCAATCGAGCAAATCACCACGAAGTTGTCGCGAACGTCGCGCATCACTTCCAGTTCGTATTCCTTCCAGCCCAACGCAGACTCTTCGATCAGCGCCTGATGCACCGGACTCGCATCCAATGCTCGCGCGATCAGATCGCCGAATTCCTCCCGATTGTACGCAATCGATCCTCCGGTCCCGCCCAAAGTGAACGAAGGCCGAATCACCACGGGATAGCCCAACTCGTCAGCCAGCTGCACCGCGTCAGGAATCGTAGTGACCACTTCGGACGCAGGCACTTCTAGCCCAATCTTGCGGCACACATTTTTGAACAACAGACGGTCTTCTGCGACCTTGATCGCTTCCATCGACGCGCCAATCAGTTTCACATTATATTTTTCGAGTATGCCCGCCTCGGCAAGCTCCACTGCGAGATTCAGCCCCGTCTGCCCTCCTACCGTCGGCAACAACGCGTCCGGGCGTTCTGCCGCAATAATCGCCTCCAGATATTCCTTCGCCAGCGGCTCGATGTAAGTGCGGTTCGCCGTCTCCGGGTCCGTCATAATCGTCGCCGGATTCGAATTGACGAGCACCACTTCGTACCCTTCCGCACGCAGCGCCTTGCAAGCCTGCGTCCCCGAGTAATCAAACTCGCACCCCTGCCCAATCACAATCGGCCCCGAGCCGATGATCAGAATCTTCTTAATGTCAGTCCGTTTCGGCATTTTAGAATTAGAGAAACAGCCTCACCGCGAGGTCTCTTTCATCAGCGCCACGAAATCGTCAAACAAATACCGCGCATCATGCGGCCCCGGCGAAGCCTCGGGATGATACTGCACGCTAAACAGCGGCAGCGAACGATGCCTCATCCCTTCATTCGTGTGATCGTTCAAATTCACATGCGTAATCTCAACGTCGCTCGCAGGCAGCGAATCGGGCTCCACGCAAAACCCATGATTCTGCGACGTAATCTCCACCTTCTGCGTCCGCAAATTCTGCACAGGATGATTCGAGCCGTGATGCCCAAATTTTAACTTGAACGTCTTTCCGCCGAGCGCCAGCCCGCAGAGCTGGTGCCCCAAGCAAATTCCAAAAATCGGGACGCGCCCCAGCATCTTGCGAATATTCTCCACCGCGTACCCGATAGGCTCGGGATCGCCCGGCCCGTTCGAAAGAAAAACGCCCTGTGGCTTGAGCGCGAGCACGTCCTCGGCAGAAGTTTGTGCTGGCACCACTGTGACGTCGCAGCCATAATCCACCAGCAGGCGCAAAATGTTTTGCTTGATCCCGAAATCGTAAGCCACCACTTTGTAGCGAGGTTCTGCCTGAGAAGCTTTAGCGAGTCTTGACTTGCTATCAACGGAAGCGCCGGCTTGCACCCCTTGCGTCTTATTGGAATCTTGCTCCGCCAACCCACCGCTCGCGCCAAGATCAATCGACCCGCGGCTCCATTCATATTGTTTCTTCGACGTAACGCGGCTGGCTAGTTCGAGCCCGGCCATAGTTGGTAGAGCGCGAGCCTCCGCGATAAGTTTCTCTTCTGCCGTGCCATCCGTTGCCACCACTCCACGCAGTGCGCCAACATCGCGCAAGTGCCGCACCAGCGCCCGCGTATCCACATCCCAAATTACCGGCACGCCGTAGCGCTCCAGGTAAGCCTGTGCCGTTTCGCTTGAGCGCCAGCTAGAAGCTAGCGCGGAAAATTCGCGCGCCACCAATCCTTCGATATACGGTTTCGCGGATTCTTCGTCGTCAAGATTCGTGCCTACGTTTCCAATATGCGGATACGTTAGGCAGACTATTTGGCCGGAATAACTTGGGTCGGTGAATACTTCCTGATAGCCGGTAATACTGGTATTAAAAACGACTTCACCGCCGCGGCGCATTCGAGCGCCCGCTGCGCGGCCTTTAAATACTCGCCCGTCTTCGAGCGCGAGAATCGCGCGGCCTGCCGGGTCTTGCGTCAGTGTGTCCTCCAAAGTTCATCGTGATGCCGCGTTTACCGTTGATGACATCGTCAGCGAACCAAAATGGTCCACCGGCCAGTACGCAAACACTGCCTTCCCGTAAATGTACGGCCGGCCCACGGGCCCGAACACGCGCGAATCATTCGAGCTGTCCCGATGATCGCCCATCACAAAATAATTTCCCTCGGGAATGCTGATCGGACCGTAATTCGAGCCATCCAGATAGCTCGCCGGAATATAGATCTCTTTTTGTTCCTTGGCGTTGACGTAAAGCCGCCCGCCTCGCAACTCAATCGTTTCTCCCGGCAAGCCAATCACACGCTTGATGAACGACTTCGATTTGTCCAGCGGATACCAAAACACCACCACGTCTCCGCGCTCGATTGGCTCGAACCGATAAACAATTTTGTTGATGAAGATGCGGTCCTGGTCGCTCAGCAGCGGCGCCATGCTGGTGCCGTCCACTTTCACCGGTTGATAGAGAAAAATAATGACGACCAAGAGAAGGCCCAGCGCCACCGCCAAATCGCGCGTCCAACTCCGAAGCTCGCGTCGCAATTGGGGAATATGCCCGTTGTCCGTCGGGTTCAACTGCCCAGGATGGGGAGTCTCAAACATTCTTTGCCTAATTATTTATAGCACGGCAAGGCCGCATGCGCCAACTGGCCTCGATACCCGGTAGTGGGTCAGTTTCCGGTTATGCGACTTACCAGGCACAACTCCCGAGTTGCTGCCTTTTTCACTCTCGAGCTGCAAGCCCATATCGTATTGCCGCTTCAAGCGTATCGATCTTTATATCCTTTAGAGCTTTAAACTGAATGCAATATCCGGTCACGCTCGCCTTGCCTATTTTTTTCCCATACGTTTTGGCTAAGTACTTCTTATCTTTGAGACCAAGAATATAGACAGAGAGTCCGGTTTTGTTTCCGCTCACGCCAATTTGAAAAAACTCTCTACTTTTTCCATTGGCATATTTTATTGTGTGAGATCCATATCCAATCGTAGGGTTGGAAACAGTATGATTTTTGCTGTCTTTACCATCGAAGAACCATAATTTGCATTCTGGTGACACTTGAAGTGTGAGCCGATGCAACTCTCGCATGTCACCGCGTTTTGGCTCCGGTTGGCTGGTAATATACTTCTCGATTTGTTCTTGTACGTTCATATGTTCTGCTCCCCAGTTGCGCACGAGATTATACGACGTTCAATCCTTCTCCCCTTGCAAGGGCTGGCGGCCCTGACCGTTGAGGTCACTCGACCGAGAGGGTGTCACCAACATCTAAGCCTAAGGTACCGATCACAGCAGTTTGGACAGTCCAACTGGGACTATTTCTTGGCCGCGTTCGCTGCCATTCGAGCGCGGAACTGTTTTTCCTTCTGAATTTCTTCGTCGTTGAAAGCAGATGCGAAGTCTTCCGGCTCGAAGACCTGGCGGATCTCTATGTCGGTCTCGCCTTCGTTGGGACAGCGCTTGACCCACTCGATGGCCTCGTCGAGAGACTTGACCTGCCAGAACCAGAAGCTGGCGATGAGTTCCTTGCTTTCGGCGAAGGGACCGTCGGTGACGGCGCAGTTCTTGCCGGAGAAGTGGACGCGGGCTCCTTTGGACGAGGGGTGAAGGCCGTCGTAGCCTATCAAGACTCCAGCTTCTAAGAGCTCGTCGTTGAATTTGTTCAAGTCGGCCATGAGCTGGGGATCGGGGAGTGCACCCTCCTTGTCGGAGTCTTCCGTGACTTTGACAATGACCATGAATCGCATTTTGTTCGTCCTTTCGGGTTGAGTTGGTCTGACGTTCAAGTTCAGAGCTTAATGGATGCTCTACCAGTACGTCGAACGAGAAGGCGCAGAATCGACATGGAGAATCGAGAAAATTCTCGGTAGCTGCTAGTAAACGCATTTACCCGAAAATTGCCTTCCGCCCGGGGAGCAAGTCTCCGGTTACGCGAACTTCCCTGAGTTGACCCGAAATCGATGGGTCGGCCAGGAGGAGCCCGGTCCCCATGAATCTTTTTCGTTGGTCTCCCCGTATAGCTCAGTATCCAAGCCTCGGGGAGATTCCCCCCTCATAAGGGGAAAAGCAATCCCGGTACCTGGGCGCGGCAGAACCTGACCATGCGTATGCAGATGCGCCGGTTTACGAGGCTGACCAACGGCTTTGTCCAAGAAGGTCGAAAACCTGTGCGCCGCTGCGCAGACGGGGAGGCGAAGCAATGAGCATCAAGGATTTACCGGCGATTATGGGAACAGTTCTGATTGTTGCCGGCCTCGTCCTAGTGGGCGTTTCCGCATGGTCCCGTGCCGAGGGGAGAGAAAAGACCACTCAGGCCGGGGCGCTCATCATTGTGGTCGGCGCATTCCTCTTGGGGCTGTCGATATTCGTGTCGCATGGAAAATAAGACTCAGGTCCGCGCTCCATTCAAATTAGGACACTACCCAGCACGGCTCTCCACTCACGATTTGTCACACAGGGCAGATCGCCTTCGAGCCTCTAACCGGAAGCTAATCCAGTGCCCGATACCCGGCTCGCATGCAACATCCCGAGGAAGACGAAGTTCCGCAGGACAAACAGCCGCGCAATCTCGAAGCCTATTCACCAAGCGTGAATCCCAGAATTGCCAGCGCTGCAACGACCGCGGTTTCCGTTCGCAGAATGTTTTGGCCCAGTGACGCTTCCACAAAATCCGCCGCGCGACCGTCCGCTAATTCATCTTCAGTCCACCCGCCTTCCGGTCCGATCGCAAGGCTAGCCGACGGCTCAGCGTACACGCTCAACGCGTCACGCATAAGCTTTGCATCGCGCCGTTCGGACAGAACGAGTTTGCAAGCAGCGCGCGCCTCCGCGAAGGCTTCCTTTGGACGAATCGCGCCGGAAAGTTTGCCGCTCCGCGTTCCCTCCATCGCCGTCCTTAGTATCGGCGGACGCAGCCGGCGGCATTGTTGCGCGGATTCCAACAGAATTTTCTCCCAGCGCACCCGGCGTTTGGGTACGGCGGCGATCAACGGTTTGTCCGTGCGCGCAGCCCCCAGCACCACTATCTCGGTCACTCCAAGCTCAGTGGCCTTTTCCAAGCACCACTCGAATCGGTCGAATTTCACCAGCGAAATCAAGAGTTGAATCTGCAGCGCAGCTTCGCGCTCTTCGATTTCCTCGATCAACGTGAACTCGACTTGGCTTCCACTCCGCTTCGACGATCCGACCCTTTCGATTCGGGCCAACCAAAGCCGCACGCCATCGCTAAGCTCGTATAGCTGCCCGGGCTCAGCGCGCAACACCCGTGCCAGATGCTCGGCTGTATCGCCGCGCACTATCGCGGAATCGGATTCAAATCGGTCGGTAAAGAAGCGTCGGCGCACGCCGGTATTCTAGCTTGAAGTCAGTTCACTGGTAGGATGTAAATTAAAAGAAGGCCGATAGAGCGCTACCCGAAAATATCTTTCACTTTTTCGAAAAAGCTGGATGATCGCTCTGCTGGTTTGTTTTCCACCTTCATCGAAACGCCAAGCTGTTCCAACAGCCGCCGCTGCTCCCGCGTGACCTTAGACGGAATCACCACGCGGATACTGATGTACAGATCGCCTCGCCCGCCATGCGGATTCGGCATTCCCTTGGCTTTCTTCCGAAATATCTGCCCGGACTGCGTCCCTTCCGGAACTACCAACTCTTCTTCGCCCTGCAATGTTGGGGCCTTGATTGTCGCTCCAAGCGAAGCTTGAATCAGGCTGATCGGAATCGTGCAATACAGGTCCGCGCCGCGTCGCTCGAAAAAGGCGTGCTCTTTCACTTCGAGGAAAATATAAAGATCGCCGGTTGCCCCGCCATTCGTGCCCGGTTCACCTTGGCCCGTCATGCGCAAACGAGTGCCCGAATCCACTCCCGCCGGGATGCCAACTTCCAAAGTCCGCTCGCGTTCAATGCGCCCCTGTCCCCTGCAACTGACGCACGTGTCGCGAATCATCTGCCCTGCACCCTGGCACGCCGGGCAAGTCCGTGTGATCGAGAAAAATCCCTGTTGGTAAGCCAGTTGCCCGTGCCCGTGACACGTGCTGCACGTCGTCATTCCACTGCCCGGTTTTGCTCCGGTTCCTTTGCACGCTTCACAAGTCTCGTGCCGCGCAATGCGAATCTTTGTGTTCACTCCAGTCGAGGCTTCTTCAAACGTGAGCGACATGTCGTAACGCAAATCCGCGCCACGTTGGCCTCGTTGCCGGCCGCCTCGGCCCCGCCCTCCTCCCAATACTTCCTCGAACCCGAAAAGGCCGCCGAGAATGTCCTGAAACTCCTCAAAAATACTGGAATTGAATCCGGAATCGAAACCCCGGCTGCCCAGTCCAGCGGCCCCATAGCGATCGTATACCGAGCGCTTTTGCGGATCCGACAGAACCGCATACGCTTCGCTGGCCGCTCGAAAGTTTTCCTCCACTTCCGGCTTTTTTTCAGGATGTCGGTCTGGATGCCATTGCAAAGCAGCCTTGCGGTATGCCGATTTAATCTGTTCAGGCGAAGCTTCGCGCGCCACTCCCAGCACTTCGTAGAAATCTTTTGAATTCGTCACGGCCATCGGTCCCTTTTCTATTTGTATTCGAAGCTAAACACTCATCCGCACGCAACCATTGTTTCAGATTGGTTCCTGATTAGGTGCCGGCCCGCAGACTACGAATCTTTCGCCACGCGAACCATTGCAGGCCGCAGCACACGGTCGTGAAAAGTGTAGCCCGGCTGCAACTCAGCAATCACTGTGCCTTCTTCATGTTCTGTGGTTTCCACGCTTTCGATCGCGTGGTGCAGATTCGGGTCGAACTGCTTGTCGAGAGCTTCGATGCGCTCTACGCCCTGCTTTGCAAGCAAGTCCCATAATTGCTTCCGGATCAGCTCAAATCCCTTGCGGTACTCCGCGTACTGAGGATCGTCGCGGGCCTCTAGAGCGCGGTCAAACGCGTCCAGAATCGGCAATATGCCCTCGACGAGCAGTTCAACGCCGCGACGACGGTCCTGTTGTCGTTCCTTCTCCACGCGCTTCCGATAATTCTCAAAATCGGCCTGCCGACGCACTAGCGTATCCATCAACGCTTGCTTCTCGGCGAGCAACTTCTGCACTTCTTCCGTCGCCGATCCACTGTCCGCTTGGGGATCCAACGCGCGAGCCGCCGCCGGACCATCTCCCGCCGCTGACTCCGGACGGTCCACCAACTTGCCACCGCTCGTTGCTACGAACGGCTTTGAATTTTCTTTATCTTTATTCGATGCCATAAATTCAACCGCCTTCTTGGTTTTCGGAGAAAAATTGCGCCATGAACGCCACAGCCGTAATCACCCGCTCGTAGTGCATTCGCATCGGCGCGAGAATGCCCAGCGTTCCCTGCACTTGATCGTTCGACGAATACGACGCCGAAACCAACGCCAGGTGTTTTCCGCCATTTGAAATTTTATCAAGTCCGAGCTCGACGTGCACAGCCTCTGGCGACTCAATGCATCCGCTCAGCAGCGCAATCAACCGATCCTTTTCCTCTATAGCCTGCAGCAATTCGCGCAACTGCTCCTGATTCGTAAAATCCGGTGAAGCCGCAATCTGCGCCGCTCCTTCCACGTAAATCTTCCGGTCGCCGCCGTCCCCCAAAATGCTGGGATCACACAGCAACAGCGCATCGTCAGCCATACGGCCATACTGTTCGCGCTCGCGATCGAGTTGCTTTCGAAGGTCGGCTCGCATCGCTTCCAGCGTCCAGCCAATGTAATGGTGATTCAGGTAATCCGCGATGCGGTCCAGGTCTTCCTGGCGAAACGAGCGTTCCGGCCGAATCAGCTTGTCGCGCGCTACGCCACCGCCGGAAATCAGCACCACCAACACCCGGCTGTCCGGCAAAAGTAAAAACCGTAAATGTTCCACCACGCTGCGCGCCAGCGGCGGCGAAATAAAAATTCCCAGGCCCCGCGAGACTGCCGCGAGAACGTGGCTTGCGCGTTCCATCACCGCTTCAGGCGTCTGCGCCGCTTCCAACTCTCTGCGAATCCACTGGCGGTCTTCTGGACTTGCCGTCGCCTGCGCCGAAACTTGCTCCACGAAAAAACGGTACGCAGCCGCCGTCGGCACGCGCCCCGCCGAAGTGTGCGGCTGATAAAGCAACCCCTCATCTTCCAGGTCGGCCATCACGTTCCGCACCGTCGCCGAGCTCAGCGGCTCGACGTGCATCTTTGAAATGCTGCGCGACGATACCGGTTCCCCGGTCTCAATGTACGCGCGCACCACATCCGTCAGGATCTGTTGATGCCGTTTCTGCTGTAGGCTCGTTGGACTCATGGTTTAAAGCAGACTAACTCCTGCCCCATCGCCACAATTTCGTGACAGCTCATTCCTATATTTTAGTCTAGTCGGTGTAGCGGAAAGCGTCAACCGCACGCAACACCATGTTGCGCAGGCTAGTTACACTTCGCGGGAAACGAACAGAACACGCTGTACCAAAACGGAAGGGCGAGGCCGATGAATCCTCGCCCGCTTAGCTCGATTCCTTCCCGAACATTGGCTCCAGAAGCCCATGGCGGACTTCTTCAAAACACACTAAGACCTGAGCTCTCCGCCGGCATCACCAAATCCGGCAGCGCAACGCCTCCGCGCGAACCATCGGCGAATCCGTCTTGCAACCAAACGCTTTCGCAAACGCCGGCATGTTGGACACCGGTCCATCCGTACGATATTGCCCCAACGGATGCGGATTCGTCGCTACCATCACGCGCGCATATTCAGGCCGGACACTTCCCGCCCATATCTGCGCAAACGCTATGAAATATCGCTGCTCGGCGGTAAAACCGTCAATTTTCTCCGGCACTTTCCCGTCGAACGATTTCTCCATCGCGGCGTAAGATATCGTTAGCCCCCCTAGATCCGCGATGCTCTCGCCCTCCACCAGCTTCCCATTTTCATGCAGCCCTTTTTCCACTTCGAATTCGTCAAACTGTTTCGCTATGCAATCTCCGCGCGCCTTGAAATTCGCCAGGTCTTCCGGGGTCCACCAGTTTTTTAAATTCCCCTGCGCGTCGAACTTCGCCCCCTGATCGTCAAAGCCGTGCGTCATCTCGTGCCCGATCACAACCCCGACTCCTCCGTAGTTCATTGCATCGTCGCGTTTTGCGTCGTAAAAGGGCGGCTGCAGGATCCCTGCCGGAAACACGATCTCGTTCATCGACGGGTTATAATACGCATTGACGGTCGGCGGTGTCATTCCCCACTCCGTGCGGTCGACTGGCTTCCCGATTTTGGCAAGCTCGCGAGCGACCTCGAATTCCCCGCCGCGAATCACATTGCCCGCGTACGGCCCGCGATCAACCTTGAACACCGAATAATCCCGCCACTTATCCGGATAGCCGATTTTGATCGCGATGGCATCCAGTTTCACCGCGGCTTGCTTCCGAGTCTCCGGGCTCATCCAATCCAG
This sequence comes from Candidatus Acidiferrales bacterium, assembly GCA_035603075.1. Lineage (GTDB taxonomy): Bacteria > Acidobacteriota > Terriglobia > Acidiferrales > UBA7541 > Palsa-295. The sequence continues at coordinate 9,866 of DATNLC010000105.1, read as the reverse complement.
CGTGGCCAGATCGTCGCGCAAAGCCGCCATTAAATTCTTCACCATGACGATGGCTTTCGCCTTCGCTTCCGGTGGAAAATTGTCCTTTACGTAGTACTGGCCCAACGCTTCTCCCAACGTTGCGTCTGTTGCCTGCACGCACCGGCGCCATCGTGGCAGTTGCTCCTGCGTGCCAAACAGCGTCTTGCCGTAGAAGTCAAAGTTCTCATCCACAAATTTTGACGAAAGCCCCGGTGCCGCCGTGTGCACCAAGTGCCAACGCAAATAGACTTTCCAATCCGCGAGCGGAACCGACGTCAAAGAAGCATTTACAACTTTAAAAAAGTCCGGTTGGCTCACGTTCACGTCCGTCACCGGAGGCGCGCCCACCTCCACAAAAAATTCCGGCCACGCAAAATTCGGAGTCAATTCCTTAAGTTGCGCCAGATTCATCTTGTGATAAACGTGTTCCGGATCGCGCGACTCCACGCGCGTCATCGAAGCTCTAGCCAACGTAGTTTCGATATCCATCACGGCCTTCGCTTCCGCCGCGGCAGTAGCCTCATCATCGCCCATCAGCTTGAACATATTCGTCACGTGCTGCACGTATGCAGCCCGCAGTTTCACTGACTTCTCGTCGTCCTTGGTGTAGTAATCCCTGTCCGGCATTCCCAACCCGCCCTGGCGCGCCCCGGCAATCTCTTGCGTGCTGTTCTTAAAATCCTGCTGGGAGCCGAATCCAAAAACTGCCCGCACGCCTTTCCGATGCAGATTCGCGATCTCCGCTTGTAGCGTTTTCGCATCACTTATGCTCGCGATGCGTTGAAGGTCAGGCTGCAGCGGCTTAATTCCAGCCGTCTCAATTGCAGACTCGTCCATGCAGCTCGCATAAAAGTCCCCGATCTTCTGCCAGTTCGAGCCGGCCGCGGCGCTCTTGTCCGCTGCAGCCTTGTCCAGGATTGTGCGCAGCGCGTTCTCATTATCTTCATGAAGCTTGTTGAACGTGCCCCATGACGGATACGCCGCCGGAATCGGATGGCTTTTCACCCAGCCGCCGTCCGCAAATTGAAAGAAATCGTCACACGGAGAAACCGAGCGGTCCAGATTCGCCAGATCGAATCCGTGTCCGCCTTGCTCTTGCGGAACGCCGGCCGTATAGCAGCCTCCACCAGTGGAACTGTCCCCGGAAACGGTCTCAAGCATCTGGCGCGAGTCTGCACTCTGCGCTGCGAGCCCTAGCGGGGAAACCATAATCAGAATTCCTAGCAGAATGAACGTAGCGCGTCGAATCATCGATTAGCCTCTTTCAATCGGATTTGGATTTCACAGGCCGGAGCGGGGTTGAGCCTAATTCCATCGAGTGGCAAGAGCCGGCGTGTCGCCTTGCCCGCCGATTCTCCTCGCACACCCGCCTTATGTCAACCGCTGCTAAACGCATTTCACTTGCTTAGTTCACAAAAACTTCATATTGACACTCTATACGAGCTAACGTATTTTCCTACAGAGAGTCTGTAGGAGGAATATGATCTCAGACCGAACCGATCTCCTCCAGGGCACCCTCGACATGATGATCCTGAAATCCCTCGCCCTGGACCAAATGCACGGCCTCGGTATCTCGCGCCGCATCGAACAGCTCACAAAAGGTACTTTTCAAGTTAAGCCCGGCTCCCTCTTTCCCGCTCTTCACCGCATGGAAGAAGAGGGCTGGCTCGTCTCTTCCTGGGGAGAGTCGGAAAATAACCGCCGCGCAAAGTATTACCGCCTGACCCGCGCAGGCCGCCGCCAACTCAACTCGGAAACCCAGCGCTGGGGCCGGATCTCCTTGGCCATTGCCCGAGCCCTGGAAGCTTCCTAAGTTCGCGTAGTTAAGAAGGAGCAGAAAGTATGCCCACGCTCTCGCGAATGAAAAACCTCTTCCGAAACATCTTCGCCAAACAACGCACCGACCGTGATCTCGACGACGAGGTTCGCTCTTACTCTGATCTCCTCGCGCAAGAAAAAACCCGCGCAGGCTTATCCGCCGAGCAAGCACGCCGCGCCGCCCGCATCGAGTCAGGCGGCATTGAGCAAGTAAAAGAAAACGTCCGCGAAGCCCGTACCGGCGCCTGGCTAGATTCCCTGCTCCAAGACTTGCGCTACGCCGCCCGCATGCTCCGCAAAAACCCCGGCTTCGCCGCGATCGCAATCCTCACCCTCGCCCTCGGCATCGGCGCCAACGCAGCTATCTTTTCCCTGCTCGACGCGGTGGTTCTAAAAACCCTTCCCGTGGCTAGCCCGGAAGGACTTGTTTTTTTCTCCGGCAGACCCTGGGGCACCTCGTCCGGCTCGCAAACCGGCCACTGGTGGGCGTTCTCCAGCCAGGACTTCGCGTATTTTCGCGATCATAACGAATCTTTCAAAGAGCTCTGCGCGATTCGAAGTGGAACCGATCAACTAGAAATGCGTGTCGCAGGCGCCTCGGGACCAACCGATTCCGCTCGCGGGAGTCTCGTCTCAGGCAACTTTTTTTCATTTCTCGGATTAAACCCCGCGGCCGGCCGCCTTTTTACAACCGAGGATGATCGACCGCAATCCTCTCCCGCAGCCGTTCTGAACTACCCCTACTGGATTCGCAAGTTTCGCAACGATCCTTCGGCGATAGGACAAGTGATTGAAATCAACGGCACCGCGTTCACCATCATCGGCGTGGCTCCCCAAGAATTTTCTGGAGTGGGTTACACGACTCCCGATATCTGGCTTCCTCTCGCATTTCAGCCGCAAGTGGAGTTAACCGCGCCCTATTCCGAGGATCCGCAAGAGTATTGGCTGAACATCATCGCGCGGCTCAAGCCGAGAGTTCGCCTCCGCCAAGCCCAGGCAGGCGTAAACATTCAGTTGAAGCAGGTACTTCTGGCACAGACGCATCGAGAAACCGCAGAGCAAATTGAGAAGTCATATATCGAACTCGCGCCTGGTGCCGGAGGGATTTCGTACCTCCGCTACACTTATGCGCAGGCGCTGCAAATTCTGATGGCGATTGCCGGAATCGTTCTTCTGATCGTCTGCGCCAATGTCGCAAATCTGCTTCTCTCGCGTTCCTCCGCCCGCGAAAGGGAAATTTCAATTCGCTTGGCGATTGGGGCCGGCCGCGGCAGATTGATTCGGCAACTGCTCACCGAAAGCATGCTGCTCACAATATTCGGAGGCGCGCTCGGGATTCTTATAGCGCGCTGGGGCGCGCAGGCGCTCGTCGTTCTGGTAACCGGGAGCGGCTCAGCCATCAAGGCTTCGATCGATGCTCGCATGCTCATCTTCACAACGGCGGTCTCCTTGCTGGCAGGAATCTTGTTTGGACTCGTTCCCGCGTTGCGCGCCAGCCGCGTCGATCTTTCCACACCAATCAAAGGCTCTTCGCATACAGGTCTGCGATTTGGTCTGGCGAACGGGCTTGTGATATTTCAAATTGCTGCGTCCCTGGTTCTCTTGATCGGTGCGGGATTATTTCTTCGCACGCTGCAAAAGTTAGCAGGACAGGATCCCGGCTTCGACGAAGATCACGTCGTGCTAGCTCGAATCGATCCGCAGAGGGCCGGATACACTCCGGAACAGACGCCCGCTCTCTACCGCGCCTTGATAGAGCGGCTCGAAGCGCTCCCGGGAGTCCGCTTTGCGACCGTCGCTTACTCCGGCCCGCTCGACGACGATACTTGGAGCAGTAATTTCTCTATTGAAGGAATGCCGGAAAAAACAAGACTGAGCCCGCATGTCTATAAAGAGCTCGTCGGCCCGAATTACTTTGGAACGCAAGGCATTCCGATTGTTTTCGGACGCGATATCGGCCTGCAGGACGGCCCCGGCGCTCCGCTCGTCACCGTAATCAATGAAGCCATGGCGAAGAAATTCTTTGCAGACGTAAACCCGATCGGCAGAAGATTTTCGCTCGGCTCTCCATTTAACAGTCAAGAGGCAATGACGATCGTCGGCGTTGCCGCGAACGCCCGCTACTACTCGCTGCGCGAAGAAATTCCGCCGATGGAATTTTGCGCTGCGTTGCAGGTGCCGGACGAAGCCTCGCACAACGCAGGCTTCGCAAGACTCGTTGAAGTTCGCACCGCCGGAGATCCCAGTGTCCTGTCATCGGAAATTCGAGGCGCAGTCGCGCAGGTCGCCGGCAACTTGCCCGCCACTCGCATAAATACGCTCCGCCAGCAAGTCCAAGCGCAACTCAAGCAAAACCTCGACGCCGCAAAACTCTCGACCGCCTTTGCCGCTCTCGCGCTGCTGCTTGCGTGCATTGGGTTATACGGGACCATGGCCTATCGCGTATCGCGCCGAACAAACGAAATCGGTATTCGCATGACGCTCGGAGCGCAGCGCGCAAATGTGTTCTGGCTCGTGACGAGAGAATGCCTGCTCCTCGTCGCAATTGGCCTCGGAGTCGGCGTGCCGGCCGCACTCGCTGCAACACGAGTCATCGCGAGCCAGCTCTTCGGTGTCCGAGCAACTGATCCACTCACCTTCGCCGGCGTCGCTATTCTCCTGCTGCTCGTAGCGCTAGCAGCGTGCTACATCCCCGCGCAGCGAGCGATGCGCGTAGACCCAATGGTCGCTCTGAGGTACGAATGAAGCGGAGCACGAGGAATACGGAGGACGCTACATGCCGTTGATCACGCGGATGACCAGCTTCTATCGCAATATCTTCGACCATCGCCGAAACGACCGGGATCTTGATGCAGAGGTCCGCGAATACGTCGACCTACTAGCGGAGGAAAAGATGCGAGAAGGGATGAAACCCGAAGAAGCACTTCGCACCGCACGAATCGAACTCGGCGGCATCGAACAAGTAAAAGAAAACGTCCGCGAATCCCGCGCCGGAGCCTGGCTCGATTCCCTCCTACAAGACTTGCGCTACGGCGCCCGCATGCTGGTAAAAAACCCCGGATTCACCGCTGTCGCCGTCCTCACCCTCGCCCTCGGGATCGGTGCCAACACCGCTATGTTCAGCGTAATCGACGCTGTTCTGATTCGTCCCCTGCCCTACAAAAATCCGGCTCGTCTCGTGATGGTTTGGGAATCGGAAGCGGGAGACAACGCTCCAGACCCGCCAACTTTTCTCACTTTCCAGCGACAAAACCACGTCTTCGAATACATGGCTGGTTCTCGCGTCTCCGGATTCAATTTGACCGGCTCGGAACGCCCCGAACGAATTGCAGGCGCGGACGTCACACCAAGTTTCTTCACGCTCATGGGCGTGAATCCGCTTCTAGGCCGTACGTTTTCCGCAGAGGACGCAAACAGTAACTCCGGCCGCCCCGCGGTTCTCAGCTACGCACTATGGCAAAGGATGTTCGCCGGCAATCCCGATGCGATCGGCCGCCAGTTGACGCTAGACGGCGAGGTCTACACCGTCTCAGGAATCATGCCCGCCAGTTTTCAGTATCCCGACGAGGCCGAAGCTTGGGTGCTCTCGCCCTTCGCCGTGCCGCGAGATGTGTTGAAGCCGACCGAAGACCCATCGCAGCAGGAAGGTCATCATTATTTCGAAACCATCGCACGCTTGAAGCCCGGCGTCACGCTTCAACAAGCCAAAGCCGATCTCGATGTGATTGCGAAGCAAATTAAGACAAAGGATTCTGAACCCGCTCTGCGTGCCGGAGTCGTGCTCGATACCCTGCAAGACGACCGAGTTGGCGACGTCCGTCCCGCCCTTCTGGTGCTTTTCGGCGCTGTCGGTCTCGTTCTTCTGATCGCCTGCGCCAACGTTGCAAACCTCTTCCTCGCGCGTGGACTGAAACGCCAGCGAGAGATGTCGTTGCGCATGGCGCTCGGTGCTAGCCGTCATAGAATCTTCCAACAACTGATCATCGAAGGCCTTCTACTCGTCGCATGCGGGGGACTTCTCGGTTTCGGCCTCGCCCTCGCCGGTTTTGCGCCGCTCGTTTCGTTGATGCCGCCGGATATGCGCGACCTCGTGCATCTTCAAATTGATTCGAGAATTCTGATATTCACTTTCCTTGCATCCGTTGCCACCGGAATCCTTTTCGGCCTCGCTCCAGCTTTCGGAAGTGTAGCTCGCAACTTAAACGACGCGCTCAAAGAAGGCGCACGAAATTCCTCCGAAGATCGCGGACACAATCGTTTGCGGCAGGTTCTTGTCGTGTTGGAGATGTCGCTCGCCCTCGTTCTGTTGGTCGGCGCCGGACTTCTGATTCGCAGCTATTCGCGCCTGCAATCCGTTCAGGAAGGCTTTAATCCGCACAATGTGCTCACTGCGCAGATCGCTCTGCCTCAAGCTGCGTATCCTGACCCGGCACAGCGCATCGCGTTCATGGACAATCTCTTATCGCGGCTGAAGAATCTCCCCGGAGTCGGCTCTGCGGCATCGGTCACCCGCCTTCCGATGAACGCCGGTAGCAGTTCCCGCAGCATCGTCGTCGAAGGTCGAGCGCGGAAAGAAGAAGACGACAGCGCCGATTATTCCGTAGTGACCCCGGACTTTTTCTCCACCTTACAAATCCCGTTGCTTGCAGGACGCGTGCTAACCGACTCAGACACCCAAACGTCGCCTACCGTGGCCGTCGTCAACCGATCTATGGCGCGATATTATTGGCCCGGACAGGATCCCATCGGAAAGCGCTTCCAGCGTGATGACGATACGAGTTGGATGGAAGTCGTCGGTGTCGTGCGCGACGTTCACCAGCACGCGCTCGGCGACAAACCTCGCCCCGCGTTTTTCGTTCCCTATCCTCAGGATCCTTGGGCTTCTGTAACGATCATCGTGCGAACGATCTCCACTCCCGAATCGCTCATCTCCGCCGTCCAGCAAACCGTTACATCCATCGACAGCAATCAGCCGCTCTATCGAGTGCGCACTCTAGACACGATCGTTTTCCTCTCAGTCGCCGCGAAACGATTCAACATGCTGCTCCTCGAAACTTTTGCTGGAATCGCGCTCCTGCTGGCCGCGATAGGTATTTACGGTGTGATTTCCTACTCCGTGGCGCAACGCACCAGCGAGATCGGAATTCGCATGGCCCTGGGAGCGCAACGCAGTGACGTCCTTCGCCTCGTCGTTGGCCAAGGAGTAAAACTCGCCGCACTTGGAATCTTTATTGGCATCGCTGCGGCTTTCGGGATCACGCGCCTGATGGCCAGCTTGCTTTTCGGCGTCGGTGCTTACGATCCCATCGCGTTTGCCGCCGCGGCGGCCATTCTTCTGCTCGTTGCTGTGGCGGCCTGCTACATCCCAGCGCGTCGCGCAATCGCTGTTGACCCTATGGTTGCTCTGCGCTACGAGTAAACTTCCGGATGGAACCAGAAGTTTCGCCGCCGGGACCGAAACGCTTCGCTGCGAAATCACTCGCGGAGCCGTAAATCGCGTACTAAACCGCTCGGCCGTACTGGTACACAATCAATCACTTTCGCAGCACGTTCTCAATTTACACTCGCCGTCGCACGTGTAATACTCCGGCTGGTTTGCGAGGTCATCTATGAGCACTTTTTCGCATCATCCCCGCGCCACCCGCACGCTACTGGCCGCGGGCATAATTTGTGCGCTCTCAATTCCTGCATTGGCAGGTGACGGCGCCGGCAAGTCCGACGCAGCTAAGACCGACGGCGCCAATGCGGCGGGCGCCGGTTCGACGCAACCGTCCCAGGCGCACGAGAAGAAGGTTTACACGAATGACGACGTCGTAGCCCTGCGGAAGAACTATGGCGCTTCCACCGTAGGCGAACCGTCGCCGTCGCCAAACAATCCCGCAGTCGCAAGCCAGCCGCACGCGCCCAGGATTCTCGTGCCGCAACTCTTGTCGACGCCGCTCTCTCCGGACAAAGACCCCATGTGGTACGCGCAGCAGGCCGCTTCAGTCAGTTCCCAAATTGCCAACATCGACGACCAAGTGCAGCATCTCCGCAATTTCCGCGCATCCGACGCCGCGCCCGGCCCTTCGACTCCCAGCCTGAACGTCGGCTTGGACATTTACGCGCCCGCCGACAGCATGACCACCGACTCCCAAATTCAACAGCTCCTGCAGCAGCGCGCCGATCTCGACTCGCAACTCGCCGACCTTACGGATCGCGCGCGCGCCAACGACATCGACCCTGGCGTCATACGCCGCGCGGCAGACAATCCGCAGAGCGTCGAAACTGCTGCGCCGCTAACTCCGGAAGAGCGCCTGGCAGCCACCCGCGATAACTTGGCCAACTTACAAGCCGATCTCACCGCGACGCGCGACACCGAAGCCGCCATGCATCAAGAAGCCGCCGCGCAAAATACGAAGATAATTCCGGAGACGAAGTTTGGCGGTGGCTTTACCGCCGATTTCCTGAAGCAGCTCAACCTCCATCAGGCCGCCGTGCAGGACCAACTCAGCACCGCCGAAGACGCCGCGCGCAAACAAGGCATCCCAACCGGCTCCATGCCGTAGTCGTTCTCGGCCGCCATTCACCCAGCAACTCGTGCCTGTCGCGTCCGTTCATAACTTCTTTCCGCGTCAACTCCTTCGTCCGCGCAAGACGCGGGCCTTCCTCTGCACTGACGCTCGCAGCGCATCGTACACGCAAGACGCGCGGTCTTCCTTTCGCTCAAACATTTTCGTTTCTCTTTGTGTTTACTCGGCGTTGTCGATTTGCGCGCGCTGGAGGCGGTCGGAGTAGTCGATGTAGATAGTCTTCCACTCGGAGTAGAAGTCCAGGGCGGCTTCGCCGGATTCGCGGTGGCCGTTGCCTGTATTTTTGATTCCGCCGAAGGGGAGATGCGTTTCGGCGCCAATCGTAGGAGCGTTGACGTACACAATTCCCGTCTGCAGGTCGCGTTGTGCGCGGAACGCATTGTTCACATTGCGCGTATAAATCGCAGCGGACAAGCCGTATTGCACGCCATTCGCAATCGCCAGCGCATCATCAAGCGTATCGAACGGAATCACGCTGACCACCGGCCCGAAAATCTCTTCCTGACAAATCCGCATCTTCGCATCGCAATCGCTGAAAATCGTCGGCTCGTGGAACCACCCGCGCACCAGATCACCGTCTTGCAGACGGTGTCCGCCCGCCGCCAGCTTCGCGCCTTCGTTCTTCCCAATCTCGACGTAGCTCATCACCGTCTTCAGTTGCTGCTCGTTGATGCACGGCCCCATGTCCGTCGCCGCATCCAGCCCATTGCCGACGCGCAGCGATTTCGCGCGCTCCACAAATTTCGCCACAAACTCGCCGTAAACTTTCTTCTGCACCGCGACGCGGCTCGCCGCCGTACACCTCTGCCCGCTAGTTCCAAACCCGCCCCAAATCGCGCCGTCCACCGCGAGGTCCAGGTTCGCATCGTCCATCACGATGATGATGTTCTTCCCGCCCATCTCCAGATGACACTTCTTAAAAGTCGGCGCGCAAGCTTCGCTGATGATGCGCCCCACTTCCGTTGATCCGGTAAAGCTGATCAGTTGCGTCCCTTTGCTTTCCAGAATCGCCGTGCCCACCACCGTTCCCTTGCCCGACACGATGTTCAACACGCCCGGCGGCAGCCCCGCTTCAGCCATCACGTGAATCAAGTTGTACGTCGAAAGCGGAGTGTCTTCCGCCGGCTTGATCACCACCGTGTTGCCGCAAATCAGCGCAGGCATAATTTTCCATGACGGAATAGCCATGGGAAAATTCCACGGAGTAATAAACCCGTTCACGCCCACCGGCGTGCGCACAGACATCGCAAATTTGTTCGGCAGCTCCGAAGGAGTAGTCTGCCCAAACTGCCGCCGCCCTTCTCCCGCCATCAGGTACGTCATGTCGATGGCTTCCTGCACGTCGCCGCGCGTTTCTTCCAACACTTTGCCCATTTCGCGCGTCATGTCCTGCGCGAAGTCTTCCTTGCGCTCGGTCAGAATTTCCGCCGCGCGATAGAGAATTTCGCCGCGCTT
>DATNLC010000103.1:0-4091 GCA_035603075.1 Candidatus Acidiferrales bacterium | reverse complement strand
AAGTGAGACGGCAACATCGTTTCAAGAATCGTGAACTGCTCGACGAGCACGCGCATGATTTCCGTACAGCGCCGAAGCAAGCGGGCGGCTTCGTAGACGTTGTCACGCGAAGACGGATCAGCGCCCGCGGCGCGAAGGTTGGCAACTACGGCGTCCAAATCGTGCAGCAATTCCTTGAACCAGAGCTCGTAGGTCTGATGAATGATGATGAACAGCAATTCGTCGTGATGCACCGGCGAGGAGACGGGGTGATGAAGCGCCAGAAGTTCCGGGATGCGCAGGTAGGAGCTGTAAGTCAATCGATTCTCGGACTGGCCTGAATCGGCGCTGGACGAGGTGCCCGCCGTGTCGTACGGAGGAGCGCCGCTTCCAAATGGGCAGCCAGCAGAAATCTTTGACTTCGGCACACTCGATGATGTGAACGAGGCGGTTGCGTTTACCGCCGCATCCATGCTCGGCAAATTTAGAAATGTTACGGCGTTGCCGCCGAGCAGTTTCCCTTTCACTTCCGGCGAAGAACGGCTTTCACGGATCAGCGCACCAGCTCGTGCTTCTCCCAGCGGAAAAGGATAGTCGGATCCGAGAAGCACGCGATCGGCTCCCATCACCTCGACTAGGAATTGCAGCGTCCGCTGTTCGAAGACCGCGGAATCGACGCGAATGCGATCCAGATAATGGCTTGGCGCGAACTGCGAAACTCCGCGCGCGACTTCGTGGTTTTTCCACGCGTTTTCCAGGCGGCCCAGGAGAAACGCAAAGCTTCCACCGCCATGCGCGAAACAGATTCGCAGGCTCGGCGGCAAGCGGTCGAAGGCTCCGCTTAAAATCATGGAGACGAGCGATAGCTGCGTTTCGGCCGGCATAGCCACGGTCCAGGGCATCATGTAATTCGGCATACGCTCGCCGGCCATCATGTCCCAGGGATGAACGAAGACCGCGGCTCCTTCGGCGGCGCAATGCTGCAAAAAGTTCAGGATGCCCGGATCGTCGAGATTTTTTTGTCCGACGTGATTACCGATCTGAACCCCGAGATGGCCGTCGCGCATGCAACGCGAAAGTTCCGCGGAAGCTGCGTCGATGTCTTGCAAGGGGACCTGGCAGAAAGATTTAAGGCGACCCTTGGAGCGCTGGCACATTTCAAGGGCCACGTCGTTGAACAAGCGTGCGCAATCGAGCGCGTGTTTAGCTTCGCGGGCATAAGCGAAGAGAACCGGGGTGGCGGAAATAATCTGCATGTCCACGCCGTTGCGGTCCATGTTTTCCAGGCGCACGTTCACATCCCAACAACCGGAAGTGACGTGGCGGAACATGCGATTGCCGAGCATGATATCGGCTTTGCCCGGGCCAGTATGTTTGATCGACGGCCAGTCGGGGGTGCCGTAGCGCTTGGCGAGATCGGGCCAGGATTCCGGGAAAAAATGTGTGTGTATATCGATGACTGGCATTTCGTCTGTGCCGTTATTTCTGCGACGCCGGTTTGCCCGGATGAACTTCGCCGCAGTGCTTGCATTTCCGTAGTTCCGGACTTTGTTGAAACTTTTCAAAGAGCGGGGGCAGATCGCGCACGATGCTTTTCAAAAGAACTTCCGCGCGATAGACGCGGTGGTTGCATTTCGCGCAATACCATTCGAAGCCGTCCATCACTCCCTCGGGCCTCGGCATTTCAACAACCAATCCAATGGTGCTGGGAGCGAGGCGCTGAGGCGAGTGCGGCACGTGCTTTGGCAGAAGGAAAATTTCACCCTCCTTGATGGGAACCTCAACGGGCGGTTTGCCTGGCTCCGGCATCAGGCGTAGGAAAATATCGCCCTTCAACTGGTAGAAGAATTCCTCGGTGGGATCGTCATGATAATCGTTGCGATTATTGGGGCCACCGACAACTGTGACCATCAGATCGCCATCTTCCCAGACTTGCGCGTTTCCGACGGGAGGCTTCAGCTTGTCGCGATTCGCGTCGATCCATCCCTGGAAGTTAAAAGCTTTCAGCGTATTAATCGATGGCATTACTTTCTCCTCTCGACGGCTTGCTTTTCTTCTTGCGCCTCGGGCTTGTAGGCAACGGCCTTCATTTCAATTAAAAGATACGCGTGCGGCAAGTGGCGGACTGCGACGGTAGTTCGCGCGGGGCCTTGCTCGTCGAAGAATTGGGCGTAAACCTCGTTGTAAGCATCGAAATCCTCCATCTTGACGAGAAAGGTGGAAACTTCGACTAGGTCTTTCAGGCCGGCGTCCATACTGGCAAGAATATCGCGAATATTTTCAATTACAGCGCGAGTCTGCTCGCGAATGTCGAGATGCATGGTGCCGAATTTGTCGGTCGTGGCGCCGGCGATAGAATCGTCAGCGCGGCGCGAGCTGGTGCCGGAGACGAAGAGGAAATCGCCTGCGCGTTTTATGTGCGGAAACTTGCCCCGCGGTTTGGCTTTGCCTTCGACAACTTTGCTTTCCATCTGAAGCCACCTCGATTTTGCGTCCGCAAGTCCCGGGCTACAACTTGACACAAATATTGTTCAGCTCCGAATAAAAATTCAATGAGTGCAAGCCGCCTTCGCGTCCGATCCCGGACAGTCCCGCGCCTCCGAACGGGGTGCGCAAGTCGCGCAAGAACCAGCAATTTACCCAGGTAATGCCGACGCGCAATTTTTCCGCCACCCGGTGGCCTCTTTTTAGGTTCGTAGTCCACACGGAAGCTGCCAATCCGTATTTAGTGTCATTGGCTTTGGTGACTGCTTCTTCTTCGGCATCGAACGGCGCGATGTGGCACACCGGTCCAAAGATTTCTTCCTTGACGCAACGAGCGGATTCCGGAAGGCCGGTGAAAATGGTCGGTTGAATGTAGAACCCATCGTCGCGAGCGTCACCGAATTTGGGTGTTCCGCCACCTGTTACAACGGTAGCGCCTTCCTTTTTCGCGAGTTCGTAGTAAGAAAGAACCTTTGCGCGATGATCTTTCGAAATCAGCGGGCCTGTGGTCGTATTGCTATCGGTCGGCCAACCCAGCAGCAAACTTTCGGTCTTTTGCTTTAGCGCCGTAACGAAACGATCGAACAGCGAGCGTTCGACGTAAACACGCTCGGCGCAGAGACAGACCTGGCCGGTATTGAGGAACACAGCATCCGCGAGGCCGTTGACCGTCTCGTCGAAATCGCAATCGGCAAAGACGATCGCGGCATTCTTGCCGCCCAGTTCGAATGAGATGGGCTTCACCGTGGGCGCCACAGCGCGCATGATTGCCGACCCAGTTTTCGATTCGCCCGTAAACGTAATTGCATTCACGTCCGGGTGGCTGGTAAGGAATTCACCCGCCGAGCCAGAGCCGAAACCGTGAATCACGTTGAACACGCCCGGGGGCACTCCCGCCGATTGCATAACTTCTGCCAGCAACGTCGCCGTCGCCGGAGTTTCTTCCGAGGGTTTCACTACCAGGCAATTGCCGCAGGCGAGCGCGGGGGCAGCTTTCCAAGTGAGGAGCAACAACGGCAAATTCCACGGAGTAATAATGCCGATAACGCCGAGAGGTTTGCGCACAGCGTAATTGAGAGCCGCCGCGCCGTCGGAAGTTTCCGTCCGAAATGCTTCGATTCCGGCGGATTTGATGAGGTCCGCGAAAACGCGGAAATTCGCGGCGCCACGTGGAACGTCAATTTTCGAGGCCAGCGAAACCGGCTTGCCTGTGTCCGCTACCTCGGCTTGAACAAACTCGTTGAAGCGCGCTTCGATGCCGTCAGCGATTTTGTACAAGAGGGCAGCGCGGGCTGGCACGGTCAGCTTGCCCCAATTTCCACTAAGCGCGCGACTTGCGGATTCGACCGCTTGATTCACCAGCGATTCATCGGCTTCCGAAACTTGAGCGATTACCGAGCCGTCAGCCGGATTGATGTCGGCAAACTCGCGCGAGCCGCGCACGAACTGGCCGTTGACGTAGTTTTGGATGAGCTTAGAGGCGGACGCCACTCAATCTCCGAGACTCGCACAGAAAATGCGATGCGTGAGCTTTATTATACTCAACTGAGGATGATTAATGGCTGCTACAGCCTGTCCGAGTACCGCTATCGGATTGAGACTTCAGACATGAAGACCAAATCGAGCCA
>DATNLC010000064.1:0-1088 GCA_035603075.1 Candidatus Acidiferrales bacterium | reverse complement strand
GCTACCGCCAATGTGAGCCTGAACCAGGGCTCTGGAGACGTGGACGTAGAGTTGAGACAGAACGACCGCCTCCATTTCTACTACGTGTTACAAAAGGACCTCAGGCAAGAGCCGACTCAAAACGCAAATATTCCGGGGTTTGGCGACACCAGGAACGGCTTCCGCCAACTGATGACAATTAGTGAAGACCATGTGTTCAGTTCCTCGCTGGCGAATACTGTAAGACTCGGCTTTAACCGAATTCACCTCACCTTTACTCCGACAGCCCTGGATCCGGCGGATTTTAATATCACTCTTCCACCGGGTTCTCCCGAAGGCGTGGGAATACCGAATATCGACGTATTGGGTGACGTGCTTTTCGGAGGACCAACTGGTGAACCTCAAGGCCGCGGCGATACGACCGTCGTCCTGAATGACACTCTTAGCTGGCTGAAGGGACGGCACTCGATGGCGTTCGGTGGAGAAATCCGGCGAGCTTACAACAACAATATCGCAGAGAACGTCGGCAGCTTCACATTTCCGACCATGGCGGACTTCCTCGCGGATGAAGCGTCCAACTTCACCGTTTTGCTCGGCAACGGAAATGACCGGATCTTGCAACCCTCCTACGGTGTTTTTGCACAGGACAGCTTCAAATGGAGGCCGAACTTCACCTTCAATTTCGGTCTGCGCTACGAATGGGATTCCACGCCATCGGATTCCTTGAATCGCTTCACGAATTTTGATCTGAACTCAGGCAGTCTTTTTCAAACCTCCCATCCCTTTAAGACCAACAACAAGCTCTTCGAGCCTCGCATCGGTTTCGCCTGGGATCCCTTCAAGGATGGCAAGACTTCCGTTCGCGCCGCCTATGCCATCATGAGTCAGGATCCAACCACGAATATCGTTGCTCCTTTGAGTGGCAACCCTCCTTTCGCATTTCCGATAAGCGTCAGTTCCGCAACGAACGCTATTACCCTTGAAAATCCTTCGAGCGCGATCGGCGGCCTAAGTTTAGGCCCCAGCGCGATCGATTCAAATTTCAACAACATGTATGCACAGGATTGGAACCTTACGGTCGAACGCCAACTCACGAATTCCTTGGGACT
>DATNLC010000052.1:0-12349 GCA_035603075.1 Candidatus Acidiferrales bacterium | reverse complement strand
ACCGAACTGAAACACAGGAATCGCTACCACCTGTACTTGACGCTGCAACTTCACTTCCGCGCCCGAGCTTATTGACTGGGCCGCAACTTCCAGCGTGAAGGGAGTAATCAGTCCCTGCATACCGGCATACGGACTGGGCGGCAGCATCGTCGCGTTTTGTGAGACCGGAACGCACGGACTGACAAGTGGCGTCCCGCATAGAATCTGATACGTCGAAGTACCCGAAGCATTCTGAAATTGAATGCCCGGAATTGTAGGAGGAGTCCCGGCTATAGTGATCATATTCGCGGTGGAGAGCGAGCCATTTGTCGCAAATTGATTGCCCACATCGGCGGTCAGCTTCTCCATGCCCGCTTCTGCGCCATAGAACGCCGTCTCGCGGAACTGATTATTTCCGCCCAGCCTCTGATCCGTCATCACCATCCAGCACATTCCCACGGCAAGGGCGGATACCAGGATCAGCACCATCATGGCTGTTATTAGCGCGATTCCGTTCTGACGTTGAGTTCTCACTGCAAATCTCCTTTAAAAAGCTTCTTGGAACGAGTGCGCTCACGCATCCTATGGCGCTGTCTGCTGCGTCGCAGTGGTGAAGGTATCTGTGAATGACAAGCTGCGTATGCTCACTTGCGTGCTCAAATTGTTCCGCAAAAATTGCGGCGTGCTCGACGCCCGGTAGGGCTCTTCCGATCGTCCCGCTAGGAACACGTTTACGGCGCGAATCTGCCCAGGAGTATCAGGCAGCGTTGGAGTGGGCACATTTCCAGGGCCCTGTGGATAGACTCCGATTCCCGGAAAATTCGAGCCCGTAATGTCGTAGCTAAATGAGAGGTTCTCGAGGTTGTCGGCAATGGCTGCCGGAGGATTCGCCGCAGCAATCCCCGGCGCGGGATAGTTTGGATAGTTCAGCTGGCGAATCAATTGCGGGCTCGACGGATTCGTCGTCGAGTCGATGTAATAGGTGACCATCCAGACTCTCGTAACGCTTGTCGGCGGAAAACCACCGCCGGCATTTTTCAAATTTGCTACGGTTCCATTCGGGAGCCCTGTTGCGTTCAAGTGCGCTGGGTCGCCGCCGCCGAACACTATCGTTTGTCCATTAACCGCCGTTACGTATTCGAGCGCAGTACCGTTGGAATTGTGAAACATGATCAGGTTGCCAACCGTGATCGGTCGCGTTTGACCGGGCATCAGAAAACAAGTTGCATCAAGCGTCACTGTCGCTCCTGCGGGATCGATAAATCCTGCGCAAGCCGGGCCCGCCGCCTGCACCACCGGAAAGGTGTAGAGATAATGGCCGGCTCCGTCTTGAAGAATGTTGTCTGCGTACAATATGTTGATGACGTCGGTCTGCAGATTTCCGTTTAGCACGGCGCCTGTCGCCGGATTGACGGTCGTCGCATCCTGCCCTATTCGCCAGCCGGGAGAAACCGCAGGCATTAAAATGAAGCCGTTCCCGGGGGGGTTCGGAAAATTGGGGCCCGTCGGCGGAAACACTCCCGGACGCGCAATTGTTGAGATTCCGGCGGCATTGTAGGGCACCGAAACGCCTCCTTGCGGAATCCCCTCTCCGGCTTGCATCAGGTCTTGAACGATGAAATGCATTCCGGCGCGAAGATTTTCTTGCGTGTTCGCTTCATACGCCACACCTTGAGTCGCATGCTGCGCTTGGAGTAGGGCGCCCACTACCACCCCAATTACGGCAACCAAGATGGCCATCGAGACCATCAATTCGATTAATGAAAATCCGTTTTCCCGCTTCATTCCCTTACTCCTCGGAACGCTAGAATGCCGACACATATGTCTCAAGCTTGTATTGGCGGTTAAACCTTCCAGTCGAATAGTCGATCGTTATCAGTACATCGCGAACGTTGCCGAGCGGTTCGCTCGCTAGATTGGTGATTGCGATTGTGCGAGTGAAATTTGTCAACGGCACTTGAATATCGTCCGGCGTTCCCAGCTTTCCGTCCGGGCCTGGATAAACGATGTGCGCCGGAGCAGCTCCTCCGTCATTGATCGAGCCAACAAGCCCGTCAGGTCCGGGCTCAAGCAGCGGCACGGGACCAGTGAGGAACAGTCCCCCTGGGTTGCCGCCGGTATTGTTCGATATCTGTGCAAAAGTCGCATTGGCTGTGTATTTCGCCGTAAAAATCGCTTCCGCCGCTTCTTCCGCCTTCTGTTGAGCGATAAAATCGTCCTGTGAGCCCTGCATGTATGACAATGAGTCGTAGAGCATCCCCGCTAGTCCAAGAATACCAACCGCCAGAACCACTAGCGCAATCATCGTTTCCAGAAGGCTGAAGCCCGCCGCCTGCCGATGTCTCTTCGTTTTCCGCATTTTTCCAGCCTCCCTCAAAATTGAAACCACCGCACGCCGTTGTATTTCCACGCGCGGACTCGTCCTGTACTGCCGAGGACGGTAATTGCCCGGGCCGCTAAGGCGTTGCCCGGAGATCCGATGAAAATCGATCCGTTAATCGGTTGAAACGTCAACCCGTCTATTAACTCACCGTCGCTTTGGAATAACATGCCGCCCACTGGTCCTGGATTTTGCCCTTCGAACTCAATGGCGCTCGCATTTCCGAAATTATCCGGCGTGTCCACTGCAGCCGGATTCACAAGGAACTGGGCTGGGGCTTGAATAGGAACGGTGCTTAACACTTTGTCAGCTCCCGCCCCTGCTGGACCGTACGGTGCGGTATTTCTCTCAGTCATCACTATCTGGTACTGCGCACCTACCGTTGGGAACGTGATCTGAACGTAGCGCCGGTTCGCAATAGAATATTCGCGGGCTTGCCGCATCTGATCGAGAACTTGCCGCATAGTCGAATCGAACCTCGCATCTCGCAGAGCGGGTTGAAGAGCCATGATCGCCATGGCGGAAACGATCAGGATCACCAAAATAACCGTGCACATCTCGACCATCGAAAATCCGCGCTGGCTATTACCGCGCGGCTCTTGATACTGGGAACTCAGATCCGGCTGTCTCACGCTCGCACCTTTGGGTCGCCCGAGAACAAGCAGGCCGACGTTGGAATCTGCCTGTGATGTTGCACTTGACAGGCCATGCTCCAAGAACCCTAAGTGCATTTTGCTCTATGATTTAAGCGATGAGGGAAGAGTCAAAAAATGGCTCCGCTAATTTTTCGGGGTGGAAATGTTACCGTTGAGGAGGTGAGCTACCTCTCCAGTCACTCGCGACAGTCTGCACGAGCGGGGAAGAACAATGTCAGTTGCGGCTCCGCAACTTCGACAGCAAACGAAGAATTTCGAAGTACAGCCAGATCAGCGTCACCATTAGACCGAACGCCGCGTACCACTCCATATATTTAGGCGCGCCAGCTCGAACTCCGCTCTCGATGAAATCAAAATCCAGCACCAGATTTAACGATGCGACGATCACGACAACTACGCTGAATCCGATGCCAATCGGTCCCGCTGCGTTAATTGTCGTGAAGTGAACCCCGAAAAAGCCCAGAACGATGGACAACAAATAGAAGACCGCGATCCCGCCTGTCGCAGCCACCACTCCCATCTTGAACTTCTCTGTCACCGGAATCAGCCCCGAACGGTAGGCCAGCAACAGGACAATGAGAGTCCCGAACGTCAAACTCACCGCTTGAATCGCGATGCCATGAAAACGCAATTCGAACATCGCGGAAATTCCGCCCAGCACAAGTCCCTCAAGCAAGGCATAGATGGGAGCCGTCACCGGCGCCCACGTTTTCTTGAAAATTGTAGCCAGCGCGGCAATGAATCCGCCGATACCGCCGAATATCGCCAAGCCCATTACCGAGTCCGGCGACTGACTACGATTGAAAACATTCCAGGTGTAAGCTGCAGTCGCAATCGCGCAAATCAACAACGCCCCGGTTTTATTCACCGTGCCTTGCAGCGTCATGGCCTCGCCGCTGGCGACGCCGGCTCCCTGAAATGCCTGCTCGTTCAAAGCCGGGTTCGAAGTCCTCATTAATTGCGCCAATTCAGTTCTCCTTCACTTACTCGCGACACAAAATCTCAAGCTTTACGCTACCACGGTTACTCGAAGTTTGGAAATGCACTGCATTGGATTCGCTTCGAAACGAATTCCATTCGCGGATGACTTCTTGTATGAGCTCGAAATTCGCGATGGACGTTGCAAGCTGCATTCGTACGGGCGTCTCCTCTAAACAATTACTGCGATCCCCCTATAGCGGCAACTCCTCATTAGTCGCAGAATTTCGGCGCTGGCCAATGCATGTGCGCAGAAGCGTCAAAACAACGTTTCAGCCTAAGTATGAACGACTCTCTACCGAGAGCTAAGTCCCAGCTCAAAGGAGCAGGACAAATGTCAGACCAAATTCGCTGTAGCAAGTGTGGAAGGCCATTCGGCTCGCAGCCGGAAGTAAGAGAGCACGAGAGAAATTGTCAGGGTGGAAAGTCGAGATAGAAAAAGTTCATTCCATTCATAGACTAAGGGCGGGCCTTCGGGTCCGCCCTTTTTTAATTGCGAAATAAATGGTTCGCTCCGACTGCTTGCCGCGCCCAGACGAAATACGCGCCCGCAAGTTCAGCTTCGCTGTCTCCCCTTCTGGATACCAATTGACGCCACCCTCAACGGCGAGACTTCCTCATCGGAAACCGCGTCGGTGTACAATGTTGCTAGCTTCCGAACTCAAAGTGGAAATCTCGGTGGATCGCACATTATGAACAAACATCACAATTTTAGATTCTGCATCTCGCTGGGATTTGCGCTGGCCCTCGCGGGCGGTCTGTACGCTCAAAACGCGCCTAACAAGACGCTCGTCGTAAATGGAAAGTCCGTCGACACCACAGTTCGCCAGATCGACGGCCACTCTTACGTCGACGTAGAAACTCTGGCCGAGCTAACCAATGGCACCGTCTTCATCGAGCCCAATCGCGTCGTGCTGACGATTCCCGCATCGAGCACCACCCCTGCGCCTCCCTCCACCACTCCTGTTGCGGCCGCCAGCTCTCCTGTTGCCGCTACCCCTAATGTTGCGGCCGTGCCCGTAGTCGGTCCGGTCGGCGTTGCCACACCTGTTGCTACGTCCGCTGCTGCCGCCGAAGCTCCCGCTGCTGCGGCTGTGCCTGCTGCTGCGCCGGCTCCAGCTGTCGTCCAGCCGCCTTCCGGCCTATCGCGCACGTTCGCAAGCACTGCCATCGCGACCGTCGCCGATATGCGCGAGTGGCGCGGAGCCATCTCGGCTATGATCACGCACGGCTTGGCGCTCGGCGACGAATGGGCGCAGAGCTATCGCGACCAGACGCAGGAGGATCTAGCCCAGGCAGAAGTCGCTGCGACCACCGACGCCGACCGCAGCGCTGTCCAACTCCTGCGCAACGAAGCTGACAATCTCACGAGTTGGTCGAACAGCGTTCTCGCCGCCCGCGCGAATCTGAACGGCGCGTCCACTATTGATCCTGACGCCTTGAAGAACGACACCGCTCTCGCGAAAATCCGCTCTTGCAGCCAGTTCCTGAATTCCATGCTGGTGAGCGGCGCGTTCACCGACGACGCCAGTTGCCACTAGCTCGTTTTTTTCGACGCTGAAGCTTTCGGGGTGGCGCAGGTTTCGGGAGGTTCGGACATGCAGTACGCGATTGTCGGAATTTTGGGCAGCTACGGGGATGCGGAAGCCGCCGTTCAAGATCTCGAGTTAGCCGGCATCAGCGGCGGGCAAGTGGAAGTGATCAGCGATATCGATGATGACGCGCGCACCGCAGACACTCCCGGTGAGCCATCCACCAAACTCGCTGAGCCGCATCACAACTGGCTTGCGCGTTTGTTCGGCGCGGGCGGCCCACTGGAAAAACCTGAGGTGCGCGATCTTTCCGGCGAGCAGCCCAACTACATCGGCGAACAAGAGTTTTACGCCACTCACGTCAAGCAGGGCGGCGCGGTAATCATCGTTCGCACGCCCGACGAGCCGTCCGCCAATCGCGCCGCAGCAATTTTGCACGACCACGGCGCGCGCACTCCGGGGCAAAAAGACGGCCCCGCCATCCGCCGCATCAACTAGCGGCGCACCATCGACTAGCCGCGCGCTTCGCAATTTCTCTCCGAGTGAAAGGCCGCGCTACAGCCGGATCACCGCTTTGCCGCGTAACCCGCCGTTGCGAAGCTTCTCGATAATCTGCGCCGCGCCGTCGAGTCCTACGATCGAACGAACGCGCGCCGTGATCGTGCCGTCCGCGAGCAAGCGCATCACCTGGTTCAGCCCGTCCGGCGTTGACAACGGATTGTTCGTCGACGAAATATTGTGCGCCGTAATTTTGCGCTCAGCGAACCACTTTTCGTCCGCCGCATAAACCGTCGAGACCACGCTGCCTCCAGCCTTGAGAATCTCAGCGTCGCGCCCGATTACGTCCTTGCCGTTGATCAGGTCGAACACGCCGTCCACGCCTTCAGGGTGAGCTGCGTGGATCGCTTTGATGACGTCCACCGCTTTCGAGTCGTAAACTTCTTCCGCGCCCAGTTTCCGCGCTTCGTCCGCGTCGCCACGAACCGTCGCGATAACGTGCGCGCCGCGAGCTCGCGCCATCTGCACAGCGTACCCGCCAACGCCGCCCGTCGCGCCCATCACAACAACGCGCTGCCCCGCCGAAAAGCCCAGCAAGTTGAGTGACGCGAGCGCAGTGATTCCCGGGATCGGCAACGCGGCAGCTTGTTCGTCAGTAACGCCATCGGGAATGTGCGCCAGCGGTTCTGTCTTCGCGCCCGGCACCACCGCTGTCTGATCGACATACGCGCCATGCGTCCGCGACATTCCGAAAATTCTGTCGCCGACGCGGAAATCGCGCTCTCCCGCCGCCACGCTTTCCACCACGCCCGCAAAATCCGCGCCCAACACAAAAGGAAATGTGGAAGCCGCCGTCAGCCTCTCGACCAGTTTGTAGTCGATCGGATTCACCCCGGCACACTTCACGCGTATCAGAACCGCGCCGTCCGCCGACGGGATCGGCAGGTCCAGTATCGTCGGCGCTTCACCAAACTTGCGAACAGCAAACGCGCGCATCGTCTCGCTCCTCGCCTACTTTTCCCGCTCGATATTTTCAACGTGAATAGTTTGCGCAGCTTTGTCGAAAGTCCCGGTAACTTTCACCTTCTGTCGAGCAAACGCAGCGGGCTTTTGCTGATCGTCCAACGCGTACACCGCGTTATTCGCCGAGTCGACCAGAACGTACTTTCCTCCCGCTTTCACGCAAGCAGGAATACACTCTTCAATAGTTTTCACGTCATGCGTCTTCATCATCGACTCGTGCGACCCGGCTTTCGCGCAGTATCGGTCTGAAATCTCCCCGCTAAACGTCGTGCTCTTCTGCGCCGCAAACGTTCGCGCGGAACCCGAGTTCGCCCAAGCACGACTGAAACTCGGGGGAGGTGCCGAATCTTTTCTGCGCCTTCATCTCCAACCTTACCGCATTCCCAAAATGGGAATATGGCCGCTCCCGGACGTATGCTCACACATCCACGTCCTTGAGTTTCTTCAAATCACGTGCTACCGTCGCTCGTGATCAATATAAAACATCGTCGAACGCTTCAACAAATCGCAATCCCGCCATTCTGTCAGCCCGCAACCCCAAGCTCCCCAGCGTCAAAAAATCCCTTAATTTCGCCCCTATTTTGGCCATTTCTAACCGGTTCTGCCCCACAAACAGAAATCGACGTAACTCGCTCAAAACAAACGACAGAAAATTTTCTAACCGGGGCCAGAACACACATTAGCCTTTCGCGAAAACACATCGTTTCTAATCGAGAACACGTGGAATTAGGACATGCCGCAACTCGCTGAAAACAAACAAAACGAACCTGTTCTAATCGAGAACTTTGAACCAATTGCTTGCGCAGGTAATTCAGCGCAAAAGGTGAGGAGACCGAATGTGCGCAACGCCTTCGAGAATCGAAGGCCGCTGCGCATTAACAAGCCTGCTGTTTTTCTTGCCGGGGCTTCGCGATATGCTGCTCCGGAAAACGGATCACCCGATCCGCGGCCCTTGGGACGCCGCAGCAGCCTCAGGGTGAACCAACCCTTCGCGAGGCTCAGGATAAAAAGGAGCAGGCAAATGAAAATGAGTTGGGAAAATCGGATTATTGTTTTTGCGAGTGTGGTGCTTGCGGGATTGCTGGGCTGGGGACTTTGGCGGCGGCCGCAATCCACGTCCTTATTCAACATGCTGAGCGCGGGCGTGCGGGCATTCCTGCAATGGCCGCTTTTTACCATTGGAAATATACCGGTGACGCCGCTCTTTCTGATCAAGTGCACGGTGTTCCTGATCGCGTTGTCACTTTTTTCGCGATTGTTCCGAGGCTTCCTGTCCCGGCGAGTGCTCACGCACACGTCGATGGACCGCGGACAGCAATATGCGTTCGTGCGCGCGGCCGGCTACTTGATTTTTCTGCTGGGCTTGATTATCGGCCTGGACTCGACCGGCGTGAATTTACGCAGCCTGCTGGTGGTGGGCGGCGCGTTGGGAGTGGGCATCGGATTCGGATTGCAGAATATCGTCGCCAATTTCGTGGCCGGTATCGTGATTCTGTGGGAAGGGCCGATCAAGCTGGGCGATTTTATCGACGTAGGCACCACGCATGGAGAAGTGATTCGCATCGGTGCGCGCGGCACTTGGGTGCGAACGTTCGACAATGAAGTGATCATCGTGCCGAACTCCGAATTCATCAACACACGAGTGGCAAACTGGACCGCGAACGATCCCACGGTGAGAATGTCAATTCCGCTGGGAGTGTCTTACGACAGCGATTTCGATATGGTGCGCGAGGTGCTGCTGGACATCGCAAAACGCAACAAGCAGGTGCTGCCGGACCCCGAGGCGATGGTGATGGTCACCGGTTTTGGCGACAACAGTGTGAACATCAACCTGCGCGTTTCCACCACGACCACCATGGACCGAGCCGGCATGCTGCGAAACGACGTTGGCCTACTGAAGAGCGATCTGTGCGCGGAAATTCTTCGCGTGTTCCGTGAAAAGAAAATCGAGATGCCGTTTCCGCAGCGGGACTTGCGCGTTCGTTCGATCGATGGGCCGCTGATGATTATGAATCCGCCCGAGAAGCCGGCTCAAACTGCTGCTGCGGGGGAAAATGCGGCATGAGTTCGCGTCGGCGCGCTACGGATGAGGATTTGTGCGCTGCGGGTTGGTGCGCTACGGATTGGTCTCCGTGGGATAAACGTTGATGGCTGCCGGATCGATCTCGAAACGCAGGAGCCATTCGCTGGGGACGCTGCGGCCGTCCATTTTCGCCGGCGCAAATTTCCAAAGCTGCGCCGCTCTCAAAGCGCGGTCGGCAAAATATTGGCTGGGCCCGGGAGCGGCAAGCGACGCTTCCGTCACGCTGCCTGATTCGTCCACGCGAACTTTCACGCTGAGGCGAACCTTGCCACGGATGGTGTCTCTCGCCTTTTGCGTCCCGTCAGGCAAGATTTGCTGGACGACGCGGCCGCGCACAACGCCGGTGTTGGATGGTGTCGCGGGTGGCGTCGCGGATCGTGCCGGGGCCGGCGGCGGAGCGGGATTGCTCGCGACTGATTCTTTCTCGATGGGCTTTGGCGCGAGCTTGACCGCGGGAGGCCGCACGGTTTTCGCGACGGGCGCGGCTGGTTGCGGTGTCGGCTTCGCGGCTGGTTTCGGCTGGACTGCTGCTGGGACCGCCGGCTGCTCGGCTGCAACGGGAGCGGCGGGCCGAGTTTGCGAGTTGCGCCGGAAAAACTTCGGAACAACGATGATCGCCACGAGCGCGAGAACAGCCACAACCGCGACGGCGATAGTCCGCGGGCTGGCGAACGAAGTTTGCGGAGTTTGCGTTATTTGCCGGGCGGGCGCGGGCGAATTTTGTTGCAGGCGAGCGGCGATGTCCGCGACGGTCCAGCGCAGTTGCGGGTCGCGGCGCAAACAATGGCGCGCGAGGTCGAGAAGCTCCGGAGGCAAGTTGGACGGCAACCCCGGTTCCGCCTGGTTAGTTCGCTCCCACACCGGCAGGCGCTGAGTGAGCGCCTCGGCCAACGTCATGCCCAGCGACCACACATCGCCAGCCGGTGAAATTCTTCCGCCGGCCGCTTCGGGAGGATCGTAAGGTCCCGGCTGGCCCGGACTGCCGCTCGATTCGCCGATGCGGCAAAGTCCATCGCTGGAAATTTTCAGAAGATCGTTATCGGCCATGATATTCGCGGGTTTCAAGCGGCAATGCACGAAGCCGCTCGCGTGAACGTAGGCGAGCGCGTCAACCACGGGGCCGAGAATTTCGCGCGCTTCCGCAGGCTCTAGCGCTCTGCGCGCAACCACCTGGGAGAGATTCTCCTCGGCGTACTCCATGACGACGTAGAGCATGGGCGTGGAGTCGAGTTCGCAGCGTCCCATCGCAAGGATGCGAATGAGGTGAGGATGCGAAAGTTTCGCGGCGTGTTTCCAGCGGCCGAGTTGCGCGGCGGCGTCGACCGAATCCGCGGGGATTAGCTTGATCGCGGCCTTCGGAACTTCCTGGCCGTCATAGTCCGTCAAAAATACGGAGCTGCGCTCGTTCCCACCGACGAACTGGCCGAGGCGAAATTTCCCGTCGACGACTTGGCCCATCTGTTTTGTCGCGGCTTCGATCACCTGACCCTCCTGCATCTTCGCGAGCGCGCGTCGGAAATATTTTGCCCGAGCGCCGGCGTCGATCTTCCAAGGAATGGAATTGCGTTGCGCCTACGACTGGATAGGCGCCTCTTCCTGCGGCGTATCAGGCTGGGTAGGTGCCAGTTGCAGAGGGCGATGCTTATGCATATTCCCATCCCTCTTTGGGCAATTCTGCAACATTCCGGCGGAGTTGGCGCGGAAACTAATTTTTGGGTTGCCCAATCGCACCCCTCCCACGCGGTGTGCGAAAAGCGGCTTCCCTCGGCGCGCGAAAATCGAGAAGATGCCTTGTGCGGTGAAGATGCGAAGCGTTGGTAAAAGTGCGCGAGTACGTTAAACTCTGAAAAGCGAAGTAACCCTCGGCGCTATGGTGCAACGGTTAGCACGCGGCCCTTTCAAGGCTGAAATACGGGTTCGATTCCCGTTAGCGCTACCAAACATTTTCTTCCGCAAATTGAAAAACACCGAATAGGAAAGCTGTGCGCTGCGCTGCAAAACTACCGAGGGCTGAAGAATCTTCGTAGGCTCTCAAAGAATACGTTTCAGTGCTGGTTCCAAGCGTCGCGGGTGGAAAATTGTGAGAAGAGGCCGAAAATCAGACCGAGACACGATCCGGAAATGGCTCTGTTCTATTCCCCATTTGGAACAAACTTGAACTGCGAAATAAAAGTGTTTTCTGATTTTCACGACAGGATTCAATTTTCTTGCCTTTGAAATCAACGAACTAGCCTTCCATTGCTTTGCATCCTTCAGAACGAAGAACCATAAATTGCCTTTGGCCCGGATTTTGCATGCATGTCATCTCCAGTGAGCAATTGTGGAACGGAGAACTCGAAAACGTAATTTTCGAGTGGCCTCTGGAATCCACATCCTGTTGTGGCGAGAGTGAGCACTTTTGCCGCCAACAACCTGCCTGCTTCATTGGGAACGCCTATACGAGGCGCTGATGGAACGGTGTGTAGGGACTCTTCCGCTAGCTAAATAGGAGAAGCTGATGCAAAACGCAACGGTTCGAATGACTTGTGTCCTGGCATTTGTGGTAACCAGCCTTGTGGCTGGATGCGGGACAACTAAGAGAATTCCTGTGGTTCCCACAGTCACTGCCACAACGCCTGCCAATGGCGCTACCGGCGTACCGATAACGCAAGTAATTACCGCGAGTTTCAACGAGGCCATGAATGCGACGACGATAAATGCGTCAACATTTACGGTTGCAGGCCCCGGTGGAACTCTTGTTGGCGGCACGGTCACGTTCTCCGGAACCACAGCGTCGTTTACTCCCATGGCAGCTCTCGCCCCCAGCACGCTATACACCGCGACGATTACGACCGGAGCAGAAAATCCTCGTGGAAATAGCCTGGCAAGCAATTTTGTATGGATGTTCACGACCGGCGCGATCCCGACCGTAATTTCAACGAATCCACTGAACGGCGCAAGGAACGTAGTGATAAGTCAGAAAATTACGGCGACATTCAGTCAAGCGATGAGTCCCACGACAGTCATGGCCGCGGGAACGTTCACGGTGGCGGTGGCGGGTGCGGGAGGAGCCGCTGTTCCGGGAGCGGTGACATATGTGGCGGCGACCAACACGGCAACGTTCGCGCCCACAGCGAATTTGCTGCCCAGTACCCAATACACCGGCACGATTAGCACGTCGGCGCAAAGCGCAACCGGCAACGCGCTGGCGGCCAATTTTGTTTGGAGTTTTACGACCGGC
>DATNLC010000040.1:0-7545 GCA_035603075.1 Candidatus Acidiferrales bacterium | reverse complement strand
TTCGGTCTAGCTTGCGCTGACCAGCGGCACCCGCGAGCTGCTCTCGACACGAACGACTTCTGGATACCCTCGATTCGTGCGTAGCATCCAGTAGAGTCGAATCGCCAACTTCCTGGCCGCTGCCACTTTGGCCACTCCCTTTGCTTTCCTGTGGCAGCGATGCAAATACTCTGAACGCATCTGCGGATCGCAGCGCACCGCTACTTGCGTCGCTTCTACCAACAAGCTTTCCGCATGCATTTCTACCCGCTTCTGGCCGGTGGCCAACCGTTCCGCGCGGCACCGGAGTTTGCTTCAAGCACGACTGAAACTCGCGGGGGTGCCGGATCTCTTCGCTGTTTGGAAGGGTCCGGTTCTTGACGTTGCGGCCATAGTACCTTTCGTTGCGTGTGCTACTTGCGGTAGACGATGCCGTTCTTCATGACGAAGGAGACTTTTTGCAGCGCGGAGATGCCTTGGAGTGGGTCGCCGGGGACGGCGATGATGTCTGCGTCGAAGCCGGGCTTCAGCGCGCCGATTTGATTTTGCCAGCCTAGCAATTTTGCGCCATTCAGCGTTCCGGCTTGGAGCGCGGCGAGTGGCGACATTCCGAATTTCACCATTAAAACAAATTCACGGGCCTGCGTGCCGTGGGGAAACGGGCCGACGTCGGAGCCGACGGCCATGGGCACGCCGGCGGCGAGCTGTTTTTTGAACTCCTGCGCGTGTAGATCGAGCATCCGATGCTCGCGTGCTCCCTGCGCTGGCGTCGCGGCGTGGTCCGCGAAATATTCGAAGATGGTGAAAGTAGGTACGGCGAAGATTTGTTTTTCGCGCATCAGGCGCATGGTTTCGTCGCTGAGTTGAATCGCGTGATCGATGGATTCCACGCCTGCGCGCGCAGCGTAAAGCGTGCCGGGCTCGCCGGTCGCGTGCACTGCGACGCGGTTGCCCGTGCGGGCAGCTTCGCGGACTGCGGTGGCAAGTTCTTCTTCGGTGTACTGATAGGGCGTGTTGAGACGGCCGTCGACGACCTTGTCCGGGCCGGTCTCGTAAATCTTGATGAAGTCAGCGCCTTCTTTCAGTTCGGCGCGAATTGCGGTGACAAGTTCTGCGTCGTTGTTCGCGTAAGTCGCGTTCCCGAGGACGCGCTGCTCGGGGTTGTAACCGATAGCGTCTTCGTGGCCGCCGAGAATGCTGATGGCGTTGCCGCTGATGCGCAGGCGCGGTCCGGGAATCAGGCCCTGGTTGATGGCGTTGCGGACGGCGGTATCGGCGGAGCCTGCGCCTTCGGTGCCCATGTCGCGTTCGGCGGTGAATCCTGCGAGAAGATCGTCGCGAGCGGCGAGCGAAGCGAGAATCGTGCGTTGCGGAACGGATTCTTGAACGGTCTGCAAATCTTCCGCGCCGGGATGCAGGAAAAGGTGGACGTGCGCGTCGATGAGACCGGGGAGGAGGGTGGCGTCGCCGAGATCGATGAACTCGGAGGCGTGGGGACGATTCACTTTGGAGCCGACTTCTACGATCAGGCCGCCTTGGACCAGAATCTCGCCGGGAGTGGTGAAGTGGCCCGTTTCGACGTCGAGCAATCGCGCGGCGTGGAGCACGATGGCGCGCGACGCAGCTGCGGATTGCGGATCGTTTGTTTGCGCCTGAATCGCTGGAACGAAGGCTAGCACGCAAGAGAGACAGAGTGTTGCGAGTGCGGCGAAGGCGCGGGTGCGGATCATGTTTCGCGCGCGATAATAACACGCGACGAGGTATTTTCGCTCGCTCACGACGTCGCGGTATCTTGCAAGGGTTTTCCAGGGTTATAATCTCGGCCACGCATGCCACTTGTTCCCGGAACCAAACTAGGGCCCTACGAAATCGTCGCGCTGAAAGGCGCAGGCGGAATGGGCGAAGTGTATCGAGCGCGGGACACGCGGCTGGACCGCACCGTCGCGATCAAGGTTCTCACGCAGGGAGTAGCCGACACACCCGAAGTTCGCCAGCGATTTGAACGCGAGGCTCGCGCGGTCTCCAGCCTGAACCATCCGCACATCTGCGCGCTTTACGATGTCGGCAACCAGGACGGAATTGAGTATCTGGTGATGGAGTATCTCGAAGGCGAAACGCTGGCGGCGCGAATTGAGAAGGGTCCGTTGCCCACGGCGGATCTGTTGCGATATGCGTCGCAGATCGCGGACGCTTTGGATAGAGCG
Organism: Candidatus Acidiferrales bacterium; assembly: GCA_035603075.1. GTDB lineage: Bacteria > Acidobacteriota > Terriglobia > Acidiferrales > UBA7541 > Palsa-295. The sequence continues at coordinate 5,362 of DATNLC010000040.1, read as the reverse complement.
CACCGCCAGGGAATCGTGCATCGCGACCTGAAGCCCGGCAATGTGATGCTGACCAAGTCAGGGGCCAAGCTGCTGGACTTCGGCCTCGCGAAAGGCGGAGAGATTTTTCAGGGCGATGTCGACTCTTCACCGACAGTGAGCCAGCCGTTAACTACAAAAGGAACGATCGTCGGCACGATGCAGTACATGTCGCCGGAGCAGCTGGAAGGCAAAGCGGTGGACGTGCGCAGCGATATTTTTTCCTTCGGCGCCATGCTCTATGAAATGGCGACAGGGAAGAAAGCGTTCGCGGCACAGAGCCACGCGAGCTTGATCGCCGCCATTTTGAAGGAAGAGCCTCCGCCCATGCGCGATTTGCAGCCCATGACGCCGCTGCTGCTCGAACACATCGTCAAAGCATGCCTGGCCAAAGACCCCGACGAACGCCCGCAAAGCGCGCATGACCTGAAGCTGGAGTTCGACTGGATTCGGGAATCGAGCGGAATTTCGCAGCAGGCGCAGCCGGCGGTCGAACGGACTTCGTCACGGCGAAAAACGGCGAACGTCATCCTGGCTTCTGTGGTCTGCACGCTTCTCGCAGTGGGAGCCCTCGCCTACTTGTTCAGGCCACATCCGGCTCCGGCGGAGCGCTTTGAATTTTCCATCCCGCTCCGGGAAGAAATGAGCCATATGGTGCTTTCGGCGGATGGTCGCATGCTGGCGTTTGTCTCACCGGATCCAGTTTCCGGCGCCAACAAAGTGAGCGTGCAACGTGTCGGTTCTTCGGCGGTATCCGTCCTGCCGGGCACTGACGGCGCCAGTTATCCGTTCTGGTCGCCCGATGATGCCTATGTGGGATTTTTTGCCGACGGTAAGTTGAAAAAAATTGCGATTTCCGGCGGGGCTCCGCAAGTTCTGGGCACCGCGACAAGCGGACGCGGTGGGAGTTGGGGACGCCGCGGAGTCATTGTCTTCTCGCCGCAGGCCTCCGGATGGCTGTGGTCGGTGAATGCGGACGGAAGCAATCTCGTTCCGCTCACTGAAAAAATATTCGACGCAGCAAACATTGTCTCGCACCGCTGGCCGGTCTTTTTGCCCGACGGCGAACACTTCCTGTTCACAGCTGTGACTTTCGTGAACACGGCGGAAGACAGTCACGGGGGAATTTATCTCGGTTCGCTCAAGGGCGAGGCGAAGAGAGTGGCGCCTTTAGGGTTCTCGAATCCGGGCTACGCGAACGGTTACTTATATTATCTGGATGATAAGAACTCGCTGCGTGCGACTCAGCTGGACGTCTCCAAGGGAACGGTGGCAGGCGATTCTCTGCTCGTCGCCGATCTGGTCGGTTTTCAGCCGTCCGTCTTCTGGGGCGCGTTTTCCGTGGCAGAGAACGGAACGGTGGTTTACAGCTCGACTCTCGGTGCCGCGCTCTCGGTCTTCACCTGGTACGGACGAACCGGGAAGGAACTAGGCACCGTGGGCGATATCGGAGTTCTGTCGAATCCCACATTGTCGCCCGACGATAGCCGACTGGCAATGGACATTGCGGATGCAAAAGCAAACAACGTTAATGTTTGGCTGAACGATTTCAAGAGCGGTACCAATTCGCGTTTTACCTTCGATGCCTCCGAAGATGTGGGAGGTGTCTGGTCGCGTGACGGCTCGTTGATCGCCTATCGCTCCTTACAAGTCAGCGATACAAATGTCTTCGTCAAACAGGCGAAAGGCTTGCAGCCCGCCAAGTCAATTTTCTCTGCCCAAGAAAATGGTCATTCTTCTGAGGACTTCGCTCCGAACTCCTGGTCGCTCGACGGTAAGGAACTGCTCTGCACCTTGCAGCCCGCTGAGGGAGGATCTCAGCTGGTGCTGATTTCCACATCAGGCGCCAAAATGACGCGGTTTCTCACGACGAAGACGAGCGAGAGCAATGGCCAGATTTCTCCGGATGGCAAGTGGGTGGCTTATGCATCGAATGAGTCGGGCGACTGGGAGATCTACGTCACCACCTATCCCACAGCGGCCGGAAAGTGGCAGGTATCGCGAGGAGGGGGAACCGAGCCTCGCTGGCGAGGCGATGGCAAAGAGATTTTCTATATCGGAGCCGGGAGCACGCTGACGGCGGTACCGGTCAGTAGTGATGGAAGTTTCGCTGCCGGCAACCCCGCGCCGTTGTTCCGGACTCAGCTTCGGGCTCAGGTTTCTTCAACAGATCAGTTTTCCTATGATGTAACTAAGGACGGCCAACGATTTTTGGTGAACCGATACGCCAAGCCCGCGCAAGTCGCTCCGCTGCACATCATCCTCAACGCTACCGCGGAGTTACAGAAGTAGCCGCGCGATCTGCCGTCACTTCTTGTGTCACTGACTGAGCTGTTACAGAAATACTTGACAAGAAAGCGCGGGTGTTGTATTTAACCTATAGGTTAAATACAAATGGACTCTGATCGACTGAGTACGACTTTTGCTGCGCTGGCTGATCCTACGCGGCGGGCGGTTTTGGCGCGGCTTGCAGCGGGCGAAGTGACCGTTACGGAGTTGGCTGAGCCGTTCAAGATGAGTTTGCCCGCAGTGTCGAAGCACCTGAAGGTTTTGGAGCGAGCGGGGTTGATCGCGCGCGGTCGCGACGCGCAGTGGCGGCCTTGCAGGCTGGAAGCGGCGCCGCTGAAGGATGTCGCGGACTGGATAGCGGAATACCGGCGGTTCTGGACGGAGAGTTTCGATCGGCTGGACGATTATCTTCAGGTGCTAAAAGCTAAGGAGAAAAAACATGGCCGCAACAAGCAGCATGGCAGAAAGTAAGGACCGCGAACTGGTGTTCACGCGGGTGTTTGATGCGCCTCGCGAACTTGTGTGGAAAGCGTGGACGGAACCAGCACACGTGTCGCAATGGTGGGGGCCGCGCGGGTTCACCACCACGATTCACGACATGGACTTGAGACCTGGCGGAATCTGGAGACAAACAATGCACGGTCCCGACGGTACTTACCCCAGCAAACACGTGTTCATCGAGGTGGTGAAGCACGAACGTATCTCGTACACACTTACGGGCGGCAAAGAGGGTGATCCCGTTCATCAACTCGAACAAACGTGGACTTTCGAGGCGCAAGGAGACAAAACCAAACTGACTTTGCGGATGCTTTTCCCGTCAGCCGAAGCGATGGAACAAATCGTCAAGACGTATGGGGTCGTGGAAGGAGCGAAGGAAACCTTGGATCGCCTCGGCGAGCATTTGCCGACGATGAGCGGGAAAAACAGCTACGTCGCGGGAGACAAGGAGCGCGAGGTTGTTATCACGCGAGTGTTTGACGCGCCGCGAGAGCTTGTGTTCAAAGCGTGGACGGATCCTAGGATCATGAAGGAGTGGTATGGTCCGAAAATGTTTACGAATTCAGTCTGCGAGCTGGACGTGCGTGTCGGCGGTGCTTGGCGCATCGTCATGCGCGGGCCCGATGGCGCAGAGTATCCCGGTCGCGGTGTGTATCGCGAGATCGTAAAGCCCGAACGGCTGGTTTTCACCAGTGACGCGACGGACAAAGACGGCAACGTCATTCTCGCGGGGCTCGCGACCGTAACGTTTGCTGAGGAAGGCGGCAAAACGAAACTCACACTACGAGTGCGCGCTACCGCTATGGTCGATTATGCCGTCGCATACCTGGCCGGAATGGAAGCGGGCTGGTCGCAAAGCCTGGACGGTCTGGCAGAGGAACTGGCGAGAGGCCATCGAACAGATCCCGGTGCCGCCCCTGCAGACTGGAGATAGCGGTCGACGAGGTGTGTATAGTTTTCCGAAAATTGGATGCAAGAGTGCCGCGCTAAAGGCCGCGGCGCTACATTGAAACCAAAGAAAAGGGCGTCACGGTGGGTTGCACCGGACGCCCTTTGTAAGTGTTTGAAATGAACGACCGAGCGGATCGGCCCGATGGGTTTAGTACATGCCGCCCATACCGCCGCCGCCGGGCATACCGCCGCCGGCTCCTGCTCCTGCGCCCTTCTTTTCGTCTTCCTTGATGTCGGCCACCAAAGCTTCGGTGGTGAGCATCAGGCCGGCTATGGAAGCAGCGTTTTGCAGAGCGAGACGAGTTACCTTGGCCGGGTCGATCACGCCAGCCTTGACCAGGTCACCGTACTCGCCGGTGTCGGCGTTGAAGCCGAAGTTGTCGTCTTTCGATTCGCGGATACGGCCTACGACCACAGCGCCTTCACTGCCGGCGTTGTGAACGATTTGACGCATGGGCTCTTCGAGAGCGCGCTTCACGATGTTGACGCCGATGGCTTCGTCATCGTGCAGCTTGAGCTTTTCGAGGGCCGAGATGCAGCGAACGAGAGCTACGCCGCCGCCGGGAACGATACCTTCCTCGACAGCCGCGCGTGTGGCGTGCATGGCGTCCTCAACACGAGCCTTCTTTTCCTTCAGCTCGGTTTCGGTAGCAGCGCCGACTTTAATCACGGCGACGCCGCCCACCAGCTTGGCCAACCGCTCCTGCAACTTCTCGCGGTCGTAATCGGAGGTGGTGTCTTCGACTTGGGTACGAATCTGGCGAACGCGGCCTTCGATCTCGCTGGATTTCCCGCCGCCTTCAACGATCGTGGTGTTGTCCTTGTCGATGGTAACTTTCTTGGCGCGGCCGAGATCTTCGACCTTCACGTTCTCGAGCTTAATCCCGAGATCTTCCGTGATGGCCTTGCCGCCCGTCAGCGTGGCGATGTCTTCCAACATGGCCTTGCGACGGTCGCCGAAGCCGGGAGCCTTCACTGCAGCGCACTGCAGCGTGCCGCGGAGCTTGTTCACCACGAGTGTCGCGAGCGCTTCACCCTCGACGTCTTCTGCGATGATCAATAGCGGCTTGCCCATCTTGGCAATCTGCTCGAGAAGAGGAAGCAAGTCCTTCATCGAGCTGATTTTCTTTTCGTGGATGAGAATGCGAACGTCTTCGAGCACGCATTCCATTCTTTCGGGATCGGTGACGAAGTAAGGCGAGAGGTAGCCGCGGTCGAACTGCATTCCTTCGACCACTTCCAGCGTCGTTTCCATGGTCTTGGATTCTTCCACGGTGATGACGCCGTCCTTGCCGACCTTCTTCATCGCTTCGGCAATGATTCCGCCGATGTGACGGTCGTTATTGGCGCTGATCGTGCCGACTTGCGCGATCATCTCGCCCTTCACGTCCTTGTGGAACTTCTTGATTTCTTCGACGCAAACTTCCACGGCCCTTTCGATGCCGCGCTTGAGTGCCATCGGGCTTGCGCCGGCTGCCACCGTCTTCACGCCTTCGCGGAAGATGGCTTGTGCGAGCACGGTTGCTGTGGTGGTGCCGTCACCAGCCACGTCAGAGGTCTTCGAAGCAACTTCGCGGACCATCTGTGCGCCCATGTTTTCGAGCGG
>DATNLC010000126.1:0-126224 GCA_035603075.1 Candidatus Acidiferrales bacterium | reverse complement strand
CGCTGACACGGTTTTTCCGCGCGGCGCATGAGGTGTGCGAGAAGCACAATGATGTCGCTACGGCTAGCTTGATTGAGGTTTGGATCGACCAGACGGAACGGCGGACGTGGTTCCTGGCGGAGATTGTTAGCGGGATTCATGCGGAGGAGAAGCCGCTGTCGAAAATGGCAGGGGCTAGCTAGGGCTGCATAGGGCAGGGCGTAATCGGTTTGCGAGCGGGCCTCAGGGGTTAAAACCCCTGAGGATGTGCTGTTCTTCGGCACGGCTAAAGCCGTGCCCTGACGACTTGTATTAGCGATTGCCGCACCGGAGTGGGTAGAGTCAAAAGAGCCGGCGAGGACGCCCTTCGATTGCGCTCAGGACGAGCCGGCGGTACGAAGAGCGAACCCAGCCAGAGACGGAGTGGTTGCCAAGCATTGGTGCCGGGCGCAGCATGCTGCGCCCCTACGGAATACCTTGCAGACGGCCGCACGTTGAGGCGAATTGGACGGGCGGCGTGAGTGCGAACGAGATGGCGGCGCTGCGAAGGGCGGGAGGGTGTGATGAGCGAGCAAAGTGCGGGTGGGGCTGCGTCTAAGGCGCAAGCGAGCGGGGAGGCGGCGAGGCCTCCGCTGCCTCCGTTTACTCGGGAGACGGCGATTCAGAAGGTGCGGCTGGCGGAGGATGCGTGGAATTCGCGCGATGCAGAAAAGGTGGCGCTGGCGTACACGGTGGATTCGCGATGGAGAAATCGCGCGGAGTTTGTGAATGGAAGGCAGGAGATCATCGCGTTTTTGAAACGCAAATGGACGAAGGAGTTGGACTACCGGTTGATCAAGGAGCTCTGGGCGTTCGAGGGGAACCGCATTGCGGTAAGGTTTGCGTACGAGTCACACGATGATTCGGGGAGCTGGTTCCGGTCGTACGGGAATGAGAACTGGGAATTCGAAGAGAACGGATTGATGCGTGTGCGGTTTGCGTGCATCAATGATTTGCCGATCAAGGAAGCGGAGCGGAAGTACCGTTGGCCGCTGGGGCGACGGCCGGATCAGCATGCGGGATTGAGCGAGCTGGGGCTGTAACTATTTATAGGCGCAACTTAATTTATAGCCGCAACGGTAGCCCACTCCTCACCGCAAACGCTATTCTTCGTCTTCGCCTTGAGCGGCTGCCAGGCGATCGATTACGGTGCGGTCTTCGAGGGTGGTGGTGTCGCCGGAGATGCCGCCTTTGTGAGCCAGCTCGCGGAGGAGGCGGCGCATGATTTTGCCGCTGCGAGTTTTGGGCAGGCCGTCGGCGAAACGAACGTCAGCGGGGCGCGCGATGGAGCCGATGGTTGTGGCGACGTGATCCATTAGCGCGGAGCGAAGCTCCTTGCTTGGGGTGTGGCCGGTGCGCAGGGCGACGAAGCAAATGATGGCTTCGCCTTTGATTTCGTCGGGGCGCGCGACTACGGCGGCTTCAGCAACCGCGGGGTGGCTTACCAGGACGCTTTCGATCTCCATGGAGCTGAGGCGGTGGCCGGCGACTTTGATGACGTCATCGACGCGGCCGAGGACCCAGATGTAGCCATCCTTGTCGCATTGGGCGGCGTCACCAGCGAAATACACGCCGGGGATTCGTTCCCAATACTCGCGCTTGTAGCGTTCGTCATCGCCATAGATTGTGCGGAGCATCGAGGGCCAGGGTTTTTGGATGGTGAGGTAGCCGGTTTCGCCGGGGCCGACGGGTTCGCCTTTCATATTTACAACGAGCGCGGCGATGCCGGGAAGGGGCAAAGTGGCGGAGCCGGGTTTTGTTGGAGTTGCGCCGGGCAGTGGAGAAATCATGATGGAGCCGGTTTCGGTCTGCCACCAGGTGTCCACGATGGGGCAGCGATTCTTGCCGATGGCTTCGAAATACCATTTCCACGCTGCGGGATTGATTGGTTCGCCGACGGTGCCTAGGACGCGAAGGCTCGACAAATCGTAGGGTTTGAGCCAGTCCCCGCCCCAGGCCATAAAAGCGCGGATGGCGGTGGCCGAACTGTAGAAGACGGATACTTTGTAACGGTCGATGATTTCCCAGAAGCGGTCTTTGCGAGGAAAATCCGGGGCGCCTTCGTACATCACGATGCTTGCGCCGTTTGAGAGTGGGCCGTAAACGATGTAACTGTGGCCGGTGACCCAGCCGATGTCGGCGGTGCACCAGTAGATGTCTTCGTCGCGCAGATCAAAAACTAATCTGGTGCTCCACATGCATTGCAGCAGGTAGCCGGCGGAAGTGTGTAGAACGCCTTTGGGTTTTCCCGTCGTGCCGCTGGTGTAGAGGATGTATAGCGGGTGCTCGGAATCGAGTTCGATAGCGGGGAAATCCTTGTCGGCTTTTGCTTCCAAGTCATGCCACCACAAATCGCGTCCTTCCTGCCAGGCGACTTTTTCTTTGGTGCGTTGAACGACGATGGATTTTTCGACGCTTGGACACTTTTGCAAAGCGGCGTCGGCGGTTTCTTTCAGCGGAACGATTTTTCCGCGGCGGTATCCGCCGTCAGCGGTAATGAGGAGTTTAGATTTGCAGTCATCGATCCGATCGGCAAGAGCGGTGGCGCTGAATCCGCCGAACACGACGGAGTGCACCGCGCCGACGCGGGCGCAGGCCAGCATAGCTATGGGCAGCTCGGGAACCATAGGCATGTAAATCGTGACGGAATCGCCGGCCTTTATGCCGAGCGAACACAGGGCATTCGCGAATTTACATACGCGTTCGTGAAGCTCAGCGTAGGTGAATTGAACGGTTGAGCCGTCCTCGCCTTCCCACATCAGCGCGGGCTTGTTGGCATTCTTTTCGAGGTGACGGTCGAGGCAGTTGTAGGAGACGTTGAGCTTGCCGCCCACAAACCATTTCGCATGAGGGAGGTTCCATTCAAGGACTTTCGTGGGAGCCTTGAACCACTCGAGCATTTTCGCTTGCTTGGCCCAGAATTGCTCAGGGTTGGCTAAGGCCTTTTGATACATCTCTCGATAGTCTGCTAGCGATTTGACGTGAGCCTTTTTGCTGAAATCCTCCGGCGGCGGAATGGGCTTCTCTTCGAGGACGTGCGGGTCGAATTCAAGCATGGATTCTCCGTGGCCGGGCGTACGCCGAAAGCCTGCCGCGGCCGGTGGCAGGAACTGCGAGAGGACCGCTCGCCCGTCTCTACCTTATTCAAGAGCGGGGGTTTGGTCAAGAAGGGCGATTGGCTTATGGCGGTAGAAAAACAGGGATGGCATGCTAAAAACTCGTCCAAAATCGGGGAACTTTCCGGCCTGGCGGCGTGAATATGTAACGAGAGTTGGGGCAGGCCGTCAAACGATATGAGATGAGGGGCGAGACGGAATTGATCGGGGACAGCCTGTTGCTCCGGCGGATGATAGCCGGCGATGAGGAGGCATTTACTGTCCTTTATCGCCGCAGGAACCCGGCCATTTACCGTTTCGCGTTGCACATGTGCGGGAATGTGGCGGTGGCGGAAGACGTGACGCAAGAGGTTTTCATGACGCTGATTCGAGACGCCAAGCGATTTGATCCGGAGCGGGGAACCCTTGGCGGCTTTCTTTTCGGGATCGCGCGGAATCATCTTCGGAGACGCTGGGAGCAGGAGCGGCATTCGCTGCCGCTTCCGGCTGATGCGGATGAACTGGATACGCTTTTGAATGCTGCGGCTGGATCGGGGAAGAACGGGTACTCGAACGGGAATGGGACTGGACGCGGCCCATTTTTGTTGAGCCGCGATGAATATACGTCGCTGGAAACCGTCGGGCGGGTTCGCCAGGCTATCTCGACTCTGCCGGAGAATTACAAGGAAGTCGTGATTTTGTGCGAACTGGAAGAAATGAGCTACGAGGACGCGGCATCGGCGTTGGATTGTCCGGTAGGAACGGTGAGGTCGCGATTGCATCGCGCACGAGCGCTGCTGGTTGAGAAGTTACACGATAGCCAGCCGGTGCGGCGGGCATCGGCGGTGGGCGAATGAACGAAGAGACAAATTTTATGGATTGCATCGAGTTCAAAGAGATTTATCAGGATCTGGACCGCCCCGGGACTTCGGGTTTCCGGTTTCGTGAGCGCGCTCTAGCCCACGCGGAGTCGTGTTCACAATGCGGGCTGCTGCTTACCGACGTGGAAGCGCTGGATTTCGCGTTGCGTAATTTGAGCGAGCATGACGCTGGGCGCAAGGCGCCGCCGCGAGTGGAAGCGGCGGTATTGCGCGAATTCCAGGCGGCAAAACTTTCCGGATCGCGGCGCAGAGTTCATTCGCAAATTGCGGTTTTGGGCGCTGCGGCTGCGATTCTCCTCGCGCTGGGATTGGGCGTGCAGCACCACATCGCGTCCCAAACGCAGAAGGCGGCGCAGGGTACAAACGTAGCATCAGTTTCAGGAGCGGATGCTTCCGGACCGGCGGGACAGCAAGAAGCAACTGCGAGTGAGGCTGACGAGGAAGAATATGCAACGGAGTTTGTGCCGGTGCCGTATGCGGATGATCCGGCGGCACTCGAAGGCGGAGCAATTGTGCGAGTGACTCTGCCGCGCTCAGCTTTGCCGTCGTTTGGCCTGCCGATTACGGAGAGTGACGGCTCGGGCTCAGTTTTTGCGGATCTGGTGGTAAGCGAAGACGGAACGCCCCAGGCAATCCGGTTGGTATCTGACGTAAATCCGAATCTTAATTTCTAAGCGCGAGAACAAACATGTGGAGGAGATTCGAATGAAAGCGAGTAACAAGTTTCTCGGCGTTGCGGCGATGGCAGTATTGTTTTTGATGACAAGTAGTGGCGCTTGGGCGCAATCTGCCGAGCCGCCGGATCAGACTCCGCCGCCTCCGCCCCACCGTGGTGGAGCGATGTTCGAGCGTATGGGGCCGGGATTCGATGGCATGGGGTTTGTTGGTTTTGAAGCTGGACTTAACGGCAAGACGGTTACAGGAACTCCTTTTACGGCTAGTTTTTCGACGCAAACCACGGAAACACTGACGGACGGAAATAAGATCGAGCGCAACGCGACGGGAACGGTCGCGCGCGACTCCGCGGGGCGCACTCGGCGCGATATGACCCTGGCGGCTATCGGCCCATGGGCAGCTTCGGGCAAGACTCCGCCGCAGGTTTCGTTCATCAACGATCCGGTAGCGGGAACGCGTTACGTTCTAGAAGCGAACACAAAAACGGCCCACAAAATGTCGGGTCATAATCGCGGTGCCGATGCTGCGCGGTCGTCCGCCATGACTGCGAGACTTCAGAAGAATACGACGACAGAGTCGTTGGGCACGCAAACGATCAACGGAGTTTCGGCCCAGGGTACCCGCACCACACGCACGATTCCGGCGGGCGAAATGGGCAATGAGAAGCCCATCGTCATCGTCAAGGAGACTTGGTATTCACCGGAGTTGCAGATCACAGTGATGACCAAGCGCACCGATCCGCGCATGGGCGAAACAGTTTCGCAGTTGACGAATATTCAGAAGCAGGAACCGGCGGCCGCGCTTTTCCAGGTGCCGTCCGATTACTCGGTAAAGCAGGGCCGTGGCGGACGCGGCACGACTGCAGCTCCCGCTCCGGCGCCGAGCGAACAATAAAGGTCTCAACCATCCCGTAGCATAGGTTGAACTTGCGGGCGGACCACCCCACCACGCTCCGCCCGCAAGCCCACCCCGTAGATTTTTCCGTGTCGGCCAAACTCCAAAATCATTATTAGGATTTAGCGAGGGCGCGATCGAGGAGTTCGACGACGTGAAGGACTTCCTGTCCTGTCTTGTGGATTGCGGCACCGGCTCGCATTTGCAAGATGCATCCGGGATTAGCAGTGAGGATTACCTGAGCGTTCGTCCGCTTGGCATTCCCCATTTTGTCGGACAGAAGATCCAAGGCAGCTTTCGGTTGGGTCACGTTGTAAACGCCAGCGGAGCCGCAGCAAAGATCGGAAAGCGCCATTTCCACCAGCTCGACTTGCGGAATGGCGCGAATCAACTTTCGCGGCGCTTCGCGGATTTTTTGTCCGTGAACGAGATGGCAGGAATCCTGATAGGTAACGCGCACGGGCAAGGGCCGAAGCGGAGCAACCAGTCCCAGGTCAGCGAGGAATTCGGATATGTCGCGAACTTTTGAAGAGAATTCTTGAGCGTTTTCGCGGTCGGCGCCGTCTTCTGCAAACAAATGCGGATATTCCTTAAGCGTAGAGCCGCAGCCGGAGGCATTGGTGATAATGGCGTCGAAATCGCCGGAAGGGAATGCCTGAAAGTTAGCGCGTGCCAGATCGCGCGCGACGTCGCGCACGCCCGCGTGAGCCGCTAGCGCACCGCAGCAGAGTTGCTCGGAAGGGACGACCACTTCGCAGCCGTTTGCTTGCAGGACGCGGATGGTCGCGCGATTGAGGTCGCTGAAAGTTACCTGCGCCACGCATCCGGCAAAAAACGCGACTCGCGCGCGTTGCTTTCCGTGCGCCGGGAAGGTTTTTCCGAGGTCGGTGAAAAAGAAATTCGAGTCGATCTTGGGCATTAATTGCTCGCTGTCGCGCACAGCGAGCAGACGTAGGACTCCAGTTGCACGCGCTACTGCCGCGAGTCCGGATACTTGATAAAAGCGCATGAAGCGCGCCGCGACGGCAATTCTTCGCGGGTAAGGCAGCAAGCGGCGGTAGACAAAATTGCGAAGGATGCGCGAGACGAAAGGCCTTTTGTACTTTTGTTCGATCTGCGCGCGAGCAAGCTCGAGAATCTTGCCGTATTCGACGCCTGAGGGACAGACGGTTTCGCAATTGCGGCAGTTCAAGCAACGATCTATGTGGGTGACGAAGGTGTCGCCGATCTCAAGACGTCCCTGATCGACGAGCGCCATCTGGCGAATACGGCCGCGCGGCGAATCCGCTTCGCGTCCCCACAGGCGATAGGTGGGGCAATTATTGGAACACAATCCGCAGTGCACGCAGCGGGAATAGTCTGCGTATTCAGGCTTGTCTGTTGCGGAGAAGCCACTGAGAGTGAGCGCGAACTCTCGCTGGGCGTCTTCGTGTGATTGCGGAGGATTCTGGGCCATTCGTTTAAATCCCTCCGGCGAATCGACCGGGGCTTAACACGGCGTGAGGATCGAAAACGGTTTTCAGCTTTTGCATCTGCGCGAAATCGGGCCGAGGGAGACCCCAAACTTTCAAGACATCCTTCCATTCGGTGAGACACCAGGGGACCGTCGCATGGCCGCCCAATGCGGCGCAGGCTGCGAGAATCTGGTCAGCCGCTTGCGCAGAGTGCCGTTTCGTTTCGTCACTGCGTTCGGTTGGAAGCATGGCGAAATAAATTACTCCGACGCCGCGAGCCATAGCGACCCAGCGCAAGTGATTAGTTTCGGCTGCTTGTCCGGCGGATTTTAGTATTTCAGACATTTTCATGGGAAGAACACAAATTTTGAGTATCGTGGTTGCCGGGGACGACGATAGCGCGATGGGGACGAACTCACGTTTGCGTGCAAAGGCTGGGGCGATTTGCGGGCTGACGAGGACGGCGGCGTCGACAGCGCCACATTCGTTCGCCATTTCGCGGAGGTCGGCCTCGTAGCGCTTTAGCGTGTTTTCATTTCCGCAAAAACCGGCGGTGAATGTCCAGCGCGTTGCGGAAATTACGTTTTCCGGCATCGGATTCGGTTCGATTCGCGCAGCAGCTTCGCTGGAAAACAGGTCGGCGACGCCAGGACTGAAAAGTTCCAGGGTCATAGGAGCGAGGGGCGAGCGCAACACGCGATTCCTCATACCGCAGGCGCGTTCGACGGTTTGAAAAGTGGCAATGAAGGCGCGGCTGGACGCCGGCGTGGGGAAGGTTTTGAAATTGACGCGGGTAATCACGCCGAGGGTTCCCAGCGCTCCGATCATCAGTTTATGAATGTCGTATCCGGTGACGTTTTTCACCACACGGCCGCCGCTTTTTGCGACGATTCCTTCGCCCGTTACAAATTCCATGCCGAGTAAGTAATCGCGCGCGGTGCCATAGAGTTGGCGCAGAGGGCTGTCAACGCCCGAGGCGATAGTTCCTCCGATGGTGGTTTGCGATTGATAAGGGACGCCGAGCGGAAGGAATTGATGGTGCTCTGCAAGAATTCCGCCGAGTTTGTGCAAGGGGATTCCGGCTTCGACGCTCAGCGTCAGGTCGCCTGGATCGTAGGCCACGACGCGATCGAGGCGGGTGGTGTCGAGCGCGATGTCATACTGACGCGGTGGCTGGCCTATTCCGAGTTTCGTTCGAGCGCCGGTTGTCACGATGGCAAGTTGTTCTTTCGCCGCGAATTTTACGACGCCGGCAATTTCCGCGCTTGATTGCGGACGTACCGCGACGGAAGGAGTCTTGCCGTCAATCGCAAATGCGGTGAGATGAACCGGGTCGGTGATGACGTGCTGTGAGCCGACAATATCGGCCAAGCGAGATCCGACGGTTGCGCTTGCCGTGCTCATGCGCGAGAAGCACCCATTGCCGGCAATGGCCGCACGTGGATTTCTCCGCAGCCTTTTGTGGTGGGGAAAATTTTGCCGGGATTCAAGAGGCCCGCGGGATTAAACGCGTCGCGGACGCGGCGCATTAAATTCAACTCATCCTCGTTGAAGAGAAGCGGCATCAGCCGGTCTTTTTCCATGCCCACACCGTGCTCGCCGGTGATGGAGCCACCCATTTCAATGCAGAAGCCGATGATTTCGTCGGCGGTAGCGACAGCGCGGCGAAATTGTTCGTCTTCGCGCGCGTCGAAAAGAATTATGGGGTGGAGATTGCCGTCGCCGGCGTGAAAAATATTGCCGATTTCAAAGCCGTTTCTCTTGCCGATCTCGTTGATGCGGCGCAAAGTGTCGGGCAGTTTGGTGCGCGGAATGACTCCGTCTTGCACGTAGTAGGTTGGCGAGAGGCGTCCGACGGCGCCGAAGGCGTTTTTGCGGCCTTTCCAGAGCAGAGCGCGTTCGGTTTCGTCTCGAGCTACGCGTACTTCGCGGGCATGATGGAGGCGGCAAACATCCGCGACATCGTCAGCGTGCTGTTCGACGGCTTCGCGCAAACCGTCCACTTCGAGCAGCAGAACGGCGGCGCAATCTACCGGAAAACCGGCGTGCACGTAGGCTTCGACAGCGCGTATGGTCCAGCCGTCGAGCATCTCGCACGCCGCGGGAGTGATTCCGCGCGCGGTGATCTCGACGACAGTCTCGGTGGCGTCGTCCACGGTATCGAAAATTGCGAGCAGCGTTTTCACGGCTTCGGGATTGCGCGTAAGCTTCACGGTAATTTCCGTGACCAGGCCGAGCGTTCCTTCGGAGCCGACGAATAGGCCGTCAAGATCGTAGCCGGGAGAATCGAGCGCGGGACTTCCGAGGCGCACGAGTTCGCCGGTGGGCAGAACAACTTCGAGGGAGAGCACGTGATTCGTAGTTACGCCATAGGCCAGGGTGTGCGGGCCGCCTGAATTTTCGGACACGTTGCCGCCGATTGTGCTGGCGCGTTGGCTGGAGGGATCGGGGGCAAAATGGAGGCCGGCGTGCGCCACTGCTACGCTTAAGTCCAGGTTCACGAGTCCCGGTTGAACCGTGGCGCGCTGATTTTCGATATCAATCTCGAGGATTTGATTCATTCGCGAAAAAACGACGAGGATTCCGCCTTCGCGCGCGAGCGCTCCGCCGGAAAGACCGGTGCCTGCGCCGCGCCCAACGATGGGCACGTCATAACGGTTCGCGATCTGAACGATACCGACTACGTCTGGCGTTGCGCGGGGGAAGACCACACAGTTTGGCCGCGCGATTTCGACCGAGCCGTCGTATTCGTAGAGGAGCAGCTCTTCCGGGCGGTGCAGAACGGCGTCCGCTCCGAGGAGTTTCTTCAGATCATTGATAGCTTGGGAATCCATGGGTTTTGCGGGCCAAATACGCCGCGCGATCTTCAAAAGTCACTATAGACGCCCGTGTCCGTGGACGTCAACGGAACCAGCGCGGAAGTGGGGGACCTTGACGAAATCTACCATGCTTACCTGAGTCTTGGGCGACAGCGGGAGCATCGAACCAGCGAAAGCCTCGGAGGGAGAACATGGCAAACCCGAACTTGCGCGCGACTGCAAAAATCGTCCGCTTTCATGAATGCGGCGGACCGGAAGTTTTGAAATTAGAGGAAGTTCCAACACCGGAGCCGGGTAAAGGCGAAGTGCGCTTGCGAGTGGAGGCAATTGGCTTGAATCGCGCCGAGGTGCTTTTTCGCCAGGGCAAATATCTCATCCGATCGCATCCACCATGCACGCTCGGGTATGAAGCGGCGGGAGTGGTGGAAGCCGTGGGGGACGACGTTGACAAACAATTGATTGGAAAGCGATTCAGCACAGTGCCGTCGTTTCCCGCGGACAAGTATGGAGTGTATGGCGAGGTGGCCATTGTTCCGGCATACGCGCTGGCGGCCTATCCGGAGAAGCTGTCACCTGAGGAGGGAGCTTCCATCTGGATGCAGTACTTGACGGCGTATGGACCGTTGGCGCACCTGGGGAAGGTCACGCGTGGAGATTTTGTGCTGATTACGGCGGCAAGCAGCAGTGTGGGAGTTGCAGCGATTGAGATCGCGAAGGCGCAAGGCGCAATAAGCATCGCGGCTACCCGCACATCGAAAAAGAAGTCGGAGCTATTGTCGCTGGGCGCGGATCATGTGATCGCAACTCAAGAAGAGGATTTAGTGAAGCGAGTAGGCGAGATTACTTCCGGGAAGGGCACAAGAGTTGTCTTCGATTCGATTGGAGGGAAGGGTGTTGAGTTGCTGGCCCGAGCGGCGGCGCAATACGGAACGATCTACGTGTATGGCAGCCTGGCGATGGAACCGACTCCATTTCCGCTGCTCGGGGCTCTTCCGAAGGGGTTGTCGATGCGAGGGTACTCAATTGTCGAGGTTGTTTCGGAGCCGGCGTTGCGGACGCGGGCGGAGAAGTACGTCTTCGATCATCTGGAGAGAGGCGACTTCAAGCCACGCATCGCGAAGAAATTTCCACTGACTCAGATCGCGGAGGCGCACCGGTACATGGAATCGAACGAGCATGTCGGGAAGATTGTGGTGACGGTGTAGGAGGAACTTATAATGGCCTGGGTTTCACGATCCATCTGTGATAGTCCGCCTGCGTTCGGGCGCTAGTCGGTGTATGCTAGCCGTCCTGCACGAAACACATTTGCGAGGTGGGCAGTGAGCAAGCCGGCGATTTTCTCCACGCGACAATTATTTCAGGCTGCACGCACGATTCTTGACGAACATTTCAGTGTGGACTATTGGAAGGGCGGCGAACTCTCCCGCGCGGAGCTGTTGAAACGCGTCGCGGACAAGGACGGACTGATTTGTTTGCTGACGGAAAAAGTGGACGAGGAATTGCTTTCGGCGGCGCCGAAGCTGCGCATCGCGGCCACGGTTTCGGTTGGACACGACCATATCGATGTGCCGGCCTGTACGAAACACAAGGTGGTGGCCACGAACACGCCAGGAGTGCTCGACGACACTACCGCGGATTTCGCGTGGACGCTTTTGATGGCGATTGCGCGGCGACTGGTCGAAGGTGATTCCTGGATACGCTCCGGGACATGGAACGGATGGGACTTCGATCAGCTGATAGGCGGCGATGTTTGGGGCAAGACGCTAGGTGTTCTGGGGTTTGGCCGAATCGGCCGCGGAGTCGCGCGGCGGGCGCAGGGTTTCCAAATGCGCGTGCTTTACAACGACGCGGTTCGCGCGCCGGCGGAAGTGGAAAAGGAACTGAACGCGGAATTTGTGGATCGCGACCGGCTGTTCCGCGAATCCGATTTTGTCAGCCTGCATGTCCCGCTGCTGCCTGATACGCGGCACCTGATTTCGAAAGAAAACCTCGAAAAGATGAAGCGCACAGCATTTCTGGTGAACACTTCGCGCGGCCCGGTGGTGGACGAAGCGGCGCTCGCTGAAGCTCTCGAAAACAAAAAGATTGCGGGCGCGGCGCTGGACGTTTTCGAACACGAACCGAAAGTGCATCCCGGGCTGGTGGCGCGCAAGGATGTGATCCTGACGCCGCACATAGCCAGCGCTTCCTTGGATACACGGACGAAAATGACGGTGATGGCGGCGAACAATGCCGTGGCGTTATTCGAGGGACGGCGGCCGCCTAACGCGCTGAATGCGGATGCTCTGGGTCTGAAATAACGGGTTTCCCCGGAACAGAGGAAAACGTTTTGAAGCAAACGGCGCAACGCGTATTTCTGGAAACGCTCGCGGCGATTGAGATTCCGACTGTTTTTGGGCGAAAGCTCGATCGTACGGGGTCTGTTGCGCAGGCGGCAGGTGCTGCGATCGATCTTCGGGAATTTCGCGAGATTGTAGCGATCGCGATCGGCAAGGCCTCGTTTGCAATGGCCGAAGCGTTGAACGAAATCCTCGCGCCGGAATATCGGGCAGATGGAATCTTGGTTGGTCCTGCTCCGCCGCGCCCTCTACCGGGATGGAAATCGTTTATAGGCGGGCACCCGCTACCGTCGGCGGAAAGCTTTGCGGCGGGACGCGCGATTTTAGATCGTCTCGCGCGTTGCGACGAGCACACGCTGGTGTTTTTTTTGATTTCCGGAGGCGGCTCGGCGATGGTGGAGCAGCCTTTAGATCAAAGCATCACGCTGGAAGATTTTCAGAAGCTGCACCTCGCGCTGGTTACCTGCGGCGCACCCATAGAAGAAATTAACGTGATTCGCAAGCACCTGTCCGCCACTAAAGGTGGACGTCTTGCGACTGCTGCGTCGCGTGCGACGAAAATTACCCTGGCGATCAGCGACGTGCCGCAGGGACAGGAATCGGCTTTGGCTTCCGGGCCAACATTACCGGACCCCACGACGATCCAGGACGCTGAAAGAATCGCGAGTGAATACGATTTGCTGCCGAAATTACCGGCATCCCTTCGAAGCTTGTTCGAACATCACGCGCTGGTGGAGACTCCGAAGCCGGATGACCCGGCTTTCGCGCGCTCCCAATTCGAATTGCTGCTTGGCGAGCACGATTTGACTCATGCATGCCATCGCGCTTGCGAGGCGGAGGGATTTATATGTCTCGCAGACAATTCGACGGACAGCTGGCCAATAGAAAAGGCCGCCGATCACTTACTCGCGCTGCTGCGTGTGTTGAAGAAAGATAATCCGCGCAGACCTGTGGCGCTGCTCGCAGGAGGGGAAGTGAGCAGCCCGGTGACGGGAGAGGGGATTGGCGGCCGCAATCTGGCTTTCACGCTGGCTTGCGTTCCGAAAATTGCCGGCAAGAGAATTGTGGTCTTGAGCGCGGGAACGGACGGAATTGACGGCAACAGTCCGGCAGCAGGCGCGGTGGCGGATGGAGAAACTCTCGGGCGGGCACGGAAAGCGGGGATCGAACCGGCAGAATTTCTGCACCGCAGCGACGCTTACAATTTCTTCAAGATTCTGGGCGATGAGATCGTCACAGGACCCACTGGAAATAATCTGCGCGATTTGCGAATTCTGCTCGCGTATTGATTCTTTACTGGGATGGCTGCTTTCCGGCCAAATGATTTCCAATTCGACCGAGGCGCTGAATGGAAGGGTTGGGAGCGCGGCGTCTAAACCCGCACCCTTTGCAGAAAAGAAAAACGCAAAGGATGCGGCACCCTCAAAATCGATTCGGAAGCGCGATTGACACCCGCAAAGTCAATCCTGGGCGCAATTAAACGTTCAGGGAATTATTTTTGTGTTGCAGCCTTGGGAGTTGCGAGCTGCGATTCGATCTTCGCCAGACGCGCGTTCATCTCCGTCATTTGCTGTTGCAGTTTCTTCAGCGCGTCCATGGTTGTGTCTTGCCCGCCGATAGTGTTTGGGGACCACTGTGCGGCCGCATCTTGGCCGTTTGACGGCGACGCAGCGACCGGAGTGCTCGCGTTTTTCTCACCACTTGCCGGCTTGCTTGAAGCTTGCATTTTCAGGGCTGCTATTTGCGCTTTTACGAGCGAAGTTGTGCCGATGGGTATATCGCCGCTCTTCAGCCAGTCTTCGAGTGGCGCGATAGCGTCGGGGTCTCCGCGGCGGCCAAGAGAAAACAGTGCGGTGAGTTTCACGTCGAAGTAAGGTTCCTTCAGATACGAAATCAGCGCTTGGGTGATTTCTTTATTTTTCTTGTCGAGAGAAGCGACCGCGCTGATCGCCGCGCCGCGAGTGTCGAGCGGTTTGCCAGGCCCAGCCCATTCCAGCAGGATAGGAACTGCGCGGTCGTCGCCCAAATCTCCAAGGCCCGAGAGCCCGGCGTCGCGAAGGGTATCGTCGGGCGAATCCGATTTAACGGCAGCCGTCAATGCGTCGAAGGCGTTGGGAGCCTTGATTTGGCCGAGAGAACGCAGCGCGGCGGCACGAACGCGGAAAGATTTGTCGTTTGCAGCTATCTCGGCGAGTTTAGGTGCAAGCGACGCGTCATCCTTGAACATGCCAAGCTGCTGCGCGGCGACCTCGCGAACCCAAGGCTTCTCGTCGTTTACGGCTGCGAGAACCTGTTTCTCCGCGGAAGCTCCGCCAACTTTGGCGAGCGTGCGCAAAGACTCCGAGCGCACACCCCAAAAAGGATCGTGCTGCGCGGCTTCGCCCAGGGCCGGGACGACACCGGAGTTATCGCGAATTCCGGGAGTAGCCAGGGTTGCCGCTGCCTCCGCGCGGTCCGGCACAGTTTCTCCGTTTTTCAATTGATAAATGAGGGCTACCGCATCGCGCTTGAAATCCAAAGTCTTTAAAACTTTGTCGCCCTTATCGAAAACTACCATCAGGGGAGCGCTGTCCGCCGCCAGAGTAAATGTTTCTTCGTCTTTGTGCACTTCGATCGGATAAGTCTTGCGGCCGGCGGAGGTCGCAATTTCAACGTCGACAGGCATGTCGAAGAGTCCAACCATGCCTTCCACTTTTTGCGTTTGCTTCACGGTGAGTTTGATTTGATGCGCGGCGTCGTCGTATGTGTAGTTCACCTTGTAATTCGGCGCTCCTGCGCGATAAATCCATTGCTGGAAGAACTGGTCAACGTTGGTCGCGGTGGCTTGCTCGATGGATTTTTGCAGGTCGGCGGTGACGACATTTTGCCCGCGGTGCGTTTCGAGGTAAGCGTGCAGTGCATTGAAAAAATTCTGGTCGCCGAGCTTGGTGCGCAACATCTTCAGCACCCAGCCACCCTTGGTATAAATGTTGCCGGAGTTTTCGAGCGAGTCGTCAAAATCGTGGGTCACGATCGGGTTGGTGAATAGCCGCGGGCTGCGGAACCACTGAGTCTGATCGCGCCAATATTCATAGGCGACCGCGTCTTCACCGTATTTCTGCTCGTTCCAGAAATGTTCGAAATAAGTGGCGAAGCCTTCGTTGAGCCAGAGATTTCCCCAGTCCTTGCAGGTGACGAGATCTCCAAACCACTGATGCGCCATTTCGTGTGAATCGAGGCTGTCGGCGCCAGAAGGAGTTTCGTCGGCAAGTCGCGGATCAATCAGACCGCGAGTGGTCAACGTAGTCGCGCTGGTATTTTCCATGCCTCCGACGACGAAATCGTCTACGGAAGTTTGCGCGTACTGCGCCCAAGGGTAGCGCACGCCCAGATGATCGGAGAAGGCATCCAGCATTCCTTTCGTGTTCACAAATGTCGGATCGATTTTCGATTCGTCGCCGCGAGGCACCACGAATCGCAACGGCATTCCGCGCCAAGTGTCCTGTTTTTCGACAAATTCGCCAACTACCGCGGAGATGAGGTAAGTGGAAAGCGGTTCGGACTGCTTCCAGTCCCAGGTCTTCATGCCGTCGGGCTCGTCCTTGGTGCCGAGCAATTTTCCATTCGAGACGGTCAACCACGCAGCGGGAACGGTGAGTAACATTTCGGAAGTGGTGCGATCGTTCGGATAATCGTAGATCGGAATGTAATAGCGCGTGTCTTCGGCTTCGCCCTGCGTCCAGATTTCCTTGGGGCGGTTCGGATAATTCTTGTCGGGCAGTATGAAATAGAGGCCTTTTTTAGGCTGGCCATCGTAGCGAATAAAAACGTCGTGGTGTTCGCTGCGCTTTGAAGGGTTCGGCAGCGAAACGATGAGCTCCGAATCCGTGGTGGAAAATTTCGCTTCCTTGCCGTCGAGCGTGACGTTGTGAATGACGAGGTCCACGGAATCAAATTTGATCTTTTCCGTGCCGTCGCGCAGCATGGAAATGCTTTCGGTTACTTCACCGCGCACTTTCTTCTGTTCGACGTCGAACCACAAGTGCGTTTTGACGTTTTGCAAATCGTAGTCTTTGCTGCGGGCGTAGAGCTCGTCGGCGTGCGCGATTGCGGAACACGCCAAGGCTGCCGAGAAAACAAAAGCGCCAATCGCGAGAGTTAGGTAGCGACGCACACGCACGGATGTCTGATTCATTCGGTCCCCTTAAGAGCACGAATTGCACACAGCAAACCAACAATTATAGTACGAGACGCGTTTGGCGCGAAGTTTGCGGGGTTATTCGGGATTTACAAAAGGCTTTTCACCAGCCCGCCGTCGACAGTGATTGTGGTGCCGTTGATATAGCCGGCGCGCTCGGAGGCGAGAAATGTGACCAGCGCTGCGAACTCTTCTGGCTGGGCGAGACGGCCGGCGGGAACTTGGGCGCTCATATTTTTAATCGCTTGCTCGCGGCTGATGCTCGCCTCTTTCGCGCGTAGTTCTACAAGCTCTTCGAGACGGTCGGTGAGCGTGTATCCGGGGCACACGTTATTCACGGTGATGCCGTCGGCGCCGAATTCATTTGCGAGGGTTTTGGCCAAGCCGGTTACGCCCGCGCGGAGGGAATTGGAGAGCAGCAAGCCGTCGATGGGCTGTTTCACGGAGACGGAGGTGATGGTGAGCAGACGTCCCCAATGATTGCGCTGCATTCGCGGGAGGACTTCGCGAGCGAAGTAGACGTTGCTCAACAAAGTTAGCTCGACGGCTTCGCGCCAATCTTCTAGGCTGATTTCGAGAAACTTCTTAGCGGGAGGGCCGCCGGCGTTGGTGACGCAGATATCGATGCGGCCGTATTTGTTGTCTACTTCCTCGACGAAAGCGCGAACGGCTTCCGCCTTGGTGACATCGACGGCGCGCCAAAATATTGCGCGCTTGTTGGCTTGGCCGATTTCGTGGGCTGCGCGTTCGAGATCTGCCGCGGTTCGGGCGCAGATAGCGACTTCGCAGCCTTCTTTTGCGAGTTCTTCTGCGACTGCTCGGCCTAGGCCCTTGCTCGCGGCGGCTACGATGGCGACGCGTCCTTTCAGTCCGAAGTCCATTGCTTAGTCCTTGCCCGCGTTGCCGCGGAGGTAGGCGTCGTCTTTGAGTATCCAATCGTCGCGGCGGGGGGCGAAGAAGTCTATGTCTACGGTGTCTTCGAGAGCTTCGGCCCGGTGCGGAACGTGCGCTGGAATGAGCAGGATTTCACCAGCGCGCAAAACTACTTCAGAGTCATCGAACTGAAATTTTAGCGCGCCTGACAGGATAAACGAAAATTGTTCGCTGCGATGCGAGTGGCGCGGAACGATTCCTCCGCGGGCTATAAAAATTCGCGCAAGCGTGGCGTCTTCGCCGCTTAGCATCTCGCGGGTAATGCGGTCGCTTAACTTCTCCGTTTCTATTTTTTCGAAAGATGTGGCTGTGGGCATTTGTCCCCCTTTATGGAGCGCGGTTGCAGCATGAATCGTCCATCGAAACGCTCAAATCGTCAATGGCTGTGGGTCTCGATACCGGGAAGGGGAAAAATGTTGTCACTTGCGCGGCGGGTATCGACTAAGATGCGCGCGTGACATTCCTGGGCTGGATTGCGGCGTTGGTTCTTTTTCTGCAATTGCCGATTCCGCTTTATTGGTTTGTAATGCATCCGCGGGTGGAATATTGGCGGCGGCATCAGAAGGCGGGTTACGTGACAGGAGTGCTGCTGTCGTGGGTTCCGGTGACGGTGCTTCTTGTGATTTTCCGTGGCGAGTTATTTCGCGCAGACGGGCCGCGACTGTGGCAGATTATTGCGGGTTTCGCGCTACTTGTTTTTGAGTTGTGGATTTTCCGGCGGGTGCGGCGGGATTTGGGAGGCAGGCGACTGGTGGGACAGACCGAGCTTTCCGGGGGCGGGGAAATTGTTCGAGGCGGGATCTACGCGAGGATTCGCCATCCGCGTTATGTAGGGTCGTTAGTGGCGATTCTCGGCGCATGTGTTCTCGCGGGAACGCGCGCGATGTGGATAGTCGCGGCTGGGTGGATATTGCTTACGCGGATTGCAATTGCAATGGAAGAACGCGAGATGAACGATCGGTTTGGCGCTTCTTATGAGGAATACAGCCGCCTCGTGCCGCGATTTGTTCCTTCGCTGGGGAAGGCTGGAGAAGAATTCGGAGAGCGGGAGATTCGAAGCAAATAGAACAGGAGGTGACTATGACACGTTTTGCGATTCTCATGGCGATCTTCCTCGGCATTGCAACGAGTGCATCGGCGCAAATTGGCAAGAGCGTTACCGTTTCAGCCGGCACTCCTGAAGACAAGGCTCTTGCGGACATTTATGCGGCGCCGGATGGCCCGGACAAAGTGGCGTTGCTCGATAAATTCATGGCCGACTTCAGCAGCAATGGGGAAATGGCGCTGCTGGGCGATCAACTTTACGTGCAGACTTATCTGGCGCAGAAAAATTACGCCAAGGTTTACGAATTCGGCGAGAAGACGCTGGCTCTCGATCCCAGTAATCTTTCCGCCGCCGTGAACATGGTGCATGCCGCGGAGGAACAGGGCGACGCGAAGAAACTATTCGCCGCGGGCGATAGGGTTGCGGAAATCATCGCAAAATATAAGAATATGCCCGCGCCGGAAGGAATGCCGGCGGACCAATGGACTCAGCAAAAGAACGTGAGTTTGAACAACGTGCAGGGCGACGTGAGTTATGTGGAGTACGCGCTTGTGAATGCAGGGTATAAAATGACCGATCCGGCAGCACGCGCTGCGCTGTTCGAGCGATACGTGACCGCGTTTCCGGATTCTCCTTACACGCTGAGCGTGCGCGAGCAGACTGCGATCGCCTACCAGCAGGCGCAGGACACACCGAAGATGCTGGACACTGCGCAGAGAATTCTTGTGACCGATCCCAATAACATTTCCATGCTGATCCTGCTTTCGGACTACTGGAGCGAAAACAACCAGCAACTGGACAAAGCGGCTGCCGACGCTCAGTTGGCGATCGATCAATTAGCGCAGGCAAAGAAGCCGGACAATTTAAGCGACGAGCAGTGGCAGCAGCAAATAGCGGTGGAAAAAGGTTTGGCATATTCGGTCATCGGCGAAGTGAATGTGGATAAAGGACGAAACCAGCCGGCCGTAGATGCGTTCAAACAGGCCAGCCCACTGCTCAAGTCGAATACGATTCTTTACGCGCGGAACCTCTACCGGCTCGGATTTACGCTGGCAAAGATGCAGCGAATTCCCGAAGCGAAGATTGTGCTCACCGAAGCAGTTTCGATTAATAGTCCCTATAAGTCAAAAGCGCTGGAGACGCTGAATAAAATTGGTGGAGCGGCTTCAAGCAAGGGCACGCGCAAGAGCTCGTAGCGGATTTTCCGCGGACCGTTTTTCCACGGCGCGCCGGAGACGTCGATCGGGTTGCTCTGGCGAGCCCAGACCCCGGGCGCGGGGGAATAGTCAGCGCGGAGCAGATTAGGTTACGTTACGTCACCGAAGCTCTGTGGTGACGCTCGTATTCTTCAATTCATCGACTTCTTTCAAGACCTTTGCCCATTCTGCCTTGTCTTTTTTGGTGGTGAAGGGCGCGTTCGGATCGCTGTAAAAATCCAGCAAAACCTTGCGGAGTTCGGGAGAGATTTGCGCGAAATGATCTTTGGCCAGACGATCCAAGAGTTGTGCGTAGGTTTTATCGGCCAATGGATACTCTCCGGGGCCCGTGAGCGTGCCGGTGTCAAAATTGTCGTTTTCCAGTTCGATCTTGCCGGAGTCCTTTTCGTCTCGGAGAAAGTTTTCGTAGTCGGTTACGGACTTGCTGAAACTGGCTTCGAATAGTTTTTCCGCAGGAGGAGTGGGAGTTTTGAATTTGAAAACGCTGAAGGGTCCGATCTTGGGGACCAAGCGGAAGAAAAACGCGAGGAGCTTGTCTTTGAACCCAGGTCTTTGGTACTTCTGGCCCCAATTTTTTTCGTAGCTTGAACGGGAGATGTGGTACAGGAATTTCTCTCTGGTGATTCCGGGAACATCTTTTTGGATTTGATCTTTATTCGTATCCCATGCCACCTTTGTGGCCGTTGGTATCGCTTTGCTTACGCTGTAGCGATAAGTTCCCACGGAAAGATCGAAATCTGAAAAGACGGCTTTCAGTTCCACGGAGTAAGTTTCCTGAAAGGCTTTTTCGAGAAGCGGTTTGGAAACCTGGAATCCAATGAAATCGCGATAGGCGTCCGGGGCGTAACGTCCCTTCGCTACTTCGAGGACGTCGAAACCGAATTCGGTTTTCAAATGGGCCCCAGGGTTTTGATCGTAGGTTATGTTGTCTCCGAATTTCGCGCGCAACTTGGGATAGAGCATAGGTACGGAGCGATTCACGGCGATTCGATGACCTTCGTTATCCGCCGCGTAGTGGGCTAGCGCTCCCAGAGCAAAAGCGTATTCGTTCAAATCCTGGGAGTCGCGTATCAAGGCCTGCACAAAATCACCGGTGCGGACGTAGTGAAGCAAATCGCTAAATAAGTGGCTGCCGAAAGGGTAGTAGCCGAGGTCCTGGATCACGCATCCTCCATAGGCGTAGGAATGCGCAGTTTTCAAGTCTTCGGGAGTAGAAGCCGGAAATCTTTTCAAGAGCAGGGGCTTGATGGCGTCGTCCCAGGCGGAATCGATGATGGCTTCGTGCGTGAGGACGGAATAGCCCTGGCATGCGGTGACGGCGCCAAGAATGAAAATCAAACTCCAAACTCCTGTGCGAAAACGAAAAATCCCGGTCTTTTTTGGTAGAAGATTAGGAATCATAGACTCGTTAACTATATCGCAGGTCTGGCGCTCGACTTGAGTCCTAGTGCTGACGCTCAGTACTGTTAGGAGATGCACAGGAGAGCACTCAAGATACAGACGTAATGAATTCGGGACGGCGGGAATTGCTGCAAGGGCGAGTGAATCGCAGAAATTTTTATGGGTTTAATGGCGGAGAGTGGGATTTCATTTCGTGACACTTACAGTTTGTAGCATTTTGTATGGATTTGCGGCGTAACTCATTGAAAGAGTAGAGTGCATCACTCGACCAGGGTGATTTTGACGATGTTCGACTTTACGACGCCCGCACCAAGCTCAGGTGGCATATCTCGTTCGATCTGCACCGTATACTCCCCCGGGTTAGCTAACTCGTACTGATAACTCACCTCGATGCCGTCCTGCTGGGTTCCATGGGGCTTGAGCGTTACCAATATATTGCGCGTAGAAAGAAGTTCGCTTTTGGGGGATTCTCTGAGCTTGCGGAAATTTTCCGTTTCAGGCACCGGATTGCCATGAGAGTCAAACGCCCTTGCACGGTAATCGAACCAAGGATTCGTCAATGCGAAATGGAGTACATGCCGTGAATTGTTTTTCATCGTCAAAATAAAGAAAACTGGCGCCCCTGTCTTCCAGGTTGCTGTTCCCGGCTGTATCGCGTTTTGCGAGGGGGCAATCTGAAGCACGAACGCCGAGTCCGCACCGCCCCAAAGGGTGTTGCCGATGCCCACGATCGTCAATAAGCCGGCGAAAATTGCGACAAATCTCAAGAATGTTCTCATGTTTGAAGGGTTGGCGGAGAGGGTGGGATTTGAACCCACGGTCGAGTTTCCCCGACACTCGCTTTCGAGGCGAGCTCTTTCAACCGCTCAGACACCTCTCCGCGGCTGCAGCGCCCTTAGCTTAACAAAGGGACGGAATCGTCACAACTACAGCCGTGAAACTGAATGCTCGCAATCGAATGCTTCAGTCCATTTCGAAAGTGACGTACATGTACTTGCTGTCGCGCTCTATTTGTAGCACTCCGGGAGCGCCAGGAGCCATGGCCTTGAGGGCGGCGCGCAGCTGGGCGATTGTTTCGATATGTTTGCCGTTGAGCGAGTGGATGACGTCGCCAGCTTGCAAGTCGGTTTCCAGGCCCAGGAGGTCGGCAGCCATGGCGGCGACGATTATGCCCGAGGGCTCACGCAACTCTTCCAATTGTTGGGCGAGCTTGTCGTCAATTTCCACGGCAAAAAATCCGAGCCGGGAGATAAGAGATTTCTCCGGATCGACGAGATCGGCCAGTTGATCCACGTCATTTTTTTCTTCGGCTACAGGGATTTCGAGCGTCAGTCGTTTGTCGCCACGGAGAACTTCGGCTTGCACCACGGCGCTGGAGGGTCGCGTGGAGATAATCATTTCGGCGAGGGGTACGCTTCCGATCGAACGTTGATCCAAACTCAAGACAATATCCTGAATCTGAAGCCCGGCTTTTTGAGCGGGTCCATCGGGATCCACGTCGGCGACGATAACGCCGCGTTGCCTTGAGAGTCCGAGTCCGGCTGCGAGGTCGGGAGTGATGTCCTGTAAGACTGCTCCAATAATGCTGCGGTGCACACGACCGTATTTGCGAAGCTCTTCATAAACGAATTTCACTACGCTACTCGGAATTGCGAAACCCAGGCCCTGGCTGCCGCCTGTTTCCGAAAGAATAAAAGTGTTGATGCCAACGAGCTCGCCGTTGGTGTCTACCAGCGGACCGCCGCTATTGCCGGGATTGATGGGAGCGTCCGTTTGAATGAAGACGGACGGGACTCCAGGATCGGCTTGGCGCGCGACGGAACTGATGACGCCCATGGTGACGGAGTTCTCGAGACCTTCGGGATTGCCAAAGGCGAGGACGAGTTGACCCTTTTTCAATTTGGCATAATCCGCGAACGGGATAGCTTGCAAGCCTTTGGCTTCAATTTTGAGCAAAGCGAGATCAATGGTAGGAGCGATGCCGACGATTTTAGCGTCGATGGGCGGAATGTGCTCGCCGAGCCCGAGGCTGTCGCGCACTTGAGAATCTCCGGAGGCTTTGGAAGAGATGACTACACGGATGCGCTGAGCTCCTTTCACCACGTGAGCGTTGGTGATGACGTAGCCGTCTGAGTCAACGATAACGCCGGAGCCCAGACTGCGTTCTCTGCCGATGAGGCTGGTCGCGTCCTGATTCTTTGCTTCGATGGAGCGATAGCCGGTTACCTGAACTTGGACGATGGAAGGCGATACGCGCGCGGTGAGTTCTTCGAGAGAGTCGTTGAACTGGGCGAGAAGATTTTCGCGACTGCTGGCTGCAGGGGAAAGCGGCTTTGCGGCGGACGAGGGAGTCTGCGAGTCGGGCGGCGTCGAAGGGGAAGACTGCGCGAAAAGGGAAGCAGGCGCGCAAAGGAAGGCCAGCGCTAGTCCGCCATTCACAAATATTCTGCAATAACTTCCCATCTGGAAACTCTTTCTAGGAGTACGAAACATTCGATATTTTCTCCAACGAAAGTGTAGCGCAACAGAGGAGGCAGCGTAAGCGAGATTGAGACTCGAAAGGCAAAACAGAGAAGCGCTGGGAAGTAAAGACAGTCTTCCTAGGGGGGACGAAAAGGCGGTGTGGTTTAACGCCTGGCGGCGAAGAACGTTTTGAGGATCGCGGCGGACTCTTCGGCTAGGACGCCGGCGGTGACTTCGACGCGGTGGTTGAGCTGCGGGTGGTCGAGAACGGAGAAGCAGGAGCGGACAGCGCCGCCTTTTGCGTCGTCAGCACCGTAAACCAGCCTCGCGATGCGCGCTTGAATCATGGCGCCGCAGCACATGGCGCAAGGCTCGATGGTGACGTAGAGAGTTGAGCCGAGCAGACGATAATTTCCGAGTGCTTTTGCGGCTTTACGGAATGCGATGATTTCAGAGTGCGCGGTGGGATCGCAATCGGAGATCGTGCGATTACCGGCGCGAGCGATGATATGACCGTCGAGTGCGAGAACCGCGCCGACGGGAACTTCGCCTCGCTCGGCTGCTTCATGAGCTTCGGCTATGGCTGCGAGCATGAATTCGCGGTCGGATGGGGTGGCTTCGGCCATGGGCCGCCAGAATACACCGAGCGCTTCTGCCTCGCTAGTTTCCGCTGTTCGAGGAATTCGCGCCGGTTCGGCGGATTTCAAGCGCGACGACGGGAGTTCCGTCGCAGGGAATGTTGGTCAGGAAGCGAAGAGTGCCGGCGGTGTCCTCAAACGCCAGGCCTGACTGCGCCGAACCGCCCTTGTAGGCACCCCAGGATTTTGGCACAGTGGCGACGCAGCCGGGGGTCCACAGCTGCGGGCCGGACTTCTTGGTTGTGGCGGCGTGAATCTTCAGAGAGACGAGCGCAACAATCGCGAGGGCGGTAAGCATAATCGTGCTGGTGGCCTTTTTCACAGCGTATCCTCCATCTAATTTCAGGGGGTCTAGGGTTCCACAACGCGAATCAATCCTGCGATATTGAAAGCATCCGGGCACTGCATCATATACCGAGCGGAAGCAGCTTGGATGGCTTGACTTTGGCAACGGTGGAAGTCAAACTACATCGAATGAAAGAACTTCTTAAGCGGATATTTTTGTGGGATCTGGTGAAGGGGATGGCGCTGACGTTCAGCTACCAGGCGCCTAAGAACGTTACGACCGAGCAGTATCCTCGGGAACGGCCGATGGTGGCGGAACGGTATCGTGGCGCGCCGCGGCTGAACATGAATCCCGAGACGGGCGAATCGCTTTGTATTTCGTGCAATTTGTGCGCGCTGGCGTGTCCGGAGAATCTGATTGTAGTTGGATGGCTGCGGGATGACGCCACGCGTCGAAAAGTTTTGACTACGTTTACGTACGACACCTCGCGATGCATGTTCTGCGGACTGTGCGAGGATGCTTGCCCGACCGACTGCCTCGAATTAACGCAGGATTTTGAGATGGCGAACTACAGCCGTGAAGGCGCAATTTGGGACCGGCACCGGCTGGAAGTTGGGCCGACTCCGACACATTACACGCGATAATTGTTACGCCTCATTTGCCCTAGCGGACTAAGTCCTTCTTAATACTCCATTTCCTAACTGAAGTGTGTGATTGAATCGGCTGCGATTATCTTTTGCTGCGAGGACGCTGCATTGTAATAAGATGACGCGTCGAATTTCTCATGGAACGCGTTTTAGACGGGAAAATGGAACTTCGCAAAGATCCTATCACACGAAGCTGGGTGGTGGTCGGGCATCCGGAGCGAGACAAGGTAAGGCCGGATCCATGCCCACTATGCTCGGGAAACCGGCGGGAGACACCGGCTATTTTGGATTTGCCGGCGAATGGGCCGGGGCAGGTACGGGTGTTTCCGCATTTCCGTCCGCTGTACCGAATTGAAGGGGACCCTGGGCGTAGCGCAGAAGGAATCTACGACCGCATGGCGGCCACCGGAGCGCACGAAATTATCGTCGAGACTCCGGAGCATACGCGTTCGCTTTCGAAGATGAGCGACGAAGAGATCGAACGAGTGCTGGAGG
Organism: Candidatus Acidiferrales bacterium; assembly: GCA_035603075.1. Classification (GTDB taxonomy): domain Bacteria; phylum Acidobacteriota; class Terriglobia; order Acidiferrales; family UBA7541; genus Palsa-295. The sequence goes on along the minus strand of DATNLC010000126.1, from coordinate 100,747 downwards.
CGTACGCTCTGCGCATCGCGGATTTAAAGCGCGACGCGAGATTCAAATACATCACGGTGTTCAAGAATCAAGGGGCACAAGCGGGAGAGGAATGGCCGCACGCGCATTCGCAGATTACGGCGACGACGTTCGTGCCGCGTCGAATTTTGTACGAATTGCGGAGCGCGCGCGAATGGTATCGGGCCCGGGAGCGTTGCGTGTTCTGCGACATTCTGAGCCAGGAAATTCGGCAGACCAAGCGCGTGGTGGATAACGCCGGCGACTACTATGCTTTTTGTCCTTACGCTTCGCGCGTGCCGTATGAAGTGTGGCTGATGCCGAAGACACATAATCACCAGTTCGAAGCGCCGCTCGCGGGCGAAAACCGGCGTCAGCTGGCCGGCCTGTTGGGAAGAACGCTGCGCAGGCTGCTGCAAGTTTCAGAAAGCTATCACATGGTGCTGCATACTGCGCCGAATACGCTGCAAACGAAAGGGGAGTTGAGCGAATATTGGCGCACGATTGCGGGCGACTACCACTGGCACATCGAAATTCTTCCCATCGTACAGCAGCGAAGCAAGTCGTACAGTATTAAGGAAATTTATTTTAATGGAACGCTGCCGGAAGATGCCGCAGAAAGCTTGCGCAAGATAGATCCGGGCAAATGAGAAATCATCAGGCGCGTATTTTGAGGAAGAGGGACGGCGAGCACGGCGGAATCTTCTCCAAGCTTTTGTTTTTGATTTTCGTGGTGGTGTTCGTCGCGATTCTGTATCTGGCGCGCTACCCGATATTGCATTTTGCGGGAGATTTCTGGATCGTAGACGAGACGCCGCAGGTTTCGGACGTTATCGTGATTCTAAGCGACGATAACTATGCGGCGGACCGCGCGACGCGAGCTGCGCAACTTTTCAGGTCGGGGATGGCTCCCAGGATTCTTGCGAGCGGACGGTTGTTGCGGCCGTATGCCGGGATAGGGGAGCTGATGGAGCACGACTTGAAGGGGCTCGGCGTGCCGGCGAATGCGATTGTCCCAGTAACGCATCGAGCAACGAACACGCGGGAAGAGGCTGTTGCAGATGCGCAGGCGATCGCAGCGCACGGGTGGAAAAAAGTCCTGCTGGTGACTTCGAATTATCACACGCGACGTGCAAATTACATTTTTGAACGCACGCTGCCGGCTGGAACGGAGTTGCGAGTGGTATCGGCGCCAGACTCGGAATACGATCCGAACAACTGGTGGCGTACGCGCAACGGGCTGAAGAGATTTCTGTACGAAGCGACGGGATATATCGTGGCGATGTGGGAAATGCGGCATAGCGAGGTGCAGACCTCTTGAGTCCGGCTTGATCTCAGGAGATCGCCGGTAGGTAGGGCACCAGCAGGTCGACGCTGGTACGTATCGGTACCGAGTCCGGCACGTATTGTAGGGTCGTGATTTACTCCGGGACGCGGCTGTACTATAGTTTGGACACCGCCCGGGACCCTGGCCACCCCGGCGCAATCCAGCCGTACCGGGGGAGGAATCTAATGTGGAATAAATCAGGTGAGGCCAAGCCGTCTCCGCAAGCAGCAGTTCCAGTAATACCAGCACCCGAAACGATCCCGCAGCAGACGACGGTTAGCGCACCCGCCGCAGCGCCCCAAGAGACCAGCGTTACTCCGAAAGCCGTTGCGCCAGCCACGGCCACGACAAGGACAACGACAACGATTGGGTCGGGGCTGAAGATCAACGGCGAAATTTCCGGAAGCTCCGATTTGTACATTGACGGCGAAACGCAAGGGAAGATACGGCTAGCTGATTCTCGTGTTACTGTGGGGCCAAATGGCCGCGTCCAAGCGGACATCGAAGCACGCGAAATCATCATCGAAGGCTCAGTCCAGGGAAACCTGAAGGCTGGGGAGTTGCTGCATCTAGGCGCGTCGAGCAAGGTGCAGGGAAGCGTGCTGACGCCGCGAATCGCGATTGAGGATGGAGCGCGATTGCGAGGCAAAGTGGAAATGGTTCGGACAGGCGCTGCTTCTCAGTCTGCGGCGGTTGTTGAGAGCGCCAAGGAATCAAACAAAGCAAAAGTAATGTCCGCGAGCGGTAAGGACGAATAGGGCAAGCGATGAGCTGGGTGGCTAAAACTCGAATGAGCGCGACGCCCGTGCAAGGGACGCGCAGCAAGCCGGGTCCGTCTGCTGTGGCGGCATCTTCTGCAAACGTTCGGGTTTCGAACGGATTGAAGGAATTTCTTTGGCTTATTAGCGATTCGCAGCAAGGGCGAATACTGGATCTCGGCCCCGTGTGGCAGGCGACTGTAACGTTTTTTATCGAGAAGGGATTCCGCGTTTCGACCGAAGACTTGTTAAGGGCCTGGAAAGATTTCCTCGCCTCGGAAGAGGAAGATTTCCGCAAAGGTCCGGTAGGGAATGAAGCAGAGCGAGTGTCACCGTCCATGTTCGCGGACAAGTTTCTCGACAACGCGTTGCTGTATCCGGCGGAACATTTTCACGGAGTGATGGCGTGGGATATTTTCGATTATCTGGACGCGCAGCTTTTGCCCAAGGTAATGGACCGGGTGTACTCGATGCTTCGGCCAGGAGGCGCGGTGCTTTCGCTGTTTCACAGCCGCACACCCGAAAGGTTTAGCAGGTATAGGATTGCCGATATGCAAACGGTTGAGCTGATTCCTGCGTCCACATTGTCGGTTCACGCGCGGGTTTTTCAGAACCGCGAGATTCTAGATATTTTTGGGAAGTTCCGGTCGTCGAAGACCTTTGTGGGCCGCGATCAGGTGCGCGAGGGTCTTTTCCTCAAGTAGCTACTCTTTAGATTCTTCCGGCACTAATCTTCCTCGGATTCAGCAGGTTTAAGTGGAAGCGTGACTTTGTGTCCGCGTGCTTTCCAGGAGTGGTAAGCGGCGGGAAGCAGCGACACAACGATCACTGCAGCGATCACGTAATGGATGTGCTTGTCGATGTGCGGATCAGACCTGCCGATTGTGTATCCAAGCAAGATCATTCCCCAGACCCAGCAAATTCCTCCAACGATGTCATACAGAAGATAGCGCGAATACTTCATACCAGCTGCGCCGGCTACCGGGGGGCAGAAGGTCCGAATAATGGGGACGAATCGCGCAAGGATGATCGTCTTACCACCGTAACGCTCATAAAATTCGTGGGCACGTGCCAGATGGTGTTTCTTGAAAAATCGTGAATCCTCGCGGCGAAATAGGGCGGGGCCAGCTTTGCGACCGATGAAGTAACCCAATTGGTCGCCGGCAATTGCGCACAGCGTGACCAGCGAAAGCAGCCAAGCCAACTCCAGTTTTCCGGCTCCCGCGAAAACTCCGGCAGTAACCAGCAGGGAATCGCCGGGGAGAAAGAAGCCGACAAACATCCCAGTTTCGATGAAAACAATAATGCAGACCATCAGCGTGCCGCCCCAATTGAGCAGGCCGCGGATGTCGTACAGGCGAGCTAAAATTTCCTTCAAGAATTCGATCATCTGCCGATTTTTGATGTTTCCCAGAGTCCTAAAAAGGCCGCAAGAACCTCTAAATACAATAGCAGAAATGTTTCGCGAGCGAGACCGGATGGCGGTAGTACTTTCCTACTACAAGCTATAGCCCCCTGTACCATTGGCCACTGCGTTCCCCTGTTCGAAGATGTAGGTGTACGAGGGAAGCGACTGGAGGGGGACATCATGGAAGGCGGATACGCAGTCTGGATGGGCCAGCCAGTGATTCTTCGAGTCTTAGCCGGAAATATGAGGGTTCCTTTGCGCGGGCGGTTGATGTCTGAAACGAACGAACTTGTGCGCCTGCGGATTGCCGACAGCTGGGACATAGATATTTTTAAATCAATGGTGGTCGCAGTCGAACACGACAACCCGGTTTACGTAGTCAATTAAGGGGCGCCATGAGTTCGTTGACAAGCGATACCGCGGCGACAGAAGGAGAGAGTTTGGCAGACGTTCTGCCGTTCCCGATATCTTCCGGAGATACAGATATGGGTTCACGGTTAGCAGCCTTGCGCGACACGATTCTGGTAGCAGGAGTTCAAATAGTTTTCAGGGCGACACTTTTCTTGCGGCGCTGGAATTACTAGCCGCTCTTAGATTAATAACGTTTCCCCGGCCCAATGCCCCTCAACCCCCCGCCCCAGGCCTGCGCCCCCAGGCCTGGGGTTCTTTTTTGCCAGCCAACCGGAGACAAATATCTCCCGTGAAGCGCGAGTTGAGATTCGAGCTATCTCGCATCCGGAGCTGTGAACCCGCTTAGGACTTGGACAATAATCTGGTAAAGTGTTTCAGAGATTGCGCGGCGCTCATTCGTCAAAGTCTGAGCTGAGGGCCTATCCCCGTATACGGGCAGGCGGGACCAACTCGCCCGGCAAGTCTTCATCGCTTTTATAAAAGCAACAAAGATTCAAATCGACTGGGAGATTGCTCCGAGTCGCGGTATTATGCCCAATCACGCCAACACCCGAGGGGAGACTAGATGAGGATTGCCAGCGTTGCGAGTGCATTTCCGGAACATTACTACGACCAGCAGGTGTTGACCGAGGCTCTCAAGAACGATTGGAGGGACCGGTTGCCGAATCCGGCGATTCTCGATCGCCTGGACGAGAGCATGAAGGTCGAGGGCCGGTATCTTGTTCGTACACTGGATTTTTATAAAGGTTTAACAACCTGGGGACAGGCCAATAACGCATGGATCGAGCACGCGCTCGAACTGGGCGAAAAGGCGCTGTGCAAGGCGTTACATGCGGCCGGCATGAAGCCGAAAGATTTGAGCGCGATTTACGTGACGTCCGTCACCGGAATCGCCGCTCCCTCGATAGATGCTCGGCTGGTGAATCGCATAGGCCTGTCGACGAACATCAAGCGCGTACCGATATTCGGTTTGGGTTGCGTGGCAGGCGCGGCGGGTATTGCGCGCGCGGCGGATTACGTGCACGGCTATCCGGACCAAGCGGCGGCGTTGCTGTCCATTGAGTTGTGTTCGCTGACACTGCAACGAGACGACATCTCGATGGCGCACTTGATTTCGGCACTGTTGTTTGGTGACGGCGCGGCGGCGACGATCGTAGTGGGATCAAACAGAAAGTCAGACGGGCCTGAGATTCTTGCGACGAAGTCTATTTTCTACCCACACACGGAACGGGTGATGGGCTGGGACATCTCGGAGAAGGGTTTCCACATCGTACTATCGCCGGAGGTGCCGGACACAGTCATAAAGCATCTGGGCAAAGATGTGGACGCGTTTCTCGCGGAGAACGGCCACAAGCGAAGCGACATCAAGACTTGGGTGATGCACACGGGCGGTCCAAAGGTGCTGGAAGCGACGGCTACGGCGCTGGACCTGTCAGAAAAAGATCTTGCCGCTTCGTGGGAATGCCTGCGCAAAGTTGGCAACATCTCGTCCACTTCGGTACTGCTCGTGCTCGAAGACGTATACATGAACCGGCGGCCGGAGCCTGGATCGCTGAGTATTCTGGCGGCAATGGGGCCCGGGTTTTGTTCCGAATTGGTACTTCTGAGATGGTGAAAGGCGGCCCAACGTGGGCAAGCGCGCGGATATCCTGGTTATCGGCGCAGGACCTGCTGGTATCGCCACGGCGATTGCAGCGAGCTTAAAGGGACTGCATGTAACGGTTCTAGACCACAGAAAACCTCCAATTGAAAAATCCTGCGGCGAAGGATTGCTACCCAGCGCGGTATCAAACTTAAAGAGCCTGGGAATTCATTTAAATTCGAGCTCGGGATTTCCATTCTGCGGTATCCGTTTCTCTGATGAGGAATTCTCCGCTAGTGCAAGAATCACGAGGGAAACTGGGTTTGGTGTGCGGCGCGCTGAGCTTCATCGAATTTTAGTGGAACGCGCGTGCGAAGCGGGCGTGTCTTTCCACTGGGGCGCGCGCGTAACAGGGTTTGATGGGACAGGAGCGCAGGCCGACGGCACTCATTTTCCATGCCGGTGGCTCGTGGGCGCCGACGGGCAGAATTCCACCGTAGGGAAATGGGCCAACCTGAGTTCGCCGCGGAGTCGACGTGCGCGTTTTGGATTCTCGCGTCACTATGCTGTTGCCCCCTGGACCGATTTGGTTGAGGTCCATTGGGGACCGGGCTGCCAGATATTTCTTACGCCAACGGGCAGCGATGAAGTTTGCGTAGCACTCCTGTCGCACGATCCACAGTTGAGAATTGACAGAGCGCTGAGTTATTTTCCGGAAGTTGCGAAGCGTCTGAAAGGGTCGCGGGCTCTAACGGCGGAACTGGGCGGTGTGACCGCGCTGGGGCGTGCTCGTGTCGTGGTCAGCGGGCACGTGGCGTTGGTGGGCGACGCTTCGTTTACCGTCGATGGAATTACCGGACAAGGGCTGAGCCTTGCATTTCAGCAAGCGATACTTTTGGCGGAGGCTTTTGCGCGAGAGGACCTCGTATATTACGAAATTGCGCATCGTGAAATTTCCAGAGCACCCTGGCGCATGACGCGGTTGCTTCTGCTGATGGACCAGAGCGCGTGGTTGAGGCGGAAGGTGCTTCGGCTGTTCGCCGGCAACCCCGCGCTATTTACGAAAATCATGTCGGCGCACATGGCTGAAGCTGCGCAGGAAAGTCTGAAGGCGACGGAAGTGCTTGGGCTTGGATGGCAAGTCCTGCGAGCTTGATGTTTCCCGAGAAATGGCGCGTTCACCGGCTGTCGTTATTCAAGATGTCGCGATGAACTTCAAGCGAATCAACCTCTCGCACGTGGCGGCTGCAAGGAAACCCTTTGTTCTGTGTGCAGGGCTAGCGTTTGCGGTTTTTGTATTTCTCGCTTCGAGTGCGTACGCGCAAGAATCGGCCGTCGATCTGGATCCTGCGCAAACCACAATTGAATTCACGCTCGATACGACACTCCACGCGGTGCACGGAACGTTCAAGCTGAAGGCTGGTCATATCAGTTTTGATCCGGCCACGGGGAAAGCGAGCGGGGCAATTGTCGTGGACGCTACCAGCGGCGACAGCGACAATGAAGGCCGCGACAAGAAGATGCATCAGCAGATTCTGGAGAGCCAGAAATATCCGGAGATTATTTTCGCTCCGCAGCACGTAAAGGGAGCCGTCAATCCCCAGGGAGCGTCTCAAGTGGAGGTATCAGGAGTTTTTCGAATTCGCGGGCAGGATCACGACATCACGATGACGTTCACCGTTCAACCGCCCGCTGGCGGCAAGATTCAGGCATCTACACACTTTTCCGTCCCTTACGTTCAGTGGGGCCTCAAGAGCGCCAGCACTTTTCTTCTTCACGCCAGCGACACGGTGGAGGTCGAAGTACACGGAACCGGGCAGTTCAGCCACCCAAGATCGCAGCGGTAACTGGCCAGCCTTTGCGGCTCGGCCCGCTGCGATCTCAGGTGTTGATGAACAATTTTAATTATGGCTGGATCGGTTTCGGTGACTTGCACGTCACAGACATTGTGCAATTCGGATACGTCCCACTACACATTGCGCTTTGGACGTTGCCCTCGCCGCAGGTTGAAACATTAAACGCTTGGCATTCTGCTCGGCAAGTTTGCACCTGTTGGGCAGAAGCAGCAGTGGCTTCAAATCGTGGCCCCGCCGTTGAAGCTCGTGAGCCGCCCATGGCACCAAGAAGGTCGGACAGTGGTGTGTCTGGTGTCCACCCGCCGCTCGGTGTCCGGGCGCCGACTAGCCCCACTGAAAACCTCGTCCAAGTCTGCATGGGGTCCACATAAAGCAGGTTATTCAGCGCCAGCTCATGTTGTTCTTTCTCACCTGGGCGAACCTCAATTTTGTCGGTAACGCGTTCTGCGCCTCTCACGTTGCGGTCCCAGTCAAACATAACCACGGCGAGGTCGATTTGTGTTACCTGCTCCGAGCCGCGATTTGTCGCTGTGTACTCGAGCTTCATGCTCCGAGTGATAGGTTCCGATACAACGTTGACGTTTTCAATTAATACGGGCAAGTTGGGTTGCGACAGTACCTCCGTGACCAACCCTGGTCCGACGGATGTCGAAGCTTTCCCGTGGAACGGGCGGGTCATGCTGAAAGCAGCTGAACAAATTGCCAGAATCGTAAGCCCTGCCAAAAAGTAACCAACTCGCCAAACACTTCTAATGTTCACGGGGCACCTCATGCTCTCGTGTATCTCACAAGGTAACAATTGTCAAATGATTAATTTTTTCTAATTACAACGCGATGAGTCGTCGAGTCGCTGCTTTGAAAAAAAAGAACTGGCGCCAGCCTCGCGAGAGACCGGCGCCAGATGTTTTGTTTCGTTTGCACCAAGCGGGCACAGAGAGCGGCTTGGCGAAATCGAAGGGATTATTTATCTGTCTTTCTTGGGAAAGTTAAACATATCGAACAGATCGCTCAGAGCCGGGCTGTTTAATGGTACGTACGGATCCCTGTCGCTTACCTTCGGATTGGGAAGGTTGTCGCGGCTGCGCTTTGTGATTGGCCCAAGTTTCCAGTTCCGCTCAACGAACTTCAAAATCGAGACGTGATCTCCGTAGCTGTGCGCCACGTGTCCGCCCTCAGTAAATTGGGAAATGACGAGGAGCGGAATGCGTGTACCGTCGCCGAAGAAATCCAGTGGTTGAACGTAACCTGAGTCGTAATAGCCGCCCCCTTCGTCGAATGTGACGAAGATCACGGTGTCTTTCCACAGATCCTTGTTGCCCTGCACACCGTCGACAATCTTTTGCACGAACCCTTCGAACAAATCCAGCTTCGACGAAGCGGGGTGGCCGTCGACAAATCCGCTGGGTTTAACGAAGGAAACGGCCGGCAGGTTGCCGCTGGCGATGTCCTCGTACAGGTTTGTTGTGTCTTGTATGTGTGTGGTGCGTACTTCTGCGTTGGTCATGATGGACGTGGAGTACGCGAACGGGTTGCAGATCGTGCAATACACGTCTTGCGGCAGTTCTTGAAAAGGATCGGTGAGATAGAGGTTCCACAGATCGCCGTAGTACTTCCACGAAATGTTATTTTCGAGAAGTTCGTCTCCGATATTTCGAACAGAGGACGGCGGGATTGTGAACGGAGTACCCTTCGGATCGTTAGGATTAGCAACAGTGCCATCGCCGAAGAATCCGGGGTTGTAGTTGTTGACCAGGTAATAGTGTTCCGGCTCGCATTTCGGGTCCACTTCGTAAGGCAGTTGACTGAGGTAGTTAAGGACGGTGCTGACGCCATGCTGATTTATGTCCGAGCAGTTGACGTAGGATCCACCACCGAAAACAGGTGTTGAGCCCCCGCCGCCGCCGTAACCATCTTCGGTGTACCAATTGTTGCTGCCCGTTGCCGGGTCTGGATTTTCAATTTCATCCACAATTCCGACGTGCGCACCGCCGCCGACCTGCTTGTTGTGTGGGGGAACCAACGGGTTTCCTTGTCCGTCGCTATACCAGAGCGAATCGCCGGTACCGAGCGTGATGTGGTTGGCGCCGGTACCGCCCATGATGGACTGGTGGAAGTTATCACTCAGGGTGAACTGATCGGCGAGCTGCTTCATGTAGGGCGCGTCACCGTTGAGAACGTTGTAGAAGCCCATCGCGGTGGAACCCTCGCCTGTGGTCAGGTCGGTAAAGGGCTTCGGCACTGGTGCTCCGTCCGTGCCGGATCCGGTTGTTCCGACGCCGACGGTAACTTCGACGAAGGGGAAGAGGTCAGCTTTACAGCCGCTCGGGTTCGACTCGGTGGCAAAGTCAACGTTGCAATCCAATTGTTGCCACATCTGGAAGAAGCGGTGGACCGGGCTGGCGGTGTAGGCGTCATACGGCATCGTGCTGCCGTTCGTGAGTTGGAAAGGTCCTGGACGGAGGTTGAAGACATCCGTGATGCGAGTGTCCGGTTGGCCTTTGGGAAGACCGGTACCGCCCGTAGTCAGAAAAACATAGAAACTGGCGGGCAAACCGTTTTCCAGTGCTTCGGCTTCCGGAACGCTTGATAGGAAGGGATTCGTGGGTGCGCCAGCGGTTAAGGGAGTTGGCAGTACAGGGTAAATTGACTTATCCATAGGGCTAAGCAAAAACGGATCCGGCTTCTTGTCGACAGCCGAGAAGGTGGTGGCGATGGAGAAATTCGGTCCGGGCGTTCCGTCCTCATTGATGATTTTTTCCGAGAGAAGGTTGTTGACTTTCTCTCCCTTGGCCGGCTTGTAGGTGGCATACACGTGATCGAAACTTCGATTTTCTCCGATGATGACGATCACATGTTTGATGGGAGAGCGGGTGTTGCCGTCATTATCCGCAGGGGTTTCTTTCGTTTTGGCTGCGTTGGCTTCCTGGGCTTGCACGGAGCTTGCCAGAGGGCCACCGACTGAGAATTGGAACAGTGCAAGAGACGTCAATCCGATGCGCAAATAGCGAATTGATTTTGAAGCGAAATGCCTGTAGGACATGCATCCTCCTCTTTCTGACGGTTTGATACCGCGTGGCTAAGTAATAGCCGCTCAGTGTTGCGTTAAGATTTTTCTACTGTGAATGGAGTAAAAAAGCGAAGAAGGAAAGCGCCGGTGGGCGCTCGTTCGTCGATTAGCCCATTTGCATACGTCACTCAGAGGCAAAATTGCGTTTCAAATTGGGGAGAGCTCGTTTGACCAAAAAAACAAGTTGATTGGCACCAGTCGCTCTAGTGGAAGGCTTCTTGGCGGAAGGCCCAGGGACGGCTTCTTTGACAGGGTTTGCGGGCTCCACACGGATCAGACCCATCATTCCGCCGTCTTCGTGCTCCAGGAGATGGCAATGATATACGAAAGTGCCAACGGCATTCGGATCGCGGAAATCCAGCCGTATTTTAACGCTGGGATATTGGAGTGTTTTACCGTCATAAAAAGGGACGTTGATAGTGTCGCGAAGGAAAGGTTCATTAACAGGAGCGCCAAAATAGTCCAGCAGCATGAAATGCACTTGGTGGATATGGAAGGCGTGCAGTTCCGTGGAGCGGTTCTCGATGATCCAGTCCTCTACATCGCCTTGCTTCACTACGATGTTAGGAACGGCTGAGCTTGGATCGAATGGTACAGGGGATTGTCCATCCACAGTGAGGTAAAAAGTGGTTGCGCTATTGGGGTCGTTTGGATCGAGTAATTTTTCCGAGAAATAAAGTTTGCGGGTATGGGCCGGGGAAACCTTTCCCAACCATGAGAGGGTAGACGGCACAAGCGGTTCCGGCGAGGCGGCGAGGGTGGAACGCGGCTCTGGTGCTGCATCGTCCGAAACGATCGTCGCGATCGCGCGGTTGGGATCGTTTTCACCTCCGACGCCGGTGTCTACAGTTCGCGTCACGAATAAGGCTGGAACACCGGCTGGCGGGCCTTTGACGATGAATTCCACGCGGCCGCCAGGGGGAACTCCAATGTGGTTACGCCAAACCACATTGTTTGAAGGGACGCCGTTTGCATTCACGGGCACGCCGTCGAGAGCGACGATTCCCAGTTGTTGAGGGGCGTGACCATACAAAACCTCCAAATTCAGGTAGGTAATGGCGGAGGCATTCAACACACGCCAAAATTGACGTTCGTTCGGTCTCATCTTGATCACGGCAGTCGGATAGTCTGGATACGGGACTGGCACAAAATTAATCGAGAGATCTTTTGCAGGCTTTCCGAAGCCGGTACCAGTGTTTGCAGCATCGCCGTCGTGGTCGAGCAGCATCTTTGGGATAACAGGTTCCGATTTGTTGGGCGGAGCATTGGGATTCAGCAAATCCTGATCGCGAATTACCAGGACGCGCTCGGGCAAGCCTGCAACTTCGGAATTCGCGCGTTCAATTCCTTCCACGATCATCGCGCCAGATAAACCGCCTAGCACCTGGGCTTTGCTGAACCCATGAATGTGCGGATGATACCAATACAATCCGGGCGGCTCGTCGGCCGGGATGCGAAACCGATACTCGAACGGCGGATCGCTCGGCTGAATCGATGTTTTTAGGACATCATCCTGATGACAAGTGGGAGGAATGGTCAAGCCGTGGAAATGGAGGTTGGTTGATGTAGATGTCATGGCTCCGCTGGCGCAGGGCGCGGCATTATCAGTATGAGCGGCCGCATTCTTGGCACCCGTGTGCAGGTGATGTTGGATTAGCGCTGCGGTGGCGTGATCGGGATCCGTCAAATCATTTTTCAAACTTAGGATTAGAAGATCGCCCGGATGCAGGCGCAAGGTGGGAGATTCGCTGCCGTCACCAGCTATGTAGCAGGACCGAGAGGGTTTGCCCGGCTCGCTGATATCACGCACGGTTAAATTGACCTTCAGCACGCCGTTTTGGCTCCGAAGATCTTGTGGTTCGGGCACTGCGACCCCTACGGCGGGGCGGACGCAAATTTGATTCGGCGAATCCTGAGCGGAGATGCCCACTCGCAAGGAAGTGAAGCAGAGAAAAGTGAAGATGAGTAAAAATGGTTTTTGCATTCCGGGAATCACTTAGGGAATTGCTCCGCCAAGACGTACGCGGAGTCTCCCTCGCTGCTCGCTGGTTAATTTAGTCGGATCCCGTTAGCTGCTCAGTTTGGTAAACACCCAGAAGAGCCCAGCTGCCAGGCAGATAGACGCTGGGAGTGTAAGTATCCACGCCATCGCCAAGTTCTTAACCGTACCCCATTGCAAGCCGGAATGATTGGCGGCCATGGTGCCGGCTACGCCAGAAGAAAGCACGTGCGTGGTACTGACGGGTAATCCGAATCCGTCGGCCGCTCCAATAGTAGCCATGGCCGTGATTTCCGCAGCAGCTCCTTGAGCGTAGGTTAAGTGCTCCTTACCGATCTTCTCTCCCACGGTAACGACGATACGCTTCCAGCCGATCATGGTGCCAAGTCCCAGCGCGATCGCGACCGCGACTTTCACCCACGTCGGGATGAACTTGGTGGCGTTATCGATGTGCTTCTTGTAGTTTTCTATTACGGCTGCATCGGCAGTCGAGAACACGGGTTGCTTGGTTTTCTTCATCAGGCGCAGAGCTTCGCTCACCACATACATGTCATTGCGGAAGTTGCGAACTTTGTCCTGAGGGACGCCCTTGAGTTCTTTGTACTGGGAAATTTCCGTGCCGATTCCATTCACCAGCGCGCGCAGCGCGAGCATGGTGTTTGGGGTGAACTGTTTCGAGCGAATGTAGTCGGTAATCTCATCTCGCGGATCGCCGATTACAGCGGTGGAAGAAACGTAGTGGCCCAGCACGTCCGCGGTCTGGATGGAGACTGCTACGAAATCTTGCGATTGGTTGTAGGTGACCGCATGGTTTACGGCGTAGGCGGTCGGCACCGTGCCGATCAGGATGAGCATGATCAGGCCCATGCCCTTTTGGCCGTCATTGGAACCGTGGAAAAAGCTCACGCCCGTGCAAGTGGCGACGAGAAGTGCGCGAATCCAAAATGGCGGTGGTGCGTCACCTACGGGAGCGGCATAGAGCGCCTTATTGGGGATCAACTTCCGCATCAGTAAGAGGAGGCCGCCCGCAACGACGAATCCGACAATCGGTGAAAGTACAAGAGACTTTCCAATATTCGCTGCCTGTCCCCAATCCACGCCGCTGGTCCCGGACTTGACTGACATCAGTTGGTTCGCGATGCCTACGCCGATGATCGAGCCAATCAGAGTGTGGGAGCTGGAGGACGGCAGCCCGAAGTACCAGGTGCCCAAGTTCCAGATAATCGCCGCGACGAGCAACGCAAAGACCATGGCGAATCCGGCTTTGCTTCCGACCTGCAAAATTAGTTCCACGGGCAGAAGGGAAACGATGCCAAACGCGACAGCTCCGCTGGAGAGAACGACACCGATAAAGTTCCACATGCCAGACCAAACGACGGCTACGTGCGGTTCCAAGGAGTGAGTGTAGATCACGGTCGCGACGGCGTTCGCGGTGTCGTGGAAGCCGTTCACAAACTCAAATCCCAGAGCGATCAAAAGGGCGACACCGAGCAAAACGTAAGGACCGACGGAAGTGGCGTGCATTTGCGAGAGGTCCGAGAGCAAATGGCCGCCCGCGTAAATTAGCCCGACTATCAGGGCGACTCCAAAGACGAGCATGCCGATTCGGCCCGGCCCAGCACCAATCTTTGCGTCTAAAGCAGTCGTTCCCGTCGCCATCATTCACCTCAAGAAGCTGGAGTTTGAATTTACCTGCTTGCAAATTGCTATTGCTCTTGATAATCGGGCGCACAAAATGCCATCCCCGTTTTGAGATGGCATTTGCAGGAACTAAACTCGGGAACTAACGGCCGGCAGCTTTCGTCTTGTGACCGTGGTGCTCCGTGTGCAACTTTGCTGCTTCGGCAGCATGGTGCGTTGCGTGGTGCATGTGACCTTGTGCTGAGTGTGCATGATGGGCCGCGTTCTCGTGATCGCCGGCTTCGTGGTGCTGCGCTGCTTCGCGATGGTGGCGCGCCGCGTGTTCGTGATGCTCGGCTGCCTGGTGATGATGCTCTGCCGCTTGTTTGGACATTGCAGCTCCTTTTTTTATTTGGGGTTGAACGTGGCGGACTCAAGCTAACGGCTGTTTGTTAATGCGATGTTATCGGCGCGTGAACACTGTGGTGGAAGCTTTAGCGCGAAGGGCCGCTTTTCAACAAGGGCTTTTATACGGGTTGTGAGTCCAGCCCAAGAAGATGGACAGCGTTTTGTTTCAGGATTAGCGGGCGAACGTCATCTCGGATAGCAATTTTTTCGAAATCGGCGAGCCACCTGTCGGGAGTGATGAGAGGGAAGTCCGAGCCAAAGAGGATTTTGTGCTTTAAGAGAGTATTCGCGTACTGAATGAGCGTCGGCGAAAAATATTTTGGCGACCAACCGGACAAGTCGATATAGACCTGCGGCTTGTGCAAACAAATGGAGATGGCTTCATCCTGCCAGGGAAACGATGGGTGGGCCATGATGATGGGCATATCGGGGAAATCAACGGCAACGTCGTCGATGTCCATGGGGTTGCCGTACTTCAATCGCACGCCTCCACCGCCGAGCATGCCGGTGCCGATGCCGCTGTGTCCTGTGTGGAAAATTACAGGCATTCGGGCTTCTGCGAGAACCTCGTAAAACGGGTAGGCGATGCGGTCATTGCCATGAAATTGTTGGATGGGAGGATGTAGTTTGAATCCGTGAATTCCACCGGCAGCGATCAAACGCCGGGCTTCGCTAACGGCTTCGGGACCGCGAGTGGGATCCACGCTCGCAAACGCGATCATGATGTCGCTGTTTACAGCAGCCAACGCGGCGACTTGGTCATTGGGGACTTGTTTCCGGCCGGTCAGCCGCTCATCAACTGAGAAGACGACACAGGCGATTTTTCGGGAGCGATAATATTCCGCGATAGCCGGGCCGCTTGGAACGTCACCTTTCGCGCCGAAATACTTGCGTGCCGCTTCGTTCACTTCGTGACCACCGTCTGACTCAATGTGCACGTGGGTATCGATGGCGAGAAGATTTTCGATTTTTAGATCGCTAGGCATTTTCATTACAGTCCCCAGTCTAATAGGATTTGGTTCTAGTCATTTTGCGCGTTTGAGCATGAGTCGAACTTACACTAAGTCTTAAATTTCCTCCATTGGCGCGATCGCATTATCGCTCGCAGGGGCGTCAGAATGCCGTAACAGCCCGGCTGAGCAGGCGCTCAACAATTGCTGAATTGACATTCGTAACGCGCTGCGTTAATTCATTGCTGCATTCTGAGAGCGAGTTGGCGGAGGAAGAGATGCCGAAAATAGATGCAGCCGGCAGCCTGGAGGCGATCACGCTCGAGTTTGGGCGCCCTGATGTTCACATTGGGGCGAGCGAAGAAGACTCTCCGTACGTGCCGTTCATGGAGAATGTTTACATTCGCCACCTGGCGTTTGATGTGCGCAACGGAGCGTTCGCCAACATATTATGGGTGAAAAAGGGAGGGAAACTCGGCCGCCATCGGCATCGCGGCCCTGTTTTTGCGTGCACGCTGGAAGGCAGCTGGCGCTATCTAGAATACGATTGGGTCGCGAGACCCGGAAGTTACGTTCGCGAAAATCCCGGAGCGATTCACACGCTGGTTTCAGACGACCCGAATGGCATGAAGACTTTTTTTTATCTCAATGCGTCGCTTGAGTTCTACGACGACGGTGACAATCTACTGGAGACTCTGGATGTATTTTGGTTCATCAACCACTACGTGTCTTATTGCCGTGAGCATGGCCTGAAAATAAACGAAAAGCTCTGGGTCTGATGATTCGTCTTGGAATGTAACTGACGTTTGCCCGACCACGAAGTGAATGCGAAGGAGGTTAGAGAGAATGTCTGCGGAATATCGAGCCGACCAAGTAGGAAGTTTTCTGCGGCCGCCTGACATTTTGGACGCTCGGAGAAATGCCACAGAGAATCCGAAGCGTCTTCGCGAGATCGAGGACCGCGAAATCCTTCGCGTTCTGGCGAAACAGAAGGAACTCGGCCTGGAGATTTTCACAGACGGCGAGTTGCGCCGCCGAAATTTCATGAGCGACTTTACCGATGCAGTGGAAGGCTTCGACATGGGCGATGCCGTAGCGCGCTCCTGGAAAGCCGGCGAAGCGAAAGGCGCCCGCGAAAGCAGCGTCGCGGGCATTGTGAACGCAAAACTGCGCCAGGTGCGCCCGCTCACCGGTCACGAGCTCACGTTTCTGAAAGCGAATTCTCCCGGCGCGATCAAGATGACTTTGCCGAGCGCGACACAGTTCCCAGCCATTTCCTTCAAGCGCGGAGTTACGGACAAAGTGTATGAAAATCATTCGGCGCTTTTGTGGGACGTCGTTGCAATCATGAAAACGGAGCTTGCGAGGCTGGCCGCCGAGGGCGTGAAGTATATTCAGATCGATGCTCCGCGTTACAGTTATTATCTGGACCCCAAGTGGCGCGAATGGATACGCACGGAGATGAAGGTCGACCCGGAAGCTCTGCTCGACGATTCCATCCGCGCGGATAATGGGTGTCTAGAAGCGGCGCGGCGTTCGGGAGTCACGGTGGCGGTACACCTTTGCCGTGGAAACAATCGCAGCCATTGGTACGCTGAAGGCGGGTACGACGCGATCGCCGAAAAACTGTTCACCACTATGGCGGCGGATCGCTTTCTCCTCGAGTACGACGATGAGCGCTCTGGGACGTTCGAACCGCTGCGCTTCGTTCCGAAAAACAAGACGGTCGTGCTGGGACTGGTGAGCTCGAAACTGCCGGAACTGGAGAGCAGTGACGATCTGGTACGGAGGATCGAGCAGGCGGGGCGCCATTTTCCAATCGAGAACCTAGCACTCAGCCCGCAATGCGGATTCGCGTCGACCATGGAAGGAAATTTGCTAACCGAAGACGAACAGTGGGCCAAGCTGAGGCTGGTGGTTGAAACTGCCAGCCGCGTTTGGAAATAAAGAGGAAGGAACGCCGCACGCGTTAAAGTCCGCAGTCGAAGAAAACGGTCTCGTTCGGTCCTTGCAGGACCACGTTCCATTCAAGCGCGCCGGCTTCTCGCGCGATTTTTTTTGCGACCAAAGTGTCGCGTCGCGTAGCTTCGATCAAATTCAGCACGAAATCGTTCGAGTTCGCCGGCTCATCGGGAAAATAAATTCGAGTCACCAGACGCCGCAGCAATCCTCGCGCAAACACGGATACGACGATGTGAGGGGCTTGCAACTTTCCTTCGAGGTCCGGTACTTGGCCTGGCTTGATGGTCGTGAAGCGAAATTTACCGTCGTCGTTGGTGGGAATCCGCCCGTAGCCCGTGAAGTTTACTTCCACGGGCTTGTCCTGTTGATCTTCGGGATGAGCGTACTTCCCGTGGGAGTTTGCTTGCCAGATTTCGAGAATGGCGTCAGGCACGGGTTTGCCATCGCCGTCGAGGACATGGCCTTCAATCCTCACGGGTTCTCCGGATGTGCCGGGGCCAGTCAAATTGTCTTTTATAGCTCTACACATGCCGATGGAGAAGAACGGGCCGACGGTTTGCGACGTAGTAGCTTGCCGGCTCATTTTAAGGTTCCATGGGCGTGGCTTCGCGCCCGGCCAATACAATGTCGAATTTGAAGCCCAGCGCTTGCGATGGGATCGTGTTTTCCCAGTCGAACAGCGAGATCAACCGGTTGCGCGCGTTTGCATCTGCCGTGCAATTGAAGATCGGATCGAAGGGCAACAGAGGGTCGCCTGGAAAATACATCTGAGTGACCAAGCGCGATGCAAATCCCGAACCGAACAGCGAGAAATGAATGTGTGCGGGACGCCAAGCGTTGTGATGGTTACCCCAGGGGTAGGCGCCGGGACGAATGGTCACGAATCGATAGCGACCTTCGTCGTCCGTCAACATGTGTCCGCATCCCGTGAAGTTTGGATCGAGAGGAGCGTCGTGCTGATCGCGCTTGTGCAGGTAGCGGCCGGCTGCGTTGGCCTGCCAGATTTCGAGGAGGGAATGTCGTAGCGGTTTTCCATCTTCATCGAGTACTCGTCCGCTGACGATGATGCGCTCGCCGAGGGGTTCGCCGGAATGTTGCCGAGTGAGGTCACAGGCTTTCACATCGATTGTCGCTGTGGTGAAGGACGGCCCGGTAACTTCTGAGAGCGTGTGCGGCAAATAAATTAGAGATTTGGCGGGTGCGCGCTTGATGGAGGAAGCGTAGGCAGGATGCAGATAATCGGGCTGGGTACCCGGCTGTGGCCTGCGATATCCGACGATTTTTGCCACGCTGTTTTCTCCTCGTGACTTACAAAAAGAGAATTGATCCCAGCTTCCTGCAATATTACAAGGGCAAGGAAGTGTTCGCACCCAAGATCAATAACCAGCTGAAAATGCAGGAGCCAGAACAAACTTATGCAAGGGAGGAGAATCTTTGTCAAGGCCGATTATCGAAATCCCGTGCGCATATCGGCCGACTAGGGTATCCTTTGCGCCTTCCTATCGGAGGGCCCATGTCTCCTGCCAGTGCTCGCACAGCCATCGAGAAAGAATCGCGCGGTGAACGCTCGGCTCGAAAGGTGGACCGCGATCCGTTGAGACCATCGGTGCCGTTCGACAAGTATACCGGAGATCCAAACTTCATGACGTCGCTGGCCCGCGGCTTGTCGGTGATACAAGCTTTCTCAGCGCAGAAACGCCAGCTCACCATCTCGCAAGTGAGCGCTAAGACAGGTTTCTCGCGGGCTGCGGTGCGCCGATGCCTTTACACGCTTATCAAACTTGGTTTCGCCGGCTCCGATGACAGCCATCACTTTTTCCTGCAGCCTCGTGTTCTGGCGTTGGGCCACTCCTACATTTCTTCGATGCCGCTTGCTGCGTCGGCCCAGCCGGTATTGGAGCAGGTCAGCCATGTGTTGCACGAATCGTGCTCGATCGCAACTTTGGAGGGGCTCGACATTATCTACGTGGCGCGAGCGAATGTGACTCGCATCATGTCCATCGACCTGGGAGTGGGAAGCCGCTTGCCTGCGTTTTGCACGTCCATGGGGCGCGTGTTGCTTGCCAACCTGCCGCCCGCTGAATTGGAAATTTTTTTCGAGCGGGTACAACTAACGCGTCATACAAATAGAACCATCGTGAGTGCGGAGAAGTTAAGGCAAGCGCTCCGCCTCGTCCTGCGGAATGGTTATTCGCTTGTTGATCAGGAATTGGAGGTCGGTCTGCGGTCCATGGCGGTTCCCATCCAGAATCCAAGCGGAAAAGTGGTGGCGGCACTCAACGTCGGAGCGCACGCGCAGCGCCTCTCCATTCAAGAGCTACAGACGAAATTTCTCCCGCAACTTCGGGCCGCAGCACAGGAACTTTCCATGCTGTTGAACTGACCGCTTTCAACTCATTGATCCGCGATCGATTCGCTCTACCCGCACGCCACCGAAATGCCAGCGGTTGCAAGCTCCCCACAAGTTATGAAATTGGATTATGACTTCGGGCCGATATTCGCACAGCCGGACGATTAAAGTGCTTGACAAAAAGCGGTACAGGCGTTAGACCTGCTGCAAATTTAACTAGAATATCAACACGAAGCAGGGGTTAGCTCTGGAGAAGCGGGGCGTAAAGGGGTGGTGACCGATGAAGGTACGTACTTGGCTGTCGGCTATCCTAGCGATCGCGATTCTGTTTATTTCTGCAGTGCCAACCTGGTCGCAAACCAGCGTAGCGTCGTTGAACGGAACCGTGCTTGACGAAAGCGGCGGTACGGTAGCCGGCGCCAGCATCAGCCTGCGCGAAATGGATCGGAACACCATGTACTACGCTACCTCCGACCAATCCGGTTACTACGCCATACCCAATCTTCCGCCGGGACGTTACGAACTGAAGGCCGAGTTCAAGGGCTTTTCAAAGTACACGCAGACGGGAAGGATACTTAGCGTTGGAGAGACTGCGACCGTCAATATCACCTTAAAAGTGGAGGCGCACGGCGAAGAAGTGATTGTTAGCACAGAGGCGCCGACTATTGAGCCGACCAAAACTGAAATCAGCCAAGTGATTGACACGAAGCAGATCAACGATCTGCCGATCAGCGGCAGGTTGTTTACGGACTTCGCCCTGCTTACCGCCGGGGTCGCCACCGGACGTACGAGCTTGCAGTCCACGATTACGGAATTCGAGTCAACCCGAGTCTCGTTTGGCGGTATGCGCGATTTGAGCAACGAAATCACGGTTGATGGTGCCGACAATGTGAACACTGTGACTGGTTCCCAACGGTCCACGCCGCCGCAGGAATCGGTGCAGGAATTTCGTGTGGTGAACAATGGATTCGGGGCCGAGTATGGCCGCGCGCTGGGCGGGATCGTCAACATCGTCACGAAATCGGGTGGAAATGACTTTCATGGCACGATCTACGATTATTTGCAGAACAATGCGACGGACGCGCGGTCGCTTCTTCAGCCCGCGCCGGACAGTGACGTGCTGAGGCAAAATCAATTCGGCGCGTCGCTCGGAGGGCCGATCCAGAAGGATAAATTTTTCTTCTATACCAATTACGAAGGCCAGAGGCGCGCGGAATCGCCCACATTCCCCGGCGTGTTTTTTCAAAACCTGGATTTGATCAATGAGTCGAAAGCAGCTCTGGGAATCGCTCCTGAGAACCCCAATATTCTAAAGACCAAAGACAACGACTACGGAATCATCAAGGCTGATTACCAGATCAACTCCAACAATCGGCTAAGTGTGCGTTACAACGTAGAAGATGGACGCGACTTGAATCAGTTAGTAGGCAGCACGCTGGACGGCGGTGGCATTGGTGCTCCCAGCAGCGGCCACAATCTGTTTCTTCGCGACCAATCTTTGGTCGGCACAGTCAGCACGGTACTGAAGCCGAACCTGGTGAATAGCGTTTTGGCTCAGTATGCGCGACGCCACTACAATTTTCCCGGAGTCACAGGGCAGCCGAACCTGGACATTCCCAACACGCTTTTGTTCGGGCACAACTTCGGAGTTTTCGATGCCATCTACGAAAGTCGCGCACAACTCGCTGACAATCTATCGTGGGTGAAGGGTAACCACGTCGCGAAATTTGGCGTCGACTACAACTACGTCAACAATTTTGTGATCTGGCCGGGATTCACGCCGATGAGGATCGTGTTGCCCGGTCTCAACTGCCTGGTGGATTTTGCCAACTTTACAAATCCGACAGCGGGAATCTCGTCGGATCCGGCTGACGGACCTTGTCCGACTTCGGTAGCTCCGTTTTTCCCAACGCAGCCGGGCGCTCCGTTTGGGCCAAACAATAACGATCCGCTGAACGGCGTTCCGATCGTCTTTTGGGGAGCACCGGTTGGGAATGTACCCAATCCTCCGAGCGGTCAGCTTCCAACTCCACCTCCGATACCAACGAACTGGCAACGCGCATATCTGCCATCCGAGACAGGAAACTTTTCCGAAACCCTCAACCACGCTTATTATGGATTTTATGCGCAGGATCAATGGCGGGTTAAGCCGAGTCTGACTGTAAATTACGGTCTGAGGTACGACTTCGAGTCGGGATTGTCGAAGCAAATCAATCCGCACTACGGCGGCGTCCAGCCGCGTATCGGTTTGGCTTGGTCTCCGAACAACAAGACAGTCGTGCGCGCGGGATTTGGCTTGTTCGATGATCGGTATAACCTCTCGTTCTTGTTTATCACTCAGCCTCAAAGGCCTGTAATAATTCCTGGGGAGACATTGCCGGGAATTCGGCAAGGTGCGAACACGGCGACTTGGGTTTTGAACCAGTTGACGCCGGGGCCGTTGGCCGGTCCACCCACGTTCCTACTGCCCGCACAAGCGGCCGCCAACTTGGTCACCACGGGCCAGGTGCCGGCACAATTCATTACCGGGCCTTGCCCGCCATCGTGCACAGCGGGTGCTGGCATGGTGCAACACGACAGCAAAATCCCTTATTCCGAACAGGCCAATCTTGAAATCGACCGCCAAATCGGGCGTGGACTGACTGTCAGTGCTGGGTATCTCTGGGTTGCTGCGCATCATCTCGTTCGCGCGGACAATCTGAACGTCTGCCCGCCATTTCCCTTCGGCTCAACCGAACCGCAGATTACAGTGCCGACGATTAACCCTGGCGTACCTAACTGCGCGCCAACTCCGGCGCCTCCCGCCGGTTGGCCCGCGGGCAAGGCTTACTTCGGGGCCGCTGGCGTACCAGGCGGCGGGGCGGCATACGATAATGCCGGCCTCTTATACTCCACGGACAATACGGGCAATTCCGTTTACAACGGCATGACGTTGCAGGTGACTGAGCGAGCGGGCCAGTATTTTACCCTTAACGCGAACTACACTCTGTCACACACGCTCGATGATGGGACGTTTACAACCTTCGTCAGCACGCCACAGGATCTCTACAATCGCTCCTTGGAACGGGCGAATTCGAACCAGGACGTGCGTCAGCGGTTCATAGCGAACTTCACGGGAACTGGCCCCATCCATAGCATCCTTCGCAACTTCACGATGAGCAACATTGTTACGTTGCAAACGGGACGCCCCTTCACAATGTTCGTAGGATTCGATGCCAATGGCGACACGAATCCGGTGACTGACCGTGTCGGAAATCTGGGTAGGAACACATACTACGGCGACCCTCTCTACTCATGGGATGTGCGCATCTCTCGCTATTTCCAGATTCGGGAACGCCTGAGACTCGATCTGATGGTTGACGCGTTCAACTTGCTCAATCGTCCAAATGTGGACGAAGTGACATCTGTGTATGGTGCGGCAGTGATATGCGGCGGTACGGCGACACCCAGGAATTTCAAAGACAAGGCCACCATCGAAACACAGCAGCAAGCCATCGCTTTCGACAACGGCACGGGCGGTCCTACGTGCCCCAACCTGTCGCCGGTGCCTAGCCCTCCAGTTCCGAACGCTTTGTTCGGCGCTCCGAGGACAATGTTGAATCCGCGACAGTTTCAGTTTGGAGCTAAGTTCGCCTTCTAAAGGCTGTGTCGGCGGAGATCGGTTTCGGCGCGTGACTTATGCCCCCAACCGGTTTCCGCCACCGAGTTGATCTCGACTAGGCTTCGCTCGCACGTCCAACGATTTAACCCGCTCTGGACCAAGGCTCCGCGTCGCCACTCCTGCTGATATCATATCGGCGATGAATTCGGCTCGTTCCAAAAACAGATCGAGCTTGCAGAACGCGACTGAGGGCGAGCGCGTCCGTCAAGTGCGGCTCCGGACTTCCGGCGCGTCACTTGAGAAGTTGGCCGACGGAACATTCATGGTGCGCCCGGATGAGAGGCTAGGGGCGTATCCGAAGGTTCTGACCGACCGCCTGGTCCATTGGGCGACGATTTTCCCGGAACGCGTTTGCGCCGCTCAGAGAGGAGGGCGCGGCGAATGGCGACGGCTTAC
The DNA here is from genome assembly GCA_035603075.1 of Candidatus Acidiferrales bacterium. GTDB lineage: Bacteria > Acidobacteriota > Terriglobia > Acidiferrales > UBA7541 > Palsa-295. The sequence continues at coordinate 76,995 of DATNLC010000126.1, read as the reverse complement.
GTACGCGCAGGTGCTCGCGGCGGTGGAAAGCGTCGGACAGGCACTGCTGGATCGAGGTCTCTCCGCCGAGCGACCGGTGGCGATTCTTTCCGGGAACGACCTCGAACAGTTGTTGCTTATGCTTGCGGGGCAGCACGTAGGTATTCCTACGGCGCATATTTCGCCCGCCTATTCGCTCGTGTCGAAGGACTTCGGCCGGCTGGGGCATACGATGAAGCTCGTCACGGCCGGCCTGGTTTTTGCGGCGAACGGCGAGCAGTATCGCGGCGCCCTTGAAGCCGTGGCCGGTGCTGATGCGGAAATTGTTGTCACGTGTGCTCCGCCCAAGGGCAGAAAAGCGACATTGTTTGCCGAAGTCCTGGCGACTGCGCCGACGGTTGCGGTGAAGGCTGCACACGAGGCGATCCAACCGGATAGCGTAGCTAAGCTTCTTTTCACCTCAGGTTCGACCGGAATGCCCAAGGGTGTGATCAATACGCACCGGATGATTTGCTGCAACCAACAAATGATCGCGCAAGCATTTTGCTTCCTGCAGGACGAGCCGCCGGTGCTGGTGGACTGGCTGCCATGGAACCACACTTTTGGCGGGAACCATAACATCGGCATCGCTCTTTACAATGGCGGAAGTTTCTATATCGATGATGGCAAGCCGGGCTCCGGATTCATCGATGAGACGATTCGCAATTTGCGCGAGATCTCTCCAACGGTTTATTTCAACGTTCCCAAAGGTTATGAAGACCTACTGCCGGCCCTGCGCGCGGATCCTTCGCTTCGCGAGAATTTCTTTCGCAACCTGCGTCTCATGTTTTACGCGGGTGCGGGTTTATCGCAACCGGTCTGGGATGCTTATCGAACTCTGGGGGTTGAGACTTGCGGCGAGCGAATTGTGATGGTGACCGGTCTCGGCTCCACGGAGACTGCTCCAATGGCGATTCAAACCACGTGGGAAACCGAACGGGCGGGCGTAGTCGGAATCCCTATTCCCGGCGTGGAGGCCAAGCTTGTGCCACACGGCAAGAAACTCGAAATACGAGTTCGCGGACCTAATGTGACGCCGGGATATTGGCGCCAGCCCGAACTCACGCGAAGGACATTTGATCAGGACGGCTTTTACAGTTTTGGAGATGCGCTTCGCTTCGTGGATCCGTCCGATGTGAATAAAGGTTTTGAATTCGATGGTCGGCTGTCAGAGGATTTCAAACTTGCGAGCGGGACTTGGGTGAACGCCGGCGCGCTGCGCGGCAGAATTTTAAGTCACTTCGCTCCATTCGTGCGCGACGTAGTGATAACCGGCCACGATCGAGACGAAGTAGGAGTAATGATTTTTGGGGATGTGGACGGATGCCGCGCGCTTTGCTCGGGGCTTGAGCGTACTTCATCTGCAGCCGAGATTTTTGGGCATCCAAACGTGCGCCAGCGTTTTCAAGAGCTTCTCGAGAGCTTCGCCCTGCACGCCACAGGAAGCTCCAACCGCGTCACACGAGGAATTGTGGTGCAGGAGCCGCCCTCATTGGATGCCGGCGAAATAACTGACAAAGGCTCGATGAATCAACGGGCGGTTCTCAAGCGGCGCGTTGCGATTCTCGATCAGCTTTACGCACCAGAACCGTCTCCGCAAGTTTTGCGGATCAAGAAATAATCGGGCGAGCTGTGTAGGCAAAGCAGCTCGCGCGCCCGCGAGCGGGGCTTTTCCAGCGAAACCGCTCCAGCCCACGTTTGATACCGTGCGACTGGCCGCCAGAAATTTGCGGTTTATTTTTTCTCCGGGCCTTTGTCGGCGTCCGGAAGAACAGCCGTGGGATAGAGGTCCGGGAGCGGCTTTCCCTGTTGGTCGCGTAGCTCCGGATGAGGCAAGGGTTTCCGCGGAATCATTTTGTCGCGCATCGCGGCATTGTAGACAAAAATGGCCTCAACAACGGCGATCTGTTTCAGGTCCGCGGGCTGCAAACGCTCGTAGGTGTCCATATTGGAATGGTGAGTGCGCGTCTCGTAATCCATTGGATCCTGGATGAACTGGAAGCCGGGAATTCCCACGGCGTCAAATGATAGGTGATCGGTGCCACCCGTGTTGCGGTTGGTTATGGTAGTCACACCCAAGTCTCTGAGCGGTGCGATCCACTGTTGGAAGATAGTATCCACTGCAGAATTGCCCTGTGTGTAGATGCCCCGAATCTTGCCTGTTCCGTTGTCCACGTTGAAATAGGCGGAGACAAGCTTCTGCTCGGGTTTGGCGTCGAGCGGGCCCACCGGCCTCCTCATAAACTCCGGTAATGCCAACTGATCTGGAGTAGTAGCGAACGGAAACGTTCCAAAGTGTTGGCTTGCGTATCCGCGGCTGCCGAAGAGGCCTTCTTCTTCGCCGGACCACAAAGCGATGCGGATAGTTCGCCTCGGCTTGACCTTGATCGCGTTCAAGATGCGCATCACTTCCATGGCAACGATGGCGCCTGCTCCGTTATCCGTAGCGCCGGTACCGGCTATCCAACTGTCGAGGTGGCCGCCGACCATGACGATCTCGTCCTTCAGCTTGGGATCGGTTCCGGGGATTTCGGCAACGGTGTCAAAGCCGTGCTCGTGATCTCCAGTGAACTTAGTTTCGACGTTCATTTCAATCGAGACTGGAACGTGATTTTCGAGTAATCGAAAGACGCGGCCGTAACTTTCAATCTGAGTTACCACTACAGGGAACGGAACAGCGGTGTCTTTGTGATAAGGAGTGCGGCCCAGTGCGGCGCCGTTGTCGTCGAAGATGATTCCTGTGCCTCCGCCGTTTTTGGCGTCACGACTGGGAACGATGACGCCGGCGATCTTTTCGTCGACCAGAAAAGGAATTAGCTTGGCAGTGAGCCTTGCGCGGCTGATAAAGCGTTGGGTGCGCGCCTGCGCATCCGCAGCCGCACCCTCTACTGGAAGAGATTCCAAATCCTGGAGGTCTTTGTCGGAGTAACGTTCGAAGAAAGGCTTGTCCGGCACCGGCACTTCGCGCATCGCGCCGAGCAGAACGATCTTGCCGGAGAGTTTGCCCTTGTATTTGGCTATATCGCTCTCGTCGTTGATCACGACGGAGACGGCCTGCCCGGTCACGGGTCCGTTGGTGGAGGGCGACCAGGGAGTGGCTTGCGCTACGAACACGGCGGTGTCTGGCTCCGTCATGCGAACCCACGTGTTTAGTTGCTGCCAGCCCATGCCGAACTCACCCCAGTCTTCCAGGTGCGCATTGACGCATCCCATTTTGGTGAGTTGATCGCGCGTCCATGCGTTGGCCTTCGCCATGTTAGGAGAACCGGTCAGGCGCGGACCGATTCCGTCGGCCAATCCCCCGGCGTAGTCCATCACATGGGAATGCTGCAGACCCTCTTCGCGAATCGTATTGTAAGCATTCAGATCGATCGACTCTACGGCAGGCTGCTGCATTTGCGAGTCGTTCCAGCCCGGCTGCTCCTCGGCCGCTTTGACGGGCTTCTTATCAGTTCCGTCAGACAAAGCGGGGCCAGCTGCGAGCATGACCGCCACGACAGAAACAAGGATGCGCTTCAGAACCATAAAATAGTGCCTCCCGAAACGGAATTTCTTTTGCGATTTGGAAACGCCTGCGTGCTACGTCAATCTTGGGACCGATTTTTTCGAAGTCACGGTAGCGTGAAATGGTCTGCGCGATTTCATGGAAGGGGGAACTGTCATTTCACCTCGAACCTCTTTGCGACCAAAGGCCAAACGCCGAACATCTTAGATTTGAATCGGCGGCAAAGTCAACGAGCGGGATCAGGAAGATGCCCGCGAGCAACATGTTCGCGAAATAAGAAAGGCCCGGAGGAAATGATCCGGGCCTTCTTCTTGTTCGAGTTTAGAGCAGCGAGCTAGCGAAACATTACCGCTGCGCGGCTCGCTCGACGGTTAGGGTTACTGTGGCGGTGTGGGTTTTGCCACCGCCGGTGCCGGTAATGGTGATGGTATGGGCTCCGGTGGTGGCGCGGCTGCCGACTTTGACGGTCATGGTCGACGTACCTGAGCCGGGAGCTGCGATAGAGCTAGGACTGAAGGTCACGGTTTGTTGGCTTCCTTGGCCGGAAGCAGACAAGGTGACCGCCGAGTCGAAACCATTCAGAGCCGCTGTGGTGATTGTGGACGTGCCGGATGAGCCTCGCACGACCGTAATCGTGGTTGGAGATGCACTGATGCTGAAGTCAGCGCTCGCTGGTGCGGGTACGGTGAGAGAGACTGACGTGTTCTGCGTGATGCCGCCGCCCGTGCCGGTGACGGTGATGGTGTAAGTGCCGGCCGCGGTTGTTGAGGCTACGATGATCGACATGGTCGAGCTGCCCGAACCTGGCGCGGCGATGGACGTCGGGCTGAACGTTACGGTGACGCCGGTCGGCTGGCCACTCGCAGTCAACGCAACGGCCGCGTTAAACCCGCCGGACACCGTGGTGGTGATCGTCGAAGATCCGCTGCTGCCTTGTGCCACGGAGACGGAAGTGGGCGAGGCAGAAATTGCGAAGTTCGGAGTTGGTGACGAGCCTCCTCCTGCCAGCGCGTTGATCAGGCCAACGCCGTTCGGGCTGCCCCAACCGGTCACTAGGTCATAACCGGTCGTAGACGAAAAGCTGCCGGACGTGCCGCTGGTGATGTCGTGGAAATCCGTGGCGTAGCTGGACGTAATATTTTGCGCGTAGATTGTTGGGTTGATGAAACCGAGCGTCGCTTCGCCGTTGTTCGCCAACTGCTGGTTGGCCAAGGCAACGTACCCGGCCCACATCGGCGCGGCGAAGCTGGTGCCGCCGAACTCGTTAGCGGTGCAAGTGGTTTGATCGGCGCAAACGTAAAATGTGAAGTTCGCGTTGGCCGAGACGTCCGGACCGTTGCGCAGCGTGGTGGAACCCTTGTTCGTGGAATTGATCACCCCCGAGAGCTGTTGCCACGAGGGAATCGCGATTGAATCAGGCGAGATGCCGCCTCCGCTATCCACCCACGCGGTTTCTGACTTCCACGCGCCGCCCGCGCTGGCGGTGACGAGATCGGTGCCGCCAACCGAAACGATGAACGCGTTGTCCGCGGGCCAAGCCTCGTTCTTCGCCGACCACGTGGAAGAGTCACCTGAAGCGGCGAAGAAGTTCTGGCCTTGCGCGGCCATCTTCTGGAAAAAAGGATTGAGCGTCGATGGATCAGCTGGAGTCCATCCCCACGAACAGCCAATCGTGGTGGGAAGCGGGCTGTGCGTCGTCATTGCGCTGATAATTGCGGTGTCGACAGATCCGATGTAGACCACCAGACTTGACAGGCCCGGAGCCATGCCGAGCGCTTGAGTCATGTCGAGTGTTTGTTCGGTGTCATCGCAATCGCCACCGGCTCGCGTATCGACGCAGGAAGTGGCGGTGCCATCGGTGGAGAGCAAGGTGATCGGCACATTATTGGTCTGGCCGACGTTCTTGTAATAGGTGGTGAGGTCGGCGAGGTCGGTGCCTAGAAACTCGAAGAGTCCGAGATTCTGGCCCGCGCCGGTGAGCGCTGTTCCGCCGTAGTAAGCCGCTCGCATGTCGCTGCCCAAGAAAGAAGCCGATGGGCCTGAGCCGGTTGTTGCGTGCGACACAACTTTCTCGGCATCGATTCCGTGCGCCGCAGCGTAGTCGCTCTTCTTTACGTACAAAGGATGCGGCAGGGAGAAGTTGTCCATGCCCGAGACGTGCCAGAGCTGGAAGGGCAGGTCCACGGTGGGTTCACGATCTGGTCCGTAAAAAATACGGTTCTCAGAGGGGTGTTGGTACGTGCCCATGGTTACGTGGAAAGCCTTTTCGACGGCCGAGACTGGGCCGACGATCTGCACTTCCATGCCATCGCGTGAGCCGCCAACCACGGTGAAGCCGTTGGCTTTCGCGAAACGAACCACGGCATCATAGTCCTGCTGGGTGGGTCCGAATTTTTCGGTGAATTCCGGAACTGTAAGAAAGCGCCGGTACATGCCGCTGGTGGGATCAGAAAGTTGTCGCAAGAAGTTGTCCAGCTCAGATTGATTACGAATCGCCAATACGATGTTGAGGTGCATGGACTGCGTTGCAGGAAGCCGCCCGACAGACGGCGCTTGCCCGTTCAGAGTTGCTTCTCGCACGTGACGGGTCATCATGGACTGCCCCTGCGCCTGGGAATTCATTGCCACGATCGTTACAAGAGCTGCGACCGTGAGTAAAAACTGACCGATTCTCCGGACCATGGTGTCTCCTTTGTGGGATTGTGATAGGGATGTCCGAATCGCTTGCGAGGACACGGCCAGCCCCTTTTGTGGGCGTAAGGTACCACCGACGCCTCTTAACTGCGAGGGAAATTCGAAGATTATTTCCAATTCTCCAGCTTTAAAGTTGAGATGAAAAGCATCGGTTGATTCGCAAAAACAGCGGGCGTCGAACGATTGCCATCCGCGTATCGCAATCAGAACCGCCAAGTGAATTTGGCGTAGGCGCTGCGCTTGACCTGCGACGAATTCACGCTCTGAAGTGGGTCGTTGAACTCCACATGATGGTCTAGCAGCAAATTCTGCCCCACGAGACTCAAAGTCATCCGTTCCGCAGCCCTCCAGGTCAATTGCGTGTCGATGCGTGTGTGAGAGGCGATCATCGGCGACGGAAGGCGATCCACAAAATAGGCAGCAGCATCCCACGAAAGAGCACGCGCTAACTCGAGGTGAGATCGGAGTTGCGCCTGATGCACGGGGTTCGTACCCTGGATTGAAGCAATGCCCGCTGCGTCCCGCGGATCTGTATTGTCTCCGTGAAGATGCATTACCAGGAATGAATATCCGGGGCTGAGCGTCCATCGAGTGGTGACCTTCCAATTCGCAGCAAGCTCGGTGCCGCCGGTGGTGCCGTGCAGGTCGTTACCGAGAGTTTCACGATGGATGAGAAGGGGAGGATTCGATTGAATAACGTCCGGGAGCGACTCGACACTCTGCAGACTTTGATAGGTATTGAAGAAAACCGTCGCGTCGATGGACAGATGGGCGAGCGGCTGGGCTCTGTAACCCACTTCGTAGGCGATTACGTGTTCGGTCTTTGCTTTCGGGCTTCCGAGCAGGACAAGTTCGGCGGGCCCGGGCAGAGCCGCAAGAACAGCGTCGAGGTCCTCGTCACGGCGCGTGGGAGTGCGTGCGGCGCGTGAAACGGCAGCCCAGAAGGTATGTCGGACGGCGGGAGTCCAAGCGATGCGAGCGGTGGGTTCGAGGTCAAAACCGGTGAAATAGCTGTTTTCGAGTTTCGTTCCGACGGTCAAAAACACTCGATCCGGTTTCAAGGTGATCTGATCCTGGATGAAGGCAGTAAACAACTCACCCGCCTTGTCCGGCGGAACAAATGACTGGTCGATGGTGCCCACAGTCTGGTCCGTTGTGTGACGATATCCGATTCCCCATATCAGATCCTGCCGGGAGCCCCAAAGAAAGTGATGGTGGAAATCGAAGTCAAACGTATCGCGTGCCTCCTTGGATTCCGGACCGGATCGCGAGTAGCGATCGAAGTAAAATTGAAAGGTGGTGTCGGATCGATCGGAAAAAGTGTGATGCCAGCTGGTCAAAATGTTTCCGCCTGACAAGTCGGCCAGGCGATCGACCTCCGTGTTGTCCGGGGGGTTGAACGAGCTATGAACGATCACCGCTCCTTCACTTCCAGTGTAGAGATCTCCTTGCACGGTCAAGGAATCCTTCGGCGACAGATCTGAATCCAGGCGAAAACCGCCATGCAGGAGATGCCAGCCGTCATCGCCGTTCTGGCCGTTGAGATCGGGGAAATGATCGTCGTTCAAGTACTTTGCAAAGATGCGGTAGTCGAATTTCTTTTTCGCATCGCCGCCGTACTGAACGGTTCCAAATTCTTGATCCGTATTGCCGCCGCCCGCCACAACGAGAGCACCGCGAGTAGCCGCGGCCTTTTTCGTGATGATGTTGATGACGCCGTTCACGGCGTTGGCTCCCCAGATTGCCCCGCCTGGACCGCGGATTACCTCGATGCGATCGATGTCCTCCAGCGGCACGTCCAAGGTGTCCCAGTTCACGCCTCCGAAAAGTGGGGTGTACACGGCCCGTCCGTCGATCAGCACAAGCAGTTTGTTGGCAAACTGAAGGTTGAAACCACGAGCAGAGATGGCCCAAGTGTTGGCGTTAATTTGAGCCACATCCAATCCCGGCACCATGCGCAATAAATCAGGAATTTTTGTGGCACCCGACCGCCGGATATCGTCCTGCGAAATCACGAAAACTGCCGCTGCCACCTGCGAGAGTTTCTGCTCCTTCTTCGAAACCGAAGTTACTTGAACGTCCATCAAATCTTCCAGGCTTCGGTCCGTCAAGTCGATGGGTTTGCTTTGAGGCCAGGCCGGGCAGGCCAGCGAAAAAAAGACTATGAACCGCAGCAATTCACGCGGCCGCAGCTTGATCCGTCGATCCGGCGTCCGTGTGTTCGATCTCTTTTTCAGGTTCAATATTTCTCCCTCAGTTTGTTTTCCGCGTACAGAAATTCGGAGGCAGCTACAAACTTACTGCTCGACGGAATCGTAGGCGCTGCGCTGGGATCGGCTACCCTCTCGGCAGCTACCTGCTCCGCAGGACCTCAACGGGATTGCCATCAGCGACCCTTTGGCCTGTGGCAGTCCCCTTCCTTCCAATCGGCAGTCGCGTTAAAAGCTTGAATTATTTGTCTCTCGAGCAGCGCAGGAAGAACCGGCCGCACAGCGCAAATCACATGCGAAGGTGTTATCCAGGAAGGAATTGCACCGAAGTGGACCAGAACCGTTCACCGGTTAGGCGCAGCCAAATCGATCGGCAAGTCGGCGGGTATCTTGCGGAGGGCGATGCCCGGGGCAGCGGCGTCCTAGGAGGAGGATTAGGACGCCGCTGAGAGTGGGCCGATTTGCGTGTTACATGCCGGTGCCGACGTAGCCGTTTTCGGCGGCACGGAGACCGGTGTTGGGCATTTCAGTTTTTACTTTTACGGGCTCAAGAGTCGGCTTGTTGCCACCCTTGGCAAGGAACGTGAGCTCGTATTGATGCTTTAGGTCGTAGCTCACATCCGCCAAATACGAAGTGATGTCAACGGGAGCGCCGAAACCGAGGTAGTAGGTTTCACCGCCGGTCCTCTGGGAGAGGATGTCCAGGCCAGTCTGTGAAAAAGTGGTGCGGAACCCACGACCGCCGCCGAAGCCTCCCGTAGGCGTGTAAATCGAATAGATGATGAACCCACCGCGTTGCGCGCGATTCACAGCCTCGTCGAGGTAAGGATTATTGTACGGATCGCTCGAGAATCCGCCACCGAGAATATCGCTTCCGCTGGTGAACATCAGGATTTCGCGACGGTCTGCAGTTTGCGGCCATTTCTTCATCAGGTCAGACAGCGCCAAGTAGGGGCTGGGAGCTCCCGATGCTGCAGCTCCGATGGGGAGCCGCAATCCTTTTTGCGCCACAGCATGATCCGTCGTCAATTCCTGGGACACGGTGACCATGCCATTGTGCATATAGCCGATACCGATGGACGTCGTGGCCGGCTGCTCGTCGATAAAGTTCGCGATGCTCTTGAACTGCAACGCGAGGCTGTCTCGCGCTGAGTCGTCAATCAAAATGAAGAGTTGCAATCCCGCGCGGTCACCCTGCAACGGTACCCAGCTTGCGACCGGGTCTTGGGCGTTGCGCTGAAGCACTTGGACGTCAGTCTTTGCGACTGCTGGAACGTCCTGGCCGTGGCGCGCCTTCACTGTGACGACCATTTTTACCGGAACATCGTTTGAAGTGTTTGGCTTGTGCGGTCCAGCCAGTGCCGGCAAAGAAACTATGCCGAAAAGCAGGCCGGAAATCGCTGCCAAGGCTGTAGAGCGCTTCGTTATAAGATTTTTCTTTATGTCTAAGTTTCGCATCGTCAGATCCCTTTCTCTCGAAATCCGAGAGTTGCCTGGGTTAGGTGCCGGCGTGCGTACTATGCGGCCGGGTTGGAAGCACCGTTTCACCCACTTATATTGGATGCGGTCAACGGAGGATAGGGTACGGAGGTACCGTCCCATAAGTGATTGACCAAAATGGAGTTAGTAAAGTAATTCTCGGCTCGGCGCAACCGGCCCAGGCCATTCATCAGCCTACGGCGCCCTATTTCATTGCCTTAGCCGCAGGTGCTGCGGGAGCTTTGCGCCCGGCATCCAGGTGGTCGTAGTTGAGAGCGGCATTGAGCACGAGCATGAAGCTGCCCTGCGTTTCCTGGCGCCACATTGGATTGTTGGCAAAAAGCACGATGTGGCCGCGACCGACTGGCACGTCGACGATGGCAGGAGCACCGGCCAACTCCGAGCCCCCTGCAAGCATGCCGCTGACCCACAGATCTTTCTCCTTGGCGAAGCGCAGGACGACACGAGGATACAGCGAGGGCGGCGGAACGTCGCTACTGAAAAAGACGCGCAATTGCGGGTCGATGTAAAGTTCCTTTTCCGCGCGAGTGCGGTCGGGGGGCGGTTCCGGCGGCATCCAATTGCGTCCTTGCGGGATATCCGGGTCGCTGGTGGAACCACGTCCACTGGGGCGCGCAGCAGCTTCGCCGGAGAAATCGTTATCTCCGGAGAGGGAAACTCTAAAAACCGGCGCTTGGTTGAAGTACACGGCAACGGATTCGTCATAGCCGTAGGTGATTGGATCTTTGGAGTCTTCAACGTTGGCTCGGAGTATGGAGCCTCGTGCCTGAAGCTGGCGCGTTTGCGCGATGGATACGGAGTCGGTCAAACCCAGATCCACGGGTAGGTGCGTACTCGAACCAACGGGAATGAACAAGCCTCCGTCTTCCACGAACTTCTTTAGATGGGCGACGCCGTCAAAACCCAAGCCTCCCCGGATGTCCGGAGATTCGTCGACGCCTCCCCAGTTCGGAGTAACGTCGGACTTTTGCCAGGGAATCGGCTCGGCATCTGTGCCGTCGGGCAGAGTACGTTTGGGAATGCCTTCCAGAAGTCCTCGCAAATCGGAGAAAGTGGGCGGAAAGAGAATCACGTCAAATTTTTCGCGCAAGTTCGGAGTGGTGCGCACGACCGTATCCGAGATGTAGGAGTAAGGAACACCGGATTCTTCCAGGGCCAGGCGAAACCAACCTTCATTTTGGGTGCTTGTCCAGGTGTGCAGGACGGCGATGCGAGGCACGGAGAGTTCGTGTCGCGCCACAGTGGGTGCTTGCGCAGCGCTCACGGCATGGAGTCCCAGATCACGCGTGGCTTGTTGTAGCTGCGATTCGATATCGGACGAGTTGCCGTCCATCGGAAGAATAAAAGAGCCGGCGCCGAACTTTTTGTCCGCGGCGTCAAACGATTCCTCGGCGACAAAAATCTTTGCGTCTTTCAAACGGTAGCGCAGGGCTGCAAGACCGGGCTCGGCGTTCGCTTGGATAATGTAGCAGTTCACCGCTGGCGATTTGCCTTTAGCTGCGTGCGGGGCCGTGACACCGGAGTCGCCAGTACGAGAGGACACGTCGACGAGCGTCATAGGCGCTTTCAAGATAGCTTCATCGGTGATTCGCAGAGTCTTGACGTTGCGCAGCGGCCCAAGCGTCCATCCGGTGTCGTCATAAGGACGCGGATCGGAAGTGGAGTAGTACTGCGTGTCCAAAAGCATGTCGACAATTCGACTGTAGGGCTGGTCCATGCGAATGATGTAGCTACCCGCCGGAACCTTGGTCGATTTTGTTTCAGGCTTTTTGGCGCCAGCGTCATCTTTTGGTTTGTCCGCCGAGTTGTCGGACTTTTCGGTCTTGGAATCGTCGGCAGGTTTCGCCTCGGTCTTGGATTCGCTTTCGGCGGCCTTCGGCGGCGCAGCGGGCGGCTTGGCCTCGAAGTCCTGGTCGAGCCTTTGTATTTCAGCGCCTTGTTTTTGCAGCAGATTAGCAAGCTGCGCTGCCAGGGCAGGGCGGCGGCCATCGTTCAGAATGGCCCAGGCCGCGGGGCCTTCTGTGGTGGCCTTAGCGATAGAGCGTTTGCTTTTGAGATAAAAATTACTGAGAAATTCCTGCGGGTGCTGCGCCATGTAATCGAGCGCAAGAAGTACTCCGCTTTCCTCCAGGTTGGTGTTGTTGCGCAGAGACCACTTCACTTTGGGAAGCGGCGGATTCGGCCGGTACCACGCGCGCGATGTTTGCGATTCGGTCAAAGTGCGTTCCTCGGTCTGCGGATACAAATTGCCGAAAGTTTCGTAGAAACGGCCGATGGAGTTGTGACCGTTGGCGATGTAAAACATATAGTTGGGCGCCCAACCGTCATAAAAACCATGCGTCCATACACCGACGACGCCGCGCTCGGTGAGCTGTTCCACCTCGTAATACGCCATCTTCTGCCACTCGCTTACGACGATAGGATCCAGCCAAGCGTTATAAGGGCCGGTGCCGGTCGAGATGTAAAGATAAGGAATGGATTCGTGCAGATCGTGGAGAACCTGCGGATGCCAGTCGAGAAAATTTTTCATCATCACTTGTGACAGCTTGAGTCCCATGGCGATGGAATCACGATTGTTGTCGTGCTGGACGTAGTGTCCCCAATAAACCAGATCGGGTTGAGGTTTGTCGGGATACGCCTTCCGGTAGTTGGCCCAGTCCACCATGCGATCGTGGCCGTCCACTTCCACGACCGGCGTGATCAGGAATACGGTGTTCTTGCGGATGCTTTGAATCATGGGCGTGTCTTCGACCGCCAAACGATAGGCCAGTTCCATTAGCATCTCGGGTGAACCGGATTCCGGCGAATGAATCGAGCCGGATGCCCAGTAGATCGGTTTGCCGGAAGAAATGAGTTGTTGAGCTTCGGCGTCGGTAATTTTGCGAGGGTCGGACAGCTTGGCGGTGATTTCCCGGATGTGGTCGAGTTGGTCGATGTTTGTTTCGTCGCTAACGGCGACGAGCATGAAATCACGGCCTTCTTCTGATTTGCCGACGCGAAAAACTTTCACGCGTGGAGACGCTTTGGCGAGTTCGTCGTAATAGGCGTAAATGTCTTTAGAGTAGGTGAGAACGTCAGGGGCGCCGACGATGTGACCGAGGACTTTCTCCGGAGTAGGAACGGTTGAAGAGGCGGGCAGATGATCAACCAGGTTTGTGAGAAAGAACGGCTCGGTCGTATAATCTCGAATTTTTTTCGTGTAACCCTCGTCGTTCACCGACGCAGTTTGAGCGTTGACAGAAATCGCGGCGAAGCTTAAAAACAAAGCGGCGGCAACGACAATACGACGCCGGGGATGTAAACCGCGAATCATCGAGTTAAACGCACACTGGAAACCAAACCGATCCATCATGGTCCCTCCACCGTTTTTCTGATTCACCTGAACAAAGTCTTAAGGCTTCGCGCCGCCTCTGTTGCAATATACCGAGGGGCGTCCGCACCAGCGCGGGCGGCATCGTCGCATTGTATGCTCCATTTTTGCAAGACCTCTTCCTCGTTGCAGCTGGAAAACTCTGGACAGCTTTCGCCCCTTCCGTAGTAGTGTGATGGCTTCGGCAAGCTGAACGGCGACATGGACGATCAAATACGGTCGATGCAGGTCGAAGATCCACGCAGGTATTTCGCGAAGCAGGGAAGCTAACAATGGCTGCAATTCGTCCGTTCGACAATTCCGGGATTGAGCGAGACGCCGACGGCATTGCGCACTACTTGAACCGGCCAGCATCGCTGGTGCACATGCTGCGCGCCACCGTCGATGAGTGGCCGGACAAGGAAGCCCTCGTCGAATTGGGCGGTGAGCGAATCAGTTACACGGACTTGTGGGAACGCTCTGCTCGCGTTTCGGGCGGCCTCCTGGCGATGGGAATTCAGCGCGGCGACCGGGTGGCGATTCGCCTGGGCAACGGCATAAATTGGTGCTCCGCATTCTTCGGTGTTCTGATGGCGGGCGCGGTGGTCGTCCCGGTGAACACGCGTTTTTCCGAAGCCGAAGTTGTCCATGTGGTCACTGACTCGGGCAGCAAGGTCATCATCATGCCGGGGCAATCGTTACCGGATGGCGCGCCCTTCGTGGTGGACGACCTGAAGCCGCAAGACCTCGCCGCCATTTTCTACACTAGCGGTACCACTGGATTTCCCAAGGGCGCCACCACCACGCACGAAGCATTCCTCTCCAATATCGAAACCTGTCGCCGCATCAGCGACCTGCCTTTTGACGGCAGTGGCCGCACCCTGATTTCCGTGCCGCTGTTCCACGTAACCGGATGCAATAGCCAACTATTGCCCACGTGCGAAGGCGGCGGCACAGCCGTGATCATGCCCGTCTTCGATGTAAAACTTTTCCTGCGCACCATCACTGAAGAGCGCCTGAATATTCTTACTACCGTGCCCGCAGTCTATTGGCTCGCGCTGAACCAAGCGAACTTCCGCGAAATCGATACGTCTGCAATCAATCGGTGCTCCTACGGCGGTGCGCCCATGCCACCCGACCTCGTCGCGAAACTCATGGAAGCGTTTCCCAACGCGCGGCTCGGCAACGGCTTCGGACTCACCGAATGCTGTTCCGTAGCTACCTTCCTTCCGCACGAATATTCCAAACGGCGGCCGGAAACGGTCGGCTTCGCGGCGCCCGTAGTCGATCTGAAGTTGGCCGACGTCGATCTTCACACCGGCGTGGGCGAACTGTTGATCCGCGGGCCGAATGTGAGTCTGGGCTACTGGAATAATCCTGAGGCCACGGCGGAAACATTTGTGGACCATTGGCTGCACACCGGCGACATGGCGCGGATCGACGATGAGGGTTTCGTGCAGATCGTCGATCGAAAGAAAGACATGGTGAATCGCGGCGGCGAAAACGTTTACTGCGTGGAAGTGGAAAACGCGCTGGCCGCGCATCCCGCGGTGTTTGAAGTGGCTGTCACCGCCGTTCCGGACAGTATGATGGGCGAAAAAGTCGGAGCGGTGATCGTTCCGAAGCCGGGACAGAATCCGACCATCGCCGATATTCTAGCGTTTGCGCGCACGCAGCTCGCGGACTTTAAAGTCCCGCAATATGTGATCCTGCGGAAAGAGGCGCTGCCTCGCAATCCCGGCGGAAAAGTCATCAAGAAGCAGCTTCGCGAAAATGTCGACTGGGGCAAGCCGCAGATCTAACGATTGGGTTCAGAGCGGGCCGCGTACCGGTTGGACCGCGTCGCCAAAAAAAAAACACTACGACAAGGGGAGAACGCTACGGTGACGAAGCGCAAAAGTAGCGGAGTAGATGAATACATAGCAAGATGTCCCAAAGAGGCGCAAGGCGATTTGGCGAAGATCAGAGCGGCCATACGGGCGGCAGCGCCTGGCGCCACCGAACGCACCGATTATTTTCAATGGCCCGGATATTCCGATTCAGGAATTAATTATTATGACGGGATGTTTGTTTGGTTCAGCTTCAAGAAACCGCACATACGCCTACATGTGCCTCCTTCCGTAATACAAGAACATAGGAAGGAGCTTGCAGGTTATGCCACAACAAAAGCCATTGTTCGCTTCCCAAAGGGTAAACCATTACCAATGACATTGGTGAAGAAACTGGTGAGAGCAAGTCTAAAGGCAATGAAGCATGTGAGCATTAACCGTATCAAAACATGACTGCCTGGGGTTATGGATTCTTTCTGGCGAGCGCCACGTTCAGTTTTTGTTCGAAACAAAACTGGAGAAATTAACCGAAGGTATTGAAAACACACTTTCTTGGGAATGGTGCGCCCGGAGGGATTCGAACTCCCGACCTTTTGGTTCGTGGTTCACGATTCCTAGCTACCTCTTGAAACGTAAGGCGGCCTCATTCGGCACAGGTCGGCATATGACAACGAAGAATCATGAAGTTAGGGCTGATTTTCCGAGGCTTGTTGTACAGATGTTGTACCACGCGGCTGTTCCTGGTCCAGCGTGAGCATCTGCTTGACGCCATTCTCCCTTGGCCGAGGATGCAGGCAATCAAAGCGAAGCGATGGTTGAACCGGGTCCGCCGAAGAAACAGTAGTCGCAGAGACGTGTCCGTTGGGCAAAAATCTCGCTGATCGGAAAGGGCAAGTCGTCAAAAAACTGGACGGTTGGGCTAAAACGCGAGCGATGGTTCGCGTTCTTGCAGGGCTTATCCACTCGATGAATCGTTGAGCGGCGTTTAACCTCCCTATAACCCAGAGAGCCCCACAGCATTGTGGAGTCGTTGAAGATGATCTGCGGGACACCGCCACCATAGTTCCAGGCGACGAATACGCCCTGGCCTAGCGGAGGTCCAACAGTGAGCCGAATGGTCTGGTTTAGAACCTCGGTCATGAATGGCCCCAAGGCGTGGTACGCACGGCAGACTACCGCGAATCGAGTAAGCCCGGGTCCCACCGACGACGGAATGAACGAGAAGGACAACCGATTCTTCGCGACATCATCTTGATTGAGCAGAATGTTCCCGGAATCTAGATCGATCACCGTCCATCGCACTCGTAGGGACGGATCGTCTTCCATGGCGTCAAAAGGTAACCGGAGGCTGTAGGGTATGTTCTGGTTGATGTAATTGCTCGGGATAGATTGCACGCCGCTCAGTTTTGCGGCTGGCGCCTCGAGCTTGGTTGAGACGCCGACGTACACGCCGTCCGAGTGAATATCGAATTGCTCGACCCCGATGCGCATCAAGGGGCTGCCCGTGAAGAGCGCGATCCTGAACACCAGGGGTGTCGCTCCAGTCGGGTTCAGCTCGGCAGTCTCGATTTGACCTGTGATGTTTCGTTCGATTCCTGAGACGAACGCCCAATCTGCAAACGCAACAAATCCCAATGTAATCGTGCCGAGAACAACATCGAGCACTTTCACCCATTCCGACTGGTCAACATCTACGGACACATCCACCGGGACGAACGAGAGAGCGCGCCAAGTGCGCGGGCGGACCGTAAGCTCTTTTTTCTGCGTCACTGGAACGAGGCCACCCGGAAGTTCCGCGCCCATCAAAGGGGCTGCCCCGAGCGAGAAATTGGCGGCGCCTCCTGTTCTGTGCGCACTGCCTTTGATGCGGAATTTCCCCTCCTCGCAGCTGATCGCTAGCGTGTCGAGCGTCGCGTCATAGTCCGCGAGTTGGGCCTGAACATTTTGATAGGCGTCGGGCATGAGAGGCACGATTGCGTCCGGATTGATAACAAGCTCGACGTTGTTTGTCCCCGTATCCTCTAATTGGCTGATGTCGCCGCTTGTCGAAAAAGGGTCGTTGTTTGCGGTGCTGTCCATGTCAAGGCCCAACAATAGGGCTCCGTTCACAGCCTTCAGCGCCACGTACGTGAATGATTTTGTGCTGAACGGTCCAAGGGCTCCCAATGGGATCGGCACCTCGAGGTTTCCGACTGCGTCGCTCAACCAGCCTAAAAGGGCGCTCTTGAACCCATCGCTGTTGAAGAGTGCCTCTGCCGGCGCCGAGAATGGTGTCCCGCCCAGAACATCGAATTGCCACGCCGCCAGCTGGTAGGTATTCGATTGCGCTGAAATCAGGAGCAATGGGCCGGTGAATGCCCCCTGGGGCGGTATCTGGAGGTCGGCCTGCCACTGAACCGGTTGCGACTCGGGGCGACCGATAGGCGTTGTTCGGCGCGACATGGTTCCCGAGCCGTTAAGGCGCAGAATCAAATGACTGGAATCGTCGCTGGAGAGAATTGCCTGGGGGTATTGCAGGAAGAAACTCACTCCAGCTTGGTCGGGGAGCTGGCCGTAGCTCTGGTTGATCGTGTGTTGTATTTGTCCGGCCTGCCACGCGACCAAAGCAAAGTCGTTGAACAGCTGGGCGCGGATCGTAACCGCAGCGGCATATCCAGCGTAGTCCGTCATCGGGACCTCGGAAGGAAAGAGGAAGTACTTGAAAACCGGGACCCTGGTGCACCAGAGAGACTGAATGGAATGCAAAAGCAAACCCTTCAGATTTTTTTCGCACGTTCAGAGGAGACGTGAAAACCCGGCTTTCAAGCACTTCCTCTCGGAGCGGGATTATAGCAAAGGAAAGAAAAACGATAAAACAATTATAAACATTGAAAGGAAGTGGTGCGCCCGGGGGGATTCGAACTCCCGACCTTTTGGTTCGTAGCCAAACGCTCTATCCAGCTGAGCTACGGGCGCACTGTGGGATTATGTCTTATCGTTCAAGTGAATTAAAGAATTTTCCCGCTTGCGAGCCAAGTGTGAATCTCCTGTGTTGATGAATGCAAAGCGAGAAATTCCAGGCCTGCTTGTGCATGGCCTCATATTCACTGCGATCACGCGCAACCGCGCGGGCCCGGAGCTCTGGCTACCGAGGAAAGAGTTCTTTCGCGGCGGCGATTCCCGCGAGTCTGGCGTCACTTAACAAAGGTCAAGCCGTGCGGAACCAGATGCGGGAAAACGTAGGCGTAGAGCATGACGATGACGCCGACTATAGCTCCGAGAGCGATGGAGTGCCAGAAGACGAAGCGGAAAATGACGCCTTCGTTACCGACTTGCTCGGTTGCTGACGTGGCGATGGTGATGGACTGCGCGTCGACCATTTTGCCCATTACGCCGCCGGCGCTATTTGCCGCGCACATCAGAATGGGATCGATGCCGAGCTGCTGAGCCGTGATGCGTTGGAGGCTGCCGAAAAGGGCGTTTGAAGATGTGTCGCTGCCAGTGAGCGCGACGCCGAGCCAGCCTAGGAAGGTCCCGAAGAACGGATATAGCCAGCCGGTACGCGTGAACGCCAGGCCGAGGACTGCGTCGAGGCCGGAGTATCGCGTGACGTATCCCAATCCCAGCATGAACGAGATGGCTATCATGGCGAGGCGCATGCGAACCAGAGTGCGCCAGAATGTTTTCATTAGCGCAACGGGACTCATGCCGAGGAGCAGACCGGAAACGAGCGCGGCGAGAAAGCAGCCGCTGCCTGTAGCCGAAAGCCAATTGAAATCGTAACGCGCGCCTTCGGGCGTCGGTTTGGCGACCACGGGAGCGGCACGGGTAATTGCGTTGTGGAGATAGGGCCAGTCCCATCCCGGCGCGCCGGGGCGGACCTTTCCATCGGCCTGCACTACGCGGAACGCGGGAGTAGTCGCCTGGTTGATGGCAAGTTTCACCTTCGGGAGGCCCCAAAGCAGGACGAAGACGGAGAGAATCGCGAACGGCATCCATGCTTTCAGAACGATGCTAGTGGGATATTTTTTCGGCGCTGCGTACCCATCGTATTCCTTGGCGGGCCATTCGCCGCCCATGTCGTCGGCGATCTCGCCGGAAACCGGCACAGCGGCAGAAGCGCCTTCGGGCTTATCGTAATCGAAGCGCCAGATTTTTTTCGGTTTCCAGAAGCGCAGGAAAACAATCGTCACGATGATGGAAACGATTGCGCTTGCGATATCGACTAGGTTGCTGTCCACGTGATTGGACCAAAGGAACTGCGTGATGGAGAACGAAACGCCAACGACGATGATGGCGGGGAGGACTTCGAATGTTTCCTGCCAATTCACCATGGTTCGGACGAGCCACAGCGGAACTATCACTGCTGTGAAGGGGAGGATGCGACCGATCATCGCGCTGAGGTCAGATTCGGGGAGGCCGGAAACGGCTGCTAACGCGTGAACGGGCGTCCCGATCGCTCCCCACGCGACCGGTGCGGTGTTTGCGATCAGATTCAAAGCAGCGGCGTGGAACGGGCGGAAGCCGAGACCGATCATGAATGCGCCAGCAATCGCGACAGGCGCTCCAAAGCCCGCAGCGCCTTCGATGAACGCGCCAAAACAAAACGCGACGAGCAGCACTTGTAGCCGGCGGTCGGGCGTAATGCCGGCAATCGATTCCTTCATGATTTCAAACTGGCCGGTTTCAACTGAAATGTCGTACAGGTAGACGGCAGCGAGGACGATCCACGCGATTTTCAGGATGCCGTATGCAACGCCATAGCAGAAGGCAGACCCGGCGAGAATCAGCGGCATATGAAACACGAGAATCCCGACGAGCATGGCGGTACCGGCGCCCGCGATTGCGCACCAGTGAGGTTTCACTCGCAAGCCTGCCAGCAGGGAAAACAGCACGACGATTGGTAACGCTGCGACGAGTGTGGAGAGCCACCAGTGGCCGAGAGGGTCGTATACCTGGGTCCAGTTCATCACCAACTCCTTCACGTAGCGATGCCCGGACCGCAGGCACTCTGCGGGTCATATATCCTTGAGAATGGAAATTGTCAAGCCGAACGAATAGGTCCTCTGCGCCTGACTCGAAGACTCTCCATTGACGATGGGGGACCAATGGAAACTCTACGTATCTCGAATTAGGAAGCTAATTGCGTGGAAAGGTTACGCTGCGCCGGCGCCGTCTCGTGCATAAATAGGGCCGCGATGAAAACAAGAATTGCTCCAAAGGCGGCGATCCAAAGCGGAGCGACGAGACCGTAGTGCTCGGCGAAAGCGCCGGCAATTGTGGGAGACAACGTGCCTCCACATAATTCTCCGACCAGCGTAGACAATCCAATAGCAGTCGCCGCGAATTGTGGGGGTGCGCTCTCCGTGGGAATCAGGACGATGGTGAGCGCTGCGATTCCTTGTCCTCCATTGGCGATGAATCCGGCGGTGGCCATCAGCCATGGATGCGCGACGAGGTACGACATTTGATAGGTTAGAGGCACTACCGCAGAAAGCAGCGCCACGAACAGAAGCGTAGGTTTGCGGCCAACACGGTCAGAGACCCAGGGAAAAATCCAGCCCCACACGAATGCTCCCAGACCGCTTGCTCCAATCACCAAGCCGGCCAAGGTGGCTGAACGCTTGGAGACTTCGGTGATATAAAGCGGAGCAAAAGCGTTCATCACATAAAGCCAGGTCATGAAGCCGGCGCTTGCAATGCAGCAAAGCCATATATTCCGTATGCGCAGTACGGAGAGATATCCTTTCAGCGACGGCTTGTGGTGCTCTATTTCGGAGTCACTAGGCTGTGGTTCTCGCAAATACCGCCAAAGGAGCAAACCTAGGATCACGCCCGGAACTCCGGCGATGAAGAAAGCGGAACGCCAGCCGTACCTCGCGGCAACTTGCGTGGTAAGCACGGGAGCGATCGCGAGTCCTACAAGAGCAGCAGCACTGACGACGATGCCTACATTTCGGCCGCGTGATTCGGGGCTCGATGACGCTTCCACGGTTGCAGTGATCGTGGACCAAGTCGGACCTTCCGCCACGCCCATCAGCGAGCGGATGACGAAGAGCTGAGCAAAAGATCTGGCGATGCCAGAAAGCCAGGACAAGACAGAGAATGTGAATACCGCGGGAATCAACACTGGACGCCGGCCGATGCGATCCGACAACGCTCCGAAAATTAGAGAAGACACAGCCCAGGTGAGCGCTAGTGAAGAAACAAGCAGGCCAACTTGACGATGGGAAAGGTGAAGGTCGGGCGCTATAAAGGGAGCGAGGTAAACCAGACTCATGCGGTCGAGAAACACCGTGCCCCAGGTGAAAAATACCAGGACGACAAGGCCGGTCTGATAGCCGCGTGAATTGCGCACCGATTATTCTCCTTCAACTTGCGAGAGCAAGCATAGCAATAGGTGGCCGCCGAAAATTCGGTATGTAAAATTCTCTCGCTAAAGTCGTCAACATTTCGCGTGTGCGATAATCGAATCTTTTTGCGGAAGAAATTTGCGGCCAGCGAAAGTTCAATTGAAATTGGTGGTACAACTATGCTTCAGGAGAAACGAGTGTCGGCAAATACGGCAAGAAACCAACAAATGTTCGTGAATGGCGAACTGGTCGACGCTATCGACGGCGGGAAGTTCGAGAAGAGGAATCCGTTTACGGGCGAAGTGATCGCGCGTGTCGCTGCGGCTGGACGCCAGGATGCTGCGCGCGCCGTTGAGGCCGCCTTCGCGGCCTTTCCTGCATGGAGCGCGACGCCGCCGGGAGCGCGCCGGAGTTTATTTCTGAAGGCGGCAGGTGTGATGGATTCGCGTCAATCGGAAATTGCGCGGCTGATCACCGAGGAGACGGGAGGAACGTTCGGCTGGGGGATATTCAATTGCATCCTGGCCGCAGGGATTCTGCGCGAGGCCGCTGCGCAAACGTACGGTCTAGTGGGAGAAATTATTCCCTCGGACCTTCCCGACACGGTAGCAATGGCGACGCGACAGCCCGTGGGTGTTGTCGTAGGGATTGCTCCATGGAATGCTCCTCTAATTCTCGGCGTGCGAGCTGTAGCTCTCCCGCTCGCATATGGAAATACGGTCGTGCTTAAGGCCTCGGAGGAATCGCCGGGAACTCATCTCGTTATCGCCGACGTACTTCGAGAAGCGGGATTTCCAAAGGGAGTGATCAACGTAATTACGAATGCTCCAAAAGATGCCGCGGATGTGGTGGACGAGTTGATCGCACATCCCAAAACCCGGCGAATTAATTTTACAGGTTCGACGAAAGTAGGCCGGATCATCGCCGAGAAGGCTGCGAAATATCTGAAGAGGACGGTCTTGGAGCTCGGAGGCAAAGCGCCGCTGATCGTTTTGGAAGACGCCGAGCTCGACTCTGCGGTGGCAGCCGCAAAGTTCGGGGCGTTTATGAATCAAGGACAAATCTGCATGTCTACCGAGCGAATTATCGTCGAGCGGCCGATTGCCGAAGAGTTTGCTCGCAAGCTCGTGGCCAAGACTACCACCCTTAAAGTAGGGGACCCTCTTCAGCCGGATACGCAGATCGGCCCGGTTATAAATAGATCTGCGATTGAACGCCTGGAAGCTCTGGTGGCGGATGCTCTCGGCAAGGGCGCGAAGCTGCTCTGTGGCGGAAAGTCGGAAGGAACTTGTTTCACTCCAACGGTGCTATACGGTGTGACGAAAAACATGCGCATCTACTTCGAGGAATCCTTCGGGCCCGTTGTTTCTATCGTCATCGCAGAAGATAGCGAAGACGCTCTGCGGATCGCGAACCACACGGAGTACGGTTTATCCGGTGCGATTTACAGTCGCGATATCAACAACGCCATGAAAATTGCCGAGCGCCTGGAAACCGGCATGTGCCATATCAATAGCTCGACGGTTCATGACGAACCTCAGATGCCGTTTGGCGGCGTGAAAGATAGCGGCTGGGGACGATTCGGAGGCAAAGCCGTTCTCGATGAGTTCACCGAATTGCGCTGGATCACTATAACTCGTTCACCGATATCATATCCGCTCTAAGTACGATGCGAGGTAGGGAACACTCTTTTGCGAGCCGGCTTAACGTCCAGAGCGAAATCGAGGAGGCTTTTTTAAGAGCCTCCTCGTCCGCTGTTACGTGAGGTGTTTTACTTGGTGTAGCTATCTAGTTCGTGTATGAGAGGACGAGCTGATTCGGGAACGGGAATAGTGCCACCCAGCACGTCGTGGCGGGAAACTCCCGCGCCGTACATAGCTTCATCTCCGCTCTTATCGGCCTGCACGACGGTGCCGTCCAAGCTTACGCCCGCAAAAATACCTTTGCTGCGGGAATAAGAGAGGATCTCGGCGGTTAATTTCAAGTCCGTGCTGGCGGTGGCGTTACGTCCTACTGGTCCTGCTGCTACCGACGCGTCGCCGCCCAGCTTGAATTTATCGCTAAGCAAGCTGTGTAATGCGTGGTCGTTCATGAAAAGCAGGATCAGATCGGTTGAAGAGCCGCCGATTTGATAGCCCACGCTGCCGCCTTGCACAGCCAGAAATAGCGGAGCTCCCCACCCATTTGCAGTGCGGCAAACCGCGAGTCCACGGCCGTAGTCAGCGCCAAAGATGAACGCGAACTTTTTATCGCCTGGGATAATCGCGATGCACTGCGCCTTATTCAGCACGTCCTGAGGAATACTGTCCGGCGCGTTCATGATCTCTTGGAAAACGGTCGCGGCTCTCTGGGCGCGATTTATGTCGTCCTCTTTGTCAGACGAAGCGGACGCCACGGCTGGCATAATCAAAAACAGCGCTAAGGCCGAACATGTTAGAAAGTGCTTGGACATGATTTTCATACTCCTTTGAAATTTAAATTTAAGAACGATTGAGCGGCTGAGCTATTAGTATCGTAGTGGACAGCGGGAATCTGTTCATTTGTGAACACTCGCGATCACCCAATCGAACTCTGTCGGATCGCCTTGGCACTCGCAAATGGTCTTATTTCTCTCAATTTTCTGCCATACCTGAAGGCCTGTAAAAGCCGTGCAGATGACCCTTAGCACTCGAGTACTCGGTTGGATCGTTAAGGTTCCTGCTATCTGTATCTTGCAAGGAGCGGGAAACGGGCGGGCTAGCTGGCCTAAATGCCGGAGGGTAAGGGGGGAATCGAACATTCGAAGCACTTAGTAATTACGGCTGCAATTGTACGAGGTCCTGCCGAGGGGTGGTATCGTGTTTGGACCCCTTCCACCGCGATGGGCCTAGCGAAGTCGATCTGAGGCGATTCACAGCCATGCCGACGCCTATTGAACCGCCAACGAAATGCTTCACTTTCAGCGGGCCAGCTACCTTTACTGTTTGAATCCAGTGTAGGCCGCTGCTGATCGCACAGCCGCACTGAGAGCAGTCCGGCGTGCCTCCAAAAACGCAAGGCTCGACGCGGCTCTTCAAATCCGCGGAATAATTGGCGGACATTTTGGAAAAGAGACATTCATTTGGATTGTTCGGAGGATCGACGAATGCCTTCGCGACTCCTTCGTTAATTAGGAGCTTCGGATACCGCGAGGTCATAGCTGGTAACTCTCTCGCGAGAGTTTGGCGATCCTCGCGAGTAAGCATCTCGATACTTTGTTCCCCAATCTGGGGTGTATAAAGACTTACCCAGATTCTATTGACCTCGGGGCGGGCGTTCCAGAACGCAACATACTCTTCGAGATAGCCGGGCCGCGCGAGCATAGGCCTGGTTATCACCCAATGAATATTTACTTCTCGTCCTTCGATATTTTTGAGGATGCGCTCGTACGTCGCGGGCTTGCGGCGGACGTCGTGATCTTCAGGCAGACCATCGACCGATACCGCTACGCGCAATCGCGGAATCTTCATCCACTCGATAGGAATTGGAATTACGGCGCTGGTGACTACTAAGGTGAACACAGACATGTCGCTGAGCGCCGGCAAAATTAGGCTGAGTTCGCGATGCCGAACCAGCGGCTCGCCCCCCACCAAAGATACATGCATCGGCTTGTGCCGGCGGACCAGGTCGAGCACGCCCTCCACCAGAGCATCGCCGCGTTTATCATTCAGCTCCCGCAGTGTAACTCCGCCTGCCAAATGGGTGTCGCCATAGGCGTAGCATCCCGGACAGCTCAAAGGGCATTCGCGCGTGATCTCGATCGAGAGCAGTGGCACTCTGCCGGTGAGAATTCGGCCCCAAGACGTAAGAATTTCGCGTGGCGTGATACTCGGATTGACAGTGGAAGCCATAAAATACTTAGATGCTGGTTCGAGGGCAACCGCTGCATGTTTTCGAGGACTGGAAATAAGAATGTGATTCTTTTGCAACGCTGGGTCAACTCAGTGGTTGTACGGAGTTTTGGAGATGGTTTTAGTGGTCCGCGCCGTGCTGTTCGATAAAGCGCAGTGCGTCTTCGGCAGAACGGCCTCCGGCTGCTGTGCCGAGCTTGTTTGACTCCGTGGTCGAAAACAACGGCCGTCGCTTGGGCGAGAATTTTGCCGGATCGAAAGTTCCCCTTTTGGTATGAAATATCCAAACATACTCCCGCCGATTCTTATCGGCTTCGGACGGCGAGACTACAGCTGTGTCAACGGTGGTCAGAGGCGTGAAATCTGAAAACCCATTCTTGTCCGTGTGAACTGGAGTGGGCATCGTGCCGTTATAAAAGTCCGCGTCGTGCGTGAAGATGACAATGAAATCCACCATGGACGGCGCAGGGGCGGGACAAATCCCCGGGAAACTTTTGTTGCGGTTCCGGGTCATCCACTTGTACTGATTTGGCGAAAGACCGTAGGCCGAGAAATAAATTTTGCAAGCCTCGTTATTCTCCACTGACTTCACGAGAGGCATTTCTTCTTCGTCGGGATCGCGAGGGCTCGCCGCGATATGAGTGCTTCCGGTCGATGCCGGCGGCGGGCTGGGTTGGTTGTCAGCCAGTTCAGTCTTGCTTTCAGCTGCTGGTGCAGGCGCCGGCGCCGCAACCGATACATTGGAGACTGATGCGGTCTTGCTCGAATTCGTCTTGGCGGCGGCGACTTTAGTGCTCGACGCCGCAGAGTTTGTAGGGGCGGGTTTCGTTTTCCCTTGGCTTGCTGATGCTGTTTTCGAATCTGCGCTTGCTGGAGCGGTCGAGCCCGTAGTCGAATGTGCAGGTGTGTAGGTGGCCGGCTTAGCCTGAGAGCGCACGGGAATTGGTTGAGGCTTGGCCATCTCTTTCGCGCTTGGGTCGTTCGTATCCGCGGTAGAGTTGTTTGAGCTCTTTGTGTCGACTGGACCTGCGGATGTCCCAGTCGCAGAATTTGCGACATCCGCCGAGCCTCGCGCAGGAGCAACTGGCGTGGTTATCGGATTCGGCTGGTTCACAGTTGCAGAAGCAGTCTCAGCCGGTTTCGGAACGAGCGAAGGACGGTTGGAATTCTTCGCGCGTGCGGCAGCCGCGACCGATTGCGGCCCGTCCGCTGCGGCAGCTTGCGCTTGACCCTGGCTCTGACTGTTTGCGTCCGCGTCAGGCAGCTTAGGGAGCGACTTCTCCGGCACATAGCCTTCTCTGCCTGTCGAAGTACGGATCTTTACGTAGCCCTTTTCCCGACCGATGATTTCTACCGGCTCGCCACACTTGAGTTTCAACGACACATCGAAACTGTTCAGCGAGTCATAAACCCACACACGGTCTTCATTTACTCCGCACTTTATCGGGGTTGTTTCTGCCGACTGGGCGGGAGACGCGAAAGACAAAGCGATCAAGATCAGCGTTGGAGCGAGCGTGGTTACCTTGCGGCGCATCGACGGTTCGTTTGACCTTGGCGCGAATAGCTTGCGAAAGGAATGGGAACGCATTTTGAGCCTATGGACCGCAAAAACGCTGAATCTGCACAGTAAGTATGACCGGTCAGTAATCGGAGTCACAACTGGACGAAAGTACAGAATAGGGGCAGTACCGAAGATTGGTCTTTTTGCCTACGAGAGTGAGTTCTACTTCTCGGCGAGGTTCACTTTAACTTCCTGTAGCTCGGGGCGATCCGCTCCGGGTCCGACGATCTTGGCCAATTGCGAATAATACTCGCGCGCTTCTTTCGGGTCTCCTGCGGATTCAGCAGCTCGCGCAGCACCGTAAAGGCTGTCAAATCTCTTCGGTGACGTTTTTAGAGCGGATTGGTATGCACTCAGTGCTTCCGAAGGCTGCTTTAGCTCCAAGAGCAGGTCTCCCAGCATCTCGCGAGCGGGCATTGCAAGGGACTCCAAATGCTCCGACTCCTCCCGCTCGATAGCCAGGCGCATGCTCTTCAACGCGTCCGCGGATTTGTTTTCTGCGTAAGCCAGCCACGCCTCCGCTTCGAGCCGTTGAACGCCTTCACCGGAAGAGACTTTATTCCCCATGCTCTTGTCGTATAAGTCCTGCGCGTCATTCGCTTCGATCAACTTTTGAAGGTCTTGTTTGGCGCCTTCCGCGTCGTCGGTCCGAGCTGCTCCAATGGCTTTGGCCCAGAAGGTCGTACCCTGATCGCGCACCGGAATGTGGCGGACTTCAAGATCGGCCGCTTCTTTCCAGTGGTGCAACTCCATGGCATTGCGTGCTTCCAAAGTGGCTTGCATATCTCCAACGGTCCAGTGGTTGGCGCCCGGAATCGTCGTTAAGTCATTCACCAGCGAGTGCGCTTTGGCCTCTTGGCCGCTCTGAAGGTATGCGTAATCGAGAAAGTCCATGGCGTGTGTTTGGTAATGTGACTCAGCCAAGCGCAGTTCCGTGGCTTTCGCTGCGGAAGCCGCCGCGGCGATGTTGGAATCGATCGATTCCTGCCACAGGCCTAACCGGGTGAAAATATGCGACGGCATGTGTATGGCGTGCGATGAATCAGGAGCAATTTTCGCGTACATGCGCGCGGCTATTAGACCTTCGGAAGCGAGCTCTGGCGTGTCACTTGCGTGAATAATGTAATGCGCTACACCCGGATGTTGGGGTTCGCTAACAAGCAACGGGTTGAGCACCGCGAGAGCTTTCTTGCGATTGGCTAGGTCGTGTTGCCCGCGCTCCGCTAGCGCAACAAGAGACAATGCGTAGAATGCCGCTGCATCGGTGTCTTTTGGATTGTCGCGGTAAAGTTTTTCCATGGCCGTGGAATAGGCCTCAGTCCGAGCAGCGTGGCTGATATCCGAATTATCCTGGAAGAATGCGGCCGCGGCGGAGATGTATTCGCTTTCTCGGTCGCTTATGTTGCTGATCTTGCGGGCCTCTTCCAAGTCTTCTCGACCTTGGCGCAAATCATTCGCGTCAGGAAAATCCCAGAGCTGATGATAAAGCGCCATGGCTTTTCCCCAATACGCCATCGCGCAGTGAGGATCCTGTTGCGCCGCTTCCGTGAAAGTCTGCTCGGATTGCTGGTATTGGAAAGAGTGCAGTAACGCTACACCCTTTTCCATTGTCGGCGCAGCAGCGGACGAACAAGAGGTAGGGAAGTTCACTTTGCCGAGCTGTGCAGGATGGAGCGCAGAGACGGGGACGCGAATTGAACTCTTGCCGCCAAGTTGTGGAGCGCCCAGGAAAAAACACAACGGCGAAAGTCCCGCCATCAACAACAGGCTTCGGATCCAACGCATCAGGCACCTCGCAATTTTGTCGCGGCTTAACTGTACCTCTTATTGCCTTTGCCGCGCGCCCCAATACCACGGACGCAAGTGGCTATTTCTTGTGGTGACCAGCTCGCCGCTTTTTATCGTATCTAGCCAGCGCATCTTCGATTACGGGATAAGCCATCTTGGCCGGCAAGATGTCATCTACTTCCACGAGTTTTCCCTCGAGGTTTTTGTAATCCTGAAAGAATCGGCGGATCATGGCGAGTTTGTGTTGAGGCAACTCGCTCGCTTCGTGATAGCTGTTGTACTCCGGATCGGCAGTGGCGACCGCGATAATCTTATGATCCTGCGTTCCTGAATCGATCATGGACATTAACCCAATGGTTCGCGCGTCCATGATCGTTAGCGGAACCACCGGCACCTGGCAGAGCACAAGAACGTCGAGAGGATCGTGGTCTTCCGCGAGCGATTGCGGAATAAAGCCGTAATTCGCAGGGTAGTAGACCGCCGAATAGAGTACTCGATCCATTTTGATGATGCCGCTACCCTTGTCGAGTTCGTATTTTACACTCGATCCCAAAGGAATCTCGATGACAGCGTGGAATTCCTTCGGGACGTTTTCGCCGGGACTCAAATCGTGCCACGGATGCATGGGAACGCTCCAAGCTTAAGGGCTAATTGTAGGCCCGCCAGGGCGATTCGTAAGCACAACCTTGCCACCCTGACGAGCAAACACGTAAACAGTGTCGGGGTCGACATTCTGCAGCGCTTTCTCTTTCAAGTAATCTTCCGTGAAAAGAAATACTCTCCCTTGGCCCCGCCACAGGCGAGGAAACGATTCGCTATCTTCAAAAATTTGCGGAGCGTCGGGAAAATACGAGCCGTACCATAAATTTCCGTCACGGCCGTTGAGTACGTGAAGCTCGATTCCGGTGTAGTAATTTAGAGTAGATCCGGTTTCATACTTCCCGTTGACCACGATCGTATCGCCGGCTTGGTATTCCTTTTGAATCTGCAGCGCGATGTTTTTCGAGGTCACTTCCGGCGAAAAAATCACAAATCCTTGATGCACGCAGAACAGTACAACTACCATCATTCCTGTGAGTGCAAGGTTGCCTTTCAGCGGAGCGCGGCGTCTTCGGAAAATCCAATTCGAGCTTGTGCCGATCAAGAACCCAAACCCTACCAGCCAAAGAGGCGTGCGAAACAATCCGAAGGCTTCGATGGTCAAATCTTCCATGTGGCCGAGAGACAAAGCATATTGCCCCGGGTGAGGAACTAGAACACTTCCGATGTCGGTGCCCGGCGGGAACGGGTGAGTCATTGCGAGAACGCTCATCGCAGCAGCGAAAGCTATGAGACCAATGACGAGCAGCACAAGCGACGCTGTTTTCCCAGATTTTCGCAGGGGGCTCGCGGCTTCCGATTCGCGTTCTCGCTGCATCCAGCCAGAAATAAGCAATGCCAGAGCCGGCAGCACTGGCAGAGAATAATATTCCTGGCGCGTGGAAAAGCTGAAGAACAGCATAATCACTCCGGCCCACACTCCGAAAAGCAGATTCGCGCGAGCGCGTTCGTCCAGACCCTCTCTCCATTCGCGCATTCGCCTCGGAATTTCTTTGAGCGCTGGAAACAAGAATACTAACCATGGGATCAGCCACGCCAACAGCAGCGCCCAGAAAAGCAGCAGGGGAACCTTGTCGTAGTCCCGCGGGATTCGTTTATTCAGATAGCGCAGCACCTGTTCATTAACAAAATAAAACCACAGAAAACCCTTTTCCGGACCGCTAGGCTGGGCCGGACTTCGAATCGCTGCCAGAATGTGCCACGGTGCCGCGACAATAAGAAACACCAGCACGCTGGACCACGGGTGCATTTTGAAAAGCTTCTTAAAGTTTCCAGTCAGCAGCAGAAATACAAAAATGATCATTCCCGGAAACGCCAGGCCGATCAGGCTCTTCGTCAGCAGGTCCAGCGCTACTGTGATGGCAAATGCCCAGCAAACCCATCGAGAAGGTTTTTCCTGCTCGTAAGCGATGAAGAAAAAATAAAGGCCCAGCGTCAGCCACATGGCTACGATCGCATCCGGAATCAGGAATCGCGTGTAAACGAAAATTCCTGGAGCCGTAATCAAGATCAAAGCGGCGTAAAATCCCGCCTCGCGGCTGAGACAGCGACGGCCAAATATAAATGCGCAAAACCCCAGCCCCAAAACGCTCAGCGCCAGCGGCAAACGCGTCTGCCAATCTCCCACGCCAAACAGCTTGTAACTGAATGCGACGGTCCAATACATCAGCGGCGCTTTTTCCAGATAGCGGATCCCGTTCACATACAGCGTCACCCAGTTGTGGTTCAGAAGCATTTCGCGGGCGGCTTCGGCGTGGATTGAATCCGCGTCGTCCAGCAGTCCGGGTTGCGAAAGCGCCGGCAAATATATCAGCGCCCAGGTAACGAAGATGATTCCGAGTGCAGAAGCTTTCGACAGAAATGTGGAAGGGGAAGCCGCGCGCGAGATTGAATTCACAGGGTCATTTTCCGTTCGAATAATTCAGACGTTCATTCTAACCGATTCCGAGCGGCATTCCGTTGCTCGATTTAAGACTTTGCCGCGTCAGCCGACACGTCTGAATAAATTGTCTGCCCGTCGAGTCGGTTCGCTTGTATGATTCAGCGGTCAAATTCGGAAAGGTGGACCGCGAATTTCATGAACAACAAGCCTTCTTCTCCCACAGTTTCGGGAAATGTGATTTCCATTGTACTGGCTCTGGCGGCTCTCATTTGGATTCCGGTAAGCTTGATTGCAAGAACTGGACCGACGCAGCAGAGCGCAGAAGGCTCTCCACAAGCGGCTGCCAGCCAGCAATCTTTGCTGCCGCAGGCGGCGCCGGCGGGGGTCAAAACCGCCGACAAGGCTTTCATGAATATAGAGGTGCTCGGCGCTATTCCCGCGGATCAACTACTTCCGGCCATGCGTTACATGACGTTCGCTCTGGGAGTCCGCTGCGATTTCTGCCATGTGCAGGATAATTTCGAAAGCGACGAGAAGCCTGCGAAGAAACGCGCCCGAGAGATGATGAAGATGATGTTCGCGATCGACAATACAAGTTTCAATGGGCACCGCGCGGTGACCTGCTACACCTGCCACCGCGGCGCCGCGAAGGCCGCTAATATACCAGTGCTTACCGACGCTGCCGCAGCGTCCGCAGCCCCTGGCGCCAATGCCGCGATGTCTCCCTCGGCGGAAACAGCGAAGCCGGCGAACCCGACTGTGGCAACTCCAGCAACGCCGAGCACACTTCCATCAGCGGACGACGCAATCGAAAAATACGTTCAAGCGTTGGGAGGCCAAGCGGCGATTCAAAAAATTGAGACTCGCGTGGATACTGGAACCCTTGAAGTCCCGTCGCGCAATATGCATTCCAAGATTGAGATTTATCGTAAGGCGCCGGACAAGATTCTGACCATAGTTCACGGGCCTCGTGGCGACTCTTCGCAGGGGTACAACGGAACGACCGGATGGCAAGCGCGGGGCGGGGAAGTGGAAGAGCTTTCGGGAGACGATTTGATACGCGTCAAGGATTTAGCCGCCTTCAATCCAGGCTTGAGTCTCAAGAAAAACTACGCGCACCTTGAAGTCAAGGACGTGGCGAAAATTGGCGGGCACGACGCATACCGCGTCATCGCTTCGCGCGCTAGCGGCTCGGCGGATCAGTATTATTTCGACACTCAATCCGGATTGCTGCTGCGTGTTTCAATCCAAAACGATAGCCCGCTCGGAGCGACTCCGCAAGACACGGATTATGAAGATTACCGCGAGGTGAGCGGAGTCAAAGTTCCGTTTTCGATTCGGGTCACGCGGCCGGATGGAACAACACTGTACAGGTGGGAGCAGATTCAAGCCAATGTCGTGGTGGAAGACGGCCGTTTCAATAAACCCGCGGAAAAGCCTAAGGAAGAGCCGGCGCCGAAGCACTAACACGGCCGCCGCATTGCGCGTCTACCTGCTTTTGCATGGCATCGTCTAACAACGCGCCTTGGCGAGACTTCGCAGAGCAAATTTGCGAGGCTCCCAGTTGCAACGCGCCGCGTAAATCGGCTCCGTCCAGATTCGCGCCTTGTAGATTGGCGCCGTTCAAGACCGTTCCATTGAACTGAGCACCGCGAAGATCCGCGCCGCGCAAGTCCGCATCGATGAAAATCGCGGTCGCCAATTGCGCGTTCACCATACGCGCATTGGGCAATTTCGCGGACCATAGATAAGCTTGCTGCATGTCCGCGTGTTCCAAGTTCGCGCCGTCGAGCTGCGCATCGCGGAGGTCGGCCTTTTGCATGTTCGCTCGAATCAAGCTTGCAGACATCAGATGCGCGCCGTAAAGGCTGGCGCCATCGAGGCGGGCATCGATGAGGTTTGCGCCAACTAGTGAGGAATAGGAAATATTAGCGCTTCGGAGGTCCGCGCGTGAAAGGTTCGCTCCGTCCAGTTGTGCGCGGTCAAAATTTGTATGATTCATCTGCGCCCGGTCTAGGATCGCCAAGCGCAGGTCGGCTTGGCCGAAATCAGCTCCCCGCAAATCCGCCTCAGACAAAAACGCGCCGTAAAAATCCGAACGCCACAGATGAGCGTTAGCCAGGAAAATCCCGTAGGCTTGCGCGTAACGGAAATGCGATTCGTTTAGACGCGCGCCCCTTACCGCCGCAAGCTCCTCGCTGCTTTCCGTGCCGTCACCGCGCCAGTTGGATGGTTTCGCGGAAACCGCAGCCTCCGTCACATCCGGATAAGGATCGTATCCGAGCGACGAAAAAACAGCGGGCGCCCATCGCCGAATACTCGAAGAAGAGAATTGCGGTGCGCGATCGTGACCCTGTGGAACTCCCGCGATAATCCCTATGGAGAGAAATGAGAGCACTACAAAAAGAATGCTCACTACCGTCACCGGATTCGCGTGTCTAAGTTTCTCGGCAATACTTTTCTTCCGTTTTCCCGACGCCATCCACCGCTCTTGAGGCCGCCCGATTTGTGTGGTCGCGTAGATGGCAATTCCGACGGCCGCGACAACGAGAAGTTCTTGCAAAATCGTGCCGTGAATTTCTTGCAGCGTCAGGTAGCGTCCCCAAAACAAAATCAGTACCAAGGGAACTGTCCAGTACGCCAAAATAGCTGAGATACTTTTCTCGATTAGTCGCGTGGATGGGGGATCCTGGTTCATCCAGTGAAAATGTAACCGCAAAAGCCCGGTAATAATTCGCGGCTGTTTTTCGCCCAGAATGCGGCCGTCGGGAAATACCGCAGGCAACTCGAGTACGGCGTCCCACAAACGCTGCAAGTGATATTGAAACAGAAGGTAAACGCAAAGCAGCAACACCGGCGCGATAAGGTAAATTTCTGCAGTCGGCAGAGCGGCAGCGGCAGCCGACGAGTGCAGGAACGGAATAATCGCCGAATCCGTCACCAGCTGAGTGTCTTTCGTTTTCCAGATCATCAGCCAGGAAAGAAAGCTCGCTGACACTACCACCGCGAACATGCGCGCCGACGCTTGTGAAGCCCGCGAAAACTCGGCGAGAGCTTCAAAATGCATAATTTGCGCCGGAACAGATGCGTCACGCAAATTTGCTCCGGCCAATTGCCGCGGGACAAGCCCCATCGCGCTTTCAAACGATGCGCCTTCGAGATTTGCACCTTCCAGATTCGCACCCACCAGGCAGGAGTCCTGCAAATTCGCGCGCACCAGGCAAGCATCGCGCAAGTCCGCCAGCAATAAATCAGCCGCTTTTAAATTCGCGTCCTGCAAATCTGCGTATCGCAAATTTGCGCTGATCAGTTCCGTACCTTCCAACTTAGCTTCGCGAAGATTGGCCTTCTTTCCCGCGGCGCCTTGCGAATCGAGCCATTCCTTGTGATTCCCGAGCGCCTCTTCCAGCGCCCATTCACTCGCATCAATTCTCGCAGGCCCCTCTGAACTCTCAGCGGAAACCATCGAAGGAATAACAACCGGATCCTCGGCCGTCATCTCTTTTTCAGTTTCGAGAACATCTGTAATAGTCGGAGGCAGTGCTTCCGGAATCTCCGTCAGCGTCGGCGGTAGGCTTCGCGCGATAAGTTCTTCTGAATCGGCCGCACGCTCAGACTCGCTAGGCCCGGGCTGAATTTCACTCGCTGTTTCTGCCACGAATGCGCCGGTAGGCATGCCATAGATTTCAGCTAATGATTCGCGAGTAAATTCCGCCTCCAAAATCGGCGAAGAATCTTGGCCCGGCACAGTGGGGATCGTAGAAGCGTCAGAGGTAGTTTCGGCTGAGGGCGTGGATGCTGGGATCTCGGAAATATGTTCCACGAGAGATGAATCAATAATATCCGACAAGGTCGCTGCCGCCGCGGGTTCCGTGAATACCACTTGAGGACTCGCCATCTGATCGGCGCTCGAATCTTCCAGAAAATTCTTGATAAGGAATTCCTTCAGTTCCTCTTCGGAAGGCGGCTCGCTAGGGCTCTGTCCCAGGCCTTCTTCAGCCAAAAGCTTTTCGGCCGCCGTGACGTCGGGCGTCTGCTCCTCGACTTGGACTACCGCCGCTTGCGCTCCGCCTGACGAGAAAAGCCGTTTGAAAATGGAAGGCATCTGATGAACCCATCCCCCGAGAAAGACTGCGAGCAGGCGAGGCCTGCCCCTACCCTTGCTTCACCAATCTTAATCCGATTTGAGAGTCGCCCCGAGAATCCTATCGCGGACGTTTCTCAAATCTCTCCTGTACGACAGTGCAGCAGCGGGACAGCTGCCCGGGCGTCCTTGGGTGTAGCTTTGAGACAGGTGTGAACTACCCCATTTCTCTCTCCGTCTTGGTCCCAGTTCGCTATTCGCTTTAAGAAACCGCGCTGCGCGAATGACACTTTCCGCAGTATTCTTTATCTGTACACCACCTGTTCTCTGGTGTTCGCCGTGAGGAGGAGTTCAACTTGGATGCTAAAGCATCGGGTGCGCACAAGGCGCAGACGCGGATCGAATCTGACAGTATGGGGAAAATTGAAGTGCCCGTGGATCGATACTATGGAGCGCAGACCGCTCGTTCGTTGATTCACTTCGACATCGGCCGTGAAACCATGCCGCCTGAGCTCATTCGCGCATTTGGAATTCTTAAGAAGGCCGCTGCCCTCGTAAATCAGGACCTCGGTAAACTTTCGGCAGATAAGGCTCGACTGATCGTGGAAGCCTCCGATGAAGTGATTGCCGGCAAACTGGATGACCACTTTCCGTTGCATATCTGGCAGACCGGCAGCGGCACGCAAACCAACATGAACGCCAATGAAGTGATCTCGAATCGCGCCATCGAAATAGCGGGCGGCCTGATGGGAAGCAAGAAACCAGTTCACCCCAACGATAACGTAAATATGTCGCAATCCTCGAATGACACTTTTCCGACCGCGATGCATATTGCCGCCGCTTCCAGGGTGTCTCAAGTCTTGATTCCCGCGGTCGGCGAGCTGCGCGATGCCATCGACGCAAAAGCACGTTCCTTTACGAGTGTGGTGAAAATCGGCCGCACACATTTGATGGATGCCACACCTCTTACCGTCGGCCAGGAAATGTCGGGCTGGGTAAGCTTGCTGGATCGCGATATTGAACGGCTTCAGACGATTCTTCCTGGCCTGTACGATCTCGCGATTGGAGGCACGGCAGTTGGAACGGGCCTGAATGCTCATCCTGAATTCGCCGAGCGCGCTTCGGCAAAGATTGCTGAGCTCACGGGTTTGCCTTTTCAATCTCATCCCAACAAATTTGCTGCTTTATCCGCGCATGACGAGATCGTGTTCGCCAGTGGCGCTCTGAAAACTCTAGCAGCTTCTCTGATGAAGATTGCAAACGACATTCGGTGGCTTGCATCCGGTCCTCGCGCGGGCTTTGGCGAACTATTGCTTCCCGAAAACGAGCCTGGCTCTTCGATCATGCCGGGGAAAGTTAACCCGACGCAGTCCGAGGCGGTCACGATGGTGGCGGTTCAGGTTTTCGGCAACGACGCGGCAATTGGCTTCGCGGGTTCTCAAGGGAATTTCCAGTTGAATGTTTTTAAACCTGTGATCATTCATAATTTTCTGAACTCTGTGCGCCTGCTTTCCGACGCATGCCGTTCCTTCACGCATCACTGCATCGTTGGCATGGAATTGGATCATCAGCGCATCGCACAGAATGTTCAGAATTCGCTGATGCTCGTGACCGCGCTCAGTCCGAAGGTGGGCTACGATAGAGCCGCTGAAATCGCACACAAAGCGCACCACGAACACCTCAGTCTTCGCGAAGCCGCGCTGAAACTTGGGTACCTCACTGAGCAAGAGTTCGATGATCTCGTTCGCCCCGAAAAGATGACGCACCCGTAATGAAATCATGGATGTTCGCCTTACCATCCCAGTCGCACCGGTCGTCGTTTGAATATCCGGGCTTCTGTTTCACATTGGTACAGATTCGCATTCCGTTTTGAAAATTCTTATCTCTTGACGTCGATTTTCTTTGACACCCTTCCTTTGTTTCAATACATTAAATCTCCTCTCCGCATTTTCCGTCGTTCCCCCTTCCGTAGGAGTACCCATGAACATTCTCATTGCCGAAAACGAATCCACCCTCGCTAGCGTCTTGCAACACGGTTTCGAGGCAGAGCATTACGCTGTCGATACAGCGAGCAGCGCGCATCAGGCAATTCCGATGATTCAGGATCGCGAATATCACACAGCGATCATCGATCTTGACCTTCCGCCGACCGAGGGCATCGCAATTTTGGAGTTCGTTCGCGACAGACATCGGCACCTTCCGACCCTCGTTCTTGCCGGCCGCGCACCAGTCGCAGAGCGGGTTCACGTGCTCGATACCGGCGCAGACGACCTGTTGCAAAAGCCTTTTGCCTTCCCTGAGCTGGCAGCCCGAGTGCGCGCAATCATGCGCCGCGGAAACCGTCTGCCGGAAGTTCTCTTGCGCGTAGAGGATTTGGAATTGAATCGCGTTGAGCGCACTGCAAAGCGCGCCGGTAGAGGAATAGTGCTGACGCCCCGGGAATTCGCTCTTCTCGAGTATTTAATGCAACGTCCCGGCCAACGTGCATCGCGCACGGAGATCATCCAGCATGTCTGGAATCTTTCCGGCGACACGGTGACCAACGTCGTTGATGTTTACATTAATTATTTGCGGAAGAAAGTCGACGCCGAGGACGAGTGCAAACTAATCCACACCGTAAGAGGCGTCGGATATGAATTATATCCCCGTGGTCGCTCGGTCAAATGTTCTACGCAACATCCGTCAGTCGCGGCAGTTTCGTGACCACACCGAACACGATCGCACTCGCCGTATCGGTGGCGACTCCGTTGCCACTGAGTTGCACCGAAGCCGCAATTGATCTCGACGTTCGTCCGACCCCACCGCTGGACGAAGTGCAGAGTGAACAACTCTTGCTTCAGCATCTCCCTCAGGTGAATTTCATTGCACGGAGAATTCATAGCCGGCTGCCGCCGCAAGTACTGCTTGAGGATCTAGTTCACGCCGGCGTTCTGGGACTGATGGACGCGATTAAAAAGTACAATCCAGCCAAGAATGTTCAACTGAAGTATTACGCCGAATTTCGAATCCGCGGCGCCATCCTCGACAGCCTTCGTCAAGTAGATTGGAGTCCGCGGGCGCTGCGAAGCCAGGCCCGTCGCCTGGAGCAAGCTATTTTCGAGTGCAAGGGAAGGCTTCGACGCGATCCCACTGAGCCCGAAATTGCGCTTGCTTTGGAGATCAGCCTCACTCAGTTACAGCGTCTTCAAAATGACTTGCGTGGACTCGATGTCGCAAGTTTACAGTTCGATTTGGACTTTGGCGGAGACGGAGAAAGAGCGCTGAACAGTTGTGTGTGCAAGGAAGAAGAGAACCCCTACCATCAAACCTTGCGCCTGGAAATGCAGGGTTTGCTGACGGGAGCTGTGGATCAATTGCCCGTTCGCGAGCGCGAAGTCTTAGCGCTTTACCATTTTGCTGAACTGACGATGAAAGAAGTGGGCGCCGTGATGGGCATCGGGGAGTCGCGAGTGTCGCAGATTCATTCGAGCGCGATGGTCCATCTTCGTGCGCACTTGTTTCAACGGCTCAACGCGGGTCCGGACCTGAAGTCCGTCCCGCTGCTTGCAGTGGTTGCCCAGCGAAAGCGGTTGATATGTGCCACAGCGAGATCGAACGATGCGGCGCAAAAGCTCGCCGGCTGACAACCCGGCCGCAAACTCTGAAGGACGACGAGATGGCCTGGGAGCAATTACTGCTGATTCGGAACCGAGGCGGGGTTAGTGGCCGGAGCGGGGACTGGTGCGGGAGTCGCGTCCGGAGAAGCTGAAGAACCCGACGCGATTTCTTTCACGACTTGGGCAGCGATCTTTTTGCTGACCGGGCACAGCGAGTCGTTTATGCGGCATTGCGCTAGCGTAAGCTTGCATCCACAACTGCAACCTTCCGAATTCAACCGTTTCAACGCCACCTTTTTTAGTTCCGGCGACAACCCCGTAAAATCAACGTCGGGAAGATCAGTTGCGAGCGCAGCATTTTTCAGAAAAATTTGCCCTGTATCTTCGAATGTTTCGACCTTGGCTTCCACCGGCAATCCAAGCAGTGAGCGCAACTCCGTCTCGTACACAAAGGTCGGATATAGGCCCACGTGTTTCTGAACGATTTTGCTGTCGGTGTTTACCACGAAGGAAGTCGGGAGCGCAGGAACGCCGCCGTATTCCATCAAAATCTCGCGGCTCACCATAACGATCGGATAATTGACCCCTTCCTTTTCGGTGAAGCGCTTTACCCCGTCTGCATCTTCCGGATCGTCCATGGAAATTCCGATTACTTGCAAACGATCTTTATAGCGCGCCTGCAGCTCGATTAACTCAGGAATCTCCTCGCGGCAAGGAGGGCACCACGTCGCCCAGAAATTCAGCAGCACAACTTTGCCATGCCATTCCGCCGTCGAAACCACGCCTCCATTTATGTCACGCACAAGGAAAGGCGGAACAGCCTGGGGATTGCTCGCGAACCGAATAATAGGCATCCGATCCGACTGCGCGGTTGAAGTGTTTTTGACGGTGGTAATGCCTCGCGCTCGTTCCATACGGGCGCGCCCATCGGGGATTCGCGGCACAGTAGCGAGCTTCGATCTTCCCGCGGCAATCCCAATTGCGATGCCCACGAGTCCTGCAGCGACTGCCAGAATGAAAATAAAACCCTTGTTCATCACGACTCCGAACGCCTTTCCATTATGCCGCATGCGTGGGCGGGCCACAACGAGTAGCTAAGACTAATCGCAAGAGTAACGCGTATCTGCGCTCCGGACACGGTTCACACCGATTCGGGACAGTGCTTTCGGACTCGTTCCGTATCGGTTCTGCAGGGTTCAAGGCTCATTCCCGGCTTGCGACTTAAGTCATTGAAAATGAGCGTTCCGCTAGCGGATGTCGCATTCATGTTTGGGCATGCCAGTTGCATATGGCTCTATGTGGGTCGCGTTCCTACACGATCCGCACCGACTAGTTCGTGGGGAGGAAGGGGCCCACATACTGGAAGGAACGGGTCGTTCCCACCTGCCTCTGAGAGGGAAGCTAGGATGGATGACCCCATGATTCGGTCTCGCCTAAGGCCGAATCAAGGAACGCGACCTTTGGGGACTCTCGATCCCAAGCGAGGGTCCCCTACTCTTTTCTGTTCGTCGAATTGCTTCATTCGTTTTCCTCTGGTGGATTTGCTCCGTTCGCTCAAAAGGTGATCGCTCGTTTCAAGATCGCTCCTGTTATAATCCCTGGCATGACGTTAATGACCTCGACTTACGAATTACAGGAGCGGCTCAAGCCGGAGCATTTTCGGGCGCTGGGCGAGTTCTCGAATACTTACGGCCTTCAGAAGTTTCGTTACGACGAGAAAAACAATCTCCTCCATTTTGACTACGACGCCTCGCGCTTGACTGACAACGTTGTAGAAAGTGTTTTGCGCCAAGCGAGAATCCCGGTGTTGCGAAGATGGGAAGCCGCTCGCCAGTAAGGCTTGCGTTGAAGGTGTGACGGCGAGATCGATGAGAGTTACAGCCGGAGCTTGCGGAGACGCAGGGCATTTAGGATGACCGAAACGGAGCTGAACGTCATCGCTGCGCTGGCCAGAATGGGGCTGAGCAGCAGGCCGAAGAGCGGGTAGAGTACACCGGCGGCGATCGGCACTCCCACAGAGTTGTAAACAAACGCAAAGAAAAGGTTCTGACGGATATTGCGCATAGTTGCGCTACTGAGCATTCGAGCGCGCGCAATCCCGCGTAGATCGCCGCGGAGCAACGTGATTCCCGCGCTTTCCATCGCGACGTCCGTTCCGGTGCCCATGGCGATACCGACATTCGCTTGCGTAAGGGCCGGCGCGTCGTTTACTCCGTCGCCCGCCATGGCGACAATGTGGCCTTCGGCTTGGAGCTGCTTCACGATCTCGCTTTTTCGGCCGGGCAAAATTCCGGCTTGAACCTGGTCGATGCCGAGCTTACGCGCTACTGCTTCGGCAGTTGCACGGCTGTCGCCGGTCAACATGATGAGGTGAATTCCATCGTTGTGTAATTTGGCGAGGGCTTCGGGCGTTGTTGATTTCAGGGGATCGGCTACGCTGATGATTCCAATTGGCGCGCCGTCAACGGCGACGAAGATTACCGTCTCGGCTTCGGCTTCCAGCGATTTTGCGTTTTCTTCCAACTTCCCGGCGGCGAGTTTCATTTCAGCGAGGAGCGTGCGATTACCCAGCGCGGCATTTCGTCCATCAACTTTTCCGGTGACGCCTTTTCCTGTTTGTGACTGAAAATCAGTGAGGTTTCCGAAGTCGACGCCTCGTTTTTTGGATTCCGCAAGAATGGCTTCCGCCAGGGGATGTTCGCTGCCGCGTTCGAGCGTGGCCGCGAACCGGAGGACCTGTTTTTCATCTGAGCCAGCGGCGGGAATCACGGACGTTACGCGCGGCCGGCCTTCGGTCAACGTGCCGGTTTTGTCCACTACTAGCGTGTCCACCTTTTCAAGAATTTCGAGCGCCTCGGCGTTTCTCACTAATACGCCAGCTACCGCGCCGCGGCCCGTGCCGACCATGATAGCCATCGGCGTGGCGAGTCCGAGCGCGCAAGGACAGGCGATGATTAGTACCGCGACAGCATTGAGTAGGGCATGAGCCATTCTCGGCTCGGGGCCGTACACTGCCCAAATTATGAAAGTAAGGACCGCGACGAGAATCACCGCCGGAACAAAATATCCCGAGACGCGGTCGGCCAGCTTTTGCACGGGAGCACGGCTGCGTTGCGCTTCGCTAACCATGCGGACTATTTGGGCGAGAAGCGTTTCGCTTCCAACGCGCTCGGCGCGCATGACGAATGTTCCGGTGCCATTCACCGTTCCGCCAATCACCTTGGCACCGCTGGATTTCTCAACCGGGATCGGCTCTCCGGTCATCAGCGATTCGTCAACGGAACTTTCGCCGTCGGTGATGATGCCGTCCACGGGGACTTTTTCACCGGGGCGAACGCGCACCAGATCGGCTGGGTTGATGTGTTCGACCGCGACGTCGATTTCAGTTCCGTCCGCGCGAACGAGGCGAGCTGTTTTGGGAGAAAGCTTCAACAGAGAACGTATCGCGGCGGACGTTTTGCTGCGCGCGCGCAATTCTAAGACTTGGCCTAAGAGCACTAAGGTGGTGATCGCCGATGCTGCTTCGAAGTAAATTGGGACCCTGCCTCCCATCACGCTGAAGGAATCGGGGAAAATTCCGGGGAAGATGACAGCGAACACGCTGTAAACGTAAGCGGTGCCGGTGCCCATCGCGATCAGCGTAAACATGTTGAGGCTGCGGTTCACGATCGACGCCCAGCCACGCTCAAAAAAAGGCCAACCCGCCCACAGGACGACTGGCGTAGCCAGCAGCAACTGAATCCGCCCCATGACGCCGGCCGATAGAATATTTTGCAACGGCTGGCCGGGAATCACGTCGGACATCGCGAGAACGAGTATCGGTGTGGTTAGCGCAACGCTGGTCCAGAACCGCCGCGTCATGGAAACAAGTTCGAGGTTTTCCTCTTGGTCAAGGACCACGTCACGGCGTTCCAGCGCCATTCCGCAAATTGGGCAGGAGCCGGGAGCGCTTCGAATGATTTCTGAATGCATGGGGCAGGTGTACTCGACGCGAGAAGCCGGTTGAACCGGAATGGCTGGCTCGAGCGCCATGCCGCATTTCGGACACGCGCCCGGATGGTCCTGGTGAACTTCGGGATCCATGGGGCAAACGTAATCTGCGGCCGTTCTTCGTTTTGATCTAACTCCGGTCGACTCCGTTTTTGATGACTTGGATTCGGATTGCGGAACGATGAAATCATTTCTGCGGGCGGTTGCTGCTGATACATACAGGTATTTTTCCGGCGCGGCAGCGAATTTTGTGGCGCAACCCTTTGAGCAAAAGTAAAGGGCTCTGCCTTCATGGACGGTTTGCGCCGTGGCACGGTCTGGATCAACCGTCATTCCGCAGACGGGGTCTTTTTCCGCCGTTCTTGTCGGTTCGTGCATGTCGTTTGGCATGTGGCATTAGATTCGGCGGCTCAGTTTACGTCGCAGCTTACCTACTTTTCGTTGAGAAGGGAATTGAGGTAGGCGGTCATGTCGGGGCTGTTCCAGTCCTGAGCGCCGACGATTTTGCGGTCGAGTCGTCCACTGCGGGTGATGATGTACGTGTCGGGATACATGGTAGTGCCGTAGGAGAGAGGGATTTGTTTCGATGGGTTACGGTAAGTCGGGAAAGTGATGTTGTACATTTTTAGGAAATTTTCGTAGGCAGCGGCGTCTTCGTCCACGCTGACGCCGAGGACCGTGCCGCCGCGCGGCGCGATGCGCCGCTGAAGCTGGTTCAGGGATTGCGTTTCGTCAACGCAGGGAGGGCACCAAGTCGCCCAGAAATTCAGCAAGACGACTTTGCCGCGAAGGTCAGAAAGATGCGCGGCCTTGCCGTCGAGTGTGTAGGCGAAATCTTTGGCAGGACGTCCGCGGAGGCTGGGTTCGCCCTGGCGATAGTCGG
The DNA here is from genome assembly GCA_035603075.1 of Candidatus Acidiferrales bacterium. Classification (GTDB taxonomy): domain Bacteria; phylum Acidobacteriota; class Terriglobia; order Acidiferrales; family UBA7541; genus Palsa-295. The sequence continues at coordinate 33,305 of DATNLC010000126.1, read as the reverse complement.
GTCGCGCAAACAGGAAGAGAAGTCCCGCAATGAAGGCGAGAACGACGCCTGTGTTCAGTTTCCGTTTCAGTCCTTTGTCCAAGCGACCTATAATACGAGTATCCGCGAATCGAAAGCGAGTACTTTGCGCCGGGCCGCTGCAACGGGACTGGCGCCAGACTCTGCTTGATTTGCACACGCGTATGGTCTCCGCCATCATTCCGGCTCGAAACGAGGAAGAGTCCATCGTGCGCGCGGTGGCGTCGGTGGCAGCGCAGCCGGAAATTGGCGAGATCATCGTGGTGGACGATCAGTCCACGGATCGGACCGCCGCTATACTGGCTGAACTGGCTTTGCGGACTCCCAAGCTGAAAATTTTGAATACGGGCGACGTGTTGCCGCCGGGGTGGGCGGGCAAGAATTATGCCGTGTCTATTGGAGCAGCAGCAGCGACAGGTGACTGGCTGCTGTTTACCGACGCGGACACGTATCACTTACAAGGATCTACGCGACGCGCGCTTTGTGATGCTGTGGAGCATGATGCGGTGCTGGTTTCGTACTCGCCTGAGCAAGAAATGGATTCTTTCTGGGAGCGCGCGCTGATTCCGTTCGTTTATTGCCGGCTTGCGAACAAGTTTTCGTTTGCGAGAGTGAACGATCCCGCGCGACCGGAGGCGGCGGCCAATGGGCAGTTTCTGATATTGCTCAGGGACGTTTACGAAAAACTTGGAGGACATACGGCGATTGCGGGGCAAATTCTCGAGGATGTGGCGCTGGCACGTCGGGTGAAGAGCGCGGGGTATGGGATTTATTTCACGGGGCCGATTGGAATTGTACGGACGCGGATGTATCGAAGTTTCCACGCGATGTGGCAAGGATGGACGAAGAATCTGTATCCGTTGATGGGTGGAAAGCCAACGCCAGTTTTGCTTGAGATAGCGGAAGTGTTTCCGTGGATCGAATTGTCGCTTTTCGCATTGCTGTGGCTCCAGTCATCGAGAGAACATGCGGCGCCCATTTGGTTCCTGCCCGGCATCGCAGCGGCGCTGCTCGTCGGACGAGCCTTTCGCTATGGACTCGACCTATATAGGAATCTATACCCCGTCTCATACATCAAATATTACGTGCCAGGGGTGTGCTTGTACTGTGCGGCTCTGATTGCCTCTTGGTGGAAGAACACGCATGGGGCGGTACATTGGAAGGGGCGGGCGTATCCCGCAAAGACTGCATGATACGGATTACACGCAAAGTCGAATTTTCAGCATCGCATTTCTATCACAACCCGAGTTTTTCAGCGGAAGAGAACCGGCGTGTTTTCGGCAAATGCAATAATCCGCACGGACATGGACATAACTACGTTTTGGAAGTGACGATTGCAGGCGAGCCGGATCCGACCACCGGAATGGTGCTCGATTTGAAGGAATTGAAAGATATTCTGCAGCGCGAAGTGATGGAGCGCATGGACCATCGCCACTTGAACTACGAAGTGCCGGAGTTGGCTGGGCAAATACCGACGTGCGAGAATGTAGCAGCGGTGATTTGGAAGCTGCTGGAGCCGAAAATCAAGACGGGCAAGTTGGATCGCGTTCGGCTGTATGAGTCTCCCGACCTTTTCGCGGATTGCACGGCGGATGCGCCCTGTGAAGACGGTGCGCGGGCGTGAGAGTCTCGCTGACACGACGATATCGTTTTGCCGCTTCGCACCGGTTGTACACGACGAAGCTGAGCGAAGCGGAAAACAAGCGCGTTTACGGGAAATGCAGCAATCCGTATGGGCATGGGCACAACTACGTGTTGCAAGTGACGATCAGCGGGCCGGTGGATTCAGCGACAGGAATGATTGCGAATCTTGGCGAACTCGATCCGTTTGTGCAGCGAGAAGTGATCGAGCCATTCGATCAAAAATTCCTGAATGAGGAAGTGGGCGAGTTTCGAGAACAGGTGGCGACGACGGAAAATCTTGCTCGCGAGATTTTCCGCAGGCTGAAGAGCTTTCCGTCAGCGCGGCTAGAGAGAATTCGCATCGAGGAAACCAGCAAGAACAGCTTCGAAATCGCGGACGAAGCGGAAGAGGTTCGGGCATGAAGAGGAGCCATGAAACGATGAGTGAAACGAGTGAAATCATAATTCCTCCGGCGGCGGGCGCAGAAAGCATTGCGGATCTCGTGCGCAGAATGCTGGTCTTGCTCGGAGAGGATCCCGAGCGTGAAGGCCTGCGCCGGACGCCCGAACGATTTGAGAAAGCGCTGCGTTTTCTAACCAGCGGATACCGCCAAGATCCGGACAAACTGCTGAACGGAGCGATGTTCAGCGTTTGCTACGATCAGATGGTGGTGGTGAAAGACATTGAAGTTTACAGTCTGTGCGAACATCACTTGCTACCATTTTTCGGGCGATGCCACGTGGCGTACATTCCGTCGAAGAAAGTAGTGGGCCTGAGCAAGATCGCGAGACTGGTGAACATGTTTGCGCGACGCTTGCAGATTCAGGAACGGCTGACCAGTCAAATTGCGCAATCTATTCAGGAAAGACTGAGCCCGGAAGGAGTCGGGGTGATCGTCGAAGCGCGGCATTTATGCATGGTGATGCGCGGGGTGGAAAAACAAAACTCGATGGCCACCACGAGCGCGATGCTGGGCGCGTTTCGCGAAAATAAGCAGACACGTGACGAGTTCCTATCGCTCGTCAATTCGCAGAAGCCTTGATTTCGGCTAGGGGAAAGACCTTAGGCGCTGGGAATTCGCTTTGCGCCAGCGAGCCTCTGTGCTAGCATTTTTAACGATCGAAGAAGAGACAAGAGCGTAGAGCAGGGCACAGCGATTCAGGGGGAGGGGCAAGTTGATGGAAGCTAAAGCGGAGTTGATCGAGCAGTTCCGGACGCATCCGAAAGACACGGGATCGCCGGAAGTGCAAATCGCATTGTTAAGCGAGCGCATTAGCTACTTGACCAGCCACCTCAAGTCCCACGCAAAAGATCACGCCTCACGGCGCGGGTTGATCATGATGGTCAACAAACGCCGCCGGCTATTGGACTACCTGAACCGGCGCGACCCGAATCGGTATCGCGAGATAGTGGAACGACTTAGCTTGCGTAAGTAGCGCGGTTTTCCTTAAGAAAATTTGGCGCCGCGTTGATGGATCGATAGTTATCCGCTCGTTTTTCTTCGCAATTGTCCTTCCTCGATGTAGTCCCCGAGAGTTGTCTCTCGTATCTGAAATCAGCCTCCGAATGAATCGGAGAAAAAAGGATGTGTTTGATGTTTGAAAAAGTAAGTTTGGAAGTAGGCGGACGCACATTGACGTTTGAGACGGGAAAGATTGCCCGTCAAGCGCACGGCGCGGTAGTGGCGCGTTATGGAGATACAGTCGTGCTGGCAACGGCGTGCATGGACAGCAAAGCGACGGAGAAAGATTTTTTGCCCTTGACCGTGGATTATCGCGAATACACGTATTCGGCCGGAAAAATTCCCGGAGGATTTTTTAAGCGTGAAGGGCGGCCCTCGGAGCGCGAGATTTTGACTTCGCGGCTTACCGACCGGCCGCTGCGGCCCTTGTTTCCGGAGGGATGGTCCAACGAAACTCAGATTGTAGCGATGGTACTTTCGGCGGACAGCGAAAATGATCCGGACGTGATTGCGGTGACGGCGGCATCCGCGGCGTTGTTCATTTCGAAGATCCCATTCGAGAAGCCGATTGCGGCGGTTCGCGTGGGAATGATTGAAGGCAAGCTGGTAGTGAATCCCACGGTGGCAGAGCAAAAAACCAGCCAGATGAATTTGATTGTGGCGGGCTCGGACGAAGCGATCGTAATGGTGGAATCCGGCGCGCTGGAAGTTTCCGAAAACGTCGTCGCAGATGCGCTGGAATTCGCACACGGAGAAATTCGGAAGATCGTAGCTGGGATTCGCGAACTGCAAAGCCGCGTGAAACCTCAGAAGGTTGCGGTTACGCCGCCTGCGTTTGACGAAGCGATGTACAAGCAGATGCAGAAGGATTATGGCGAAAAGCTGCGTGACGCGGTGGATACGCAGAAGCACCCGAAGTCGGAAAGTTACAGCCTGATTGACGGCATCAAGGCGGAAATCCTGAAGGCGATTCCGGAGGACGACGCGGAAAGACGCAAACTGGCGTACCGCGCTTTCGAACGTTTGCGCGAAAGAATTTTCCGCGATGACATGCTGCTCCGGCACCGGCGTCCCGATGCACGCGCATTCGACCAGATTCGCCAGATCACATGCGAAGTCGGTGTTCTGCCGCGCGCACACGGGTCAGCATTATTTACACGCGGAGAAACACAGGCTCTTGCGACCGCAACGCTTGGCACCAAGGAAGACCGGCAGCGTCTAGATCTGCTATTCGAAGAGGAAACATTCAAGCGCTTCATGTTGCACTACAATTTCCCGCCGTTTTCGGTTGGCGAAGTGAAGTTCCTTCGCGGGCCGGGACGCCGAGAAATCGGGCATGGAGCATTGGCCGAGCGGGCAATTGCGAATTTGCTTCCGCCCGAAGCGGATTTTCCTTACGCCGTGCGCGTGGTTTCAGATATTTTGGAATCGAACGGCTCTTCATCGATGGCTACGGTTTGCGGCGCTTCTTTGGCGCTGATGGATGCGGGGGTTCCGCTCAAGTCGGCTTGCGCGGGAATCGCGATGGGCTTGGTGGTCGAGGGCGATAAGTACGCCATCCTGACCGACATCGCCGGCGCAGAAGATCACTACGGCGACATGGACTTCAAAGTTGCCGGCACGCGGGCGGGGATCACCGCGCTGCAGATGGACATCAAAGTGAGCGGCGTCAGCATCGCCATGATGCGCGAGGCTCTGGCTCAGGCACGAAAAGCGCGCCTGCAAATCCTCGACAATATGGACGGCACCATTTCAACGGGCCGCGCTGAGATTTCCACTTACGCTCCGCACCTCTTCATGCTGAGCATTCCGACGGACAAAATCCGCGATTTGATCGGGCCGGGCGGAAAGAAAATCCGTGGCATCATCGAGGCAACGGGCGTGAAGATCGACGTGATGGACGACGGCAAGGTTCACGTTTTTGCGTCGGGCGGAAAATCCGCCGAAGAAGCGCTGAAATTGATTCGCGATGTTACCGCGACTGCCGAAATCGGGAAGACCTATCTCGGCACCGTCGTGCGCATAGCGGAGTTCGGCGCTTTCGTCGAAATTTTCTCCGGCACGGATGGACTGCTGCACATCAGCGAAATCGCGGAAGCGCGCATTCGCGCGGTTCGCGACGAGTTGAAGGAAGGCGACCAGATTCTTGTGAAGGTCCTCGCGATCGAGGGCAACAAGATCCGGTTGAGCCGCAAGGCGGTCTTGCGCGATCAGCGCGACAAGTTGCCAAAGACAGAAGCGGCAGCAACCGCAGAAGGCCACTCGTAGAGTCATTTCAGAAGTACTCAAAGTAAGATTCAACCGGGACTTAGGGCCAAGGCTCTAAGTCCCTTTTTGTTGATACGTACTTCTTCCCGTCGAATTTGCATATGGTGGTCGAGATTGTGTTGGCTGTGGCTGATGTTAGTCGCAGGTCATGATAGTCGCGAGTCTTAGTGGGCAATACGTCAAGGTCGTGAGCAGACCAACTTAAGATCAAGCGGAACCCCCTCGGATCCTTTCGCACAATCCAAAATGGGCTAATGTTCGCACCCATTAGGCAGGCTCTCGCTAAGATTACGAAGTCTGATTGCTCAGTCCTGTCCAAATGAACCTCTGAAGCCACGAACAACGAGGACCTCGTTTCCCGAAGACTCGCCATTTTTTTTCACGCAGGATTTCTCCTGAACAACGGTTTCGTCATTTGTCAGAAGATCGAGGACTGCTTCTGGGAGCGTTACAACGTGTTCGGGATTTTCCTCTATGCTAAAGTGCGTTTGCTCGCGACGGGAAGAGCCCTCTGGCAGGTTTTGTTCCGCCGATACGATAGTTGCAAGCCCTGCCAATGCAACAAGGGCCAAGAAAGTAAGTCTCAGCGAGTTGTTCATTGAAGAAAAATGCTTTCCTTCTTATTTTTCCGGCGAGGAGACGCGTTCGATTCGGGCGCCGATGTCGCGCAGCTTGTCTTCGATGCGTTCGTAGCCGCGATCGATGTGATAGACGCGGTCGATCCAGGTAGTGTTGTCGGCCACGAGGCCTGCGAGTACGAGAGAAGCGCTCGCGCGCAGGTCGGATGCTGTTACAGGCGCGCCGCTGAGCGGCGTGGGGCCGGTGATGACAGCGAGATTTCCGTCCACCGCGATGTTCGCGCCCATACGCATAATTTCACTGGCATGCATGTAGCGATTTTCGAAGATTGTTTCGCGCACGTGCGAGACACCAGTCGCCTGCGTGGCTAGCGCCATGAACTGAGCCTGCATGTCTGTGGCGAATCCGGGGTATTCTTCGGTGGTTACGTCAGCGGCCACTAGTTTTTTCGCGGCGCGGACGCGCAGTTTTCCGTTTCCTTCGCACTTAATTTCCACGCCGCACTCTTTCAGCTTGTTTATAACGGCAACCAAATGATGCGGCTCGCAGTCGGTGAGGAGTAAATCGCCTCCGGTGATGGCTCCGGCGACGAGAAACGTGCCGGTCTCGATGCGGTCGGGAATGATGGTGTGCGTCGCGCCATGCAAAGTCGACACGCCCTGCACGCGCAGGGTAGAGGTGCCGACACCTTCGATCTTTGCTCCCATTTTGATCAGAAGTTCGGCGAGATCGGTGACTTCCGGCTCGAGCGCGGAATTTTCGAGGACGGTTTCGCCCTCGGCTAAGACTGCGGCCGTCAAAATATTTTCTGTCCCGGTGACAGTGATTTTCGGGAAACGGAAAGTGGCGCCGCGCAGGCGCTTGCAACGCGCTTCGACATAGCCGTGTTCCACGGAAATCTGCGCACCGAGTTGTTCGAGCGCTTGTATGTGGATGTCGATCGGACGTGCGCCGATGGCGCAGCCACCCGGAAGCGAAACGCGCGCGTAGCCGAACCGAGCCAATAGCGGCCCGAGAGTCAGTACCGAGGCGCGCATCGTTTTCACCAGTTCGTAGGGAGCTTCCTGCAGCGAGACAGTTTCTGCTTGAATGGTGAATTCGCTGGGCGGCAGATCTGGGCTTTCGACGCGGCAGCGCATGTGTGCGAGCAGTTTCGCCATGGTGATGATGTCGCGAACGTGCGGAATATTTTGCAGCGTAACGGGTTCGTTCGTTAGCAGCGCGGCGGCCATGGCCGGCAACGCGGCGTTTTTCGCTCCGCTGATCCGGACCGTGCCTTCTAGTCTGCGCCCGCCCTGGATTTTGAATCGGTCCATGTTATTTCCCCTTGCGTGTTGCGCCAGGCTTTTTGTTCATGTGCGGATTGAGCGCTTGCCTGACGTTGCCGCCGGACTCCTGCAGCCGTCGCCGTGCCTCACGCACATTTGCGCCGGTTTTCAACATCACGAGAGCAACTGGCAAATCGTGTTGCGCTTGACGCAATGCCCGTTGCGCGTTTGACACGCTCGCGCCGGAAGCTTCTTCGAGAATCCGAACTCCCCTTTGCCGCAACTTCTGATTTGTCAGCGCCACGTAGATCATCCAGTTTTCGTAAACTCTGCCAAGCCGCACCATCGAAGCGGTAGAAAGCAGGTTGAGAACCATTTTCTGTGCGGTGCCGGCTTTCAATCGCGTGGAACCCGCGATCGCTTCCGGTCCGGTGTCCGGCACGATAGCGATATCCGCAGCGCGCGCAAGCGGCGACTTCGGATTAGATGTGACACCGATGGTCGCTGCACCGCGTTTTCTTGCAAACTGTAACGCGCCCAGAACGTAGGGCGTGCTTCCGCTGGCCGCCAGGCCGACGACTACGTCACCACGTTTAACACCTGCTTTTCGCAAATCTCTCGCGCCATTCTTGGCAGAATCTTCAGCGCCTTCTACTGCGCCTCGGACTGCTCGCGAGCCACCCGCGATGATGGCTTGCACCATGTTTGGCGACGTGCCAAAAGTGGGAGGACATTCAGCCGCGTCGAGAACCGCGAGCCGTCCACTCGTTCCGGCGCCGACGTAAAAAAGGCGCCGCCCATTGCGAAAACTTTTCACAATCGCATCCACGGCGCGAGCAATTTTCGGCAGCTCACGACAAACAGCAAGCGCGACGCGCGCGTCTTCGTGATTCAGAACGCGCAGAATTTCGAGCGTGGACTTCCTGTCCAATCCACGCGAGCGAGGATTTCGCTGTTCTGTTGTTGAAGGCCTCAAACACCCGCCCCTGGGAATGCTGAATTGATTATACCGGGGGCTAGCGCCGCGTCTGCGTACCTCGACGACTTATGGAGGACATTGTGACGTTGGAGTTATTGGAGTTATCGAACCGGGACAGGCTGGTTTGCAAGGCCCAATGCCTGCAAAATGGCGTCGTGCAGCGCAGGCCGCAACTGGCGAATTTGTTCGTTCGCCCTGGTGGGATTCACGCGATTTGTGAGCAAAACGACGAAAAGACCGCGCTCGGGATCGATCCAAAGCGAAGTACCGGTGAACCCGGTGTGGCCGAAACTGCCCGGCGAAAAGTAATGGCCTGATGAAGAAGGCTGAGTAACGACGTCCCAGCCAAGCGTGCGGGCTGCACCTCCGATCGCTTCGCGAACGGTGAACGCCTGAATTGTCGTGCGTGACAGCAATCGATGGTTAGCGTAGATGCCGCCGTTCAAAATCATCTGCGCGAATATGGCGGTGTCGCCGGCGGTTGAGAAAAGGCCCGCGTGTCCGGAGACGCCGCCCATGGCCCAGGCGTTCTCGTCGTGGACTTCGCCCTGGATCAGGCGCTTGCGAAAGTCGGCATCATTTTCAGTGGGAGCAATCGTCGCCCACAACTTGCGCGAAGGATTGAACACCGAAGCGTTCATGCCGAGCGGTGCGAAAATGTGCTGCTTCGCGTATTCGTCGAGCGTGACTCCGGTGAGGCGCTGAACAATTTCGCCGAGCATGATAAATCCCAAATCGGAGTACTCAACCTGCGTCCCCGGCTGATGCACGAGAGGTTCCGCGAGCACGCGGGTGAGAACAGCGTCGTGCCCTTTCGCAGCTTTGAAAAAATCGCGATGCGCCGGAAGTCCGGAATCGTGCAGAAGAAGATTGCGGATCGTAACGTGCGCGCGCCAGCTTGGATCGGGGTCCGACTTCGCGGCCGCAGACCATTCTGGCAAATAGCGGACAACCGGAGTGTCGAGATCGAGCCGCTTTTGTTGCGTCAGCATCATTATCGCCGTAGTGGTGACGATCACTTTGGTGAGCGAGGCCATGTCGTACAAAGTATTCGCCGTTACTGCGGTAGACTTTGCGCCGCGCGTGATTTTGCCAAATGGACGCACGATCAATTGGTCGTGCAGTCCGACGGCTAGGACGCCGCCGGGAATTGCTCCATCGACGATCGCGTGATCCATCACGTCGAAAGCCGGTTTCAGCCGGGCGGCCATGTCGGAGGGAGCGGGCTGAAGCGTCATTGGGTTCGCCGCGATGCGAATTCCATCTCCGCGTTTCACGGTACCCGGAACGGTGACTGGAATTCGCCCTTCGGTTGCCACTTGACCAAAAATGGCGCGGACGGCGGCGCGCTGCGATACATCGTTTGTCGAAAACTCGGCGAGCCAGGTCTTCGCATCAGGGAAATTCCCGATGACGTAAGGACTGCCGAACGACATTACGACGACGGGTTTTCCGGTAGCGAGGATTTGGTTCACGAAGGCGCGCTGATCGTCAGGCAGGCCAACGTTTCCCTTGCGATCCGCGACGCGCACGAATAGCGCGGCTACGGCCAGGTCGTAGCCTTCGGGAGGCGGAAGCTTCAGTGCGCTGGCAGCTGAGAACTGCGTGTCGGCGCGCAAAGCTTTCAGAGAATCCACGCGCCAGCGAATTTCAGGCTCGATTGTCTCGCCAGGATAAGGATCGGCATCGGCGGAGAGCGAAACGAGCAGAACGCGAAGGGGTCGAGTAGAGTCGAGCGGCAGGAGTTTAGCGGTGTCGCGAAGAAGCGTCACGCCGCGATCCGCAATAGCCTGCGCTTGCGCTGAAAACTCGGGCTTGGCAAATTTCTCGTTCAGATGCTCGATATCGGCGAGCCGATCTTTTTCGAGACCCAGGCGCGATTTAGCCTGCAATATTCGCCTGACGGATTCGTCTACGCGCGAAGCGGAAATGCGTCCGGATTTTACGGCTGCTTCGAGGGAAGCCATGGCTGCGTCCGGCACGGGCGGCATCAGAAGCACGTCGGCGCCAGCTTCGACCGCTCGCACCGCAGCGTCGCCCGGAGCGTACATTGATGTTACGCCGCCCATGTCCATCGCGTCGGTGACGATTAGGCCTTTGAACTTCAATTCATCGCGGAGCAGGCCGGTCAAAATATTTCGCGAAATGGTGGCCGGGAGTGTGGGGTCGGATTCGAATGCAGGCACGTTTAGATGTCCGGGCATCACCGAAGAAGCGCCCGCGGCAATCGCCGCGCGGAAGGGAACAAGCTCGGTACTTTCGAGCTCCTTTCGGTCGCCGGGAACCGTTGCGAGCGAGAGATGCGAATCTACGCTGACATTTCCGTGTCCAGGAAAATGTTTTGCAGCTGCCAAACAGCCGTTTTCTTCTATGCCGCGGATGAATTGCGAAACGTATTCGGCCACTTGCTGCGGGTCTTCGCCGAATGAACGAATATTGATGATTGGGTTGTCCGGATTATTGTTCACGTCCGCATCCGGCGCGAAAATCCAGCGCACGCCCGCGGCACGTGCTTCGAGGGCGGTCACTTCGCCCATGGTGTAAGCGGCGCGCGGATCATTGGCGGCGCCCACGGCCATGGCAGAAGGGAACGATGTGCCCTCATCGATTCTCATTCCGGTGCCGGATTCAAAATCGGCGCCGATGAGCAGCGGAGTTTTCGCGCGTTTCTGTAGTTCATTGGTGAGTACCGCGGATGGGTAAACCTGGCTGCGCTCGATTCCTAGCGGGCCGCGTTGGGTGCCGAGAATAAATCCGCCGACGCGATTTTCTTCCACTTGGTGCAGCAACTCTTTGTAGTCGGCGCTTTCGGTAGAAGTGAAAACGCCGAAATAATACGGCATGAGCATCTGCCCAAGTTTTTCGCGCAACGTCATTTTCTTCAGAGTTGCTTCTACCCATGCTGCGTTGGCGGCCGGCTGCCGGGGGCTCTTGGGGGAAGTTTTCTGCGCGCGGCTGGAGAGTGTCATGAGAAGAAGCACGGAGAGCGCGGAAAGGCCGAGCTTACGCATCGCATTCGCCGAAGGCCTTCCATGTTGACGCCCGCATCCCGCGGCTGTATATAGCACACGGCTCTATGGCGCACAACGAATCGTCCCGGCGCGTGTTTCGTATCCGTTCTCTCGGCGTTTTTTTGCTCAGCGCGATTTTGATCGGTGTTTTCTTTCTCTCGAGCGCATCGGCGCGGGATGCAGCATTAGGACTGGCGGACGCTCACACCAAGCTGGGAATCGACGTACTCGAGGAGCAGAAGTTCTCTTCGTTGAGCGGCAAACGCGTTGGATTGATTACGAACAAGACCGGCGTTGACTCGCGGGGTCGTCGAACGATCGATGTGTTGGCCAAGGCCGACGGCGTGAAACTGGTGGCAATTTTTAGCCCCGAGCATGGGGTTGCTGCAAACGCGGACGTTTCTGTTGTAGCGAACGCAACTGACGCGGCGACCGGACTGCGGATTTACAGTCTTTATGGAGTAACCCGCCGGCCGACGGACGCGATGTTGAAGGGCATCGATGTGCTGGTCTTCGATATTCAAGATGCGGGTGTGCGCTTTTACACTTACGTGACGACGATGGGCTATTGCATGGAAGCGGCGGCGAAACACGGCATTTCGTTTGTAGTGCTCGACCGGCCCAATCCGCTCGGCGGAGAAATCATCGAAGGGCCAATGCTCGATCGCGACAAGCTATCGTTTGTGGGATATTTTCCAATGCCCGTGCGATATGCGATGACGCTTGGCGAGCTCGCGCGAATGTTCAACGCGGAAAATAAAATTGGCGCGGAACTACATGTGGTTGAAATGAAAAATTGGAAGCGAAGCGACATGTATTGGATGACGGGGCTTCGGTGGATTCCGCCATCGCCGAATTTGCCGGCGATTGAGAATCTGGTGCCGTATCCCGGGATTGAGATTCTGCAAGCCGGTAGCGTATCGGTCGGGCGCGGAACTGATTCTGCGTTTCTGGAGCTCGGCGCACCGTGGATTCGGCCGAACGATCTACTTGCGGAATTGAAGAAGCGCGAGATTCCTGGAGTGAGCTTTTCCGTAACATCTTTTACTCCGAAATCGGGGCCTTACGCAGCGCAGGAATGTCACGGCGTTGCCTTGACTGTGACGAATCGCGAGAATTTCAAATCCATGCTCATGGGGTTGGAAGTTGCCGAAGCGCTGCATCGCCTCTATCCGCAGGAATTTCAGATTGCGAAAATAATCGCTTTGCTGGGGTCACAATCAACGGTCGAGCGGCTTGAACGCGGGGACAGTCCGAAAGACATTGAGGCGGGCTGGGCCGCTGAGCTTGAAAAATTTCGCGCGATGCGCGCGAAGTATCTTATCTATCGTTAGGCCGTGGGACAAAAGCGCGATCATTACGGAATAGAGCCACTGCGAGCGGCGAGACAAATTGATAGGGGTCGATCCCCAATCCGAGGCAGGCGCGCGGCCCAAGGCGTGGTTGGCCTGGAGCAGCGGCAAGGATAGCGCATGGGCGCTGCACGTGGTGCGAGAACGCGGCGAATTCGACGTTGTGGCGCTGCTCACGACCGTCAATCAAACGTATTCGCGCGTGGCCATGCATGCGGTGCGCGAAAGCCTAGTTGAGATGCAGGCGGCAGCGGCGGGGCTGCCGCTGATCAAGGTGCCGATTCCGTCGCCGTGTACGAACGAGATTTACGAGCAGGCGATGGGCGCAGCGATGACTCGCGCGAGGACCGAAGGGGTCTGGCATGTTGTGTTCGGCGATCTTTTTCTCGAAGATATTCGCGCGTATCGGGAGAAGCAGCTAAACGGTTGCGGCATGACGCCGGTTTTTCCGATTTGGGGACGCGATACGCGGCGGCTGGCGGAAGAAATGATTGCGCACGGTGTGTCCGCATATCTGACGAGCGTGGATCCGCGCAAGCTCGATCGGTCGTTTGCGGGGCGCAAATTCGACACTGCACTTTTGAATACGCTTCCGCGTGAGGTTGATCCGTGCGGCGAGAACGGGGAGTTTCACACGTTCGTAAATGACGGGCCGATGTTCGACCAAGCTGTGGCCGTCACGGCGGGCGAGATCGTTGAGAGAGACGGATTTGTGTTTGCGGACTTTCTTCCAAGCGCATCGGCGGCGGGCAACGCATAGAATCGATACTCGCTTCATTCTGAATCTTGGGCAGAGCGATTGCATAGGAAGTGTAATTGATGCGGATTTGTTCTTTATTGCCTTCGGCTACGGAGATCCTCTACGCGCTGGGTCTTGGAGATTCCGTCGTCGGAGTTACGCATGAATGCGATTTCCCGCCGGACGCGGCGAAGAAGCCCCCATTGATACGGCCGCGAGTTGATCCGCACGCTACAGCATCTGAAATCGACCGCCACGTGAGTGAGCTTGTTGCGCGCGGTGAAAGTATTTATGCGGTGGACGCGGAACTCTTGGGTTCGTTAGCGCCGGACTTAATTATTACGCAGGACCTTTGCCATGTTTGCGCGGCTTCGCCCGACGACCTAGCGACGGCGCTTACGCACCTGCCGAAGATGCCGCGAGTGCTTGCGCTGACGCCGCATTCGCTGCGCGACGTTTGGGACGACGTGCGAAAGGTCGGCGACGCCACGCAACGCCGACGCGAAGCACAGGCGCTCTCGATCACGCTCGAGCAGAAAGTAGCTGCGATCGAAGCAAAGGCCGCGCAGGCTAAGACGCGGCCGCGAGTGTTATGCCTTGAATGGCTCGATCCGTACTACGTCGGCGGACATTGGGTGCCGGAAATGGTGTCGAAGGCGGGAGGACGAGATGTTTTGGGACGCGCGGTGGAGCCTTCGTTCCGAGTTACCGGGGAGGAAATTGTAGCGACGGGCGCAGAAATTGTCATCGTGATGCCGTGCGGGTTCGGCGTCGAACGCGCCGTCTCAGAGTACCGGGCGGCGAAGTTCCCAGACGGATGGCTGGATTTGCCGGCAGTGCGCGAGGGACGGGTTTTCGCGATAGACGCTAACAGTTACTCTGCGCGGCCCGGGCCGCGCCTCGCGGATGGAGTCGCGATTCTCGCACATCTATTTCATCAGGACTTATTTCCGGTTCCGCCGCAAGCAGGTTCGTTCCAAAAATTATGAGAAGCGCTGGAAATCAATTGGCGCCGTTTGCGGTTTGCGCTCGCCACAAGCGGTAGAAAAATAGTCCCGACAGAATCATAGCGAATCCGATCGAAGATCGAATCGGGCGCTGAATCCAGATGTTAATCGTGAGCGCCAGAGCGCCCGCGACGAACAAGGCGGGTACGACGGGATAGCCCCACGTGCGGTAAGGGCGCTTCATTTCCGGGGCGATTTTCCGAAGGCGGAACATCGCTACGACCGAAAGCGCGTAAAAAATCCACGCCGCAAAAACAAACAGGGAAGTCAATTCTTCGAAAGTTCCTGACAGCGCCATAAGCGCCGCAAGTACACCCTGAAAAATTAGAGCGCCGCCGGGAGTGCGAAAGCGGCGGTTCACGCTGCCTGTGACACGGAAGAACAATCCGTCGCGGGCCATCGCGTACGGCACGCGGGCGCCGCTCATAATTGAGGAATTGAGCGTGCCTAAGGCCGCGACGATCATTGCCAGGGTGATCCAGAGCGCTGCGCCGCGTCCCGCGAAGCTTGCCACAACGTCAGAAGCAACGTGCGACGAGCTCGCGACGTTTGCGAAAGGAAGGGCGTAGAAACATACCGCGCTGAACAAAAGATATATCGCGGCCACGAGAATCGTCCCACCGGCGAGCGCACGGGGAAAATTTCGCTCCGGATTCTGGATTTCGGAGCCGACGCGATTTAGGTCTTCCCACCCATCGTAAGCCCATAGCGCCGCGGCGAGCGCGGCAAGAAAGGCCGTCAATGTTCCGGCACTCGTTTGCATCGGCCAAAATGGGTGAAAGTGCGACATGCTACCGTGCCCGAACCAGAAACCTGCCGCTACAATGGCGAGAACAGCGGCGACTTTAAGAAGAGTGAGCGCAACCTGCACACGGCCGCCGAGGCGCACACCAAGATAATTGATCAGGGTGAACAGAATGATCGCGCCAGCGGCCATGGGCTGCGACCAGGTGAACACAAAATCATAAGGCGCACCGCTGAAGGGAAGTGTGAAATGCCACGAAAAGAGAGGCACAGCGAGCGCGGGAATCAGGAAACTCGTAAATCGCGCCAAGCCAGCGGCGATCGACGCCGCGGAACTCGACTCACCTACGGTGGAATGCATCCAGCCGAAAAGAAAGCCCCAGACTGGTCCCAGGCCTCTGCGCAAATATGCATACTGTCCGCCGGCTTCGGGCATTGCCGCACCGAGTTCAGCGAAGGACAGCGCGCCAAAAAGTGAAAGCAGTCCACCGGCGATCCATGCGCTGTAAACCACGCTGACCGAGCCACCGACCGCCGCCATTTCGCCCGGCTTCAGAAATATTCCAGTGCCGACCATCGTCCCTACCACAATGGCGGCCGCAGCCCAAGGACCCAAGCCGCGTATCAGCTCGAGACGTTCCTTCGGAAGCGCGCTGGATGAAATAAATTTCTCCCTCAAAAGAAATAAAGCCTATTAAAGTTGCGTTGTGCGAGTCTCTCTAGCCGAGCCGCTTGCGAGCATGCTCGCGACCGAGCCGGCAGCATATGTGATGACAGTTCCGACGAGTACATACCAAGTCCACGCGAGCGGCGTCAGGCGCGAAATTGCGATCACGGACGCGAGGCCAGTTACAAACCCGACTAGCGAGCCGGTTTCATTTGCGCGGCGATTCCAGGTTCCGAGCAAGAACACTCCAAGAGTAGCGCCATAAGTGATGGACGCAATGGTTAGGCCGGCTACCAGAACGGGGCCCCAGCGAACGAGTCCGAGGAGCCCTAGCACGAGACCCCAGATCAATGTCAGCTTACGTGAGCGGAGAAGAGATTGTGCTCCTCCCTCACCGCGACGAGCGCTCAAGTCTATGATGCTGGAGGATGCGAGCGAGTTCAACGAGCCACTCGCATTCGACATCGCGATTGCAAAGATTGAAGCCAGCACGATGCCTGCGAGGCCGACCGGCATGTGGTGAACGATAAATTCAGGATAAACCTTGTCGAGGTCGCCGCCCGGTATTGCGAGCGCGAAATGCTGCGCGTAAACAAACAGCATGACGCCCAGCACGAGAAAGAGCGCAAACTGAGCAAAAATAATTACGCCGCTTGCGAGCAAGGCGGTTTTGCTGTCGCGTTCGTTGCGCGAAGAGAGAAGCCGCTGCACCATTGTCTGGTCGGTGCCGTGGCTGGCCATAGTTAGGAACGTTCCGCCAAGAAGGCCGGACCAGAAGGTATAGCTTTTCGTAAGACTGAAGGCGAAATCGAAAATGGTCAGTTTTCCGCCTGCTGCGGCAGCCGCTTGCGTCACCGTGGGCCAGCCACCGGGAATTTTGTGCAATAGCAGAAAAAAGGCCGCGATGGAACCTGCCGTATAAAGCCCGAACTGAACCACGTCTGTCCAGATCACGGCGCGCATTCCGCCTTCAAACGTGTAAAAAATCGTGAGTGTGGCGATGAGCAGTATGGAGGTTCGTTCGCCCGTTCCGAACGCGACGCTTACGACCTTGCCGAGGGCTGAAATTCGGACGCCCTCTGCCAGAGCGCGCGTGCATACAAATACCACCGCCGCCGCCGACTTTATGCGCGGGCCGAAACGCTTCTCCAGAAGCTGGTAAGCCGTGTAGAATTCCCCCTGGAAATACTGGGGGACCAGGACGACGCACAGAATCACGCGCGCGACGACGTAGCCGAGCACAAGCTGAAGAAATCCCAGATTTCCGCCGAAAGCGATTCCGGGAGTGCCGATGATGGTGAGCGTGGAGGTTTCCGTGGCGACGATCGAACAGGTGATGGCCCACCACGGCGCGGTGCGGCCGCCCAAAAAATAATCTCGCAGATTCTGTTGGCCTCGGCGGAAGTGGGCGCCGAAAAGCGTAATGCCCACGAGATAAAGCACCAGAATCGCAAGGTCGATTGGGTTGATTTGCATTGTGCCGCGCAAGCTGAGTCGCGCGATGCTAACCGCCCGCTTCGAAAACTGTCAAGCACGGTGGAGAATATGCCAGAAACAAATGCGCCTCCGGGCGGAGCTTATTATCTCGGCTTCGATGGCGGAGGAACAAAGACAGACTGTTTCCTCGTTGACGCGGAGACTAACGTATTGGCCCATGCCACGGCCGGCCCTTCGAACCCGATTCGCGCCGGGTATGCGAAGGCGTGGTTCACGCTAAGCGACGCTGCGGATCTGGTGCTCGAGCGCTGCCACTTGAAATCGAGCGACATTCTCGGAATTTGCGCGGGTATTGGAGGAGCGGGGCGCGACGTTGTAGCCAGGCGCATCGCGACATTCCTCGAGCGCGGGTTTCCTCGAGCTGCTGTCATAGTAACGACCGATCTCGAGATCACACTGCAAGCGGCAGTTGGCGCAGGCGAAGGTGTGATCCTTGTTGTGGGCACGGGTTCCGCGGCCTATGGACGCGATGCGGAAGGGCATATCGCGCGAGCCGGCGGACGCGGGCCGTGGTTCAGCGATGAAGGAAGCGGATTCGACATCGGCCGCCGCGCTTTGGCCGCCGTCGTCCGTGCGGAGGAAAAACGCGGCCCAACAACAGCGCTCTCTCAGAAAATGTTGCATTGGTTGGGATGCAAAGACTGGAGCCGCGTGCTCGACTGGGTGGTAAAAAATCCAGACGATGTTTTTCCGCGCATTTTTCCGCTGGTTGCCGATCTAGGAGATCAAGGCGATGCGGTTGCTTGCGAAATACTTTCGACCGCGGCGGAATCGCTAGCCGAGCTAGTTTCGAGCGTTCTTCAGAAACTTGACATGCAAGATCGCGAAGTTCCGGTTGCAAAGGCCGGCGGCACCATCGGCCGCAGTAAATTTTTCGACGCTGCGATTGAATCCGGGCTGGCCAGAGTTGCACCGCGCGCGTCGCTGGTCTCGCTGCACGTGAAACCCGCCGAGGCCGCGGCGAGAATGGCGATTCGCTTGGGAAAACGAAAGGCCCATGCCGGGTGAGGAAGCCGCCGCGAGTTTGCAGCGCGCGCGGTCTGCGTCGGGTGAAGGTCTAGACCTGCTGATCCACGAAGCGGATGCGAAGACCCTGCTTGCTCTGCTCGAAAATCCAAACATGCAAGAGCCTCAGGTTAGCCGTTTGCTCGAGCGGCTCGATCTCTCCACTGAACTAATAACCGCTGTTGCCAGGGAAGGGAAGTGGACCTCCAGCGAGAGCGTGCGGCTCAGGCTTGCTCGTCATCCGCGGACGCCCAGCCGTATCGCAATCTCAATGCTGCGCCAGCTTTATTTGTTTGATCTTGTGCGTCTGAGCCTGCTGCCTTCGGCTCCGGCGGACATTCGTCGCGCAGCTGAAGAATTTATACTCACGCGTGTGCCGCATATTCCCATCGGAGAAAAACTGACTCTTGCCAGACGGGGCCCGCCGCGTGTGGCTGCTGCGGTACTGGCGGAAGGCCATTCGCAAGCAGTCAAACTTGCGCTTGGGAACTCGCTCTTAACGGAAAGCCAGATACTGAAGATTCTCGCGAACCCCGAGGTTCCGGTGCGTGTGGTGACGGCCATCTCGCAGCACGCGAAATGGTCGGTGCAGTACAATGTGCGTGTGTCTTTGATGCGGCATACCCATACGCCTGTGCCGGTGCTACTTCGATTTCTCCCCGACATCACGTCGCGCGACCTAAAAGACGCCCTGACGCTAGAATCTCTGACGCCGCATTCCAGAAAATACATTGAACAGGAATTGGCGCGGCGCGCTGACGATACAAAGGAAAGCATTCTCTAGAACCTGCCAGAGAACTTTAGGCGAGGAAACATGGCAAATAACAAGACTCAGGTGCGGATGATCATGATTCTCGCGGGCGTTGCGTTCATCGCATTGCTCGTTTATCTTTCCGCGCGGCAAAACCACAATCAGTATGAGGTTTGCGTTACGTTCAAAGGCGCGATGCACTGCGCGACGGCCGCGGGTGCCACTCCAACAGAAGCGATACGCAGCGCCCAGGGGATCGACTGCGAGATGCTATCGAACGGGCGCGACGAAAACATGGTTTGCCTCGACGCGCCGCCGACCAGCACTCGCCCGATTACCAAATAAAATCATTTGACCTGCTCGAGTTCCTGGGCCACAGAGTTGATAAGCGCGGCTTCGCTTTCAAGTACGGCCGAGACGCGCGCAATCTCGGAATTCGCTTCGTCAAAATGTTTTTGTTCGATGGCCTCGCGTACTCCCGGGATCGTTTTGGCGCCGTAACCAGAGTAGACGCCGGGGGCATCGATCATGTGCTTGTACCAAGGACGGCGGAGCAGGCCTTCCTCGGTGGTCAGGCGGCGTTCGCTCTGCATAAGTTTCTGGTTCAAGTCTTGCAGCGTCGCAGCGGAAACTCCGGCGCTCCATGCTTTCGCTAGAGCATCGTGGTAACGCTGGGCGCTCTGCGTGAGAGAGTCGGCGGCGTTGTCCATCGGCGAAAAATTCAGGTGCGGGGGAACGTCCAGACGCGGTGGCGCAACGGTCGGATGGCGCGGATCGTTTGTGGCGGCATAGAGCCCTTCGTCGAGATTTTTGTTGCGTTCGATGGCTTCATCGCGCGAAGTGTCAGCAAGTTTTTTAAGTTGCTTCAAGTAGAGATGGATGGTATCGGCGAAGTCCGTAAATTCAAACGGCAACAGATCGGAATCAGCCAGACGCATGATCGCGGTGCCAGCAGTCTGGGAAAGTGCGCGGCCATAGACGAAGTCGGTGTCGCTAAAATGCGTGTACCAGTAAAAGTCGTCGTAAATGGAATGGTAGATTCCACTGTTACCTTCCCCGCCGTAACCCAAATTCATGGAAGCGATACCCAAGTGATCGATGAACGCAGTGTAGTCGCTGCCGGAACCCAAAGCCGGCATACGCAAATCTGCGCGCTGGCGTATTTCCTTGCGGTCTTCGTCGTTGCGGGCGCGCTCGATTGCGCGGAAGAAAGATCGCTGTCTGACGGGGAGCTTCGTCTCAGGATCCTGAATATCGCGGGAGACACCGTTCATGAAGTGTTCGAGCGATTGCGACCCGCCGACAGAGAAGTAGCCGCGGCCGTTGCCGTCACTATTAATGTAGGCGACTCCGTTCTGCTTGAGTTCTTTGTCGTGAGCTTCGGCCCACTCGGTCGAGCCGAGCAGGCCTTCTTCTTCGCCGTCCCACGCGCAATATATGATGCTGCGTTTTGGCCGCCAGCCTTGCTTCAGCAATTCTCCCAACGCGCGAGCCTCTTCCATCATTCCCACTTGGCCGGAGATGGGGTCCTCGGCGCCGTTGACCCAACCGTCTTCGTGATTGCCGCGGAGCACCCATTGGTCCGGCTGCTCAGCTCCTGGGATTTTAGCGATCACGTCATTGGCCGGCACCATATTCCAGTTGAACGCCAGCTTCAGGTGAACTTTCGCGGCGCCCGGACCGACGTGGTAGGGAATCGCGAGTGAGCCGCGCCATTCCTCGGGAGCCATTGGCCCTTCGAGAGCTGCCAGCAGCGGCTGCGCGTCACCGTAGGAAATGGGCATCACGGGAATTTTCGTGAGAGAAGGATTGTCCTTGATGGGGATTCGCTTGGCGTCGTGAGTGGCACCGACGCCGGGAGTGAGCGGGTCACCGGGATTCGTGGCTGGGAAATCCAGCACGCTGCCTCGTTGAACACCCTCTGCGGGGCGCATGGGACCCTTGGGGAAAACGTCTTCGACGGAGTAGCCGTCATCGCGCGGATCGGAATAGATCAGGCAGCCGATCGCGCCGTGTTCGGCGGCGACTTTGGGTTTTACGCCGCGCCAAGCGCCGCCGTATTTCACGATCACGATTGCGCCTTTTACGGAGACCCCCAGGCGCTCTAATCTTTCATAGTCATCGGGCACGCCGTAGTTGGCGAAAACCAGCGGGCCGGTGACGTCCCCATCGATTGAGTAGGCGTTGTAGGTCGGCAATTGTTCGCTCTGCTGGTTCGACGTGGGGTCAGTGGAAACAGGCGGCTCCTGGAGTTTTGCTGTGAATTTCGTGGGCGCTATCATTTCGAGCAAGCGCTCCTTTGGCGTAGGGAAAAGAACCTCGAAGGTTTCTATGTGGGCGTCCCAGCCCCATTCCTTGAACTGCGAGAGGATCCACTCGGCGTTTGCTTTATCGTAAGCGGACCCCAGATGATGAGGGTGCGCGGTGAGGCGCTGCATGTAAGCGCGCTCGTTGTCGGGATTCGGAATCGCGCGGAATTTCGTTTCCCAGTCGCGCTCGGTCGTCGAACTCGCGCGCGTAAAGCCCTGTAAGGGCTCTTCGTCGGCACCTGCCGGAATTAAGAAACAACAGACGGCTAGAAGCGTAAGGATGGCAACGTGTCGCATGCGGACTCCCTCTGGTCTAGTTTCAAACCTCTTGCGGAAGATCAAGCGGGAGCAGGTTACAGCAAAGAAATGGGAAAACCAAATAATCTCGCGGCGATTTTTGCAGCCGCATCCAAGACACAATCAAGCCAAACTGACTTGAAAGGTTCGCCGATGCTGAATTGACACGCGGCTTTCCGCTGCATAGCATCGAGGTGAAATAAAAAAGGGTGATGATGACGCGTTGCTTGAATTGCGGATCGGAGCGGGACGCTGACATATGCGAGGCTTGCGGTTTGAGTTCTTCCGCAGCCGAATTGTCACTCCGGCAAAAACTCCTGAACCGCACGGCTATCTTTCTTGTTGGCGGACTCGCTCTGGTGGCAGCAAGCGAACGTTACCCGGCTCTGGAACTGGATGGAATTCTGATTTTTACCGGCGTACTTTTTTTTCTCACTCTCGGTTTGGGGATTTTAGTTGAGCGGCGCGCCTTGCGGCATCAGGAAGCGGAGGCTCTGAAGCGCGTCTACTATGGACTGATTCCGCTTCCCTGGCTTCTCGCGATTTTGTTGCTCGGGAACGGCGCGCTCGATCGTTCTGCACCGCACATCGAACCGGCGCGCGTGATTTCGAAATTCGCGATGTCCGGCCCGGTGCCAAATCGCCGCCTGATCGTTACCTCCTGGCGTCAGGGCAGTCGCCTCGAACGGATTCCCGTGGATCGCGGGGATTTCGACCGCGTGAGTCGAGGGGATATGGTTAACGTGCAAGTGAGAGAGGGCTTGGTGGGAATTCCGTGGGTCGCAGGAGTTTCGCTGCAGTGAATCGTTCATCGCGCTGGGAGAACAGAACGTGCGCCTGCCGGATAGCTGGACCGATCGTTTCACATTTCTTGAAGCCCTTGAAGAGGATTGGGAACCAATTCCGCGAGCGGCGCTTGTCGTCTGGGTTATTTTCTATTTGTTGTTTTTGTATCAAGCCGCGCGTGGCCATGGAATTCTGCTTCTGATCGATGGTGTGTTCGTCCCGATTCATGAAGGCGGCCATTTGCTTTTTCGTATCTTCGGCGAATTTCTGATGGTTGCCGGCGGGACCGCGCTGCAACTGCTCGTGCCATTTTTGCTGGGGCTTTATTTTTTCTTCCGTCGGCAACCGCAAGGCGTGGCGTTTTGTATATTTTTTATGTTCGAACAATTTCTGCCCATCGCCACATACATGGCGGATGCGCGAGCGCAGGAGCTGCCATTGCTAACGGTGGGTGACGCGGAATACGTAATTCACGATTGGGCGTATCTTTTCGGCAAGCTGGGTTTGCTGCAGCACGATACGCAAATTGCGAGCGCTGTGAGAGCTATGGGATGGCTCGGAATGATTGGCGTTGTGGTGTGGCTGGTGTGGCGCGGGTTGAATGACGTTCCGCAGCCAAAGGTGCAAGCGGATAGTTCCCGTTCCGTTTAATAAAAAGCGCGCATATCGGGCGGATGCGGCAGATCGACTTGCAGAAGCCGGCCGTAATCTCCCAACGTCAGCTTGATTTGTTCGGCCGGGCCCACGTCCCGCACAGTCCAATCCGAGGTTGCAATCAAGCGGGTGGGAACCGCGAAATTCTCGCTCTCCAGATCACTGCCGTTTTTCTGTAAATCGGCGACAGGCACGCTATAGGCGAGTTTGGCTTTGATGTCGAGCTCGATGTAACGACGCCCGAGAAGGACGAGGACGAATCGACCGTCCTTCTTTTTCTCCGGCTGGTAAACGTTGAATGCCAGCGGCGTCTTGTCGTCCAGTTTGACTTGTGCGATGGCAACGGATTTCCAGCGGATGCGTTCGGTGTCGCCGCTGGCGCGCCCTCCACCGGCGATTACGAAGGTGGCAAGCATCATCCAGAAACAGATCGGGCGCAGGAAGCGAACAGCGCTTCGATGGGGCAGAGTGCGCGCGGGACTGGTCCGTACGGACGAAGAGTGTGAAGGTGTCATGTCGTGTCTGCGCGAAAACTAATAGATGCTCGACTCGCGCTTGCTGCCAGTGTAATCGATGTAAACGATCTTGGTGTCGGTGTAGAAGTCGATGGCGGCGTGACCGACTTCGCGCGGACCGACGCTGGAATCTTTTGCGCCGCCGAAGGGGACATGCGCTTCGCCGCCGACCGTCGGCGAATTTACGTGGGTCATCCCGGTTTCGATTTTGTCCACGAACTCAAAAATCTTGTTCGAGTTGGTGGAATAAATCGAGCTGGAGAGGCCGTAGCGCACGGAATTTGCGGCCTGCAGAGCTTCATCGAAATTCTTCACGCGAATCACACTCAGCACGGGGCCGAAGATTTCCTCCTGCGCGATAGAGCTGTCCGAGCGGACGTGATCGAAAACGGTGGGCGAAACGAACCAGCCTTGATCATATTTTGGGCCAGTGAGGCGCTCGCCGCCGCATAACAGCTTGCCTTCCTTCTTGCCGATTTCGATGTATTTCAGCACGGTGTTCATCTGGCTCTCGTCCACCGACGGGCCCATATCGACGCCAAGTTCAAGTCCATCTCCGACAACGTATTTTTTCGCGCGCTCGACGAGCGCTGAGACAAATTTGTCCGCAACTGTTTCTTCGATCACAACGCGGCTGGTTGCCGTGCAGCGCTGTCCAGTGGAAGCGAACGCGCCAGCCAGCGTTGATTCCATCGCGAGCTGCAGATCGGCATCGGCGAGAACTACCACGGGATTCTTGCCACCCATCTCGCACTGAATCTTTTTCAACCGTTGCGCACCGGAAGCGTACAGAGCGCAGCCGACTTCGTTCGAGCCGGTGAAGGAAAGTCCGTGGACGAGCGGGTTCTGCACCAATTCGTCACCGGTCTCGCGGCCCGAGCCCATCACCAGATTCAGGACGCCCGGCGGAAGGCCAGCCTGCTCGAAGATTTCGACAATTTTCATGGCGCAGAGCGGAGTGAGCGTCGCGGGTTTGAAAACCACCGTGTTGCCGCAAACCAGAGCCGGAGCGATTTTCCACACGGGAATCGCCACTGGAAAATTCCACGGCGTGATTGCGCCGACGACGCCGAGAGGCTGGCGAATGGTGTAAGAAAAATTTTTGGGAAGTTCGCTGGTGAGGGTTTCGCCATTCAGCCGGCGCGCTTCGCCGGCCATAAATTCCATAATGTTGATGGCGCGCTGAACTTCGCCGAGAGAATCCTTCAGTGCTTTCCCTTCTTCGCGCGTCAAGAGCCGCGCCAGATTTTCTTTTTGTTCTTGCATCAGCCGCGTGGCGTTGAAGAGAATCTTTCCGCGGTTTGGGGCGGGCGTCTCGCGCCAGGCAGGGAAGCCGGTTTTGGCAGCGCCGATAGCTTCTTTCATTTCTTCGCGTGTCGAAAGCGGGATGCGCGCGACGACTTCGTCGGTATTTGCAGGATTTCTCCGCTCGACAATCTTCGGCGAGCGCGATTCCACCCACTTGCCGTTGATGTAGTTTCTGCAAAGCGTTGCCGCGCTAGTTGCCGTCGCCACGTTGTCAAACTCCGTTAGCTCGCCTCTCTCGACGATTTGATCAACCAATGCTCAGTCAGCATTATCTGTTTTTGCGTCGGCCTAGCCAGTTCATGATTTGGCTTTCCGCCTTCTCGCACATAATATCGGCAAGTGCCATCTTTCTTATATCGGATTATCCCGACATCTGGGTTTTGCCGTTTCAGCCGACGAAGACAATCCAAATCCTTGCAAGCAGCATCCGAAAGCGCCACATACAATTCGATACGTATCCAGCGTCCACAATTGGTCGCCTCCATCCACCTCCCGAAATACACTCTCTCCATTCTCCTGCTGGACGAATCGACAAACTCGTCGGCGCGGCTCGCGATTCGATCTGAATAGACAGAAAGCTGGCCAAACGTTTTGCCGAGAGTCGCTTCATGTGAACCTGTCTTACATTCGATAATCTTGAATACTCTGTTCGCTTTGTCGTACGCCACGATGTCAGAACGGAAGTTCCCCAATGGGACCTGGCGTCCTACAACCATACCGCGTTTGCCCAGCGATTTTGCTATGGCGGCTTCCATGTGTTTTTCTGCCATCGATGAGTCCTCTTAGTGATTCGCTCTTAACTACGGACCTCGCTGAAAGATTTATCGAGGAGGCGGATGCCTTCGTCCACGTCGGATTTGGAGATATTCATGGGCGGAGCCATGCGGATGGTGTTGCTGTAGAGGCCGCCTTTGCCGACGAGGAGGCCGTTGGCGCGGGTACGTTCCATGATTTGATTTGCTTGCTGCGCGGCGGGCTCTTTTGTTTGACGGTCTTTCACAAGTTCGAGGGCTTGCATCATGCCCATACCGCGAACGTCGCCGATGAGCGGATATTTCTGCTGCAACTCTTCGAGTTTTTTCCGGAAGTAGCCGCCCACCACATGCGTATTCTCGAGAAGATTTTCTTCTTCGATTACCTCGATGACGGCGCGGGCTGCAACAGACGTGACCGGGTTGCCGCCGAACGTGGCGATATTCAGGCCCTGAAATTTTCCTGCGAGTTCGGAGGTGGTGATCGTGAGACCGACCGGCACGCCGTTGGCCATGCTTTTGGCGGAGGTGATGATATCCGGCGTAACTTCCCACTGTTCGATGCCCCACCATTTTTTGCCGGTGCGGCCCCAGCCGGTCTGCACTTCGTCGGAGATAAAAAGGCCGCCGTAGTTTTTCACGATGCGGTGAACGATTTTGAAATATTCCGGCGGAGGAGTGATGAATCCGCCGACGCCTTGAATCGGTTCGGCGATGAACGCAGCGATCGAGCCGCTGGTGGTGGTTTGAATTACCCCTTCCACATCGTTCGCGCAGGCCACGCCGCATTCGGGATATTTCAGATGCAGCGGGCAGCGATAGCAATAGGGATTCACGGCATGCGAGACGCCGACGCTGATGACTCCTGCTTTGCGCCAAGCTGATTGAGCGGTGACGGATTTCGCCAGCGCCGAGCCGCCGGAATACGCGTGGCGAAGAGCGACGATGTCGTAGCTCGGGCTGGCGCTGCGGGCGAGAAGAATCGCAGCTTCGTTCGCTTCCGTGCCGGAACTGGTGAAAAAACTCTTCTGCAATTTGCCAGGAGTGATCTGCGCAAGTTTTTCGGCGAGCGCGACGATGGCCTCGTTGGGATACAGCGTGGAAGTGTGCTGGAGCTTGTCGACCTGCGCATTGATTTTCGATGTGACCTTGGGATTGCAGTGGCCCACGCCGATGGTGACGATGCCGCCGAAGAAATCGAGGTACTTATTGCCTTCGACATCCCAAAGATATTGCATCGAAGCGTGGTCAGCGACGAGTGGGTGCTCGTAATAATTCGCCACCGACGGCCAGATGAATTCCTTGTGCTTGCGAATAACTTCTTCGCTGCGAGTGGGAGCGGAAACTTTGGGCGTGGTGGTCATGCGCTGTACGTGCCAACGTTCGCGAGAAGTTTACTCCGCGATGCGCGGTGCGGCAAGCCACACGGCGGCCACATTGTGCGACTGAATCAGCGCTGCTGCAGGCGATTCCATACAGATCACTCCATCGCAAGACTTGGGGAACCTTTGTCGCCGGATGGAGCAATAACACAAGGGCGTGGCAGTGTTACTAACGTACAAAAATAAGCGCACTTTACCGTCACTCCCCGTATAATCCCGGACGAAACGATGGATCGCTTACTAAGGCTTCTTTTTCGCGGGCTCGGACGGGTGTTTCCCGGCTGCATCACTCTGAGCCAGGCCATCGCGTTCAATATGTTCCTCGCTTTTTTCCCCATGCTGCTTTTAGTGCTGGGGGTGCTGAGCAGCAACGAATCATTTCACACCGCGTTAAGAGAGTTGCCGGAGCATCTGCGCTTAATTCTCCCTCCGGGGAGCGAAGACGTAGTGGTGCAGTATTTCATGCGAAAAGGACAACATCCCTGGAAGTGGTTCTTGCTCGGGCTCGGCGGAACGCTGTTTGCGGGATTGCAGGTGATGGTCGGCTTCATGGAAGGATTCCGAATTATTGAAGGCGATTTAATTCAGCCGGGCTACTGGCGAACTCATCTGCGCGCGTTGCTCCTGCTGGTTTTGACGATCGTTCCTTCGCTCGCGGTCATCATCCTCACTGTTTTCGGCAGACAAGTGCGGCGGTGGTTGATTCTGCAGGTGGGATTGCGCGTCCTGATCACCGCGCTGGCGTTTATTTTTCAAGTGGCCGTGATATTCGCGCTATCGATGTTTGTGCTGGTCCTGCTCTACCGAATCGCGCGCCCGGGGCATAAAGGATTCTTGGACCTCGTTCCGGGAGCGGCAGTCGCAACCGTTCTGTGGTGGATGGTTGATATTTTTTTCGGTGTGTACGTTCGGAAGATGCCATATGACGTGGTCTACGGCGGGCTGGCGACTGCAATTGGTTTGCTGCTGTGGATGTACCTGACGGCCATCGTGGTGCTTGTGGGCGCAGCCTACAATGCGGAATGGCGGGAGTCAGCCGAGGCCGATCAATTTCCCGTTGAAAAGGGAATGGTCCTTCGATAGTCGCTCGCTGAACTGTTGCCGCGTCACGGGATCAGCCCGGCAGCCTTGCCGAACTGCACAGCTTGTGTGCGCCTCTTCGCGCCAAGCTTGTCGAAGACGCGGCTCGAATGCGTCTTCACCGTGTTTTCGCTGACGAACAAGCGCGCCGCAATCTCTCGATTGCTCATACCGTTGGCAATCAGCCCGAGAATCTCGAGTTCGCGTGGCGTGATGCCGAGCTTGGTCACACGCGATTGGTCCGCTACGAACGGCCCTGCTGCCGGCACAGCGACTTCCTTGATGATTACCTCCGGTTTCTTTCGGGTAAGCGTCAGCCCTAGCCAAATCCCCAGCCCGGAAAATAATGCCGCGATTAGCCCGCCGTAAATCTCGACAGAATGCTCGACCACGAGGAAACGGTACTCCGTCAGCTTTAGAGCGACAATCAACAAGCCGCCGCACACCCCATAGATCAAGATGTCGCGTAAGGCGCGGCGGCGCGAACTTGCAGCGGATTCCGTTTTCTCAGTCACGGATGCCCATGATATCCGAAGATGCAAAACTTGGTTAGCACCAGCCTGGCTTAAGCGGGTACCGCTGTGGGCGCTCTATTACGCCTCAGCAGAGATCCTCAGGCCTAAAGACTCTCGGCGTTTTTTTTGACTTGACAAATCCATAACCGGATAGTTATGGTTTAGCTATGCAGGCCGCAGCAGAAAACGTCTTCAGGGCTCTCTCCGACCCGACTCGTCGAGCAATCTTCGAGCATCTATCTCTCGAAGGGGAGCAGACCGTGCATGCCTTGACTTACCGCGCGGGAGTGTCACAACCGGCGGTGTCGAAGCATCTCGGTATCCTGAAACTCGCCCACTTGGTTCGCGACAGGCGAGAAGGACGCGAGACGCATTACAGCGCGCAACCGCAAGCTTTAGGGCCACTGATTGACTGGATGAGCGTCTATGGCGCTTTCTGGAGCGAACGATTTGATAGCCTCGAAAATCTACTCAAAAGGATGGACAAATGACCGCTACCGCCCCAACACGAAGTCTCATCATAGAACGTGAGGTACCGCATCCTCCGGAAAAAATCTGGCGTGCGCTCACGCAAAGCTCTCTGGTAGAGGAGTGGCTGATGAAGAATGATTTCCAACCGGTAGTTGGACACCGGTTCAACTTCCGCTCGACGCCTGTGCCCGGTTGGAACGGCGTGATAGACGCTGAAGTCCTGGTGGTCGAACCGAATTCACGGCTCTCTTATAGTTGGGGCACCATGGGAATGGAGAGTGTCGTTGCGTGGACCCTGACGCCGACCAAGAACGGAACGCATGTCCGCATGGAACAAACCGGCTTCCGGTCGGAACAAGATGCCGCCTACAAGGGTGCGACATACGGATGGACGAAGTTCATCGGCAACCTGGAGCGTGTCGCCGGGAGGTTGGACTGATCATGAAAGGAAAAAACATTGCTTATTGGACGACTACCATTCTTGTAGCGTTTTTTATGAGCGGCGGCGTTACACAAATATTCCAATATAAGAACAACCCGCATGGCGTAGTGCCCGACCTCGGCTATCCGATGTACTTCTTCGCGATCATCGGAGTTTGGAAAGTGCTTGGAGCCATCGCCATACTCGTGCCGCGTTTTCCACGGCTCAAGGAATGGGCGTATGCCGGCATCTTCTTCGACCTCACGGGCGCGGCCATATCGTGCGTCGCAGTCGGCGTTTACGGCGCTTACGGCTTTCACGTCATCGCGCCGCTCTTGATTGCCGGTCTTACTGTGGCATCGTGGGCGCTGCGACCGCCGAGCCGTACCGTCGGCGTTCTCTTTCCCGCAGCAAACGGCAACGCCGGCGTAAACAATCTGGAATCCTCCAGGGTGAGAACATGAAAAAGTCTAACGCGAGCGAAGAGCAGTCGGCATCGGAGCTCATCTCGAACAGAATCGCCGAACTCGGAGACTGGCGCGGGAAAACCCTCGGCAGAATGCGCAAGCTCATCAAGGAAGCAGACCCGGACGCCATCGAGGAGTGGAAGTGGCGAGGCACACCGGTTTGGTCGCACGACGGCATCATATGCACCGGCGAATCTTACAAGAGTGTCGTGAAACTTACTTTCGCCAAGGGCGCGTCGCTGAAAGATCCGGCGCGCCTTTTCAACTCGAGCCTCGATGGAAACGTGCGCCGCGCGATCGACATCCAAGAAGGAGAACAGGTTGACGAGTCCGCATTCAAAGCGCTCGTTCGCCAAGCAGTCGCCCTAAACAGTTCCGCCAAGTCGAAGTCTGGGAAGAAAGGGAAGTCCTAAGGGATTCCGCCCCGGACATTTGAAGCAGGACTTTCACTTACCCGGCGAGCGGGTCGGATAACTGGACGCTGAAGCGGCGGCAGACGGGGTTGCGGTGAGTTTCTTGTATTCGGCTTTGGCTTGGACGAGTATTGGAATATCCGGGTCGGCATCCTTCCAAGTGGTGAAGAAATCGTCGTAGGCTTTGCGGCTGAGGTCGCGATCTCCTTGCAGGGCGTAGGCTCGCGCGAGACCGAGTTGCGACAGCGGAGAATATATTTCCCACTGGGGCCATCCACGATGACTGATGACCGTCTTGAAATCGGCGACAGCCTCGCCGTACTCTCCCGCAGCCAAGTAAGCTTGTGCGCGATGATAAGAAACCGGTGCGTTCGGGTATTGCGTTACTGGGACGAGCAAAGCAACGGCCTTAACGGTGTCTCCTCGTTCGCGCTCTATGACGGAACGAACCATCGGCAGAACTACCTTCTGCTGAAATGTGTTCTCCGGAAACTGCTGATCGAGTTTCGCAGCCAGCGCCTCTGCCTGGGTCACGTCGCCGGCCTCTCCTAACGCCGTGGCACAATCCCACAGCCCTGTTGCACTATCGTTACCCGCCTGTTCCGCCAGGCGACAGAGATTCCGCGCCGATGCATAGTCTCCTAAGAAAGATTCAAGCGCGGCACGCCACGCAAGCTGGTCGGCGGCGTTTTCCGTCCCGTTCGCGCGGTTCTGTTGGTTCACCAGGGTTTCGCTAAGCGAACGGAGTGTGCGGGAGTCGCCGCGCAAGAATGCGAGCTGCATTTGAAAACGGAGCCAGGACACATCGTCCGCTGGGGCTTCGCGAGCGAGCTTGTCCATCGTTGCTGCGTCCTTCTCGATAAAGGCGATACGGTAGCGCATCTCCCTTTGAAATGGGGTCAGTGATCCTTTCTGACGCCATTCGTCGAGCATTTTCTTAGCCTCATCAAATCGGCCCAGGATCATGAGCGCCTGGCTTGCATTGGAGTAGTGCTGAGCAGACGGGACCGGGGAATGGGCAATCGCCCAATTGAAGTTTTGTAGAGCCTCCTCCGTTCGGCCTTGCTGCGCGTAAGCGATTCCCAGCATATTGTAAGCAGACACGCTGCGTGGATAGGCCTCCTTGTACAAAACTAGTAAAGCAGTTTCCTTTTCAAGGTTGCCCGTTATGGCTGAATCATAAAGAGCTGTAGTCTGAAAATTCTCTTCCTGCGTGAGACGGCGATCCTTTAGCTCAAAAGCCTTGGCAAAATTCTCCCTGGAAGCTTGCCCATTATCAATGGAGTGATAGGCACTGCCCAGCATGTTGTAAGCAGAACAGAACTGCGGGTCCAGATCGACCGCCCTTTCAAAAAAAGGAATGGACTCACGCCGCTTCCCCGAACGATATAGATTCTGTCCCGCCCGGTAGGCTAGCAGCGCATCGAGCGAGCTTGTGGTCGCAAGGTCCAGTGGCGTGTTGTACTTTTCGAGAGAGCTCAGACTCTCGCCCAATTGCCGTCGTAACTGCGAGCCTGCTTTTCCCAGCGCTGCGACCACCTTGTCTTTGCTTTCTGCAACTTCCTGGCGCCGCGCGATGGGCTTTTGACTCCGCGCGTCAATCGCTTCCAACGTGATCAAGTAAGTATTTCCGACGGCGGCAATCTCGGGTACTACCACGGCTTTGAGTCCCCGCCGTTTACAGATTTCGATGCCCAGTTCAGGAGTCACGCGCTCGTTCGGATCATGCCGCATCATCTTCAAAGTTTCGCGAACGTTTGCTTCCGGGAAGAGGCTCAAAAACGGAGACTCGGCAAGTTTGATCTCGAGGGCTTTGTCCAGAGAGTTGTCGAAGATGGGGTCGCCGGTTTTGTTGATGAAGCTCGCTACCAGGATGACGTCGGCCTCGGTGAGCGGCGGTCGAGCGAAAAAGACGCGCCAGGCAACGAGCGCGGCCACAACGAGGAGAGCTGCTATGCCGGCGGCAAGGACGCCGCGGCGCCGGTACCAAGGCTGGGGCGGTTCCCGCAAGGTGGCGAGCGGGACAACGCGTAGCTCGACTGGGGCCGATGCGGGCAGCGGGCCGTTTTCAACGGCAGCGATGAAGCGGTAACCACGGCGAGGCAACGTCTCGATGTAACGTGGTTCATCGGCTGAATCGCTCAACACGTCGCGAAGCTTCTTGATGGCGCTGTTCAGACCGGTATCGAAGTCGACAAAAGTGTCGGCGGGCCAGAGCTTCTGTCGAAACTCATCGCGGGTAACCACCTCACCGGGATGCTCCAGTAAAAGCACAAGAACTTGAAAGGGCTGGTCCTGAAGCTTCAGACGGATCCCGTGCTTGTGGATTTCGCCCGAACGCAGATCCACCTCATAAGGGCCGAAGCGCGTCCTGCGGGTTTGTGGGGCAGCTTCCATAACGGGTTTACGAATGTGGCGATACTCTAGCATCGATTGCTTACTGATAAAGAAATATGTTGCTAACCCAGGCGCACGTCCCCCGCAACTCTCCTGAATTCAGAGAGCTGCACAGTCAGAACTAGAACATCTGCAGACCATACCTCCGCCATTGTGCTGAAAATCGCTTCGCGCGATTGTCCGCTACACAGAAGCGCAAGTCTCAAATGTGGAGGTCCTATGAACAGCAAATCTTTGTGGCGGATGCTAAGCGCCGTGGCGATTGTGGTGCTCGCGGCAGGTATCACTGCGCTGGCCCAAGCCCCGACGCCGATGCACTTCAGCGGGTTGATCAACGATTATTCGCCAGAGACCATAGCGGGCAAGGTGGTTGGTCCCTGGGAAATGCACGGGAAATGGTCGTTGGATTTGAAAGGCAAATCCGGTTTGGCCGATTTTTCGGCCGAAATGACCATGGAGCTCTCGGATCACGCGATGGATGTCGCGATTGCCAACGGTGTCATGGAGAACGGCGTCCTAGCGACCTTTGATAATCCCGAAACACGCATCCCTCACACTCACCACATC
>DATNLC010000109.1:0-1628 GCA_035603075.1 Candidatus Acidiferrales bacterium | reverse complement strand
CGAGGCGGGTAATTTTCGCGTCTTCGACGATTCGGCACCCGATCGCTGGGGCCAGACTCTCATGAAGCGCCGAGAAGCCCTGGCAGCGAAAGATGAGAGCCGAAAACCAAAGACGCTTTATGCCTGGGACTTTCTCCTAGGAGTGTGGGCGGTAGGATTGCATAGCGGTAGGATATCGCATGCCTACCAGCTACCGCACGTATTCACCGGACCAGGGATTGCTGCTGCCGAGTTCGCTTTCGGAGTGGCTGCCGGAAGATCACCTGGCGTATTTCATCAGTGACGCGATCGAGGCGATGGATCTCGAAGCATTTCACGCCCGCTACGAAGGCGACGGTAGGCGGCGCCAACCGTTTGACCCGCGGATGATGATCAAGGTGTTGATCTACGGGTATGCGACTGGGGTGTTCTCCTCGCGCAAGATCGCCCGCAAGTTGAGCGAGGATGTGGCCTTTCGGGTGCTGTGTGCGAACAACTTTCCGGCGCACCGCACGATCCGAGAGTTTCGCCAGCTGCACCTAGAGGAGTTCTCAGCGCTGTTTGTGCAGATCGTGCAGTTAGCGCGGGAGGCCGGGCTTGTGAAGCTGGGGCGGTTGGGGATTGATGGCACGAAGATCAAGGCCAACGCCAGCAAGCGCAAGGCGATGAGCTATGCACGGATGCAGGATGAGGAGGTGCGGCTGAAGCGCGAGATCGCCGGATTACTCAAGCAGGCCGAGGCGCTTGATCGCAGCGAGGATGCTGAACACGGCTCGGACGGGGACGAAGGTGGGCTGCCGCAGGAGTTGAAGCGGCGCGCCGATCGGCTCAAGGTGATTCAAGCGGCCAAGGCGCGCTTGGAGGAGCGCCAGCGGCAGGAGGACAAGGCAGATGCGCGGATCGTGGATGAGAGTGGTCAGACCCGTGCGATGGGCGGGCGGTGCGTTCAGCGGGCCTACGGCGTGCCAGAAGCGGATGCGCAGGAGAACTTCACCGATCCGGACTCGCGCATCATGCCCACCTTGGGGGGCTTTGCGCAGTGCTACAACGCACAAGCTGCGGTGGATGAGGGTAGTCAGCTGATCGTGGCGGCCGATCTGAGCAACAGCGCCACAGACTACGCGAGTCTGGTATCGATGGTGCTGCAGACACAATGCAACACGGGCTTGGACCCCCAGATGATCCTTGCCGATGCCGGCTATGCCTCGGAGAGGGAATTACGCAGCCTTGAGGAGATGCAACTTCCCGCGTGCGTGGCACTGGGGCGCAAAGACAATCAGCGAGCGGTCATTGCCAGCGACAAACCAGCCACCGCCCGCATGGCGCAAAGGTTGCGCACAAAAGAAGGCCAGGCGCACTATCGACGCCGCAAGACCATCCCGGAGCCGGTGTTCGGCTGGATTAAGCAGGTGCTGGGGTTCAGATCCTTCAGCCTGCGCGGGTTGTGTGCTGTAAATGCCGAATGGCGTCTGATGTGTGCCGCGATGAACCTAAAGCGAATGCATCGACTTGAGTGGTTGCCAGGATGAGATACCAAGCATTGATCCCGCTTCTGGCGATCCGCCGATATGATCACCCAAGCCGATCTTCTTCGATGCCAATCGCCTTCAACGGGGCGCGCCAAATTTCCAGCCGCCCACACTCCTAGG
>DATNLC010000083.1:0-16629 GCA_035603075.1 Candidatus Acidiferrales bacterium | reverse complement strand
GCCTTCCACTGCATGGCGTCGTGGATGCGATGGCGGCCGCTTGGATGATCGAAGAAAATCCATTCTTCGACCGGGCCGGGACTCATTTTGCGGTATTCGCCAAGGTGGATGGCGGCTTGAGCGAAGCCGTCGGGCTGGCGGCTGGCGTTGATGCCGTACATGTCTGCTTCATGCTCGTCGGTTCGCGTCTGCGTGTTTTGGATCGGCGTGAAAACAAAACCGAAAACCGAGAGGATCAACAATACGAGTGGAAGCACGGCGACATCGCCGATGCCGCGAATCTGCCATTTTTCTCCCCAGCGTTTGAGCGACCAATCCAGGGACCAGCGCAATAGCGAGAACCCCACAACGATCACAATGAGAATGAAAAGCATATCCTTATAAATGTGATGCAGGACGTAGTGGCCCATCTCGTGTCCCATCACAGCTTGGATTTCTTCTGGCGAAGCGCGGCGAAGAAGATTGTCGTTGAGCGTGATGCGCATGGTGCTGCCAAGGCCGCTGACGTTCGCGCTCATGCGCGTGGACTGGCGCGAGGCGTCGATTTCGTAAACATCTTTTGCCGGAATGCCGTTGGCGTGAGCCATGCTGAGAATGGGCTGAGTGACTTTGGGATCGTTAAGGGGCGTGATTTTGTTGAATATGGGAAAAATAAAAACGGGAGCGATCAGAGCCGTGAACATCACGAAAATAAAAGTAACGATCGCGGCCCAAATGTGCCACGTACGGGGCAAGCGACGGACCACGCCAAAAAGAAGCATGACCAAAATGCCTCCCAGCGCTATGCCGACAAGTAGTTCTTTGAACTGATCGCCCATCCAAGGACCGAACGTCTGCGTGGCCAGGCCGTATTTATGTTCGCGCAAGTAGCCTTCATAAACCGCGAGCGGAAAGCCCAGAATGAAGGTGACGACTAGATATTCCGTCCAATAAATCAGCGTTTGGAGCGGCTTGAAGCGAGTGATGCGTTCGGC
Organism: Candidatus Acidiferrales bacterium; assembly: GCA_035603075.1. GTDB lineage: Bacteria > Acidobacteriota > Terriglobia > Acidiferrales > UBA7541 > Palsa-295. The sequence continues at coordinate 15,655 of DATNLC010000083.1, read as the reverse complement.
GAGATTGCGCATCCCCGCAGACCAGCGAAGATTCAGGAGCAAGAGGCAAACTACCGCGCCGTAGAGAAAATCCCAGAGAATCAGCCAGTAGCCACCTTCGAAGTAGGCATCGGATTTTGCCGTCGCGTCGGCGGGAATCTGTGCGATGTATGCGTCCGTGGCTGCGTCGGCACTGAAGTTTGCGGACGGTTGCGCTGCGGGCGGAACAGTAAGTACCGATGGCATGGCCGTGGCCGGCTGAGCGCCTGGCCCGGGCGTCTGCTCCGCATGCGCTGGGAAAAGACCTAAAGACAAAACCAGAACGAGCAGGCCGATAGAAACGCCTCTGCGTAAATTCATGTTTCTCCCCGGGCGCGAGCTCTCCGTTGCCACGGAGTATACGCGGAGAGACCTTTAATAGTTTCAATTTTGTGGGTTGCAGGAGAGCGGCTCAGCCGTGCTATACTTTTTGGCCCGCACCTCCCAACGCGCGTTTCTGCCATGGGAGCGAGGGAAAGCGGACAGCGAACAGGTTTTCGCAAGTCCGGGAGGTGAGTTTATCGCAGAACGTGGTGGGAGTAGTGCTCTCAAAGTAAACGAGCGAATACGCGCTCGCGAAGTTCGCGTGGTCGACGAAGAGGGAAACCAGCTGGGCGTGATGACTCTGCCCGACGCGATGAAGGCCGCGCGAGAAGCCGGGCTGGACGTGGTGGAAATTTCTCCGAATGCCGTGCCGCCTGTCTGCAAGATTGTGGACTACGGCAAGTTTCTCTATGAAGCGAACAAGAAGGCTCACGAAGCCAAGAAGCACCAAAAAAGTTCGCACATCAAGGAAGTGAAGTTCCGGCCCTCCACGGCCGAGCATGATTACCAGGTTCGCAAAAACCAAATCATCCGCTTTCTCGGTGAAGGCTACAAAGTGAAAGCGATGATCTTTCATCGCGGCCGCGAAATGGCGCACCAGGACGTAGGCCGCGCCAAGATGGACCGGTTGATGAGAGATATCGTCGATCACGCGCAAGTGGAATTCGGGCCGCGCATGGAAGCAAACATTCTGCTCGCGCTGCTCGCACCGAAAAAAGGCGCGTGAGGAGGCGGGCTTCAGACTTATTTTTTTTCAATGGCGCTGCGACGATGCGCAAATCAAGTTGAAGAGGAAATCGTGAAGAAGAACAAGAAAAAGAAGCTGAAGACACATCGCGGCGCAGCCAAGCGTTTCAAGATCACTTCCACCGGCAAAATTATGCGTTGGCATTCCGGCAAGCGCCATTTGCTGGGCACCAAGAAACCACGGCGCATGCGGAAGCTGGCGAATGCTGTCGTCGTGAATCCGTCGAACGTGCGGAACATCCGCCTCGCGCTGCCTTACGGCATCGAATAGCGGCCGGAATTTGCAAGGTTTGTCTGGGCCGCGCAACTAGGCGGCACGAAGCGAAATACGCAAAGATTTTTACCGTGCTTGGCAGCGCGTAACGGGTGCCTGCCAGCCGGTGCTCCGGCTATGTAACTTAAAGCCGCTGGAGCGCAAAAGCAGTTCTACGAGACAAACCCGTCCTGTTGCCTGCGTAATTTTGCGGGCGGCTGGCCACGTTTGTCTCCCCGTGCAGTGACAGTGACACAATTTGATTTGAAGCGCCTTTAGGGCGCGTAACAGGAGATCAAGCTATGCCTCGAGTTAAACGTGGAACCAAACGCCGCGCCCGCCGAAAAAAGCTTCTGAAACACGCCAAGGGGTTTTTCCTTACCAAGGGAAAGCTTTACCGCTCGGCGAAAGAAGCCGTGAACCGCTCGCTGCGTTACACCTACCGCGACCGTCGCACGCGCAAGCGCGACTACCGCACATTGTGGATTCAACGCATCGGCGCAGCAGCTCGCAACAACGGCATCACCTACAGTCAGTTGATTCACGGCCTGAAAGTCGGTGGCATTGAGCTGGATCGAAAGATTCTCGCGGATATGGCGGTGCACGACGCGGACGGATTTACCGCGCTGGTTGCCACCGCGAAGCAGCACGTGGCGAAAGCCCCCGCGGATGCGAAGTCGCACGCAAAGCCGGAACATGTCCGCCATCGCGACGAAGGCTAGCCGACTGTTGCAATGTAGCTCACCTCTTTAGAGGTGAGGATTTGCTACCACTGCCAAATGTGACGTCATCATGACGACAACCGACCCTACGAAGCAAACCCTCGCGCAACTCGGCGTTGGGTCACCAGATCGGGTGGCGAGCTTGTTCGAGGACGTTCGTCGACGTTTCGATGAAGAAACGTCGAATATGAATCGCGTGACGTCCGACGAGGGAGCTGCGAGCGACGCGTTGCGTCTGAGCTGGCTGGGACGAAAGGCCGGAGTTCTCACACTTGTCACGAATAACTGGCTCAAGACGGCGCCGCCAGAACTAAAACCCGCCGTTGGGCAAGAGCTGAACAAGCTCAAGGCATATGTCGAATCCGCTCTCAATGAGCACCTTCGCAATCTCCAAGCTTCTGCCGAGAAATCCGCGGCTGCGCGCGACAAAATCGACCTTTCACTCCCGGGGATCGAACGCGCATTCGGCACGCGACATCTGATTCGCCAAACCTTCGAGGAACTACAGCGCATCTTCACCGCAATCGGTTTCAGCGTAGTCGAAGGCCCTGAGATCGAGACGCCCTATTACAATTTCGAAGCGCTCAACATCCCCGAGCACCATCCCGCGCGCGACAACATGGACACTTTTTATATTGAAGGCGCGCGGACTAGCCACCTGTTGCGCACACACACTTCGCCGATGCAAATTCGCACGATGGAGAAAGAGAAGCCGCCCGTTCGTATCGTGGTGCCGGGAAAAGTCTATCGCCGCGATAACCCGGATGCGACGCACGGCTACATGTTCCACCAGATTGAAGGCCTCGCGGTGGACACGGACATCACCTTCTGCGATTTCAAAGGCACGGTGGAATATTTCGCGCGCGAATTTCTGGGGCCGAAAACGAAGACACGCCTGCGGCCGAGTTATTTTCCGTTTACCGAGCCTTCCGCTGAAGTGGACGCGACCTGCCACGTCTGCGGCGGCAAGGGCTGTCGCGTTTGCAAATTCTCCGGCTGGATCGAATTGTTCGGCGCGGGCATGGTGAATCCTGCGGTGTACGGCTTCGTGAAGTACGATCCGGAGCGACTCTCTGGTTTTGCGTTCGGCATGGGCGTGGATCGTCTAGCTATGATGAAATACGGTGTCACCGAAGTGCCGCTGCTGTTTCAGAACGACGTGCGCTTCTTGCAGCAATTTCCGTAGCGAGTGCCGAGTGTCGTTGCGTTCTTGCCTCCTTTTGAGCTGCGACGCTCGAATTTCGCGGCATAGCTAGGCTGAGTTTTTGACCATGAAGGTTCTCTACAACTCGCTGAAAGAATTCGTCGACGTGAAGGCGGCGCCCGCTGACCTGAAGGTGCGGCTTTCTTTGGCTGGCGTAGCAATCGATTCGGTGGAAGAGTCGGCCGCGGGCCCCGTCCTGGACGCCGAAGTGACCGCGAATCGTCCCGATTGCCTTGGCCACTACGGCATCGCGCGTGAAGTTGCAGCAATCTATCGTTTGCAGCTCAAGCCCGTACAGTCAAAGCTGAAAGAATCCGCCGAGAAAACCGCCGATGCAGTGCGCGTCGAAATCGAAACGCCGGAACTTTGCGGACGTTACACCGCTCGGATTTTGCGCGGCGTGAAAGTGCAACCCTCGCCGGATTGGCTGCGGCAGCGTCTCGAAGCGATGGGGCAGAAGTCCATAAACAACGTGGTGGACGTCACGAATTACGTGATGTTCGAGCTGGGCCAGCCCATGCATGCATTTGATCTGGATAAGTTGAGCGCTCCTCGCATCGTCGTGCGGCGCGCGCGCCCGGGCGAAAAAATCCGCACGCTCGACGGTGTGGAGCGAACGCTTACGAAAGATCTATGCGTGATTGCAGACGCGGCGCGTCCTGTTGCTATCGGCGGCGTGATGGGCGGAGCGGACAGCGAAATCAGTTTCAGCAGCAAAAATATTCTGCTGGAGTCCGCGTGGTTCGATCCTATTTCGGTTCGGCGCACGGCGAAAGCATTGGGATTGCGCTCGGAAGCTTCCTACCGTTTCGAACGCGGCGCCGATTCGGAAATGGCCGAACTGGCTTCGCGGCGTGCCGCGGAGCTAATTCAGCAGATGGCCGGCGGCGAGATTCTCGCGGGCGTTGTGGATGTTTATCCATCTCGCGAGCCCGAAAAGAGAATTCAGTTGGCGCGAAAAGAAATCCTGCGCGTGATGGGCGCGGATGTCCCGGACCGCGAAGTGGAAGATATTTTGAGCGCGCTGGGATTTCGCCCCACGCGGGTGGACGCGAATCGCGGCAGCGACGGCTCGCTCGCGGCGATTTGGGAATGCAAACAAGTTTCGTGGCGCCATGACGTGACTCGCGGGATCGATCTGGTGGAGGAAGTCGCTCGCCATTACGGTTACGACAAATTCCCTGCTCGTCTTCCGCCCGCGAAAAAGCCGGCTCTGCGTTTGCCCCATGCGGAGGCGACCGACCGCTTGGTGGAACGTGCCGTCGGGCTCGGCTACCAGGAAATCGTCGAGATTCCCATCGTGGATTCTCAACGCGATGCGCTGTTTCGCGCGGAAGGATTCCATCCCGCCGTGATCGGCAACCCACTCGCGGAAGATGCGTCGGTGATGCGATCGACGGGCATCGTCAGCATGGTCCGTGCGATTGAGTGGAATTTGAATCACGGCAATCGCGACCTGCGACTCTTTGAAATTGGCAAGACTTACGAACTGCGCGACGGAGCGCCGGTTGAAACGCCTGTTCTCACGCTGGGGGCAACCGGATTGGTGCGCGAGAAAACAATCCACGAAGCAGCGCGTGAATTCAGTTTCGCGGATTTGAAAGGCGACCTCGACCGCATCGGCGAACTCGCTGGTGGGTTGGACTGGCAGTCGAGCGGGCCGGCTTGGCTGTCGACCGCGCGCGCCGCTCATTTTGCGCTCGCGAAGAGCAAGGGCGAGCAACTGGGCATCGCCGGCCAACTCGTTCGGCGCATTGCCGACCAGTTGAAGCTGCGGCAAGACGTGTATCTTGCAGAGCTGAGGCTCGAACCCCTATTGCTAGGCATCGAAGCGGCACGTTCCGCGCTGCGCTTTGTGCCCTGGCCGCGTTACCCTGTTGTGGAAAGAGATTTTTCGCTGGTGCTACCGGACGGCGTGACGTTCGCGCAAGTGGAGCAGACCATCCGCGCGCTTAAAATCGGCGAGCTTCAAACCATTGAACCTGCCGATCTTTTTCGCGGCGGCCAGATTCCCGCCGGAAAATATTCACTGATGATCCGCGTGAAATTCCAAAGCGCGCAGGGAACGCTTACCGACACCCAGCTCGCCGAATTCACTTCCCGCATCGTCGCTGCACTCGAACAAAAGCTGGGCGCCAGCTTGCGCGCGAGCTAGTCTCCACGCGCCCGATATCGCATCCAGCCCATTGCGCACGGATGCATGATGGCCGACAATGGCGGAAGCTCAGCAGGGAGCGCAACCGTGAAAATAGAAATTTACGACCAAAGTTACAACGTAAACGCAGATGGGAATGAAGAATATCTCTCAGAGTTGGCCGCCTACGTCGACGGCAAAATGCGGTCGATTGCGGAATCCACGCGCATGGTGGACTCGCTAAAAGTCGCGGTGCTGGCTGCGCTGAACATCGCCGACGAGACGTTCACGCTGCGAAAGCGACAGCAGGAGATCGACGGCCCGCTCCGCAAGCGCGTGGAAAAATGCGTGGCCATGGTGGAGAAGGCCCTCGAGCATACGAACTGATTTTGGGCCCCAGGGCAGTTGTTGGCAGGCACAACCCATTTGTGCTGGGAGCCATCTGCTATATGATTAGGGCTGGGTTTCGACAGACCCCGAGCAATGCGTAACCAAAAGGCAATTCGGTGTGTGCTGGTCCCCGTAGCGCTGATCGTGCTGCTGGTATTCGTCACGACACTGGGCAGCGTTTGGCATCACCACGCACATTCTTCGGAAGCGAACTGCTCGATTTGCCATGTAAATCACCAGCCCATGGAGCGGCCGCTCGCCAGCGACCGCACTCCTGCACTGGCCCAGTTGGAATTTCGGCCCGAACCTTCAGAGCCTGCTTTTGCTCCGTCTCCCTTGGCGCCTCGTCTTCCGGCCCGCGCTCCTCCCGCCGTTTAGTTTTCCACGTTAGGTTCGGCGTCGTTCGCGACGCTCCGACTCACTTTCTATCCGTTTAGCAGAGGTTGAAAACTATGCTCGTACAACGTGTGCGACCAGCAGTGCTCTTACTCGCTGTGTGTCTTTCCAGCGGGATTTTAGCGCCAAAGTGCAGTGCGCAGAACCCACCGGCCCAGCCGCCCGTGCCTCCGGCACCTAAGATACAGGCGCCCGCGGCGCAGGTTCACGGCGCCGTTCGCCTGACGCTGGATGAAGCTATTCAATTGGCCCTGGAACACAACCACAATTTGAAGGCTGCAGAGACAACGATTCAGCAAAACCAGGCACTGGAAATCACGGCGAATCTGCGGCCGAACCCGGTTCTGACGGCGGACGCGCAGTTTATTCCACTCTTTCAGCCGGAAAACTTTAACGCCGACTATGTCGACAACGTCATGCAGTTTGATATTGGCGTTTCTTATCTGTTCGAACGCGGAAAGAAGCGCCAACACCGCTTGCAAGCCGCCGAGGACACCACGGCGCAGACGAAATCGACCGTGGCCGATAACGAACGCACGCTCACCTTCAGTGTGGCTTCCCAATTCTTCAGCGTGCAGCTCGCCGAATCCACTCTCGATCTAGCGATAGAAGACATGAAGAGCTTTCAGAACACGGTCGACATCAGCCAAGCGCGTTACAAAGCCGGTGACATCAGCGAAGGCGACTATCTCAAGATAAAGCTCCAGCTTCTCCAGTTCCAGAGCGACGTGTCGCAGGCGCAGCTCGCCAAAATTCAAGCGCTCGTCGGCCTGCGGCAATTCCTCGGATACCAAACCGTTGGAGCGGATTACGACGTCTCCGGAGATTTCGACTACCTGCCGGTCACCCTCAAACTGGAAGATTTGCAATCGAAAGCGTTGCAGAGCCGCGCTGATCTGCGCGCCGCGCAACAAGGCGTAGTCGCGGCCAAGAGCCAGCACGAACTGGCGAAGGCCAACGGCAAGGTGGACGTCACCGGCACGTTCAATTACGACCATGTTAGCGAGACCAACACCGCCTCGGTTTTCGGCAGCTTCCAAATTCCGATCTTCAATCGCAATCAGGGCGAAATCGCGCGCACGAATTACGCGATTAATCAGGCTCAGGAGCTGGAACTCGCGGCGAACGATCAGGTGATGAGCGATGTCCTTAACGCCTACGAGTCGGTTCGGGATAATGACCAGGTTGTGTCGCTCTATCGCGCTGGATATCTCGACGCAGCGAAAGAATCCCGCGACATCACCGAATATTCCTACAAGCGGGGCGCCGCAAGCCTGCTGGATTTTCTCGATGCCGAGCGGAGTTATCGGGCTACGGAGCTTGCCTATCGCCAGTCTCTCGCAGCTTATCTGACGGCGGTCGAGCAGCTTCGTGAGGCTGTCGGAGTGAGGAATCTGCCATGACGAATTTGAGAATTATAAAACGCGCGACCTGCATTGTATCCGCCACTGCGCTCGTGATTTTGCTCGTGGGCTGCGGCTCGGAACGAGGCGCGAATGAAATGACCTCGTACTCGTCAGGCGAATCGAAAACCGATACCCCGGGGCTGTTTACCATCCCTCAGGATCAGATGTCGCACGTTCAGATCGTCACGGTACAACCCTCGAAGATTACTCGCACGCTCCGGCTGACCGGAGCCGTGGCTTACAACGCGTTCAGCACCACCCCCGTCATCACTCAAGTCGGCGGGCCCGTCGCCAAGATTTTGGTGGTCCCCGGAGACCGCGTCAAACGCGGCCAGCCGCTTTTGGAAGTCAGCAGCCCCGATTACTCCCTATTACTCGCTGCCTATTTGAAAGCACGGGATGTCTTCCGTGTAGCGAATAAGAATTACGAGCGCGCCCAGGATCTTTTCGCGCACCACGCCATCGCCGATCGCGATCTGTTGCAGGCCGAGTCCGATCGCATACAAGCGCAGGCGGATTTGAGCGCGGCGGAGCAGGGAATGAAAATTCTGGGAATCCCAAAGCCGGAGGATCTGGAGAAGTCTCCCATCTCAGCTCAGATTCCTTTGCTGGCGCCCATCGGCGGAGAGGTCGTGGAACGGCTCGTCTCGCCGGGACAAGTAATGCAAGCGGGCACCACCCAGGCGTTCACCATTTCAGACATGAGCACCGTTTGGGTGCTGGCGAATATTTATCAGGGCGACCTCGCTTACGTGAAAGACGGAGACCAAGCCACGATCACCACTGATTCCTATCCCGATAAATTTTCGGGCAAGATTTCGTTTATTTCACCGGCGCTGGACCCGACTACCCGTACTTTGCAAGCCCGTATCGTGGTCGATAATCCCGGCGGAAAATTAAAGAAGGATATGTACTGCGTCGCGACCGTAACTGCTGGAACGATCTCTAACGCGATTGCCGTCCCCGACTCCTCGATCCTGCGCGACGACGAAAATCAGCCGTTCGTCTATGTGGCTACCAGCTCCAATCAGTTTGGCCGGCGGCAAGTCGATATCGGGCAAAGTGAAAATGGCCAAACGCAAATTCTAAAGGGGCTTTCACCGGGAGACAAACTGGCTGCGAACGGCAGCTTATTTTTGCAATTCGCCAATTCGTTCCAGCACTAAGGCAGCCGAAATCTAAATGATTAATCGAATCGTCCAATTCGCGCTGAAGCAGAGATTCCTGGTCTTGATGCTGGTGGGGTTCGTCATCATCGCAGGCGGAATCTCATTCCAGCGCATGCCTGTGGACGCCTACCCGGACTTGTCGCCTCCCATGGTGGAGATCATCACGCAATGGCCCGGACACGCGGCGGAAGAAATCGAGCGGTTGGTAACGCTGCCCACCGAAGTGGAAATGAACGGCGTGCCGAAAATGGCCATCCAACGATCGATTTCGTTGTACGGCCTCTCGGATGTGATCCTCACTTTTGACGAAGACACCGACGATTATTTCGCGCGTCAGATTGTCTTCCAGCGCCTGAGCGAAGTGACTTATCCCGCCGGCGTGCAGCCCACACTCGCTCCTCTCTCCAGTCCCTCCGGCCTGGTGTATCGCTACGTGCTCGAAAGCCCGGATCGTTCTCCGCAAGAATTAAAAACATTCGAAGACTGGGTGATCGAGCGGGAATACAAGCAAGTTCGCGGAGTTGCGGACGATTCCGGATTCGGCGGAACCGTAATGCAGTATCAAGTGCTGCTCGATCCCGCAAGACTCTACGGCTACCACATCACAGTTCCTACCGTGATTCAGCAGTTGAGCCTCAACAATGCAAACACGGGCGGCGGCTTCTATTCGCAGGGAGAACAGTTTTACTACGTTCGCGGACTGGGCCTGATCCGCGATGAAACCGACATCGGCAGAGTAATCATCGGCACGCAGAACGGTGTTCCGGTGCACGTTCGGGATGTGGGCGACGTTGTGATCGGCCACGCGCCGCGCCTGGGTCAATTCGGGTTCAACAAGAACGATGACGCGGTCGAAGGCGTCATCATGATGCTCCGCGGCGACCAAACGCAAAACGTGCTGAAAGGCGTGGAAGAAAAAACTAAAGAACTGAACGAACATATCCTTCCACCGGACGTAAAAGTGCGGCCGTTTTACGACCGCAGCGACCTCGTGCGGCTGACCATCAGCACGGTTGAGGACAATTTGCTGCTAGGCATGACGCTGGTCTTGATCGTGCTTATTTTCTTTTTGGTCAGCATGCGCGCTGCCGTCATCGTGGCCATGACCATTCCTCTCGCGCTGCTTTTCTCCTTCATTTTCTTGCATGCCAATGGCGTTGCCGCGAATTTGCTCTCCATCGGCGCCATCGACTTTGGAATCATCATCGACGGCACGCTGGTAATGGTCGAAAACATTTACCGCGAACTGGGCCTGCGCGAGGGCCAGCAATACGATCTGCAGGAAGTGATCCTTGCGGCTGCCAAGGATGTGGATCGCCCAATTTTCTACTCCGTCGCGGTAATCATCGCCGGTTACATTCCCATCTACGCACTCACCGGACCGTCGGGAAAACTTTTCCACCCGATGGCGGACACCATGTCTCTCGCCCTGGTGGGCGCTCTAATCCTGACCCTCACGTTCGTGCCAGTGATGTGCTCCTACTGGTTCAAGAAGGGCGTACGCGAACGCGTGAACAAGCCGTTCGAATGGGTGCGCACGCGGTACGGTGGACAGCTCACCTGGTGCCTGAATCACCCGAAGGTCACCATGCTGGTAGCCATTCTGATTTTCGGCGCTTCACTGTTGCTGGTTCCATTTATCGGCGGTGAGTTCATGCCGCACCTCGATGAAGGCGCGTTGTGGGTCCGCGCGACCATGCCCTACACGATTTCTTATGAAGAAGCGGCCAAAATTGCTCCGCAGATTCGCGACATCCTGGCCAAATATCCGCAAGTAACGGAGGTCGGTTCCGAACTTGGCCGTCCTGACGACGGCACGGACCCCACGGGATTCTTCAACTGCGAATTTTACGTGGGATTAAAGCCTTATAAAGACGCGATTTGGAAGACAGGCGCCATCCACAATAAGCCCGAGTTGATTGAAGACCTTCAAAAGCAGCTCGACGCTTACCCAGGAATTATTTTCAATTACACTCAGCCGGCTGAAGATGCGGTGGACGAAGCTCTTACCGGTCTGAAGAGCGCGTTGGCGGTAAAAATTTACGGTTCGGATTTGAATGTGTTGCAAGACAGGGCACTCGAAATAAAGCGCCGCCTTTCGAAGGTGCGGGGCTTCACGGAACTGACCGTCGTGCGCGAACTCGGCCAGCCTAGTCTCCTTGTACAAGTGGATCGCGACAAAATTGCGCGTTATGGCATCAACGTCGCGGACGTGGAAGGCGTAGTGCAGGCAGCCGTAGGCGGGCAGGCAGCGACACAGGTAATTCAGGGCGAAAAGCTATTCGATCTTGTGGTGCGCATGAGGCCGGAGTTTCGCGAGAACGCCCAACAAATCTCCAATTTGTTGGTAGGCACTCCGACCGGTCAGCAAATCCCTTTAAGCGAACTCTCTGATATTCGCGAAGGCAACGGAGCGTCTTTCATTTATCGCGAAAATAATTCGCGTTATATCGGTGTGCAATACAGCATCGAGGGGCGCGACTTGGCAGGCGCGGTGAAAGAAGGCCAGCGGGCTATTGCGGATGTCTTAAAATCTTTGCCCACCGGCTATCGCATTAACTGGGGCGGCGAATACGGCGAACTCCTTGAAGCCGAACACCAAATGCTCATCGTGGGCCCGCTAGCGGTCCTGCTGATTTTCCTGATTCTCTTTGCGCTATATGGGAATTTCAAATTCCCGGTCACCATTGCGCTCGGCGTCTTGATGACCGAACCCGTGGGTGCTCTGATCGCACTGAAACTCACTCACACGCCATTCAGCGTGTCCTCTGTGCTCGGTCTGCTTGCGCTGATGGGGGTTTCAGTTGAAACGGCCGTGATCTTGGTGTCCTACATCAACAAGCTGCGTCTGGAGAAGAAGGATATTCGCACCGCGACGTTGGACGCTTCGCTCTTGCGATTGCGCCCGATCATGATGACCGCTCTCGTCGCCTGCCTTGGTTTGCTTCCCGCGGCGCTCTCCACCGGCATCGGCTCGGACACGCAAAAGCCGTTTGCTATCGTGATCGTGGCTGGCTTGATTTCGCGGCTATTTCTTGGCTTCTTTGTGAACCCGGTTCTGTACGAGATGGTGGCGAAAGAGGGCGATGTCCTGCAGGTATGACCGCGGAATTGGCTTATGCGAAGCAAGAATTTATTGTCACGATTGCGTCTAGTGCCGCGTCTAAGTAATATCTGTGCGGGGGTTTTCGGTCCTAATATGAAGCGGCGGACGACATACCGGCTTCTAGCCATTGTGGTCGCGGCTGTCGTGCTGTCTTTTGCATTCCAAGCGGCAGGCCACTGGCACAACCAATCCTTCGAAGACCAGCATTGCCGCATCTGCCATTTTGCTCACTCCGTAACGGTTGACTTCTCGCATGGCACCACCCTGCCCAGGCCACATGCGGCAGCTTGGTTGAATCCGACCAGCTCCGTAGATCCCCATCTTGAACTGGTCTTCGATCAGACTTCCCCGCGCGCACCTCCTACCCAGTCGTAATCCATTCATAAGAAAAACTGGCATGCGAAGCTCTCGTTTTCCGCTCGTTCGCGGGCGCTGAGTTCCGCGCATTTCCCACCATAACGACTGGATAAGCCCACGTGGGCCTAGGGAGATTCATATGAATTGCAGAAAGCTATTTTGGATCTTTACGGCAGTGTGTCTCTTGAGTCTTTTCACCGTGCGCGGCGTGCAAGCGCAATCTGCATCGATTTCCGGCACGGTCGTAGATCCTTCAGGCGGTGTAGTCGTGAACGCCACCGTGACGATTCATAACCCGGTGAGCGGCTTGGAACGTTCCACCGCCACCGATAGCTCCGGCAACTTTGCTTTTCCAAACGTGCCGTTCAACCCCTATCACCTCGCTGTGACCGCAAAGGGATTCGAATCGTACGCCCAGGATGTGGACGTTCGTTCCGCGGTGCCTCTGAGCGTTTCGATCGCCCTGAAACTGCAAGGCGCCTCCAGCACCGTAACCGTAGAGGGCGGAGGCGATCTCTTGGAGAACGACTCGACTTTTCATACGGACGTGGACCGCACTCTGTTCGAAAAGCTGCCTCTCGAGAGTCAATCCTCATCACTCAGTTCGCTCGTCACGCTCACGACTCCCGGTATCGCGGCGGACTCCAACGGCTTGTTCCACGGGCTCGGCGACCACGCGGAGAATTCATTTTCCGTTGACGGCCAGCCCATCACCGATCAACAGAGCAAAGTCTTCTCTAACCAGCTTCCCGTGGATTCGGTCTCGTCATTGGAAGTTATCTCCGGCGCACCACCCGCTGAATTCGGCGATAAAACCAGCGTCGTGATTGTGGCAACCACGCGCTCAGGTCTGGGTGTCACCACGCCTCACGGGAGCGTCTTCGCTTCCTACGGCGCGTTCGGCACCTCCAACGCCGGCTTCGACCTCGCCTACGGCGGCCAAAAATGGGGAAATTTCATCTCGGTGAGCGGATTGAACACCGGCCGATTCTTGGATCCTCCGGAATTCAGCGTTATGCACGACAAAGGGAACGAAGAAAACATATTCGATCGTGTGGATTATCAGTTCTCGACTGCGGATTCGATCCACTTCAACTTCCTTTACACGCGCTCCTGGTTTCAGACGCCCAATTCGTTCGATGCTGAAGACGCCACCGCTTGGAACGGCGTGGTAGTTGATAACGGCGGCCTCGATCCGAACGGCAATGTGGTGGGACCAACGGACCAGCGCTCGAAGATCGGCACCTTCAACATCGCACCCTCTTGGACGCACATCCTCAGCCCTAACGCCGTATTTACGCTTGGAGCCTTCGTCCGGCGCGACGATTACAACTACTATCCGAGCGATAATCCGTTCGCTGACCTCGGGCCACCAAGCCTGCAACGGCAGAGCGTCTCTCAGTTCCGGACGCTAACAAATGCAGGCGCGCGCGCCAATCTCTCTTACGTGCATGGCATCAATAACATCAAGGTTGGCGTCGTCTACGAGCAGACCTTTCTCCGTGAGCACGACAGTCTCGGTATCGTCGACCCCACTTTCAACGCACCCTGCTTAACTCTAGCCACCGCTCCGAATCCTGACGTGCCCGTCCAGGGTTTCACCGATCCATCCCAGTGCGCGGCTAGCGGTTTTCAGCCAAATGTGAGCACCAATCCAAACGCTCCGGCATCCACACTGTTTCCATTATTCAATCCCGTCCTGCTGCCCTTCGACCTGACCCGCGGAGGAACTCTTTTCAGAACCGATTCATCATTTCCTCTGCATACGGACGTGAAGCAACTGGCGATGTATGTACAGGACACGATCACCTGGAAAAACTGGTCATTCAACTTGGGCATACGCGGTGACTTGTACAATGGCTTGACCAAGGCGAATCAGGCCGAGCCGCGTCTCGGCGTGGCCTACAACATCAAGCCGACCAACACCATCCTGCGCATTTCCTATGCGCGTACTCTCGAAACTCCCTTTAACGAAAATCTGGTCCTTTCCAGCCTCGGATGCGAGTCTCCAGTCCTCAATCCCCTACTCGCTTGTGGAGCACTTTCGCCCGAGCCGCTCAGCGCGGGTTTCCGCAACGAGTTTCACGCGGGGCTGCAACAGGCGTTTGGGAAGTATTTCGTGCTGGATGGCGAATATATCTGGAAGTACACACACAACGGCTACGACTTCAGCGTGCTCGGCGATACGCCCATCACGTTCCCGATCGAGTGGCACAATTCGAAAATCCCTGGATTCGCGGTCCGCGGAACTGTACCCAACTACCATGGACTGACGGCTTTCGTGGTCATGTCAAGCGTGGCGGCGCGCTTCTTCACGCCCCAGATTGGTGGCGCCGGAGTTACTCCGCAGCCACCTGGCACCGGTTCCGTGCCGTTCCGCATTGATCATGACGAACGCTTCAATGAAACCACGCACCTCCAATATCAGCCCTGGAAAAAAGGTCCTTGGATGGGCTTCAGTTGGCGCTACGACAGCGGTCTGGTCGCCGGTGCATCCCCCTGCTTTGGCATCAACGCAAATAACGATTGTCCGCAAAGCACCACGCTAGGCGGCCAGCCTGCTATCTTGATGGAAGATCCCTTCGGCAATCCGCTCACTGCCGACCAGGAATTCCAAGCCGGCTTCTTCTGCGGCAGCCAGCACGCTACGCCGACGACGCCGCTGCCGAATCCTTGCCTCGCATCGCAATTCGGCTCGACGCTGATTCAAGTACCTAGACCGAACACCGAGGATGACGATCGTCATCCACCGCGCGTCGCTTCGCGGAGCCTGTTTGATCTGGCCATTGGCCACGATGACATTTTCCACCTCCATAACGACCGCTACAAATTCAGCGCTCGCGTGGAGGTGATCAACCTGGCCAACAACCTCGCGCTTTACAACTTCCTTTCCACCTTCAGCGGCACGCACTATGTCACGCCGCGCGCGATCACTGGCACCGTCGGTTTCCACTTCTAAGGTTCGAAGCGAGGGGAAAGGTGGGCCGTTAAGGACACCTTTCCCCCCGATCCTTTTCAAGAGGGAGACGAACTTTGACCAGCATGACGCCTAGGCGCATTCAGAAAATCCGAAAAGCACTTGGATTATCACAGGAAGATTTTGCCCACATTTTGTGGGTCACCTGGTCAACCGTAAATCGCTGGGAAATTGGAAATGCTGCTCCCACGGGAATGAATCTTCGCATTCTGATTTTGTTGGAACACGGCTTGGCAAAACCATCGTTTCGCAAAACTCTGCGGGACCCCAGAGCTGCAGATCCCATGTTCCTGCTCTATCGTCTGTTGGAACGTGCCGGCTCAGGCGATCGACGCAACACTTTGTTGGAGTTTACTCGCTGGAGTTTGGAATCCTAAAGTTTTTCTCGGACGTTGATTCAAGCGCAGCGAGACCTGGTCGAGCTGCGCTTGAGAGTAGCCAGACAGGTCAGT
>DATNLC010000097.1:0-62579 GCA_035603075.1 Candidatus Acidiferrales bacterium | reverse complement strand
ACTGACCTGTCTGGCTACTCTCAAGCGCAGCTCGACCAGGTCTCGCTGCGCTTGAATCAACGTCCGAGAAAAACTTTAGGATTCCAAACTCCAGCGAGTAAACTCCAACAAAGTGTTGCGTCGATCGCCTGAGCCGGCACGACTAATCAGGAGTTAGACGAATTTCGGTCGGGATGGGAACGCGTCCGGATCCTGGACAAAGAAAAAGTACCGGCGGTGAAAGTAAACAAGAGTAACAGTGTAGTCCAGAGCTCGTCGGAAACCGAACCTGGCGAAGCTAATCCGGAGTCTTGATCTTGACCTTAGGCATGGCCTTGCTCAGCTGAGTTCGTAAGCGAAGATTGAATGTCGCGATCGAGCAACCGCGTGACGAGAGCAAACAGAAAACTCACCGATATTCCAGCCATCAACACACCAGTGATCGCTTCCAGAGGCCCTAAAACTCGCCAGTTGGACGGGAGAATCACATCGCCATATCCCACAGTCGAATAGCTGCTCGCGGAGAAGTAAAAGGCGAGCTCCCATGACGGGAAGCAATGCGTCCGGTAAAAACTGGCCCACAGAAGAATCGCGAGCCCGTGCAGAATTACAATTGCGACTGCCGATCTCACTACCAGGCTGGCTGAGTAAACCGGCCCATGCTTGTGAGTGTCCCGTGTCAGAACACGCTTTAGCCATTCGAAGAGCATAATTACGCCCGCGCACTGCAAGCAGAGCGTAAGACTCAGAAGAAGAACCGCCGCGGCAATCTGATTAAAAAGAATCATCGCAAAAACCTTCAACGGTCTAAACATGCTCACCGTTTCATTCGAGCGTCTTTTCTTGCTTCGCCTGGGTTGATGACTACAGTCGCGCGGCGGAGCTGATGTTGGCGTCGAGATGACAACCAAACCGGCCCAATTCGCGAAGAGCAACGAGGCAGGCGGGTCGTCCCACTTGGTCGCGCCGTCGAGGCTTCTGTCCACCGAAGAAGTCGCCGAACAGACCGGCCTGTCAGTAGAGACTCTGGCGCAGTGGAGAAGTCAGAAAAAGGGAATGCCGTACGTCAAGATCAGTCGCAACTGCGTGAGGTATCGGCAGAGTGACCTTGACGGTTGGCTTGCGGAGCGTATAGTCCGCACCGATCAAGACTTATCCGAGGTACGAGGGAGAAGTTAGATGGCAGTCATTCGACGTGGAAAAATCTATTGGTACCATTTCGAGTTCCAAGGCCGAAGAATCCAAGAGTCTTCCGGATTCCGGAACAAGACGGCCGCTCTCAAAGTCGAAGCTAAGCGTAGGACGGATCTGCTCGAACGTCGTGCGGGATTTACGAGGTCCAAGCCGAGTCCCAGGTTCGAGGAATTTTCCAAGCAATTCCTTGAATGGTCAAAGCAACAGCACAGACCAAAAACGCACGATCTCCATGAGTTGAATTGTAAGACGCTCAAACGATTTTTCCGCGGCAAGTATCTGGATGAAATCACGAGCAAGATGGTTGAAGATTTCAAGTCAGCACGAAAACAAGAAAGGCTCAAGTGGGCGACGGAACGATTTGTCACGGGCACGACCGTAAATAGAGCTCTTACGACACTCAAGCTTCTATATCACCAGGCAGAGCGCAGCGGCTATGCCGTGAAGAATCCCGTGGTGGGAATCTCGATGTTTCGGGAACCGCTCGACTCGATGCGTATCATCAGCTTCGAGGAGCAATCCGCATATTTGACCGAAACGAGCCAACCGCTGCACGACATTGCCAAGATCATCCTCGATTCTGGCATGCGGCCCGAAGAAGTGTTCCGAATGCGCACCGAAAATCTCGATTTCAAACAGAGGACGATTTTCAACCCCTGTGGAAAAACGAAGGCAGCACGCCGAACCATTCCAATGACGGACGACGCTCTTTCTCTACTTAAGCGGAGAGTGAAAGAGAGTGCGTCCTTAGGAACGCCTTATGTGTTCCCCTCACCTCGCGAAGTCCAGAGGGCAATTGGAAGTGTGAAGAAGGCGCACCGTAATGCGGTTGAGCGGGCCGATATTAAGCGGCATTTCCGGTTGTATGATTTGCGCCATACCTTTGCCACGCGAGCCGTAGCGTCGGGCGCAGATTTGCCGACGCTGAGCACTCTGCTAGGGCACGCGACTATTCTGATGACAATGCGGTACGTTCATCCAGCGGCAGAACAAAAACGAGCAGCGATGAAGAAGTTCGAAGAATTTAGCGCGGAGGGAACTATCGCTGCCGCGATAGTACAAAAGAATCACGGGGTCACTACAAAAGTCACTACAGTGGGAAGAGTGAACTGATGGCAACAATCTGTAAGTCGTTGAAAGAATTGGTGGACGTGACAGGGTTCGAACCTGCGACCCCCTGCTTGCAAAGCAGGTGCTCTCCCAGCTGAGCTACACGCCCACATGCAACTACATGATTGTAATGCATTTCTCGTGGGAATGAGCGCCTGCTTTTTGGGTAGGCGCTCTTCTTCAACTAAAATCCAGCGCCGACTTGGCTTGGGCCACCGCGACCGACGATGAATCGCCAAACCTCAGGACTCGAAGCCGATTTCCTGGCTGAACCTTAAATATGGAGAACATCTTCAAATGACGAGTTTGTTGAGTCCGAAACGCGATAGAGCATCTGCCTAGTGAGCAGGTGCTCCGGGAGCTAGGGGTCGGGTTAGCTAGTGTTTTGCTGCGCGATTTCTTTGCTCAGGTTCTTCGTGCTTGAGCGATCCACGTATTCACCTGGGTCAGCGTAGCGAATACACGACTAGCCGACCGAAAGCACTGGTGTCGCTCCAATTTTGCCCTGGGATTGGCGGGGGGAACTCGGCGAAAATACTTCCAAACTGAGACCAAGCGATTCCGAAAACGCGGGCCCGTTGGCAAGAATCGTTCGGTCAGAGGATTCGATCCAACGAATCTAGCGGGCTGACGCGCCATTTCTTGCGAAGGATCCGAAACGCTGCGTCAACAATATTGAGAAAGCAACCGTGTCGTCCCAAATTCGAAACTAGTCATTTCGGCATCCCGCTAAGATGCTTCTGCTGCGAACTTCGATGACAACACGCGTCCGGCGTCACCTACTGCTCATTTGTAAATGCGGTTGCCAGTGATGGTGCCAGGTCGAGTTTGCCGCGAAGCTCGATCGTTTCGACGGAACGGCCGACAGATATGTTGAATTCGTCCGGCTGCGCGAGCCAATGCTTTGCGTCTGGGTCGTAATGCGAGAACGCACGACGATCCAAACGTATCGTCACTCTCTTTGTTTCTCCGGGCCCAAGTTCTATCCTCGCGAATCCTTTCAACTCTTTAGCCGGGCGCGGCACCTTCGGGTGGGCTTCTCCCACGTAAACCTCTGCGACATCGGCGCCTGCCTGGCTGCCAGTATTTTTCACATCAAAAGAGACTTCAACGTGAGGTTCGGAAGCGTCGCGGCTCGCGGGCGCCGCTTCGATAGCTTGAATGGTCAAATTGCTGTAACTGAACTTCGTGTAAGAGAGCCCGAATCCGAACGGGAAGAGGGGCTTTGTGCCGTTGCGTTCGTAACCTCGATAGCCAACGAACACACCCTCCCGATATTCCACCCGATTTGTGTCCGGCGCCGGGTAGTAGCTGTCGTGAACAGGGTTGTCTGCCCACTGGCGCTCAAAGGTCATGGGCAAACGGCCCGAGGGATTCGCATCACCAAAAAGAATTTCCGCCAGCGCCCGGCCCCCCTCCTGACCTGGGTACCACGCCTGCAAAAGAGCTGGAACACTGTCGAGCCATCGGGTCATGTCGACGCCGCCCCCAGATGTGAGGACCACGATGCTGTTCTTGTTCGCCGCCACCATTTCCCGGATCAGTTCGTCTTGTCCGGGCGGGAGGCGGAATGTACGATCCGCAGCCTCGCTTTCTGTCTCTGGATCAAAGCCCGCGGCAACGACCACGACATCCGCCTTCGCGGCTAATGCTTTTGCATTACGCGTGACATAGTTTTCGCGGCGAACGATGCCAAAGCGGAAGCGAGACCCAAGCCAATCGGAAAGTCCGCGGTGCTCCAAAACAACACGATGCGGATTTCCGTCAAGCGACAGTGTTGCAAGACCCGTAAGTTCCTTGGCGGATTTCCAGTTGTCCAGGATCAATTTGCCGTCGATATACGCGCGGTAGTAGCCGCCGTCTTCTCCGGTCGAAGCGACAAATACATCATAGTCGCCTGCACTCTGCGGAAAGTAATAGCCTGTCCAACGAGCAGAGAGAGACTGATCGGGCAGGGCCTTTTTGCCCGGCGGTCCAAAATCGACGTTCTTCTCAATGCGGGCAAGATACGGAATCCCTTGGAAGTCCGGGTTTGCAAAGTATTCGGCTTGGATACCCTCAGCTCCCTTTTGTGGAGTGACAAAAAAAGTGGTGGATTCAGCCATTTCACTCAGACTTGGCAGGCCAGAATCGTAGTAGACAGGCACCGACGGGGGCACCGAGTTTGCGATGCCTTCCAGAAAACTGACCGCCTTAAAAGGTTGCACCCGAGCACTGCCGCCACCGCTCGGTACCGAAGGATAGGCGTCAGGGCCGATGACGGCGATGGACTTGATGTGGCCACGATTCAACGGCAGCAGAGCCGCTTGATTCTTGAGCAGCACGATACTCTCGCGAGCGCTTTCCAGAGCGACTTGATCGCCTTCTCTGTTAAAACGAGAAACGGACAGATCGGTCTGGTCGCGGTCGAGCCATCCAAACTCTACCGCCGTACGGAGGATGCGCCGAATCTTGTCATCAATCGTGGCGACAGAAACTTTGCCCTGTTGGATTGCAGGCAGTAGCGTTTGTCGGTTCATCATTTTGCCTGAGGGCATTTCCAGATCAACGCCCGCGTTGGCCGCGGCGACACCGTCATAGGTGGAAGTCCAGTCGGACATGAGGATCCCCCGGAATTTCCACTCCCCTTTTAGTAAACCGAGATTGAGGAGCGCGTTTTGAGACATGTGGATGCCATTCGTCAAATTGTAGGAGTCCATGACCGCTGCCACGTGGGCCTCCTTCACAGCAGCCTCGAAAGCCGGAAGGTAAATTTCACGCATGGTTCGCTCGTCAATGACCGAGTCCGTGTCATGCCGGTTGAACTCCGAATTGTTTCCCAGGAAGTGCTTGATCGTTGAACTGACGCCTTGGCTTTGTTGTCCTTCGATATATGCCACGGCCATGCGAGACGCAAGGAACGGGTCTTCACCGAAATATTCGAAGTTTCGGCCGTCCATTGGCGCTCGGTATATATTGACGGCGGGCCCGAGCATAAAATGAACACCTCTCGCCCTAGCATCGCGGCCGATTTCCGACCCCACGCGCTCGGCGAGCGCGGGGTTCCACGTGGCTGCCAAAGAAACTCCAGCGGACATGGCATTTGAGGGCCCATAATTGCGGACTCCGAGCGGCCCGTCTGCCATTTTCAACCGCGGCACGCCGAGCCGGGGCACGGCGTGCGTATACATATTGTCCTCCCCACCCAGCATGTCGATTTTTTCTTCGATCGTCATTTTGTCGATGAGGGATTGGACGCGGCGATCGACGTCATCAGTCGCAAGCGAGTTTGATTGAGCGAAAGCCTGCATACCCAGAACACAGATGATGGCAACTCCATACCAACGAAAGCGCACGATACGCGGCTTGATCGATGTCCTACCGTTCATAATCGCCCCTGAAATCATCCCAGAGCCGTATCTCGATACCATCAAGCGCGGCAACCCGAACTCTCGGAGATTCGTAAATGCTTTTGGCTGCTTTCTGAAGAAGAACTTTCCGGACGAGTGGCTTCATCCGGTCACAATACGCGAACAGTTGCGAAGCTCGTTGATATCACCTCTCCTACTGGAACGTCCCTTCTCGAGTGGCGCAGCCGGCGACCCTGAACAACGAGTTCGCCGGCTGCCATGTTCTATGTTCACGCTCAACCCAAGGCGTTCTAAAACAGGAGCTTCAGGGCGAATTGAAACCTACGCGGCGTGTAATTAGGGTTCGTGATTACAATCTGGCCGAAACCCGGGTTCACGGTGCCACTCGCGATTTGCTGGGCGGTCGGCGTCGCGTTTGTAGTAGCAAAGTCATTCTGGTTGTTCGGAATGAAGAAGCTCGGTGTATTCGTCAGATTGAACATCTCTGTTCGGAATTGCAACGTGAACCTTTCCGTGAGAGAAAAGTTCTTGAAGACTGAAAATGCGAACGATTTGAAGTGTGGACCGTAGAGGTTGTTACGGGGATCGGTTCCGATCAGGCCCAGCGTCGGGATTTGGAATGCGTTGCGGTTGAAGAACTCGCTGTTGCTGGGATTCGGCACACTTGGATTCGCAATGATGTCCGGTCGCGTTGGCCCTCCGCCGATTCCGTTAAAGACCGAGTCGCCAAAACCGGTGAAGTTGTCCGTGATGCTGAAAGGCGTGCCCGAATTCCAAATGAAGATGCCGCTGGTTTGCCACCCTCCAAAGGCGATCCTTTTTGCTCCTGTAAGGTCTCTTCCGAACGGCAGCTCATAAGTGGCAGCCGCAACAAATCGATGCCGGAGATCCAGATCGCTATTGCCCGTCTCGAATCGTTTCAGGGCGAAGGGATCTGCGTTTCCGTAGCCTTGTTGGCCTTCCAAGCTCAAGTCACTCGCGTCGTCGATGGCATGCGAATAGACATAGTTCGCAGAGACTGTGAGACCCCGGTGAAATCGTCGCTGGAATGCCACTTGCAGGCTGTTGTAGCTGGAGGTTCCTTCGCTGAAGTACTCGCCGACGCCACCGAGACCGGGCAAGATGGCCGCGGTTGGCCGCACAGTAAACCGCAAGTCGCAACCGTCGGTTGGTACAACACAGGGCGTCCCGTCGATCGTGTTCGGCAACCCAAATCCCGCAGTGTTGGCCGCCGTGTGAGGGGTGTTGAGCGGGTCCGGGACGTTGACGTCATTGATTACTTGCGGCAAGTGGCGCCCCAATTGGCCCACATATCCGATGCTCAGCACGTTCTCGCCAAATTGTTTCTGAATCATGAGGTTGAACTGCTCCACATATGACGTCCGGAAGTTCAGCGCCACGTTGTCAGGCAGAGACAGGTCAGCACTGTTGAGAGCTTGTGGAACCGGGACCGGGAGACCTCCTGTGGCCCCTCCCAAGGTTGTCGTTTGACCTAAGGCCGCTTGACAGCTGGGGAGCGCAGCTGTGCCAGTGGCGTTGATTTCGATTTGGCTGGCAAGCGGAGATTGGCACGAGGTGCCGCCAATACTCGGCGCGTAGATGCCATTAAAAGGCGCGTTCTTCAACGATGCGTTCGAGGTGTAGTTCCCCGGGAAATATGCAATGCCGAAACCTCCGCGGAGCACGGCTCCGTGTCCGAGCGTGGCAGCGAAGCCAACTCGGGGCCCTATATTTGAATAAGTGGTTTTCAGACCGGCCGTGGCGGACGAAGCCACGATTCCGGAAGTGTCGGCTCCTTCCTTGGTGAGAAATCTCAACCCGGCGGCTGGCACCAGCAATTGGTTTGTTGCCGGATCAAAGTTGGAAAGAAAACCGTGAGCTTCCGTGAAAGGGGTGAAAATATCGTAGCGGGCGCCGTAGTTCACGGTCAACCACGGTCTTACTTTCCAGGTGTCCTGTGCGTAGAAGCCTGTCTCCCACGATCGGTAGTTGGGAGTTTCAAGATCTGTGTTGCGGCCCTCACCGGTGAACGCTCCAACAAGGAATGTAGCCAAATTGTTGATGGAATCCTGAGGTGTGGACCCGCTGTCCTCCGGCAGTCCAAAGTTGATATTTCCAACTCCGTTGCTGCTTTGAACGTTTCGGGCTTGCCGGCGAATGACCGCCACTCCTGCTTTTATGCTGTGCGTTCCACGCGTGTAGCTGATCGCGCCGTTTTCTTCGAATGTGTTGCTGACGTCGACGATCGGAACGAAATTGCTGTCACCCAAAGGCGCCGTTCCGGACATGTTGATAAGGGGCAGACCGGAACTGTCCAGCGGGCCGAAGTTGATGTTATTCGGAAAGCCCACTGCCGTGGCTGCATTGGTGCCGGAGTTTGGCGAATTGGAGGTGTTATTGATATTCGTATAGGCGACCTTTAGCTCGAGCAAAAGAGACGGGCTGAATACATGCGTGTAATTTAGCTGGGCGTTATAAGCAACGTCCTTCGCGGGCCCGGCAAAACCAAACTGGCCATTTCCGGGATTGATAAGCACGCTGTTGATGGTGACCGAGGGCAGATTCGTAGGAATCACGGACGAAACGTTGTTGGACGTGAATCTCGCGAAGATTACATTGCTTTCGTTAAACCGGTGGTCCACACGCGCGTCGAACGCATCGCTTGACTGCGTTTTGTTTGGGTCGAACACGAAGTTGTTTACCAGCGCGCCCGCGGCACCCGTGTTGGGCAACGGATACAACTTAAACAGGTTCGCGGCAATGGGATCAACGGGAGTTCCTGCCGGAATAGCCGGGTCCGCGGCGACAATCCCCGCCGGACCTAATGCCTGCTCAGCCGCCGTGGGTACCGAACTAAAGATCGGGCTGGCGACTCCGGCCACTTGACGAAACCCTTCCCAGGCAAAAAAGAAGAACGTCCGGTCGTGAATGATCGGCCCACCGAGACTTACGCCAAAATCGTTCTGACGCAGTTCCGATTTCGGGTTGGGCGGCACGTCGAATGGATTCCGGGCGCTCAGCGCGTCGTTCTGGAAAAATTCATACGCGGATCCATGGAATTTGTCTCCTCCGGACTTCGTTACGACGGTGACAAGTCCGCCCGGCGTTCGTCCGCTCTCCGGTGTGTAGTTATTTGTCTGTACGGACACTTCCTCTATGGCATCAATGGGAGGCTTTACGCCGATAGTTCCGATAATGCGTTCGTTGTTGTCCGTGCCGTCGATTTGCTCATTGTTGAGCTCCACGTCTTCGCTGTTCACCGAAAATGAACTATTTTGGCGGCGATCGTCGGGGCGTTGTCCGCTGCTGAGTGAGTCGAGGCTCGGGCCTTCGTTTGCCCCTGGCGTCAAGACAACCAAGCTCGTGAGATTGCGAGTGGGAAGGGGCAAGTCCTGTACCAGCTGATCGCCGATTGTGCTGCTAACCGTGGAACTCTCGCTTTGAAGCAGCGGGCTCTGGGCCGCCACTTCAACAGTCTGCGCTGCTGAACCCACTTCCAGTTTGGCATCCACGCGCGCGCGATCACCGACCGAAAGCGTCAGATCAGCAACCGTAAACACTTTAAAACCTGATACCTCCACGCGTATCGAATAGTGGCCGGGCAGCAAAAAGGCGACGTCGTAATCGCCCGCCGAAGTCGTTTCTGTGGATCGAGTCTCGTGAGTGGCAAGGCTCTCGACAGTTATCTTGGCATTGGGCAATACAGCGCCCGAAGGATCGGTCACAGTGCCAACTATGTCGGCAGTAGTTAACTGGGCGCTGGTTCGAGTGCCCCAGAAGAAGAACAAGCACAGTAGCGCAAGCGCGCTTGCGCAAGAGCGGAATCGGATCGGTGCGGCAAATTCCGTCTTGCGACCGACTGCGGTGCAGACACTATTTTCCATTGTATCCTCCGGGATGTCGGGATGGAGGTCCCACATCTTTTGCGATTGAGGCTCACACATCGCGAAACAAACTTCGAGCTTCCGTTGTCGGTACTTACTTACAAGGTATCGGCCGAGGCACCGCGAAGTAGTGCCGACGCACCCCTAGCCTCTAGTTTCGGACAGCACCTGCCCCGGTGACTTCGACCCACCCCGTTAATACAAGCTATTAGTTTTTCAAATAGCCAGTCGCTGGGCGGCATTTAGCTCCAACTCGCCCGACCTTGTCAAGACAAAAATAACGATATTCTAAAGGGATTTTCGACAACCGTGAAAATGCTTGCGCAAAGAGGGCACATACACAGTAATATGCGCCTGCTTGCTCCTGCGCTTTCGCCGATCTTGACGCGACGCGAAACGATGGCGGTGTGAGTACCATTTCGCTTAAGATGGCGCGACCTTCCGATGAAACTTCAGCGAACAAAACGAAAGAAACAAAGAGTCCAGGCGGTCACGCTGAAGGCGGTAGCGGAGCGCGTGGGACTTACTCCCAGCACGGTCTCCGCCGTGCTGAACAATTCCGCCGCGTCCCTTTCTGTCCCTGACCGTACGAAGAAGCGCATTCTTTCCGCCGCTCGCGCGCTGAATTATCGTCCCAACTATCTGGCGCGGTCATTGCGAGTGAAGCGCACGTTTATGATCGGCGTGATTGCCGAGGAAATCGGAGACCCTTACGGTTCTTTGATCATCAGTGGAATCGAACGATATCTTCGAAAACAGAATTATTTCTTTCTGACCGTCGCGCATCGGCACGACAATAAGCTTCTCGAAACTTATTCACATCTTCTCCTGCAAAGAGGCGTCGAAGGCTTGATTTCTGTCGACACTTCGATTCGAGAGCCTCAGGCTGTTCCAACCGTTGCAATCGCCGGCCACACGCGGGTGAAGGGTGTGACGAATATCGTGCTGGATCACCGGCGGGCGGCCCAGCTAGCGCTGGTGCATTTGGTGGAATCGGGGCACCGAGAAATTGCGTTTATGAAAGGCTCGTCTTTCAGCTCGGATGCCGAGCCTCGTTGGAAAGCAGTTTGCGAAGTTGCACGAGAACTTGGCCTAACTATGCGGCGGGAACTGATCGTTTATCTCGAAGGAGATGACCCCACACCTCAGTTGGGTTACCCTTTTGCCCAACAATTGCTTGCGCGTCAGCAGCCGTTTACTGCGCTCTTTGCGTACAACGACATTTCCGCTCTCGGCTCCATGCGCGCAATCCAGGACTCAGGCCTGCGCGTTCCCGAAGATATCTCCGTCATCGGTTTCGACGATATTCAGATCGCGGTCCATGCCAATCCCAGTCTGACGACCGTGCGTCAGCCCTTGGAGAAGATGGGAGAAATCGCAGCTCACACATTGGTCCATCAAATTGAAGGCCGGGAGGATTATCTTCCCGAGATACTGATCGAACCGGAACTTGTCGTGCGAAAATCAACCGCCCCTGCACTCTTGCGACCCTACGAGGGTGCGGAGTCCAGCTAGGGAATTCAGTGAATCCTCGCCCTCGACTGGCCGCGCATCGAGTGCTGCGCCGTTTCAGCAATCTTTTTGGGCAGTCCAGGCTCACCCGCCAAGAGAGTTTCTAATATCGTCAAATTGAATGAATGGCGTTATTGCCGTCAAATCCATGTTATTTTCATCATCTCCGAAATCCATTCCTTCGCTTTTTTGTGTATGGTTTACGCCTGAAAAAAAGGAAAGTAGCGGTAGGGCGTTGGCACGCTTGGAAGCGCCGAACGCACCGAATCTACGTCTCTAAAAAAACAATGCCCCGCCAGCGCGCTGACGGGGCGTCATGCACATCGCCGGCTAAGAGATCGGCAGCCGGTCCATGCCAACGTGGCTTCCGTTCAAGCTGCTGTCCAAGTACAAAGTCGCGTTGAGCGCCCTCACATACACTGCTTCCACGCTGCGGCCGTCTACGGCCTTCCGCACCATCAACACGCTTTGGCCCGCCGCTCGATTCGCCGGCACTTCGTGAACTTGGACATTCACCCTCTGTCCGCTGCCGTGGAGGGTAACCACTCGGCTCGTTCCCTCCGACTTCACTGTAACGAAATACCGTCCCGCCTTCAGATTCTTACCTTCGCACTTCACATCGTAAGGTAGCGAGACTTTGCCCTCAAAGTCGGCTTTCGCTATTTTCGCGCCGGCGTGCTGCAGCGGCTGCGCCACGACCGTCTCTTCAGCCGAAAATGCGAAGGAGTCGGGCATCACATCAGACTGCGCGCGCGCCGTAGCCGGCAGCAAGCACGCAAGTCCCAAGGCCGCTGCGAACATCGAAACTTTGGTCACCGTGTTGATTTTCATGATCCTCTCCTTTTTCTCTTGAATCTTTGAATTCGAATTTTTCATTTCGTTCCCCATGACACGCGCAGTTTCACCCCAAACCGGAAATCGTTCAATGCATGGGAAGTCCTTTGTTGGCACAAGAGAGGTAAAGCCGTAACGCTCTGAGTTCGCAATACTTACACCGGCCTAGCTCGCGCTACCTTGAGTTCTGCCTGCCCCTGGAGTACACTCGCTTTCCCAGCTTCCCCAATGCCCGACGAGCTTTCGCATGAAGGTGGGCTTCGTTTCGACGCCTACCATGTTGATCTTCGCACCGGTGAACTCCGCAAGCACGGTCGCAAAATCCGTCTCGCCGGCCGGCCCTTCCAGGTTCTCGCGTTGCTGCTGGAACGTCCTGGCGAACTCCTTACTCGAAAAGAATTGCAGGAGCGCCTTTGGCCCGCCGACACCTTCGTCGATTTCGAGCATGGCGTGAACGCAGCGATTCAGACCCTCCGCCGCGCACTTTGCGATTCGCACAAGAAACCGCGATTCATTGAGACACTTCCGCGCCGCGGCTACCGTTTCATCGCCGCCGTCCAAAGCCCTCCACCCGAAGCTACCGGCAAGGTTTCTTCTCCAGCTAGCCCTGAGCAGCGAGTTTTTTCTGACCAGAGCGTCTCTGAGCCTCACTCTGCATGGGTCGGCCAAGTCGCAACAATCCACGACGAAGCAGGCCGCAACTACGTACTGCTCCCGATCACGGTGGAAATTCTCGATGAAATGCGCGGTTGCGAAGCAGCCAGCGACGATCTGGGGATCTCTCTTCTGGTTGCCGACGAAAAACTTCTGTTGGTCAGCTGCGGAACGAAAGTGAAAATCCTCGACGCAAGCGATCCGGCCGTTGGCTGTAAGGTCCGAATCCTCGGGGGGCAGTTCGTCGGCGAAAAAGCTTTCGCGCCCCGCACCTACCTTTCAGGCCTTCGGTAGCGCTGCGCCGTCATCTCCATCTTGCAGGTTGGTCGATCAGGTTCCTAATAAGTTGATTTGCAATTTCTGGTAGCCGTGCTCGCGCGCCCACAGGTCTAAAGGTATCGTCGCCAGCTCGTCCACGACGGGAACAGCGAGACCCGTCTTCGTCAAATCAATGGTTTTTAGGTATGTGTGGCACGTGTCGCACACGTCCACGCGGACATGCGCGATTTCCGGCGCCGAATAGAAGGCCATCTGCGGCTCTCTCTCTTCTCCACATGCTGGGCAATAAATTCGTCGAAAATTCCACTCGTGGGCGCAGAGCATACAAATCAGGGACTTCTTCGAACCGTCACCTTCACTTCTCAATACGCCGACGACGGGCTTGCCGCCGCAAAGCGGGCAGGTCGATGGGGTTCCATCCAAGACTGTTGTCTCGCGATGAGCAGCAAGATACTCTGCGTACGGCTGGAGAAAAATCCATGCTAGCAATCGATCTGAAGTAGTTGTATCGAGCGAATCGCCGGTTCGGACCCCTTCTGCGTCATCCATATCCGAGACCATTTCCGGCTCGCGGTGCCAGAAATCTTCAATCGTGTGCTGCCATGCTGCGGGGCCTTTCTGCGCCAGCCCCACAGCGGCTTGGGCAAGCGGTGCCGGAGCAATCTGCTGGATCAAAGATAGAAAAGGAGAAAAGTGGGGCAGCAGCAGGAAGAAATCCAGTTCGTCCCGCAGGGGGCGGTCAGCGGAAATCTTGGGTGAAGCTTTCAGAGCCTTCTGAATTTCAGCATAGAGACTTTTCTGGAATGTTGCGACTCGCGCGTAGAAGCGCAGTCCTTCAGCGCCGAACGGATACGTTGAGGCTAATTCAGTGGCGCGCCGGATTCGGCGATCCCACTGCGCAGGGATCATTGTTTGGTTCGGGATTTACCGGTGACCTCGTAATACCATTTGCGGTGGAAGGTCCAGGCCCAAGCACGCGTAACAGTTCCGTAAACCATGGACGCGAAACTTCCCTCTTCCAAGAGCGTGCTCATGTAAACGTGAATAAGGAAGAGGCCAATAGTGACCAGCGCTACGCTAGCGTGAATCAAGATCGCCACATAGCGCAGAATGTGGAAACTCCACGGGACGGCTTCAACGTACCACAGAACAAAGCCTGAAAGCACAAGAAGAATCGTGCTCCCCACCATCGCCCAAAAGTAGATTTTCTGTCCCCAGTTAAAGCGTCCGACTGGCGGGAGTTTGTCGTCCTCATTATTTATGTAGGCTTCGATGTTATCCGCCCAGACGCGGTCGTCGTGATCCACTTCCATATCGCCGGCCCAGTGCAGGAACATGAAGAACTGGGAAACGGTGAAGAACAAACCGAACCACGGGTGCCAGAATCTCGCTGTAGGCCCGCCGCCGACAATCGCGGCCAACCAGAAAAGGTATGGCGTCCAGAAAGCGAGTCCCGTGATCAAACAGTAGGAATACGTTACTGCGCCAAACCAATGGTTCACGCGCTCGACAAACGTATAACGTGGGATCAATTCCTCGTCGAAATCCGTCGTCGTTCGAGGACGCCGTACCGTATCCGTGGTACTCATGAAGGTCCCCGATCTTCCGGCGGGATCGGTTCTTCTTTCTTCGGACCGACTCGCAGGTAATGCAAGGCAAGGCCCACAATGCCGCCAATCATCGCCAAATTCCCCAGCCACTTTAGCGGTTTTTTCCACAGCCAAACCGAATAGGGGATGTGCGGATCTTTCGGCAGCCCACCATACAATTCCGGATTCTTAGCATCGTGCAGAACGTAAATAACGTGAGTGCCGCCCACTCCAGTGGGATCGTAAACTCCGGCATCAGCGAAACCAGAAACGGTGCGAAGCTGTTCCGCGCGCGCTTCCGCCAGTTCCTTCATTTCGTTCTTCGTCCCGAAATGCAAGCAGCCGGTGGGACACGTTTTAATGCAGGCTGGTTCGAGGCCCACCGACACGCGGTCGTTGCATAGGGTGCACTTAAAAACTTTGTGCGCTTCAGGGCTGAACTTAGGAATGTTGAACGGGCACCCCGTGACGCAGTAGCCACAGCCGATGCAGTGAGCTTCCTGAAAATCCACGATGCCGTTGGCGTATTGCACGATGGCCCCGTCCGCCGGACATGCTTCCAGACAGCCGGGCTCTTCGCAGTGCATGCACTGATCTTTGCGCATCAGCAGCATCATGCTGCCGTCGTCCCGCTCGTGCTCGTTGAATTTGATCAGGTTCCAGTAATTCCATGCTGTCTCCGGCATGGTCTGGTAGGAATTGTCAAACGTAGTTTCGCTGAACGTGTAACCGTTCCATTCCAGGCAGGCTACTTCGCAAGCTTTGCAACCGATGCATGTGGTGGTATCCACCAGCTTGCAGACTTGGAATTCGCGGTTCAGCCCTGCGCCCGGGACGGTTCCAGTGTGGCCTGAAATTCTAATTATCTCCGTTGAGGCCTGGCTCATCGTCGCTCCCTACGCCTTCTCGACTTTCACTAGAAACCCCTTGGATTCAGGGGTGTGCGCGTTCGGATCGGTTACCGCAGGCGTCAACAAATTCGCCGGCGTCCGCGCGTCTCGTCCTTCATCCTCGGGAATTCCGCGGAAGCCCTGATGAATCGGCAGTCCGATCTGATAAACCTTCTTGCCGTCAATCATCATCGGCTTCAGCCGCCGCGTTACGAACGCTTTCGCGGTGTATGTTCCCCGCGCGCTGATCACGTGGATCACATCCCGCCCGCGGATGCCTTTTTCTTCCGCCAGCTCCACCGGAATCTCAATGAACGGCTCCGGAATCAGTTGCACGTTCATCGGATTATTTTTCGTCCAATAATGATACTGCTCGGTCAATCGGTAGGTCGTGCACACGATGCTGTACTCTGCCGGGTCGCCAAATTTGTCGTAAGGAGACTTGAACTTCTTTACCAGAGGATTGTTCGATTGCTCCGGATGGAACAGATTCTTCGTCGGGCTTTCGATCGGTTCGTAATGTTCCGGGAACGGCCCGTCCGCCAGGACTCCGATCGGTGCGAACAATCTACCCACGCCTTCTGGGTTCATGATGAAGGGTCCCAGATGATCTTTCGGATGTGAGTCAGCCTTAAAATCCGGCACGTCGTTGCCGACCCATTTCCCGGCCGCTTCGTTCCACCACACCTGCTTGCGCTCCGGATCCCATGGCTTTCCGTCCACATTACACGAGGCGCGGTTATACAAAACGCGCCGGTTCGCCGGCCACGACCACGACCAGTTGGGAAAAACGCCCATCCCAGACGGGTCTTCGGTCCCTCGCCGCTGGATCTGTGCGCCCGCTTCCGTCCAGCAACCGGAATAAATCCAGTTTCCGCACATCGTCGTCCCGTCGTCTTTCAGCCATGCAAACCCAGGAAGCTGCTGCCCCGCTTTGATCACTTGTTTCGTCACCGGGTCCGTCAAATCCGCCAACGCCTTCCCGTTCAGCTCCATGGCCACTTGGGAAAGTGCCGGGTGAGCTGCATCCCCGTACGTCCAGCTCAAATTCAGAATCGGATCGGGGAATTTACCGCCCTCCTTCTTGTACAGGTCCCGCACGCGCAAAAAAATCTGCGCAATGATGTCCTGATCAAGCCGAGCTTGTCCCGGGGGCGGAACCGCCGCATATTTCCACGTGACCCAACGCGCGGAGTTAGTCATGCTGCCATCTTTTTCAGCAAATCCCGCGCACGGCAACCGGTACACCGTCGTATTGATTTTCTTTTGTTCGTCGGCTGTAATTCCCGGAGCCTTCCAGAAGTCGCTGGTCTCGTCCTCATAAATCTCGCCGACCACCAGCCACTCTGCTTTCTTCAGCGCGTTGATATTCTTGTTCGTGTCCGGCCCGATCATCACTCCGTTCATTCCGAAGGCCATCATGCCTTTGACTTTGCCGTTGTACATATCCTCCCAGATATGGGTCCACGAATAATCGCGGTCCACCCGAGGCAGGTAATCGAAGCCGAATCCGTTTTCTTTCGTCGCCGCGTCGCCATACATCGCTTTCAGCAGCGATACGAAAAATGCTGGGGTGTTTGAATAATAGTTCCACGAACCCCACGGCGACGGTTTCGACGACGTCGGCGTGGTGCGCTTCAGAAACGTCGCCAGATCCGTATCAGCGGGAATAGGGGCCTTCAAGTATCCCGGCAGGGAATCAAACAATCCCGCCATATCCGTCGCGCCCTGAATGTTCGAATGCCCGCGCAGAGCGTTCACTCCGCCGCCCGCTCGGCCCACGTTGCCCAGCAGAAGCTGAATCATCGCGGCCGTGCGAATGATTTGGGTTCCGAACGTATGCTGCGTCCAGCCCACCGCGTAGATGATCGTCGCGACTTTCTTCATGTCCCCGTCTTTGCGCACGGACGTGAACATGTCTATCGCCTTCAGATACTGTTCCTTCGGGATGCCCGTAATCCGCTCGACGGTTTCCGGCGTGTAGCGCGAATACTGCTGCTTCATCAGTTGGAAAACGCAGCGCGGATGTTGCAGCGTCAAGTCGTAGGCGACGTTTGGCGGCAGTGTCACAGGCGGTGCTGGTGCTGCGGCCTTGCCGGGTTCGGATGCGGGCGCGTGACCCGATGCGGCTGATGCGCCCGTTTGTCCGCCATTCGCGGCGGGCGCAGCGCTAGCGTGTGCGGCACTCGCGGGCGCATTTGTTTGCCCGCTATAGTCCCCGCCTTCCTGATAATTCCACGTGGTTTTGTCGTAGGTCCCCGCCGCCGCATTAAAACCGGAGTACAACCCATCCTCAGGAAGCTTGAATCCTTCTTTCACGATGAACGCAGCGTTCGTATAGTTCACGAGATACTCTTTAGCGTACCGGTTGTTTTCGATGGCGTAGCGGATCAGTCCACCCAGAAACGCGATGTCAGTGCCGGCGCGAATTTGGACGAAAAGGTCGGCAGTGGCGGACGTGCGTGTGAAGCGCGGATCGACGGAAATAATTTTGGCGTTGCGGTTACGCTTGGCTTCCATCGCCCACTTGAATCCGCAGGGATGGTTTTCGGCGGGATTTCCGCCCATGATCAACATCATGTCCGTATTCTTGATGTCGATCCAGCCATTCGTCATCGCCCCGCGTCCAAACGTTGGTCCCAAACTTGAGACCGTGGGGCCGTGTCAAACACGGGCTTGGTTTTCTAAATACACCAAGCCCAGACTCCTCATTGCTTTCACTACCAAATAATTGAACTCGTTAGTGTCGGTGCAACCGCCGATAAAAGAGATGCCTTCGCACCGGTTGGCGAGCAACCCGTTCGCATCCCTCTCCACAAAAGTATCGTCGCGGGTTTTCTTGGTCCAGTGTGCAATCTCATCCAGAGCTTTGTCCCAGGAAATGTCCTGCCAGTCCGTCGCACCAGGGCGCCGCACTTGCGGCTTGACGAGTCGCCGCGGATTGAGCATGTCCTGTTCGAGCGAGGATCCCTTGGGGCAGAGTGTGCCGCGGTTCGTGGGGTGATCGGGATCGCCTTCCACGTGAATCACTTGCGGCGTAACATTCTTAGCCTTGTCGCCGATTGTGTAAATGAGGACACCACAACCCACGGCGCAATAGGGACAGGTCGAACGCGTTTCGGCGGCCCGCGCGATCTTTAATTCCTTAAGCTGGGCGTAGGCAGGTTTGAGGTCGAATCCGAAGATTGTGGCGGCGACACCGCCTACAGCTGCTACCTTGAAGAAGTCTCTGCGAGACGTCTGCATCGAAGCAACCTCCGCATCCGGTACAAGCTCCCTAGTTATTTCACTTCGGCGAATCATTTGTCAATAGTTTACGAGACGCAAAGCGGTAGTGGCGACAGGTCGGATTGGCACCCCCAACAATCTTTTAAGGTGAGTGTTGGCAGGCATTTCGTGGACGAGAGCGCTTGCCATATAAGAGAATCCAATTTCGTCATCGGACACATTCTCAGGGTGAAGCTCCTGGAAAGTCCTTCAGAAAATGTAAAAAAGCGTGAAAAACTCTGAACGACCTTATAAGCTGACCACATTCCGATGAGCAACTTGTACCATTTCGGGCAGTTTGTGCTGGATCCAGGTAAGCGCACGCTGTCTCGCGGGGATTCGCCGATTTCTCTGACACCTAGAGCTTTCGACGTCCTGCTCTTTCTAGCTCAAAACCCCAACCGTCTGGTCACCAAAGAAGGAATTGCTGCAAGCCGTGTGGGGAGACACGGTAGTAGAAGAAGGGAATTTGACGCAATACATCTCGCTTTTACGTAGGGCCCTCGGGGACAACTCCGAAGACATGCGCTTGATTGCGACCATCACTCGAAAAGGATACCAATTTGCGGGAGATGTCCGTTTTTTCTGACGAAGCTACTCCTGTAAACCACGCGGCGACTCAAATTAATGTGACGGAGAGACTGCGAACGGATGCGTCGCCCCGCTCCCGCGTTCCAAACATACAGACAGTCCCAGACACGCCCGGACCCCGACGCAAGGGCGTGATCGAGGCACTCTCGACCGGATCTTCGATGGCGAAGCGCATGCTTCCGGTCGAGTCGTTGTGTTCCACGAGCAGTCTGAAGCTCAGCAGGGTCACTTTGATTCCGCAGATCGTTTACGTCTGCAGGTACCGAAGCTGTCTTCGGACCCGGACGATATGTCCACGTTGGCCCTTGTTCTATCGGCCCTCCTAAACGCAGAGGCGGGCCGGGCAATCCAAGCGCACAAGACCCAAGACCAGGCACTTCAGACTAAATTGGATCGAAGCAAAAAAATGATGTTGGCTCTCTCGCTCGCCCGGTCAGGGAGAACAGAAGAAGCCGAACGGCTCGCGGACGAAGTTAGCCGGGAGGCGCCATTGAACACGACTGTGCAGAAGTATCTTGTTCCCACAGTTCGCGCCGCAGTCAAGTTGCAGCAGCACGATCCCACCGCCGCCGTCGATCTGCTCCGCGAGACCGTCCAGTACGATCTCGCATTCACCCGGTCGTTCGATTATCTCTACCCAGCCTACATCCGTGGCTTGGCCTACCTAGAGTTAGGCGATGGCCGAGCGGCGGCGGCCGAGTTCCAAAAGCTGATCGACAATCCAGGTTTGTGCGGGGAATTTATAACCGGCCCACTGACGCGGCTTCAACTCGGCCGGGCAGAGAGACTGATGGGTGATAACGCATCCGCCCGAGAATCCTACGAAGAATTTCTGACTATTTGGAAAGATGCCGACCCCGATCTTTCCATTTATCGACAAGCCAAAGCCGAGTACTCCCAGCTCATAAACATGGGTAACCAGACGCGATGACTTTGGCACATCCGGCTGCGTTTTATTTCGCAACAGCATGCTACCTTGGCTCGCTGCAAATTGCTTCCGGCCTGGAACAATCTCTGGTAGCATCAAGGGTCAAGTTATTTGAAATTTTCCGTCTGGAGCAACGCGACAATGGCAATGGTATGTGAACTTTGCGGCAAGAAGCCGCGCTTCGGCAATACGATCAGCCACGCTCACAACGTAACGCGACGCCGCTGGAATCCCAATCTGCGGCGCGTGAAGACCGTCATAAAGGGCGTGCACAAGCACATACGTGTCTGCACTTCTTGCATTCGTTCAGGCCTCGTGAAAAAGGCTGCTTGAAGCCTCCTGCGAAGGAGTCCGGTTTGAAGCGAACAATCTTAATCCTCGTGACAGCTGCGGCCTGTGTCTTTGCGGCCTCATGCAAGAAAGAAGCTACGCCCGGGCCGGATGTTTGGGCCACCGTAAACGGCAAGGAAATTCCGCGCGGTCAGGTGGAGAAATATTTTCGCACGCGGGTAAATGCCGAGGCCCCAGCACCTTCTCAGGAAGAAGCGCTCTCGCTAAAGCTCAGCATCCTGGACGAGCTGATAAACAACGAAATCCTTCTGGAACGTGCCAGCAAGATGAATTTGATTGCCAGCGACGCTGAGGTAGAGGACAAATTCACAGAGTCAAAAAGTCCTTATACGGAAGAAGAATTTCAGAAAAAGCTGCGAGACACGGGACTGAGTGTTGACGATTTGAAGAGCGACATTCGGCGACAACTTTCCGTGCAAAAGCTCCTAAACCGCGAAGTCATCGCGAAAATTTCCATTACCGATCAGGATGTCACCGATTTCTACAATAAAAACCGCGCGCAGTTCAACGTAGCCGAACCGCAATATCACATCGCGCAGATCGTGGTCACGCCGCATCCAGATCCCTCCGCCCACAATCGCAAAAACGACAAGGCTACAACCGACGTCGAGGCCAAACGCAAGGTAGCGATTCTCGAACAAAAGCTCGCAGCCGGTGCGGATTTTAGCCAGCTGGCGATGGATTACTCGGAAGATTCAACTGCAACGACGGGTGGCGACCTGGGCTTTGTTCCGGAGTCCGCGCTCAATCGCTCTGATCCCGCGCTCAAAAAAATCGTTCTAGCGATGAAGCCTGGCGAAGTAACGCCGCCGATCGCCATTCAAGGTGGATACCGCATTTTGAAGATGATCGCAAAAGAGCCTGCCGGACAGCGCGTTCTTTCCGATCCGCAAGTGCAGCAATCCATTCGCGACATGATGCGCAATCGCAAGGAGCAACTTCTTCGCTCGGCATATATGATCGAAGCGCGTGATGACGCGCACGTTACCAATTATCTTGCGCGACAAATCCTCGAATCCGCCGGCAAACTTCCTGCTTCAAACTAGCAGTTGTTGTGTAAAGATCTCGATCTGAGATTGAAAATTCGGCAGAGTAACTTCAGGGAACAACCGGGGTACGCCTTGGAACAAATTTGCGTGTGTATCGTAACGCCGGGCTAGCCGCGGCTTGCAGTTTCTGCCACAGATCGGCCGGTTCGAGGGGGTTTGAAGGTAAGTACCATCAACGCTCCAGCCAACGGAGTCAAAATAAAGCAAAGCGCGAAGGTATGCCAGAACACGAGCCCTTCCTGCTCACCCCAGTGGGCAATGATTCCAGATAGAAAACTCCACCCCAGAACCGCGATACCTAGCAGTGACCAGCTCCCCATCGATATAAAAAAGGATTGAAACATCTTTTCCCCCGTGCGCCCTTCAGGATTTCAAGGTTTGGCCTTCTTTGAGTCCGATGTTGGCAGCGTTTAGGGGGCTTGAGAAGTGTCTGTGAAGACAAAGCGAACCTAAAGGTAACGTCTGAGGCAGTGGCAGGTGCTGCCGTGCTGTGAAGGGTGCAACACCGGCGTTGAACGAAGAGACGTCGTAACGAGTCATAGACGGGTTTGTTTCAGCTGATGACAGCGACCACTTCTCCGGTGTTTACTGTCTGACCCGCCATAACGAGCAACCGTTCGACCATGCCGGATTTTGGCGAGCGTATTTCATTCTGCATTTTCATCGCTTCCACGACCACGATTCCCTGCCCAACCTCCACAGTGTCGCCGGTTTTCACCAGTACGAGAACGATTTTGCCGGGCATCGGAGCGGTTATCTGCTGCCGTCCTTCGACTTCCGCGCCTGCGGCGCGATTACGCTTCCATTGGCGGGGATCGCGGATCGTGACGCTAAACTCATGCTGGGCGCCGGCTACACGCAACTCCGAATCGCTCTTTGCTTCTACGCGCGCCTCAATAGATTTCCCTGCGATCAAAATCGAGTAAATCCCCGGCGACACTTCTACAGCATTCGCATCGAGGGTGCGTCCGTCAATCGTCCAGCACGCGCGTTCGTCCGTATGCGTCAATTCAACGCTGCGCGATTGTCCGCCGAGTTCAATTTCACATTTCAAGGTGATCTCTGAATCCGCCTCTAACTACCTAATGTCTCCGTTCAGAAGCGCTAACCTTCCTTCAAGTTTCCAACGTGAGCCGTCATCAGGCGCAACGGTGCTTTTATTCGACGACTTCGCACCGCGGTCCGACTGCCAGAGAAAAGCTGCGATTGTTGCCGCGTCCCGCTCAATCGAAATCGCTTCCAGGTCTTCGACGGCCGCGGTCCCGCTCTTCTCGGACTTGGAAAGGAAATCGTCCAGCCAACGCGTGTATATATCGCCTGCCTGGAAGTCGGGTGTCGCTAAAATCTTGCGAAAGAGTCCAAGGTTCGTCTTGATTCCGGTTGCGTGCAGTTCTACCAGCGCCCTTCGAAGCCGGGCGATGGCTTCCGCGCGATCGTTGCCCCAGGCAACGAGTTTTCCTAACATGGGATCGTACTCGTTGGGGACAGTCCAACCGCGGTATACCCCTTCATCGAGCCGTATGCCCGGTCCAGACGGGGTACGCCACTCGAGGATTGTGCCCGGCGATGGGAAAAAATTATTGTCGGGATCCTCCGCGTAAATTCGGCACTCCATCGCATGGCCGCGAAACGAAATGTCCTCTTGCGCGAACGGCAGCGGTTCGCCGCAGGCGATTCGAATCTGAAGTTTCACGATGTCCAGTGAGGTAACCAGCTCCGTGACGGGATGCTCCACCTGGAGCCGTGTGTTCATTTCGAGGAAATAAAAGCCGTGGTCGGCATCCACCAGAAACTCTACGGTTCCGGCGTTCGTGTAGCTGCCAGCTTTGGCCAGTTTCACGGCGGCATCGCCCATCTCGCGCCGTAGTTTCGGCGTCATCACCGGCGAAGGCGCTTCTTCGATTACTTTCTGATAGCGGCGTTGCACGGAGCATTCGCGCTCACCGAGATGTACGATGTGACCGTGATGATCGCCGAGTACCTGAATCTCAATGTGCCGAGGCCGCAAAAGATACTTCTCAAGATACAGCCGGCCATCGCCAAAAGCGCTCTGCGCTTCCGAAGACGCATCACGCCACCCGCCTGCAAATTCGGATTCCTGTTCGATCAAACGCATGCCTTTGCCACCGCCGCCGGCAACGGCCTTCAGCACAACAGGAAAACCGATATTGTGCGCTGTGTCGCGCGCGTTATCCATTTTTTCGATTGGATCGAGCGTGCCGGGAACGGTGGCCACACCTTTCTCGCGAGCCAACTGTCGCGCCGCAGTTTTCGAGCCGAGCTTTTCCATTGCCTCCGCTGACGGCCCAATGAACGCGATCCCGGCATCCAGGCATGCGCGAGCAAGCGCAGGGTTTTCCGCCAAAAATCCATAGCCTGGATGTATGGCGTCACATCCAGCATCACGGGCAGCGCCGATAATTTTCCCGATCACCAAATAACTCTCACGCGAGGGCGCTCGGCCGATGGAATACGCTTCATCAGCGAGCCGCACGTGCAGCGAGGCGCGGTCGGCATCGCTATAGACTGCGACAGCACGAACGCCAAGCTCCCGGCAGGCGCGCACGATTCGTACTGCAATTTCTCCGCGATTGGCAACCAGGACTTTCTTGAACATTTCGCCTTCCAATGGCAGCGGGGATTCTAGCATTTTGAGGCTTTCCCGTCTGCGCGCCGAGGGTGACCTCCATCCTGGTTTTGTCACCGACCCGGTTCGAGTCCGACCTTGAGGTGGTTGGCAACGGCCACTCGTGCGACTATGATGTCCGTCGATGGAGTTGCCAAATGGTGAGCGCGCCAATGAATCTGTCGAAGCAAGATCAATGGAAGAAAGCGGCTGCTGAGGCTGCCGCAAAGCTCGTTGAAAGCGGCATGGTGGTCGGATTAGGCACCGGCTCGACGGCGGCATTTCTTGTCGCGGCGCTTGGCCGTCGGGTAGCGGAAGAAAATCTGAGCATCGTCGGAATTCCGACGTCTGAGGAAACCGCAGCCCAAGCGCGCGGGTTGAATATTCCACTAACCACATTCGCCGAGCATACGGAAATTGATCTCACCATCGACGGCGCGGATGAGGTGATGCTCGGGCCGCTTTATCTCATTAAAGGGCACGGTGGCGCGTTGTTGCGCGAAAAGATCGTCGCCGCCGCCAGCAATCGCATGGCGGTAGTTGCGGACGAAACGAAAATTGTCGAACGCCTTGGCTCGCTTGTAACTCTTCCAGTGGAAGTTGTTCCTTATGGGTGGCAAGCGACCCAAAAGAAATTAACTCAACTTGACGGGAAACCAACCCTGCGGCTCGCCGCTGATAAAAAACCGTTCGTCACCGATGGTGGCCATTACATTCTCGATTGCGCGTTTGGTCCCATGGAGGACCCCAAAGAGATCGCGCATCATCTCGACCATGTAGTTGGAGTCGTCGAGCATGGGTTGTTCCTAAAATATGCTTCCGAAGCCTTCATTGGCGGGTCCAGCGGAGTCAACGTCTCTAAGAGACGGAACTGAAGTTCAGGCTCCGAAGGCTTAACAAATCCTCGGCGAAAAATCACCAGATTGGATTTGCAGGGATCTAAAATCTCTGAAGCGAATCTATTCCTAATTCTTCGACACGCAACCTTGCGGATACACGGCGTCCAACGCGCCCCACAGAGCTTTCAGCCCGCGCTCAGCAGCGCACAACACTGCGACGGTGTCGGCGTCTTTCTGTTCCGCGAGCCATTCGCGCCAAGCAGCGCGGTGGCGGACGTCAGCTTCCTCGTGCACTGCGAAATAGGCGAGGGAGCGCGGCTCGGTGATGTCATAAAAGCGACGTAAGCCGGAAATCTTCTGCGTAGCAATTTCGGGAACCTGGGCTTCGTAAGCGTAAAAGGTAGCGACGGCTTGCGCTTTCGTGCCTTGCGCGGCTACTTCGTCGTAGGTATCCAGCAGCGCGGCAATCCCCGGCAGCGGCCGGGCGTCTTCCATGGAAGGTTCGCTTACGCCCAGCGACTGAGCGAAGTGGCGCCACAGCATGGGGTGCGGCGATTTCGAGTCGAGTTCTTCTGCCAGATTTTCGGTCACTAGCGCATGGAGCGCCGCGTCACCGTTCGTGCGAGCTGCAAGCTGCTTCAGGTTTTCAGGGAACGCCCGCACGTGTTGGTAGTACTGCTCGGCGTAAAGCGCGAGCGAGTCCTTCGAAAGTTTGCCAGCCGTCCATGCCTGGTAGAAGGGGTGCTTCAAAAGGTGGTGTTTTTCTATCAGCGCGTCGAGTGAGTCAACCAACGTCTTCGTCTTTGGAGCATTCTTGGGCATCGCATTCTCCAATTTCTATTCGAATAATTGCAGTGAGGGAAAACCACGGCATGCTACAGGAATTTTCTACAAATAGCCAATTTTTGGCTGTCGTTCGTTCCAAGTTAGCGACTGCGGGTCATAACGGGATATTGCCGTGCTTCTTGCGAGGATTGGTATCTCTTTTGTTCTCAAGGGAACGCAAGGCGGTGATCAGTTTGCTGCGAGTTTGCGCGGGCTCGATAATGGCATCGATATAGCCGCGTTCAGCGGCCACATACGGATTCGCGAAACGTTCCCGGAAGTCATCGATTTTCTCGCGGCGGATTTTGTTGCGGTCCGCTTCGGGGGCGCGGTCGATTTCTCGCCTGTACACGACATTCACAGCGCCTTCGGGGCCCATGACCGCGATTTCCGCAGTGGGCCACGCATAGTTGATGTCCGTACGAATATGTTTCGAGGCCATCACGCAGTACGCGCCACCATACGCCTTGCGCGTGATAACCGTAATCTTTGGAACCGTGGCTTCGGCGAAGGCGAAAAGCAACTTCGCGCCGTGCCTAATGATGCCGCCGAACTCCTGTTGGGTGCCGGGCAGAAATCCCGGAACGTCTTCAAATGTAATGAGCGGGATGTTGAAAGCATCGCAGAAGCGAACGAAACGCGCGGCTTTTACGGACGCGCTGATATCCAAAACGCCGGCTAGAAATGCCGGCTGGTTCGCGACGATACCTACAGTATTGCCATCGAGCCGAGCGAATCCAACGACAATATTTTTCGCGAAGTGTTCGTGAACTTCGAAGAATTCGGCTTCGTCAGCAATTGCGTGGATCACTTCTTTAATGTCATAGGGTTTTTGCGGGTCTTCGGGAACGAGGGCATTGAGCGCCGGGTGCTCGCGGTCCCATGGGTCGCTCGACGTACGGCGCGGCGGGTCGTCGAGATTGTTCGATGGCAAGTAGCTAAAGAGTTCGCGAATCATGGCGAGGCACTCGGCGTCGTCGCGTGAAACAAAATGAGCAACGCCACTCTTTTCATTGTGGGTCATCGCACCGCCAAGCTCCTGCTTAGTCACTTCCTCGTGCGTCACAGTCTTGATTACGTCCGGACCGGTGACGAACATGTAAGAAGTCTCGCGTGTCATAAAAATGAAATCGGTAATCGCCGGGGAATAAACCGCGCCGCCCGCGCACGGTCCCATAATCGCGCTGATTTGCGGAATCACACCGCTGGCCAGAGTGTTGCGGAGAAAAATATCCGCATAGCCGGCCAGAGACATCACGCCCTCTTGAATTCGAGCGCCGCCGGAATCATTCAAGCCGATCACGGGGGCGCCCACACGCATGGCTAGATCCATAATCTTCGTAATCTTTGAGGCATTCGCTTCGGAGAGCGAACCGCCGAAGACAGTGAAGTCCTGGGCGAAGACATACACAAGGCGCCCGTCGATGCGGCCGTAGCCGGTGATGAAGCCATCACCAGGCGGGCGCTGCGTTTCCATGCCGAAATCGTGGGAATGATGGCGGACGAATTTATCGAGTTCTTCGAAAGAGCCTTCATCGAGCAGCAAGTCAATGCGTTCGCGCGCGGAGAGCTTCCCCTGCTTATGCTCGCGTTCGCGACGTTCTGCTCCGCCGCCCGCC
The DNA here is from genome assembly GCA_035603075.1 of Candidatus Acidiferrales bacterium. GTDB lineage: Bacteria > Acidobacteriota > Terriglobia > Acidiferrales > UBA7541 > Palsa-295. The sequence continues at coordinate 35,209 of DATNLC010000097.1, read as the reverse complement.
TCGGCTTCGGCGTTGAGCTTGCGAAGTTCCTCGAGGCGGTCGTGATGTTTGCGGTGTTCGGTCATGGGAAAGCAGCGAGATTGTTGCGATCAGAAATTCTCGCCGATCAAGCAACGGGTACGCTAGCACGATGCTGGACGGAATGCGAGAGGTCGCAAGCGGGGCGAAGCTGTCGGGGCGCAAGTCGCGCAAGCGCTTCAGTCAAAATAGGGCGTCAGTGTAAACCGGACCAATCATCCGCGAGGAGAATTGAGTTGCTAGGGTTGGAAGGATCGTACTTCACGCTGGCAGTTTGGCCGGCGGCAACGCGAGTCAAATGTAAGCGTTCTTCGAGGCCGGATACGTCCTGCGCGGTCTCATAAGTGACTCCGGAAATCGAATAGGTGTAATAGAGAAGCTTTTGAGTGCCGCTGGTTGCAACGGAGGACGCCCGAACCTGCCGTTTGGCAAGAAGGCCTCCCGGCCTTTCTGTATGGGAATCGCGAACACGCTCCACGATCTCGAGAATCTGACCTTCCACGATGCGTCCCACGCGATTTAGAAATGCGCAGCGCTGCCGTTCCACCTCACCGGCATCTTCCGGCTTGCGGCGCAGCCAGAAAATAATGCCGACTAGCACCAACGCGGCGAAACCCGCTAATGGAAGCCAGTTGCGCCAGTCTTTTAGTAGCTCTTTCAAGTCGCTTTATTGTCCCGTGACAGTATTGAATTCAGAGCCAGATTCGAGTCAATTCTCGGAACCTTCGACCGGTCCGATCACAGAATTTCGCAGTGTGCCAACCCCGCTGACACTGACTTCTACGACATCGCCCGCAGCCAACGGCCCAACGCCAGAGGGTGTGCCGGTGGCAATGATGTCGCCAGGTTCAAGCGTCATCACCTCCGCGATAAAGCGAATTATAACATCAAGAGAAAAAATCATTTCTGCTGCGTGTCCAAGCTGTTTCCTGTTTCCATTCACGAAAGTCTCGACGGTAGCGGCCGATAAATCGAGTGATGTCTCGATGACCGGGCCAAACGGGCAGAAGGTGTCGAAGCCCTTGCCACGAGTGAACTGAACGTCCAGTCTTTGGAGGTCGCGCGCGGTTACATCATTGAGGCAGGTGTAGCCCAGAATGTAAGGTGAAATATTTTCATCGGGTAGCAGATGCCGGCAACGCCGGCCAACGATTACTGCCAACTCGCCTTCGTAGTCCACTCGCTTTGAAATACCGGGAAGGACGATAGGCTCGTCAGGCGCGATGACGGACGATGGTGGTTTCAGAAAAATCAGAGGCTCTTTGGGAGCTTCATTGTTCATTTCTTTTGCGTGCTCAAGGTAGTTACGGCCGACGCAGACAATCTTACTCGGCGTGGAGGGAGGAAGGAGCTTTACGGAGTTGAGCGGCCAGGAGCGCCCCGCCCGCTCGCGGCTGCCCCAGAGATCACCAATGACCTCATGAACTCGACTGCCCTCGACGATTCCATTACGGATTTCGGGATGGATCTGATGATCCGAGCGATCCAAGTTTTTCGCTGCGAATTCAAGCGTCTGGAAGCGGCAGAGCTTCATCGGTGATGAGTCGCGGGATCGTTGTGCCTGCGGCGTGGCGAAAGCGGGTGATGCCGCGCGTGCAGGACCATCGCGCTTACCCAGAAAACTACCGCGAGCACTCCGTAGATCACTGCGCCTTCGATTAACGCCTGGAACGGAGTGCGCAAAACCTGAAAAAGATTTCGGAAGAACATGCCTGCAATGTCGTACGCGACGACAAACATCACCCACGCAATCATGGCCGACGTGAACATCTGAGTCGGACGTTTCATGAAACGCAAAACCGGGATCAGCATGAAAATAACAAAGAGACCGTAAGATGCTGCGTTTCTCTCGAGAGCACGATTGTCGAGCCAGGGAAGGCGATTTGCCGCTACGAGTGCGCCGAACATTACCATTACCAGCAGCGTCCCGGTGTAAAGTCCAGTCCACAGGGCGGGACGAGGCATCGGCTTGTGAGCCCTTGCTCCGGTAATACGATCGATTGGAGAGCGATCGCTCATGGATTCGTCTTCTGACCTTCGATTGGAACGCTGCCAGAGATGGGAGCGCTGGCGTGGCTTTCATTGCCGGCGCGATCCACCGCCGTTGCAGTGTACACGTAATGGCGGCCGGGTTCGGTAGTCATATCGCGAAACGCGGGCGTTGGCAACAATTCAGAATTCAAGCGCGAGATCTGCACGCCATCCTGCTCGCTGCGATAGACGTTGTAACCCTCTATGTCGGTTTCAGGACTAATGGCCCAGGAGATGTCGAGGTACGCAGGATTAGCACCCTGTGCCGGAACGAGCACGACAATGATCCCTTGCGGCGCGGCCGGAGGAAACGTGTCGCGCGGAGTAACGACAATTAGTTTCGAGTCCGCCGATTCCAACGCCACGGCCGGATACTGCAAAAGACTGCGAACTGAATACACGTACGTAGTGCCGAACTCAACTTGCAAGTCCTGAAAAGTAACCTCACTGGTTTCACCGATGCGCGTGAATGGAACTTTCAGTTTGGGGGCCTCACTCACGAATATGGATGCATTGGCCGCCGGTTCCGGTTGCGTACTGACTTCCGACGCGGCTTCTGCGCGATAAATGTGATAGGCGACGACTGGTGGCGCGGCGCCCACGGGCGTTTTTTGCGGCGGCGTCCAAGTAAGGACGATGCCAGCGTGCGTGACTTGGGCACGGAGGTCCTCGATCGGATTTGTCGCGGGATAAACGCGCAGGTCGGCATGATTCGAGTCGGCTGATTCCTTTTTTAAGGATGCCCGCGTACGGACGGCATAGGAGGCCGTCCAGCCCAGGTGTTGGCCGAGATCAGTCGCATCGAGCGCAGTCACCACGCGAACGTGGTTCTTCTGGGAATAGCTATCGACCATCGTCGGAGGAATTGTGAGAATCAATTCCTCCGCAGGTGTTGCAGCAGAAGCGGTCGGGCCCGGAGCCGGCACGAACTTGCGATAGATTTCAATCGCCGGCGTCTGTTTCATAGGACGGTGCTGCACCGTTTCTTTTGGCATCGTGAACGTCAGAATCACTTCATTGCCCTGCTGTTCAGCTGCGAGGTCCGCGATCGCCGTCGGAACCGGCGGTCTTCGCTCGATAGGTTCGCCAGGCGCAGCACATCCCGCGTTGGAGAACAGCGAAGCGAAGAGCGAGCAGGCGAGTAGGAAAATGGAAAATAGCTGAGCGCGCAGCTGCGCGGTGGGGGCAAAAGTTTGTTCCCCTTTTCTGTCTTCCATTTTTTCTGATTTCTAAAGAATATAACGGCTCAAATCCTGGTCCTTCACGATGTTCGCAAGCTGTTTCTGAACGTAGGCGGCATCCACCTTCACGGTTTTCTTTTTCATCTCGGGAGCTTCGAAGGAAATTTCTTCGAGGACTTTCTCGAGAATAGTGTGCAGCCTGCGAGCGCCGATATTTTCGGTCTGTTCGTTCACTTTGGCCGCAAAACGGGCGATGGTTGCGATCGCGTCCTCACTGAAGGACAGCTTTAATCCCTCGGTATCCAGCAACGCAATATATTGCTTGATGAGCGCGTTCTTAGGCTCGGTAAGAATGCGGACGAAGTCGCCTTCGGTAAGCGAACTAAGTTCGACTCGAATCGGAAAGCGACCTTGCAACTCGGGGATCAGATCCGACGGCTTGGTAGTGTGGAAAGCGCCGGCCGCAATGAAAAGGACGTGATCCGTACGGACCATGCCGTAGCGCGTATTTACTGTCGTGCCTTCCACGATCGGCAGGATGTCGCGCTGAACACCTTCGCGGGAGACGTCTGGGCCGTGACCGGCTTCGCGGCCGGCAATTTTGTCAATTTCGTCGATAAACAGAATTCCCATTTGCTCGACACGGTCGACAGCCAGACGAGTGACCTGGTCCATATCTATGAGGCGATTCTCTTCTTCTTGAATTAAATAATCGAACGCCTCAGCTACGGTCATCTTGCGTTTCTTTTTCTGCTGGCCGAAGAACCCGGAGAGCATGTCCTTGACGTTGATATCCATTTCCTCAACGCCTTGATTTGTGACGATCTCGAAAGCAGGCATGGCCCGTTCGCGTACTTCCACTTCCACCATGCGCTGGTCGAGCTTTCCCTCGCGAAGTTGCGTGCGGAGCTTGTCACGAGTGCGCTGCAATTGCTCACGACGCTGGGCTTCTCCAGCGGGATTTGCATCGGCAGGAATCGGCGACGATGGCAGAAGCAAATCCAGCAAACGTTCCTCCGCGGATTGCTCGGCGCGCTCGGCCACTTCGTCGAGCTTTTCTTCGCGCACCATGTCGATCGAAGTCTCCACCAGATCGCGCACCATGGATTCCACGTCGCGGCCCACGTATCCGACTTCCGTATATTTCGACGCTTCCACTTTTACGAACGGGCAGCCCGCCAACCGGGCGAGACGGCGGGCAATTTCCGTCTTCCCGACGCCAGTGGGCCCGATCATCAGGATGTTCTTTGGAAGGATTTCTTCCGCAAGCTCGGGTGTCAGTTTCTGCCGCCGCACGCGATTGCGCAGCGCGATTGCCACGGCCTTTTTGGCCAGATTCTGCCCCACGATATATTTGTCGAGCTCGATAACGATTTCCCGCGGAGTCAGCTCGTCAAACGAAGGGAGCGGCTCGGGCTCGGCTGCCTGCGAATCACCTGCCAAATAGATCACCATATCTTTCTCCGACTTTCCGCTCATAGTTCTTCGATGCTGAAATTGGCGTTGGTGAAAATACAAATTTCGCTGGCTATGCGCATGGCTTCCTGCGAAATATCCTTTGCGCTGAGTTTTGTGAACTTGGATAGCGCCCGTGCCGCGGCGAGCGCATAAGGGCCACCCGAACCGATGGCGCAGATTCCGTCGTCCGGTTCGATCACGTCGCCACTACCTGAAAGCAGGAATGTGGATTTTGTGTCCGCAACAATTAGGAGCGCTTCAAGGTGCCGCAGAGAACGGTCCGTGCGCCAATCCTTGGATAATTCGACGGCGGCTCGGGGCAAGTTCCCGTGATATTCCTGCAACTTATTTTCGAAGCGCGAGAAAAGCGACAGCGCATCCGCGGTGCTTCCGGCAAAGCCTGCGATGATCTTGTCGTTGTAAAGGCGGCGCGTCTTCTTGGCATTGTGCTTGATCACGCCTTCGCCAAGGGTCACTTGGCCGTCGGCGGTGAGCACCACTTTGTTGTCTTTGCGCACGCACAGAACGGTTGTTCCGTGCATCGGTTCACTTTTTCGCTTGATTGACATCAGATGATTATACCCCTCGCATGCGGCATCGGCCAATCGAGTGCAGGCCACGGTTTTGGGCATGATTGAGTGAAGAGTGCGCACACGGATTGGATGGCTACGCGAGACCGGCGTCCAAGGCCGTATAGAACGAATCGAGTTCGGCGGGCTGGGTGAATATGTGTGTGGCGATACGGATGTGATCAGGCCCGCCGGCGACGCGGATATTTCGCGAGGCGCATTGATCCATCACGGGCTTGAGGTCGAGTTTGCCTTTCGTTTGATTCGGCTCGAATGTCACGAGCCCGCCGTAAAAACGATCGGCGCTGGCATTGGTGATGGAAAGTTGCGGATGGCGCGAGACGTGGTCACGCACTTGCGATGCGAGTTCGTGGATGCGCGCGTAGACCACATCGGGTCCGAGTTGCTGGTGGAAATCGAGCGCTGCTCTCAATCCAACCATCACCGATAGATTGGAAGTGCCAAACCATGAAAAACGATATGCCTTCATGTCGTAGTTGTTCCAGTTGGCCGTGGCGATGTTTACCCATAAATCCTTCAGGCGCTCGTCTCTTATGTAAAGCGTACCGGTGCCCTTCGGCGCCATCAGCCACTTATGCGGGCTTGTAGCGTAAAAATCGCACCCGATATCGTGCAGATCGAGCGGGATCTGGCCGATGGCGTGCGCGCCGTCTACTTGCGAGAGGACGCCACGGCTTCGCGCCAGCGCGCAGATTTCCTTCGCCGGGAGAATCACACCAGTCACCGTTGTGATGTGGCTGAAAAACACGACGCGGGTCTTGGGCGTAAGCGCGTTCTCGAATCGATCAACGATTTCTTCGGCGCTGGCTGGCGGCTTTGGAAGCGCCACTGTATTTAATTTCACGCCAAAGCGCGCAGCTTTCTGTTCCCAAGGACAACGGCCGCCGGGATGTTCCTGGTCAGTGAGCAGGACTTCGTCGCCAGGCTTAAGATCGAGGCCGTTTACCACCACGTTGTTGGCTTCGGTGGCGTTGCGCACCAGCGCGAGCTCATCGCGGTTCACATGGAGATAGGACGCTAGAGAATCGCGCAAGGCGTGCAACCGGTCATTTTCTTCGTAACCGAACCAGGGATAAGCAGACTCGCGATATTCCTCGGCGGAAAGAATGTGATCAATCATTGCACGAAGAACCGGAAGCGGTGAGCAACCAACGGAACCGCAATTCAGGTCGATGTGATCCGGCGCGAGCAGCCACTGGGCGCGCAAGCCGGCCCAGTAACCCTTGGGATCGCTCGAAAGAAGATCCCGCGAAGGAAGCGGAACCGATTGCGTGCAGAGAATTTGTTCCGCACGCTGGAACGGCATGCCCAAGAGGGTTGCTGCAACGGCAGCGCTGCGAATGAAATCACGTCGAGGAAGCATGAGGACCTCCCTGTAATTGGCGGGGGAATTATGCTCCTGAGCGCGTCTGTTCCGCCACCGTAACGAAGTAAAAAATGGCGGACGGGCACTTGCCTGAAAAGCCGGTGCGCGGGTCAGTTTTGGGAATATAGAGAATCAACAAACTTCCGGAAGCGGTCGTTCGACATGAAGCGTTGAAATGAGTCGTCCTGTCGCGGATCGGGCATGCCCTCGCCCGGAATTGTGTTGGCTTTGCGCGCGAAAGCTTTCTGAAGATAGTCCATGGCTCTGTCCATATTGTTTCGCTCAGCCCACACACAGGCCATGCTGTAATAAAAACCAGGGTAGTCGGGGTCTTTGTTCAAGCCATAATTGTAGGTTTCCTCGGAGTGCGCGAGGTCGCCGATGATTCCATACGCCATTCCAAGGTTGTCAACCAGTACTCGCCATTCATTTTTGCCCAAACTTGGCTGCCGTTTTTCTAAGTCCAAGGCCGCTTGATAGGGTCCGATCGCACCACGATAATCGTGAGCGAGGAAATGCCTGCTACCATCGCGAAAATAATTCAAGCTGCTTGCATCCGAAGATGAGTCGGTCGAAGACGGCACCCGAGTGGCCGCGGCGACCGGATGGTCAGCCGTGCGGATCTTTTTGAGAACATCAGTGAAAAGCGACTCGTCAGAAGACTGGAACTTCACCTTGGAGAGATGAATGTCCGCATACACGTCATCCTTTGCCAGGCACGCGACAACATTTTTCTGCTGGAGGGGCATCCCTTGAGCGGTAGGAATCAGATACTCGATGACGGCCATATCGCCTAACTCCGAAGTGCGGACGTCCACAGGAGAGAACTGCAGCGGCAAAGACCGTATTCGCTTTTGGAGATAGTCAGGACAGGTTTTTGCGTCCGCTCTCCCTTGGACTTCCTCGAGGGTCACCGAGAGAATAATTTCTGTTGTGGAATGTTTGGCGAGGAGGTACTCGTGCCCGTCCGGTTTTCTTTCTTGAGTTTCAACAACGAATCCCGGAGAGTCGATCTCAATTGCCCAGTTTTTTCCCGGATAGGAGATCAGCAACTTTTCCCGAGGCGCTGACTCCTGAGCAGAGGCGGCGGAAATGCGCGGCTGCAAAGACGGCAAAGCACGCAAATGCCTTCCAACTCATGAGACACTTCCGATTCATCACACTCATTTGTCAGTATCGCTGGTGGAGGAGTCTTTCCCCTTCGACTTCTTATCTTTTGGCTTTTTCCCGATTTTAGCCCAGCGCTCGTCGAGGGATTCTTTCGTGAAAAGCGAATCGGACACATTCGTGTTGTAGTCGCACTTGTCGAAGAAAACCTGGTAAACCTTAAGGCCGTTCCGCTCGCGGGTTATTTGGAAGGGCGTTTGGACTCCTTGGAAGGGGTGGTAGTTCGAATAGTATTCAATTTCCTGGGCGCGCACGCGTGTGTTGGCATCTCGTGTATCCACCACCTTGCGGATTGGGAGATGCGACGATCGCGCGACGGCTATTCGGATGGTGCGATTGTCACTGTCCACCAGCTCGACCCAGTCGGCTTCCCGCAAGTCCACGACGTCGGGCCCGCCATAACGGAAGACCATATCCGGCTCGTGAATTCTATGTCGGAGGATATTGTCGATGTCCTTCTTCATGTCTTCTTGATAACGCGCGAGGTCACTGGTGCGTGCATCGGTAACACCGCCGCGGTCGAGGTCCCAACCCTTATCTCCGTTTTTCACTTCGATGATATTTCGCTTCGGAAGATTCTCAGTGCGATCTCTAAATGGGGCTATCGGAATGGTATAGTCCACAAAGTGGCCAAAGCCATTGAGCTCGCCAGAGTGTCCGAACAAGCTCAAGCGGCCTGTGCAAGTGACATCATGCACGTTCAAATACGCGGTGCCTCCCAGCCCTTCAATCGCTTGCTGAAGAATCTCTTTGGCTTTTGCCGCGCTTTGCGCGGGCATCATCACCTCGGATTCTTGCGCGGATGATTCGAAGGCAACACCGAGGAGAACGGCAAATACCAGAGCGGCCAACGCTGCCAACCTGCGCGATCTTATCCGCAAAGGACAGAACCTCCATTTACGTTGATTACTTCTCCAGTGATGAAGGTTGCCAGGTCCGATGCGGCAAAAAGGATGGGACCGGCAATTTCCTCCGCCGTCGCTACGCGTTTCAAAGCGATAGGAGCCAAGGCTGACTTCATACCGGCCTTTTTGTGCAGTACGGAAGCGGACATATCTGTGTCCACCCAACCAGGAGCGACGCAATTTACTAGTATGTTGTGACCGGCAAGTTCGGAAGCAAGCCCTTTGACAAAACTGATGATTGCGCCCTTGCTCGCTCCATAGTGGGAATGAAACGCTTCCCCGCGCTGTCCGGCTGTGGAGCTGATGGCCACGATGCGGCCGCCCTTCTGCGCGATCATGTGCGGAACTGCGTAATGAATCACGGCATAGACGCTTTTGAGATTTACGCGGATCATCTCATCCCACTCGCGTTCGGTGAGCTTTTCAATCGGAGTGTCCTGCTCATTCCAGATGCCGGCATTTGCCACAAGGATATCCAAGCGGCCGAGCCGTTCCCGTGCAAAATCGACCAGTTTTTTCGCGTCTGCCATTTTGCCCAAATCGGCCTTGAACGATTCAACCCGCGTGCTGTGCTTCCGCGCTTCCAGTTCCACCTGTTCGGCCGCCTCGCGATTGCGATGATAATTGAAGACTACATCGGCCCCTGCTTGGGCAAAGAGCTTTACGGATGCGGCTCCGATTCCGCGCGAGCCTCCTGTAATAAGTGCGGCCTTACCTGCAAGCGAAATCATTTATTCCCCCGAGAAAATCGTCATCAACTCACCGATTTCTGAAACGACAGTAAAGCGCGATTGCATCTACAATTTCAGCAGAATTCCATGGGGCTATGAATGCACGGTCGTCTTGCGTCCCGCTTTGACGAGATCGTGAAATAACGCTTGCGCAAGGGAATCCGCATGAATCATTCGCTCGGGATGCCATTGCACCCCGGTGACCCAATTCGAATCCCCCGTCCACTCGACCGCTTCGACCACATCGTCGGGAGCGCGGGCGCTGACCCGAAGATCGCGGCCCAGTTCGAGGACCGATTGATGGTGTGAGCTGTTTACCTGCACTTCGTCTTCTCCGGCTAGCCGGGCTAGTCGTGATCCCGGCGCAATCCGAATGAGATGAAACGGTTCGGCCTCGCCTTTCTCCCATTTGTGCTGAATTTCCGTTCGTACTTCGCTACGAATGTCCTGTATCAGGGAACCCCCTAGGAAAGCGTTCAGACTCTGTGCGCCAAAGCAAATGGCCAGTACGGGTTTGTGTTCGGCGAAGGCATGTTTGAGAAGTGCGAAATCCGTTTGTTCGCGATCGGGATCGGGGTCCCCACATTCCGGATGCCGTGCCGCGCCATAGCTCGACGGTTCGACATCCGCAGGGCTTCCCGGCAGCACTATAGCGTCGAGCGAATCCGAGACTAGATTCAACTCGCTTGGAGGTAGCACTAGGGATATTTCGACTGGCTCGCCACCGGCGAAACGGACGCTCTCGCAATATCTCTCGTACTTATCGCGTTCACCCGTAAGTTCTTCTTTTCGTGTGCGATAGGGAATACCAATTCGCGGTGCTTGGCTGGGTTCGGGCGCCATGGATTGCTCATCCTACCATTGAGGCTCGGCGCCAGCAACCTCATGAGGATCGGCGAATTAGAACGAGCTCGCACTCATCGTGATCATAGGCAGCGAAGGATTTGCCCGCCGGGATGACGAGGCAGGCTTTCTCGGAGGATGCGTCTTCAGCCATGTGTCGTAATTCTGTTTCATCTGATCAATGTGGTGCGGGATGTGGCGCTCCTGAACCTCGACCCAGTCGGCGAGGTTCACGCGCCCCTCAGTTGGATGATTGACGGTATGTTCCCAAACGGATTCGGGCAGGGCGATGAGCAATTGATAAGTAGCTCGGCGCAGGCGACGAATTATTTCGAGCGCCTCGCGGGTGCTTTGATGAAAATAGCCCAACGTGCCGGCCCAACGTGCGGGATCAAATATAAGAACAGGGCTCTCTGGCTCCGCGATAAAACGGCGGCAGCGGATATAGGCACTGGCTTCGCTGTCGGCAAGGTGAAGGATAATTTCGTGGATACTCCAACGTTCCGATGCAGGCTTATGCAGCCACATCTTTTTGGGAAACTGGCGCAGCGCAGCCGAAAGGAGAGCTGGCGCGCGCCCGAATGATTCCAATTGTTGTCGTCTCACTTCACGGTTCATACACACCTCCTACATTATTCACTTAGACGCATCAGTTGCACTTCCGCTGCCAGGGGCTACGTAAATAAACGAAAAAATGGCGTTGATTGTTCCAACACAAACTCAACTGTTCGAAAACCGAAAAAGGAGCGTCCGACTTAGGGAAAGGCGTGTTCGGGGATGGGACAGGGCGGTGAGCAACTTTCAAAATGCGTTAACATTCCGGTTTTGCATGCAATTTCACATAGGCATCCGCAAAGCTGAAAATAATTTATGCAAAAAGCGGGAGGTATCTGGAAATTTCAGGACACAGGAGTGTTGGGGTGTGCCCCGGCCGCTCTTTTTTCGTCGCGCGCGCGCCACAGACCGCGAATATCGCCGACTAAATAGAGCGATCCAGTGGCAAATATCGCGTCATCGGGACTGGCAAGTTCAATAGCGCGCTCCAAGGCTTCGAGCGGATCGGGAACGACGACTGAATTCTTTGCGAAATGCCCTGCTATTTCAGAGAGCAGTGAGGCAGAGATCGCCCGCGATTGTCGCGGCATCGTAAAAATTACAGTGTCGGCGCGTGAAAAAAGTAAGCTCGCGATTTCGTCAACGGCCTTATCGCGCATTGCTCCATAAATAAGAAATATGCGGCGATTCGAAAAATTCTCGCCCCAAAAGCTTAGAAGCTCGCGGGCACCCGCGGGGTTGTGCGTGCCGTCGAGATAAACGTCAGGCCGTTCAGAAATTCGTTCCAGACGACCGGGCCAACGCACGGTCGCAATTCCGCTCGTGATTGCCTCGTCGGAAATTTGAAATCCCCGTTCAGTGAGTAGGGACGCGGCGGTTGCAGCCGTCAATGCATTTTCAATTTGGAAACGGCCTGGAAGCGCCGGTGCAATATCAAGTCCACGAGGATTTTGTGGGGAGACTGCTCTCGATTTGTAGTGACCATTCGACACTTTCAAATCCTCAATGCACCACGATTGGTCGGCCTCCACCAGGCTGGCGTGCATTTCGGCGCAGCGGCGGGTGATTACTGCGCGAGCTTCGGGCCGTTTTACCGCACTCGCGACCATCGAACCAGCTTTGATGATTCCCGCCTTTTCCGAAGCAATTTCTTCGATGGAATGCCCCAGATAATTTTCGTGATCGAAATCGATTGGCGTGATCACGACGACCTCAGGCGTGACGATATTCGTGGCATCGAAACGGCCACCCATACCGACCTCATAAATTGCGAAGTCAACGCGGCTCGCAGCAAAAGAAAGAAAGGCCATTGCCGTTACGCACTCGAAGAACGTTGGATGCGCCGCGAGCTTACCCGAAGCCATTAGAGATTCGATCGAGGCGCGTACAACGGTCCAAGCGGCCGCGAAATCCTGATCCGAAATGTTCTCGCCATTGATTCGGATACGTTCGTTGACGCGCTCAAGGTGCGGCGAAGTGTAAAGCCCGGTTCGCAGGCCAGCCACACGCAGGATCGATTCGAGCATCGCAGCCGTAGAACCTTTACCGTTTGTCCCAGCGACGTGTACACAGGGAACAGCACGCTGCGGCTGACCCAAATGTTCGGCAAGGACAGTGATATTTTCGAGGCCGAATTTTTGCACGGAGGTTGCTGCTGCGGAAGCGGAACTGAGCGAAGTGGCCGAGATTCTCGCAGGTTGGCGCGGGGCTCCCAGCTCTTTTCCAAGTGCCAGCAGGGAGCGAACAGATTCTTCGTAATTCATATTTTCAGCCGGATATTACTGAAGGAAAAAGTTCAGCGCCTGCGCGATGTAGGGCTTCAGCTCTTTGCGCGAAACGACGGCATCAAGGAATCCGTGCTCCAGAAGAAATTCTGCAGTTTGAAAACCGTCGGGAAGCTTTTGGCGAATGGTCTGTTCAATCACACGCGGACCCGCAAAACCTATGAGTGCTCCAGGTTCGGCGATGTTCAAATCACCTAGCATCGCATAGCTGGCGGTAACGCCACCGGTAGTCGGATCGGTGAGAATAGAGATGAAGGGAAGCCTTGCTTCGTCCAACAGTGCTAGGGCTGCAGAGACCTTGGCCAGCTGCATTAAACTGACCACACCTTCCATCATGCGCGCTCCGCCAGAACACGAAACGATAATCAGCGGAATTTGTCGGGCCAGCGAGCGCTCGATGGCTCGCGCTACTTTTTCTCCCACCACAGCACCCATTGAGCCGCCGATAAACCCGAATTCCATCGAGCAACAGATCACTGCCCGGCCCTCTAAGTGTCCTTCCGCTGTAAGGATCGCGTCTTTCATGCCCAATTTATGTTGCGCGTCTTTCAGGCGCTGCGCGTAGGGTTTCGTGTCCGTGAAATGAAGAGGATCGCTGGAGGCGAGGTCACTGTCGAGTTCGGTCCAGGGTTCGTCATCCAGCAGAAGTTCCAGCCGCCTGCGCGCTCCCAAACGGAAATGATGGTCGCATTTCGAGCAGACTTCCCAGTTCGCCTCGAGATCCTTCTTCCAGATGATGGCGCGGCAAGAGCTGCACTTCGTCCACATCCCTTCGGTGCGCACACGGCGCTCCTCCACCGGCGTGGGGTTCTCGATCGGCTTCTTTTCTCGCTTGAACCAAGCCATGGCTAGTAGTCTATCCCCCGTTGCGCGAGGATTCCTTTGGTGTACGGATGTTTCACTTCGCGCATTTCCGTGACTAGATCTGCGGCCTCAACGAGCTTCGGATGCGCATTCCGACCGGTGCAAATCACATGCACTCGCTCGGGACGTTTTGCTAGTGATTCTACCACCCGCTCGGCATCGAGCATTTTATAGCTAATCACGTAATTGAGCTCGTCAAGCACAACGAGGTCGTACTTTTCACTATAAATCTGATCCCGGCCATATTCCCAGGCCTGCTCGCACAAGCGGACGTCTTCGGGGTCCGTCTCCGCGCCACCGAGTTTGACGAAACCTCGCCCCATCGGCCTGATTTCAAACTTGTCGTCACCCAGCATCTTCGCCGCGTCGAGCTCACCGTAATGCCATGAGCCTTTAATGAACTGCACCATCAGCACACGCATACCTTGTCCTACGGCGCGAAAGCCGGTGCCCAGAGCACAGGTAGTCTTACCTTTACCTGGTCCGGTGTAAACAATCAGGAGTCCTTTACCTTCCGGCATTGGTTTGCGGCTCGCGACAACGATTCTCAATACTGGCCGCCCTCCGGCGAAACGTCAAGCGGCCTGACTCTGGAGAAGTCCGATCCTAACTAAAGCGAGAGACAGACGACGGACATAATATTGGGATATACTTCGTGCGAAATACGAGTTCGTGACGCGGGATGAGAAGCGGCGCTAAAAGTGCCTCTCAGCTAATGCGAGCCCAACCGTTCATTGTTACTCACGAGGAGATAAAATGCTGAAACGTTTTGCGTTTTTCGCCGTGATTCTTCTAGCTTTCGCTATTGTGGCTGTTCCTGGATATGCACAGGACCAGAGCCAACGACCCAGCCCGTCAGCGACAGCAAATTGCAGTTTCGCCGATGGCAAAACCGCGGCCGTGGCCTATTCGAGCCCGCGTGCGAAGGGACGCAAGATTTACGGCGCTTTGGTACCCTATGGCCAGGTGTGGCGCGCAGGAGCAAACGAAGCTACTACGCTGACGATCGATACGGACGTGACAATTGGCGGCAAGACAGTTCCGGCAGGCACATACACACTGTTCACAATTCCGAACGAGGATAAATGGACGCTGATCATCAACAAGACCACCAAGAACGCCAAAGGCGGTCCATTGTGGGGCGTACCCTATCCGGGCGAAGAAGGTGATTTCGCGCGCGTGGATATGAAAGCTTCCAAGCTTGGCTCGCCGGTAGAAAATTTCACGATTTCGTTTGATAAGTCAGGTTCCGGATGCGTGATGAATCTTGACTGGGAGACGACGCGAGCCTCGATCCAAATTTCGGAGAAAAAGTAGAAGGCAATCTACGGGAAAATCCTTCACCTGGTTTTTAAGCCAACTGCAAATGTTTCACTAAGTTTGCGGCGACCTCCGTGACGCGCGGACGAAGGGTATCTGACATTGGCGTATTGCTCGCCGCGTCGCGTTCGCGCAATACCAGCCAAACGCCGGGCCGGTGGACATGTTTGTCGTGGCAAATTGCACCCGTGAGCTGCGCAATTTCAAGATTACCGTCGGCTAGCTCGACGCTAAAAAAAGAGCGCACTTCGTCGAGCAAGTCCTGGAATCCTTGCGAAGCGAGCACCGGGTCTACATCTCGGGGAATGGGCGCTTCCACCTCCAGCAGATCGTAATCGGCCAGCGGCTCGACGATCATAATCTCCAGCGAAGCGGTGGGAGCGCCGGCATCATATGAGATTTTCACTGGCATGGCGTGCCCATTCTCGCAGAGGCAGCCTATTTCGGGTAGGGGTGGCCTGCCAGAATCGCGAAGGCACGATAAATCTGTTCGGCCAGAACTACGCGGGCGAATTCGTACGGCATTGTAAAAGACGAGAGCGAGATTTTCTGTTTGGCTCGGCCGCGGAGATCTTCCGGGAATCCTTCAGCGTCTCCGCAGAGAAAAACCACTTCACGCGTGCCACGATCGCGCAATTCGCCGAGCCAGCCAGCGAATTGCCGCGACGTGTATTGTTTGCCCTCAGCGTCCAGCAAAACAGCCGTTGCCGCCGGATCGATCTTCAATTTCTTAAGGGCGGAAGGGCCAGTATCGCGCAACGCGGTAACTTCTACTTCAGCGTAACGCCGGATACGGCCGACGTAATCATCGAAAAGAGCCTGGACTTCCTCGCGACGGGTCTTGCCAAGCATGACTAAGCGAATTTTCACAAGGTTATCGCTTCGGAAAAAGCTAGATCAGATGAGCCCATATTTCTTGCGCTTCTCAAGCAGGGTCTTGCGACTGATGCCCAGAATATCCGCCGCGCGTCCGATCTTGTAGTGAGTGCCTTCCAACGTCAGCTTGATAGCCTCTCGCTCTAGGTCTTCCAGCGAATGCAGCATTCCGCTAACTCCGTGAGTGTTCCCGGCAGCACGCAGAATCTCCGGAAAATCCTCGGGAGACAATAACGGTTGTTTGGCAAATACCAGAGCGTGCTCGACCGCATTCTTTAATTCGCGAACATTTCCCGGCCAAGCATATTGCTGAAGCGTTTCCGGCACTTTCGGATCGAACGACGAGTTCGAGCGGCTATGCACCGGAGCTAGTCGTGCGAGAAAATGCAAAGCCAGGGGAACAATATCAGCCCGGCGTTCGCGAAGCGGCGGAATGTGAATCGCCAAAACATTCAGCCGGAAGAAAAGGTCTTCGCGGAATCGACCGCTTTCCACCGCTTTAGGCATGTCCGCGTTGGTGAGCGCTATCAATCGCGCTTCCATGTGCAACGTTTCCGTGCCGCCGAGGCGTTCAAACGTGCGTTCCTCGAGAACTCGGAGGAGCTTAGCCTGCATGCTCGGAGCCAACGCCGCTATTTCATCCAGCACGATTGTTCCATTCTGTGCCAGCTCCAGGCGCCCCGGCTTGCGCGCGACTGCACCCGTGAACGCTCCGCGTTCGTGCCCGAAAAGTTCGGACTCAACGAGTTCCGCGGGCAGGCTGGCGCAGTCAATTTTCAATAGGGGAGTGTCGCGTCGGGGACTTCGTTCGTGAATCCATCGGGCAAGCTGGTCTTTTCCGGTGCCGCTTTCTCCCGTGATGAGAACAGTGGTGGAAGTATCGGCAAGTTTTTCTGCGATTTCAAGCAAGTGCCTCGAACCGGAATCTTCCGCCACCCACGGAATGGTCGGCGTGGTCATTGCTGCGTTGCATCACCTTCGGCATTTTCTTGCGAGCCTGGCGGAGGCGAGGACGCAGGAAAAGTCATTCGCTCGGCAGACCGCCAGAGCCTTTCGAGATCGTAATACTGCCGCGCGCGCTCGCTGAAAATGTGCACGACGAAATCACCATAGTCCAGCAACACCCATTCCGCGCTGGATTTCCCTTCTCGATGTGCCACGCGGCGTCCCTGATGGCGAAGTTTCTCTTCAATCGCCTCGCCTATGGCCTGAATTTGCGGCTGGCTTTGGCCAGAGCAAAGCAGAAAATATTCCGCGAAGGCTCCGCCGCCGGAAAGATTCAGAACCGTGATATCCACGGCCTGTTTGTCCTGGGCCGCTTCCACGGCCATTCGAATCTCGGGTCGAAGGGAGTTGAATGTCACCGGTACAAGGCCTGTTCCAGAATGTATTCCTCTACGCGCGCGGGCACAAGCCCATGAATCGTTTGCTTGCGTTCCAAGCGATGACGGACTTCCGTCGAAGAAATATGGCTCGCCACGGTTGTAAGGAGGTGAATGACGGATTTTCGTAGCACGATCTTGTTCGGATCGTTCGACGGTGTGCGGCCGAGCCGCTCGGGTGGAATCACCAAGCGCAACGCGTCTAATCGAAAGCCGGGACGGCTGGCGATGATGAAATCGCAACTCTCAAGCAGTGCTTCGTAGTTTTTCCACGTAGGGATTTCAAGGAACTGATCCGCGCCGAGAATAAAAAATAGATGATCATCGGGATGTTCGCGGTGAAAGCGCCTCACTGTGTCAACCGTGTAAAAAACATGCGCCGCGGCCCCTTCCGCTGGCGCTTCGGCCGTCGAGGTATGGAACCCCGCGTGATCCGCGCAGGCAAGCGCGACCATGGCATAACGATGTAGAAATGGCGTCAGTGCGCGCTTGGTTTTGTGCGGCGGGCGTGACGACGGCACGAAATAAATCGCGTCCAGGTGAAAACGTCTCTGTGCTGCCTGCGCCACAGCGATGTGCCCCGAGTGGATGGGATCGAACGTGCCGCCAAAGAGCGCGACCGAGCGACGATGCGCCGGACCGTGGGGCCTGTGAATCGTGTGAGGGGTCAACGCTTCTCCGGGGTCCGAGGAGTTGGATCGGCCTCGTCGAGACCCGCGGAGGCAGCGCGGGCCTCTTCGGCATCACGTTCTCGTGAAGGCCCGAGTTGCACTTCTGATTCGACCGGCATAGAAGGTTTCGGGATCCGGTCGAGCGCATCGGCCATTCCGCGGACCAGCTCAACAATCCCTTCACCGCTCGCCGACGATATCGCGTGGAATTCAAGGCCACGCTTTTTGGCAAAAGCACGCAATTCCTCCAGACGGTCGCGGTTTGTGGTTGCATCAAGCTTTGTGGCAACCACAATCATCGGCTTCTCAATCAGCGTAGGGCTAAAGGAGGCTAGCTCGTGCTCGATAATTTCGAAATCGCGGATGGGATCGTGGTCATTCGCGTCGCTCGTATCCACCAGATGCGCGATCAATCGCGTCCGCTCAATATGCTTCAAGAAACGCGTACCCAGACCGACACCCTCATGCGCACCCTCGATCAATCCCGGCAAATCCGCGACAACGAATGCGCGGCCTTGGCCCGGCGCAGCGTCAGGATCGGCGGAAACCACACCAAGGTGCGGCTCAAGAGTAGTGAATGGATACGCCGCAATTTTCGGGCGCGCAGCGGAAATGCGAGAAATCAAAGTGGACTTTCCCGCATTCGGGAAGCCGACAAGTCCGACATCAGCAAGTAATTTTAGTTCGAGCCGCAAGTGGCGCTCTTCGCCGAGTTGGCCGTCTTCATGTTCTCGCGGCGCCTGGTGCCAAGGACGCACAAAATGAGGATTCCCGTTCCCGCGTCCGCCACGACCACCCTTGGCTGCGCGGTACCGCTGTCCGGCTTCCACGAAATCAAAAAGTTGTTCGCCTGAATCAGCATCGAAAACCACAGTGCCTACAGGCACTTTCAGCACCATTTCTTCGCCCGAAGCCCCGTGGCAATTCGAGCCTTCGCCATGTCCTCCGCGCTCAGCCTGAAATTCACGATTGTAGCGATAACGCAAAAGAGTGTTGTCGTGCGGATTGGCTTCGATGTAGATATCCGCGCCGTGTCCGCCATCGCCGCCGGAAGGCCCTCCGCGCGGAACGTACTTCTCCCTGCGAAACGCGACACAGCCGTTGCCACCATCGCCGGCTTTTATTGAGATCTTTGCTTCATCTGCAAACATGAATCACCCGCTAGAAGAGATGCTGAGAGAGCATACGCCGACGCAAGGTCCGAAGACAAAAATACGCGCCCCGGTGCGTTGGAGCGCGTAAAGAACTGTGCAGAGTTAGTTGGCAGGCGCCGCGGCGGCTTTCCTGTCGGATTCTAGCGTGCCGGCTTCTTCCACTGTAAGAACGCTGATGTAGCGTCCGTGTCCGCCCTTGTCTTCGAACAAGACCACGCCGTCAATCAAAGCGAAGAGGCTGTCGTCCTTCGCCAGTCCAACATTCTTTCCCGGCTTGTAGTGAGTGCCGCGCTGGCGGATCAAAATGCTGCCGCCGGTGACGAGCTGGCCACCAAACCGCTTGATTCCAAGTCGCTGACCGTGCGAGTCGCGTCCATTAGTGGATGACCCGCCGCCTTTTTTGTGTGCCATGAAGATCCCCTACGGAATTTGGATGTCGCTGACCTGAACGGCGGTGTAATTCTGCCGGTGGCCGCGCTGAATGTTGTATTGCCCGCCCGTTTTATACTTCAAAACTCGCAGTCTCGGGCCGCGGCCTTGCTCTACGATTTTTCCGATCACTTTCACTTTCGAGATATCGTCGGCGGAAACGAACTTCTTTTCGTCCGTGCGAACTGACAGCACGTCTTCGAAGGTTATCTTGCCGCCCAACTTTCCTTCGAGCGTCTCGACTCGAACGGTCTTGCCCGGTTCCACACGATACTGCTTTCCCCCGCTGCGAATTACGGCGTACATGCTGCCTCCTGAAGCTAGTGACAAACCTCAATTATACGGGCTATCCATCACCTCCGTCAACGAACCAAAATTTGCAGAGAACCCGGCCACGCCGCTCCACAATTCAGGGCAGATTGCCACGGTGGTATCATCCAATACATGAAGCTCCTAATCTGGGGTTGAGCTTCGACGGCAGCTTCGTGCTTAACATTATTAGAGTTCCCAAAACTGCGGTTTCGTTCTTATGAAGATTCGCTAGAAACACACATGAGCAACGTCCGAAAGCAGCCTCCTAACTCCACCATCGCACCCGCGAAAGCTCCTCAGAGCGCGTCACCTGGCGAAGAGGTGGGCCCGAAGTTGCTGCCGCTGTCGGCGCTCGACCTGGTTCCGCTCGTCGAGGGCGGTACGAGTGTCGCCGCGCTCCAATCCGCTGCCGAGCTCGCTCAAGCAGTCGACCGGTTCGGCTACACGCGGTTGTGGTACGCGGAGCATCACAACATGCCGGGCATCGCGACGACGATCCCTGAAATCCTGATCGCGCATGTCGGCTCGATGACCACGCGCATCCGTCTCGGTGCCGGCGGCGTGATGCTTCCGAATCACTCCGCTCTTCAGGTAGCCGAATCGTACAAACTTCTCGAAGCAATCTATCCTGGCCGGATCGATCTTGGCATCGGCCGCGCGCCGGGCACCGATGCGCTGACCGCGCTTGCGCTCCGACGTTCGCGGAAAGCTCTCACCGCCGACGATTTCCTCGAGCAGCTCGGCGAACTCATCGCCTGGGGCAGCGGAACGTTTCCGCCCAACAATCCGTTCCGCGCCGTCCGCGCAATGCCTGACGACAGGCCACTTCCGCCGCTTTACCTGCTCGGGTCAAGCAATGACGGAGCACAGCTTGCCGCTGAAATGGGCGTCGCGTTCGCCTTCGCAGGCCACTTCAGTCCGGACTCGCCCGAAGTTGCCATGCACGCCTACCGCAGCGGCTTTGTCCCTGATGGCATGCTCGACAAACCGTACGCGATCCTCGCGCTCTCGGTTTTTTGCGCCGACACAGACGAAGCCGCTGAGAGCATGGCCTCGTCAATGCTGCTCTCGTTCGCGCGGCTTCGAACCGGACACCCGGGCCGTCTGCCAAGTCCCGAGGAAGCCCTTGCGCACGTGTACTCACCCGAAGAGGAAAAGATCGTAGCGTTCTTCAAGAAAATCCGAATCGTAGGCACGCCCGAAAAAGTCCGCCCCCTAATTCAGGAAATGGCCACGCGCTCGCAAGCCGACGAAGTAATGATCGCAACCCACGCATACGACCCCGCCGCCCGCATGCGCTCCTACGAGCTAGTGGCCCAAGCATTTGACTTGCCGGTGCTTAGGGCCGTGAAAAGGCAGATGGCAGAACGATGACACAATTTCCTCGAATCCCGATTTTGTTGCCGTTGGCCTTTGGCGTAGGCGCCATCATATGCACGATCTTTATCCACGCACTGCCCTTGAGCGGGGCGGTTAATTTCCTTCTTCGTCAACGAAGACTCGGACACGTGGGGACAAGCTTTTGGTACGATTTTGCAATGGTCTCCATAACCATATCGTTCACGCTCGTCGCACACCTGATAGAGATCGCTCTCTGGGCTGTGCTGTTAGAGTTCTGCGGCGAATTTCCACAGTTCGGAACAGCGTTCTACCACTCAGCCGGCAATTACACGTCCGTAGGTTACGGTGATGTGATTATGTCGCCATCTTGGAGATTGCTCGGACCACTTGAAGCTGCGAATGGACTGCTCATGTTCGGAGTATCCACCGCGCTGATTTTCGCCGTCATCCAATGGCTAATTCAAGCCCGCTTTTCAGATCTCAGGCAATGACCGTTTACTTCACACTTCTGAGCTGCTTAATGTAATCGCGGATGACAGTCCGCCCTTGCTCATTGCAATACTCATTCGAATTGTCCGGCGGAAATTCCTCACTGAGCCGAAGGCATCGTATTCGAATCTCCTCTTGAAGCTTATTGTCGAATGACATTCCCAGAGTGAAACCGTCCCAGGCCAAAGGCCTGCCATTGCCCTGAAGAAAATCCTCGAGTATTTGAGCTACTTCCTGGTTGTTCAGCTTATACTTCTTTAGAAACGGCCTCATTCTTCTTGTCCTCCGATTCTGGTCGGGTGGCCGGACGTCCCGCGCGGCACCAGCATTCAGTTCATCACAATGTCAACTCGCGGGGGTACCGGACTCTTTGCGTTTTTCTTTCTGCAAAGGGTCCGGGTTTAGATGTCACACTGACCGACCTTGACTCCGACTGCCCACCCACTGTCACCCGGCAGAGCCCGCCGCTACTTCATAAACTCCCGCACGATAAATGCGATCTCGTCCGCCGCCGTATCCAGCGCGAAATGGCCGCCGTCGACGATGTGGATTTCCGCCTTCGGCACGTCGCGGCGGTAGGATTCCGGCTCCGACGGATCGAACGACGACTCATACTTGCCCCAGATCACCAGCAGACGCGGCTGCTTCTCGCGCATCCATGCATCCCACTTCGGATAATTCTCGACGTTCGTGCGGTAGTCGTAGAAAAGGTCGCTTTGAATGTCGCCTTGCCCGGGCTGGTTGAGAAAATAATATTCATCGGTCCACAAATCCGGGTCGTGACGTTCCACGTTGGGATCGTCTCCCACGTGCCGTGCCCGCGTGGTCGGCATCGACAGCAGATTCACGCGCAGCGCGCTTTCATTCGCGGCGCGATCGGCCCAAAACGCCCGCCGCCCTTTCCAATTCGCACCCAGCCCTTCGTTGTGCGCCACCGCGTCCTGAACGATCAGCGATTCCACTCGCTCCGGATGCGCCAAAATCATGCGAAATCCCACCGGCCCGCCATAATCCTGCATGTAAAGCGAGTAGTGCGATAGTCCCAGCGTTTCCGTGAAATGATTCATGATCTCGGCGATGTGATCGAACGTGTACGCGAATTTTTTCGGGTCCGGCCAGTCGCTGTGTCCGAAGCCCGGATAATCCGGCGCCACCATGTGATAACGATCCGCAAGCCGTGCGAACAGAGGCTCGAACATCCGCGATGAAGAGGGAAGCCCGTGCAGCAGGAGAAGCGTTGGCGCATCCTTCGGCCCCGCCTCTCTGTAAAAAATGGAGAGACCGTCAATCTGTATCGTGCGATAAGCAGTCGTATGTTCCTTAAGGCGTTCCATAAGAAGTTCCTTTCCCTGGCCTTGTGCCAGCAACGGAAATGCCGCGAGCATCACAGAAACAACTAGTGCCGCACGCAAGACCCGCAACCATGTTTCCGCTTGTTTCATGCCCAATCTCCTTCCGAGTTCGAATGCAACTTGGCCTGATCTCTTATTCGTTTACGATTGATGACTCTCTAGCTAAAGCGGCGCCACGGTGGGAAGGAATCGTCGTCGGTTTCGGAGTGCGTGCCAGCGCCGTCGTCTCCTTCCACTGGTGAAGCGAGTACATCACGCGCCTTCGCTGCGTCGTCCTCGCGCACCAGAATTTTAAATCCTGCGCCGGACCACGCGAGGTGTTCACGCATTCTTCCCGCCGCGTCACCCTGAATGATTGCCGGAACGCCCGACTCCTCCAGCACGCCCTTGGCTAACTCCGCCTCGAACTGCGTACCAAACGACTGGACTACCACGAGCTTAATATCATGGGGCTGCAGCGCATTTTTGTTTATTTGCTTGCGGGCGCGCTGGATCAACCGCCCGATTATCGAGTCTTCGTCTTCGAGGAGTCGCTGTGCTTCTTGGAAGGCCGGAAGGGAACGGTTGAGGACGTTTGCCCAGACGAGCAGCGTCGCCATCTTTTCCTCAAAATCGCCTTCGGCCCAGTGGCTGGGCTTGTAGACTGGCCGGTCCGACTTGTAATGTTCGGAACCGAAAAGCCGATTCTTGTCCGAGTCGTGAAGTGAGGAGCCCGTCTCGCGGTAAGCGGCGTAATCCATGCCGTCGATCACCATTTGACGAGCCCCGCCCGGTGTCATACGTACACAAAACTCTATACTTACGGAAGGCAAAGTTCCAGAGGTCAACCCGGAGAAGAGAACAACAAGCGGCCGAAACGTCTCCCCAAAAGGAAAAGGGGCGATTGCTCGCCCCTCTCTTTAGTCGCGAAAGGTAAAGGCTGCCGAGCGTTCTCCCGTTTTACCGGGTGAAGCGGGCCACAACAAATTCCGCTGGATCGGTCCGTGGTTTGCGTCGCGATGTCTGGTCAAGCTTTCGCTTGTCGCAGTCATGCATAGCCCGCCACTGACCAACCCTGGGCTTCGCCGTGATGCCGTACCATTCCGACTGTGTCGAAGCCGTTCTATCGTCCGTGCCCTGCATAGCTCGTCAAACTTTCGCTTGCCGTGTTACGAAGACTCAGATGATTCGAAAGCTTTGGCAAAACTCTTGTAACTCCGCGTAGAAAATCAGTCAACCACACCGCGAACATTTTTAGATGTGGAAATCTCGGAAATGTGGAAATTTCCTCGGTCCTCATCGAAAATGATTTACAGTTGTATCGGATGGCGAACGAGAGAGTCTGCGAGCGCGGCATCTAAATTCGCCGCTTCTAACCAATCACGCTTTTGCATCAAACCTCATGGAGGCTCAGCATGAACAATCTCGACCACTTGCTACAACGTAACAAGGAATTTGCCGTTCAGCAGTCTACTGCCGGAACACTTATGCCCTCGCTTGCGCGGGCGATGCCCAACGTAAAAGCGATCATCATCGGTTGCGCTGATATGCGTGCGGATCCGGCTCACGTCCTGGGAACTAAACCGGGTGAAGCCGTCGTGCTGCGCAACATCGGCGGACGATTCACTCCGGGGCTTTTGGAGCAGTTGGGTCTACTCGGAAGAATCGGTGAGGTTGCCGGAAAGGTTCCGGGTGGCGGCGGGGAGTTTCACATCATCGTGCTTCAGCACACTGATTGCGGAATAGCTCGTCTGGCCGACGACTCCGCCATGCTTGCACACTATTTTCAAATACCGGAAGGCGAACTCAAGGAAAAGGCAGTCACCAATCCCCGCGCGGCGGTTGCAGCCGACGTCGCTGCGCTCCGCGCGATTCCCGCATTGCCGGCCGCGTGGCTTATATCCGGCCTCGTGTACGACGTAGCGACCGGAATTGTTGAGGTCGTCGTACCGCCAGCTCCGCTTCGTGCTGCGTAAACAAATCGTCCCGCGCGGCGCAGCTTTTTAGCTCAGCTAAAACCGGCCACCGGGTGTGGCGTGTACGGCTCTTCGAGCGACGCAATCTCTTCGGGTGTAAGGCGCAGCGATAGTGCGGCGACTGCATCGGTAAGATGATTCGGCTGGGTAGCGCCCACAATCGGCGAAGTGACAAACGGTTTGCTGAGCATCCAGGCAAGCGCAAGTTGAGCCCGGGGAACCCCACGCTTTTCGGAGAGCCCGCCGAGTCGGTCGACCACTTTACGGTCCGCTTCTTCTGTCTTCGAATACAGCGTCTTGCCAAACTGATCCGTCTCGAGCCGTTTCGTGCTCTCGGTCTGCCACGGGCGTGCCAGACGTCCTCGCGCCAGCGGACTCCATGGAAGGACACCAATGCCTTCGGCTTGGCAGAGCGGCATCATCTCTCGTTCTTCTTCTCGATTGAGCAGATTGTAATGATTCTGCATGGAAACGAATCGCGTCCAACCGTGGAGATCCGCAAGATATAACGCCTTCGTGAATTGCCACGCATACATCGAGGACGCTCCGATATACCGAACCTTGCCGGACTTGACTACGTCGGCCAGCGCTTCAAGCGTTTCTTCGATCGGCGTCTCGTAATCCCAGCGGTGGATTTGATACAAGTCCACGTAGTCGGTTCCGAGACGACGCAGGCTCTGGTCGAGTTCATAAAGGATTTCTTTTCGCGAGAGGCCTTTTCCATTCGGCTCGTCGCGCATCGGGGAATGCACCTTAGTCGCGATTACAACAGCCTCGCGTCGGGCATGTGCCCCTAGAAATCGCCCAAGGACTTCTTCGCCGGCCCCCGCTGAATAAACGTTGGCGGTATCGAAAAAATTGATTCCCAAATCAAGCGACTGACGTAAGAAAGGCTGACTCTCTTCTTCATTCAGGGCCCAGGTGTGGCTGCCCGGCTTGATTTTTCCGGTGGCTGGTCGCCCGTAGGTCATGCAACCCAGGCAGATGCGCGAAACCTTAAGGCCTGTATGGCCAAGATTGACGTAGTCCATTCTCTCTCCAAAGTGATTCCAACTCACCCTATGTGATGCGCCCCGGGATTTTTTGTTGCGTTAAAAATTCCCCGCAGGCGGTGAAGGGAGGGGATGCGCTGCCGACAAATCTTTGCACGGCCCGATTAAAATTCGGAGCGAGGCGAAAGGTTGAGCCGCCCCCCACCGGAAACATCCGACACGGTAGACGTGTCTTCTTTCTTGAAAAACGTTTAGAACTTTTGGAAAACATCGTCAGCACAGTCGGTTGCGCACTAATGCGCGGTGAGATAGCGCGAGCGACACTGCGTGCGGACCCACTTTCACATTGTCAGAGCGACGCACGCCTTACGGCTCGTCACGCGAGCCTAAGCCGCGCCTGCATTTTCGATGCGGATGTGTTTTAATTATCGGACGCACCATGCCTGGTTCCGCGGAGCGCGGCGTGTCTCCTCGCCGACCGTCTCATTTCTTCCTGGCTCCTATGAATGCGAGCTTCGTCTCGATTCACCAACGTCACTTCAAGGCGCCTAGATTGCGCCCTGCACTGCAGCTTTTCCGAGAAAGCTCACCAATTCAGTGTTCACTTCGTCTGCGTGCGTCCACGATATGCAGTGCGGCCCGTCCTTCACGACCACCATGCGGGCTCCCTTGATCAACTTGCCAGTCCGCGCCCCCGCGGAGTTGATTGGCAAAATCCGGTCTGCGTCCCCGTGCATCACCAGCGTTGGCACATCAATTTTCGCCAAGTCCTTACGGAAATCTTCATGCCAGGTCGCCACGCACGCAAGACTGGCAGTAGCTGAAGAAAATGCCGCCACGTTCCAACTCGCCTGCACGGCCTGTTCGCTTACACGTTTGTTCAGCAGCACATCCGTGTTATAGAAATTCTTGAAAAAGTCCGTGAAGAACGCATAACGGTCCGCGGTAACGGCTTTCTCGATTCCGTCGAAAACACTTTGGTCCACTCCCTCCGGATTGTCCGGCGTCTTCAAAAGAAATGGCGGAACACCGGACAAGATGACGGCCTTGCTCACGCCCTTTGATCCGTATTTCCCAATGTAGCGCGCTACTTCGCCTCCACCCATCGAGAAACCAACCAGAGCGAAGTCGCGTAATTCGAGATGCGTTATCAACTTGTGCAGGTCCTCGGCAAAAGTGTCGTAGTTGTATCCCGTCGTTGGCTGGCTGGACTTGCCGAATCCCCTGCGGTCGTAAGTTATAACGCGGTGCCCTGCGTTCAAGAGAACCGGAACCTGCTTCTCCCATGAAGCGCCATTCAGCGGATATCCGTGAATCAGGACGACCGGTTGACCCTTGCCGTGATCCTCATAGTACAGCTCGATATTTCCTGAGTTTTCCTTGCCAACAGCTACATGTGGCATTGCATTCCTCCCCTTTTTTCGTTTCCGCTAAGGCGATTTTAGATTGAGCTAAATTAAAATGCCGGCCGGTGGGCAAAATATCGCGCGTGAATGTTACTGGTTTGTGAATCCCCTCTTCTCGGAAATCTCTTTCTGGACGTGGGAGAAATCGATTTCCACGTCACTTCGATAGGATGCCCCCCAATGGTTGTGGGCGGCAAGTCAGATTCGGGAAATTTACGCCCCATGAAATCAATAGTTTGGCGGCTGACCGCCGTTCACGATTGTCCCGCGCGACACCATCGTTCAGCTTGGTCACAACTTCAATTCGCGGGGTACTGTACGCGTTGCGTTTTTCTTTTCTGCAGGCCCGGGGTTAGATCTCACACTTGCAAGACATCTGCGGCAAGCGCGTTGACCTTCTTCACATTGTCAGCACCACGCGGAACTGTGCTTTGCCGCTCATCATGCGCGCGTAACCCTCAGCCGCTTTTTCCAATGGATAAGTTTCGATCATCGGACGCACGCCGCTCAGTTCGGCGAAATGCAGCGTGTCTTCTTCGTCCGCAGGTGTTCCGGATGCCCACCCTTGAATCGTGCGGCTGCCGATAATGAGCTGGGCCGGTGTGACCTCGATGGGATCGAACGTCGCACCGATTACAATGAGCTTCCCGTTTGGTGCCAGTCCGTCGATCAGCTCGGACATCGCTTTCGAACTGGGCGCTGTGGCCAGAACGGCTTGCGCGCCTCCTAATTTTTGCAATTCTTCTGCTGCTTTCGTGGCTTTGCTATCGATGTAAACGTTTGCGCCAAGCTTTTTTGCCAGCGCCGCGTTTTCAGAACCGCGCCCGATAGCCGCCACCTTGTAACCAAGCTTGTTCGCGAACTGAATTCCCAGGTGACCCAGGCCACCGATGCCCTGGATTGCAACAAGGTCGCCCGGCATCGCGCCGCTGCGCCGCAGCGCGTTGTATGTAGTAATTCCCGCGCAGAGCAACGGAGCCGCTTCCACGTCACCTAAACCATCCGGCATTGCCACGACTGCATTCGCGGGAGCCACCATATATTGTTGGTATCCGCCGTCATAACTGATGCCCGGAATTTGCATATTCACGCAATTGCGAAAATCTCCGCGCCTGCAGTAGAGACATGTTTCGTCATGCCCGCCGTGCCAGCCAACCCCGACGCGCTGCCCCTTCTTCCAGTCCGTAACGCCTGCGCCCACTTCATCGACGATCCCCGCGATTTCGTGTCCCGGAACGCGCGGATACTGAATGCCCGGCCACTGGCCATCTTTCGTCAGCGAGTCACTGTGGCAAATGCCACAAGCCTGCACCTTCACACGCACTTGTCTTGCACCCGGCGTCGGAACCGGGCGCTCGACGATCTCGAAATCTGCGCCGGGCTTCGGAACCTGCGCGGCCTTCATTGGTGCTATCCCGACTTTTGTCGTCGCCATAATCGCCTCCTATGAGTTTTTACCACTCCTTATTCTTATCCCGCTACCCCGAAAATAATTTCCAGCGCGTTCGCCCCAGGAAGCGCGCTGACGACTCTCCGACGCCGCAATCTTGATTCAATGTCCTCAAACCGTTCCCCTCAGCCCCACGGACTAGCGGCGGCTTCGGCAATTAACACTTTGCTGATTAATCAGGCGTAGGCCTGGCGGCAGGACTCGTGCTCGCGGCAGGATGGCGGGCAATTCGTGCGGTCGATCAGAATGTAATTGTGGCAAGCGGCGCAGACTACGCCGTACATGGTTTCGTTGAACTGATCGTGTCCCATCTTGGTTGTATGTTCGTTGCGCGCTTGCTCGCGGCTCATTGCCATTGCGCTGCTCCTTAGCTGCATTCTATCTGAAATTGCTCGACGAAAAAACAGGCAGCGATTCGGTAAAACATAGATGCTCTCATTCTGGCCTCCAGAGATCGTGGCAGCGGGCAGTACTATTCTGTCGCGTAAGTTGAGACTGTATCACTACCGAATAACGCGGCATTATCCGCGCTAGTCACTCTGTGGTAGTTTTCTAAAACGTTTGGACATCTTCTTCAGAGCATGCTGGTTTCAGGGGGCTTTATGAGTGCGAAATATCCATCTTATCGGGGAGTGCGGATTCTTCTTGCGCTCGTGGTTTTCGCGATTGCACAAAACCTGCCTGCCCAGGATGTCTCAAATGCCAAGTCGACGCCGCCCGCCCCGGCCTCAAAGAAATATCCATGGAAAGCGGAAGACGTAATCTTCCAGGAGACCGCTGCGGAATTCCGCATTTCTCCCGACGGCAAACGGGCCGTTTGGGTGAAGAACACCGGCGACCAGGAGAAAGATGAGCGCGTTAGCAATCTATATCTTTCAAGCCTGACCGAAAAAAAAGAAATCGAGCTCACCCGCGGCACAAACACTGTTTCGCACCCGCGCTGGTCGCCTTCGGGCGAGACGATCGCGTTTCTCAGCAATAGGCCGCTGCCTAAGCCAAAACCTGATGTTGCGCCCATGCAGATTTGGCTGCTAAGCGTTTCAGGCGGAGAGCCTTGGCACGCCACGGACTTTGAGCGCGGCGTGCAGCAATACGAATGGCTGGATAACGACACCCTGCTTTTCAGCGCCGAAGAACAGCCGTCACTTTTCGAGCGCGAAACCAAAGAGCGAAAAGATGACTCCGACGTAGTGGACGACTCTGCGCACAAAGCGCCGGTGCGGCTGTTCAGACTCTCACTAAAAGACAAAAAGGTCACGCGTCTTACGGACAATGACGATTGGATTCTTCAGTTCCAAGTCTCCCGCGACAAAACGAAAGTCGTCGCCGTCGCCCGTCGTGAACTGAGCTTCGCTTGGGATCAGAAAACTCCGCCGGCAACTTACATCGTCGATATTGCCAGCGGCAAACGAACCCAAATCTTCACCGAGACTAGAATTCAGCCGGATGATTTCGAATGGAGTGTCGACAGCTCGGGCTTTTACGTTGTCACGCCCTATTCGAGCGACAAAACTTTTTTGACCGCGACAGTCAGGAAAGTTTATTTCTACGATCTGGCCGCTGCCACCACAACCGAAGTAAATCTCGATTGGGATCGGTCGCTGGATGGCTCGCTGCGAGCTACGAAGGACGGCTTCATCGCCTTGCTTGCAGACGGCGTCTACACCAAGCCCGTGCGCTACACTCGCCACGGCGCTACATGGTCCCGCAAATCGATCACCGGAGATAACAGCAGAAACTATTTTGAATTTGAACTCGGCGAAGATGGCCGCACGCTCCTTTACGAATATTCCACAGCCAGCCTGCCAACGCAGTGGTACCGCGCTAAGCTCGACGGAACCAAGATTGGGTCGCCGGAACAATTGACTGACCTGAATTCACAATTCAAAAATAAGACAATCGCGAAAACGGAGATCGTTCACTGGAAAGGCGCGAACGACGACGAAGTCGAGGGCATCCTGTACTATCCGGACGAGTACGAGCGCGGCAAATCTTACCCGATGATCGTGGCGACGCACGGAGGCCCTACTTCTGCCGACCGTGATAATTGGAGTGAGCGCATGGCTTACGCCCCGAATTTGCTGACTGAACGTGGGGCGTTCGTGCTCAAAACGAATTACCACGGAAGCGCGGACTACGGTTTGAAATGGGTGGAATCGATCTGCTGCGGAAAATATTACGACCTGGAAATTCCTGATATCGAGCGCGGCGTTGATTATTTGATTTCTAGAGGCCTTGTCGATCCTGAGCAGATTGGTGCGATGGGCTGGTCGAATGGTTCGATTCTGTCCATCCAGCTCACGGTAACAAATCCCGACCGTTATAAAGCCGCAGTTGTCGGTGCCGGAGACGTCGAATGGATTAGCGACTGGGCCAACGTCGATTTCGGAGAGTCTTTCGACCACTATTATTTCGGGAAAACACCTCTCGAAGATCCCGAGCTTTATATCCAGAAATCGCCTCTCTTCAAGATGGATCGCGTGAAAACTCCGACGCTGATTTTCTTCGGGACGATCGACCGGCAAGTTCCCACGGAACAAGGCTGGACGCATTACCGCGCGCTTTATTCCATAGGAAAGGCCCCGGTGAAACTCGTGCTTTTCCCCGGCGAAGCGCACGGCCCGCGCAAGCTCACTCATCAGCTCCGCAAACTGAACGAAGAGAACGCGTGGTTCGATCAATATCTGTTCAAGATTAATCCGCCGGAAAACGAAGCCTTGAAAAAGGGCTCGCCGCTCGATATCGCGCTGAAAAGGCGTTCCATTCAAAAAGCTGGCGCGCTTTATGGCGTGCCCTTCCGTCCGCCTTCGATTCCGGAAAATTCGGCGCCGGATGTATTGCTCCCCGAAACTGTGGGGCGCGGAAACTTTGAAATCGGCCGATTTGAAGTCACGCGCGCACAATTCGCTGCTTTCGACAAGGACTACAAATTCGACGCCGGCACGGAAAATTTTCCCGCCAGCGGAATCACCCTCGATCAGGCGAAAGCATATTGCAAGTGGCTTAGCGACCTGACCGCCGAGACCTATCGCCTGCCGAACGAAAACGAAGCCCTTGCGCTATATAAGGATCATCCCGGAGAAAATACTCTGGACTATTGGGCAGGATACTCGGTGAATCCAGAAGACGCGCAGAAGCTGGAAGCGAAGATCAAGGACTTGCCCGGCGATGCGCCGTTGTTGCGCGAAGTGGGGAGCTTCGCAGCCGAAGGAGACGAAAGCGAGGAGCTCGTCTTCGACCTCGGCGGCAATGTTGCCGAATGGGCGGTAGCTTCTGACGGTTCAGGTAAGACCCTCGGCGGAAGCGCAGACCGGCCTGCGGACGCCAAAGCTCGTTATCAGCCGGCGGACCCGCCCTACACTGGCTTTCGCATAGTGCACATTCAGCCCAAACCACAGTAAATCGAGCGCGCACGAAGTCTCGGCTCACCCGGCGCGATGCTTAGGGCTGGGTTTTACGCAGTTCGACGTATCGTACGGCGCAGCCAGATTGGCTCTTGTAGCATCATGACTCCAAGCCTACGCTTTCCACATGAACGAATTCAAACGAACAGAACGTACCCGAGTCAAGCGTTTGCCTGACCGCGGCGCCTACGACTCGAAAACTGTCTTCCCGATTTTGGACCAGGGGTTGATTTGCCACGTCGGATTTTCAGTCGACGGCCAGCCGTTCGTGATTCCAACCGGCTACGCCCGCGTAGGCGAAACGCTCTATATCCACGGATCAGCAGCAAGCCGCATGTTACGTACTCTGGCCGAAGGGGTGCAGGTTTGCGTCACCGTGACCCTCTTGGACGGATTGGTGCTCGCTCGTGCAGCGTTTCATCACTCGATGAATTACCGCTCGGTCGTGATTCTCGGCCGCGCCACTCTCGTGGAAGACCGCACTGAAAAAATTGGCGCGCTGGAAGCGTTCACGGAGCACATCGTGCGCGGGCGCTGGAAGGATGTCCGGTTGCCAACGGAATCAGAGCTGAAGGCCACAACTGTGCTATCTCTGCCGCTTGCCGAAGTTTCCGCAAAGATTCGCTCCGGGCCACCGAAAGACGATGCAGAAGATTACCTGCTTCCCATTTGGGCCGGCGTCGTTCCGCTTCCGATCGTGCCCGGTGCTCCGATTGCCGATCCTCGATTAATCTCAGGAGTCGAAACGCCACCGTACGCGAACAAATATTCGCGCTGACACGCTAGATCTCGCACGCAAAAAAAGACAGCCCCGGCTGAAGCCGAGGCTGTTGGTCAAATCTACACGAAGTTAACGAGGCTTAATCGCCGGCGACTGTTGCTTCTTCGGCATTGGTCTTTTCGGCTTTCACTTCGCCGCTGCCGTTCTTGTGCCCATTGCCGTTCGCGTGACCGTTTCCATTACCGTTGCCATTGGCGCCGGCGATTTGCACCGGCTTTACGGTTGCGCCGGGAACCGCCATCTGAATCTGCTGAATCGAGCCAATCTGTACGACGGTCTCGGTGGACTTCTTCAGCACGAGCTCTTCGTAAATCCGGCGGACCTTGGCAGCTTCTTCGTTTGCCTTGCGGCGGCGCGCGCGATCTTCCTCGGCCGCGGTAAGAGGAATGTCGTGCTCCAGGTGACGAACGCGGGCTGCATCGTCTTCGTCGATGCGCAGCGTATGTTCGTAGCTCTTGAGGTCAACCTTCTTGCCCTTGGCGAAAATTTCGTGCTTGCCGTGCTCTTTATACCATTGCGCGACGGTCGCGTTTTTGTACATGTTTTCGATAATCTTCCGCCAGCCGATTCCTGTGTTGTAGGCGCAGAAGGAAATTTCACCCTGTTGCGTGGCGTAAGGAATGATGCACATTTCAGTGCGGCGGAAGTCGTAGTTGAAGAGGTCCTGGAACCACATTCCCGCGAGGAACAAGAAGTTCCACGGGTCTTTGCGGCGCTTCATGGCGTCTTCCAGTGTGCGGTCCGGACCAACGCTGCCGTAGTCCTTGATGGTCGCCGTTTGCTTCTTCACACCGAATGTCTTGTCAAACTTTTTCCAGAGATCCTTGAGCCGCAAACTCGGCGGCGCCTGGAACGGATGGTAGTGCTTCAACAGCGCCATCGCGGCCATATAAGCGGAGAATTTCTTGCCGCGCGACGCATCCGTGATCTTGCTGATATCAGCCACAAGTC
Organism: Candidatus Acidiferrales bacterium; assembly: GCA_035603075.1. Lineage (GTDB taxonomy): Bacteria > Acidobacteriota > Terriglobia > Acidiferrales > UBA7541 > Palsa-295. The sequence goes on along the minus strand of DATNLC010000097.1, from coordinate 1,451 downwards.
CAGGAACGTTCAGGAACTTGGGAACCGGCGCCCATTCCTTGTTTTCCTTGTTAATCATGACGGCGGTGCCTACTCCGCAATTCGGATGGCAACCGCAACTCATCTGTCCCCATTGAGCCTCGGGGCCGTGTGCCAGGTCGGCAAAATCAGCGAAGGGGCTGATCAGCGATATGGGGAACCAATCGCGAGTCGGCTCAATCTTGCCCACCTGCGCGCTAACGTCCTTTGCCAAATGCGAAAGCGTGTAGCGCTGGCGCAGACGGCGTTCCGGAGTGATTTCTTCGTCGCGCCCAGTAAAGGAAACCGGCTGGAACGAGACGAAAGAGATTTTCTTGGGGTTCTCCATCGCAAACTTCACGATGGGGCCAACCTGGTCGTTGTTCACGTTGTTGACGATGGTGGTGACCAGCACGATCTCAATACCAGCCGCATGCATGTTCTCAATTGCGCGCAATTTCACATCGAACAGGTTGCCCACCTGACGATGGCTGTTCGCGTCGTTTCCGATTCCGTCAAATTGAAGATAGGCGTAACGCATTCCTGCTTCGAAGGCTTGCGCGCAGAATTCTTTGCTCTTCGCGAACTCGATTCCGTTTGTTGCGGCCTGCACGCTGTTGTAACCAACTTTGCGTGCGAAACGCACAGCATCCAGAAAGCGCGGATGCATAGTTGGCTCGCCGCCGGAGAACTGCACGGACATTTGCCGGCGAGGCTTGATCTTTGTGGCGTTTTCGAGGATTTCTTGAATTTCTTCCCAGTTCAGCTCATGAACGTAACCAACTTGGTTCGCGTCCATGAAGCATGGGTCGCACATCATGTTGCAACGGTTGGTCAGGTCAACGGTGAGAACGGAGCCGCGTCCATGGCGAATCGTGCTCGAACCGTGCCGGTGCATGTCTTCATCGTTGTGCGCCGGGATGTCGCGACCGGGGAAATTCTTTTCAATCCACTCGAGGAACTTGGAATCCGCCGCCATTAAGTCTTCGCACTTGCCGTGGATGGGACATTCTTTCACCATCCAGACTTGGCCGTCGCGCTCAATAATCTGCGCTTTAATTTCACCGACTTTCTCATGTACCAGGTCGGTCCAGTCTTTCGTGCCGTTCATGATTGCTTCGCGCGCTTCGTGTACGCAGGAAGGACACAACGAATCGGTCGTGCGCGGCCAGCCGAGCGTGGGCTTGGACTTCTCCCAGGATTTCAGCATCGGCTTTTCAGACCACTTAGGAATGAACGAAGGGTTCGGACGGTACTTATTGAAGAATTGAATCGTGTCGAAGGTTACCCCCGCTGTTCTGCACAGCGCCCAGTCGAACGATTTCCAAACCTGATTGCCTACTGTCTTCGGCATAATCCTCCACCTCTCCCTTTGGATGCTCGGACGTCAAACTTAGCGTCCACTTCCCCCGAAAACTTGGACCCCGAACGGGTGAGCCACACCCGTAACTAGT